>DASVAS010000067.1:0-202977 GCA_036376245.1 Thermoanaerobaculia bacterium | reverse complement strand
GGACGGGCGGGTGGGCGCTGGGAGAGGGGGCCAGGGGGTGAGGTCTCGAAGGGCATCCCGCCCCCGCCACCAACGACCGCCCTGAACTTCATATGTCCTCGGCCTTCCCATGGGGAGGGCCCTGCGATCCAGGTTTTCTTGAGATCGGCAAGATCGCTTCCTCATCGTTCCCCCTCTCCCGGACGGGCGGGTGGGCGCTGGGAGAGGGGGCCAGGGGGTGAGGTCTCGAAGGGCATCCCGCCCCAGCCACCAACGACCGCCCTGAACCCTGTTATCGGCCCGCCCGCCCTCCCCCGCCCCCGTCGCCGGGAATCAGCGCCTGGATCTCCCCGGCCCGCTTCGCGATGGCGGCCTTCAAGGTGTCGTTGAGACGGTCGGTCTTGTAGGGATCCTTGATGGTGCGCTGCGTCGAGAGGTTCATCAGCAGGGCGACCCAGCCGAGCGTCGTCTTGCCCGAGTAGCGGACGTCGAGGAGCACCGGCGCGGCCCCCGTCCGGGCCGGGCGCAGGGAGAAGACGTAGCCGTGGGTCTCCTCCGCCGAGGACGGAATGACGCCGAAGGTCAACAGGGCGAAGACGGGGATGCCCGGCGCGCCGTAGACGTGCTTCTCCACGGTGGCGATGAGATCGGGCTCGCGCTGGAGGTCGTCGATCAGGGCGACCTCGTCGAACAGTCCGGTCCGGCGGAGGGCGTCGGCCAGCTTGTTCGAGTAGACGGGATACTCGTCGGTCTGGACTCCCACCACGGCGTGGATCTTCGTCGCCTGGACGAGGTCCCGCTCGGCGGGCGTCAGCTTGGGCGGGATCTTCACGCTCGCGCAGCCTCCGGCAAGCAGGGAAAGGGAGAGGAGGATGACGATGCCGAAGCTTTTCATACAGGGCCTCCTTTCAGGCGGCGCGCGCCTTCGGATATCCTACGCCCCTCCTATGGGAATCGAATCCCTCTTCGAGAAGGGCCTCTGGCAGAGCCGGCTGGTGGTGCTGGTGGCGGTGCTGGCCAGCCTGGCGGTGGCGTTCGGCATGTTCTTCGTGTCGACGATGGACGCGGTCGGCCTGCTCGGGCACATGCTGCACTACCCGGAGACCGCGGACGCCGACCGGATGGAGGCGCGCTCTTCCATCGTGACCCACGTGGTGGAGGTGGTGGACGGCTACCTGCTGGCCACCATCATGTTCATCTTCGCCCTGGGGCTGTACGAGCTCTTCGTCAGCCGCATCGACATCGCCGAAGGCTCGGAGTTCGCCGAGCGCCTGCTGCTGATCCGCAGCCTGGACGACCTCAAGGACCGCCTCGCCAAGGTGGTGCTGCTGATCCTGGTGGTGAAGTTCTTCGAGTACGCGCTGCAACTGGAGATCCAGACCTCGCTGGAGCTGCTGTGGCTGGCCCTCGGGGTGATGCTGGTGTCGGCGGCGTTGTGGCTGACGCATGGGAAGGCGGGGCATTAGCGGTCTCCAAGGCGATCTTGCCGGCTGAGGCGGCCTGCCCTTCGAGACCTCACCCCCTGGCCCCCTCTCCCACCGCCCTCCCGCCCGGCCGGGAGAGGGGGAACGTTGAGGAAGCGATCTTGCCGATCTCAAAAAGACCTCAATCGCAGGGCCCTCCCTCTCCCGGGGGCGGGCGGCAGGGAGATGGGAGAGGGACCGAGGGTGAGGCCTCGAAGGGTAGACCGCCCCGATTACCGGCAACGCCGGGGACTCACCCAAACCCCAACGCCATCGCGTCCTGTCCCACTTCGATCCAGTCGCAGGGCTTCACCCTCGCCTCGATGCGGCGGAGGACGTAGAGCTTCTCGCCGCCGTCGCGGCGCTCCAGGAGGCGGAAACCCTGGTCTTCGTAGAAGGTCTCGACGGGGTTGTTTTTCACCGTCGGGGCGTAGCGGCCGCGCAGCTCCAGGTGGCCGGGCTCGTCCATCAGGCGGCGCTTCACGTGGTTCATGAGCGCCGTCTCGATCCCCCTGCCCATGGCGCGGCAGCTCATCAGGAAGCTGTCGATGTAGACGATGCGGCCGTCCCGGCGCAGGAGGACGAGACCGACCGTCCCCAGGTCGCCGAAACGGTCCCTCGCCCGCGCCACCCAGAGCTCGCAGATGGGCGAGTTGATGAAACGTTCCACCTCGGCCGGGGTGTAGCGCTGCGTCGTCAGGTTGAACTGGTTGGTCTTGGCGAAGAGCTGGTGGATGCGCGGCAGGTCGTCCCGCTTCGCCCGGGTGATCGCCAGCTCCGTGCGCAGGCTCGCCAGATAGGTGGGGAGGTCGCCCGCCACGCTCAACAGCTCCTCCCGCCGGCGGTTCTCCCGGTATTGCTCGGTCTTGCGCGCGTCCTCCTCGGTGATGGCGGCGCGCTCGAAGTCGGTCAGGCGGTCCAGCGCGGCGACGTGCTCCGCCGGGTCGGGCGGCAGCAGGAGGGTCTTCACGTCGGGGAGCATCTGATGGATCAGGCTGATCTCGGCGGGGTTGTCGTCCACGAAGACGAGGCTGTCCAGGCCGAGGTTGAGCGCGGCGGCGATCCGCTTCAGGCCCTCGTGCTTGGGGTCCCAGGAGATCTCGGAGGCGGCGAAGTCGTCGAGCTTCAGGGGCATCTCGGGACGGGCGCCGAAGAGCTCCTCGACGTCGCCGGGGTTGTTGCGGCTGCAGACGGCCAGCAGCACCCCCTGCGCCTGCAAGGCCTTGAGGCGGTGATGGAGGTCCAGGAAGGCCTCGCCTTCGGGATCGCCGGCGCCGATGCGGACGCCCGCCGGGCCGTCCTCCCCCACCACGCCGCCCCAGAGGGTGTTGTCGAGGTCGAGGACCAGGCACTTGCGCGCCCGCCCCTGCGCCGCCCTGGCGTGGCGGACCAGCTCGCCGGCCACGCAGGAGAGGAAGGCCGGAGACCACTCCATCTTCGCCAGGTAGTACATCTTGCGGTCCAACAGGCGGTCCTTGCCGAAGCGGGAGGCGAGACGGTCGAGGTCGAAGAGCTGCACGCGGGGGTTGCCCTTGAAGCAGCGCAGGAGGTCCAGGTTGAGATCGAGATGGAATTCGGTCTCGCCGTATTCGACGTCGAGGTCGGCGACGCCGAAGGCGGGCTGGGCCGGCACCGGGAAGTTGGCGATCGCCAGGGTGGCGGGGAGGCGCTGGAGGGCCGTGTCCGCCCAGGTCTGGATATGGGCGACGACCTCGTCGCGCAGCTCGCGGCGGTCGGCCGGCGAGAGGGCGGCGAAGCTCGCCCAGTAGCCGGGTCGCAGACGGCGGAGCGAGAGCGCCAGGAAGACCAGGTCAGGCTGGAAGCGGACGAGGCCGGTGTCCTCCCCCAGGACCTCCTGCACGTACTGGTCGAACCCGCCCACGTAGTGCTCCGTCCGCAGGCCCTCGCGGGCGAAGCAGACGTCCACGTGGCGGGGCAGCAGGTCGAGGGTGAAGTTGGCGAGGTAGGCGATGCGGGCGTCCGGCGCGCCGCCCCGGCTCCGCAGGGTGCGGGAGAACAGGCTCACGTCGTTGGCGGTGAGCTTCTCCAGGTCCACGGAGTGGAGGGCGCGCTGGAGGCCCGCGGCGCCGGCGGCGGCGGCCAGCGCCTCAGCCACGGCCCGGGTGTCGAGCTTCGATTCCCGCGGTCTGTCCATGATGGTTCCCATCGTGTCCGATCCTCCCCTCGACGGCGTCATAGAAAGTCAGGAGCTTGCGGCGAAAAGCGTCGATCGTGAAATCGCGCTGCGCGAGCTGGCGGGCGTTGGCCGCCAGCCGCTCGCGCAGAATATCGTCCTTAAGAAGCTGCGCGATACCCCTGCCCATCGCGCCGGGCTCGGGCTCGACGAGCAGCGCCACGTCGTCGTCGAGCACCTGGGTGTGGGTGGGCAGGCGGGTGGCGAGCAGGGGCCGGCCCGAATCGAGGCAGGAGAAGATCTTCATCGGCGTGTTGTCGCCGTGGACGCGGGGCGACACCAGCACGGTGCCCTGCCGCAGGCAGGCTCCCAGAGCCTCGATCGGGCGCGGTCCGGCGAAATGGACGCTGCCGGCGACACCCAGGCTCTCCGCCAGCTTGCGGTAATGCCCGACCCGCTCGCCGGCGCCGGTCATGATGACCAGCCGGGCGCGGGGGACCTCGGGCTGGGCGAGGGCGAAGCCCTGGAGCAGCAGGTCGATCCCCTGATACGGCGCGAGATTGCCCACGTAGAGGACGATGGGATCGCCGCGCCACGGCTCGGGGATCAGATCCTCGGCGCCGCCGGGGCTGGAGCCGGCGAAAGAGACGTCTTCGAGCGGCGCGATCAGTCCCTCGGGATTCCAGGCGCGGGCCTGGACCTCCAGGGCGCGGCAGCCCGCGAGGGTGCCGGTGCTCGCGCGGACGGCCAGGCGCTCGGCGGCGTCGAGGAGGAACCGCACCGGCGCCAGGAAGCGGTAGCGGTCCGCCATCTGCCGGGCCAGCCCGGAATCCATGTCGTAGACGCAGGGGACGCCGAAGAGCCACTTGCAGAGCACGGCCATGAAGATCCCCTCCTCCACGGCGTGGACGACGTCGTAGCGCCCGCGGCGGACGCGGCGCAGGACCTCCACGGTCATGATGGCGTCGCAGACGAGCTTCCGGAACGAGAAGCCGGGCCGGATGCCGCGGGTCCAGGCCGGGGCCTGGATGCGCTCGATCCGGGCGCCGGGGATGGCCGGGTCCTCCCCCTCCGGGAAAGTGAGGACGTCCACCTCGTTCCCCTCGGCGGTGAGGACCTCCAGGAGCAACCTCTCGGCGATGGGAGTGCCCCGCTGTTGGAAAAAAGGGTGCGGGGCGAGGAGAAGGATCTTCAAAGCGGCAGCTCCTCGGGACGATCTTCCCTCCGAGACCTCACCCCCTGGCCCCCTCTCCCATCCTCCTCCCCCCGACCGGGAGAGGGGGAAGGAGAATCCGGCAATATCGTTTCAGCTTCGTTCCCCCTCTCCCGGGGGTCGGGAGGGGTGTGGGAGAGGGGGCCAGGGGGTGAGGCCTCGGAGGGCGCGCCGCCCCGGCCGGCCATCCGCCTTGAATACACGATCCCCCCGATCAACGCCTGCACCAGCACCATCCCGTAATCCAGCCACGCCACCGCCACCCCCTTCGCCGCCGCCACTCCGAAGGCCGCGAAGAAGAAGGCCCAGACGCCTTCGCGCACGCCGATGGCGTTGATCGAGACCGGCAGCATCATCACGAAGAGGGCCAGCGGCACGATCAGGAAGAAATAGGGGAGGGAAATGGGGACGCGCAGAGCCCGCGCGAGGAGATAGCCGTTGAAGACCACAAGGGTCTGTAAAAGCAAAGACCATGCAAAGGCCCCGGCGAGGACGCGGCCCTGGCCCTGAAAGGCGCGCAGCGCTCCCGCCCGCCGCGACGGCAGGAACAGCAGCCCGGCGACGGCGGCCATCGCCAGCGCCCCGCCGAGCACCCAGGCGTAGAGGGCGGGCACGCGGTCCGCGAGGCGTCCCGAGAGGAGGAGACCCACGAGCGCGAAGAGCATCAGCGCCAGCAATCCCACGAAGCGGTCCACGAAGACGACCGCCACGGCGCGCGCCCGGTCCACCCCGGAACGGGCGGTGTCCACGACCCGCACGGCGTCGCCGCCGATGGTCGAAGGGAGCAGGTTGTTGAAAAAAACGCCCACCAGGAAGGAGCGGGTGAGGAAGGAAAGGGACGCGTCGCCGCCCTGGGCGCGGATCAGCAGGCGCCAGCGGTTGACGCTGGCCACGTAGCCGAGGGGGTTGAGGAGGACCGCCAGCAGGATGAACCGCGGATCGGCGGAGCGGAAGGCGGCGGCCACCTCCGCGAAGGGGGTCCTGGCCAGGATCCAGGCGATCAGCCCCGCCGAGACGCCCAGGCGCAGCAGCAGGCCGAGGCGCCGGCGGCGCTGCGAGGCCCCAGGCATCGTCAGGCCGCCGAGCCCAGCCTCTCGCGCAGCAGACCGGCGAGGTCCTCCAGCGGCTCGCCGCGCACGTACATGCGGTACCAGACCTCGACGTTGAGGATCATCCACAGCCGGACGTGATGGTCGGCGCGCGCGGCCACGTGCTCGGCCACCAGGCGCTCGATGGGCTCGCGCCGGAAGATCCCCTCCTCCACCAGCGCGGAGGTGGAGAGGAGGTGACGCAGCACGGGCAGGAGCGGCCCGCGCATCCAGTAGCCGAGCGGGAACATGAAGCCCTGCTTGGGACGCTTCAGGATCGCCTCCGGCAGATAAGGGACGGCCACGCGGCGCAGCAGGTACTTGAGGGTGCGGCCGCGCATCTTGAGATGGGCGGGCATGGTGGCCACCAGCTCGGCGAGGCGATGGTCGAGGAAGGGCGAGCGCGCCTCGAGACCCCGCGCCATGGTCATGCGGTCGGAGAGCATCAGGGAGTGCTCGGGCAGCCGCGTGGCGACGTCGGCCTGGAGCATGCGGTCGAGGTCGTCCCGCGCCTCGGCCTCGTCGAAGCCGCGGACCACCGACTCCATGGGATCGCGGTCGGCCAGCTCGGCGACCACGCCCGGGGGGTAGAGGCCCCCTTTGCCTTCGTGGCCGAAGCGGAAGAAGGCGGTGGCCTGGGCGTAGCGCCGGCCGCCGTGGTGGAACGAGAGGTCGTGCACCCAGCGCGCCTTCTGCGTCAGGTTCTTGTAGCCGGCGGAGTCGCGCAGGGCGTGGACGGCCGGCCCCAGCAGGTAGCGCCGCAGGGGCTCCGGCAGCCGGGCGTAGAGGCTCACCCAGCGGAAGCCGAAGTAGCGGTCGTAGCCGGCGAAGACCTCGTCGCCGCCGTCGCCGGTGAGGACCACCTTGACGTGCCGGGCCGCCAGCGCGGCCGCGTGGTACATGCAGGCGGCGATGGGGTCCGAAGGCTCGTCCAGGTGATGGATCATGGCCGGCAGGAGCTGGACCATGTCGGGCTGGACCATCTCCTCGTGATGGTCGGTGCCGTAGTGCCGGGCCACGATCCGGGCGTAGGGCAGCTCGTTGAAGCCCGCGTCGTCGACGCCCACGGCGAAGGTGGGGACGCGGTCGCCGCGCAGCTCGGCCATCATGGCCACCACCAGGCTGGAGTCCATGCCGCCGGAGAGGTAGGCGCCCACGGGGACGTCGGAGACGAGATGGGCTTCGACCGTCTCGCGGATGTGCTCCCGCGCCTCCTCCACCAGGTCGGCCTCGCGGTCGCCGCGCTTGGGTCCGTAGCGCAGCCGCCAGTAGCGCCGGACCTCGATCCTGGGAGCGGGCGCCAGCCCCCCGCGCGGCTCGTCGACCTCGGAGGCGTCGAGGATCAACACGTGGGCGGGCGGCAGCTTGCGGATGCCCTGGAAGAGGGTGCGCGGGCTGGGGACGAAGCGCAGGGTCAGGTATTCGTCGAGCGAGCGCAGGTCCAGCTCCGGCCGCGGCGCGCCGGGAGCGGCGCCGGCGAGGATCCCCTTGATCTCCGAGGCGAACAGGAAGCGCCTTCCGTCGAAGCGGTAGAACAGCGGCTTCTGGCCGAAGCGGTCGCGGGCCAGCAGGAGCTTGCGGCGGCGGACGTCCCAGATCGCGAAGGCGAACATCCCCCGCAGCTCGTCCACCACGCGCTCGCCGCGGTCCTCATAGAGGTGGAGGATGACCTCGGTGTCGCTGTCGGTGCGGAAGAAGTGGCCGCGGGCGATCAGGTCGCGCCGCAGCTCGCGGTAGTTGTAGATCTCGCCGTTGGCGACGATCCAGACGCTGTGGTCTTCGTTGGCGATGGGCTGGTGGCCGCGGGCGAGGTCGATGATCGCCAGGCGCCGCATGGCGAGGCCGGCCTCGCCGAGGAGCACCGCGCCGTGATCGTCCGGGCCGCGATGGACCAGGGCGGCGCTCATCCGCTCCAGGGCTTCGGGATCAGCTCCAAGGAAGCTCCACTCGCCGCAGATTCCGCACACGCCCCGTCTCCTCCCCGGTTCAGGACGCCACGCCGCTCCGCCGCTCCGCGTCGGCCTCCGGAGGCGCCGGCACGGCCTCGAGGCGCGGGCCCCGGATCACCTCGGCGATCTTGTAGTCGCGGACGTTGCGGGCGTGAGTGAAGATGATGATCTCGCCGATCAGGCCGAGCGACAGCGTCTGCACCCCCAGCACCATCAGCAGCACCCCCAGCAGCAGCAGCGGGCGGTCGGAGAGGGCGGTCGCGAAGAAAACCCTTTCGATCGCGACGATCAGATCGATCAGGACGCCCAGGGAGAACATCCCGGCTCCCACCGGTCCGAAGAAGCGCAGGGGCGTGCGCGTGAACTTGGTGAGGAAGAAGATGTTGAGGATGTCGAGCAGCCGGCCGAGATAGGTGCCGGTGCCGAAGTAGCGGGTGGCGCGGTCCTCCTGCCGCTGCGGCAGCGCGATCTCGCGGACGAGGAAGCCGCGGTCGAGGGCCAGCAGCGGGATGAACCGGTGCAGCCCGCCGTAGAGGTTGAGCTCGCGCGCCACCCGCTTGCGCATGACCTTGAAGCCGCAGCTCAGGTCGTGGAAGCGCGAGCGCGTCAGATAGTTGACGATGCCGTGGAACAGCCGCGACTGCGCGCGGTTGAACAGGGAGTCGATGCGCGGATGGCGGCGGCCCACCACGAGATCGGCGCCGTCCTCCAGCTCCTGGAACGCCCGCTCGAGGCCGGCGGGCTCGACCTGGAAGTAGGAGGCGAGGGTGACGATGGAGTCGCCGCGCGCCTTGGCGAAGCCGGTGGTCAGCGCCGCCGACTCGCCGAACGGGCCGCCCAGCAGGACGATCGAGACCTCCTCGCCGGGCCGCTCCTGGAGGCGCCGCAGCGTGGGGACGACCTCCCGGAGCTGCTCGTTGACGACGTAGATGAATTCGCAGCTCTTGCCCAGGCGCGCGAGCTCGGCGGCGAGCTCCGCGTGGAGCTGCGCGAGGTCGCCGTAGCGCTCGACGACGGGCACGACGACCGAGACTTCCGGTTCTCCGCGCGGCCGTGCGGTTCTCATGGCAGGTGATCTCCGGAAGCCAGCGCGGCCTCGGTTTCCTTGAAGTCTCCCATCCTCACCACCAGCTCGGAAAAGACCCCGACGATCGTCAGGTGAGCGAAAGCGAAGGCGCACAGGATCGTGACCGCGGGAAAGACCAGCGGGTACTTCTCATCCGCCGCGACGCCGAAGTGGACGTAGACGCTGGCCGCCAGCGCGAGCATCATGGCGAAGAAGAAAGGCACGGCCATGACCGCGAACCACTTGGCGGGCCGCGTGGTGAAGCCGAGCAGCATGCGGACCGCCAGCAGGTCGAGGGCCACTTTCCAGATGCGCGAGAAGCCATACTTGCTGCGGCCGAACCTACGCGCCCGGTGGTTGACCACCACTTCCTTGCAGCGCGATCCCGAGAGGGACATCATGGGCGCCATGAAGCGGTGCATCTCGGCGTAGAGGCGGGCGCGCTTGACCACGCCGGCGCGGTAGGCCTTGAGCGTGCAGCCGTTGTCGTGGAGGCGGATGCCGGTGAGCGCGCCGATGAGCCAGTTGGCGGCGACCGAGGGGACGCGGCGCGAGAGGGAGTCCTGGCGGTCGCGCCGCCAGCCGCAGACCACGTCGTAGCCTTCGTCGAGGGTGCGCAGCAGCAGCCCGAAGTCGGCGGGATCGTTCTGCAGGTCGCCGTCGAGGGTGATGACCACTTTTCCCCGCGCCTGATCGAAACCGGCCTGGAGCGCCGCCGTCTGGCCGTAATTGCGCCGGAAGCGGAGCGCCCGGAAGCGCGGATCGCGGCCGCAGACCTGCCGCAGCTTCTCCGGGGTGCGGTCGGTGCTGCCGTCGTCCACCAGCAGCGCCTCGTAGTCGAGATTCAGACGGTCGGCCGCCGCGCGCACCTCCTCGCAGAGGGCGTCCACGCTCTCCTCCTCGTTGTAGAGGGGGATGACGATGGAGAGATCTTTCACGGCACCCTCTTCACGATCCTCGGCCCGATCAGCCGCGTCACCGGCAGCGGCAGCTTCTGCCAGATCTTGATCGCCATCTGGTATTTCGGGTTGGCCGGGCTGACGTTGGGCAGCTCGCGCGACTTCACCAGGTAGTACTGGTAGGCCAGCGGAGCCTCGTCCATGCCCCATCTCTGCTTGAACTTGAAGGCGCCCGTCCCGCGCTTGCTGCGGCCGAAGTCGAAGGTCTTGAAACCGTTGTCCCGCGCCCAGCGCATGATCGAGATGTAAAGGTATTCGTCCACGCCGCGCGGCTTCTCGTGCCGGTCGGCGCCGGCGTAGAAGGGCATCACCACGTCGCCGCGCAGCAGGTTGAGCGTCGCGGCCACCGGCCGGCCTTCGTGATAGATCAGGAACAGGTTGGTGTCCGCCGGGAAGCGGTCGAGGATCTCGCGCAGGAACAGCTTCGGATAGACCGGCGTGCCGTGGTGCCGCATGCTCTCGCAGAACATGCGGTAGAAAGTCGGCAGCTCCTCGATCCCGGCGACCCGGTGCTCGAACGGCGCCTTCGCCACGTAGTTGAACATCTGCCGGCGCTTGCGCTCCATCCGCTGGAGCAGCGCCTCCTCGCCCATTGCGAGATCGGCGCGGAAGGTGACGTAGAGGTCCTTGGTCAACAGCTCGGGGTCGTCGAAAGGCTTTTCCGAGCGCAGCTCCAGGTAATCCACCTTCAGCTCGCGGGCCAGGGCCTTGGCTTCGGCGACCAGGGCGCGGGCGGCCTCGCGGTCGTCGGCCACCACGCCGCCGCCGATGGCGAAGGGGATGGAGACCAGCGAGTGGCCGAAGAGCGCGCTCTTCAGCTCGAACAGGGGGAGCGCCCCCACGATCCGGCCTTCCCTCAACGCCGTCAGGTAGTGCGCCCGGTGGCCGAAGACCCGCTCCACCAGCCAGCGCCAGCCGAGCTGGTGGAAGAAGGTGGCGTCCGGCGCGCTGCGCACGTAGCGGTCCCACTCGGCCTCGCGGTGGTCCCGCAGCGTGGCGACGGCGGTCGCCGGCTTCCGGTTCGACAACGACAGGGGCGGGCGCTCCAGCAGCGCGGGTTCGGTGAGGATCAACGGCTCTGCGCTCATAGTCCAAGGATCTCCCGGCACGAAGTGAAGGCGTATTCGGAGAAGAGCCGGGCCAGCCGCTCCTCGGTGTGCTCGAGGCCGCGGTAGTGGCGGATGCGGGTGAGGGCGCCGACCGGCTGGACCGGCTGGTCCGGGTCGAGCTCCCAGGGATGGATGTAGACGATGGCCGGGCGGCGCTCGTGCTGGTTGAGCCGCCGCATGCCCCAGCGGATGAAATTCAACGGGAAATGCCGCAGGTAGCCGCCGCCCACGAACGGGAAGTTCATGCCGGCGAAGCGGATCGTCGAGATGGGGAACTCCTGCAGCGCCGCGCCGTTCTCCCCCTTGACCGGGCGCGGGAAGCGCGGGAAGTCGGGGATGCCGTAGCGGTCGTGATGGATCGGGAAGATGCTGGAGTCGTAGCGGAAGCCCTCCTCCAGCAGGACGTCCACGGCCCACATCGTCTCGCGCACGATCGAGTAGTTGGGGGCGCGGTAGCCGATCACCTCGACGCCGGCGACGTCCTCGATGACGCGCTTGGAGCGCCGGAGGTCCTGCCGGAACTCCTCGGGCGACAGGGTGGTCACCCGGCGGTGGTCCTGGCCGTGAGTGCCCAGCTCGTGGCCGGCGTCCCGGATGTCGCGGATCAGCCCGGGCCAGCGCTCGGCCACCCAGCCGAGGCAGAAGAAGGTGCCGGTGACCCCGTGCTCGGCGCAGAGATCCAGCAGCCGTCGTGTGTTGCGTTCGACTCTCGGCTCGAACGATCCCCAGCGCTCGCGGGGGATCGAGCGCTCGAAGAGCCCGACCTGGAAGTAATCCTCGACGTCGACGGAAAATGCGTTCAACACGGTTCAGCCTCCCGGTTCGGCACGGCCAGGGCGGCGCTCGGGCGCGCCCGGACCTGCGTCACCAGTTCCTCCACTCGTCTGGCGTTCTCTTCCCAGAGGTATCCGCGCTCCCAGAGCGCGGCGCGGGCGGCCCGGCCCAGGCGCTCCCGCAATCCGGGGTCGCGCACCAGGGCCAGGACGGCGTCGCCGAGGTCTTCGGCGGCGGGGTTCTCGTCGCCGGGGCACAGCAGCGCCGTCTCCCCGTGCGTCAGCAGCTCGCGGACGTTGGCCGAGCCGGGGCCCACGATGGCGCGCCCGGCGGCCATGTACTCGATGATCTTCATCGGGCAGGCATAGGGGGTGACGGCCGGCTGCACGGCGACGTCGAAGCTGGCCAGCGCCGATTCGATCTCCGCGCGGGGCACCGGGCCGCACAGCACCACCCGCTCGCGCAGGTCGGGCGAGGCGTCGCGCAGCTCGCGCAGCGCGGGCATGGCGGGACCGTCGCCCGCGAGGACCAGGTGGATCCGCGCTTCGCGCCAGGCGGGCGAGGCGGCGATCTCCACCAGCCGCTCCAGGCCGTGCCAGGCGCGGAACCAGCCCACGAAGCCGGCCACGGGGACGTCCAGGGGGATGCCGAACGCGCGCCGGAAAGCGGCGCCGTCGCCGCTGGTTCCGAACTCCCGGCGCACGCCGTTGGACATCACCACCACCTTGCCGGCGGGCACCCCTTCGTCCTCCAGGATGCGGGCGAGGACGCGGGTGACGGCGATGGTGACGTCGGCCCCCGTGCAGAGCCGCCGCTCGATCGAGCGGGTGATCCCCCGGAAGGCGAGGCCGTCGTGCCGGGCCTTCTCCAGGGCCAGCGGCGAGTTGACCTCCAGCACGAAGGGGACGCCGTGGCGGCGGGCGGCGGCGAGGCCCGCGAAGGTGTTGGCCGCGTAGCGCTCGTAGACGAAGTCGGGCCGGAAGTCCCGGATGGCCCGCGAGAGGTTGCGGAAAGCCACCGCGTTGTAGGCCAGCTCCATGGCCTCCTTGACGGCCAGCGGCATGCGCGAGGCGAGGCGGGAGGCGAGACCCGCCACGCCCTTGGCCTCGCCGCCGGACTCGTCGGCTTTCGCTTCCGTCCCGGCCTCCACGAGCGCCACCTCGCGCACGTCGTGGCCTCTGAGGCGGAAGGCGCGCTGGATCTCGGAGATGTGGATGCCCTGGGCGTCGCCGGCCCGGGTGCGGTGGTGGTACAGGATCTTCACGGCGTGACCTCCACGGCCCGGACGGCCTTCGCTTCGCGAGGCAGGCTGCCGCGCAGCTCCTCCGCCACCTCGCGCCCCACGGCGGCCCAGGTGCGCGACGCGATCCGCGCCCGCACGGCGTCGCGGTCCCAGTTGCGGTCCAGCCCCCTGGCGATTCCCTGCGTGATCGACTCCACGGTGCGCTCGACCAGCAGGCCGAACCGTGGCGCGTCGATCAGCTCGGGGATGTTCCCCACCGGCGTGGCCACCACGGGCGTGCCGCAGGCCAGGGCCTCCAGCACCACGTTGGGGCAACCCTCGTGAGCGGTGGCGAGCACGAACAGGTCGGCGGCGCTGTACCAGTCCGCCAATTCGCGGCTCGCGCGCGGCCCGGCGAAGATCACGGCGTCCTCGATCCCCAGATTCCTGGCGAGCTGGCGCAGCTCGGCGCTCATGGCCCCCTCGGCGCCGTCGCCGCCCACGACGGCGAAGCGCAGGGCGGGCCAGCGTTTGCGGAGACGGGCCACGGCCTCGATGACGAGATGGAACCCCTTGCGGGGGGCCAGCGTGCCGACCGAGACCAGGAGCGGGCCGTACTTGGCGAGGCCGAGGCGGCGGCGCGCCTCGATGCGGTCCAGCGCCTGGAAGGCGTCCGGATCGATGCCGTTCTCGATCACCCGCACCTTCTCCGGCGCGATGCCGAGGGCCACGGCGTCGCGCTTCAGCGACTCGGAGACGGCGACGATCCGCGCCGCCCTCTTCAGAGCGAACCGGAGCTGCGGCCGGCGCAGCCGGAAGGGGACCAGCAGGGGCAGCATGCCGCGCAGGGTGATCGTCACCGGCACCCGCAGGACCAGGCCGGCGAGCGCCGCCGCCAGCCCTTCCGGATAGACGAAGTGGGCGTCGATCACCTGGAACCGGAATTCGCGGCGCAGGCGCAGCAGCAGCGGCAGCGTCCAGAGGAACAGGAAGAGGCCGTCCAGGCACTTGAGGACGCCGGGGACGGAGAGGAAGCGCGGGTGGTAGACCCGCACGCCGTCCTGGACCTCCTCGGCCGGGACCTCGGGGCGGAAGCCCGGGCGCAGACCCGAGACGAAGGGGAACCAGGGGGTGGGGGCCACCACGCGGACCTCGAGCTCCGCCGCCGGCAGGCCGCGCATGCGCTCGCGCACGAACACCCCGTGCTGCGGCTGGGCCGCGTTGGGGAAGACGGTGCTGAACAGCAGCACCCCTATTCGCGGAATAATCCTGGGATCAGACCGCACTCCGCACCTCCAGCTCCAGCTCGGGTTCGACGGCGGGCGCCTGGCGGGCCACCTCGCGCCCCCAGACTTCCAGCATCAGCAGCGTCCACAGCGCCCAGCCCGCCTCCAGCCGGCGGGCCGCGTGGTCGTCCAGCAGCCGCTCCACCTCGCGCCGCTCGAAGAGATCGCCCCCGAAGGCGTCCGGCGCCAGCAGCAGGTCGCGCGAGAAGCCGCGCAGGTCCTCGCGCAGCCAGCGCGAGACCGGCGGCGCGAAGCCGCGCTTGGGTCGGGTCATGATCGCGGGAGGCAGCCGCCGCGCCGCCACCCGGCGCAGCAGCACCTTGGTCTCGCCGCCAGCCAGCTTCAGCCGCGACGGCACGCGGGCGGCGAATTCCACCACCCGGTGGTCGAGCAGGGGGCACCGCACCTCCAGGGCGTGGGCCATGCTCATGCGGTCCACCTTGACCAGGCCGTCGTCGGCGAGCCAGGTCTTGAAATCGAGGTAGAGGGCGCGCGCCAGCGGCTCCTTGGGCGCCCGCGCCAGGTGCGGCTCGATGGCGGCGAAGGGATCGAACGCCCGCCGCCGCTCCCGCAGGCTGCGCCCGAACAGGCGCTCCTCCAGGTGGGGCGGGATCAGCCGGCGGTCGAAGTCGTAGGAGCGCGGGGCGTCCACCGCCAGGTTGCGGAAGAGGCCGCCGAGGCGCAGGGCGCGGGGCAGGCGCGGCGAGCGCGGCCAGCCCGCCCCCAGGGTTGGGAAGAGGCCGCGGCGGACCGCCTCCGGCAGCCAGCGGCGCAGCCGCTCCTCCATCAGGTGCATGGCGTACTTCTCGCCGTAGCCGGCGAACAGCTCGTCGCCGCCGTCGCCGGAGAGGGCCACCGTCACCCGCCGGCGGGTCTCGCGCGAGACGTACCAGGTGGGGACGGCCGAGGGGTCGGCGAAGGGTTCGTCGAGGTGCCAGGCGATGCGCGGCAGCACGTCGGCGAGATCGGGCCGCACCTCGGTCTCGACGTGGTCGGCGCCCAGGGCGCGGGCCACGGCGGCGGCGTCCTCGCGCTCGTCGGTGGCGCGGTCGGCGAAGCCCACGGTGTGGGTGCGCACCGGCCCGCCCAGGGCCTCGCTCATCAGCGAGACGACCGTGCCGGAATCGATCCCGCCCGAGAGGAAGGCGCCCAGGGGGACGTCGCTCTCCAGGCGGTCGCGCACGGCGGCGGCCAGCAGGTTCTCGAGCTCGCCCGCCAGGCGCTCGTCGGAGGCCGGGCCGGGATCGACCGGCGGCGCCGTGGGGACGTCCCAGTAGCGCTCGATCCTGACGCCCTTCTCGTCGCAGACGGCGTAGTGGCCGGCCGGCAGCTTGGCGGCGCCCCGGAAGATGGTCCACGGCGCCGGCACGTAGCCGTAGGCGAGATAGAGGTCGAGCGCCTCGGGGTCCACCTCGGGCTCGATCAGGCCGGCGGCGAGCAGCGACTTCAGCTCCGAGGCGAAGCCGAGGCGGCGGCCGTCGTCGGCCAGGAACAGCGGCTTCTTGCCGACGCGGTCGCGGGCCAGCAGCAGGGTCCGCCGGCGGACGTCGGTCACCGCCAGGGCGAACATGCCGGCGAGCTTCGCGACGCAGCCGGGGCCCAGCTCCTCCCAGAGGTGGACCACGACCTCGCTGTCCGAGCGGGTGGCGAAGCGGTGGCCGCGGCTCTCCAGGTCCCGGCGCAGCTCGCGGTGGTTGTAGATCTCGCCGTTGCAGACCACGGCCACGGAGCGGTCCTCGTTGTAGAGGGGCTGGTGGCCGCCCGCCACGTCGATGATCGAGAGGCGGGCGTGCCCCAGGCCCATGGGCCCGGCGAGGTGGACGCCCTGGTCGTCCGGCCCGCGGTGGCGCAGCGGCGCGACCATGCGGGCCAGGGTCTCGCGGCGCGCGAAGCCCGGGTCACCCCGCCGGGAATAGAGGAAGAGTCCGGCGATCCCGCACATGGGCTCAGCTCCTCCTCGCCCACGCCGGCGAGGGCGGCGCCGGCCGTTTCCACCAGGGCAGCTCGCGCTCGGGCTCCGTCGCGTCGAGCGGTTCCCGCGCGGCGGCGCGGGCCGCCAGGTCCAGGCTGACGCTCAGCGCCATCAACTGGTAGATCAGCTCGAAGTAGGCGGTGTTGAGGAACATGCTGCCGATCACATAGGCCACGATGGAGATCTGCATCATGCGGGCGTAGATCTCCACCCACGGCAGGTCCGTCCCCTTGCGCAGCCGGTTGAGGCTGAGGAAGGCGGTGCCGAGGCAGGCGGTGAAGAGGAGCACGGCCGGCAGGCCGCACTCGGCCAGGATCTGCAGGAAGACGTTGTGCGAGACCCGGAAGCGGTCCGGGTCCGGCGAGTAGGTGCGGTGGACCACCTGCAGGTTGTTCGGCCCGACGCCGAAGACCGGGTAGTCGCGGAACGCCCGCCAGGAGGTCTTCCAGGCCTGGAGCCGGCCCTGGGCCGACTTGTCCTCCTGGTAGTCGAAGGTCGTGGAGGCCCGCTCGACGTAGGCCTGGGTGAACTGGTCGGAGGTGAGGAACAGGAACCCGGCGAGCCCCAGGCCGATCAGCCCGGTGATGGCCAGCCGGTGCTTCGAGCGCCAGATCACCGCCGGAACCACCACGGCCAGGGTCAGCAGGCCGCCGCGCGAGAAGGTGAAGAGGATCGAGATGGTGCACAGCACGGCGGTGGCGCCGGCCGCGACCTTCATCCACTTCTCCTTCTCGGTGAGGATGACCGCCACCAGCAGCGGCAGGACCATGTTGAGGACCAGGGCGAAAGTGTTGTTGTCCGACATGAAGCCGCCCGGCCCGTCATGGAAGCGGATGCCGCCGCGGAGCAGGCCGAAGAGGCCGCGCTTGGCGCCCAGGAAGCCGATGCAGCCGACGATCAGCAGGAGCAGGATGCGGAAGCGATGGCGGCTGGTCACCAGGCCGGTGGTGAGGAGGGCGATCAGGATCGTCTTCCAGTAGTAGCCGTACATGAGCCCGGCCTCTTCCGGCTTGACCGCCTGGGTCACGGAGATGCTGATCCAGACGCCGAGCAGGATCAGCAGCACCGTCTGGGTGCGGATCGTCAGCCAGCGCTCGCGGCCGAGGGAGAGGACGAGCCCGACCACCAGCGCGATGGCCACCCACTGCGACAGCGGCATGCCGCGGACGCCCCAGGCCATGTCCTGCGGCCGCATGTAGGAGAGCCAGCCGTAGACCAGCAGCCCGAGGAACGGCCGGAACACGATCACCGGCAGCGAGCTGTAGATCACGGCCAGGAGCAGCAGGTCACGCACGCCGGCTCTCCCCGCCGGCGGCGGCCGGCGGCAGCGCCGCCTCTCCCTCGCGGCGGCGGACCTCGGCCGGCAGCAGGGGCGCGCCCGCCGGGGGCCGCGCCGCCGCGCCCACCAGCTCCTCGAACCTTTCCAGGATGGGCGTCCAGCGGTAGTGGGCGACCAGCCGCTGGCGAGCGCTTTCGGCGATGCGCTCGCGCAGCGCGGCATCCTCGACCACCGCCGCCACGGCGCGCTCCATCTCCTCGTCGGTGCCGGCGGCCAGCAGGTCGCGGCCGTGGCGGAAGCCGCCTTCGGAGAGCCCCGCCAGCACCCGCTCGGTGCAGACCAGGGGGAGGTTCGAGGCGATCGCCTCCAGCGCCTTGTTCTGCACCCCCTGGGCGATGCGCAGGGGCGTCACCATGGCCCAGGCGCGGGCCAGGAAGGGGCGGACGTCGCCCACGGCGCCCGTGACCTGCACGCCGGGCAGCTCGCCGAGATCGCGCACGGCCGGCGTGGGCGAGCGGCCGACGATCAGGAGCTCGAGGTCGGGGAAACGCCGGCGCAGGCGCGGGAAGACGTTCTTCGCGAAGTGGATCACCCCGTCGACGTTGGCGAAGTAGTCCATCTGGCCGGTGAAGACCAGCGTCGGGTGCGTCGACTTGGGCAGGTCCAGGGGCTGGAAGAAGTCGACGTCCACGCCGTTCATCACCGTCTCGACCCGGGCCTCGGGCGCGCTGGCCTTGTAGAGCCGGGTCTCGTTGCCGGTGGCGAGGAAGACGCGATGGAAGCGGCCGGCGAGGGAGGCCTCGTAGCGCCGCAGGCGCCGCGCCTCCAGGGCGTAGACCGGCCGCAGGGGCAGCGGCGCGAAACGCGCGTACTGGGCCCACTTCGCCGAGTCCACGTCCACCATGTCGAGCACCGCCGGCACCTCCGGCATCAGCTCGGCGTAGGGCGCCATGGCCGAGCAGAAGACGACCTGGACGTCGAAGCGCTCGCGGCGGGCCAGCTCGCGCAGCCGCTCGGACAGCTCCTTCGACTCGAAAAAGGAGAGGGTCAGGGGACGCGGCAGGGTCATCCTCATCGCGGCGCGGACGTAGGCCGCCGGCCGGCTCAAGGGGAAGACCTCGACCCGCTCGCAGAGCGCCTCCAGGGGCGCCAGGTCGGGCACCGGGCCGTCCGCCAGCGTCAGCAGGTGGACCTTGTGGCGGCGGGCCAGGAACCGGATCTGGTGAAAGGCGCGGATCTTCTCGCCCTTGTCCGGCGGGTAGGGGACGCGATGGCAGAGGTACAGGATGCGGAGGCCCGCGCGCGGGCGGGACGCGTGGCGCAGCAGGTCCACCGGGTCCTTGGAAGGCGCCGCGGGTTGCTTCCCGGCGGTCGGTTCGGTCATCGGGCACCTCGTCCCAACAGTACGATCCTGGCCGTGGAGAGCAGGATCGAGATGTCCAGGAAAATCGAGAGGTTCTTGATGTAGTAGAGGTCGAACTTCAGCTTCTCGATCGATTCCTCGAAGGTCGAGGCGTACGGGGCCTTGATCTGCGCCCAACCGGTCAGTCCGGGGCGCACCACCAGGCGCTGCTCGTACCAGGGGCATTGCTCCTTGAGCTGCTCGACGAACATGCGGCGCTCGGGGCGCGGGCCCACGAGGCTCATGTCGCCCACCAGCACGTTCCAGAGCTGCGGCAGCTCGTCGAGCCGGGTCTTGCGGATGAACCAGCCCACGCGGGTGATCCGGGGGTCGTCCTGCACGGCCCAGCGGGCGCCGCCCTTCTCGGCGTCGTTGCACATGGAGCGGAACTTCCAGAGGGTGAATTCGCGGCCGCCGCGGCCCACGCGGTCCTGGCGGAAGAAGACCGGGCCGGGGGAGTCGAGCCGCACGGCCAGGGCCACCAGCAGCATGAACGGCAGCGCCAGGAGCAGCCCCACCGAAGCGGCGGTCAGATCGAGGAGGCGCTTGGCGAACAGCACGCCGCGCGAGACCACGAAGCCGTCCGAAAAGACCAGCCACGACTTGCGGAGCCCTTCGAGCATGATCTTGCCGGTGATCTGCTCGTAATAGGACGACGCCTCCTGGACGCGGATGCCGCTGGTCTTGCAGTGCAGCAGGGCGTCCATGCTGAGCCGGCCGCGATGGTCCATGGCGGCCACCACCACCCGGGTGACGCCGTGCTGGAGCGCCAGGTCGCGGACCTGGCCCGTGGTGCCGATGACCCGCGGGTTGAGGATGCTCACCCCCTGGAGGGCGGGGTCGTCGTCCACGAAGCCGACCACGCGGTAGCCCAGATGGCGGCGGTGCAGGGTCTCGCGGGCGATGTCGATCGCCTTCTCGTCGGCGCCGACGATGAGGACGCGCTCGGCGAAGCCCTCCGACCGCAGGATCCAGCGCAGCACGACGCGCCAGGCGAGGACGAAGCACATGCCGAAGACGAAGGCCAGGAGGAAGACGACGCGGCCCATCCCCGCTTTGGAGACGAGGAAGAACACCGCCAGGAAAGAGAGGCCGAGGAAGAAGAACGTCCGTCCCAGGCGGATCGTCAGCTCCCGGCCCGACAGTCTCTCACCGAAGTCGTAGAGCCCGTTGAGGTAGAGGCAGAGCAGGCCCATGACCGTGAACACCACGCTGGCGATCACCATGGTGGACGGCGGCGGCGGCACGCCGAGCCACTCCCCCAGCGAGAGGCGGGTATGGAAGGCCAGCGGCACCGCCGCGAAGAGGAGCCCCCCCTCCATCAGCAGCGAAACCACCGCCGGCACGGCCCAGTAGCGACTGAAGATCCGGATCATCCCAGAGTCCCGATGTCAGACTGCATCAGTAGTAGCCGCGGTATCCGCGGTCCGAGATCCGCGTGTAGTTGAGCACCGCCCCGATCAGCTTCTCGGGGCCCAGAGCGTTGAGCGTCTTTTCGATGTCGTGCTTCTTGGTCTGCCCGGCGCGCACCACCAGCACCACGCCGTCGGAGCGGGCGGCGAGGGAACGGGCGCTGGCCAGCAGGGTCATGGGCGGCGAGTCGACGACCACCACCTCGTACTGGTTGCGGACCTCGCTGAGGATCTCGGACATGCGCCGGCCGGACATCAGGTCCCCGGCCACGCCGGAGGCGCCGGCCATCAGGATGTCGAGGCTGGTCCCCTCCAGGGAGACCACGGCGTCGGAGTACGGGAGGCGCCGCTCCAGCACCTGCTGCAAGCCCGGCCGGTCGGGCCGCTCGGGGTCGAAATAGGTGTGGAGCTGGGGCCGCCAGAGGTCCCCCTCCAGCAGCAGCACGCGGCGCTCCTCGCCGCGGGTCAGCGTCAGGGCCAGGTTCAGGCTGGTGAGCGTCTTGCCCGCGCCCTCCTCCGGGCTCGTCACGGTCAGCGCGTAGCCCCAGGTGGCGAGCGGGTTGATGCGCTCCTCGACCTGCACGGCGAGGCTGCGGTATTGCTCGGCGGCGAACGACGGCGGCGCCATGTAGTCGACCACCGGCGCGTCGTCGCGAAGCTGGACGCGGCGTGAGGGCGCCATTTCACGATGAATGCGCGCGGGTCGGTCGGCGGTCCTCAGTACATCCATAAATCAGCTCCTCCTGGTCCGGGAGGTCTCCCGAGCGCCCTTGAAGACGGGGATCGTGGCGAGCACCGGCACGCCGGGGAAGGCCTCCTGGAACGACTGGACGTCGGCGTACGTGGGATCGGTGCGCTCCCGCAGCAGGGCCGCCAGCAGGCCGAGCAGGCCCCCGGCCACCAGGCCGAGGCCGAGCACCAGCACCGGCTTGGGCTCGTACGGGAAGCTGGGCGGCACGGCCCGCTCGATGATCGTGAAGCGCTCGCCCTGCTGGCTCTTCTCCAGGTTCTCGTACAGGCGGGCGTTGAGGCGCTTGTCGAGCAGCGACTCGTAGGACTTCCGGATGTTGTCGTAGTCGCGGGTCAGCGACAGCAGGTCCTGCTCGACCCGCGGCAAGTTCTCCAGCCGCCCCTGCATCCGCGAGATGTCGGACAGGATGCGCCCGCGCTCCGCCTTGAGGCTCCGGATCTCCAGGTCCACGGAGGCGAGCTCGGCCTTGAGCGTGGGATCGATCCGCACGGGCTCCGGCTCGGGAGCGGATTCCGCCGCCGCGGCGGTCTGGACCGGCCGGGCCTTCTCCAGCCGTTCCAGCTCCTCGACCTCCGCCTGGGCGCGGATGACGTCCGGATGCCGCTCGGTGTAGCGGGCGCGCAGTTGGATGAGCTCGGCGCGGGCCTGCTCCAGCCGTGAGGGCTGCCCCGGGGCGCTCTCGGTGAGGATCGACCGCGGCGAGCCGCGCCGCTGCTCGGCCTCGCGGCGCTGCTCGGCGATCTGGGTCTGCAGGAGGAGGCGGCGCGTCTCCGCCTTGTCCATGGCGTCCATGTTGATCTCGAGCTTGGTCTGGAGCTGCTCGACTCCCCGCAGGTTGGTGTCGCGCTGCTCGGGGAGGGTGCCCATGTTCAGGCGCTTGAACTCGGCGATCTTCGCCTCCTGGGTCTCCAGGCGGCGCTTGGTGGTGGCGAGCTCGCTCTCCAGGAACTCCGAGGTCCCCTGCGCCTGGTTCTCGCGCAGTTGCAGGTTGCTCTGGATGAACAGCTCGGCCACCCGGTTGGCCGTGCGGGCGGCCTTGACCGGATCGCTGTTCTTGAAGCTGATGTAGAAGGTGTCGCCCCGCGGCTCCACCAGCAGGTCGTAGTTGACCTGGGCGACCAGGCTGTCCATGGGGGCCACGGCGCGCAGCTCGGGGTAGAGGTCCATCTCGCGGACGATCCGCTCCAGGTTCGTGCGGTTCTTGATCAGCGGCTCGATGGTGCGCAGCCGGTCCTGCATGCTGGCGATGACGGTCGGCTTCACGTAGTCGACCGGCACGATCTGGGGTTCCACCAGCACCTTGGTCTCCGCCCGGTAGGTGGGGGGCAGCACCTTGAGGGCCACCATGCCGGCGGCCAGGCCGAGGACCAGGGGCACGAAGAACCAGATCCGGCGCCGCCACAGGGCCCGGACCAGCTCAGTGAGTGTCAGGTTCATCATCGTCGATGGGCCTCCCAAGGCTTTCCGGCTCGTTCGGGGTCTCCCCCGCGCTGAAGAGCCGGAACGCCAGGCTCAAGAAGTAACGGGAGTAGGAGAGGTCCGCGAAAGGCTCCACCTCGGAGCTCTGCCAGATCCTTGAATAGCTGCCGGACAGCCGGAACGCGGGAGTGAAGCTCCAGGAGGCCCGCGCCGTGCCGGCGACGAACTCGGTCAGGCTCTCGCCCGCCAGGGTCTGGCCGTCGACCGCGATGGATTCGAAGATCTCCGTCTGCCGCGACGCGTTGCCGTCGAGGCCCAGCTCCCACTGCCGGCTGACCGGCCAGGAGACGTCCACGTAGGCGTTGTCCGCTTCGACGGCGCGGCCGAGGCCGGCGCCGGCGGAGATGTCGTGGCTGACCCCGAGACCCCAGCGGAAGAGCCGCCGGCTCTGCGAGAACTGCAGGGAGCCGCGCCAGCCGTCGTCCTCCTCCCGCACCTCCCCCGCCGCGGGGACGGGCTCGGGCTCGGACCCGGGCGGCACGCCGGGCACCGGCGGCGGCAGCAGGAGGACGGTCCGCTTCGATTCCACGGAGTACGTTCCCCCTTCTACCCGCAGCAGGCTGTCGCGGCCCACTGCCATGGCGTAGGCCAGACCGAAGGTGAGGACGTCGCTATCCCCCTGGTCGCCGTAGTCGAACCGGGACGAGCCGGCCAGGGCCTCGAGGAGCCGGCCTTCCGCGAGCTCCCACGAAGCGCTCATGCGTCCGCCCAGCGTCTCCGAGTCGACGAAGTCATCCTCCTCGAAGCGGCGCAGCGAGTGGCTGAGCCCCAGCGACAGCGAGAAGCGGCGGCTGTAGGCCTGGTCCAGCGAGACGTCCAGGCTGTGAGCCAACTGGTCGCCGCGCGGGGTCGTCACGTAGGTGACCGGGGCCGCCACCGGCTGGTAGGAATTGAGGTCCGGCAGCGACAGCAGTTGTTCCCGGACGTTGAGCTGAAGGGTGCGGGTAAGGTCGCCCACCAGGCCGAAGTCGAGGAGGTGGGTGGTGCCCGAGAGGTCCGTGTCCTCCAGGTTGCGCTCGTAGGAGGGGGAGTAGTCGAGGGCCAGGCTAAGCCGCTGCAAGGCATAGGAGAGCTGGAGGTTGACCCCGGCACGGGCGATGGGATCGTCCTGTCGGAAGGCGACGTCCTGCTCGTCGCCGTAGCCGCCCTCGTCCTGGGCCCCCAGCTCCCCTTCCACGAGGAACCGGAACTCGCCTCCGGCGGCCGGCGCCGCCAGGGCCAGAAGGCCGCCCACGAGCAAGGCCCATGGAGTGACACGGCTTGAGCTTGAACCTGGTAGATGAATCATCGCTTGCTGTTGGGACCCCTCAGAACCAAAACCCCCGGTGCGAGTCCCCCCTTGCTTCCGCTCAGGTTCTCCACTTACTGCCGATACCTGTGCAACCGCCCCGAAAGTGCAAGAGGGGTGCCAGTCGCTCCGCATAGGAAGACGCCGGGTTTGCCGCTCAATTGCCGCCGCTCCAGGGACCAACTCTTCATCCGGAGCGTGTAGGTTTTGCCGCTGGTGACGAACAGGTATGAACATGCACCGATTCAATAAGGTTCTAGAGAAAACGGGACGCACGGCGGCCGCCGGCGGGCGGCCGCTCGAAAATCTTTTCCTGATCTTGCGCTGGAAGAGGGAGAGACTACGGGACGATCACGGTGTCGCCGGGCTGGAGCAGGAGGTTGTCGCCCGGGCGTTTTCCCGAGAGGATGGCGGCGATATCGATCTCATAGCGCCGGTCCGTCCTGCCGTCCCTGCCGTCCCGCAGCACGACGACCTTCTTCTTGGCGTAGGGGGTGAGCCCGCCCGCCAGGGCCAGGGCCTGCATGAGCTTGGTCCGCGGCTGCAGGTCGTACGCGCCGGGAGTGGCGACCTCGCCGGTGACAAAAACCTTCCGGGAGTGAATTTCTTTCACCACCACGGAGACCCCCGGGGCGGTGACGTACTCCTTGTAACCCTCTGTCAGGGTCTGACGGAGCGCCAGGGGTGTCAGACCCGCCGCCCTGACATCGTTCAGGAGCGGCACGGAGATGCGGCCGTCCGGTCGTACCGGCACGGTCGTGGAGAGCTCGGGGTTCTTCCACACGGAGATCTCCAGGATGTCGCCGATGCCGATGGAGTAGGCGTCCGGAGGGTCCTCCTCCGAGCGGGTGACGACCTGGGCCGCGGCCGGGCTCGCCAGAACGGCGGTCAATAGAACGATGGCAAAGGCTTTCAATATGGTCAGGGTCCTGGTCCCCATCGTTTTCCTCCAGAGCTCGGGATAGAGATGCAACATCAGGTGTACAAGCACCTGGAGCCGCTGGAGTGCAAGAACCGTTCCGTCGTCTCCTCCCGGCCGTCATGGCCTGCTCGTTGCATTCCACGCCGGGCAGCAGGATGTTTGTGTGCTTTCCGGAGGCTCCAGAATGAAGAAACGTCTGCTCGATTGGGTCATCTGCCCGAACTGCGGCGAGCGTCCACGGCTCCAGGTCTTCCAGGAAGAGAAGGTCGAGCTGCCGTCGCCGGTGCGCGTTCCCGCCTGCTCCTTCCATTGCGCGCGCCACGGCCTGGCGAACCCTCCGGCGGCGTCCGTCGTGCCGGACTGCGCCTCCTGCTACCGCGAGGAGATCCTGGAGGGAGCGCTCTCCTGCGTCTGCGGCCTGGTCTACCCGGTGATCGACGGCATCCCGCGGATGCTGACCAACGCCAAGGAGGAGTACGGCGACTTCTTCGCCCGCCACGGCCTCGCCGGCGTGCCGAAGAAGGACATCCCCCCGACCGTGGCCGATCCGCGCAGCTCGAAGAGCTTCGGCCTGCAGTGGACCGTCTACCAGGAAGGGGACGCCACCTGGTTCAAGGACGACGCCGGGCTGCGCAAGCGGGAGTTCCTCTACAACCTCGACACCACGCCGGAGGAGCTGCGGGACGTCACCCTGCTCGACGGCGGCTGCGGCAACGGCGAGCTCACCCGCGCCGTGGCGGAGCACGGGCCGGAGATCGTGGCCATGGACTTCAGCCGCAGCGTGGAGAACGCCCGCAAGCGCCTGTTCGAGAAGGGCCGCCACGTCGCGCACCGGGTCCACTACCTCCAGGGGAACATCCTGGAGCTGCCGCTGCTGGCGAAGAGCTTCGACATGGTGCACACCTCGGGGGTGCTGCACCACACGCCGAGCACCTACCGGGCCTTCCGCTCGATCAGCCGGTCGGTGAAGCCGGGTGGAAAACTCTACGTGCAGCTCTACCGCCGCCGGCCGGCGTGGATCCACGCCGTCAACGTGTCGCTGCGGGCGGTCACCACGCGCATGCCCATGCGTCTCCTCTACGGCCTCTGCTACCTGGCCTCGCCGGCGCACGCCGCCATGTCGCGCCTGATGCACTTCCTGCGCGGCGAGCCCGCGCCGCCGAAGTCCACCGCCCGCGTGCGCGCCGTGCAGATGTTCGACAACTACAGCCCGCCCTACCAGTACCGCCACACGGTGCCGGAGATCATGGAGCTGTTCAGGAGCGAAGGTTACAAGGATCTCAGGGACGTGACCCTCGACAACGAAGCCCGGCACATGCTGGCCGTGCTGGGGCACAAGAAGCTGGGAGACCCACATCATGGATCGACGCAGCCGCAGGAACAGGAAAGGTTTCCCCCGGAGCCTGGGCCGCAGGTCCGCCGGCACCTGCCGCCGGTGGATCTACAAGTCCGGCCGGGCCTCCAGTAAAAAACTGAGAAGTTGATCCTTCAGGGTCAGTCGATGAACTTCCGGTGCCACTCTTCGAGCACCAGAAGCTGCCAGAGCACGCGGTGGTGGTCCTTCTCCCCCGCCGCGTGCTGGCGGACCATGTTCCGCACCGTCTCCGGGCGGAAGTAGCCGCGGTCGAGGGACCGGTCGCTCTCCAGGACCGCCGCCACGTAGCCGCTCAGCGGACCCTTGAACATCATGGCGAGCGGCGTGGGGAATCCCATCTTCGAGCGGTAGAGGATCTCCTTCGGCAGGTAGGGCTCCATCGCCTTCTTCAGGATGTATTTCGTCTCCCAGCCCTTGATGCGCAGACGCGGCGGGAGGCTGGCGCCGAGCTCCACCACGCGATGGTCGAGGAACGGCACGCGCAGCTCCACCGAGGTCGCCATGGTCATCTTGTCGGCCTTGATCAGCAGGTCGTCCGGCAGCCAGCTCTTGACGTCGAGGTACATCATCCGCAGCAATGGATCGAGCCCTTCCGTCTTCTCGTAGTAGCGGCTTACCAGACCCGGCATGGCGCTGCCGTTGAAAAGGTTTTTGACCTCAGGGCGGTAGAGCGCATCCTTCACCGGCGTCTCGTAGAAGGAGACCCCGGTGTAGCGCTCCGGCAGCGGCTGGTTGGAGATCTCCGTGTACTTGTTCCATTTTCCGCCGAGGCGGTTGAGCATGGGATTGATCACGCTCTGGCGCAGCGCGGCCGGAAGCAGGCGGTAGCGCTCCAGCGTCTGCATGTACTTGTAGATCGGATAGCCGCCGAAGACCTCGTCCGAGCCTTCGCCGGAGAGCACCACGACGATGTCCTCGCGGGCGAGCTTGGAGACGAAGAACAGCGAGATCGCCGCCGATTCCGTCACCGGCTCGTCCATGTGCCAGATCAGCGACGGGATGAAATCCTTGAACTCCTGGGGCGTGACGAAGATCTCGCGGTGCCGGGTGCGGAACTTCTCCGCCACCATGCGCGCGTAGCGGGTCTCGTCGTACTCGGGCCCGAAGTCGTAGGCCACGGTGAAGGTGCGGATGTCCTGGATGCCCATGCCGTGCATCAGGGCCACCACGGCGCTGGAGTCGACGCCGCCGGAGAGGAAGACCCCCAGGGGGACGTCGCTGCGGAGCTGGAGGCGCACCGAGTCGCGCAGCAGGTCCAGGGAGCGGCGGACGTGCTCCTCCTCGCTCATCTCCGCGGTCGCGAAGGCTAGGTCCCAGTACTCGCGGCGGTGGACGCCGTCGCGGTCCACCCGCATGCACCAGCCGGGCGGCAGCTTCTCGATGCCCTGGAACAGCGTGCGCTCGGTGGGCACGTAGCCGACGCTCATGTAGGCGTCGAGCATCTCCAGGTTGACCCGGGGCTTCGCCGGCGAGACGGCCAGCAGCGCCTTGATCTCGGAGGCGAAGGTCACACCTTCGTCGTTGACGGTGTAGTAGAGCGGCTTGATGCCCAGGCGGTCGCGGGCGATGAACAGGGTCTTCGTCCGGCGGTCCCAGATGGCGAAGGCGAACATGCCGTTGAGCTTGGCCAGCATGGCCTCGCCCTCGGTCTGGTAGAGGCGGAGGATGACCTCGGTGTCGGTCTGGGTGTGGAACGTGTGCCCCCGGGCTTCCAGCTCGGCGCGCAGCTCCAGGAAGTTGTAGACCTCGCCGTTGAAGGTGATGGCGAGCTGGCCGTCCTCGGTGAACATGGGCTGCCGCCCGCGCCGGGAGGTGTCGAGGATGGTCAGCCGCTTGTGGACGAGGCCGAGGGGCCCCTCCTCGAAATAGCCCTCGTCGTCCGGTCCGCGATGGGCGAGGCAGGCGCCCATGGCCCGCAGCTCGCTCGGCGCCACCGGCCGCCCCGAGCGGAAGTTGTAGATTCCCGCGATGCCGCACATGGACGATTCTTCCCCCGTTGGATGGTGGCAAGGACCCGGATACACCGGGACCTGCGGGGAAAGGGAAGCAAGAAGCGGGCCTTCCATGGGGACTGTCGTCTTCCACAAGAGGGAAGGAGACAATCGGGCTTCAAATATGTACAATGTTCAAGGATTGTCAACTCGAAAGGAGATTAAGATGAAGTACGGACGCCTCTTTCTTTGCGTTCTCTCCCTTGCCCTGACCCTCTTCGCCACCCACGCCTCCGCGGCGCCCTATCCCCCGTGCAGCGAAGTCTGCGGCGTCACGAAGCCCTGCACCACGCGGTGCTCGATCTGGTCGTCGAGCGGTTACACGAACGTGACGTGCATGCACTACGGCCTCTGCGCCTGACCTGAAGCCGTCACACCGGCTGCGCCGCCCGGTCCTGCACCGGCCGCGGCGCGGCCTTCACCCCTTCCACCTCCCGGATCGCCTCCAGCAACTGCCGCCGGACGGTCTCGCGGGAGTAGTCGGCGGCGAGGCGGCGGCGGCCGTTGTCGATCAGCCACTGGCGGGTCTGGGGGTTGTCCAGGAGATCGAGGATGGCCGTCACCCACTCCACCGGGTGCTGGCCCACCAGCAGGAAGTCCTCGCCCTGGCGTCCGGACGTTCCCGCCACCGCCCAGGAGGAGGCCAGCACCGGCACGCCCACGGCCCAGGCTTCCAGCACCTTGATCGGCACCCCCGAGCCGCAGCGCATGGGCGCCAGCGCGATCGTGGCCTGGGCGATCACCGAGCGCATGTCCTTCGGCGACTCGATGAGCCGCACCCCGGCCTTCTCCACCGTCCGCCGGAGCTTGGCGGTGGGACGGTCCCCCGCCACGACCAGGCGTATGTCCGGCCGGACGCGGCGCAGCGCCGGCCAGACGTCCCGCAGCCACCAGGTGACCGCGTCCACGTTGACGAAGTAGCCGAGGTTGCCGGTCAGCGCCAGGACGGGCCCCGTGTCCTCGGCGCGCCAGAGCTTCTCCCGCTCCTGCGGGGGGTCCACCTTCCGCTCGCGGATGGAGAGGCGCACCACCGAGACCTTGGCCGCCAGCTCCGGCGGCAGGCGGTTGGCCAGGGCCTGGCGGTCCCGCTCGCAGACGACCAGCATGCGGACCGCCCGCTCGGCCAGCCGCCGCTCCGCGACCGCCAGCAGGCGCGCCTCCACCTTCAAGGGCGGCGTCATCCACCAGCGGTCCACCGCCGCCCGCAGCGAGAAGTTCAGCGAGAGGCTGTCGATGAGGTCGACGACGATGGGGGTGTCGCCGAAGTCGTCCTCGTGGACGGCCAGACGGACGAGCTGGAGGATGCCCAGGTCATGTTTCGGAGCCAGCTCGCGGAGCCGCCGTCCCAGGTCGGGTTGATAGAAGAGGCCGGTCTGGAGGGGCAGGCGCCGCAGCACCGCCCGCGACATGCCGGCGAGGAACGCCCGCCCGCCGCCCGCCCGGTACAGCTCGATCCGGTACGGCGCGTCCGCCGGCGGCGGGGGCTGGTCCTTCCCCGGAGCGGGCGTCAGGAGCGTCACCTCGTGCTCGCCCGAGAGGAAGTCGAGCATCTGGAGAGCCCGCATCTGATCCCCCCGCCGGGGGGGCCAGGGATAGCGGGAGGTCACCAGGAGGATCTTCACCTCAGACGAGCTTCAGGAGGTGGCCCAGCTTCTCGCGCTTCGTGCGCAGGTAGGCGCGGCTGGAGTCCGTGGGAGGCACTTCCAGGGGGACGCGCTCGACGATCTCCAGCCCGTAGCCGTTGAGGGCGATGTACTTGCTGGGATTGTTGGTCATCAGGCGCATCTTGCGGACGCCGAGATCGCGCAGGATCTGGGCGCCGATGCCGTAGTCCCGCTGGTCGGGCCGGAAGCCCAGCCGCTCGTTGGCCTCGACCGTGTCATGCCCCTGCTCCTGGAGCTCGTAGGCGCGGAGCTTGTTCATCAGGCCGATCCCCCGCCCCTCCTGGAGCAGGTAGAGGAGCACGCCTCGGCCCTCGGCGGCGATGTGCTCCAGGGCGCTCTCGAGCTGCGGCCCGCAGTCGCACCGGCAGGAGCCGAAGATGTCGCCGGTCAGGCACTGGCTGTGGACGCGCACCAGCACCGGCTCCTCGGGATCGATCTCCCCCATGACCAGGGCCACGTTCTCGTCGCCCGTGACGTCCGAGCGGTAGGCGTGAATCCGGAAGTCGCCGTAGATGGTGGGCAGTTGGGGCGAGGCGATCTTCCTCACCAGGGTCTCGTGGCGGAGCCGGTAGCTGATGAGGTCCGAGACGGTGATCATCAGCAGGCTGTGCTCGGCGGCGACCTTGGCGAGGTCGGGGACCCTGGCCATGGTGCCGTCGTCGTTCATGATCTCGCAGATCACCCCGGCGGGCTTGAGGCCGGCCAGGGCGGCGAGGTCGACCGAGGCCTCGGTCTGCCCGGCGCGCTTGAGGACGCCGCCCTTGCGGGCGCGGAGCGGGAAGACGTGACCGGGGCGGAGGAGGTCCTCCGGCCGGGTCGCCGGGTCGATGGCGGTGAGGATGGTGGCGGCGCGGTCGGCGGCGGAGATGCCGGTGGTGACCTTGCCGCGGGCCTCGATGGAGATGGTGAACGCGGTGCCGAAGGTGGAGGTGTTGTCCTCGACCATCAGGGGGAGCTCGAGCTCCCGGCACCGTTCCTCGGTCATGGCGAGACAGATCAGGCCGCGGCCGTGCTTGGCCATGAAGTTGACGGCGGCCGGGGTGACCTTCTCGGCCGCGATGGCCAGGTCGCCCTCGTTCTCACGGTCCTCGTCGTCGACGATGATGACGATCTCGCCGCGACGGAAAGCTTCAATCGCCGCCTCGATGGGGGCGAAGGGATGGTCGTGGGTCATGGCGTTTTCGCAGGTCTCTCGCTGGGAGCGGCTCCGGGGCCGTCCCGGGCAGAGGGGAAGGATGGACGCGTCGTGCGGCCGGCGCCAGTCTACGCGCGGCGGGGGTGGGGGTCAACCGCTATTGAATACGGTACGACACCGTGGCCTTGACCAGGCTGGCCCGGGGGACGCCGTTGAGCCGGGCCGGCGAATACCGCCACTTCGTGGCGGCCACGATGGCGTTGGCGTCCAGAGCGGGATCGAGGGGCTGGGTGACCTCGGCGCGCGCGACCATGCCGTTCTCGTCCACTTCCAGCTCCAGCCCGACGTCGCCCTGAAGCCGCCGCTTCCGCGGCTCCTCGGCGTATTGAGCCTTGGTCCGCGTGAGCAGCACCGGAGCCTGGACCGTGTCGCTGGGCGCGACTTTTACCTCGTCCCGGAACCGCCATTCCGCCTCCTGATGGAAGGCGCCTTCGACCCGAAGGTCCGGGGCGGGCGGGGCCTCGGGGATGGTGGAGCCGCAGGCGGTCAAGGTAAGGCCAAGAAGAGCCAGTCTAAGCTTCATGTCAATTTCTCGGAGGACGAACTCTCAGGCGGCCGGGCTCTGCGGTCACGATAGCTCCCTTCCGCAAATTCTCCCCATGCAGGTCAAGAACATGCAGACAGACCGCCGCCTGTCGGGTAATGGAAATGTCGACGAGCCGCAGGATGCCCGAATGCGGCCTTTCCTGGATGATCGCCAACTCACCGAAGTCCTTGTCGAGGGTGATTAAAACTCTTCCCTCTTTGTGCGCCCGGTCCAAGATTTCTTCGTCTCCAGGATCTTTCCCCCAGTCCGCGGCGGCTAAGACATCGTGGCCTCCGGCCGCCAGCTCATCGCAAATCCTGAGAGAGACGCAACTATCCAAGAGGAGCTTCATCCGTCGGTGCCGGTCGCCATCAAAAGAGGCTCGACGCGCTCATGGCCGACCAGCTTCCGGGCGTAGAGCAGACAAGCCTGAATATCGTCACGCTCCAGCCAGGGATAGCTTTCGATGATCGTCTGAGCAGAATCTCCGGCCGCCATCATGCCGAGAACATGCTCCACGGCCAGCCGTCGCCCACGAATAATGGGCTTCCCCCCGAAGATCCTGGGATCCACGGTAATGCGGTCCAGCAGCGTGCGCTCGTCCATGCGCAGTAGTCTACTTCACACGGCAGGATGCCGGCTGAGACATGTACGACGAAATCGTCGTACGTCAAATCCGTCGTGCGTTGCCCCATTCCCTTTCCGACCGGCCCTGCGGCTTGAGCCGTCCGCCCCGCATCCCGAGCCACTGACCCCGCCACGCGAGCGCCCTGCCCCTCGGGGCAAGCCGCAGGCCCCGGATCGCGAGCCTTTCGCTCCGGATCGCGAGCCTTTCGCTCCGGATCGTGAGCCTCTCGCTCCGGATCGTGAGCCTCTCGCCCTGGAGCGCGAACCACTGGTCCTGGAAAGCGAGCCTCTCGCCCCGCCACCTTGGAGGCTCGGCCCAAGAGGCAGGGCGCTCGCTCTCCGGGGCGGACCGCCGCCGGATCGGCTGCCGGATCGCCGCGCCTAGAACGGATTCCCGATGTTGAAGAACAGCTCGTAGGTGGGCTCCGCCGGCTCTCCTCTCTCGCGGTCGAGCTTCCAGCCGATGCCGGCGCGAAGAGGGCCGATCGGGGAGAGATAGCGGACGCCGATACCGACGCCGTTCCTGAGCTCGCCGAAGTCGATCGAGCGCCAGTCCGCCCAGACGTTGCCGCTGTCGAAGAAGATCGTGCCGCCGAAGTCGCCGAAGATCGGGAAGCGGTAGTCCAGATTCAGGAGGAAGACCCCGTCGCCCCCCACCGGCAGGAACTCGTCGCCGTCCTCGCTGAGGAGGAGGGTCTCGCCGCGGATGCCCAGATCGTCCCGCCCATAGGCCCGGTGGCTGGAGTCGCCGCCCGCGAAGAAACGCTCGGGGAGCGGGATGTTCCGGCTCGGGAACTCCGCCAGCGGATCCCCCGGCACCGGCGCCAGCGTCGTCAACGGCTCGATGCCCCCGGCGCGCACGCTCGCCGCGATCACCCCCGGGCGGCCGAGGTCGAAGTATTGCGTCTGCTGCACGAAGAGGCGCAGGAACTCCGTGTCGGTCCGGAGGGCGGGGAACGCGTACTGGAGCTGCGCCAGCGTGCTCCAGCCGCGAGTGGTGGCGAGAGGGTCGTCGCGGCGGTCCCAGAAGAAGCTGGAGATCAGGCTGGTGAGCTCGTAAGGCTGATTCTCCCGTTCGATCTCGTTGGCGGAGAGGCCGGGATCGACGCCCTCCAGCTCGACCTGGCGGAAGTCGAGCCCGAGGCTGACGCGGCGGCTCGAGAACACCCGCACGGCTTCGATGCGGGCGCCGTAGCGGACCACCTCTTCGAAGGATTCGTTGGGCGGAAACTCGTCCTCGTAGAAGAGGGTCGAGGTGAGCGAGACGGGGCGCTCGCCCAGGTAGGGCTGGTTGAACAGGAGACGGAAGAACTTGTCCCGCTCGCTCAGGCGCAATTCGGTCCGCAGGCTGTAGGCCCGGCCCGCCAGGTTGTTGTTGGTGAAGCCGATGAGGCCGCGGGGGTTGTACTCCGCGGAGCCGCTCTGCGGGGCCTCCACCTCCAGGCCGACGCCGTAGGTCAGGGCGCGCTGCTTCCCTTCCTCGACGCGGACGACGACGTCACGGTCCTCGGTTTCCAATCCGGCGGGGACGAGCTCGACGTCCACCCGCGAGAAAATCCCCAGCCGGTAGAGGTTGCGCTCCACCTCCAGGAGCTTGACGTCGCTGATCGGGTCCCCCTTCTTCAGGCCGAGGGTGCGGCGGATGACGTCCGCCAGGGTGCGCTGGTTGCCGCGCACGATGATCCGGTCGGCCACCTGGCGCGGACCTTCCAGGATCTGGATCACGACGTCCACCAGGGTGTGGTCCGGATTCCAGTCCTGGCGGGCGGAGATCTGGGCCTGCGTGTAGCCCTGGGCGGCGTACTCCGCCCGGACCGTTTCCAGAGTCCGGTCGAGCAGCACCGGATGAAAGCCGCCTGCCTCCTGGAGGGCCAGGTTCTCGCGAATCCGTTCGAGTGCGTCCGCCAGGTTCTCGACCCCCTCGAAGGAGAGGCTCGCCACCCGCTGCCGGGATCCCTCGCGGATGGGGATGACGAGGTGCAGCTCGTCCCCCTCCCACTCGACCTGGGGCGGTCCCACCTCGGCGTTGGCGTATCCCTTGAGGGCGTAGTAGCGAGCGAGGTTCTCGACGTCCTCGTCGAGCTCGGCCTGCACCAGCCGGCCGCTGCCGCGGCGCAGGAGGCTGCGCTCGGAGGTGAGCATGAGATCCCGCAGCTCCTTCTCGGGGATCTCCTCGTTGCCCTCCAGCTCGATGCTCGTCAGCGTGTACACGGGCCCCGGCTCGACGGTGATGCCCACCACGAGCCTGCCGTCGGTTCTCCGCTCGTCGGTGTCCACCCGGACGTCGTAATGCCCCTGCCGCTGGTATTCGGTCTTGATGCGGCCGGCCGCCTGGAGCAGCAGGGCCTCGTCGTAGCCGGACTCGCCCAGGAAGGGCAGGAGCCCTTTGCGGCGCAACGTCTCTTCGTCGGCGCCGCGGACTTCCACGACGATCTCGGGGCCGACCTCGATGGGATAGGTCAGCTTGACCGAGTTGGTCGCGGGGTCGTACTCCTCTTCCGGGGGGTCGACCAGCGCCGCGCCGTGGCGCTGGTCGATGAGCCAGGACTGGAGGCGTTCGGCGTCCTCGCGGGCGAGCCGGCGGCTGTAGGGCTCGCCGGGCTTGAGGCGGAGCTGTTTCACCAGGGCGGCGGGCGCGAACGGATCGACGGCCTGGCTGAAGGCGATGGTCTCGACGGTGGCCCGGGGTCCGCTGTCGACCGTGTAGGTCACCACGGCCTGCCGCCGCCGCTCGTCGGTGGCGACGGCGACGCGGGCGGTGGAGTGGAAGTAGCCGCTCCGCTCGTAGACCTCCTTCAGCGCGTAGACGCCCCGGAGCACCTGCTCCTCGGAGAGAGGCTCGCCGTTTCTCTGGGGGATGGCCCGCCGCAGCTCTTCGAGCGGCAGGCCGAGCCGGCCGGCGATCCTCACCTCTTCCACCTGCACCACGGCCCGGAAGACGATCACGACCACGACGCCGCCGGCCTCCGGGTCTTCCCGCGTGTAGACCTCGATCTCGGAGGCGGTGCCGCTTGCCTGCAGGTTGCGCAGCGTGTGGCGGACGTCCTCCTCGGAGAGAGGCTGCCCCACCTCGGTCTCGAGCAGCTCTTCGAGCTCGATGTCCTCGTTCAGAGGGGCGTCGCTGCGGATCTCGACGGCGGTGACCAGGGGGCCGGGGGGCTCTTGCGGCGCCTCCTGCCCGGTCTGCGGGAGGGCCGGCCCCGCGGCCAGCAGCAGCCCGAGGGCGAGCCGGAGCGCCAGGCGTCTCATCGCATCCTCAGAAGCGCCGCTGCCACTGGGCGTCGATGGCGTAGCTTTCATCGCCTTCCTGGGTGAGGATCAGGGTCACGTTCTTGCGGACCTGCCATTCCACCTGAACGATGTACTGCTGGGTGGTCGCGGGATTGTAGGTGTAGGTCACGAAGACGTCGCGCGACAGGCGGCGGCCCACCGTGACCCCGACGCCCGAGGAGAGCTGCCCGCCCCCGCCGGTCTGGGGAACGAAGATCTGGAACCGGTCGAACGGGAACAGCCTGCCGACCCGCTTGGAGATCTCCGACGAGGCCTGGCCGAAGAGGAAGTCCCGCGCCGCCTGGCTGGCGGCCACGTCCTGGTTCGCCGGCCGGTCCGGCACGGCGTCCGCGAGGTCCGGGCGCGCGCCCGTGGCGATGAGCCCGAGGATCTCCAGGTCCGCCAGGTTGGAGTCGGAGGCGAAGCTCACGTCCGGCTTGTCGAGCGTGCCGCCGAGGGTGAGGGTGATGTTGAAGCGCTGGATCTCGGTGGTGGCCACCAGGTCGATCAGCGGATCGATGCGATTGGGATTGCTGAAGGTGAGAATCCCCCGCTGGACCTCGTACTCGTTGTCGCTGAAGACGAGGGTCCCCCCTTCGGCGATCTCGACCTCGCCGAAGATCACCGGCTGCGCCACGGTGCCGCTCACGGTGAGGCTTACATCCCCCTGGAGGTTGGCGACGTTGTTGCGGACGCGCAGGGCGTCGGGGCCGCGGATGGCGAGGTCGAGCTGGGTGGTGGCCTCGGTTTCGTCGGTCTCGGGGATTTCCTGGCGCTGGCGCTGGAACAGGCCCTGGATGAAGGCCAGGAGGTCGATCGGCACGTCCTGGACGTACAGGCTCCGCTCCAGGGCCACCTCGCCCCGGATCACCCGCCCGGTGTCGGTCGAGGCGATGGTGATGGAGGCGTCCCCGCGGTTGAGGAGGAACTCCGGAAAGCGCAGGCTGATGCCCTGGGCCAGGAGGTCCAGCCGATAGGAGAAGCTCCGGCCGGGTCCCGGCAAGGTCAGGGTACCGTTGGTCACCTGCACGGTGCCGTTGCCGAGCCGGGCCTGCATCTCCACCACCGTGATGCGGTCGCTGTTGAAGCTCAGGAAGCCCTGGACGTTCTCGATCTCCTGGACGAGGCCGGGCACGATGGCGCTGGCGCCGCGGATCTCCCCCTGTCCGCGCAGGGAGGGATCGCCCAGGGTGCCGCGGATCGATCCCAGCACGTCGAGGGCGCCGTCGATCCGGTACTCCTGGGGCAGGAAGAGCTCCGCCCAGCTCGCCGCGACCGTGCTCTGGAAGCGGAGGTCCAGCGGTACGTTCCCGGCGAGGGCCACCGAGCCGGAGAGGATCAGCTCGTTCTCGGTCTCGGGCTCGCCCAGGTAGAAGGACTCGATGACGACGCGCTCGGGGGTCACCGCCAGCACGACGGGCTCGCGGCTGGCGATGGTCCGGTCCTGGTAGCGCAGCCGCAGGTCGGAGAGCCAGAGCCCCGCGCGCCAGGTCTCCGCCGGGAAGTCCGCCTCGGCGGTGAGGGTGCCCATCAAGGAGCCGGAGAAGTCCGGGAGCGGCCGGGGGGAGAGGGCGCGGGCCAGGGCGCCGAGCTGGTCGGTGCGCAGCTCGATGGAAAGGTCGGCCCCCTGGCGGCTCAGCGGGCCGCCCCCCTGGAAGGCGGCCAACCCCAGGAGGGAGCCGCGCACGTCCACCCGCTGGCCGTCCCAGACCGCGACCGCGCTGGTCTCGCGGCCCGCGCCCAGGGGACGGCCCCGCAGCGCCAGATCCTGGCCGCGCACGGAGACGGTCGCCCGCGGCTGGCTCAACGTGCCCGAGGCCGCCGCCTCGACGGACATGCGCCCGGTCAGCTCGCCGTTCAGGTAGGGCTGGAAGGGATCGGCGTCCAGGGAGAGGGAGGGGGCGAGGACGGTGAAGCTCAGCGCTTCGGTGGCCTGGTCGAAGCTCCCCTGGGCGTAGAGGGTCCCCGCCGGCATGTCCAGCCGCCCCTCCTCGACGGTGATCCTGCCGCCGTCGAAGCTCGCCCGCGCCTCGGCCCGCCCCAGCGCGGCGCCGGCGACGCGGAGGTCCCGCGCCTGAGCGTCGATGCGGCCGTTCAGGCGGTCGGCCGTGCCGGAGAGATCGACGCGGCCGGTCAGCTCCCCCTCGACCTGCCGGGCGAGCTCGGGGCCGAGGAAGTACGCCAGCCCGGAGGCCGGCCATTGGGCGGCGTCCACGGCCAGGGTCAGCGGTTGCGAGGCGGTCTTGCGTCCCTCCTCGGGCAGCGGCACGCGGCCGGTGACCAGCAGCGCGCCGGGACCCCGGACCATCTCCAGCCGCAGCTCGTCCACCGCGCGGGGGGTGAAGAGGAACGAGCCGCGCACCTGGTCGGCCGTGGTGACGGGAGCGGTGACGTCCTGAAGGTCGAGGCGGACGCGCAGCGCGAGGTCGCGGCGGACGAAGGTGGCGGTCCCCGCGGCCGTGCCGCGGCCGCGGGTGGGCAGCCAGAACGGCGGCTCCTCGCCCGGCGCCTGGCGGCCCGCCAGCAGGGGGTACAGGGGGCCGACGTTCTGGCTGACCAGCCGGAAATCGAGCGCTCCCGTGCCGCGCTGGAGGTCGTAGGTGAAGCCGTTGGAGGTGATCACCTGGCCCGGCGCGGTCAGGCGGAGGTCGCGGCTGGAGACGACGCCCCGGTCCAGGACGATGGGTAAAGTCCCCGCGATCGGCAGGCCCCCTTCGCTGGCGCCCCGCACCTGGACGTCGGCGCGGCCAATGCCGGCGACGGCGGCCTCGGTGTTGAAGCGGTATTCGAGCGTGCCGCGGAGGCGTCCGGAGAGGCCGGAGACGATCGGCAGCTCCTCCCCCGGGAACTGGTCGCGGACGACCTTCTGGAGCGAGAGATCGGCGTAGTCGAGGTCCAGGGCGATCGGCGTGCCGGGCTCGTCCTCCTGGGTGTCCACCGTGATCAGCCCTTCCAGGGTTCCCCCGGCGTAGCGGGCGCGCTCCACCTGGACGTCCAACTGTTCCCTGCGGCCCTGGAAGGAGGCCTCGACATCCTCGAAGGCCCGGTCGAGCATGGCGAGGCGGGGCGAGGTGGCCTGGCCGTCGTAGCTCCAGCTCTCCTTGGTCCAGCGGAACCGGGCGCTCACCCGGGCGGGCCCCTCGATGGGGTCCTTCAGATAGCCGAGCCGGTTGGCGAGGCGGGCGGCCCCCTCGGCCTCGATCTCCAGCTCGACGCGGCGGTCCGGCGCCCGGTAGGCCACGAGGCCTTTCGCGGTGCCGGCGAGGTCCGGCCCCACGAAGCGGGCGCCGGCGATCCGCACCTGCCCCTGCTCGGGCACCAGGCTCCCCTTGGCCGACAGGGTGAACGGATAGGGCTTCGCCCGCGGCAGGGTGGTGACCACCTCCTGGGCGGTGACCAGGGCGTCCAGACGGTTGCCCCCCTCGCCGCCCCGCTCCGCGCGCCCGACCAGGCGTCCCCAGACGGCCCGGGCGTCCACCTGGAGCGGCAGCCGGGTTTCGTTGACCCGCAGCGTGCCGTTCTGGATCAGGATGTGCCCGACGCGGACGTCGAACCGCTTCGGCCCCCGCCGCTGGCCGAACCGGAAGTCCGGGAGGTTGTCCGTGCCGTCGGGGTTGAACTGGAGGTAGACCCGCGGGCGGACGACCTCGATCTGCTCCAGGTCGAAGACCCGCCCCTGGAGGTCGCGAACGGCGATCTGGACGCGGGCGAAGGGAGCCGTGAGGACCGGCGGGTCGCCCTTGCGGGGACCGGGGATCACGATGTCGCGCAGCTCCAGCGCCGGGGGGAAGAAGGCGTAGTCGACGTCGCCGATCTGGATGTCGCGGCCCAGGAAACGCTCGGTCTGGGTGACGATGCGGGCGAGGACCCGCTCGCGGGCCAGATGGCTCTGGAAGAAGAACCAGGTGCCGGCGAGCAGGGCGAAGAGCAGCAGGAGACCCCAGAAGAAGGGGCGGACGACCCAGCGCCGCACCCGGCCATGCCGCTTGCGCCGGGAGGGCGGGAGAGGGAGCGCGGTCTCCGGTGCCGCGGGCTCGCCGGGGGGGACGACCGGCTCCTCGGGCTCGCTCACACGGCGGCTCCTCCGTCGTCGAGCCCGCCCCAGCGGAGCTTGCCGCGCAGGCTGTCGTAGAAGCTCCGGTCGCTGACCTTGGCGAGGCGGACGGTGGCGGCGCTGCGGGAGACGCGCACGGTGTCGCGGTAGGCGAGGGAGGCGCCCTCCTGCCCGTCGAGGGTGAGGAAGACCTCCTCGCGCCGCGTCTCCAGGGTGACCTCGATCGGCCCGACGTCGGGCACGACGAGGGGCCGCAGCGAAAGGGCGTGCGGACAGATGGGGCTCAACACCGCCACCGGCAGGAGCGGGTTGATGATGGGACCGCCAGCCGAGAGGTTGTAGGCCGTGGAGCCGGTGGGGGTGGAGATGATCAGGCCGTCGGCCCGGAAGCGGGCGATCAGGTGACCGTCCACCTTGAGCGTCAGCTCGATGATGCGGGAGAGGGCGCTCTTGGTGACCACGGCGTCGTTGAGCACCCGGTAGTGGGAGGTCCCGCCGCCGGCGCGCACCAGCTCCACGTCGAACAGCGAGCGCTCCTCGATGGCGAAGCGCCCCTCCAGAATGTTGACCATCGCGGGATACAGCTCGCCGCGCCCGACCTCGGTGAGGAACCCCAGGTAGCCGAGGTTGATGCCGAGGATCGGCACGCTCCACGGCAGGTTGCGGGCCACCGAGAGCAGGGTGCCGTCGCCGCCCAGCACCACCACCATGTCGCAGGAGGCGCCGGGCTGGAACGACGGCGAGCCGTGGACGCCGTGCCCCTGCAGGGTGGCCTCGTCGAGCACCGCCTCCAGCCCGCGGCGGCGCACCCACACGGCCAGCTCGTGGGCGGTATGGACGGCGTCCCGGCTGCCCGCCTTGGCGACGATGCCGACGCGCTGGAACACCGGCGGCGGCGTCATGGCTCCCCCTTGCGGAAGAGGGCGAAAGCCTCCCGGTTGCCGCCGGTGCCCGTCACCGGCGAGTCGAACACCCCGAGGGGCTCGAGCCCCAGGGCGGCGATCCCCTCCGCGCACTCCCGGATCACGCGCCGGCGCGTACCTTCATCCCGCAGGATGCCCCCCTTCCCCACCGCGCCCCGGCCGGCCTCGAACTGCGGCTTGATCATGGGCAGCAGCAGGCCGCCGGCAGCCAGGTGCGGCAGCAGGGCCGGGATCACCTTGAGCAGGGAGATGAAGGAGACGTCGATGACGATCAGGCCGCAGGGCTCCGGCAGCGCGTCCGGGGCGAGATGGCGGGCGTTGACCCGCTCCATCACCACCACCCGGGGGTCGTTGCGCAGCCGCTGGTCGAGCTGGCCGTAGCCGACGTCCAGGGCGTAGACGCGGGCCGCGCCCCGTTGCAGGAGACAGTCGGTGAAGCCTCCAGTGGACGCCCCGGTGTCGAGGCAGACCCGGCCGGCGGGGTCGACGCCGAAGTGGTCCAGGGCGTGGGCCAGCTTGCGGCCGGCCCGCGAGACGAAGGGTTCCCTGGGGGCGAGCACCTCCAGGCGGGCTTCCTCCCGCACCGCCGTTCCCGGCTTGTCGACGCGGCGGCCCTCCACCTCGACCGTGCCCGCCATGATGGCGCGGCGCGCCTGCTCGCGGCTGGGAAACAGACCGCGGTCCACGAGTAGCTGGTCGAGTCGCGAGGCCAGTGGCGTCACCCTTTCGGGGCCGGCAACTGTGCAACGGCCATGCCCGCCCGGAACGTCTATATATCACCCGTTTCCCGGATGCGCAGGCAGAACGGCAGGGCCAGCACGAACAGCACCGGCCGCTGCACCTCCGTGTCCCCCCAGTTGTTCTCGAACAGCCCCGCCAGGTTGAAGGCGAGCAGGGCCAGGAGGACGCCCACGTAGAGGTCGGCGCGCGGGCCGCGCCGCCCCCCCTCCGAGCGGAAGAGGCGCCAGGCCACGGCCGCCGAGGCGAGCGTCAGCGCCAGGTAGGAGGCCATGGCGGGCAGGCCCCGCTCCGCCGCGAGCTGAACCAGGTTGTTGTGGAGGTGCGGCACCTCGTAGCGCGGCGCCGAGGGGGAGCGGTAGATCGCGTAGCGCCGCTCCACCAGCTCGGGGCCCAGCCCGAACAGGGGCCGCTCCCGGACCATGGCGAGCCCCGCCTCCAGCATGCACAGCCGGTCGTAGTTGGAAGGGTCGCGCAGGTCGGCGATCGAGACCACCCGGTGCAGGAGGGGCACCGGCGCCAGCGCCACCAGCAGCACGGCCGCGGGCGCGTAGAGCAGCAGCAGACGCGGCGCCCGCAGCAGCACCAGCACGGTGAGGGTGACGGCGAGGGCCAGCCAGGCCCCGCGGGTGTAGCTGCCGATCAGCGCCACGTTGATGACCGCCAGCGCCGCCCACCGCCAGGGGCTGCGCCAGCGGCCGGCGTAGACCATGGAGGCCAGGAGCAGCAGGTCGGCCACCAGCAGGAACCCGGAGAAGGTCATGTAGTGGGAGAACGGTCCGCGGATGCGCCGGTCGATGTCGCCGTAGCCGTAGAGATACTGGGAGAGCCCGGCGCAGGCGAGCAGGGCGGCCACCCCGATGAGGATGTCCACCCCCAGGCGCACCTGCCGCTCGGTCCGCACCAGGAGCGGCGCCATGATCAGCGTCGAGAGGGTGAAGATCTCCGTCAGCCCGCGGACGCTGGTCCCGGGATCGTAGGAAGCGGCGACGGAGCCGGCCAGGAACAGCACGTAGAGGCCCAGCGGCACCATGAGCGGCGTCAGGGCGCCCCAGGGCACGGACCGCCGCCGGGTCCAGGGCAGGGAGAGGACCGTCAACCCCAGCAGGATGTTGGACAGCGCGATGCTGAAGAGGGTGGCCAGATGGCTGAGGAACAGCCAGGAACCGGCGCGCTCGGCGCGGGGGGTGGAGGGCTCGTCGGGAGGAGCCAAGACCGGGCTCGGCAGGCCGGAAGCCGCCGGGCCTAGCGCCCGACGGCGGAGGCGGACAGGGCCTCCTCGATCAGCATGATGGGGATGTCCGAGACGATCGGATACACGAGCCCGGAAGCGGCGCAATAGAGCCCCTGCTCCACCACCGGCTCCTCATCCCGGAAGTGCTCGCGATACTTTTCCACCAGCGTGCCGCGGACCTCCCGCGGCAGCTCGATCAGCTCCAGCTCGCCCTTGGACTTCGGGCAGACCAGGATGTCCAGTAATTCCGGATCGACCGCCATGGCGGGGAGGATAGCACAGGCCTCCCGCGGGCTCACGGGCGCGTGCTGTAGGTGAGGACCAGCGACTCCGTTCCCGGGTTGAACCGGTACAGGCTGGCGTTGGAGAGGTGGTACAGGAGGATCCCGACGCGGGAGCGCTCGCCGATCCGGCGGGTCAGCTCGATCCCCGACCGGAATTCCACCGCGCCGCCGAGGTCCCGGCCTTCGTTCGCCCAGTACAGGCCGGCGGCCCACTGCGGGACCACCACCCACTTCTCCCCCAGCGGCAGGTCGAAGCGGAAGCCCGCGTAGGCGTACAGCGAGCCGTCCTGGGTGGCCAGCCCGCCGACGGTGGGGCTGAGGCCGGGGACGAAGCGGGGGAGCCAGCGGTAGCGGCGGGGGACGAAGCTCACCTCCCAGCTCGTCTCCCAGCGGGCCTTCTTGCCGTCGAAGACGTTGAACTGGCCGGCGTTGGCGGTGACCAGCGCCGGATCCGCGGCGAAAGCCGGCGCTCCGGCCAACGTGAAAATGACAGAGACGGCCCCCAGGGCCCACACCCTTCTCGCGCTCATGATCTGTCGATTCCGCTTTCCGCGTCCGCTGCGGGGACGCTTCGGGATTTCTACGCGGGCGGGTATAGCACCGGATGACCCGCAAGCTCAAGCGTCAACTGGAGGGATAGGGGTGCAGGGACTCCTTGCCCCAGACGGCCAGGACCTCGGTGCGGTACGGATGTGTGAGCTCGGCGGCGCCGATGCCGTAGGGGAGGGTGTCCAGCTCCTGGACCACCTTGCCGTCGGGATGCCGGGCGAGCCAGAGCCGTTCGCCGCCGGCATTGATGACCTCGAACGGCCGCTCGAGCCGCCCCAGGAAGTGAAGCTCGCCGTGGTACGGCCCCACGTAGGCGATCGGCAGGCCCTGGCGCTGCACCTCCGCCAGGTACAGGGCGACGGGACGGATGTCGTAGGCCTTCCGGAAGGCTCCGGAGCCGCCCGCGTAGAGTCCCGCCACCAGCAGGACGGAGAGCAGGCTGGGCGCCGCGGCCCAGCGGGGGAAGATGCGGTCGAACAGGAAGACGCAGGCCAGGGCGGCGAGCCCCAGGAGGACGCCCGCCAGGGGCCACAACCGCTCGGTCCATGCCTTGATCTCGGCGTCCCGGGCCAGCAGCGGCGCCAGGACCAGGATGGCGGCGACCAGGAGCAGGACCGCGGTCGCCGGGACGGCGTGCCGCCGCCGGAAAACCAGCGCCGGATCGTCCAGCAGCCGCGCGGCCAGCAGCGCGCAGGCCGGGAGCAGCGGCAGCAGGTAATGGGGCTGCTTGCCGCTGACGGCCGAGAAGACCGCCAGGGCCGGCAGCGCCCAGGCCAGACAGAAGCGCGTCCCGGCGTCGGCGGCGCGGAGCCGGCCCACCGCCCGCCACAGCGGCGGCCAAAAGGAGTAGGGGAAGAGGAGGACCGGCAGCATCGCCAGGTACCACCACCAGGCGCGCCGGTGGGCGAAGGAATTGACCATCCGCTCCTCGGTCTGGGAGAACAGGATGGCGTTGGCGTACTCCGGGCCTCCCGCCCGCGCCGCCGGCAGGGCCCAGGCCAGGGCGATGGCGCCGCCGACCGCCACCGCCGCGGCGATCCCCAGCCACCAGCCGGCCGGCGGCCGCCGGCCGCCCCACCAGGGCGCGAGGACGGCGACGAGCAGCGGCGGCAGGAGCGCCACCGGCCCCTTGGCGAGGAGGCCCAGGCCCATCGCGGTCCCCACCTGGAGCCAGGGCAGCCAGCCTCCCCGGGTCCAGGCGGCATGCAGCCCCAGCAGGGCCAGCAGGACGGAGCAGGCCACCAGCATGTCGAACATCAGCATGCCGGTGAAGACGCTCCAGAGCAGGAAGCCCAACAGCACGGCGGGAGCCGCTTGAGAGACCGCCGGCCGGTCCGGCCAGAGCCGGCGCGCCAGCGCCGCGGTCAGGAACAGGTTGAGCAGGGCGAACAGCGAAGGGATCAGCCGCGGCCACTGCTCGTTGACACCCAGGACGCGCCAGCCGGCGGTCATGAGCCAGAAGAGCAGGGGCGGCTTGTCGCTGTAGGGCAGCCCGTTCAGATGCGGCACCAGGAAGTCGCCACGGATCCACATCTCCCAGGCCACGCTGGTGTAGCGGGTCTCGTCGACCGGCATCAAGGGCCGCAGCGTCAGGGGGAGAGCCGTCAGGAGAATCCAGGCGAAGACCCAGAAGGCCGCCGGTCGGCGTGAAGCATCCATGCGAAAACGATCTTAATCCAAGGATGACCCGGGTCGCTTAAGATACCCACCCGTGACCGCCCCTGAGATCTCCCTTGTCATTCCGGTCTACAACGAGGAGGAGAACCTGCCCGTGCTGGCCGCGGAGATCCAGGGAGTGATGCGACATCTTGGCCGTCCCTACGAGGTGATCTACGTCGACGACGGCAGCGCCGACGGCAGCCCGCAGGTCCTCCGGCGCCTGGCCCGCGAGGATCCCGCCGTCCGCATCGTCCGCCAGCGGCGCAACTCCGGGCAGTCGGCGGCCATGGACGCGGGGTTCCGCTTCGCCCGCGGCGGCATCGTCGTCACGCTCGACGCCGACCTCCAGAACGATCCGGCGGACATCCCCCGCCTGCTGGAGCTGATGGACCGCTGGGACGTGGTCTGCGGCGTGCGGGTCCACCGCAACGACACCTGGGTGCGGAAGGCCTCCTCCCGCATCGCCAACGGCGTCCGCAACCGGGTCACCCACGAATCGGTCACCGACGTCGGCTGCACGCTCAAGGCGTACCGCACGGAGCTCCTGCGCCGCATCCCCATGTTCACCGGCATGCACCGCTTCCTCCCCACGCTGCTGAAGATGGAGGGGGCGCGGGTGACCGAGATCCCGGTGAACCATCGCGCGCGGCTGCACGGCGTCCCCAAGTACGGCATCGGCAACCGCCTCTGGCGGGCGCTGGCGGACCTGTTCGCGGTGCGCTGGATGCAGAAGCGCTGGATCGACCGCACGGTTTCCAAAGAGATTTCGGAAGAGACCGCGGACTGACCGTGCGGCGCGACCTCGCCATCCTGGCCCTGCTGGCGGCCCTGACTTTCCTGCCCGGGCTCGGCAGCCGCGACCTCTGGAACCCGGACGAGGCCCGCTACACCGAGGTGGCCCGGGAGATGCTGCTGCTCGGCCACTGGGCCGTGCCGCACCTCAACGGCGAGGTCTACACCCAGAAGCCGCCCCTGTTCTTCTGGGCCATCGCCTTCTCCGGCTGGATCGCGGGCGGGCTGACCGAGACCACGGCGCGCCTCCCCACCGCCCTCTCGGCCGTCGGCGCGGTCCTGCTGGTCTTCCTCATCGGCCACCGCTTCTTCGGCCGGCGCGCCGCCTGGATCGCCGCCGCGGCCTTCGCCACCTGTTTCAAGATCCTCTGGCAGGGGCGCTTCGGGCAGATCGACATGACCCTCGTCGCCCTGGTGCTGCTGGGGGTCTGGTTCTGGGTGCGCGCCTACACCGAGGACCGCCCCCGCCTGTATCTCCTCTTCTTCGTGGCGGCCGGCCTCGCGACGCTGGCCAAGGGGCCGGTGGGCCTGCTCCCTCCCCTGCTCTCCATGCTCGCCTTCCTGGGATTCACCCGGAACCGGCGGGAGATCGGGAGGATGAACATCGGGCTGGGCCTCCTGCTGTGGGCGGCGGTGGTGCTGGCGTGGCTGATCCCCGCCGGGCTCGACGGCGGCCGGTCCTACCTGGAGCAGATCGTCTTCAAGCAGAACGTCACCCGGTACGCCGACCCCTGGCACCACTTCCAGCCCTGGTACTACTACCTGACCCTGATCCCGGCGGAGTTCTTCCCCTGGTCCTTCCTGCTGCCCATGGCCGTCGTGGCGGGCTGGAAGCGGATCACCGAGAAGCCCGCCCGCGACGGCTTCCTCTTCTGCCTGTGCTGGGCGGCGGTGACGGTCCTCTTCTTCAGCGTCTCGCCCGCCAAGCGCTCGGTCTACATCCTCACCATGTACCCGGCCATGGCGCTGATGGTCGGCGCGGCCCTGGACCGGGTGGCGATGGAGTGGCCCCGCTGGCGGCGGTGGCTGATGATTCCCCTCGGGCTCGCCGCCGGATTGCTCCTGCTGATCGTGGCGGCCCTGCCCATCGTCGGGAGCCGCCGGCCCGAGGCGGCCCTCCTGGGCGGGAACCGCTTCGTCTGGGAGCTGACGGCCGCGTTCGCGCCCGCGCTCCTGGGCGCCGTCTTCGCCTGGTGGGTCTCCCGGCGCGGCGAGGTCTCGCGGGCGGCGGCGTCCCTGGCCGGCGGGCTCGCCGTCACCGTCGTCGCCGTGTCCCTCTTCCTGCTGCACGACTTCGACGTCTTCAAGTCCGCCCGCCATCTCTCCGGCGTCCTCACTGCCCGCGCGGCGCCGGACGAGCCCTACGGGATCTACCCGCGGCTCGACTCCACCTTCCTCTTCTACACCCGCCGCTTCGCCGTGGACCTCGACAGCGAGGCGAAGCTCCGCGCCTTCCTCTCCCGCCCCGGCCGCGTCTGGCTCCTGGCCCAGCGCGACGACCTCGCCAGGGTGAAAGGGCTGCCGCCGCTGCGGGAGGTGGACCGCGACCCCGATCCCAAGGAAGGCTACATCCTGTTCACGAAGCCGTAGGGTATTGCTGCTGTATCAGTGTACTGATACACTCTTTCTTGACAGGGATCCCCGTCCTGACTTTAAAGGAGAGCAAAGCAATGACCCGTTCCATGAAGATGTTGGCCGCAGTAGCCCTCGGACTGACGCTCGTCGCGGCCGCGCCGGCCAAGGTGGACGACCAGGCGGCGACGAAACAGACCATCATCGACATCCGCGCCGTCGGCACGGCCATGTACACCTGGTACAAGGACCAGGTGAAAAAGCCGGGGCAGGGCGGCGGCGCCGATCCGGTCGAGGTGGACATCTCCGAGGTCCCGGTGATCTCCCGGCAGGACCTGGAGAAGCTCCTGGTGCCCAAATACATCGCGCACGTGCCGGAGACGGACGGCTGGGGGAATCCCTACGAATTCCATCTCAACGTCCAGAAGCCCGATGTCAAACAGGGCGTCATGGGCCTCCGCAGCGCGGGCCGCGACGGCGTCTTCTCGGGCGAGACCTACAAGATCGGGGGATTCCCGCTGGACGAGCTCGACCAGGACATCGCCTGGGTGGACGGCTACTTCGTCCGCTGGCCGGAACGGCCCAAGGCCGAGTAGCGGTTAGCCTTCGGCGTACGGCTCCAGCAGCCGCTCGATGGACCGCGCCTTGCCCGTCGTCTCGTCGATGTCGATGACGGCGCCGGCAAGGCGCACGTCCCGCTTCGCGACCTCGAAGGACGACGGGGTCTGGAGCAGGAACCGTTTGAGGACCTTGTCGACCCGCATGCCGATGATGGACTCGTAGGGGCCGGTCATCCCCACGTCGGTCTGCAGGGCCGTGCCGCCGGGCAGGACCCGCTCGTCGGCGGTGGGGACGTGGGTGTGGGTGCCGAGCACGGCGCTGACCCGGCCGTCGAGATAGAAGCCCATCGCCTGCTTCTCGCTGGTGGCCTCGGCGTGGAAGTCCACCATCACCACCTTGACTTGTGGGGCGAGCCCCTTCAGCAGGCGGTCCGCCGTGTGGAAGGGGGACTCGAGATTGCTCATGAAGACCATGCCTTCGAGGTTCATCACCGCCACCGGGATGCCCGCCGCCGTCTCCCCCACGTGCAGCCCCTTGCCCGGGTTGCCCTCGGGATAGTTGGCCGGGCGCAGGAGGTTGGGCTGGCGGTCGAGGATCTCCACCCCTTCCTTCTTGTCCCAGACGTGGTTGCCGGTGGTGAAGACGTCGATGGGCAGGTCGGCGATCTCCCGCAGCACCTCCGGCGTGACGCCGAAGCCGCCGGCGGAATTCTCCACGTTGACCACGACGTAGTCGGCGCGGTGGCGGTCGACCAGCCGGGGCAGCAGGCTGTGGAGAGCCCGCCGGCCCGGCTTGCCCATGACGTCGCCGACGAAGAGCAGGATCATCGCGCGTACTCGACCGACCGGGTCTCGCGGATCACCGTCACCTTGATCTGACCGGGATAGGTCAGCTCCTGCTCGATCTTGCGGGCGATGTCCTTGGACAGCCAGAGGGCAGCCTCGTCGGCGATCTTGCCGCTGTCCACGATGATGCGGATCTCGCGGCCGGCCTGGATGGCGAAGGTCTTCTGCACGCCCTTGAAGCCGGAGGCGATCTCCTCCAGCTTCTCCAGCCGCTTGACGTAGGTCTCCAGCACCTCGCGGCGGGCGCCGGGCCGGGCGGCGGAGAGGGCGTCGGCGGCCGTCACCAGCACGGCCTCCACCGTCTGCGGATCGTAGTCGCCGTGGTGGCAGGCCATGGAGTGGACGACCTCCTCGGTCTCGCCGTACTTGCGGAGCAGGTCGATGCCGATCTGCAGGTGGGTGCCGTCCATCTCGCGGTCGATGGCCTTGCCGATGTCGTGCAGCAGGCCGCCGCGGCGGGCGATCGCGATGTTGGCCTTCAGCTCGGCGGCCATGGTGCCGGCCAGGAAGGCGACCTCCTTGCTGTGCTGGAGGACGTTCTGGCCGTAGGAGGTGCGGTAGCGCAGGCGGCCCAGCAGCTTCACCAGCTCCGGGTGCATGCCGGGGATGCCCAGCTCCAGAAGCGCCGACTCCCCCTCGTGGAGGATCTTCTGCTCGAACTCGGCCTTGACCTTCTCGACGATCTCCTCGATGCGCGCCGGGTGGATGCGGCCGTCCTGGATCAGCCGTTCCAGGGCCACGCGGGCCACCTCGCGGCGGAAGGGGTCGAAACCGGAGAGGATCACCGCCTCCGGGGTGTCGTCGACGATGAGGTCCACCCCGGTCGCCATCTCCAGGGCGCGGATGTTGCGCCCCTCGCGGCCGATGATCCGCCCCTTCATCTCGTCGTTGGGGAGCATCACCACCGACACCGTGGTCTCGGAGACGTAGTCGGACGCCGACCGCTGGACGGCCATGCCGATGATGCGCTGGGCCTGCTTGTGGGCCTGCTCGCGGGCCTCGTCCTCGATGCGCTTGACGATGTGGGCGGCCTCGATGCGGGCCTCGTCCTCCATCACCCGCACCAGCTCCTCCCGCGCCTGCTGGGCGGTGAGGCCGGCGATCGCCTCCAGCCGGGTCCGCTCCTCCGCGACCATGAACTCCAGCTCGGCCTCGCGCTTTTCGAGGCTCTTCTCGCGGGCGGCCAGGGAGCGGTCGAGCTGCGACAGCTCCTTGTCGCGGCGGGCGACGTCCTCGCTCTTCTTGTCGAGGTTGTCTTCTTTCTGGGTGAGGCGGCGTTCCTGCGCCTCCAGCTCGGCGCGGCGCTTGCGGGAGACCTTCTCGAACTCGCTGCGCGCCTGGAGGAGCTTCTCCTTGGCCGCGATCTCGGCCTCTCGCTGCTGGGCTTCGCCCTGACGCTGGGCGTCCTCGATCACCTTGGCGGCGTCGACGCGGGCCCGCTCGAGGATGCGCTTCGCCTCCTGGCGGATGAAGCGCCACCACAACACAAGCCCCACGACCGCGGCTGCGATCAGCGCGATCAGGATGATGGTTTCGGTGCTCACCGGTTACCCCTTATGGTCAACGGCAAGGGGGGGAACCAGTCGAGGTCCGGAGAGGCCTTCTCCGAAGGAGGAGAAGGGAAAGGGCATCCCCCGCGCGGCCGTGTGGGCCGTGCGTTTAGAACCTGAAACGCGCCAGGTGGGTGTCCGCTTCGTGAGCCATTAGCGTCCTCGTTCGAGCGAGGCTGGCACAGACCCGCGAGTGAAAGACTCCCTAGGGGTGAATGTTGGTTCTACAATCGTAAAACCCATCACGAACCACGCAGGGGATGCTGACCCTTGTTCCATTTTCCTATCTTGAGCGGTGCCGCGCGGCCCCTCTGTCAACCCTCCAGGGCCTGACTTAATTCCTGCGTCAGCGCCGCCACCTTCTCCCTGATCTCGACTCGTTCCCCTTCTTGCCGACTCTGAGCCTGAAACAGCTCGTCCGCGAGATTGAGCGCCGCCAGGATCGCGATCCGCCCCTTGTCGGACGTCTTCACGTGCTCGGCGACCTCCCGCATCTTGCGGTCCACGAGGTCGGCCAGGCCCTGGAGATACCCGTTCTCGTCGTTTCCGCGGACATGGTACACCTCGCCAAAAATCTCAACCGGTGTAGTGGTTGCAGAAGGCATAGGCTTTCCAGTCCGTCGGCGTCAGCCTACCGACCAGCAAGTGATGTAATGCCAGCGGTTTGGCCAGCGACACTATAACACAGTCGTAGCGATACTCTCGGGAGGCTACAATCCCCCGGCCATGCGCTTCTATCCCGCCCTCCGCTCCCTGCTCTTCCGCCTCGATTCCGAGCGGGCCCACGGCCTCGGCATGGGAGCGCTGCGGGCCGCCCGGGCGGCGCCGGGCGTGGCGGCCGCGCTGGCCCGGCGGAACCTGGTGGACGCCGCCCCCCTCCGCCAGACCCTCTTCGGCCGCGTCTTCGCCAACCCCGTGGGGCTCGCCGCCGGATTCGACAAGGACGCCGTGGCGGTCCGCGCCATGCCCGCCCTGGGATTCGGCTTCATGGAGGTCGGCACGGTCACCCCGCTCCCCCAGCCGGGCAATCCGAAGCCGCGCCTCTTCCGCCACGCCGCCCAGGAGAGCCTCCAGAACGCCCTGGGCTTCAACAACGGCGGCATGGCGGCCGTGCGCCGGCGGCTGGAGAAGGCCTGGCCAGCCCCCTTGCCGCTGGGCGTCAACGTCGGCAAGAACAAGGCGACGCCGCCCGAGAAGGCGCTGGACGACTACGAGACCCTGATCCGCGGACTGCACGACCTCTGCGACTACATGGTGGTGAACCTCTCCTCGCCCAACACGCCGGGGCTGCGCGACCTCCAGAACGAGGATTTCCTCCGCGCGGTCTTCGGGCTGGCCAAGGGGATCACGGCGAAGCCCATCCTGGTCAAGATCGCCCCGGACATGGAGCCCGCCCAGGCGGTGGCCCTGGCCGAGACCGCTGTCGACGCCGGCGCCGCCGGGGTCATCGCCACCAACACCACGGTGGACTACGCGCTGCTGCCGGCAGCCAAGGACTTCGGAGGGCTCTCGGGGCGGGTGCTGCGGGAGAAGAGCTTCGCGATCTTCCAGGCGGTGGCCCGCGCCCTGTTCGGGAAGGCCGTGCTGATCAGCGTCGGGGGAATCGATTCAGGAGCCGAGGCCTACCGGCGCCTCAAGGCGGGGGCGAGCCTGGTGCAGGTCTACACCGCCCTGATCTACCAGGGGCCCTCGCTGCCGAGGCGGATCAACGAAGAGCTGCTGCGGTTGATGGAGCGGGATGGGGCGAAGAGCATCTATGAGATCATAGGAGAGGGGATTTAGCAGGACTGCTGAATCAGGGCAGCCGCCACTTCATGACGATTCAAAAGATCAAGGCCTCGAACTTCAAGAGCTTCGACGAGCTTGAAGTGGAGTTGCGTCCGCTGAACATCCTCGTCGGAGCCAACGCAGCCGGCAAGTCGAACTTCCTGGAGATCTTCCGGTTCCTCCGGGACTGCTCGGAGCTCGGCTACGAGAACGCGGTTTCTCTTCAGGGCGGAATGGACTATCTGGCGAACCTGAAGATCGGGGCCTCGAGGCCGGTCTACCTCGAGCTGACAAGAACCGGAAGCAAGTGGCGTGTCGAGTTGGAAAAACAGGCCGAAGCCCCCGGGTTCACGGCCTTGTACAGGATCACCGGCCCGAGGCCGTACAAGCCCGAGGAGCTGACGCAGCCCGATTTCAAGGCGTCTTTCTTCGATCTCGACCCCAAGCTCCCGAAACGGGCGGTCCCCGTTACCGGCAAAGCCGATCTCGAATCCGACGGGAGCAATCTCGCCGTCGTACTTGGGAACCTCTTGAAGTACGAGGAAGAAAGAGCGCGGCTCACTCTTCTCCTGCGTGACCTTCTGCCCTTCGTGACCGACGTGAAGGTCGACCGGTTCACCGCCGACAAATCGCTGTTGTTCTCGATCAAAGAGGTCTATGCCCAGGGAGACTATCTTCCAGCTCCCTTCCTCTCGGACGGCACGATCCACCTCACTGCACTTCTAGTAGCTCTATATTTCGACAAATCTCCCATTGTCATCATCGAGGAGCCTGAGCGGAACATCCACCCGCACCTGATCTCCAAGGTAGCGGCCATGCTGGCGGATGCCTCGAAACAGAAGCAGGTGATCGTCACCACTCACAACCCCGAGCTTGTGAAGCATGCGCGCCTCGAGGATCTCCTCCTCGTCCGCCGCGACGCCGACGGCTTCTCGCGAATCTCGCGGCCGGCGGAAAACGAGCATCTTAAGGTGTTCCTTGAGAACGATCTTGGAGTCGAGGACCTCTACGTCCAGGATCTGCTCGGTTTCGGAGGATGAGCTACCGCCGGCTCTTCCTCCTTGTGGAAGGAGATGACGACGAGCGCTTCTTCCGCTCTGTCGTGTTGCCACTTCTGAGTAGCGCCTATCACGACATCCAAGTGGTTCGGATCAGCACGCTCAAGAAGGAGAAGGTCAACGGCCTGCTCCGCAGCATCGCCGGCATGAAGGCCGACTACATCCTGGTCCACGATCTCGACCAGCATCCCTGCGCCACCGCGGCGAAGGACAGCCTCTTGAAATCCTTCCCCCCTGCCAGTCCGGACCGCATACAGATCGTCAAGGGGGAGATCGAAAGCTGGTACTGTGCGGGCATTCCCGAGGACCATCCATGGAGGTCGCTGCCCATCGGCCGGTGTCCAGACACTCGTGTCGTCACCAAGGAAGCTTTCGCGGCCGCAACGCTACATCCGGGCCAGCCTCGCCTGCCCGCGATGCTCGATCTGCTAAAAAGCTTCGATCTTCAGGTGGCTATCCGCCGAAACGAATCCTTCCAGCGGTTCTTGAGGAAGTTCATTCCGGGCTTCTAGCTCTCCGCCAACCCCTCCAGCCTCTCCACCAGCCCCTCCACCCTTCGCCGGACCTCCTCCCTCTCGATCTCCCAGGCCTTCGCCGCCCCGGCGGCCTCGGCCTTCTCGGTCTGGGCGGCGGCGAGGTCGTCCTCCAGATCCCGCACGCGGGCGCGCAGGGCTTCCAGCTCCTCCCGCACCCGGGCGTCGTCCGCCACCACGTCCGTGGGCTCGGCGGGCGGGATCGACAGAGTGGCGAGCTGGGTCTCCAGCTCCTCGATCCGGCCGCGCAGCGTGCCGTTCTCTTCCCGCATCTCCCCCAGGCGCTCGACGGCCTCGCGCACCCGGGTCTCGAGACTGTCCAGCCACTCGATCTCCAACGCTACCCCCTCCAGCCGAAGCGGCGCTCGAGCTCCTGGTTGAGGCCAAGCTGGCGGGCGTTGACCTCCTCCTGCGTCAGCGAGCGGTCGCCGGCGTTGTAGTGGAACGAGATGGTGGTGTTGACCGCCCCCTCGGGCACCCCCTGCCCGCGGTAGCGGACCTTGAGCTGCCAGGAGACCAGGTCCTCGGGCGCGTTCTCCGCGATGGTCCGATCGATCTCCGCCCAGGGCGTCTCCACGGCATGGGTGAGCGTGAAGTCGGCCCCGATGCCGGGGAAGCGCGACGGCGGCTCGACCTGCAGGCTGACGTCGCCGCCGGCGAGGGCTTCCGTCTCGATCTCGGCGGCGTAGAGGGGATAGCCCTCCTCCGCCTCCACCCGGCCGAACCAGCCCACCACCCGGCCGCCCCGCAGCAGCTCCGCCGAGTTGCCGGCCAGCAGGCCCGGCAGCTCCGCCGGCCGCGCCTCCAGCGTCACCCCGAAGGCGTCCGCCACGGTCTCGACGGCCCCCTTGAGGTCGAAGAGGTCGAGGTCCACCTCGCGCTCCCAGGGCGTGCCGACCTTGCCGCCGCAGACCAGCGCCACGTGCTCCGGCTGGTCCGGCAGGCCTTCGCCGCCCGTGTCGTAGAAGACGGTGGCGATCTCGAACACCCGCACGGCGGGCAGGCCCCGGCGCTGGTTGAAGCGGGCCGTCTCCACCAGGTTGGGAGCGAGCGACCGGCGCAGCACCGAGTACTGCTCGGAGAGCGGGTTGGCCAGGCGCAGCGGCTTCGCCTCCGGCCGCAGGCTCGGGAACGCCGCGTCCGCCGCCGGATCGAGGAAGGCGAAATGGACGGTCTCGGCGTAGCCGGCGGCGGCCAGCAGGCGGCGGAGCCGCTCGCGGCGGATCTGGTTCTCGGGCCGCGGCGCGTCCGCGCCGGGGATCCCCGGCAGCGCCGCCGGGATGTTGTAGAACCCGAAGTGGCGCAGCACCTCTTCGTAGAGATCCTGGGGATAGACGTGGTGCGGCGGCTCGGGCCGCGGCTGGAAGTCGAAGTAGCGCCAGGAGGGGACGGTGACGTTCCAGACCCCGTTCGCGGCTTCGACGCCGAAGCCGAGACCGGTCAGCAGGCGCTCGGCGTCGCCCGGCGGGATCTCGGCCCCGGCGAACGCGTCGAGCTTCGCCAGATCCAGCCGGCCGCGGCGCTGCCAGGAGCGGCTGTCGTCCCGCACGTCGATCGTGCCGGCGAGGACCGTCCCGCCTCCCAGCTCGGCGATCAGGGCCGCCGCCCGGCTCGCCGCCTCGGCGCAGAGCTCCGGATCGCTGCCGCGCTCGAAGCGGTGGCTGGCGTCGGTGTGCATGCCGAGCCCGCGGGCGGTGGCGCGCACGGCCCGGCGGTCGAAGTGGGCGCTCTCCAGCAGGATGTCGCGGGTCGCGTCCGTGACCTCGGTCTCCAACCCGCCCATGACGCCGGCCAGGGCCACGGCCCGCTCGGCGTCGGCGATCACCAGCATCTCCGGCGTCAGCTCGCGCTCCTGGCCGTCCAGGGTCACCAGCTTCTCGCCGGCGCGGGCGCGGCGCACCACGATCTCGCCGCCGGCGAGCGTCGCCAGGTCGAAGGCGTGCAGGGGCTGGCCCAGCTCCCAGAGGATGAAGTTGGTGACGTCCACGATGTTGTTGATGGACCGCAGGCCGATCGCCTCCAGCCGCTGGCGCAGCCAGTCGGGGCTCGGCCCCACCCGCACGCCGCGGACGACCCGGGCGGCGTAGCGCGGGCAGCCTTCGAAGTCCTCGATCGTCACCCGGGCGGCGTCCTCCGCCCGTTCGGCCGCCTCGGAGGGCGCCGCCGGCGGACGCCGCAGCGGCAGGCCGTAGGCGACCGCGATCTCGCGCGCCACCCCGAGGTGGTTCATGCAGTCGGGCCGGTTGGTGGTGACCTCGATGTCCAGCACCGTGTCGTCCCCGTGCGCCGAGATGCCCTCCACGGCCAGGCCCACGGCGGTCAGCCGGCGGGCCAGCTCCTGGGGATCGGCGGGGACGTCCACGTAGTCGGCGAGCCAGCGCAGCGAGAATTCCATCGCTCCCCCTACCCCCGCACCTGCCGCAGCAGCCGCTCGTCGTTGTCGAAAAGAAGCCTGATGTTGGGGATGCCGTAGCGGTTCATGGCCACGCGGTCGGCCCCCATGCCGAAAGCGAAGCCGGAGTAGACGTCCGGATCGATGCCGCACGCGGCGAGCACCCGCGGGTCCACCATGCCGCAGCCCAGGATCTCCATCCAGCCGGTGCCCGAGCAGACCTCGCACCCCTTGCCCTTGCAGTTCTGGCAGGTGACGTCCACCTCGGCCGACGGCTCGGTGAAGGGGAAGAAGCTCGGCCGCAGGCGGATCTCCACGTCCGGCGCGAACAGACGACGCAGGAAGGCCAGCAGGGTCCCCTTGAGGTGCCCCACCGTGATCCCCTCCGCGATGGCCAGCCCCTCCACCTGGTGGAACATGGGCGAGTGCCGCAGGTCGTTGTCGTTGCGGAACACCCGCCCGGGGCAGATCACCCGGATCGGCGGCTTGCGCGACAGCATCGTCCGGATCTGCACCGGCGAGGTGTGGGTCCGCAGCAGCAGGCCGTTTTCCAGGAAGAACGTGTCCTGCGTGTCGCGGGCCGGGTGGTCCTGGGGGAAGTTCAGGGCCTCGAAGTTGTGGTAGTCGTCCTCGACCTCGGGGCCCTCGGCCACGCTGTAGCCCAGCTCCGCGAAGATCTCCTCCATCTCCCGGAAGACCAGGGAGACCGGATGGACGCTGCCCAGGTGGGGGCGCCGGCCGGGCAGGGTGACGTCCACGGCGGCGGCGCGGCGGGCCGCCTCCCGCTCGCGGGCGGCGAGGGCCTCGTCCAATTCGGACAGGCGGCCCTCGACCCGCTCCTTGAGACGGTTGACGGCTTCGCCGTAGGCGCGCCGGCTCTGCGGCTCGACCTTCTTGATGTCGTCGAGCAGCGAGCGGACGATGCCCTGCTTGCGGCCGACCCACTGCACGCGCAGGGCGTCCCACCCCGCGCGGTCCTGGACGGCCGCGCAGGCGGCTTCGAACTCCTCGGCCCAGGCCTCCAGGGCGGCGATCTCCGCCGCCTGGGGCGCGCCGGCTGAGCTCACGCTACGACCTCGCGGGCGTAGCGGCTCCGCCCTTGCGCTCGAGGGCCTGCTTCGCGGCTTCCGCGATGCCGGCAAACCCCTGCGGGTCGGCCACGGCCATGTCGGCCAGCACCTTGCGGTCGAGCGACGAGCCGGCGGCCTTGAGGCCGGCGATCAATCGGCTGTAGGAGAGCCCGTTCTGGCGGGCGGCGGCGTTGATGCGCACGATCCACAGGCTGCGCAGGTGGCGCTTCTTCTGGCGGCGGTCCCGGTACGCGTAGCCCAGGGCCTTGTCCACCGCCAGCTTGGCCATGCGGTGGGCCTTGGACTTCGTGCCGTAGAAGCCACTGGCCCGCTTGAGAATCTTCTTGCGCTTCAGGAGGCGCTTGTTTCCACGCTTGACACGCATGTCTGGAACCTCGTTTCTGCTCCGCCTCCGCGGAGGGGAGCGGTCAGTGGCCCGCTCAGATCGGTCTGGGGGCCGCGGCTCCGGGGGGCAGGTCCGTCCCTCCGGCGGCCGTCTGGGTTGACGGTGCTACTGGTGCAACATTTCCTTGATGGTGGCCGCGAACGCGGGAGAGACCAGCGTCGTCTTGCGCAGGTTGCGCTTCCGCTTGGTGGTCTTCTTGGTCAGGATGTGGCTGTGCATCGACTGATGCCGCGTCACTTTGCCGGTCCCCGTGACCTTGAAACGCTTCGCCGCCCCCTTGTGCGTCTTCTGCTTGGGCAAGGGTGGCTCCTTTCAACAAACAAATGAAACCCCGGGGAGAAGCCCTCTCCTCCCGAGGCCGCGATCCCCTGCCCGGCGGGTCAGGGGGTCGTAGTTTCCTTTTCCTTCTTCGCCGCCTGCTGCTGCTGGCGGGGTGGCCCGAAGATCACGTGCATCCGGTTCCCCGCCATTTCGGGCGACGATTCTAGCACTCCATGCTCCTTCAGGTCAGCCTCGAACCGCCGGAGCAGCTTGTGGCCGAGGTCCTGGCGCGCCATTTCGCGGCCGCGGAACTGGACGGTGGCCTTCACCTTGTCCCCTTCGCCGAGGAACCGGATGGCGTTCTTGAGCTTGAAGTCGTAGTCGTGCTCGTCGATGTTGGGCCGGAACTTGACTTCCTTGACGTGGATGATCTTCTGCTTCTTCTTCGACTCGTGAGCCTTCTTCTTCTGCTGGTAGAGGAACTTGCCGAAGTCCATGATGCGGCAGACCGGCGGCTTCGCCGTCGGGGCCACTTCCACCAGATCGAGGCTCTGCTCCTGAGCCCGCCGCAACGCCTCTTCCACCGGCACGATGCCGGCCTGCGAGCCGTCGGCGTCTACCAAGCGCACCTCGCGAACCCGGATGCGCTCGTTGATCCGCGTCGTCTTGTCGATACTCAGCTCACCCCCTGGGAGCGTCGGGCCTGTGCCCGAAGGAACGTGTTCAGATCGGTTCTCCTTTTATTGTAAACGTGTTCAGAGGTCCCGGCCGCGAGCCGCGGCGATCTGCCGCGCCCGCGCCAGGAAGTCGTCCACGGACATGGCGCCCAGGTCTTCCCCGGCGCGCCGGCGCACGGACACGGTCCCGTCTTCCTCTTCCCGCGCTCCCACCACCAGCATGTACGGGACCTTCTGCAGCTGGGCCTCGCGGATGCGGTAGCCCAGCTTCTCGTTGCGGTCGTCCAGCTCGACGCGGACGCCGCCGGCGGCGAGGCGCGCGCGCACCGTCTCGCCGTACTCCGCGAACTTCTCCGAGATCGGCAGCACCACCGCCTGCACGGGCGCCAGCCAGAGCGGGAACGCGCCGCCGGTCTGCTCGATCAGGATCGCCAGGAAGCGCTCCACCGATCCCAGCATGGCGCGGTGGATCATCACCGGCTGCCGCTCCGCGCCGTCCGCCGCCACGTAGGTCAGGCCGAACCGCTGCGGCATCTGGTAGTCGAGCTGCACCGTGCCGAGCTGCCAGCTCCGGCCCAGGGCGTCCTGGATGTGGAAGTCGATCTTCGGGCCGTAGAACGCGCCGTCCCCGGGATTCACCTGGTAGGCGATGCCCTGGCTCTCCAGCGCCCGCGCCAGACCGCCCTCGGCGCGGTCCCACAGCTCGTCCGAGCCGATCCGCTTCGCCGGCCGGGTCGACAGCTCGATCCGCACGTCGTCGAAGCCGAAGGAGCGGTAGATCTCCAGGATCATCCCCGTCGCGCCCAGCACCTCGGCCTCGATCTGCTCCTCGGTGCAGAAGATGTGGGCGTCGTCCTGCGAGAACGACCGCACCCGGAACAGGCCGTTGGTGACGCCGCTCCGCTCGTAGCGGTGAAGGCGGCCGAAGTCCCCGTAGCGGATCGGCAGGTCGCGGTACGAGCGCAGACGGGTGGCGAAGATCAGGCAGTGCGTGGGGCAGTTCATGGGCTTCACCGCCATCTGCCGCTCGTCGGCGTCGGTGAAGAACATGTTCTCGACGTAGTTGTCGTAGTGCCCCGAGGTCTTCCACAGCTCCACGTCCAGGATCTGCGGCGTGATCACCTCGCCGTAGCCGTAGCGGGTCTGCACCTCGCGCACGTAATCCACCAGGGCGACGTAGATCGACGCCCCCTTGGGATGGAGGAACGGCATGGCCGGCGCCAACGGGTTGAAGCTGAAGAGGTCCAGCTCCTGGCCCAGGCGGCGGTGGTCGCGCGCCCGCGCCAGCTCCTGCCGCTCCAGGTATTCGTCCATCTCCTTCTGGGTGGCGAAGGCGGTGCCGTAGATGCGCTGCAGCCGCTCGTTCTTCTCGTCCCCCTTGAAGTAGACGCCCGAGGCCTCCAGCACTTTCACCGCCCCGATCTGGGACAGGCGCTGCACGTGCGGGCCGCGGCAGAGGTCGGTGAAGCGGCCGTCGCGGTAGAGGGTGATGATCTCCCCCTCGGGGATGTCCTTCAGCCGCTCCAGCTTCAGGGTCTCGCCCATCTCGCGGAAGATCCGCTCGGCCTCCTCGCGGGTGACCTCGATGCGCTCGAAGGCGCTGTCCTCCTTGAGGATCTCCCGCATCGTCTCCTCGATCTTCTCGAGGTCCTCGGGCGTGAAGGCCCGGGGGAAGCGGAAGTCGTACTGGAACTTCTCGGTGTGGTCCTTGCGCCCGGCGTCGTACTCGGCCTCGGGCCAGAGCCGCTTGACCGCGTCGGCCAGCACGTGCTCGGCGCTGTGGCGCACGAACTCGCCGGCCTCCGGGCTCTTGACCGTGAAGATGCGGAACGCGCCGCCTGCGGTGAGGGGCAGGCGCAGATCGACCTTGCGGCCGTCCAGCTCGGCGCCGACGGCGTCCTTGGCCAGACGGGGGCCGATCGAGGCCGCCACGTCGAGCGGAGTCGTCCCGGGCGGCACCGTGCGCACGGAGCCGTCGGGCAGGGTGAGATGAAGCACTTCCGTCGTCGTCTGCATCAGACCTTGACCATCACCTGAAAAGCGGAGTGGAAACAGGGATTCTTCCCGGGCCCCGGCCCGCGCCGCGGAGACTCACGAGAAGAGGGGTTGGTAGGCGCTAGCGGACTCGAACCGCTGACCTCTACCGTGTGAAGGTAGCGCTCTAACCAGCTGAGCTAAGCGCCTGGGCATGAGGCTGAAAGTCGGGCACCTGTCGGGGCCATCTCCTGCTCTGATGTCTGTCTCCCGATTCCGATGCCGAGCTCCACTCCTTGGATCATGGTAGGCCCGAGCGGATTCGAACCGCTGACCTCTACGATGTCAACGTAGCGCTCTAACCAACTGAGCTACGGGCCTATTTCAAGCCTTGGCGGCGCCAAGGGAGGGGGAGATTAGCAAGACCATGGGGGTAGTGTCAATCGAGGCGGCATGCCCTGCGAGACCTCACCCTCGGTCCCTCTCCCATCTCCCTGCCGCCCGCCCCCGGGAGAGGGAGGGCCCTGCGATCGAGATCTTCTTGAGATCGGCAAGATCGCTTCCTCATCGTTCCCCCTCTCCTGGGGAGGGAGGGCGGGAGGGGTCAGGAGAGGGGGCCAGGGGGTGAGGCTTCGGAGGGCATGCCGCCCCAGCCGGCAATCAGGGAATGAACTACGATCCCCCCGTGCCGCTCGCCCCTCCCTGGACCGCAGCCCTCTCCGTAGCCGCCGCCCTCCTCCTGGGCCAGGCGCTCCTGTGGCTGCTGATCCGCGGGCTTCGCCTCCGCATCCCCCGCCGGATCACTCTCCTGGGCCATGCCCTGGTGATCCTCACCCTCGCGCCCTGGCTGTCCGGCGACCGTCTCCTGGCCCCCATGGACGAGACGATCCGCAACAACGTTCCGGGGGCTCCGGTGGTCGAGGATCCGGACCGCCACAGCCTGTTCAACGACATCGTCCTCCAGCTCCTCCCCTGGGAGATCGAGGTGCGGCGGGCGTACGGAAGCGGACGGCTTCCTCTGTGGTCGGACCTGCTGGACGGCGGCAGCTCGCCCTGGGTGAACCCGCAGGCCGGGGTGCTCTCCCCTATCGCCAACCTGGTGCGGTGGCTGCCGATCGAACACTCTCTGTTGGCGGCGCTCGCCTTGAAGATGCTGGTGGCGTTTCAGGGGACGTGGCTGCTGGCGCGGCGGATCGGGGCGAGGAGGGTTCCGGCGACCCTGGCCGCCGCGGCGTTCCCCCTCTCGGGGGCGATCATGGCGTGGTCCCTGTTCCCGTTGAGCAGCGTGGTGGCGTGGACCCCCTGGGCGGCTCTGGCGGCGGTGCTGCTCTTCCGGGGATCCAAGCAAAGTAAGTCTGCCGGCGGGACGCCGGCGGTCCCAGGGATAATCTTCGCCTTCCTACTGCTGTCCGGACATCCCGAGTCCGCGCTGGCCGGAGGGATCTTCGCCGGGGTCTGCGGCCTCGCCTACGGAAGGCGGCCCAACCTGCGATCTCTGGGAAGCGCTGCCGCCGCATGGGCGCTCGCTCTCGGATTGGCCGCGCCTCACCTGCTGCCGTTCCTCCAGGTCCTGCCTGAGACCCAGCGTGCTGTACGGACCGCTGAAGCCTCTGTAGGAGAGGGCTGGTTCCCGACCGGCAAGGAGCGGCTGCTGCTGGCTCCGTCCAATCCTCGTGTCTACGGGCGTCCCTTCCGCGAGTCGTACCGGGGACCGCTGACCTGGAGCGCGTCGGGGGCGGGATACGCGGGGCTCCTCGCCTTCGCGGGGGCGCTGGCGGCGCTGTTCACCTCCCGGCGGTCCTGGCCTCTCCTGGGATTCGCGGCGGTCAGCCTGCTGGCGGCGGCGGATTTCCTCCCCTTCCACCTGCTACCCCAGGCCTTGGAGCTGAACCGGTTCCTGCCGGCCGCGTCGCTGGCGTTGATCCTTGCGGCTTCCCTTGCCAGGCCCTCCCTGGTGGGACCAGGAATCGCCGCCATCCTCAGCCTCGCTTTACGTCCCGATCCTCAAGTCGTCATCATCTGGATCCTGATCCTCACCGGATTCGCGGCGCTGCGACGGTGGAAATGGGCTGGAGCATCCCTGCTCGCCGCCGCCCTCCTGCTGGACCTCCTCCCGTGGAGCTGGGACATGCTCCCCAGGGGTCATCGCGAGCTGTTCTATCCCCGGACACCCTTCGTGGACGCCGCCGTTCCCGACGGTTTCTGGCGCGCCACGGCCGAGGGCTTCCTCTTCTATCCGTCGCTGATGCCGGTCTACGGCGGGGCGGAAGTGCGGTCCCACAACCCCATGGCCCTCGGATCGCAGCTCGCCGTCCTGGAGCGGGTCTTCCGGTTCAAGCCCGAAGGGCGGCGCTACAAGAGCGCGTTCCGGAACGTGGACCATCCGCTTCTGGACTTCCTCAATGTCCGGACGGTGATCGCGAAGGGAGAAATCCGGACCAATCCGGAGGCCCTGCCCCGCCTCTTCCTCCCGGTAGCCGCCCGGGCGCGGACGCGGGACCTGGCCCTGAACGCGGTCGCGAACCTCAAGAATCCGCGCCGCGTGATCCTGCTGTCCGAGGAGGTCGGAGACTGGGAGCCGCCGCAACGCCCGTGGGACCCGGGGGCGGTGAAGATCCTCCATTGGGCTCCGGGGAAGATCTCCGTCGAGATCCCCAGGGACGGAGAAAAGCTCCTCGCCAGCTCGCTCCCCTTCCCGGCAGGATGGACATCCTCCGCGCGGACGGTGACGGTCAACACCGCCTATCTGGGCGTGATCGTGCCGGACGGCGTGGGTCGCGTCGATCTGACGTTCGCGCCGCCGGGATTCCGGTTGGGTTTGATTCTGGGGCTCGCCTCGCTGGGGATCGCCGGGTTCCTCGCCGTCCGGCGGTAGATGAAGACGCGCTGGCGGTTGCCGCGCCAGATCCCCGTCCCCGGCTTCTCCCCGAACGAGGCCACCTGGACGTAGCGCGCCCGCGTGCGCCCGGCGTCCAGCGCCGCCCTCAAGTCGTTCTCTCGAAAGATCCCGGTGACCACGAAGCGGACGTCCCGCCGGCGCGCCAGGCGCGGGATCGCCTGGTTCTGCGGCATCACGAGAGTCTTACCCGGCAGCCCTCCCGGCAGCACGGCCAGCTCCGCCGCGAACAGGACGGGCTCGTCCGGCCGGCGATGGCGGGCCAGCCACTCGACGGTCTCCACCCGAGAGTCCACCAGCCCGGCGCGCTCGCGGGCGTAGGCGATCTCCGCCGGCAGGAACAGCGCCAGCAGGACGACCGCCGCGAGCGGCCGCATAGGCAGCCTCGCGAGGAGGAGCCCGATCAGCACGCACGCCAGCGGGACCAGGGGAAGGAGGTTGCGGAAGGGCCGGGCGCTGAAGGAGGTGAACAGGGCCAGCATCACACCGGCGTAGACGGTCCACGCCGCCAGGGGGCCGCGGGTCCGGGGATCGCGGACCGCCACGATCCAACCCAGGACGGCACAGATCAGGAACGGCCAACCCAACTCGGGATGCTCGAACGGGTGATCCCACTCGGCCCGCTTCACCGCCTGCTCCCAGTACGACCCCATGGTCACGGCCTGGTAGCCCGTGGCGTGCCGGGCCAGGGACTCCAACACTTTCTGCGTCTTCAACACGAGAGCCGGCATGGTGACCGCCGCGGCGGCCAGGGAGGCCAGCGCCGCCAGCTCGACCGCCCGCGCCTTGGGACGCCAGCTCCCCGGCACCCGCAGCAGCGCGACGGCCACGGGCAGGCAGACCAGGAGGCCCGTGTACTTGGACGTCAGGGCGCAGCCGGTCATCAGGCCGGCCAGGACCGAGTCCCGCCAGGGACGGTCACCCCGCGCCGCGCCCTCGGCGAAGTACAGCGCGGCCACCGTGAAGAAGGTGGTGAAGGGGTCCACGGTGACGGCTCCCCCCCGGATCACCAGCGCGGGCGCGACCGCCGCCGCCAGCGCCGCGAACAGCCCGGCGGTCTCGCCGGCCAGCCGGCGGGCCAGCAGCCCCGTCATGACCACCACCCCGAGGCCGAACGCCAGGGCGACCAGCCGGCCGATCAGGACCAGCTCGGCGGGCGCGACGAGGTCATAGAGCTTCGGCGGCGACTCCGAGAGATCTTCCCGCAGGGGATGCCCGTGGACGGCCGAATAGACCGGCGAGTACGCCCATACCGCGCCCGCGATGGCGTAGAGAGGCAGCGAGGGATAGACGTACCCCTCGGGATCCCAGCTCCCGCTCTCCAGGAGCGCCACCGTGGGATGCAGGACGTGCCCTTCGTCCACATAGTTGAGGTAGGGGAAGCCCGCGAAGGCCAGGGGGAGGCGGAGGCCCAGGGAGAGGAGAAGGATGGAGCCCCAGAGAAGAAGCCGGGTGCCGCGGGCCATGACGGGGGAGGATATCCGCTCCGGGTCCGCGCCGGACGATTAAAAACGGTCGCGGAGCATTAAAAACGGCAGCGGAGCGTAAAACACGACTGCGGAGCGTTAAACACGGCCGCGGAGCGTTAAAAACCGCGGCGGACCCTGAAAAACGGCCGCGGAAGCTAAAAACTCGTTTTTCAGGCTTAAAAACGGATTTTTAGCGTCCGGAGCCGTTTTTAACGCTCCGGCGTGGTTTTTAACGCTCCGCAGCCGTTTTTCAGGCTGAAACACGTCCCCGGAAGCCGTTGCGGCGATCTTTTTGGCCTTCCCCGTGTTTTCAGATCTTCCCGCCGCGCACGCGCGCCATCCAACCCTTCAGATACTCCCCTTGCGGATGCGTGACGGCCACCGGATGGTCCGGCGCGGCGGCGAGCGGCTCCAGGAGATCCACGCGGACTCCCGCCTCCACCGCGGCGGCGAAGAAGATCTGGCGGAAGAGCTTGGCGTCCACCGCGCCGCTGCAACTGAAGGTCAGCAGGAAGCCGCCGGGCTCCACCCGCAGCAGGGCGAGACGGTTGAGGTCCTTGTAGGCGCGGGCGGCGGCGTCCAGGTCGTCGCGCTTGCGCACCAGCGGCGGCGGATCGCAGATCACCAGGCCGTAGGTCTCCTCCCGCCGCCGCAGGTCCTCGAAGACGTTGGCCTTGACCCACTCGGTGCGACCTTCCTCGAAGCCGTTCAGGGCCACGTGCTCGCGCCCGCGCTCGATCAGGCGCGCCGCGGACTCCACCATCGCCACCCGCGCCGCCCCGCCCCGCAGGGCGTAGACGCCGAAGGCGCCGGAATGGGCGAAGAGGTCGAGGACGGTCCGGCCGCCGGCCAGGCGCTCGGCCCGGCGGCGGTTCTCCCGCTGGTCGCAGTAGAAGCCGGTCTTCTGCCCCCCGGACGGCTCGGCCGTGAAGAGCAGCCCCGACTCGGTGAAGCGCGCCTGGGCCGGCGGCTCGCCCGCGATCACCTCCTCGCCCTGGTGCGCGAGCCCCTCGGCGCGGCGGACCGGCACGTCGTTGGACTGCACCACGGCGGCGCCCGGCACGGCCTCGGTCAGGGCGGCGTAGGCCTCGTCCCGCACCGCTTCCAGGCCCGCCGCCGTCACCTGGCTGACCAGGACGTCGCCGAAGCGGTCCACGGTCCAGCCGGGGACGCCGTCCCCCTCGGCGTTGAGCAGCCGGTAGCCGGTGGTGCCGGGCGGCAGCACCGCCTCGCGCAGCGCGGCCGCTTCGCGGATGCGGTCGGCGAAGAAACGGCGGTCCGCGGCCTCGACCGCGGCGCCCAGCATACGGACGCGGATCTGCGACAGGGGGCTGTGGAAGCCCAGCCCGAGGAGCCGGCCGCGGGCGTCGAAGACCCGGGCCAGCGGAGCGTCCGCGGGGCCCTCGACGCGGCCGACCGCCCCGGAGAAGATCCAGGGATGCCCCTCCAGGACCGCCTTCTCGCGCCCCGGCTTGAGATGGACGCGGACCTCGCTCAAAGGACGGCGGCCTCCAGCACCTGGGCGATCACCGACTCCAGCCGCCGGGGGTCCACCGGCTTGGTGAGGTGCTCCACGAACCCGGCCTCCCGGCTCTTGCGGATGTCCTCCTCCATGCCGTAGCCCGAGAGGGCGATCCCCCGCACGGAGGCGCTGGTCCGCAGGTGGCGCATGAGGTCGTGCCCGCTGCCGTCCGGCAGCCCCAGATCGCTGATGACGAGGTCGAACGGCTCGGCGGCGACGGCCCGCATGGCCTCGCCGACGCTCTCGGCCGTGCGCACCACGAAGCCCCGCAGGCGGAGGAACTCGGCCAGCACGGCGGCGGTGTCCTCGTGGTCCTCGACCAGGAGGATGCGGCGCCCCGGCGCGCCGTCCCGGGCGGCACTGGCGGGCGCGGCGCCGGCGGGCGCGGCACTGGCGGGCGTGACGTCCAGCAGCGGCAGCTCGAGGACGAACAGCGATCCCCGGCCCTTGCCGCCGCTGGACGCCGCGAGGCCGCCGCCGTGCAGCTCGGCCAGCACCTTGCTGATGGAGAGCCCGAGGCCCAGCCCGCCGAACTGCCGGGTGATGCCGGAGTCTCCCTGCTCGAAGGCGTTGAAGATGCGGGGCAGCATGCCGGGCTCGATGCCGATGCCGGTGTCTCTGACCTCGACGCGCAGCCGTCCGTCCGGCCCCACGGCGGTGGCGACCGTGACGCGGCCGCCCTCGGGAGTGAACTTCACGGCGTTGGTGAGCAGGTTCCAGAGGATCTGCTGCAGGCGGGCGGCGTCGCCGGAGCTGTGGTGGCGGTCCGCGTCCAGGCGCACCGCGAGGGAGAGCCGCTTGGCGCGGGCCTCGGCCTCCACGATCTGGAGGACGTGGCGGAGCTTCTCGTGGACGTCCACCGGCCCGAGCTGCAGCTCGATCTTGCCGCGGCTGATGCGGGTGAGGTCGAGCAGGTCGTCGATGAGCCGCGCCTCCAGCTCCACGTTGCGGCGGATCACGCGCAGGGCGGCGCGGAAGCGTTCCGGGACCTCGGGGTCGGCCTCCAGGGTGGCGGTGGTCATCAGGACCGGGGTCAGCGGGGTCCGCAGCTCGTGGCTGAGGACGGCGAGGAACTGGTCCTTGGCCTGGCTGGCCGCCTCGGCCCGCTCGGCCGCCTCGCGCAGCTCGGCCTCGGCCCGCTTGCGCTCGGTGATGTCGAGGCAGACGCCGATCATGCGGCAGGGACGGGCCGCGAAGTCGTAGAGGAACTTGCCGCGCCCGCTCACCCAGCGCACGGCGCCGCCGGGCTGCACGAAGCGGTACTCGCTCCGGAACTCGCCGCTGGAGGTCATGGCGCGGGCGATCTCCTCCCAGACGCGGCGGCGGTCGTCGGGATGGAGGAGCTTCTCGAAGGCCTGGTAGGTACCGTCGAACTCGGCCTCGCTCAAGCCCGCCAGGGCCAGGATCTCGGGCGACCAGGTGAGGCGCTCCTGGGAGAGGTCCCAGTCCCAGACGCCGAGCTGGCCGGCGTCCACGGCCAGCCGCAGCAGCTCCTCGCGCTCGCGCAGGGCGGCCGCGGCCCGCTTGTGCTCGGTCATGTCGAGGACGACGGAGACGCCCTCGTCGTTCTGCTCGTTCAGGGCCGAGCCCGCGATCAGGACGGGGACCCGCGAGCCGTCCTGGTGGAAGAACTCCTTCTCGTAAGGCGCGCAGGCGCCCATGCGCAGGACCTCCTGGATCTTCCGCAGGTCGGTCTCGGTGTGCTCCGGCGGGGTCATGCTGGGCCAGTGCAGGCGTCCGGCCCCCAGGTCCTCCCGGGTGTAGCCCAGCATGCGCAGGAAGCAGTCGTTGGCGTCCGGGACGGTGCCGTCGAGCTTCCAGAACTGGATGCCCACCATGCCGCAGTCGAGGATCCGCCGCAGGCGGGCCTCGGCCTCCTCGCAGCGGCGGCGCAGGTCCTCTTCCGCCGCCGGCCCGCGGTCCTGGTCGATTTCGAAAGGCGGGTTCCTCATCCTGCGAGCTCCTGCACGAGCGAGTTTCGGGAACCTTTGGGTAACGCGGCGGTGAATCGTGAGCGAGACTACGCGGAGGCAGTCTACATCAGGGGAAGGACCTAAGGGACCTAAAGGACAAAAAGGACCTGAAGGACTTCAAGAAGCCACGTCCTTTCTGTCCTTTAGGTCCTTTACGTCCTTTAGGTCCTTCAAGCCTTTCCCGGGACCACGAACGCCGCCACACTGGTCTCGGAGGCGCCCTTCTCGTCGGTCAGGGTGACCAGCAGCAGGTACTCGCCGGGCTGCAGGCTGGGGGCGCGGAAGGCGGCGTTCAGGCGGTCGGGACCGCCGCCGCCGGTGGCCTCGCGGCCGAGGATCTCGATCTTCCCCTCGCCGGCGTCCTTGCCGCCGGCGGTCATCACCCGGGCCTGGGCGGTGAGCCGGCCCGCGCCGAGGCCGTAGCCGATCAGGGAGAGGCGGGCCTCCTGCCCGGGAGCGAGGGCCGGGCGCGACGCCGGGATGTACGGCTGGTTCTGGCTCAGGAACGGGTAGGGCACCTCGCCCTGCCGGAGCTTGGTCTCGCGCACCATCAGCCAGCGGCCGGGCGGCTCCGGGAAGAAGGCCGGCAGCAGCACCGGCGGGCCGTCCGCCGCGAAGGCGGGGACCTCCAGGCTCGCCACCCGCACCCCCGAGGCCCCGGTCTGGCCGTTGCGCACCAGCACCCGGATGCTGTGGGGACCCGGCGGCAGATCCAGGTCGCCGAAGAACTTGACGCCGCCGCCTTGCAGCGACGTCCCGACCTTGGCGAGGTCCAGGCCCAGGGTCTGCGTGAAGTAGTCCTGCACCGCTCCCTGCGCGTCCATGGCGTAGACGTAGATCTCGGCGGGCAGGGACCCTTGCGAGCCGGCGGTCAGGCTGGCGCCGTCGATCTCGATCAGCACGGGGACGTAGGCCCTCTCCCCCTTGCCCTTGAAGGGCGCCGCCAGCACGGCGAGGCCGACCGCCCCCCCCTCCCGGCCGGAGACCACCTGCCCGGCCGTCCGCAACATCTTCTCCGCGGCGCTCTGTTGCGCGTACGGCCTGGGCGCGTAATAGCCGGGCCGGTAGACCACCCGGGCGCCGCGGTCGTTCTTCAGCTCGACGCGGAGCTTGTGGTACTCGCCGTCCGGCTTGACGTCCGGCTGGATCGACAGCACGTAGGTGACGCTGGTGCGCTCCAGCGTCTTCTCCATGGCGGCGCTCAGGTTGTTGTAGTTCTGGTAGAACTCGCCGCCGGTGGAGCGGGCCATCAGGAACAGGCCGTCGGCCCCCTGGGAGCGGGCGGCCCGCAGGTCGTCGGGGCTGGACCGCACGCCGCCGATGTCCACGGAGTGGACGGCGCAGTCGGCGCGGCGCAGGGCCTCCAGCATCTTCTCCAGGTCGTTGCCGGCCTGGGTGTTGCCGTAGCGCTTGTCGCTGTCGATGTTCCAGACGTCCCCGAGGACCGAATTCCTGTCCATGCCCTGGATCTCGGCCTCGTCGACGCTTCCCATCACCAGCGCGCTGTCGAAGCCCTCCGAGAGGAAGAGGACGTGCTTGCGGCCTTCCACGCTGGCGAGGACGTTGGCGAAAGCGCCCAGGGCCCTGGTGAAGGCGGTGAGCTGGGCGCGCGAGGCCTCCCTCTCGTTGCGCTCCAGATTCTGGTACTGCGAGATGTTGGCGGTGCGGCCCCGGTAGGCCGGCTCCTTCTCGTCCGTACCGCCACCTCCACCGCTACCGCTGCCTCCGCCGCTGCCGCCGCCGCTGCCCCCACCGCTGCCGCCACTGCCGCCACTACCGCCACCGCCACTCCCTCCACCTCCTCCGCCACCACCTTCTCCGCCGCCACCCGAGGCCGCGGCCAGCCGCCGGCTCGAGTACTGGCGCTCTGGGGCGGCGGGCTCGGCGAACGCCATCTCCGCCCACGCGGCGAGGAGCAGCGGGTCCTTCGCGATCCCCTTCTGCTGGACGGGGTTCAGGCTGTCGATGACCGCCTCGACCTGCCGGCGGTCGGTGCTGAAGCCCAGGAGCAGCTCGGGGCCCCGTGAGGGCAGGTAGGTGGCGACCGCCACCAGGTCCGTGGGATGGAAGGAGCCGCGAAGGATCTGCTTGGCCGCCTCCCGCGCCTTGGTCATCGCCACCGGCGAGGAGAACCCGAGGTCGAACAGGAACACGAAGCGGCGGCGGGCGGAGAGAGGCAGGTTGCGGAGGGCCTCCGCGGGCGCGGCGGCCAGGTCCAGCACCTCGAAACCGGTGATGGTCTGCGGCGCGCGTCCCTGGAAGACCTGGAAGTCGTCGGCGGTCAGGCCGCGGACGGGCTTGCCGTCCCGCAGCACCTGCACCGGCACCTCGACCACGACGACGTCGGTGGACTCCGAGAACCTGCGGTCCTGCGCGGCGCCGGCGGCGAACGCCGGCGCGAGGCAGAGAGCGGCGGCGAGAAGACCCACGGCCGGGGAAAACGATCGCATGCGCCCTCCTTGTCTGCCCTTGCGGGCGGTCAGGTCAACTAACGGCCGGCGGACGCGACTCCGCCCGCCGCGACGACGAAGGGAGCCACGCTGGTCTCGGCGGCCCCCTGAGCGTTGGTGACGGTCACCAGCAGCAGGTACTCGCCCGGCTGGAGCCGGGGTGTCCGGAAAGCGGCGGTCAGGCGGTCGGGGCCGCCGCCGGCGGCCTCCTCGCGGCCGACGATCTCGAGGGTCCCTGCGCCGGCCTCCCTGCCGTCGGTGGTCATGACCATGGCCTGGGCGGTGAGCCGGCCCGCGCCCAGACCGTAGCCGACCAGGGAGAGCCGCACCTCCTTCTCAGGAGCGAGGGCCGGCCGCGACGCGGGGATGTACGGCTGTTCCTTGTCGAGGAACGGATAGGGCACCTCGCCCTGGCGGAGCTTGGCCTCGCGCACCATCAGCCAGCGGCCGGCCGGCTCCGGGAAGAAAGCCGGCAGCAGCACCGGAGCGCCCTTGGCGAACGCGGGGACCTCCAGGCTCGCCACCCGCATCCCCGAGGCCCCGGTCTGGCCGTTGCGCACCAGCACCCGCACGCTGTAGGAGCCCGGGGGAAGATCCAGATCGCCGAAGAACTTGACGCCGCCGCCTTGCAGCGCCGCGCCGACCTTGGCGAGGTCCAGGGCCATGGTCTGGGTGAAGAAGTCGCGCACCGCGCCCGTGCCGTCCATGGCGTAGACGTAGACCTCGGCGGGCAGCTTGCCCTGGGAGCCGGCGGCCCCGGCGGTCAAGGTGGCGCCGTCGATCTCGATCAGCACGGGGACGTAGGCCTTGTCGCCCGGGACCTTGAACGGCGCCGCCAGCACGGAGAGGTTTACGGGCCCGCCCTCCATGCCGGACACCATCTGCCCGGCGGTCTGCAGCATCTTCTCCGTGGCGCTCCGCTGCGCGAACGGCTTCGGCGCGTAGTAGCCCGACCGGTAGACCACCCGGGCGCCGTCGCGGTCCCCCTTCAGCTCGACGCGGATCTTGTGGTACTCGCCGTCGTTCCTGACGTCGGGCTGGATGGAGAGGACGTAGGTGACGCTGGTGCGCTCCAGCATCTTCTCCATGGCGCCCGCGAGGTCGTTGTAGTTCTGGTAGAGCTCGCCGCCGGTGGAGTTGGCCATCAGGAACAGGCCGTCGGCCCCCTTGGAGCGGGCGGCCCGCAGGTCGTCGGCGCTGGCGCGCACGCCGCCGATGTCCACGGCCTGGATGACGCAGTCGGCGCGGCGCAGCGCCTCCACCATCTTCTCCAGGTCGCTGCCGGCCTTGGTGTTGCCGTAGCGCTTGTCGTTGTCGATGTTCCAGGACTCGCCGAGGATCGAGGAGACGTTCATGTCCAGGATCTCGGCCTCGTCCACGGTGCCCATGGCCAGGGAGCTGTCGAAGCCCTCGGAGAGGAAGAGGACCTGCTTGCGGCCGTCGACGCTGGCCAGGGCGTTGGCGAAGGCGGCCAGCGCCCGGGTGAAGGCGGTGAGGCGGCTGCGGGCGGCCTCCCGCTCGCTGCGCTCGACGGCCATGGCCGAGGAGACCGTGGCGCTGCGGCCCGGCTGCGTGACGGTGATCCCCTGCCCCTCCAGGTCCGCCCGCTCGACGGCCCGCGTCCTGGCCCCGGCGCTGCCCCCGTCGTCCTCCAGGGACGGCGCGGACGAGGCGAGGAGGAGCGGGTCGGCGGCGATCCAGGGCTGCACCGGGCTGAGCCGGTCGATGGCGGCCTCGACCTGCTGGTGATCGGTGGTGAAGCCGAGGAGGAACTCGGGGCCCCGGGACGGCACGAAGGCGGCGACGGCCACCAGGTCCGAGGGATGGAAGGAGCCGTGGAGGATGTTCTTGGCCGCCTGCCGCGCCTTGGTCATCGCCACCGGCGAGGAGAACCCGAGGTCGAACATCAACACGAAATGGCGGCGGGCGGACATCGGCAGGCGGCGGACGGCCTCGGGCTTGTCGGCGGGGATCGCCGCCAGGTCGAGGACCTCGAAGCCGGTGATGGCCTGCCGGTTCCTCCCCTGGTAGACCTCGAAGTCGGCGGCGGTCAGGCCGCGGACGGGCTTGCCGTCCCGCAGCACCTGGACCGGCACCTCGACCACGACGACGTCGGTGGATTCGGAGAACCTGCGGTCCTGCGCGGCGGCGGGGAGCGCCAGAGAAACGCAGAGAACCGCCGTGAGGAGCCGGACGGCCCAGGGGAAGGACTGCATAAACCGCTCCTTGTCTGCCCTGCCAAACAACAAAAAAGAAGACAACAACTCCCTCAAAGAGATTTAGAATCCCTGGCCGCCGGGAAAGTTCCCGGCCACCCGGAACCGCACCGAGTTGGAAGCGCCTGCCACCTGGATACGCAGCACGTACTCTCCGGGTTGCAGAGCCGGCGGGCGGTAGAGAGCCACCGCGCGGTCCGGCCCGCGGCCCGCGCCGCGGCGCCGCTCGGTCACCTCCAGGCTGCCGCCGGGGATCTCCCGTCCGTCCGGCGTCAGCACCCGGGCCTCGGCCTTCCAGTCGCCGGACCCCAGGTTGTATCCGACCAGGGACAGCCGCACCTCCCGGCCCGGCTCCAGCGACGGCTCCGCGTCCGGGAGGAAAGGCTGGCTCCTCAGGAAGAACGGGAACGGGCGCTTCACCCCCTCATCCTCCCCCTCCTCCCGCGCGTGGAGCCAGCGGCTCTCGACCTCGGGGAAGAGGGGCGGGAGCAGGGCCGGCCGGCCGTCGGCGAAGGCGGGGACGTGGAGGGGGACCACCCGCACGCCGGCGACGCCGTTGGCGCCGTTGCGCACCAGCACCCGCAGGGAGTAGTCGCCGGGCAGCAGGTCGAGGCCGCCGAAGAGCTTGACGCCGCCCTGGCTCGCGGCGGCCCCGGTCCTGGTCAGGTCGAGGACGACGGTCTGGGAGAGGAAGTCGTGGACCGCGCCCCCCTGGTCCAGGGCGTAGACGTAGATCTCCACCGGCAGCGTCGCCGGCTGCGGGCCGGCCAGCAGGGTCGCGCCGTCCACCTCGACCACCACCGGCACGTACGCCTTGTCCTCCCCCTCCGCCCGGAAGGGCGCGGCCAGCACCGCGGCGCGCACGGCGTCGCTCTCCTCGCCGCTCATCAGCCGGTTGGCGGCCGCCAGGAGCTTCTCGACCGGGTTCTGGTCCGCGTAGGGCTCCGGCGGGTAGTAGCCGAGGCGGTGCAGCACCCGCGCCCCGCCCACCGGCCGCGCCAGCTCCACCCGCAGCCGGCGGTACCCGGCCTCCTCTTCCGCGGCGGCGCGGTCGGGCTGCACGGCCAGCACGTAGGTGACGCTGGTGCGCTGGAGCATGCGGCCCATGGCGGCGGCGAGGTCGTTGTAGCCCTCGTAGAGGTCGCCGCCGGTGCCGCGGGCCATCATCAGCAGGCTCTCCCGGCCGCCCACCCGCGGCAGGCCCTGGTCGGCGCCTGTCCGCACGCCGCCGATGTCCACGGCCTGGATGACGCAGTCGGCGCGGCGGAACTCCTCCAGCATGCGCTCCACGGCGTTGCCGGTCTCGGCCAGGCCGTAGCGCTCCTCGGCGCTGATCCGCCAGGACTCGCCGTCCATGGCCGCCCGCTGGATCTCCTCGCGCCGGGCCTCGTCGACCGTGCCCTGGAACAGCGAGCTGTCGAAGCCCTCGGAGAGGAAGACCAGGTACTTGCGGCCGTCCACCACCGCGATCTGGCGGGCCAGGTCCGCGAGCGAGCGGCTGAAGGCGTCGACATGCTTGCGCAGGGCGGCCTGCTCGGACTGCTGCACCGCGGCCGTCACCGGCTCCAACTGGCCGGAGACGACGGGATCGTTGGCTTCCGACAGGGGGTCGCGGGCCGCCAGGGGCTCGCGGGCGATCCTGGGCTGGCCGCCGGCGGCGGCGTTGCCCGCTCCGAGCACCTCCCGCAGCACCAGCCGCAGGGGGTCGACCGGGCGGAACATCAGGTCGGGAAGGCCCAGCGAGGCGAGGGCGCTCTCGATCTGCCGGCGGTCGGCGGTGAAGCCGAGGACGAGCTGCGGACCCTGCGTCGCGCTGTAGGTGGCCACCGCCACCAGGTCGGAAGGATGGAGCCGCGGCAGCAGGCCGGCGGCGGCCCGGCGCGCCCGCGCCACCGTCCGCGGCTCGGAGAAGGCGAGGTCGAAGAGGAACAGGAAGTGGCGCCGCGCCGCCGCGGGCGGCGCCGTGGCGGCCGGCGGGGCTCCGAGGTCGAGGACCTCGAAGTCTACGACGGGCAGCTTGCGGCGCCCCTCCCAGACCTCGAAGTCCCCCGCCTCCAGGCCGCGCACCGGCTCGCCGTCGCGCACCACCTGCACCGGCACCTCGACGGCGAAGACCTGTGTGGTCCCGGCGAAGGACTCCCGCGGCGCCGGCTGCGGGGGCTCGGCGGACTGGACCGCCCGGGCGGCGGGGACGAGCCCCGCCCCCGCGAGCAGCAGCGCGACGGCGAGCGCCGGCCGCCGCACGGCTAGCGCCCTCCGCGCGTGCCCGCCGCCCCTCCCACCGAGAACCGGGACGTGGTGGTCTCGGACTTGCCCGCGCCGTCGGTCAGGGTGACCCGCAGCTCGTACTCGCCGGGCGGCAGGCTGGGCGGCTGGAAGGCGGCCAGCATCCGGGTCGGGTTGGCGCCCGCGGCGGCCTCCCTGTCGACCACCTGCAGCGCCGCGCCGGGGACCTCCTTGCCGTCCGCCGAGAAGACCTTGGCCTCGGCCTTCCAGTCCCCCTCCCCGAGGTTGTACCCCTGGAGGACGAGGCGGGCGTTCTGCCCCGCACGGGTGGTGGGGATGTAGGGCTGCTCCTTGAGCATGAACAGGAACGGCGGCCGCGGCTGCTGGATCAGCACCACCCAACTGGTGGGCGGGGAGGGGTCCTGGAACACCGGCGGCAGCAGCACCGGCTGGCCGGGGGTGAAGGCCGGGACCTTGAGCTGGGAGACCTCGAGGCTGGAATTCCCCGAGACGGCGTTGCGGATCAGAGTCCGCAGCGAGTAGTCGCCCGGCGGCAGGTTGAGATGGCCGAAGAACTTGATGCCCGTCTGCCGCAGGACCGGCTCGACCTTGGTGAGATCGAGGCCCACCGTCTGGGTGATGAAGTCCTGGACCGCCCCGGCCGCGTTGATGGCGTAGATGTAGATCTCCACCGGCATCTGCGGCCCCTGCTTGCCGGCCAGCAGCGACGGGCCGTCCACCTCGACCAGCACGGGCACCTGGGCCTTGCCGCCGGTCCCCGCCAAAGGCGTGGCGAGCACGGCGGTGGGGATGGAGCCGCCCTCCTCGCCCATCATCTCGTTGCCGGTCTCCAGGATGCGCTGCATGGCCGGCTGTTGGTTGTAGGGCCGCGGCGCGTAGAAGCCGGGACGGTGGACCACCCGCGTGCCGCGGGCGTTGCCGCCCTTCACCTCGACGCGCAGCTTGTGGAAGGTGCCGTCGTTCTTCAGCTTGTCCGGCTGGTAGGAGAGCACGTAGGTGACGCCGGTGCGGCGCAGCATCTGGCCCATCAGCGCGTTCATGTTGTTGGCGTTCTCGTAGAGCTCGCCGCCGGTGCTCTTGGCCATGTTGAACAGGGCCTCGCGGCCGTTCTTGCGCGGCACGGCGCCCTGGTCGCCGGCGGCGCGCAGGCCGCCGATGTCCACCGCCTGGATCTGGCAGTCGGCGCGGCGGAACTCGTCCAGCATCTTCTCGACCGCGTTCTGCGACCGGGTGTCGCCGAACTGCTCGTCCGAGCCGGTGCCGCCCGTGGAGGCGAGGACGCGGTCGTTGCCGGTGGCCTCGTCGACGCCCCCGAGCAGGTCCTGGCCCTCTCCGGGGTTGGCCGTGCCCTTGCCGGAGACCAGCGTGGCGTCGAAGCCCTCGGAGAGGAAGACCACGTACTTGCGCCCTTCCACCTCGGCCATCAGGCGGGCGAGGTCGGTCAGGGACTTGGTCATGTTGCGCAGGTGGTTCTGCTGGGCGGCGCGGTCGGCGCGTTCGGAGTGTACGGAGAACGACTCCAGGGTGTCGACCAGCGCCTCGTCCTTGCCCGCCTCCGCGTCGGCCCGGGCGGCCTCTCCCCGTCCCTGCACCTGGGTGGTGCTGGGGGGCCGCGTGGCGATCTCGCGCTCGGTGGCGGCCAGGATCAGCTTCAGGGGATCGGCCGAGCGGTCCACCAGCTGCGGCAGGCCCAGGGTGTCGATGGCGGTCTTGATCTGGCTGCGGTCGGGCGTGAAGCCGATGACCAGGTTCGGCCCCTGGAGGGCGCTGTAGGTGGCCACCGCCACGAGGTCGGTCGGGTGGAGGCTGGAGAGCACGCCCGTGGCGGCGCCGCGGGCCTTGACGATGGCCTTGGGCTCGGAGTTCGAGAGGTCGAAGAGCATCAGGAAGTGCCGCCGCGCCGAGACGGGGACCGCGGCCATGGCCTCCTGGCCGGAGCCGGTCATCTCGAGGTCGAGGACCTCGAAGCCGGTGATCGGCACCTTCCTGCGCCCCTCGAACAGCTCGAAGTCGTTGGCTGTGAGGCCGCGCACCGGCTCGCCGTCCTTGATCACCTGGACGGGAACCTCCACCACCACGACCTCGGTCGTCTCGGTGAAGGTCTGGGCGGCGGCGAGCCATGGCGCCAGGGCCAGGACGGCCGCGGCGAGCACGGAAACCATGCGCTGCGATCTCGGTCGGCTGCGTTTCATCACGTCGTCCTTTCAGCCCTCGCGAAAAGTCCCTGCTCCTCGGAACGAAAACGGAATTCAGAAATCAGAAAACCAGGATCCTCAGAAAAATATCAGTGAACGACGTCGAAGGGTAGAGAGTTTATTTTTTTGTCACCCGTCGCCGGGTCGGTGACCTCCACCCGGAGCACGTAGCGGCCGGCCTGCAGGCCCTTGGCGTCGAAGGTCGCCGTCAGCTTGTCGAGCCCCTTGATGCCGGTGGCGGTGCGCTCCACCTTGGAGAGGCGGCCGGCCGGGAAGGACTGGCCGTCGGGCGCCACGATCCTGCCGTCCACGGCCAGGTCCCCCTTGCCCAGGTTGTAGGCCACCAGGCAGAGGCGGGCCGGCTTCTCGCCTTGCAGGACGGGGCGGGCGGCGGGCACGTAGGGCTCGCCCGAGACGGTGAAGGGGTAGACCACCGAGCCCTGCACCTCGGAGCCGGTCTGCTCGCGGATCAGCACCCACTTCTGCCGGTCCTCCATGAAGAAGGGGGGCAGCAGCACCGGCTGGGCGAGGTTGTAGGCCGGCACGCTCACCGGCACGGTCTGGACGCCGGTGCGGCCGGTGTCGGCGTTGCGCACCAGCACCCGCACCTGGTATTCGCCGGGCTCGAGGTCGAAGCTGCCGTAGTACTTGATGCCGCCCTCCTTCATCTCGCGCCGGCCGCGGTCGCTGAGGTCGAGCTCGAAACGCTGCGAGAAGAAGTCGCGCATCTCGCCCTGGGCGTTGGTGACGTAGCCGTAGATCTCGACCGGCAGCTTCTTGTGCTTGGAGTCCTGGCCGGCCAGCAGCCCGCTGCCGGCGGCTTCGATGATCACCGGCACGTAGGAGACCTTCTCGTTGGAACGGAAGGGGGCGGCGAGCACGCTGAGCTCGATGTCGCGCCGCGGCGCCGCGGAGGCGATGCCGTCCGAGGCCAGCAGGCTCTTCTCCAGCGGGTCGAGTTCCTTGAACGGGCGCGGCGCGTAGTAGCCGGCGCGATGGGTCACGCGGGCGCCCGCCGGCACCCCGGGCCCGGGCTTGACCTTGAGGCGGTGGTAGGCGCCGTCGAGCTTGAGATCCGAGCGCTCGAAGGTCAGCAGGTAGGTGACGCTGGTCCGCTCGATCACCCGCTCCAGGGGCTGGCGCAGGTTGTTGGCGTCCTTGAACAGCTCGCCGCCGGTCTCGTTGGCCATGTAGAACAGGGCCTCCTGGCCGCTCGGCCGCGCCCGCGCGTCGGCGCCGGCCCGCAGGCCGCCGATGTCCACCGCCTGGAGGACGCAGTCGGCGCGGCGGAACTCGTCCAGCATCCGGTTGACGTCCCCCTGGAGGCCGGTGTTGCCGTACCGGTTGTCGTTGTCCACGAAGTAGGTCTGGCCGCGCTGGGCCAGCAGGTTGTCGTCGGCGGCGTCGAGGTCGGTGGTCTCGCGGCCGATCAGCAGCCGGCTGTCGAAGCCTTCGGAGAAGAAGACCACGTGCTTGCGCCCCTTGACGGCGTTGAGCGCCCGGGCCATCTCGCCGAGCGCCCGCGAGTAGGCGGAGATGCGGCTGATCTCGTAGGAGCGCTCGCTGCGCTCGGCGCCGAAGCTGATGGTCTGCAGGTACTCGAACAGCGCCTGCTCGGTCCCCTCCCTGTTGATGCCCCCGTCGTCCAGGGAGATCCCCTGGCTGGCGGCCTGGCTTTCGCTGGACGGCGGCACCACGAGGAAGCGCAGGGGATCGCTGGTCCGGGCGTCGGTGTTGCGCCGGTAGCCCAGGGTGTCGATGGCGCGGGCGAGCTGCGCGCGGTCGGGCGTGAAGGTCACCACCAGCCGGGGGCCGTTCTCGAACGAGTAGGTGGCGACCGCCACCAGGTCCGTGGGGTGCAGCGCGTTGAGCAGGAAGTCGCGGGCCGCCAGGCGGGCCTTGAGGATCGACGTCGGCGTCGAGAAGGAGAGGTCGAACAGCATCAGGAAGTGGCGCCGGGCCGCCGAGGGCAGCGTCTCCAGCCGCGCCGCCGCCGCGCCGCCGGCCGCGGCGTCGAGGCTCTTGAGGTCGATCACCTCGAACGAGGTGATCTTCTGCCGGTCGCCGCCGTCGTAGACCTCGAAGTCGGCGGCGGTGAGCCCGCGGACCGGCTGGCCGCTGCGGTCCACCACGTTGACGGGGACCTCCACCGCCGTGACCTGGGACTCGCCTTCGAAGGTGCCGGCCTGTTCGCCGCGGCTCTGCTGCGCCGGGGCGGGAGCCGCCAGCAGCGTCAACAGGGGCAGGAGAGGCAGGAGGCGGAGGGAGGGACGGATTCGGGCCACTTCAGGAAAGTTCATTACAGCCTCCGTGAACACTGGGACTGATCATGGTACTACCGGGGCGCGCCTCCGTACAGCTCCGAACGGGGGAAGAACGAATACCAGCCGAACCAGAACGCCTGGTGCCCCGGCAGCCGGTCGAGGGGTGAGTCCCCCTCCGCCGTCAGGGAGTTTTCCCCCACGCTCCAGCGCCGTCCCCGCTCGTCCACCAGCTCGCGGGCACTGGCGCCGGGCGCGAAGGTGCGCTCGCCCCGTCTGTAGATCCGCACGGCGCCGGACTCCGGATCGGCCACCACCACCAGGGGCTCGCCGGCCAGCGCGTCGTTGATCACCCGCTCCTTGAGCGCCCGCTCGATGGGATACGCCTTGGCGGCCTCGCCCAGGCGCACCGCGTAGACCTCCTCCTTGGGGTCGAGCGCGTCGCTCTTCAGCCAGACCGGGAAGGAGACGCCGGCGCGCCGCCGGTCCGCCGCCCCCGGCACGTAGGTGAAGCCCCAGCGGCGCTCCATCGCGCGGTCGAGGGCGAGGACGGTCGTCCCCGGATGCCGCTCGCGCCATTCCTTCCAGGTGGTGATGGTGACCGGCAGCACCGGCAGCCGCACCGCGCTGCGCGCCAGCCGCCCCACCGCCGGCTCGCCGGTGAGGTTGTTCCACAGCGTCAGCGTCTGGCGGTCGATCATCAGCTTGTTGCTGCGGTAGAGCAGGCCCGACGTGCCGAAGGTGTAGGACTGGCCGTTGGGGGTGCGGGTGTCGTAGAGCACGCCCGAGCCGCAGAGGGTGCAGTAGGAGAGGGTGACGGGCCGCCCCCCCACCACGTCGTTGGCCATCTCGTGCCAGTCGAGGATGCGCAGGGGGTAGGCGCGCTGCTCGCCGTCGACGCTGACGCCGAAGACCCGCTCGGAGTCGCTGAGGTATTTCGCCTCCGCGGCCGGGAGGTGAGGCGGGTTGTCCAGGGCCGGGATGCCCTCCACCGGCACGCCGCCGAAGACCACCTCCTCCAGGCGGATGCGGGTGGGGGCGCCGTCGTAGAGGACCGACTTGTAGCGCGCGTCGATGCGGGAGAACAGCTCGGCCTTCCAGGCGACGTAGCCCGGCTTGGGGACGATGTCCTCGCGCCGGCCCAGCAGCTCCACCCAGTCCTGGTAGCGGTCGCTCCGCTTCTCCCCCGACAGGGCGGTCAGGGCCGAGTAGGCCTCGGCCCGCTGCGCCTTGGGCAGGAAGAAGTAGGCGTCGACCAGGCCCGGCAGCAGGGAGAGGTCGCCGGCCTCGGTCAGGGCGCGGGCGGCCTTGCGCCGCTCGCCGGCCGAGTCGGACATCATCTGCCGCAGCAGCCCGTAGCCCTCCTCGCTCGACAACCCGGCGGCCGGCGGCGCCGCGCCCGGCCCGGCCCCGGCGCTCCCGGCGGCCCCGGCGGACACCGCGCCGAGCAGGAGGAGGACGACGATGGCGGTACGGCTCTTCACCCCATTCATTGCCCCATCATGCGGGCGTACCGGAGCGCTTCCTCGTAGGTCGCGTCCAGCGTCAGCGCCCGCGAGAGGTGGTGTCTGGCCTTCTCCATGTCGCCCATGGCCAGGTAGAGCTTGACGAAGCCGAGCTGGACCTCGGGCAGCTCGCTGTCCAGGCGCAGGGCGCGGGTCATGTACTCCATGGCCTTCTCGTGCTCGCCGCGGCCGATCGCGACCTCGGCCTGATAGACGAAGAAGAACGGGTTGGTGGTGTTCTGGTCCTCGATCTTCGCCAGCAGCGCCCGGGCCTCGTCGGCGCGCCCGAGCTGCTGCAGGGCGCGGACCTTGTTGGTCAGGATGGTGGAGTCGTCGGGGACGAGCGCCAGCGCGCGCTCGTAGACCTCCAGGGCCTCGGCGGGCTTGCCGGAGCGGGCCAGCACGACCCCCAGGTTGTTGATCGCCTTCTCGAAGCGCGGCGCGACGCGGGTGGCGACGGTCAGCAGCTCGCGGGAGCGGTCGAAGTCGCCGGCCAGCAGGGCCTCGGCGCCCAGGTTGTTGTAGTAGTGGGCGGCCGCCGTCAGGTCGTCGATCGGCTTGAAGTCGCGGTAGGCCTTGCGGCGGTAGGGCAGGAAGTCGAACGTCCGCAGCACGCCGTCGATGTACATGCCGGCGACGATGTGCCCCTGGCTGACCACCATGCCGTCGCGGTGGTTCCAGCGCTGGAGGTCGGTGACCTCCACGTACTGCGGGTTGAGCCCGCGCTCGCGCGCCACCCCCACGAACAGGTTGACGAAGGAGAGGCAGTTGCCGGCGCGGGTGCGGTAGGTGTCCACGGCGTTGCGCGTGGGCGTCAGCGTATACTGGAGCTGCAGACCGTCGAAGATGAAGTCGTTGACCTGGTTGACGCGGCGCAGCTCGCTCTGCAGGGGCGGGATGTTCTTGAGAGTGCCGCGGATCTCCTCGTTCAGCTCGAAGGGGACCTCGACGCGGGCGGCCTCGGCCTTGCCGACGCTCTTGGCGTATTCCTGGCGCAGATAGGAGACCGAGTCGAAGGCCTTGTACTGGGAGCATCCCGCGGCCAGCAGGGCGGTGAGGACGGCGAGGGGAGCGGTCTTGCGGATCATGGCTCATCCAATATAGCAGGGGAAGCCGCCGCCGGAACCCGGTTCAAGATATTGGAGAACCCCTGTTCAAACCTCTGGATCGGGACGTCCGAAAGCGCCGGGTTAAATTCGGTAAGTATTTGTAGATAATTGATTTACAGCGCCCCTCCGGGCCCTCCCGCCAATGGCACCCCGCTTGCTTGACCCGGGTCGGGAGCTTTGGCTAGAGTTGACCTCTAAACCAACTCCAAGTTCTTTCCGGAGCGGAAAGGGGGTGTTGCGAGGCACAGGGTAGTCAGCGACTCCGCGCTTTACCCGACTTTGTTCTGCCAGCCGCGGCGACCGTCGCCGGGCTGACCAACCACCAAACGGGAGGTTATGAAATGAAGAGCATCAACCTTTGGGGACGGATCGCCGTCGCTGCGTTGTTGCTTCTGGTCGTGAGCGGAACCGCTTTCGCCCAGCTGCAGACCGGCAACCTCTACGGCACCGTCACAGACGAACAGGGAGCCGCGCTCCCCGGGGTCACCGTGACCCTCACGGGCGGCGGCGCTCCGCAAGTCCAGGTGACGAACGCTCAGGGGCAGTTCCGTTTCCTGGGTCTCTCGCCCGGCAGCTATTCGCTGAAAGCCGAGCTCGAGGGCTTCTCGACCATCGATTACCCGAACATCGTGATCAACGTCGGCCGCAACACCAACATCGAGGTGAAGCTGTCGGCGGCCGTCGAGGACGTCATCACCGTCACGGCGGAGAGCCCGCTGCTGGACGAGCGCCGCATTTCCACGGGCGCCACGGTCAGCCAGACCGAGCTCGAGAAGATTCCGACGGCGCGTGATCCCTGGGCGATCCTCCAGTCGACTCCGGGCGTCCTCACCGACCGCATCAACGTGGGCGGCAACGAGAGCGGCCAGCAGTCCCAGTACGTCGGCCCCGGCTCCGGCGGCGATCAGGCCGTCTGGTCGGTTGACGGCGTGGTGATCACGGACATGGCCGCGATCGGCTCCTCCCCCGCCTACTACGACTTCGACTCGTTCGAAGAGATGCAGGTCACGACGGGCGGTTCGGATTCGACCATCGCGACCGGCGGCGTCGTCCTCAACATGGTGACGAAGCGCGGCACCAACGAGTGGCGCGGCACCGGCCGGTACTACCTGACCGACGACTCGAACCAGTCGGACCTCGAGTTCGACGAGAACGATCTCGCTCAGGCGGGTCCCTGGAACTCCACCAGCCGCACCCGCAACCCCGCCACCGGCGTCCTCACCGATCCGGGTGGCGCGCATCCGCAGTCGTCGTTCAAGCAGGGCAACCGCATCGTCGACGTCAAGGACTTCGGCGCTGAGATCGGCGGCCCGATCGTGCGCGACCGTCTGTGGGTGTGGGGCTCCTACGGCAAGCAGGAAGTCGACCTCCTGACGATCTCCGACGTCAGCGACTTCACCGAGCTCGAGACGGCCAACGTCAAGTTGAACGCCCAGATCGCCTCCAACAACTCGGCGACGCTCTTCGCGCTCAACAGCGACAAGGTCAAGATCGGCCGCAACGCCGGCCCGACGCGTCCCCAGGAGACCACCTGGAACCAGTCGAAGTTCGGCGACGACCCGACGGCGTACAAGATCGAGGACACGCACATCTTCTCCTCGAACTTCTACCTCACGGGTCTCTACTCCGTGGTGAACGGCGGCTTCCAGCTCGTCCCGCAGGGCGGCCTGGGACCGACGTCCTACCTGGACGAGGGCGGCGTGTGGCACAACACGTTCATCCAGAACCAGACGGAGCGTCCGCAGGAGCAGTACAAGGCTGACGCGAGCAGCTTCTTCAACACGGGCAGCCTCAGCCACGAGCTGAAGTTCGGCGCCGGCTACCGTGTCGCCGAGGTCAACTCGACCACCGCCTGGGGCGGCCTGGGCACGCTGTACAACGGCCCGACCGTCTTCGGCAGCGCCCGCAACATCCTCGGCGTCGCCCGCCAGGGCAATCCGTCGATCGAGACGGAGTACACCAGCGCCTACGTCCAGGACACCCTGACGGTCGGCAACCTGACGGCCAACTTCGGCCTCCGGTACGACAAGCAGGGCGGCACCAACAACGCTTCCGACGTCCCGGCCGCGCCGTCGATCTTCGCGAGCGTCCTGCCCGCGCAGTCCGTCGGCAGCAGCGACATCGGATTCGAGTGGACCAACATCACCCCGCGTGTCGGTCTTACCTACGCCCTGGGCGCCGAGCGCAAGACCCTCCTGCGCGCCAGCTACTCGCGTTTCGCTGATCAGCTCTCTCAGGGAACCGCCGGCTGGCTCAACACCGTGGGCGGCAGCTACGCCTACTTCTACGCCGACAACGGCGGCGATCCGAACATCCCGCTGTCCGACATCGACCTCGCCACCGGGGTCCTGTTCTACAGCGGCAACGTCAACCCGTTCACGGGCGGTCTGCTGCAGTCCCGCGCCCTCGATTCGGACCTCGAGGCTCCGCTCACCGACGAGCTGCTGCTCGGCGTCGAGCACGCCCTCCTGCCGGAGTTCGTGGTCGGCCTGAACTTCACCTATCGTCAGCTCACCAACCTGCTCGAGTCCGAGACGCTGGTGTTCGACGAGGGCTTCAACAACACCGGCTGCGCTTCGGGGGCTGGCATCGGTTGCGCCGCCTTCAGCGCCGCCAACATGAACAACACGGGCCGCGTGCATCGTCGCTCCGACTATCGTCAGGTGACGCTGCCGGCGACCCGCAACATCACGGTCTGCGCCAACGCCGCCTGCACGGCGACGACGGTCCAGTCCGTGCCTCTGGTCCACCCGGACGGCTCCCCGTACACCCTCACGTACTGGGTGCTCAACAACAACGTCAGCACCCGCGGCGGCAGCTTCCTCGAGAACGGCGACCGGGAGCAGGAGTACATCGGCGCTTCGCTCGTGTTCAACAAGCGTCTCGCCAACCGCTGGATGCTCCGTGGCAACTTCACCTGGGCTGACTGGGAATGGAGCAAGGTTCCGGATTCCGAGCTCGAGAACCCCACCAACACGCTTGGTGGCGGCGACGAGGAAGGCGATCCGGTTCTCCAGGGCTCCGGCACCGGTTCCGGCGCCAAGGGTGGCATCTACATCAACTCCGAGTGGTCCTACAGCGTCAACGGCCTGTACCAGGTCGCGCCCGACCGGGCTTGGGGCTTCAACGTCGCCCTCAACCTGAACGGCCGCCAGGGCTACCCGCAGCCGTACTTCCACCGGGTCTCGACCGGCCTCGGCAATATGAACTTCGCTTCGTATTCGCTGCAGACCACCGACAGCCCGGACACCTACCGCCTGGACGACATCCACATGGTTGACGCCCGCGTCGAGAAGGAGTTCACCTTCAGCGATGTCGGCCTGACCCTGGGTGTCGACGTGTTCAACCTGTTCAACGAGGCCTACGTTCTCCAGCGGCAGCACCGGCTGGCCGTCACCACGGCCGACCACGTCCGCGAGATCAGCAGCCCGCGCGTCATCCGTTTCGGCGCGCGCCTGAGCTTCCGTTGATCGGTTGAAACAGCGGTAACGCTGAACGCCGCCGGGGGGCGACCCCCGGCGGTTTTTTTTGCCCTCCCTTTCGGAATATGCTCCCCCCAGCACGCGGTTTGCATTCACTTGGGGAGAGACCCTCTATGCGGCCTGTTTCCCCACGAACGCCAAAGGAGACGCAATGATGCTTTCACGCAGTGCCAAATGGACGGCTCTTCTGACGTTGCTTCTGCTGGTCGGCAGCGTCCCCATGTGGGGTCAGGCCTGGGCGGGGAGAGGACGCCTTCAGGGGACGGTCAAGGATGAGGCCGGCAAGCCCGTCGAGGGCGCCAGGATCACCCTGCGCAAGGGGACCGACCGGGTCGATCCCAAGGCTGACGGACCCAAGGTCATCACCACCGACAAGAACGGCAAGTGGTCGATCCTCGGCCTCGCCGGCGGACAGTGGGGCATCCTGATCGAGAAGGAGGGCCTCATGGCCTCCGAAGGCCAGGCCCCGGTCAACGAGTTCGCCGTCGCCCAGCCGATCAACATCGTGCTCAAGGCGATCCCGAAGGAGGTCATCCAGAAGGCCCAGGAAGAGAGCGCGGCCGGCCAGGCCAAGAAGGCTCTCGAGCAGGCCAACGCCCTGCTCGCCCAGGGCCAGTACGCGCAGGCCCGCGCCGCCTATGAGGAGGGCATGGCCAAGCTGGAGGACAAGAGCCTCCATCCGGCCATCTACCGCGCCATCGCCGACTCCTGGTACAAGGAGGGCAAGACCGACCAGGCCGTCGACGCCCTGAAGAAGTCCCTGGAGTTCGCGCCGGACGATCCGACCACCCTGCAGCTCCTGGTGAACCTGCTGGTGGCGTCCAACCGCGAGGAAGAGGCCAAGACCTACATGGCGAAGCTCCCCCAGGGCACCACGCTGGATCCCAACACGGTCCTCAACCTGGGCATCAAGGAGTTCAACAGCGGCAAGATGGACCAGGCCATGGCCCACTTCGACCGCGCGGTCAAGGAGAACCCCAACCTGGCCGAGGCCTACTACTACCGCGCCCTGGTCTTCATGAACCAGAACAAGAACGCGGAGGCCCGGGCCGACCTCGAGAAGCTCCTGCAGCTCGACCCGAACAACCAGTACGCCAAGGACGCCCGGGAGTTCCTGAAGGACCTCAAGTAACTTTCTCGCCCGCGGGGCGGCGCCCGGCCGCCGCCCCCGCCGAGGACCTCTCTCCATGCGCCGTTCCCTGCTCCTGGCCATCGCCGCCGCCGTGGTCCTGGGCGCCGGCTGCCGCGGCGGGAACGGCTCCTCCGGCCCCGCGCCGTCCCATGAAGGGGCGGACGTCCTCCTGATCACCATCGACACCCTGCGGGCCGACGCGCCGGGGTTCTCCGGCGGAGCCGAGACCGCGGCGACGCCCGTCCTCGACCGGCTGGCCGCCGCCGGGCGGGTCTTCGACGACGCCCACGCCCACAACGTCGTCACCCTCCCTTCCCACGCCAACATCCTGACCGGCCGCTACCCCTACCAGCACGGGGTGCGCGAGAACAGCGGCTTCGTCCTCTCCGGCGAGGTGCCCACGCTGGCCACCCTGCTGCGGAAACAGGGCTGGGCCACCGGCGCCTTCGTGGCCGCCTATCCGCTCGACGCGCGGTTCGGCTTGAACCGGGGCTTCGACGTCTACGACGACAGCTACCCCCGCGGGTCGAATCCCAACGCCTTCGTGGTCGCCGAGCGACGCGGGGACGAGGTGGTCGCCGCCGCCCGCGCCTGGTGGGACGGCCACCAGGGCGCGCGCCGCTTCCTCTGGGTCCACCTCTACGACCCGCACGCCTCCTACACGCCGCCCGAGCCCTTCGCCAGCCGCTATCGCGACAACCCCTATCTCGGCGAGGTGGCGGCCACGGATTCCTTCCTCGCGCCCCTGCTCCAGCCCTTCCTGGACGGCCGGGAGGCGCCGGCCCTGGTGATCGTCACCTCGGACCACGGCGAGTCGCTGGGCGAGCACGGCGAGCTGACCCACGGCCTCTTCGCCTACGAGCCCACGCTCAAGGTGCCCCTGGTGGTCTGGGGACCGGGGGTGACGCCCGGGCGGGACGGCCGGCCGGCGCGGCACGTGGACATCCTGCCCACCGCGCTGGCGTTCCTGGGCCTGGACGCGCCGGAGGGGCTGCCCGGCCGCTCCCTGCTGGGGCCGGCCGACGCCGCGGCGGGGACCTACTTCGAGGCGCTGAGCACCAACCTCAACCGCGGCTGGGCGCCGCTGCGGGGCCTGCTGCGGGAGCGCCGCAAGCTGATCGAGCTGCCGGTGCCGGAGCTCTACGACCTGGCCGCCGACGCCGGCGAGACAGACAACCTCTACGCCCGCGAGCGGCGGAGCGCCCGGGCCCTGCGGGACGCCCTGCCCCGGGAGTCCGTCTGGCCGCCTCCCAAGGGAGCGGTCTCGCCCGAGGAAGAGGCGCGCCTGCGCAGCCTCGGTTACCTCCCGGGCTCCGGGCCGGCCAAGAGCGCCTATACGGCGGCGGACGACCCCAAGAACCTCGTGGCGGTGGACCGCAAGCTGCACCAGGCCGTCGACGCCTACTCGCGCGGGCGCTTCGACGACGCCGCCGCCCTGGCCCGCGAGGCCATCGCCGAGCGCCCGGACCTCGGGGTGGCCTACGAGCACCTGGCCCTGGCGCTGCGCCAGGCCGAGCGCCACGGCGAGGCCGTGGAGGCGCTGCGCGGCGCGGTCGGCCGCCGGGTGGGCGGCGACTCCCTGCGCGAGCAGCTCGGCCTCGCCCTCTCCGAGTCGGGGCGGCCCGCCGAGGCGGTGGCCGTGCTGGAGCCCCTGGCGGCGCGGCCCGAGGCCGCCGCCTCCGCCCTGAACGCCCTCGGCATCGCCCTCTCGGACGCCGGCCGCCACGGCGACGCGGTGAACGTGCTCCAGCGGGCCGCCGGCCGCTATCCCAACGATCCCAAGGCGTTCGAAAACTTAGGGGTCGTCGCCCTGCGCATGGACCAGCCGGAGACCGCGCGGGCGCAGCTCGAGCGGGCGCTGGCGCTCAATCCCGCGCTGCCCATCTCCTGGAACACCCTGGGGGTGGCCCTCTACCGGCTGGCCGGCCCGGACGCCGCGCTCCAGGCCTGGGAGCGCTCGGTGACCCTCGATCCCCGGCAGTACGACGCCCTGTTCAACATCGGCCTCGTCGCGGCCCAGGCCGGGCGGCCCGCGCAGGCGCGGCAGGCGCTCACGCGCTTCGTGGCGACCGCGCCCCCGGCCCGGTTCGGCCGCGACATCCAGAAAGCCCGTCAGATGCTCGCCCAACTTCCGTCATGAAGAGAAGGAAGATGCCCATGAAGAAAGCCTTCGCACCGCTGCTCGTCTCGCTCCTGGCGGCGCCGCTCCTGGCCTCCCAGCAAGCACCGCCGGCGGCCCCGGCCGCTCCCGCCGCTCCGCCGGCCCAGCAGCAGGCCGCTCCGCCCCTGCATCCGACCATTCAGGAGGCCGTCAACCTGGCGGAGTCCGGCGACGCCGCCGGGGCCCTCAAGAAGCTCCAGGCCGCGCCCAAGGAGGCCATCACGCCCCCCATCCAGTCGCTGATGGGCGTCCTCCATCTCCAGTTGAACCAGCCGCGGGAGGCCTACGCCCTGTTGCAGCCGCTGGCCGACGCCGAAGACGCCCAGCCGGCGGTCCTCTACCACGCCGGCCGGGCCGCGCTGCTGGTCGGCGAGACGGACGCCGGGCGCGAGTACCTCACCCGCTCCGTGGTCCTGCAGCCGGCCTCGCCCGCGGCCCGCGATCTCGGCATGTTGACCGCCCGCGAGGGCCGGGTGGTGGAGGCCTACTCCATGCTCCGCCCGTGGGCCCTGCGCAACCCGAAGGACACCGACGCCCGCCTGATGGCGGCCAATCTAGCCTTGCAGATCGAGCGGCCCGACGACGCCGTCGAGCTCCTGAAGGGGATGCCGGACACCGATCCCGCCCTGCGGCTGCTGCGCGCCAAGGCCCTGATCCAGAAGAAGGACGGCGCCGGCGCCGTGGCGCTGGTCCGGCCGCTGCTCGCCGGCCATCCCGCCGGCATGGAGACCGAGGTGCGGCGCACGCTGGCCGAGGCCGAGCTGCTGGCCGGCAACGCCGCCGAGGCCGTGAAGCTCCTGGACGGCAAGACCGGCGGCCATCCCGCGGTGACGCTACTGCTGGCCCGCGCCCAGCACAAGGCCGGGGACAAGGCCGCCGCCCTGGCCACCCTGAAGCCGCTGGCCGACCAGCTCCCCGAGGATGCCGCCGGCATGGGAGATCCCCGTCCCGCCGCCGGCATCGCGCTGGAGTACGCGGCCCTGCTGGCGGAGTCCGGGCGGGCGGCGGAGGCGCTGCCGTTCCTGGAGAAGTCCACCCGCTACTACCCGCGCAACCCCGACGCCTGGAAGAGCCTCGCCAAGGCTTACGAGACCGCCGGCCGCGGCGACGACGCCGCCAAGGCGCTCACCATGGCCGAGGAGGCCGCCCGGCCGCCCGTTCGCCAGGCGGCGGCGCCGGCCCAGCCCGCGGCGCCCGCTCCCGCCGCGCCCGCTCTGCCCCCGCCGAGCGAAGCGCTGCAGAACGCCATCCGCCTGATGTCGCAGAACCAGGCCAGCCAGGCCCTGGTCATCGCCCGGCAGGAGTTCGGCATCAGCAAGGATCCCCGCGCCCTGATCGTGGAAGTGCAGGCCCTGCTCTCGCTCAAGCGCGAGGAAGAGGCGCTCCAGGCCGCGGAAGCCGCCCTCAAGACCTCCCCGGAGAACCCCGACTTCCTCTACCTGCGGGGCGTCTCCCAGATGGGCCTCCGCCGCTGGAGCGCGGCCGAGGCCGACCTCCGCAAGGTGATCCAGCTCCAGCCCCGGCACGTCGCGGCGATGAACGACCTCGCGGTGCTGCTCATCAACGTGGACAAGAAGCAGGAAGCCCAGCAGCTTCTGGAGCAGGTGCTGCAGATCAACCCGCAGGACCGGATGGCCGCCGCCAACCTGGAGCGGCTGAAGTCCGGAGGATGATGAGGGTCCAGCCCCTCACCCCCCGGCCCCCTCTCCCGACCCCTCCCTCCCTCCCTCACCGGGAGAGGGGGAGAGGATTGCGGGGGCTCTTCCTTCTCCTCCTCTGGGTGGGCCTCGCGGGAGCGGGGCCCTCTACTGACGGGTTGCCCCGCGCCGCCGAGCGGCGGATGGAGTTCGCGCCTGGCGCCCTCCGCTTCGACTCCGACGTCGAGGGCCGGCTCACGGCGTCGGTCTACTCGCTGCCGTCCTTCTTCTTCGGCCTCCCGGAGGCGGACGCCTTCCTCTCCGCCGTGCGGGCCGCGGCTCCGGACCGCGAGATCCTGGTCCTCACCGACTCGCCGCTCCGGGAGAAGCTGCGGGCGAAGGAGCTGCGCCTGCGCCTGCTCGACACCGGCGGCCGCCCCTACTCTCCCTGGCCGCGCGACCCCTTCAGCCTGGTGCGCGACAAGAAGGGCGGCGTGCGGGTGCTGGTCCGCCCGAACCTCCAGACCGGCCGCGAGGAGGACGCCCGGCTCGGCCTCGAGCTGGTCCAGGATCTCCCCGCGGACCTCGACAAGGCCTGGGGCAAAGTCGCCTGGACCACCTCGCCCGTGCCGTTCCACAACGGCCAGGTGCTGCTGACGCGCGACGCCGCCTGGGTGACCCTGCATGCCCTGGAGCCCCACATCCTGAAGATCCTGGGGCTCTCCCGGGTGCCCGTGGAGAGCTTCGGCTCCGCCGAGGGGATCGACCGCTACGTGGCCGCCGCCGACCGCGCCGCTTCCGAGCTCGGCGCCCTCTACGGCCGCTCCGTCCGCTTCGTCCACCCGCTCCCCCGCTCCGGCGAGACCGCCGGCCGCACCGCCCTGATGCGCCGCATCGGCGGCGGCGCCGGCTACGACCTCGATTCCATCGTCACCTTCCTCCCGCGCGGCAAGGGCCGCACGGCGGCCCTGGTGGCGGACGTCTCCGCCGGGACCGACCTGCTGGCGAAGCTCGCTCCCGCGGACCTGGACGCCCTGCGGCGCGGCTACGGTCTCGCCCCCCAGGGCGCCGCCCTCGTCCAGGCGCTGACCGCCGGGCAGGGCAAGGCGGCGGCCCTCGACGACTTCCTCGACCTGACGGCCCAGCATCTCGCCGCCCAGGGAATGGAGGTACGCCGGCTGCCGCTCCTCTCCGTCCCGGTGAGCCTGCTGAGCGACCACGCCGGCATCGCCCACTCCGAGTTCCTCATCACCTGGAACAACGTCGTGGTGGAGACCCGGGGGAAGACCGTCCGGGCCGAAGGTTTCGCTTCGCTGTTACCCCCCGGCGACCGCCTGGCCCGCGACGCCTTCACCGCCCTCGGAGCCCGCCTCGACCTCTTCCCGCCCCTGGTCCGCAGCGTCATCCTGAACGGCGGCTACCGCTGCGCCTCGAACCACCTGCGGGGGTGATTCAAAATCATGGATTTGCGGCGCTAGCTCTGCGTCAGGAAGTGCGGCTTGCGCGAGCGCACCCCGACCCGCACCTTGGAGCCCGGGATGGGGGCCGTCGCCGCCGGGAAGTGGGCCAGCAGCTCGGTGCCGTCCTCCAGTTGCAGGACGACCCGGTCGTGGGGTCCCATGCCGCGGGCGTCCACGACGGTGGCCATGGAGCCGCCGGAGTCCTCCGCCAGATCTTCCGGACGCACCAGCAGCCATCCGGGACCGGGGTTCCCCGGGAGTGCCAGCCGCCCCAGCGGCAGGCTCGGGGGCGCGCCGTTGCCATCCCCCACCGGCACCTCCACCAGGTTCGCCTCCCCCAGGAACGAGGCCACGAAGGGAGTGGCCGGACGCCGGTAGAGGTCCAGCGGCGGACCGGCCTGCTCCACCCGCCCGCGGTCCAGCACCACCAGGTGGTCGGACAGGAGCATCGCCTCCTCCTGGTCGTGGGTGACATAGAAGACCGTGGTGCCGAGCTTGCGCAGCAGCCCGGCCAGCTCCGCGCGCACCCCCCGGCGCAGGCGGGCGTCGAGGGCTGACAACGGCTCGTCGAGGAGCAACAGGGAGGGCCGGGGGGCCACGGCCCGGGCCAGCGCCACCCGCTGCTGCTCGCCGCCGGAGAGCTGCGAAGGCCGGCGGTCCAGCAGCCGCTCGAGGCCGAGCAGCGAGGCGGCGTCCCACACGCGGCAGTCCAGGGTGTGCCGCGACGGCCGCCGCCGCGAGCTGCGCAGGGAGAACCGCCGCCGGCCGGCTTTCAATCCGAATGCGATGTTCTCCCGCACGGAGAGATGAGGAAACAGCGCATACGACTGGAAGACCACGCCGACATCCCGTCGCTCGGTGGGGATGCTCGTCACGTCCTCGCCGTCGAATTCGATCCGCCCCGACCTCGGGTGAAGCAGACCCGCCAGGAGCTGCAGCAGCGTCGATTTGCCCGAGCCCGAGGGACCGATCAACACCGTGATCCCCCCCTCCGTCAGCTCCAGAGAGACGTCCGACAGAACCGGCTCCCGTCCATAGCCGAACGAGACGTTCTCGACGCGCACCTTCATGCCCGGGCCCCCCGGTGGATACCGGTCATCTCCGCATAGATCTCCAGCGACGCTCGAACCTCCTGACCGCCCGTGGAGCTTCGAAGTATAGACAAGAGATAAACAATCCGGCAAAGGTAGCGTCTCGGAAACTTCTACGCGAAGTGGAAGGCGGTGGATGGAGCGAAGGCATGCCCTGCAAGGCCTCGGTTGATGTCGCGCTCTAGAGAAACGCTTTGTCGTCTCAGTCAGGAAAAGGTGATAGCCTCAACGACATACCTTGGCGGATGCTGCCGGATCATGAACCCTTCTCGCGGTATACCTTGGCTAGGTATATTGAGGTAAGATATGGCCATTCAGAGCTTCGCTGACTCTGACGTTGAGGAGTTCTTTGTTACTGGCGTCTCCCCTCGGAAGGTCGGGTGGTCCAGACTGGCCAACGTCGCCCTGAGAAAACTCGACATGCTCGATTACGCTCAGAAGCTGGACGATCTGCGATCACCGCCTGGGAATCGGCTGGAAGCCTTGAAGGGCGATCTGGCAGGGTTTCACAGCATCCGGATCAATGATCAGTGGCGTGTCGTTTTCCAATGGACCGAGGCAGGACCGGCAACAGTCAAGATCGTTGATTACCACTGACGGAGGTAGCCCATGGAGCGCAAGCGAGAACCTACATCCCCGGGTGAGATCCTTCGCGAAGAGTTCCTGAAACCACTCGGCCTGACACAGAGGCAGTTAGCCGATCACCTCGGCTGCGAGGTCAAGGTCATCAACCGGATCGTCAACGGCCGTACGAGCGTCACCCCGGAGATGGCGCTGAAGCTCGGCGCCGCCTTCCGGACCTCCCCCGAGTTCTGGTTGAATGCGCAGAAGGCAGTAGACCTTTATCGCGCGGCGGAAACGCTGGGGCCTCTGCCGGAGCCGCTCCTGCGAGCAAGCTAGGGAGGTCTGGGGGACCTCTACGTCACCCCCACCTCCTCCCGCGCCGGGAATTCCGCCTTCTCTTCCTCCCCCGCCCCGGCCGTTTTCACCCAGCAGCGCAGCGCCTCGGCCACGCTCCAGGCCTGGGCTACGCAGCCGCGGGGGGTGTAGGGCTCTTCGGCGTCGAAGACCTCGCTGATCTGGCCCAGACAGGCTTCGCCAAGGTGGGGCACGAAGCCCTCCAGGAACCGCCGCGCTTTTTCAGGCTCGCCGGGGTTCACCTTCAGCCAGGCGTCCACGTAGGGACCGATCAGCCAGCCCCAGACCGTGCCCTGGTGATAGGCGGCGTCCCGCGCGCGCAGGTCGCCGTCGTAGGTGGGCTTGTAGTCCGGATGGTCCGGCGACAGCGAGCGCAGCCCCACCGGCGTCAGCAGCTTGTCGGTCACCACCCGCAGCACCGGCTCCCAACGCTCGCGGTCCAGCACGGGATGGTCCAGCGCGATGGCGAAGATCTGGTTGGGCCGGCAGGCGGGATCGTCCCCGGGCTCGCCGTCCACGGCGCCGTCCACCACGTCGTAGAGGCAGCCCCCCTCCGCGCACCAGAAGCGGCGGTTGAACGACTCCCGGCAGCGCTCCGCGTGATGGGCGAGGTTGCGCGCCGACTCCGGGCCGGTCTCGCCGCCGTGCTCGCGCACCCAGCCTTCCAGCAGCTTCAAGGCGTTGTACCAGAGGGCGTTGATCTCCACCGCCTTGCCCCGCCGCGGCGTCACCACCCAGTCGTCCACCTTGGCGTCCATCCAGGTGAGCTGGTAGCCCTCCGCCCCCTGCCGCAGCAGGCCGTCCGCGGGATCGACGCCGATGCCGAAGCGCGTGCCCCGCAGATGGCGGTCCACGATGTCCAGCAGCGTGGGCAGCAGGGTGTGCAGCGTTTCGATGTCCCCGGTGGCCTCCAGGTAGCGGTGCAGCGCGTGGAAGAACCAGAGCGTGGCGTCCGCCGTGTGGTACAGGCCCTCGCGGTCGCCGTCGGGGAAGAAATTGGGGATCAGGCCGTCGCGGACGTGCCGCGCGAAGGTGCGCAGGATGTAGCCGGCCTCCAGATGCCGCCCGGTATTGAGGGTCAGCCCCTCCAGGCTGATCATGGTGTCCCGGCCCCAGTCGGTGAACCAGTGGTAGCCGGCGATGATGCTCCGCGCCTCGTCCCCGGCGGCGTGGGCGCGCGCGGCGTCCTCGGCCCGGCCGGGGGTGACCACGAAGGCGTCCGCGGCCAGCGCCAGCTCGGCGCCGGCGCCGCCGTGGGCCCGCCGGTCGGCCGCCCAGATCAGCCGCCGGCGCCGCTCCAGCTCGGCCTCGTAGGCCTCCGTCCAGTGCAGGGCCTGGATCACGTCCCAGGGCTCCGTGGACGCGGTCAGCGCCACCTCGTCCTCCCCCAGCGAGAGGTTGGCGCCGAAGAAACCGGGGGACCAGAGGTCGCCCACGGAGTCGTAGCCCCGCCGCTCCTCGACGCCGTAGAAGACGCCTTCGATAGTCCGGCTGGCCACCGTGAAGGTGGGGGCGAGGCCGTCCAGCATCATCCGCAGGGGGGGCAGGGTGGGCCACGGCGGACAGATCTCGTAGCGGCCGTCCTCGACCGTCAGCTTGCAGGAGCCCGCCAGGGGCATGCTCACCGGCGCGTCATGGGGCCGGAACTGGACCGTCGGATGCAGCTCCAGGCGCACCAGCTCCTCCCCGGCCGTGAGGCGGTAGATCACGTGCACGGTGTTCTGCAGGTGGGCGAGGAAGACCCGCTTCTCCAGCACGTAGCCGCCGACCTCGTAGAGCCAGACGGGGAGCCCCTGCTCCAGCCGGAGCTCCCGCAGATAGCGCGCTCCGGAGAACTGCGGATCCTGTCCCACGCGCTGCTCGCCGCCGAGACGGACGATGGAGCCGTCCGGCAGCCGCAGCACCTCCTCCAGGGGCCCCAGCATGAGCGCGCGGCCGACCGGGGCGGGCAGCGCCGCCACCAGCAGGCCGTGGTAGCGCCGCGTGGGCACTCCCGAGACCGTGCCCGAGGCGTAGCCTCCAAGGCCGTTGGCGATCAGCCACTCGCGGGTCAGCAAGGATTCGGGCAGCGGCTCGGGGGGGATGTCCGGCTCCTGTTCCTGTTCCTGTTCCTGTTCAGGCCATGGTATTGAGCGGGCGGTCTCGGGCTCCATGATGTCTCGCTCCTCCCCACCCAGGGATTCCCCGGGCTATGTTCCTTCGCCCCTGGCGGGGCGGACTAGCTTCAGGACGGTCGCGGAACGGCCGGCGATCCTCCAGCATCCTTCTTCGTCCTCGGGCGGCGGCGCTCCGGCCCCGCCGTAACGCGGATCCTCGCTCGACCAGAGCACCTCCCAGCGCAGCCCGGTCAGGGGCGCCAGCAGCGGCTCGGGGACGGGCGCGAGGTCGAGGTCCGCTCCCAGGTTCACGATCAGCAGGCGGTCTCCGGCGTCGCGGCCGAAAAACCGGAGCGCGAACGCCTCGGAGCTCAGGACCGCGCCGTCGAGGTGTCCCTTCCCCTGCTCGCGGAAAACCGGGTCCTCCCGGCGCAGCCGCAGCAGGTCGCGGTGCAGGGCATAGCAGGAGGCGTGCCGCTCGCGCTCCGAGAGGTCGAGCTTGCAGCGCTCGAAGGTCTCGGGAGATTCGGGATCGGGCACGCCGGCCTGCATCTCCGGCTGGGCGATGCTGGGGAACTGGGACAGGAACTCCAGCCGCCCCTTGCGCACCGCCGCAGCCAGCTCCGGGTTGTGGTCCGCGAAGTAGAGGAACGGGCTCGCAGCACAGAATTCCTGTCCCTGGAAGAGCATGGGCGTCCCCGGGGCCAGCAGGAGCAGCGCGGTCATCGCCCGGAAGACCCCGGGGGCCGCCAGCTTGTGACAGCGCTCCCCCCGGGCCGAGTTGGCCACCTGATCGTGGTTCTGCAGGAAGTTGATCCAGGCGGACGCCGGCAGCCCCAGCCCGGAGGTCCCGCGGCGCTGTTTCTGCCAGGAATAGCGTTGCCCCTGGTAGAGGTAGCCGTATTTGATCAGCGAGATCATCTCCTGCGGGCTGCCTTTGTAGTCCGTGTAATAGGCCTCGTTGCGGCCGGCGAGGGCCACCTGGACCGAGTGGTGGAAGTCGTCGTTCCACAGCGCGTCGAGCCCCCAGCCGCCTTCTTCCGCGGGCCGGACCAGGCGCGTGTCCTGGGGCTCGTTCTCCGCCACGAGATAGACGGAACGCTTCCCGGCAGCCTCCCGGGCCCGCCGGCCCACGGCGGCGAGAACGTGGTCCTCGGAAGCGTCCTTGACGTCCTGGGTGGCGTCGAGCCGCAGGCCATCCAGATGGAAATCCTCGATCCAGTAGCCGGCGTTGGCGACGAAGAATTCGCGCACCGGCCCGGCGTCCTCGCCGTCGAAGTTGAGGGCCTCGCCCCAGTCGTTCTCGTACCGGTCGGTGAAGTAGCTCGCGGAGAACTGCTTGAGATAGTTGCCGTCCGGTCCCAGATGGTTGTAGACGACGTCCAGGATCACGCCGAGGCCCACGGCGTGAGCGCGGTCCACGAAGCGGCGGAAGTCGTCCGGCCCGCCGTAGAGGTGATAGGGCGCGAAGAGGTCGACGCCGTCGTACCCCCAGCCGAAGCGGCCGGGGAACTCGGCCACGGGCATGACCTCCAGCACGGTGATCCCCAACTCCGCCAGCTCGGGCAGCTCCCGCGCCGCCGCTTCCCAGGTTCCTTCCGGGGTCAACGTGCCGATGTGCATCTCGTAGAGGACCTGGCCGTCGCGGGTCACCCCGCGCCAATCCCGGTCGGTCCACTGAAATGTGGACGGGTCGATCACCTGGGACGGTCCGTGAGGACCTTCGGGCTGGAACCGGGACGCCGGATCGGGGAACGCGTCGCCGCCGTCGAGTCGGAATTTATAGAGGATTCCCGCGCCGATCCCCTCGGCCAGACCGGAGAAGTAGCCGTTTTCCTCGGGGGCCAGCTCGACGGCTTCCCGCGAGCCCTCGAACACCACCTCCACCTGTTTCCGGCGGGGAGCCCAGACGCGGAAGCGCACGCCTTCCGGCGTCACCTCGGCGCCGACAGGGAAGCGGCGTTGGACCTCTTGCGCTGCGGGTGGGGACTGCATCCTCGTCGCCATCTCGGCGCGGAGGGAATGCAGGGGGCGTGCCGGTTTACGAGTCCCCGGTGTCGCCGAAGCCTACGGTGGCTCTCCGAAGCTTAGGACGACGCTCCGATCCTTCGGATGACGCTCCGATCCTTGGGATGGGGCTCCGAAGCTTGGGATGGCTCGCCGAAGCTTGGGACGAGCCGCCGAAGGTTACGATGGCTCTCCGAAGCTTAGGACGCCGCTCCGAAGCTTGGGATGAGACTCTCGAAGCTCAGGATGGCCCGCCGAAGCTTGAGACGACTCTCCGAAGCCAGGAACCTGCCGCCGAAGGTCACGGCGGCTCACCGAAGCATAGGTCGGCACGCCGAAGCCCAGGGTGGCCCTCCGAAGCTTGAGATGAGACGCCGAAGGTTACGGTGGCTCTCCGAAGCTTACGACGCCGCTCCGATCCTTATGACGCCTCACCGAGGCTCAGGACGTGACAACCCCGTACCAGCGGCAAGAAAGGACGAAGGACCTAAAGGACCTAAACGACAAAAAGGACCCAAAGGACATCAAAGTTGTTGTCCTTCAGGTCCTTTAGGTCCTTTAGGTCCTTGCCTTTCCGCCCCTACTCCTCCCCGCCGCCCGGGCCGCCGAGCCGCAAGCTGACTTCCATCCGCCGGTCGCCGCGCAGGATGCCCACGCGCACGGTCTGGCCCGGCTTGTGTTTCTCCAGGATGTTCAGGAGGTCGCTGTTGGAGGCGACCTTCTGTCCGTCCACGGTCTGGATGATGTCGCCCAGGATGATGCCGCCGCTGCGGTCCTCCTGGACGCCTCGCAGGCCGGCCCGGTCGGCTCCCGAGCCGGGCTCGACGCGGACGACCACCACGCCCTCCAGGCCCAGTTGCCGCGTCACCTGCTCCGACGCCAGATCGATCCCCAGCGTCGGACGCTGCACCCGGCCGTAGCGGATCAGGTCCGGCACCACCCAGGAAACCGCGTAGGAGGGGATGGCGAAGCCGATGCCGGCGTACACGCCGGAAGGGCTGTAGAGGGCCGTGTTGACCCCGATCAGACGGCCGGAGCTGTCCAGCAGCGGACCGCCCGAGTTGCCGGGATTGATCGCCGCGTCGGTCTGGATCACGTCGCGGATGGCGATGCCGGCCGGCGACTCGATCTCGCGGCCGAGGGCGCTGATCACCCCGGTGGTCAGCGTCTGGTCGAGGCCGAAGGGGTTGCCGATGGCGAAGACGCTCTGCCCTACCCGCAGGTCCTGCGAACGGCCGAGCGGCAGAGGCGTAAGGTTGCGCGGCGGCGCGGTGAGCTTCACCACCGCGAGGTCCTTCTCGGGGGCGTACCCGACCAGCTTCGCGTCCAGGGTTTCGCCGCTGGAGAGCGTCACCCGCGCGGCGTTGGTCCCCTCCATGACGTGGAAGTTGGTGACCACGTGCCCCTGGCGGTCCCAGATGAAGCCGGTGCCGCTGCCGCGCGGGATCTCGCGCGGGTTCATGGAGAACCGGCTCCGCCCCACGGCGATGGAGGTGATGTTCACCACCGAGGGGGAGGCGCGCTCGAACAGGTTGATCGTGGCCTGTTCCTCGTCCTTGAGGTCCGGCTGGGGACGGGGCGGCATGGCCCCGCGCGGCTGCTGCTGCTGAGCCGCCGGCGCCAAAGCGGCGGGGGAGGGTGCCGGGGAGGCGTCGCGACCGGTCCACTCGCGGCCCGCCCAGAAGCCGCCGACCGTGGTGATCGTCGCGATAAACAAAACGGATGCAATGGGATAGCGGTTCATCGGGAAAGCTCTCCTGGCCCGCAAGACACCCGGGCTCGGTAAAATGTAGCAATCCCCGCGCCTAGCTCGGCTCTTCCGCGGTCGACATCTGGTCCCCCGTCAGGACCTGGCGCAGGATTTCGGCGTGCTTCTCGGCCTCCCGGGCTCGCCGGTCGTAGCGTTGTTCACCCGGCGCGTTGCCGCGCGTGCGCATCCACCTCTCCATGCGGCGGGCCAGGGAGGCGTTCTCTTCCAGAGCCCGCACGGCGGCCCAGAGGGTGGCTTCCAGGTTGTCGAACTGCTCCGCGAGGAGGCTCTCCGGCGCGAAGGCGTGGCCGGTGCGGCAGCGGAAATGGACCAGCTCGTTCTCGTGGCTCTCCCAGAGCGCGCCGCCGCACGCGGGGCAGGTGAAACCCGAAGGCTCGCCGCCCGCCTCGCGGTCTCCCCCCGTCTCGATCTTCCCTTTCATGTCTGGCGCCTCCTCGTCAGGCCCGGTGGGCTCGGGGGCGGGTTCGAGGGACAGACGCGCCAGCAGCGGTCCGATCTCCCCCAGAGGCAGGACGTGGTCGACTTCAACGTTCTCCAGGGCGCTGCGCGGCATGCCGGCGTAGTCGGCCTCCGCCGGATCCTGGACGATGGCGATGCCGCCCCGGCTCTTGATGGCCGCGAGGCCGGCGGTGCCGTCGTCCAGGTTGCCGGTCAGCACCACGCCCACGACCCGGGAACCGTGGTTGTGGGAGGCGGTGCGGAAGAGGACGTCGACCGCCGGCCGGTGGCCGTTCTCGCTCGGTCCCCGGGAGAGGCGGACGCGCCCGTCTTCGATGACGATGTGTTGGTCCGGCGGCGCCACGTAGATCCGCCCGCCTTCGATCCGCTGCCCGTCCTTGGGATGGACCGCCTCCAGCCGCCCCGCCCGGGTGAGGATGGCCGGCATCGCGCTGGAGCCGTGAGGCGCGATGTGCTGGACGATGAAGACGGCCCCCTGAAAGTCCGCCGGCAACCCCCCGACCACCTGGCTCAACGCCTGGACGCCTCCGGCGGAGGCTCCGATCACCAGAATGTCACGATTGGGCATCCGTCCTTCTTTCGTCGAGCACCTGGCGGACCGTGCTCAGCAGCACCTCGGGTGGAAACGGCTTCTGGAGGAAGAAGCGGCCGTTGCCCGGCGCGTGCCCGTGCGGGATGGCGTCCTCCGGGTAGCCGGACATGAAGACGACGCCCATCTCGGGGCGGATCTGGGTCAACTGACGGGCGAGCTGGTCGCCGTTCATCCCCGGCATCATCATGTCGCTGATCAGCAGTTGAATGGGCCCCGGGTGGCGTTCGCAGACCTCCAGCGCCTCGCGGCCGTCGCGGGCGGCCAGCACGATGTAGCCCCGGCTCTCCAGGATGTCGACCGCGGGCTCGCGGATGTTGTCCTCGTCCTCGACCACCAGGACCACCTCGCCGCCGTGGGAGGACGGATACGACGGCGCGGCAGGGCGTTCCTCCCGGAGAGGGACGCAGTCTTCCTCCTTCGCCTCGGCCCGGGGGAGGAGGATGGTGAACCGCGAGCCCTGGCCGGGCTCGCTCTCCACCCGCACGGCGCCGCCGCTCTGCCGCACGATCCCGTAGACCGTGGCGAGGCCCAGGCCGCTCCCCTTCTCCCGCTCCTTGGTGGTGAAGAACGGCTCGAAGATGCGGCCGAGGACCTCGGGCGACATGCCGCCTCCCGTGTCGGCGATGGAGAGGGCGATGTAGGCGCCGGGCGGCAGCTCCTCGTTGTCGAAGCGTTCGGGCCTTTCGCTCTCGTGAGCGGTGGTGGCCAATGTGAGCCGTCCCCCTCCAGGCATGGCGTCGCGAGCGTTGAGCACGAGGTTGAGGATCACCTGCTCGAGCTGCCCGAGATCCACACAGGCGACGCAGGGCTCCGGCGCCAGCCGGGTCTCCAGGGCGATGTGCTCGCCGAGCAGGCGGCGCAGCATGGGCTCCATGCCGGCGATCACCTGGCAGAGAGAGAGCAGGCGCGGCTGCAGCACCTGCTTGCGGCCGAAGGCGAGGAGCTGGCGGGCCAGCGCGGCGGCGCGCTCGCCGGCGTCCCGGATCTCCCGGGCGTGGCGGAGCAGGCGCTCCTCGAGCGGCAGCTCTTCCAGCAGCAGCCCGGCATGGAAGGCGATGGCCGCCAGCAGGTTGTTGAAGGAGTGGGCGATGCCACCGGCGAGGCGGCCGATCGACTCCAGGCGCTGCGAGTGCCGGAGGCGCTCCTCGGTCTCGCGCAGGGCCTCCTCGGCCGCCCGCCGGTCCGAGATGTCGCGCAGGATCCAGAGGAGCCGGGCCGGCCGGCCCGGCCGCTCCTCGTCGTGAGCCAGCGTCACCAGGGCCGTCCGCTCCCGGGTCTCCGCCGAGAGCTGGAAGACGAGCTCGACGTCCTGGAGCCGCTGCCCGGGACCGAGCTGCGCGATCATGGAGCGCAGCCCTCCTCGCCGCCGCGGGTTGACGCAGGCGGCGAGCGGCTTGCCGCACAGGGCTTTCTGCGACATGCCGAGCAGGACAGAGGCGGCCCGGTTCGCTTCCTGGATGGTGCCGAAGGCGTCGGTGACGAGGTAGCCGTCCGGCGCCGAGTCGAAGAGATCCTTGTAGCGGTGGCGCTCGGTTTCCAGAGCGTCGCGGGCGTTGAGCAACTCCTCGTTCTGCTGCGAGAGCTCGGCTTCGACGGCCTCGACCTCGTCGAGGGCGCTCTGAATGGCGGCCACCGCTTCGGCGAACTGGCTGGACCGCAACGCGCCCGGCGCGCTCGCCTGCGACTTCAGAAGCTCCAGACGTTCGTGGATTCTTTCCGATGCGTCGCCCGTAGCGAATTTCGGCATCCGACTACTTCCCTCCGCTGAGCGAGGACGTTGGAAACGCTTACCCCTCCATCTCCTCCATCAAGAGGATGACGCCCTCCACTCCCCTCCCCATGAGGGGCGCGCATCGCACACGGCAGCGAACCGGCCGGCCTCGGCGATTGATTCCATCCAATTCCATTTCGTTCTCACGGTTCTCCGTCAGGCTCTCGCGCAACGGGCCCTCGAGCTCCCGCACCGGCAGGCCGATGTCGAGGGCGAGGAATTCATGGCCCCGGACCTCGTCGGAGCGCAGGCCCCAGAGGTCCTCGGCCTTGTCACTCCAGACTTTGACCTGCAAAGCGCGGTCCACCACCACCACGGCGGCGCGCAGGCTGGCCAGGATCGTCTCCATGGAACGGTTGAGCTGGTCCAGCTCGTGGGAGCGCTGCTGGAGCTGGTCGTTCATCGACCGCAGCTCTTCGTTGGTGGACTGGAGCTCCTCGTTCATGGTCTCCAGCTCTTCGTTGGCCGACTGCAGCTCCTCGTTGGTGGTCTCCAGCTCCTCGACCGTGGACTGCAGCTCTTCGTTGGTGGTCTCCAGCTCCTCGTTGGCCGACTGCAGCTCCTCGTAGGCGGTCTCCAGCTCCTGGTTGGAACGCTCCAGCTCGGTGCGGAGCTGGTGCGCATGGGTGAAGTCGAGGAAGGAGAGGCTCGTGCCCAGGAAGCCGGTGGCGGCGTCGAAGAGCGGCACGATGTGGATCTCCAACTGGCGGCTTTCGCCCGGGGGGTGCCGCCACTCGACGTCCTTGACGTAGACGGCGCTGCGCGACGCCTGGGCCTCTTCCATATGCGAGCGCAGCTCGATGGGCCGGTACGACAGCTCCAGGTCCTGGAACAGGCGCCCGAGGTCGACCGTGCCCAGGCCGAAGAGGCGGCGCGCCCGCTCGTTGAACAGCGCCAGATGACCGCGGCGGTCGACGGCGATCTGCGCCACGGCGCCGGCGTCCAGGGCGGCCTCGCGGATGCGCACGTTGCGCGAGCCGATGCCGGGCTCCGAGACGGCGGGCGACGAGAGGGCGAGCAGGCGGTCGCGCAGGTTGGAGTTGGGAGAGCGCACGAACAGACGGCTCTTCAGGTCCACCGGCCGGAAGCTGTTGCTGTGGGCCAGCAGGGTTTCGGCCTTGCCCAGGAAGAGGTAGCCCGTCTTGTTGAGGGCGAAGTGGAAACGCGCCAGGATCTTCTCCTGGGTCTCCGAGTTGAAGTACATCAGGGTGTTGCGGCAGGTCAGCAGGTCGAGGCGCGAGATGGCGGCGTCCTGGATCAGGTCGTGCTTGCCGAAGATCAGGCAGCGCCGCAGGTCGCTGCGGAACACGTGGCGGGAGCCGTTCATGTCGAAGTACTTCTCCAGCATCGCGGCCGGCACGCCGGCGATCTGGCGGGCCTCATAGCTCCCCTGGCGCGCCAGGGCGAGCGCGCCTTCGTCGGCGTCGGTGGCGTAGATCTTCACCCGCTTCCGGAACTCCTCCTCGCCCAGGGCCTCGAGCAGCAGCATGGCGACGGTGAACGCCTCCTCCCCGGTGGCGCACCCGGCGCTCCACGCGCGGATCGCGCGGTCCGGCCCCCTCTCCTCCAGGATGCGGGGGATGATCTGCTCCTGGATGAACTGCCAGGCCTCGGCATCGCGGAAGAACCCGGTGACGTTGATCAGCACCGTGTCGAACAGCGGCCCGAACTCGTTGGGGTGGACTTCGAGGTAGTCGGTGTAGTCGGAGTAGCTGGAGACCCCGACCTCGCGCATCCGCTTCTGGATGCGCCGCATCAGGCTGGACATCTTGTAGGCGGAGAAGTCGAATCCCCGACTCGCCTTGAGGTAGTCCAGCAGCTTTGTGAAATCGGTGGCAGTGGAATCCGCTGCCAAACAGCCCTCCTCCAGGCTTGGATCCGACCTGCAGAGATGAAAGTAAAAGATCCCGCCGGACGACTACGCCCTGGGCAAAGGCGGCGATTAATCTATTACAGATCGCTTCAAATTACCAGAGCCTGTAGGGGGGAGGGCACGTAGCTTGCTTCCACGTCGGCACGACAGAGCGCGAGCCGCGGGACGATCATGATCGACGACAAGGACAACGCCCAGAGCACCCCTGTCCTCCCGGTCTCCGGCCGGACCTCCAGCCTCCAGGACTGGCTGGACTCCGGGGATGCCTACCGGCATCTCCTGAGGTCCATACAGGACTACGCCATCTTCCTGATCGACCTGGAGGGCAGGGTGGCGAGCTGGAATCCCGGGGCGGCGCGCCTCCTGGGGTACCGCGAAGAGGAGATCCTCGGCCATGCCGCCGCCCGCTTCTTCACCCCGGAAGAGATCGAAAAGGGCGTCCCCGAGGGTGAGCTGAAGACGGCGGCCGAGCAGCACCGGGCGTCCGACGACCGCTGGCACGTGCGCAAGGACGGCACCTACTTTTTCGCCAGCGGCATCGCCACGCCCGTGCACGACGACGAGGACGCGCTGCGGGCCTTCTGCAAGGTCATGCGCGACCGCACCGACTGGAAGCGCCAGGAAGAGGAGCTGCGCAACCAGGCCGAGGCGCTGTCGCGGGCGGACCAGGAGAAGAACGAGTTCCTGGCCGTGCTGGCGCACGAGCTGCGCAATCCGCTGGCGCCGATCTTCTACGCCCTGCGGATCCTGGAACAGGACGACCCCTCGTTGCGGCACAACGCCCGCGCCATCATCGAGCGCCAGGTGCAGCGGCTGGCGCGCATGATCGACGACCTGCTGGACGTCAACCGCATCTCCACCGGCAAGATCGAGCTCCGCCGGGAGGCCGTCACCCTGCGTGGCCTCGTCGCGCACGCCGCCGAGACGGCCCGCCCTCTCTTCGAGGCGCGGCGGCAGGATTTCTCGGTCTGCCTGCCCGAGGAGGAGATCTGGCTGAACGCGGATGCCGCCCGGCTGGAGCAGGTGCTCTCCAACCTGCTGCACAACGCCGCCAAGTTCACCGGCGACGGCGGCGCCATCTCGCTCACCGCCGAACGGCCGGACGACTACATCGTCGTGCGCGTGACGGACAACGGCACCGGCATCCCCCCCGACCTCCTGCCGCATATCTTCGATCTCTTCAAGCAGGGGAGCCGCTCGCTGGACCGCCCGCAGGGAGGGTTGGGGATCGGCCTGACGCTGTCCCGGCAACTGGTGGAGATGCACGGCGGCTCGATCGAGGCCCACAGCTCGGGGACAGGGCAGGGGAGCGAGTTCATGATCCGGCTGCCGGTGATTCCCCGTGCCGCCGAGCCGGACGCCCGGCCTGAAGCTCCCGTCCCGTCGCCGGCCCGCCCCCTGCGCATCCTGGTGGTGGACGACAACGAAGACACGGCCGAGATGATGAGCCTGCTCCTGGAGCTGGAGGGGCACGACGTCCAGGTCGCCCACTCCGGCCCCTCGGCCCTGGAGGCCGCGGCCGCCCGCCGGCCGGACGTGATCGTGCTCGACATCGGCTTGCCCGGCCTGGACGGCTACCAGGTGGCCCAGCGCCTGCGGCAGGACCCCGCCTTCAAAGACGTCATCCTCATCGCCGCCTCGGGCTACGGCCAGGAGGCGGACCGGCGGCGATCCTGGGAGGCGGGGTTCGACCACCACCTGGTGAAGCCGGTGGATCCCGGTGAGCTCCGGCGGCTGCTGGTGGAGGCGGGCGGGGGCCGGGGAAAGGACCTGAAGGACATAAACGACCTAAAGGACTCAAAGGACGGAAGGCCAAAGGGTGCCGTCGTTTATGTCCCTTAGGTCCTTTATGTCCTTCAGGTCCTTTCCCCTCTCCGGGACCGCCCGTCCGGGTTTGTTATAGTCGCCCCTGCCATGCCCGACAGGATCTTCCAAAAGCTCCGTGAGTTGAGCCAGAACCTCTGGTGGTCCTGGCAGCCCGATATCCGCGCCATCTTCCGGGAGCTCGATCCCGACATGTGGCGGATCGTCCACCACAACCCGGTGGCCCTGCTGCAGCGCATCGATCCCGACGAGGTCTTCCGGCGGGTGCAGGACCTGGAGATGCTGACCCGCATCAACCAGGCACACCGCCGGCTGCAGACCTATCTGACGGGAGCCGAGAGCTGGGGCCTGGTCCACGCCGGGCCGATCCTCGCCCGGCCGGTGGCCTACTTCTCGGCCGAGTTCGGCCTCCACCAGTCGCTGCCCATCTACTCCGGCGGCCTGGGCGTGCTGGCGGGCGACCACCTGAAGAGCATGAGCGACCTCGGCGCGCCCGTGGTCGGCATCGGTCTCCTCTACCACGAGGGTTACGTCCACCAGCTCATCGACGAGAACGGCTGGCAGCAGGACCTCTACGAGCCCATCGCGGCGGCCGAGCTGCCCGTCGAGCCGGTGCTCGGCGCGGACGGCGCGCAGGTCCGCTTCTGCGTCGAGCTGCCCGGCCGCGACGTCTGGCTGAAGATCTGGCGGGTCCACGCCGGCCGCAGCATCCTGCTGCTGCTCGACGCCCGCGACGACGCCAATGCTCCCGAGGACCAGGCCCTGACCGCGCGGCTCTACGGCGGCGACCAGGAGACGCGCATCCAGCAGGAGATCCTGCTCGGAGTGGGCGGCCATCGCGCCCTCGGCGTGGTGGGCGTCAAGCCCTCCGCTCTCCATCTCAACGAAGGGCATTCGGCCTTCGCCCTGCTGGAGCGGGGCCGGGAGCTGGTGGAGACGCAGGGGCTGGAGCCCGCCGAGGCGTTGCGCGAGGTGGCGGCGATGAGCGTCTTCACCACCCATACGCCGGTCGAGGCCGGGCACGACCGCTTCCGTCCCGACCTCGCCAGCCAGCATCTGGAGGCGCTGGCGCGGGGGCTGGGGATGCCGATCGACGAGGTGATGGCCCTCGGCTCCGAGCACCCGGGCGATCCCAACGCCCCGTTCTGCCCCACCGTGCTGGCCCTCAAGCTCACCCGCCGCACCAACGGCGTCGCCGCCCTCCATGGCCGCGTCTCGCGCAAGATGTGGCAGGGGCTCTATCCCGGCAAGACGGAGGAAGAGGTCCCCATCGGCCACATCACCAACGGCGTCCACGTCCGCACCTGGATGGCCACCGACATGCACGACCTGCTGGCGCAGTACCTCGGGCCGCGCTGGCTGGACCGCATCTCCTTCCCGGACCTGTGGACCCAGATCGACCGCGTCCCCGACGCCGAAATCTGGGAGGTCCACCAGGTGCTCAAGGCGCGCCTCTTCACCTTCGTGCGCCGGCGCCTGGCCGACCGCCGCCAGCGTCTGGGACTGCCGGAACCGGAGCGCGAGCCGCTCTCGCCCGAGGTCCTGACCCTGGGCTTCGCCCGCCGCTTCGCCACCTACAAGCGGGCCGACATCCTGCTCCAGGACCTCGACCGGCTGGACCGGCTGGTCAACGATCCCCAGCGGCCGGTGCAGATCATCTACGCCGGCAAGGCGCATCCCCGCGACACCGGCGGCAAGGCCCTGGCCCAGAGGGTGGCGAACCTGGGGAAGGATCCCCGCTTCACCGGCAAGATCGTGTTCGTGGAGAACTACACCATGCACGTCGGTCGTCAGCTCGTGCAGGGGGTGGACGTCTGGCTCAACACGCCGCGCCGCCCCCTGGAGGCCTGCGGCACCAGCGGCCAGAAGTGCATCCTCAACGGCGTGCTGAACTGTTCGATCCTCGACGGCTGGTGGGCCGAGGCCTACGACGGCGGCAACGGCTTCGGGATCGGCGCCGGCGAGATCCACGCCAACCCGGACGTGCAGGACGAGCGGGACGCCCTGGCCGTCTTCGCGACGCTGGAGAAGGAAGTCGTGCCCCTCTACTACGACCGCGGCGCCAACGGCATCCCTCACGCCTGGATCGCGAGGGTCAAGCGGGGTATCCGCACCCTGGCCTGGCGGTACAACGCGGACCGGATGGTGATGGACTACGTCAAGGAGTGCTACCTGCCGGCGGCGGGCGGGGAGACGTGCCGGATGCCGGGGACGTAGACGGGCGGCTGGCCCCGTTTTTGCGGTAGCCTCCGGGATCGTGATCGAGCATCTGTCCGCGTCCCTTCCGTTCCCCGAGCGCTCAGCCGTTTTGCGCTACGCCTTCGCCGTCCTCATGGTGGCGCTCGCCGTCGCGCTCCGCTGGCCGCTCAATCCAATCCTGGGCATGAGCGTCCAGTTCCTCTTCTTCTTCCCGGCCATCATGGTGTCGAGCTGGTACGGCGGTCTGAGGCCGGGCCTCGCCGCCACCGGCCTCTCGGCGCTGGCCGCCAACTTTTTCTGGATGGAGCCCCTCTTCCAACTGAGGCTCAAGGGACCCGGCAGCGCCGTCCAGCTCGGCCTCTTCGTGGCGATCGGCGCCTTCATCAGCCTGTTGACCGAGCGGCTGCACCAGGCCCGGCGCGTGGCCGAGGCCGCCGCCCTGGAGAACCAGCGCCAGGCCGAGGAGCTCCGGCGCGCCCAGCGTCTGGCGGAGCTCCTCGCGACAGAGCAGGAGCTGCGGAGCCTGCTGCGGGCCCATCAGGAAGACCGCGAAGAGATGGAGGCGATGAACCGCATCGGCCGCATCCTGGTGGCCGAGCTCGACCGCGAGCGTCTGGTCCAGGCCCTCACCGACGAGGCGACGACGGCCACCCGGGCCGAGTTCGGCGCCTTCTTCTACAACGTGATCAACGAGCACGGCGAGGCCTACACGCTGTACACCCTCTCCGGCGCGCCGCGGGAGGCGTTCTCCGGCTTCCCGATGCCGCGCAACACGCACGTGTTCGGGCCGACCTTCCGCGGCGAAGGGATCGTGCGCAGCGACGACATCACCCGCGATCCGCGCTACGGCCGGAATCCCCCGTACCATGGCATGCCGAAGGGGCACCTGCCGGTGCGGAGCTATCTGGCCGCGCCGGTGATCTCGCGGTCGGGCGAGGTGCTGGGCGGGCTCTTCTTCGGCCATCCGGAGACGGGACGGTTCGGCGAACGCGAGGAGCGGATCCTCGCCGGCATCGCCTCCCAGGCCACGATCGCCTTCGAGAACGCCAACCTCTACCGGGAGGCGCGCCTGGCGCACGAACGGGCCGAGGCCGCCAACCGCAGCAAGGACGAGTTCCTGGCCACCGTCTCGCACGAGCTGCGGACGCCCCTCAACGCCATCATGGGGTGGGCCCAGCTCCTCCAGACCGGCGGCTCCGACGGGGAGCGGTTCCGCCGGGGTCTGGAGACCATCATCCGCAACGCCAGGCTGCAGTCGCAGCTCATCGACGACCTGCTGGACGTCTCCCGCATCGTCTCGGGCAAGATGCGGCTGGACGTGCGGCCCCTCGACCTGGCGCCGGTGATCGAGGCCGCCGTGGAGGCGATCCGCCCGGCCGCGGAAGCCAAACAGATCACCCTCCGGCGGGTGCTCGATCCGCTCGCCGGCACCGTGGCGGGAGACCCGGCGCGGTTGCAGCAGGTGGTCTGGAACCTGCTCTCGAACGCGGTGAAGTTCACGCCCAAGGGGGGGAAGGCCGAGATCCGCCTGGAGCGGGTCAACTCCCACGTCGAGATCATCGTCGCGGACAACGGCGTGGGCATCGCCCGCGAGTTCCTCCCCTACGTCTTCGACCGTTTCCTCCAGCTCGACGCGTCGACGACGCGCCAGCAGGGGGGCCTCGGGCTGGGCCTTTCGATCGTCCGGCACCTGGTGGAGCTGCACGGCGGCACGGCGGAGGTGAAGAGCCCCGGCGCGGGTCAAGGGAGCACGTTCCTCGTCCGGCTGCCCCTTTCGATCGCCCATTTCCAGCCGGCGGACCCGGAACGCGTCCACCCCCGGGCGGAGGTCCACGAAGGGGACCCCTGCAAGGACGACCCGGCGCTGGATCTGCGGGGCATCCGCGTGCTGGTGGTGGACGACGAGCCCGATGCCCGGGAGACCCTGCGGCAGATCCTGGAGCATTGCAACGCCGAGGTGCTGACCGTGGCCTCGGCCGGGGAGGCACTGGAAGCCCTGCAGCGATGGCGGCCGGACATCCTGATCTCGGACATCGGCATGCCGGGGGAGGACGGCTACGAGCTGATCCGGCGGGTGCGCGCGCTGCCTCCGGAGAGCGGCGGGCGGACTCCGGCCGCCGCCCTCACCGCCTTCGCCCGCAGCGAGGACCGCCGCCGCGCCCTCCTGGCCGGCTTCCAGATGCACGTCGCCAAACCCGTCGAAGTCAAAGAACTGGCCGCGGTGGTGGCAAATCTTGTCCGCGGAACCGGGGCTCCTTGAAGGAAACACCGGGAAAACACTGGAAAACCCGCGCTCCGCCGTCTCGTAGAGAGGGAGAGCGGGAAACGAAAGCCAGAGGCATAGCTTTTGCTTTATATTTTCCCGATGTAGTAGAAGGAGGCAGTACCTTGCAGGATGACCCCCAGGACACCGGTTATCTGATCCTCTCCCTCGAGGAAACCATAGAGGAGTCCCGCCGCCTGAGGCAGGAGCTCCAGTCGGGCGCCAAGGTGGAGCGGCCGGGGACGGAAGCCGGGGAGGGGGGACTTCCCGAGACGGAACGCCTCGGGCCTATCCTTCCTTGACCTGATCCGCCTTTTCGGCGAGATCGAAGTCGCTTTCGGTGAGCCCGCCCACGGAATGGGTCCAGAGGGTCACCTTCGCCTTTCCCCAGGTCAGAAAGATGTCGGGGTGATGCCCCGCCTCTTCCGCCGCCTCCCCCAGACGGTTGACGAACCCCAGGGCGTCGCGGAAATCCTTGAAGCGATATTCCTTCTCCAGGTGATGCTCGTTGGCCAGAGTCCAGCCGTGAAGGCGGCTGTACCGCTTGCGCAGCTCGTCCCCTTTCAGGGCGGTCCGCTTCTCGTCGCTCATGTCCCACCTCCCCTCTAAACGCGGTCCGCGAGACCTTTTTCCCCGGAACGCTCGGCGCAGTGGGCGCAGCAGTAGATCGAGCCGCTGGCCTCGACACCGTGCCCCACCACCCGGCAGCCGCAATGCTCGCACTTGGGAGCGAGCGCGTGGATTGCGCATTCGAAGCTGTCGAACACGTGGGATTCACCCCGCATCGTGATCTCGAAGGACTTGTCGTAGTCGTTGCCGCAGACTTCGCAGGTCGCCATTGTACTTCCTCCTTCCCGCTCATCCCCCCGGAAGCTGCAACCCCTGTGCCGCCAAGGAGTGGCATGGCCTTTGCCCTTTTGGGAAGACGGCGGCGGCTGGACTTCTGCGCCGCGGGAGATCGAAATGCAGCGGCCTACTTTCTTGCAACGCCCCCGGCGGACCTTCCCCGAGATGGATCCCGCCCGCCGGCGGCTGGTGATCGCCGGACTCGTGGTCTCGGCGCTGCTCTTCCTCGGCGGATTCTTCACCGCGGGCTACCTCTGGAGCCTCGCCCGGCAGTTCCCGCGGGCGCCCTTCCAGCAGCCCTCGCGGTTGTACGCGCAGCCCACCCTCCTGGTCCCCGGCGAGGCCTTCTCCCTGGCGGAAGCGAAAGCCCTGCTCCGCCAGACCGGCTACCGCGAGGCGACGGGGGACCCGAAGCTGCCCCTGCGGCCCGGCTCCTTCCGGGCGTCCGGCGACCGCCTGGCGGTGCACCTTCGCCGCTTCCCCACGCCGGACGGCCAGGGCGGCGGCATGCCCGTGGAGGTCGCCTTCCGGGGCAGCCGCGTGGCGCGGGTCTGGGCGGCGGGCCAGCCGCGGGAGAGCGTCACCCTGGAGCCGGCGCTCCTGGCGTCGTTCTACACCCCGGAGGTCGAGGAGCGCCGGCCGGTGCTCCTGGACGACGCCCCGGAGCACCTGGTGAAGGCCGTGCTGGCCGCCGAGGACGACGGCTTCTTCACCCACCCCGGCGTCTCGCCGACGGGCGTGATGCGGGCGCTGTGGGTGAACGCGCGCGGCGGCGAGATGCACCAGGGGGGGAGCACCATCACCCAGCAGCTCGTCAAGAACGTCTATCTCTCCCCCAGGCGGACGCTCACCCGCAAGGCCAAGGAGGCGGTGATCGCCATGGCGGTGGAGCTGCGCTACGGCAAGGAGGCGATCCTCGAGGCGTACATGAACGAGATCTACCTGGGCCGGAGCGGTCCCGCCAACCTGATCGGCTTCGGCGCCGCCGCCCGCGCCTTCTTCGGCAAGGAAGCCTCGGAGCTGAGCCTGGAGGAAGCGGCGACCCTGGCCGGCATGATCCAGGCGCCCGCCGCCTATGATCCCGTGGATCATCCCGACAAGGCCCGGGAACGCCGGGACTGGGTGCTGCGGCGGATGCGCGAGCTGGACTGGATCTCCGAGGAGCGGCTGCAACGGGCCCTGGCGGAGCCGGTGCGGTTGGACCCCGTGCGGGTGGAGGCCCGGCCCATGGCTCCGTACTTCGCGGGCGTGGCCGAGGACGAGGCGCGGGAGCGCTTCGGCGTCGACAAGCTGGCGGGCGAGGGCTACCTCCTCTTCTCCACCCTGCGCTGGCGCGACCAGCGGCAGGCCGAGAAGGCGGTGGCGAACGGGCTCGCCGGCCTGGAGAAGGGCTGGGAACGGAAGCGGCGCGGCAAGGGGCCGCTCCAGAGCGCGCTGGTCTCCGTCGATCCCCGCGAGGGCTCGGTGCTGGCCTGGGTCGGCGGCCGCGACTACGCGACCAGCCAGTTCGACCGCGTGTCGCAGGCGCGCCGGCAGGCGGGCAGCGCCTTCAAGCCGGTGGTCTACGCCGCCGCCTTCGCCGAGGGTGTGGCGACCCCGGCGTCGCTGTTCAAAGACTCCCCGATCAACGTGCGGGTGGGCACGTCGAGCTGGCGGCCCCAGAATTACGACCGGACCTTCCACGGCTGGGTGACGGCGCGCCAGGCCTTGGAGCAGAGCCTCAACATCCCGACCGTGCGGCTGTCGTTGCAGGTCGGGATGCCGCGGATCATCGAGCTGGCCCGCGATCTGGGGATCGAGGGGGAGATCGACCCGGTGCCGGCCATGTCCCTGGGGGCTTTCGAGATGACGCCGCTGGAGATGGCCGGCACCTACGCCACACTGGCCGCCGGCGGCATCCGGCCGCCGGTCCACAGCCTCGCGGCCGTGATCGATCCCGAGGGCGAGCCGGTGCTGGGGGACGACCTCCCGTCGCCGCGCCGGGTGGTGCCGCAGCACGCGGCCTGGCTGGTGACCTCCGTGTTGCAGGGGGTGGTGGAGCACGGCACCGGCGCCGCCGCCCGGGTCCAGGGGCACCTCGCCGGCAAGACCGGCACGACCAACGACCGCCGCGACAGTTGGTTCGCCGGCTACTCGCCCGACCGCGTCACGGTCGTCTGGGTGGGCTACGACGACAACTCGCCCACCAGCCTCTCGGGCGCGCGGGCGGCCCTGCCGATCTGGAGCCGGTTCACGTCCGCCGTGCGCCCGGCCGCCGGCTATCCCGCGTTCGTTCCGCCGCCGGGGATGGTCCTGGCGACGGTCGATCCGCTCACCGGCCAGCTCGCCACGCCGTACTGTCCGCACCAGGCCACGGAGTACTTCCCCGAGTGGCAGGCGCCGGTCGAGCCCTGCCGCCGCCACATGCCCGGCTACCAGCCGGACGTCTACGCGGACGTCACCCTGGGCGAGGCGTACGACACCTATGGCGCCTATGGCTCCTACGAGTCGGAGAGGCCGCGCTACGTGGTGACGGACGACGGCCTGGAGATCGTGTACCCGGACGAAGGAGACTCCCGGGGCGGCGCCGGTGAAGCGATGACCTTCCCGCCCTCCGGCGGCGCGGACGAGGGCGAGGAACCGGCCGAGGACGGCTCGATCATCATCCGCCCGGCCCGGGAGCGGTCGCCGGCGATGCCGCCGGTCGCGAGCCCGCCGCCGCCGCCGCCCGTCTCCATCGCGGCCCCGACGCCCAGCGTGGTGAGCCCCGCAGCCGGCCAGCCGATCGGGGATACGGGCCCGCCGCCGAGCCCGCCCCCGGCGGACGCGGGGCCTCCGCCGCCGATGTAGGTCTTGAAATCAGCCCGATTTGGCACGCCTCTTGAAGAAATCAAAAGCGAGGCGGGCTGGCGGCGCGATCAATCAGCATGGGGTGCTCTCTGGACGTCGCCGTCCGTTCTCTGTTTCTCTCCAACAACCCCACCGTACAGAAGGAGACGTCGTATGGCTGTATCTTTGCGTGACACGTTTGGCAGGGGTAATGTGAATGTGGGCAAGAAGGAGCGCTGGGCCTTCGCTCTCGGCGGCGCGGCGCTGGCGGCGCTCGCGCTGAGGAAGCGCTCGAAGGGATCTCTGGGCCTCGCCGCTCTCGGCGCGCCGCTGCTCTGGCGGGGCGCCACGGGGCATTGCCCGCTGTATCAGCGGCTGGGGATCGACCGCACGCAGCCTCAGGTCGGCGACTCGTTCGACCAGGAGCGCGTCAAGCCGATCACCGAGGTCGAGGGCACCGAAGGGCGGCCCGTGACCACCACGGACCGCCAGCCGATTGGACAGAACTTCTAAGGGCGACCAAGCACCGACGGACACGGACAGCACGGACCGGCAAGGACTTTCGTAGTTCCCTCGTCCGTGGAGTCCGTACCGTCCGTGTTGGTCCTTGCCTGGAGCCTACCGGCTCTCCGACTCCAGCTCGACTTCCAGCTCCACCTCTTCGCCCGCCTTCACCGTGAACTCCCTCTCCTCGGCCTTGCGGCCGGGACGGACGATGGAGAGCGTGTGGTCGCCGGGGGAGACCGGCAGGCCCGAGCGCATCAGCGCGAGCTCCGTGCCGGTGCCGACGAAGCGGCCGTCGAGATAGATCGAAGCGTCCTGGGGATAGACCTCCAGGAGGAGTCGGCCCTTGCCGCCGGGCTCCTCCATGGCGCCTTCACGACCGGCGTCGCGGCCGTTCTCCTCTTCTTCATACCGGCCACGATCGCGGCGGATCCGGTCCTGCCAGTCCTCGTCCTCGCCGTAGGCGCCGCTCTGCTCGCGCTCCACCTCCTCGCGCCGCTGGCGCTCGTAGCGGAGCCGCTCGTCGCGGCGCTCGGTGGACTTGGAGATCAGGTCCTCGGGGCGGGTCGACTCGCCCGGCTCCATCCGGTCGCCGATGTCGATCACCGTGCCCGGATAGACCGTGATCTGGCGGGCGAGGGTCTTGTAGCCGTCCAGATAGAAGACGAGGTCGTACGTCCCCTTGCGGAGCCACAGGTAGCGCGGCCAGCCGTCGAACGCGTCGACGGTGCCGATGTACTGGCCGTCCAGGTAGACCTGGGTGCGGCCCGGAGCCACGTCGAGGTCCAGGGCGCCGGCGCCATCGCCTTCGTAGTACCCGCCATAGTACGGCTGCGGGTAGTAGTAGGGGGCGCCGTACCAGCCCCAGCCCCACCAGAAGCTGGGCCAGTAGCCGTAGCCATAGTAGGGATAGTAGCCGCCGTAGTAGCCGCCATAGTAGCCACCGTGCCCGTGGTGGTGGCCGTCATTGTCGGGGTTGTGGGGGCGCTGACGGTGGGGCTCGCCGCCGCCGCCGTCTGAAGGACGGGCGGTGCGGGACTGGCCCGAGGAACCGCCCGCGCTGGGTGACTGCGAGGGGCTCGGCGCGTTCGAGGAGCGAGAGCCGACCCCGTGCGCGCTCCGTCCGGTGCTGCTGCTGCCGCTCGGCCGGGAGCGCTGCTGCGCGTCCACGGTCACGCTCACCAGAAGCAACGCGGCGGCCATGAGGGGAATCGCCCTAAGACGGAGCCGTCCGGCGGATTTCAGGGTGATCATGGGTGCTCTCCTTTTCGAGCTCAGTCTCCGGACCCATTTCGGACCAGGCCCGGTGGAGGCCTCGAATGTAGTAGTACCTCAGTACATCTTCCCACAAATTCGAGGTCCTGAACGGCCAATTTTGCAAAGCGTGGACCAGGCGTTCCCGGCGTTTCTGAGGGCCTTCCGGCGGCAGAGGAGGCGGCCCGTCCGGACCGATGCCGAGGAAGGGTCCGAGCTCGGGGTGGAGCTTGTAGAAGACCACGGCGCAATACCCCGCCTTCTCCTGCCGCGCGGCGAAGCGCGCGAAGTCGGTTGGATGGTCGTGCGCCACGGTCGCGGCCGGCTCGTAGACGATGCGCAGACCGCGCCGCTTCAGACGGTAGGAGAGCTCGATATCTTCCCAGGCCGCATAGGGAAAACGCAGGTCGAAGGGCTCCGCGAGGAGCAGGTCCCGGGGCAGCGAGAGGTTGGACGTGTAGAGAAAATTGAACGGTACGTCTTCTTTATCCTGGATCAGCGCGTAGCCGAACTGGAGGCCGTGCTCGTTGATGTAGCGCAGGAAGGGGTTCAGGCGCATGCGGCGGTGCCAGGCCGTGTAGCCGATGACCGCCAGATGGGGGTCGTCGCCGCGCCTGCGGTGGGCCTCGCGATGGGTCGCCAGCCATCCCGGAGACGGGACGGTGTCGTCCCCCAGAAAGGCCACCCAGCGGCCGGAAGCGGCGGCCACGCCGGTGTTCCTCGCCGCCGCCGGTCCGTGGTTCTCCTGCGCCAGGATCCGCAACGGCACGCGGAACGTCCGGTTGCGCAGCCAGTCGCCCGTGCCGTCGGACGAGCCGTCGTCCACCACGATCACCTCGAAGGGGGGCGGATCGTGCTGGAACTCCAGAGCCTGGAGGACCTCCGAAAGGACCTCCAGGCGGTTGTGCGTGGGGATGACGACGGAAAGCTCGGCGGGCGCCATGGGGAGAGATTACCCCATGGCGCGGGCGCTCCCTAGTGAGCCTTGCGGCCGTTCTTGCGGGTGCGCAGGACCAGGTAGGTCGCCGGCACGTTGCCTTCCTGGCCGTGCGACAGCGGGACGGTGTTGATGGTGTCCTCCCCCTTGAGCACCACCTCCCAGTCGGATTCGGGGAAGACCAGCGGCTGGTCCTTGGGATCGAAGCCGACCGAGGTCGCGCCGGTGCGGATCACGTTGTGGACGTGGCGGGGCAGGCCCGAGGGGCTGTCGCCGGGCAGGGTCCGGAAGTAGTCCAGGGCGCAGAGAGCGAGCTCGATCAGATAGAGCGTGCCCCGCTCGCCCAGCAGAATCGCGAGACTCTCGGCGAAGGTCGCGCGGTCCTCGCGCTGAATGACGTGCAGCACGGTCCGCATGTAGATGTTGACGTCCCCGAATTTGTCGTGGAACTTCCTGGCCTCCTCGGGCTTCAGGGCGTCGAGGACCTGGTATTCGATCTTGAGGTCCTTCGGCGTCTCCTCGATGGCTTTCTTGATCGCCGTGGGCGAGACGTCCGTACCGATGACGCGATCGAAGTTCTTGGCCAGATATCGCGTCTGGCGGCCGTTGCCGCATCCGAAGTCGAGGAGCGGCAGGCTGGGGTCCTTGATCAGCGGCTTGAAGCGCTTGAGATCCTGGGCGGAGGCCCGCTCGGGCTCGTTGTCCCAGAGCACCTGGCCGCTACGGCCCGTCTTCTGAATCGTCTTCCAGTAGTTGTCCCAGTGGCGGTCGACCTCACCCGGATGACCATGCTTGAAACGGAAGAAAAGGACATTGGACAGCAGACGCATCGATTTCAGCAGTTCCATCGGAACCCTCCCGCGGCCGCCAGCTTGCGAGTCTGGAACTCGCGTTCCCCAAGACGACCGCCATAAAAACCCCTGTAGAGGCGGCGGAATGCCGGACCTCCTCCTAGGGGAGTTGATAAAAATTCAAAAAATCCCGGCAGAATTACTGGTTTCTGGATGTAAGGTGCTTGAGAGGGGGGAAAGCGGGACAACCCAATAAAAAGCTCAACCCATTTCCATGATCTCTTCCAGCTTCGCCCGCACGACCGGCAGGTCCTCAGGGAACCATGCCCGGAATCCGGGGCTGGCGAAGAGGGCTTCGTCGCCCGGGTAGGTAGGGACGAGGTAGACGGGGAAGCGCTCGAAGATTTCGCGGTCCGAGCGCTTGCGGCGGCGCTGGACGGCGGCACGGGCCTCGGCGGCGCCGTCGAGATGCCCGACCAACCAGTGCAGGGCGCGGAACTGCGCCACCGTGCGCTCATCCGTCAGGCGCGGCGCCTCGGTCGCCGCGGGCGGCGGAGGACTGACCCGTCCCCGCAGCTTGCCGATTCCCCGGCGCAGCAGCTCCCGCGGACCGTAGCCGCGCCAGCGCACGGCGAAGCCTTCCCAGGTGGTGATCGGAGGCAGCTCCGCGGCCCGCGACGGCGCCTTCGGGGCGCTGCTGGCAGTGTTGGCGATGTGGCCGGCGTAGGGATCGACCCGCAAGCCCTCGGCGCCGGGGTTCGCCGCCAGGAGAGCATCGGTCCGCGCCAGCAGGGTCAGCATCACGGCGGGCGTGATCCGCTCCCAGAGACCGGGCTCGTAGTTCTTGTAAGCGGTCAGGAAGGCGTTCCGCTCGAAGAGGAATCCCCGGTTGTAGAGGCCCAGCAGATCGCTCGTGGCGCTGGAGCGGTGGCGCACCACGGCGGCGGGGGCGGCGACGATGCGCTCGCCGCCGGACCAGAGACGCCAGCCGAGGTCCACGTCCTCCAGGTAGGCGAAGTAGCGCTCGTCGAAGCCGCCGGACTCCAGGAACGAGGCGCGGCGCACCAGCATGTTGCCGCCGCAGGCGAAGGCCAGCTCCTCCCCCGCCGCCGGCGTCCGCGCCGCGCCGAGAGGGCGCCGGAAGTCGAGCTGGAAGGCGTGGCCGTCGAAAGTCATGAGGCCGCGCCCGAAGTCCAGCCGCTCGCCGGACCAGTCCACGATCTTCCCGGAGACGGCCGCGACGTCCGGCGGAGCCGAGGCCAGGGCGTCCACGAGGCAACCCAGCCATTCAGGCTCCGGACGGGTGTCGTTGTTGAGCAGGGCCACGGCGTCGGCGTCCGCCGCCGAGACGAGACGGTTGTTGCCGGCGCAGAAGCCGAGGTTCACCGGGCTCTCGATCAGCCGGAACCGGCGGTCGCTCCCCCAGCGCTGGCGCATCCAGGCGGCGGTGCCGTCGGTCGAGCCGTTGTCGAGGACCAGGACCTCCCACTCGACGCCGGGGTCCCGCTGGGCGGCCAGGGCCTCCAGGCAGGTCTCCAGGTGGCGCCGGCCGTTCCAGGAGAGGATGGCGACCGCGACCTTGCGGACGGGGCTCAAGAGGCGCCTCTCCAGATCCGGAGCCGGCGGCGCAGGCGGAAGGCCAGGCTGTCCGCCGGCGCCACGGTGGCGGGCCGCTGGGCGAAGCGCTCCTTGGTGGGATCGATCCAGGGCTCGCGGCAGAAGCGGACGAGAGGCTCCAGCACGCGGTCCCATTGGAAGGCGGCGGCCAGCTCGCGGGCGCCGGCCTGCCGGGAGGCAGGATCGTCGAGGGCTTCCGTCAGGGCGCGGGCCAGGGCGGGGGCGTCGCCGGGGGGAACGACCCAGCCGGCGCGGCGCTCGGCCAGCATGCGGCTCATGGCGCCGCCTTCGCTGGTCACCACCGGGCAGCCGGCCGCGAGGGCGTCGAGGAAGCGGGTGCGCAGGGAGAGGCGGGTCTCCAGGGTCGGCTTGTGGGGAGAGACGAGCAGGTCCACGTCCCGCAGCAGGTCGTACCGCCGCTCGGACGGGACCCAGTCGAGCGCCTGGACGCGGCTCCCCCACCATCCCAGCGAGCGGCAGCGGGCCTCCACCTCGCCGAACAGGCGCTGCGGCGTACCTTCCGGATTGGGGTTGCGGATCAGCAACAGGGTCCAGCCGGGCCGGTCCAGCGATGTCAGGGCGTCGAGGAGCGTCCAGGGGTCGTACCAGTCGTACAGGCCGCCGAAGAGAAGCCGCCTCTCCCCCGCCGTCCTGGCCGGCAGCACGGGACGGTGGGGCGGCAGCTCGTCCGGCACGCCGAAGGGGACGGGAGCGATCAGGGTCGCGAGGTCCGAGTCGTCCGCGATCCGCTCGGGGTTGACCCGGCCCAGCGCGGTGAGGAACCCGAGATAGAAGCTCCGCTGCTCCTCGGACGAACAGAGAAAGAAATCACCCCGGGACATCTGGAGCGCCCACGTCGCGTGATCGTTGCGGTAGGGATCGAGCCCGAGGGTCTCGCGATAGGCGAAGTGCTCCACGAGCCAGGGATCATAGAGGTCGATCGCCGCCGGCAGGCCCGGCATCTCCAGGACGAGGTCGTTGGCGAGCTGTCCCTGCGCCACGGCCGCGTCGCAATCCCCCAGGATCGACGCCAGCCGCCCGCGCTCGAAGGAGCGGACGTCCACCCCTGATAGCCCGCCCAGCTCCCGCGTTTCCCCGGGCTCGGCCGGAGAGACGAGGACCACGTCGATTCCGTACGCCGGAAGACGGCGCGCGAGCTCCAGATAGCGGATTCCGATCCCGGCCATGCGGTTCCGGATCGGCTCGCTGGAGAGGAGGGCGACGCGGGTCATTGACCCTGAAGTACCATCAGCGAGGCAACCCGTTGGAGTCGTAGTCTAAGATCTCCTCGGGACTACGAGGGTCCAGCACGGGGAGGGCGGCACAACGCTCACCGATGACACGAATCTCGTCTTTTAAACGGGGGGCATGAGTCTTTCTCTGTTCCCGCTGGAGATCGGAGCGTTGCTTGCTGAGAGCCATGGGAAATTAATAGCACGCCTGCTCAAGATTGTGCGCATCAGCCCTTGCGCCGCTGCATCCACTGGTGTAGCCGCCAGGCCCGCGTCGCTTCCATCTCCCGGATGATCCCGTTCAGGCGTTCGATCTCCTTGTACGTGCGCCCCAGGTGAGCCGTCTGGTCGTCCGCCACGGCGCGGATCTTCGACTCCTGATCATAGAGACGCTGGATCTCCGCCCGGAGCCCCTCCCTTTCCTCCCGCAAAGCGGACAGCTCGCCGTTGGCGGCGTGGTAACGGTCCTCCCAGCGGTTGCGGTCGCGAGCGAGCTCCTGATGATCCTGGAATAGCGCGGACAGCTCGGAACGGACTGCGGCGAGATCGCGACGGGCGCCGGCCCCGCCTTCGCGCTCGGCCACCAACTCGGCGCGCAGGGTGTCCACGGCGCGCGCCAGGGTCTCGGGACCGAGGCGGGCGGCGTGCTTGGCGATCACCCGCGCCTTCATCTCCAGGAAGTCGGCCCGCTCACGGGGACGCTCGCCGAAGACGTGATGCCCGCCGCCCCGGAAATGGCGGTACTCGCAGGTGACGCGGGCGAGATGATGGAACGGGGTGACGCCTGAGAGGCGGATCAGGAAGTCCCAGTCCTCGAAGAACGGCAGCGCGGGATCGAAGGGGCCGGCCTCGGCGAAAAGCCCGCGCTCGATCAGCAGCGTGTTGAAGGGGATGTAGTTGTCCACCAGCAGCACGTCCGGATCGAAGTCGCGGCTGTAGGGGAGGCGGCGCTCGCGGCAGACCCAGCCGTCGCCGTCCAGCTCGTAGGCGGCCACGGCGGCGTCAGTGTAGGCGACCCGCACCCCGGCGGCGGAGACGAGACCGGCCAGGGTGGACAGGTGCTCAGGGGCGGCGAGGTCGTCGTCGTCCAGGAAGGCCACGTAGTCCCCCGTGGCCGCCGCGATCCCGGCCTCGGCGGCGCCGGCGCGCCCGCGGTTCTCCGCGAGGTCCACCCGGACGACGGGGAGCGGATAGCCCTCCGGCACCGCGGGAGGCTCGCCGCCGTCGTTGACCAGCACGACCTCGGCGCGGCGGTACTCCCCGGCGGCGAGGCTCTCCAGGGCTTCGGCCAGGAGGCGCGGGCGGTTGCGGGTGCGGACCACGACCGAGATCCGGGGGCCCTCCCGCACCTCGTGGACCTCGGGCAGGCCGCCGAGATGGCGCACGAGCTGGGCGGGGCTGCGGGTGGTGAAGTCCTCCACCCGCAGGCGGCGGTAGGCCTCGGCCAGCTCGACGTCCGGTCCGAGGCTCAGGGTGCGGAAGCGGCGCAGGCCCAGACCGGCATTCCAGTAGGGGTGCTTCTCCTCCTGGCTGGCGTAGGCGGCCATGGCCCTCTCCAGCGGCTCGCGCTCGGCGCCGACGTCCACCAGCACGTCGGGGTGCCCGGGGTGGTTGACTTCATAGAGGAGGATGCGGAGGCCCCGGAGCGGCTCCTGGTCCGGCCCGCCGTCGCGCAGGGGACCGAGCACGCGATGGAGGGCGGCGAAGGCGGCGCGGTGATCGCGGGAGACCTCCAGGGGCGAGGGGACCAGGAGCAGGTCGGGACGCTGCGTCAGGAGGGCGCGGCGGATGCCCTCGACGGCCTCGTCGAGGTGGCGGTCGAGCGCGCCGTCGGGCAGGCCCAGGTGGTCGCAGCCGGCGAGCCCCAGGATCTCGCACACTGTGCCGGACTCCTCCCGCCGCCGCTGCTTATAGGCCTCGCGGTCCGGCACCCGCTCCGATCCGCCGCTGCCGTCCGTCAGGAAGAGGACACGCACGGCCGCCCCGGCTGCGGCGAGTTGGGCCAGCAGCCCGCCGCAGCCCAGGACCTCGTCGTCGTAGTGCGGGGCGAGGGCGAGCACGCTGGCGGCGCGCACGCGTTCGGTCCAGCCGGGAGGTTGGAGCGTTCCGTTCATTGCGCGTACCCCAGCGCCTGCAGGCGCTTCTTGGTTTCGAGATCGGGCGCCGTCCGGACCGGCGCGCGGCGGCTCTCCGGATACCAGACGCGCAGCGCCGGCCCTCCCGCCGCGGGTCTCTTCGCGCCGGTCAGGACCGGCAACGCCCTGCCGTCCAGGGTGGACTCCGCGGACCGGACCTTGCCGCCCCCCTCGACGAGGAAGCCCTTCTCCAGGATCTCGCCGCCGAGATCGAAATCCACCCGGTTTCCCGTCAGCTCGACCCGGTCGTCCGCGGCGAGGAAGTAGGAAAGCAGGCGCGCGGGGGCCCGTTCCATTGTGATCGATCCCCGCAGCCGGGAGCCGGCGGGGAGCCCCGAGGCGACGACCCGCAGCCCGGGCAACTGGCGGTCGAGCTGGCGGTGGATCACGGGCTGGAGCCGCGCCACCTCTCCCGGCGCGGCGGCGGCCCGGTTCGCCTTCTCGCCGGCGTCCCGGGAAAGGTCGTAGAGCTCGACGCGCTTCAGCCGCTGGGCATCCAGGCGCCAGAGGTGGTCCTGGAGTGCGTCTGCCGGCGCGAAGGGCGTGCGCGAGTTGAACAGGATGAGCTTCCGGCGGTCCAACACGGCGGCGGCGCGCAGCGGACCGATCATCATGTGCTGCGCGAAGGCGGGGAGGCGCGGCAGGGGCTCCTTTCCCGTCAGGGCCGGCAGGAGGTCGATTCCCTCCCACGCGGGATCCGCCTTGCCGCCCGCCGCCTGGACCAGCGTGGGGAGGAGGTCCAGGAGCCGCACCGTGCCCTTCAGCCGCGAGCCGGCGGGGATATGGCCGTCCCAGCGCAGAAGCAGCGGGACGTGGATCTGGTCCTCGTAGAGGGTGAAGCCGTGCTTCCAGCCGCCGTGCTCCCGGAACTCCTCGCCGTGATCCGCGGTGAGGACGATCAGGGTGTTCTCCAGGACGTGGGGCGGGACGGAGTCGATCAGCCGGCCGATGAAGCGGTCCACGTAGCGGATCTCGCTGTCGTAGAGGGCCTTCAGGTGCTCGGTGTCGTCCCGCGGATTGTCGAGCGGGATCTTGCCGGCGTAGACCCCCTGTACGTGATTCCCGGAGATGCGGCCCCGGTAGTCGGGATAGAACGGCGAGCGGCCGTCCACGAGATCCGGGTTGTCATACGGGTCGTGCGGGTCGAGGTAGTGGACATAGAGGAAGAACGGATCGTTGCGGTGCGCCTCCAGCCAGGGGAGGACCCGCGAATTCAGCTCCGCCGCGTCCGGCTGGTCGAGGGGATCGATCTCCTCCGGCGGGCTGTAGAAGGTGTCGAAGCCCTGGGCGAAGCCGTTGCCGGTGTGGATCACCTTGTTGGCGACGAAGGCGCCGGTCTCGTAGCCCAGCGCCTTCATCGACTGGGCGAGCGTGGGGACGCCGCCGGGGATGCCATACGCCGCCGGATCGTCTCCCAGGAGCTCTCCGGGGTAGCGGCTGGTCATGTAGGAGACCACCGAGGGGAGGGTCCACGGAGCCTGCGAGTAGGCCTCCTCCACGACCGCTCCCCGTTGGGCCAGGACGCGCGCGATGTCGGGCGAGGTCTCGCGCTTGTAGCCGTAGGGAGTCAGGTGGTCGTGCCGCAGGGTATCCACCAGGATGAAGAGGACGTTGGGGCGCTCGCGCTCGGCGGGGCTCGAGAGCCGGACCGGTCCCCAGGCCACGAGGGGGGTGCGCCGGTGCTCGGGCGGCAATCCCTCCAGATCGGCGTGGAACTCCAGGGTGACCTCCCGGCCCTCCCAGCGGGAGAGATCGGCGGTGAAGTCGAGCCAGCGGGGGCGCTCGCGCTCAGTGGTGCGGACGACGTCCACCACCTCGCTCTCGTCGCCGCTCCGGGCCACCACCCAGGCCCGCAATCCCCGGATGACCTGCCAGGCCTCGGGGAGGATCTGGACCCCGGCGTGCAGCTCCGCTCCGGGCGGAACGCGGCCGGTCCACCGCCAGGGCTCCACCGAGGTGAGCACGGCCTCGCGGCGCTCGCCGTCGAAGGTGAAGGAGAGGATCTCTGGCTTCTTGAAAAAGCGGAGCCCCGCCGCGGCCGGCTTGCCCCCGGCGACGGCCTGGCGGAGCGCGAGGCCGCTCGGCAGGGAGCCGTCCGAGCAGCCGGCGGCGAGGACCAGGAGGCCCGGAAGCAGGAACCTGCGGAGGTGATCCATCAGACTTCGCGTCTTCTCCACGCCCCGCCGGCGGCCGTGACGGCCAAACCCAACAGGGTCAACACCATGCCGGGGACGAAACCGTCCGGATGGTACCGCAAGTCGAGCCTCCCGGGGCCGGGACCCACGGGCACGGCGAGGAGGACGCCCCGGTGCGGCTCCACCTCCACTGCCCGGCCGTTCAGGGTGGCCTTCCATCCCCGGTCCCAGGTCTCGGCCACCACGAGGCGGCCGGGGGCGGAAGCTCCCCAGGAGAGAGTCCACGCTCCGGGTGTACGCCGCTCGACGCGCACCCGTCCACCCTGGGATAGCCGGGCCAGGGGGAGGGCCCCGGGACGCTCGTAGATCCGCGCGTCGGCGCCGGAGTACGCCAGCCGCCAACCCAGGCCCGGCGGGGGCTCCTCGGCCGGTCCCGCGACCACCCACCGCACCCCCAGCCGGTCCAGCCAGGGGCTCGACCAGTTGCGGACGGGATGGAAGTAGACCGGATCGGCCGTCCCTAGATCGGCGTAGACGTTCTGCTCGTAGCGCTGGAGCTTGACCGGGCTGTCCCCCCGGACGTCGTAGAGCCCGTAGACCATGGCCGCGTCCGGGTGCAGGGCGTCCCCCATCCCTGCAAACCTCTCCGGCCGCCCCTGGAGAAACCGCACGGCGCCGGTGACCGGATACAGGCGGCCGGCCGGCAGCCCGGGGTTGGTGGCGCCGTGGGCCGCCACGAGGTCCACGCTCAGAAGGGCGGGCAGGAGGGGCAGGACAGACCAGCGCCGCTCCTTCGGCAGGAGGAGCGACAGGGCGAGCAGGACCCCGGCCGCGGCGATCCCCGCCGTCCAGACCGCCTGGTGCTCCATGCGGTCTCCGAACTGCCACCACGCCACCGCGAGCAGTCCCAGGACCAGGGCGGCCCCCGCCAGCAGTCCCCGCCCCCGGCCCGCCAGCCAGCGGTCGCAGCCGGCGGCCGCCAGCAGGGCGAGGCCCAGCTCGACCCCGAACTTCATGTAGTGGTGGAGCCCCTTCTGGATCACCGGCAGGGCGAGCAGCACGTGGCGCATCCCCAGCAGGTGGTAGGCGGCGATCAAAGCGAACAGCGTCATCACCGCCACGGCGCGCCAGCGGCGGTCCGTCCTCGCGGCGGCGAGCCCGGCGGCGCCCAGGAGCAGGGTGAGGGTTCCGGCATACACGGCCGTGGCCGCGAAGTTGTAAGGCCCCCACCAGTCGCCCCGGGCCGGATTGCCGAAGAGGTCCGGCAGGACGAGGCGCAGGAGCAGCGAGGCCACCGCTCTCAGGGGCGCCGGGGGGGCGAGGTCCGTGTGAAGCCACTTGCCGCTCTCCCGGAGGGTCAGGAAGAGCGGCAGGATCTGGACGGCGGAGATCAGCGCCGCCACCGTCCAGCCGGCCAGGAACCGCGCCCAGACGGCCACGGGCCGTCCGCTCCCCCGGACCAGCAGGTAGACGCCCGCGAGCAGGGCCGTGAACACGGGGGTCTCCGGATGGCCGCCCAGGAGTTGCAGCCCTCCGGCCAGCGCCAGCCCGGGCCAGCTTCCCCGGCCGTTCGCCAGGCGCTCGACGGCCAGGAGCACCCAGGGGACCAGGGCGTGGGTGTTGCCCATGGGGAAGAGGAGGAAGCTGGTGATCATCCCCGACAGGGGGAACGCCAGGGCCGCGAGGAGGGCCGCCGGCCGGCTGGCTCCCAGCTCCCGCGCCAGGGCCCAGGCGCCGCAGCCTCCGATGACGATCCGCAGCCAGGGGAGCAGGATCCAGCCGATCTGGAGAGGCAGGGCCGCGAACAGGAGGTGCAGCGGGAAGAGGGGCGCCCCGGAGCCGTTGCTCCAGTAGGGGCTGCCGGAGAACTGGTGGGGATCCCAGAAGGGGAGACGGCCCGCGCGCATCTCGCGGTGGAGGAAGAGCAGCCAGGGCTGGACCTGCCAGGTGATGTCGCGGAGATTGGGGTTGCCGTCCGCCGGATCGGCGACGCCCTGCCAGGGAGCGTGCTCGGCCAGGGTGGCGGCGGGGCTGGGGACGCCGTCCGGGAGGCGGAGCGCGGGCCAGAGCAGGGCGATCCCGGCGATGCCGCAGGCCGCCCAGGGGATGGCGATCTCGCGCCGGCGCAGGAGAAGACCCGCGAGCGAGAGCAGGACCAGGAGGGGAAGCGCGGGGTTCACCGTTCTTCGCCCTGGGGATAGACTGCCGCGCGATGCTGCCGGTTCAAGCTCCCTCCCATCAGGCTTCCGTCAACGATCTGGAGCGCCCCGCCTGTCCGATCTGCGGCGGCGAGGAGCGGCGAGAGAACGTCTACGAGTTCCCGCCCTTCGCCGTCGCGCGCTGCCGTTGCGGCCTCTGGTATCTCCATCCCCGCCTCGCCGAGCCCCTGATGCACGCGAGCTACGCGGAGGAAGCCTATTTCGAGGGGGGCGCGGCGGGATACTCCAGCTACCAGGCCCAGGAGCCCACCCTCCGCCCGACCTTCCGCAGGTTCCTCCAGGAGATGCACCGGCGCGGGATGACGGGCGGCCGGCTGCTGGAGGTCGGCTGCGCCTACGGCTTCTTCCTGGACGAGGCGCGTCCCTACTTCGAGCACCGTACCGGCACGGACTATTCCGCCGCGGCCCTCGACAAGGCCCGGGGCCGGGCGGACCGGCTCATCCTCGGCGGCACCGGCGAGCTTCCCGCGGGCGAGCTGTTCGACTGCATCGCCGTCATCCATGTCATCGAGCACATCTACGATCCCGTCGCCTTCCTGCGCTCCCTGCGCCGCCACCTCCGCCCGGGGGGCTGGATCGTGCTGGCCACCCCTGACATGGGAGGCTTCTGGCGCCCTCTGATGGGGCGGCGCTGGCCCTTCTTCAAGATCCCGGAGCACGTGACCTTCTTCGACCGGCGCTCGTTGCGGAACCTGCTCCAGGCGGGCGGTCTGGAGGCGGTCCAACCGCTCCCCTACCCGAGCCTCTTCTCCCTCGACCTGATCGGCGAGAAGCTGGGCCTGCGGATGCCCGCCGCGCTCTCGCGACTGCAACTGCCGCTGCCCGCCACCACCATCGCGGCGGCGGCGCGTCAGGTCAGGTCGTAATCCCCCATGGCGTAGAAGAACCCCGGCTCAGCCTCGCCCCGGCAGCCGATGAACCGGCGCTCTCCCGTGGGGCGCAGTCCCAGGGAGGCGAGGATCGGCTCCAGACCGCGGCCGGGCGGGGGCGGCCAGAACCGCCACCGGCGCAGGCCCGCGGCGCGCAGATCGGCGGCCACGGCGAGCATCGCAGCGTACCACTCGCCGCCGGGGGGCAGCCACAGCTCCGCCGCCCAGGCCTCCTCCCCCACGAAGGCGAAGACGGCAAGGCCTTCGGACGACCCCGAGAAGAGGCGATAGAAACGGTAGTAGCGGTGAGGACGGGCGTAGTAGCGCCAGTTGAGGAACGCGGCTGAGCGGCGGACGCCCATCACCCCGCAGGCCTCCCAGACGGCCCTGGCCCAGTCGCTGCAGGAGTCTCCGGTCTCGATCCGGGCTCCCGCCATCCCGTCCGGGATCTCGCCCCCGACCTCCTCCAGGACCTGAAGCGGCCGGTAGCCGAAGACCCGCTCGCCCAGACGGAAGTGGCGCTCGCTGGGGAAGCCGAAGATCCACGGCGCGTCCCCCTCCCGGGGCAGGTCCGCCAGGAGGAGCCGTCCCACGTCCACCAGGGCCGGCCGCATCCCCGTGCGCCGGGTCGTGCCCGCGAAGTCCACCAGGGTCCAGATCCCCCCCTCGCCGCCGCGCCAGCGCGCCGGCAGACACAGGGCTCCGGCGTGGGCCAGGAGGTTTCCAGATGCATCGGCCGCCACCAGGCTGCGGGCCTCGCCGGGCAGGGAGCGGTACTTCCAGGTCCACTCCTCGGGAGCCCAGGGATGTCCGAAACGGTCTTCGAAGAAGGCCGCGAGGGCGGGCAAATCTTCCGGGAGCGTCGGACGGAGGGTGAGGGCCGCCCGCTCGCGATCGTTCACAGGCTCTTGGATTCCCCGGCGGCCCGAAAGCCCTGCCGGCTCAGGCCGCGGTGACGGAAGCGCATCAGAAGGATGTCCCGGAGCATGGAGGCGGACGAGCGGATGGGATCGACCCGCGAATCCGGCGAGTTGATCCAGACCACCCCCACCTCGGCCACCTGGTAGCCGCGCTTGCGGGCCAGCCAGATCAGCTCGACGTCGTAGGCGAAGCCCTCGATCTGAAGCTCCGAGCAGAGGGCGCGGCCGATATCCCCCTCGGTGAGCTTGAAGCCGCACTGGGTGTCGCGGATGCCGCGCACGCCGATCAGCCGGATCAGGCGATTGAAGGTTTTGCCCATCATCTCGCGATAGAAGGGCTGGCGCTGCTCGATCCTGGACTCGGCGAGCCCGCGGCTGCCGATCACCAACGGCGTGGCGCTGGTCAGGAAGCGCTCCAGCTTCTCGATCTCCTCGATGGGCGTCGAAAAGTCGGCGTCCGAGAGCAGGACCTTGCGGCCGCGGCTGGCGACGATGCCCGTGCGTACCGCGGCGCCCTTGCCCCGGTTCCGCTCGTGACGGAGGACGCGCACGCCCTGGTCCGCGAAGACCTCGGCCACTCGCGCGGTCCCGTCGCGGCTGCCGTCGTCCACCACGATCAGCTCGTAGGACTCTCCCCGGTGCTGGAGATACGCCAGCGCCCGCCGCAGGCCAGGCTCGAGACGCCCCTCTTCGTTGTAGGCGGGGATGACGACGGACAGTTCTGTGCTGGTCTCGTTCATGCGGTTGAAAAGCGGTCTGGAGTCTAGTTTTCCGCTATACCCCGGTCAAGCCAGCGGCGGTTGTTTCTGCAAGGCCCGTTCCCTGGCCCACGCCACCGCCTCGTACAACCGGGGAGCGACGGCGGCGGGATGGAAGCGTCGCGCGGCGGCGAGGCCCATCCTCCGCGCCCGCCGCCACACCCGGGGCTCGGCGAGGAGATGCAGCGCCGCCTCGGCGAAGGCGCCGGCGTCGCCGGGCGGGACCAGGGCCGCGGCTCCTTCGGCCATGGCCACGGTCGAAGGGATACGCGACGCCACCGCCGGCACCCCGGAGGCCATGGCCTCCAGGAGCGGCAGGCCGAACCCCTCCTCTTCCCGGGAGGGCAGGAGCAGCAGGTCGCAGCGCCGCAGGTGCTGAGCGATCACCCGCGGCGGCGCGGCTTCGAGATAGCGGTCCGGGGCCAGCAACGAGGCCTCCTCCGCCGACAGGGGGAGGATCGAAAAACGCAGTACGCGGCAGCCGATCCCCCGCTCGCGCAACTCGCGCGCGGCCCGCAGAGCGGTGGGCACGTCCTTGACCTCGGCCTCGAAGATGCCCGGAACGGCGATCCACGGCCGCCGCCGGGGACGCAGGCGCCACGCCGGACGGAACAGCGGATCGACGGGCGGGGGCGCCAGAGCGCTCTCCCGCCCGAAGCGGTCCCGGAGGAAGTCCGCGAGATGAGGAGAGACGGTGAGGGTGGGCACGTCCCAGGCGTACACCGCCTCGATGTCCGGGAGCGACGGCCGCAGGTGGACCAGCCCGCCCTCGTACCCCTGACAGAAGTGGGCGACGGGCCCCAGCGCGATCTGGCGGGCGATGGGCAGCGTCGTCCAGTAGGTGGCGATCACCAAGTCCTGGGGCGGCAGCGGCAGGGGGCCGGCGGTCAGGTCCAGGTAGAGCACGCCGCTCAGGCGGATCCAGTCCGGCGCCGGCCCCTCGCCCAGGACGGTCACCTGGTCGCCCCGCTTGCTCAGGAGCTCGGCGTGATGGAACACCACCTTGGAGCCGCCTCCCAGCTCGGGACGGTCCAGGATGTAGGTGATCCTCAATTTCCGGCCTCCAGAGAGCGGCGCAGGATCTCCCGGCCGTCCGCGTCCGTCACCTGCGCGATCAAACCGGGCTCCCGGATCTCCTCCGGCAGCCTCCAGATCCCCGGCTCCAGGACCCGCTCGGCGGCGGCGGGGAACCCCTCGGGATTCGGGGAGACCTCGACCCACACCGGAGCCTTGGGCAGGTCGAGCTGAGAAGCTGAAGCGAGACGTGGGCCGGGCCGGCGGGGCAACCGGCTGTCGAGATTTTCGAGGGTTTCCGCGAACCAGGGACCGTAGTGACGCCTCCTGAAGCGGCGGGCCGAATCCTCGAACCATCCCTTTGCCCTCGGCTCCTTCCCGGCGCTCTGGTTGTAGAGATGGACGGCCTGAGCACCGGGTACATACCAGGAAGGCACCCCACGGTCGCGCGCCCGCAGCAGCCAGTCGGTCTCCTCGAAGAAGAGCCGGAATCCCTCGTCGAATGGCCCCACCGCCTCCCAGGCGGGCCGGGAGAGGGCGATCAGGCTGCCGCTCAGGTCGTGGCTCGGCAGCGGCTCCCGGGCTTCCCAGTGCCGCCGGGCGTGGCGCCGCCAGCGCCGCCGGGCGCGGGCGGCCCAGCCCTCGCCGCGGCGGGAGAGGATCGCCGTCAGCTCGTCCCGCCGGGTCCGCCGCTCCGCAGGCGGCAGGAGCAGTCGCCGGCTACGATCCCAGAAGAAGGCCGGGCCGGCCACGGCGGTGCCATCCCGCAGGCGGTCTACCAGGGCCGGCACGCAGCCGGACAGGACCAGGACGTCCGGGTTCATCAGCAGGATCAGCTCCGCCTCCGTGCTCGCCACCCCCAGGTTCACCCCGCCCGCGTAGCCGAGGTTGCGGCCGGGATCGATCAGCCGCGCCGGCAGCGCCGCCAGCTTCGCCCGCTCCTCCGCGTCGCTGCCGTTGTCTACCAGCAGCCACTCCACCTCCAGCCCCGTGCCGGCGACGTCCGCCCGCAAGGCGTCGAGCGCCGCGGCGGCGAGGTCGGGAGTGTGGTAGTGGACGAGGATCGCCGCCAGGCGCATGGGCGGGCTCCCGGCGGCCGGTCCGGCTCAGGAGGGCCGGGTCAGGGCGAAGGTGCAGCCGCGGCAGAGGAAATCCCGGGGCGCCTCTTCGAGACCGTAGACCCAGCGCCGCATCGTGGCCATGGCCGGGCCGGCGAGGACTTCCTGCACGCTCTCCCGCGACAGGTCGCCCACGACGTACTTGGAGTCGTAGTCTTCGCAGCAGAGGACGCACTTCGCCTGAGGGGTGATGTGGAGGTGCTGGAGCGGGCGCGAGCCCACGTTCTCGCAACCGCACAGCCGCTGGTTGGGGATCGCCGGCTTGTGGCCGATCTGGAGATAGCCGGCGCGGTCCATCACCTCGAAGTACTTGACCTCGAACCGGCTCCCCGCGAACCTGCGCGAGATCTCCTCGAAATCCCGCTTGTGGTCGTCGTTGCCCGTGCCCAGCACGACCATGTCCATCTGCTCGGCCAGGGGCTTGTCCTGGGCATATTCGAGGTTGCGCAGCACGAGGCCTAGATGGTCGCCGCCCCGCTCCTTCGTATAGCGCTCGCGGTCCAGGGTCGAGAGGTTGATGGAGAGGAAGCGCAGGCCGCCGAGCGCCACCAAGTCATCGACCCGTTTCGGCGTGAGACCGGAACCGTTGGTGAGCACGGCCGGCGGCAACCCGGCCTCGCGGATCGCCCGCACCTGGTCCACGAACCGCCTGTCCACCGTGGGCTCGTTGTAATTGATCATGAACACCGCTTCGATGGTGTCGCGGTAGGCCCCCAACTCGCCCACGATCCGCTCGTAGAGCTCGGTGGGCATGAAGTAGTCCTCCCGGGGGGCAATGGAGACCGGGCAGAAGTAGCAGGACTGGTTGCAGACCGTGTGGGCCTCCAGGGAGACGTACTTCAGCCGGAACTCCCGGGCCGGCTCGGCGTCACCGGGCAGGAGCCATCCCTCGGCCGCGAGACCCGCCCGCTCCGCCATCGGCAGGCGGTCCGGGACGAGCGCGCCCGCGAGCAGACCCCGCAGGGTCTCGTAACCGGGTTCGCCCCGCAGCAGCGTGCGGTCGGTCAGCGGGTTGTAGACCCGGTCCTCGCCCACATGGAGGAACGGGTTGAGCTGCGTCTGCGCCGCCGGACGCGCGGCGGGCTCGGAAAGGATTGGCAGAGCGGTTTTCATCGTGTGTTCAGCCTCGGGCTACGCTCCGTTGTACGGATGAGCCGCTCCGGGCGTCGAGATCCCAGGCGTGATCGACCCGGACGAGGCCGAAGACGTAGGAGGGGCTGTGGACGGTGAAAGCGTCGGGGATCACCCGCTGGTCGTAGATGTGAAGCCCCTCCTCATCCATCAGGAAAATATATAGGGAGAACTCGCCCTTGACCAAAGGCAGGCTGGGGATGGCGAGCCGCGCCGTGTAGCGCAGCTCGCCGCTCACGGCGGGCAGTCCGTCCACATGGGTGGCAAAGGAGCACACCTCGATGTTGTCGGCGCGGTTGATCCCCACCCCCAGATGGAAGGCCAGACGCGGGTCTGCCGTCTCCCACTCCACCTCCAGCTCCCAGGGGTCGCCCTGGGTGTAGAGGAAGTCCCGCCGGGGCTCCACAAGGCGGGCGGCGACGATGCGCGCCGGCAGCGCCCTGGCCGTGGATACCGCCGGAGCCGCTTCCGCGGCCCGGGCGCTCTTGGCCACCAGGAAGTTCTCGTACTCCCGCACCACCTCGTCCACCGGCCCCAGGGCCTCGACGCGCCCGTGGCGCAGCCAGAGCGCCCGCCTGCAGAAGGCGGAGACGTAGTACATGGCGTGCGAGCAGAACAGCAGCGTACCGCCGGCATCGACGTAGACGCGGAGGCGGTCCATGCACTTCTTCTGGAAGTAGCCGTCCCCCACCGACAGCGCCTCGTCGATGATCAGCACCTCGGGGTCCACCTGGGTGGCGATCGAGAAGCCCAGGCGCATGGCCATGCCGGTCGAGTAGGTCTTGACCGGCTGGTCGATGAACTCGCCCAGCTCGCTGAACTCGATGATGTCGGGCGTCCGGCGCCGCGCCTCGTCCTGGGAGAGGCCCAGCATGGCGGCGTTGAGCACGATGTTCTGGCGGCCCGTGAGCTCGGGGTGGAAGCCGGAGCCCAGCTCCAGGATGGACGCCACCTTGCCGCGCACCTGGAACGAGCCCGAGGTGGGAGCCGTGATGCCCGCCAGGATCTTCAACAGCGTGCTCTTGCCGGCGCCGTTCTCGCCGACCACGGCCATGCCCTCGCCGTGCGGCAGCGAGAAGGACACGCCCTCCAGGGCGCGGAACTCCCGGTGCCGGCGCCGGCGGGTGACCAGCTCGCCGAGGCGGTCCCAGGGCGTCGCGTACACCTTGTAGACCTTGGTCAGGCCTTCGGCGGCCGCCATTACATCCCGCACTGGATCACCCATCGTCGCGATTGTACCCGCGGAAAGGAAAGTCCGGGGGCAGGCGGAGCATCTCGAACAGCACCGCCACCAGCTCGTTCCGCTCTCCGGCCCGGTGGGGGTTGTGGAACTCCCAGACGGTCCGGCCGTCCCGCGTCACCTCCAGGGCCCGGCCGTTCTCGGATTCGGTGATCAGCGTGTTGCCGTTCGGCAGCCGTTGCGCCGTGCTCAGAGTCTTGGAGAAGAGGTCCACGTCCGGGGTGCCGCCGTACCGCCAGAGCACCTTCCCGGTCAGCGGATCGAGCTCGATCACGCGTGAGCGGTCACGGGCCGCGCCCAGGTTGTCGAACAGCAGCAGCCGGCCGTTGTCCAGGAAGGTCGGCTGGTGCTGCCGCCGCCACTCCCCGGTCCGCGCCCAGACGACGGTCTCCTTGTCCGGATCGATGATGCCCAGGACGTGGACGCCCCAGAGGGAGACGAGGAGGTTGCCCTTGCGGAACGCCGGGTGGCGGTCCGCGAAGCGGCCGTCCAGCACCTCCAGGGTGTTGGTGTGGAAGATGTCTCCCTTGCGCTGCATCGCTCCCAGCAGCGAGGCGTAGGGAGAGCGCTCGAAGGCCTCCAGGACGGAGATCCGCCGGATCAGCTTGCCCTGGGGATCGAGGACGGTCACGAAGTCCTCCAGCACACCCTCCTCCGGATTGATGCGGGGGATGATCTTGCCCTCACGGTCCAGGACGTAGATCGTGCCGTCCGCCATCACCTCTAGGTCGTGATGGATGTCGCCGCGGTAGGACCAGAGCACGCGCGAACGGGCGTTCAGCTTCACCAGCCCGTTGCCCTCGTAGATACCCAGCAGGTCGCCGTTCGGATAGAGGTAGACCCGCCGCCAGTAGTCGACCTTGGCGGCCTCGGGGTCCTTGCGCAGCCCCTTCCAGAGCCGGCGCAGCGGATAGCGCCAGCGGTGGAGGGTGCGGCCGCTCATGTCCATGAGCACCGCCTCCGCCGCGTGCCCGGAGGTGTACAGGTTGAGCCCCTGGTAGGTGGCCGCGGGATCGTGCTCGACCACGAGCGGCAGGTCCCGGGCGGTCTTGTAGCCCTGGAGATACGGAAGCGCCTTGACGTCGGCGGGCGCGCCGGCGGCCCCCGTGCCGGAGGCGCGGGCGGTCCGCCACTTGCCCTGGGTGGGATCGGACTCGGCGGAAGGGGTGATCGCCCGTTCGCCGGAGACCTCCGCCTGCCCCCGGACAAGCCCCTCCTCGGTCCCGGGACCGCAGCCGGCCAGGGAGAGGAGGGCGGCCAGGACGAAAAGGGCCGCCGGTCGAGAGACCGACGGCCCCGTCATCCAGAACCGGAAGGTTCGCGCCGCCCGCTTACCGGACCTCACCCTTGATGTAGGCCGGATCGTTGGTGGCGTTGTTGATCACCTGCGCCGCGCTGAGGACCTTGCCCTCCTTGACGACGATCTGGACCGTGAAGCCGTCCTTGGCGCCGGCCGCGGGCAACGGGTGCTGGCCCGGGCTGAGCTGACGCATCTTGCCGCCGCCGAGGGCCACGTCCTTAGTGGTGCCGATCACCGTCCCGTCGAGGGCGCGGTAGACGACGTCGTACACGCCGCGGTCGGTGCCCGGGTTGAAGAGCCAGAGCGTGGTGCGGTGCGTGGCGTCCTGCCGCAGACCCACCAGGTACTGGCCCTTGCCGGCGCCGGCCGCGTCGGACTCGCTGAACGCCGTCATGGCCTGACCGAAGCGCTTGGCCGGGTTGGTGTTCTCGTAGCTCTCGCCCTGGACGACCGGGAAGATCCCCGCCGGCGCCGTGCTGGCGATGGTCAGCACGCCGATGCCGTTGCGGATGTTCCACTGGCTGGCCACGACGTTCTCCAGACGCTCGGTCTTGCCCGGCGGCAGCGTGACCCGCAGCGGCGTGGTCGGCGTGCTGGTGAGACCGACGCTGGTGAACGTCACGTCCGCCTGGATCTGCTGGGCGCTGGTGTTGGAGAGCACCACGTCGCTCTGCCAGGTGCTGTCGTTGAGACCCGGCGCGCTGAGCACGCCGAGCAGATAGACCTTGGAGCTCTTCGCCGAGCCGGGCTCGATGTAGGAAGGATCCTCCGAAGCCAGGCGCAGGTTCGAGGCGTAGGGGATCACCGTCCCACCGGCCTTGGTCTCGATCTCGACCCGGTAGTCCGCCAGGTCACTGATGCCGAAGAGCTCGTCGAGCTCCTTGGCCTGGTACTGGCGCTGGCTGTAGCGGGAGACGGTCAGGTCCTGCGGGGACTCGCTGACCATCTTGCCGTCCTTGTCATAGAAGCGCAGGTGATAGGTGGACGACTGATCGCTCGGGTTGCTGATGCCGAAGTAGGTCAGCCGCTCGTCGTTGTTGATGAGGCCGACCAGGCTCTGCACCTGATTTGCCGAACCCGCCGACGCGGCGGCGCCGAGCCGGCTCATGGAGACGCCCGACACCGTCTGGCCGAACTGCTTGCCGTCCGCCTGGAAGGTGGTGTTGAACGAGGTGATGACCGGCTCCGCGTCCCCCTTGTCCACCTTCACGGAGATGAAGCCCGCGATGTTCTCCCGCTCGAAGAGCTCATCCAGCGCGTCGCCCACGTAGAGGGTGGCGCCCGGCGGGATGGTGCGCTTCTCCTGCGGCGGATTGGACTCCGGCAGGCCCCGCTTGCGGAACTCCAGGGTGATCTCCATGGCGGTGGTCCCGGGGTTGTGCACGTAGAGGTCGCTCGACTGGTCCAGCGCGCCGCGGGTCTGCGCGATCCACGGCAGGACCACCGACTTGGAAGCGGCCGGGGCCGCGCCGCTGACGATGAAGATCTTCGTCTTCTGGAGCGTGGACTGGCCGTTGGAGACCACCAGCGTCACCGAGTAGGAATTCGGCGTCGGCCAGGTCTTGGTGACCGAGCGGCCGGTACCGGTGGTGCCGTCGCCGAACTCCCAGAGATAGCTGGTGGCGTTCTCGGCGGCGGCGGTGAGGGTCACCGCCTTCCCCGTCTCGGCCTGGCACTGCTCGAAGCCGAACTGGTTGGCGCAGGCGACGCTGGCCGTGAACTCGGTCGAAAGCGGCGTCACCGTCGTGCCGTTGCCGACCACGACCGTCTTGGTGAGCTCGCTGATGCACGTTCCGAGGAAGCAGCCGGCGCCGATGCCCGGCTTGGTGATGGTCAGCCGGACGACATAGCTGCCGGCCGCGGCGTACGCGTGGGTCGCGGTGGCGCCGCCGGCCGTCTGACCGTCCCCGAAGTCCCAGGCGTACGTCGCCGGGCTGCCCGAGGAGGACGCGCCGTTGAAGGAAACCGTCTCGCCCGGCTTGGGAGCGCTCGGCGTGAAGGTGAACGCCGCCTGCAGCGGACCGTTCGGATTGCCGCCGCCGTTGTTGCCGGGGTCGGTGATGCTGATGTTGCGGACGCCCTGGGCGCCGCTGCAGCCCGTGTTCGTAGCGGACACCGTCTTGGAGCCGGTGGTGGACCACGACACCGTGACGGTGCTGCCGTTGGCGTCGCCCGACACCGAGCCGCCGCCCGTGTTCCAGTTCCAGCCGGTGCTGTTCGCCGTGCAGTTGCTGGGGGTGGCGGAGAAGGTGTAGCTCTGGTTGAGGTTGCCCGCGGACGGGCCGCTCACGCTGATCGACGGGTTGGTCGGACCAGGGCCGCCGCCGGCCGAGCCCACGTTGATCGCGCCGTGCACCGTGACGCTCTGCTCGCTGGCGCCGCGCCGCACCCGCAGACAGGGGCTGAAGACCCCGGGCGTGCTGTAGGTGTGCGTGGCCACCGCCGACGTGTGGTTCGCGTCGGTGAAGTTGCAGTTAGCCGCGGACTGGCCGGTGTGGTTCCAGTCGTAGTCGTAGAGCTCGGCACCCGTCGAGCTGTCGGTGAAGGTGATCGGTTCGCCGGCGGTGCCGAAGCACTGGCCGAACTGGCAGAAGAGCGTCGCCTGGAACGACGCCTGGAGAGGCGTGGTCTGCGTGACGTTGATCTGCAGGGTGGCGCTGGCGATCTCCGCCTGGACGCAGTTCCTGATCTTGACCTGCACCGTCTTGGTGCCGGGGGTGAGGTAGCTCACGGTCGGATCCGCGTTGCTGGTGGCATCGCTCCAGCCGCGGAAGCCCTGCCCGTCGCCGAAGTCCCAGTTCCATTCCGTCGCGCCTACGCTGCGGGCATGGAACTTCACCGTGCCGGCCGTGAAGGCATCGTTCTCCGGAGCCCCGTTGGCGCCGCTGAAGGCCAGCGGAGTCAGAGCGGCCAGATTGAAGGTGGTGCTCTTGGAGGCGCTGCCCACGCCGTTGCTCAAGGTCAGGGTCGCCGTGTAGCTGCCGCTCTGAAGACCGACCGTGTTCAACGTCGGCGTGCTCGTACTGGCGTTGTTGACGGGCACGGGCAGGTTCGTGGCGTCGGACTTGACCACCCAGCTGTAGCCGAGCGGAGCCTGTCCCGTCGCGCCCGTGGCACCGAGGCTCACGGCTTGGCAGACCAGCGGGGCCGCGGGAGAAACCGTGACGGCGCCGATCTGCGGGGCAGGGTCCAACACCGTGATGTTCTTCGCCACCGGAGTGCCGGGGCCGGCGCCGTTGCCAGGGGTCAGGGAGACCACCTTGGTCCCCGCCGTGGCGAAAGCCACCTGCGGGTTCTGATTGAAAGAGGACGCCGGAGAGCCGTCCTGGAAGGTCCAGGTCCACTGCGTCGGAGCCCCTGAAGAGCGGTCGGTGAAGGTCACCGGCGTGCCCGGGTAGACCTCGGTCGGGCTCCAGGTGAAGTCCGCCGCCGGCGGCAGGTTGCCCGCCAGCTTGTGGATGTCCATCAGGGACCGGGCGGCGCGATAGAAGTAGTCGCCGACGAACTTGCCGGTGCGCGGCGCCACCAGGTTGAAGCCCGTGGCGCTGGCGCGGTAGTACCAGGTCCAGTAGTTGACCTGCTTGGTGACGTTGACGCCGTTGTAGGGCGCGGTCACCGTCATCGGCGAGCCCACGGTGACCTCGTCCGGGCCGGCGGGATTGCTGACGTCGAACAGCCATTCACGCTGGATGTCGCCGCTGTCGCTGGCGCAGGAGCCGTCGCCGCCCACGTAGAGGAAGGGCCGCGTGCCGCTACGGGAGAAGGTGATGTACTCCGAGCCGCTGTTCGTGTTCAAGACTTCGATCCAGAGCGGGTTCCCCAGACCCGAGCAGCCGCTCGTGACGCAGTTCACGTTGTAGATTGCCGTCTCCGCCTTGGACTGGGTCTTCGTAACGCCCAGGCGGACGGCCAGGAAGTAGTTGGCGCCCTCCTGCCACATGGCGATGCCCTGAACGGGGCGGCCCGTGGTGCCTGTGAAGGCGGTGAGCCTGACCTGCGGGCTCGCAGGATTGCTGACGTCGTAGATCTGCAGGCCGCGCGACGAGCCGAAGCTGACCGCGAGGTAGTTGCCGACGCCGTGCACGAAGTAGGGAGTCCCCGGCGTGGAGATCTGCCCCACCCGCACACCGGCGCACGAGGGGCTCGAGGTCGACTCCTGGCAGCCGTTGGAAGCCACCGCCCGGTCGAGGTTGTAGATGAAGACGCCTCCCGGCAGTGAGGAGGGGAAGAAGGCGTAGTTGGTGCCGTTGATGTTCTTCGCGTAGACCGATTCGCCGGTCTTCTCATAATCCTGGTAGACCGGCTTGGGCGAGCTCTTGTCGTTGAGGTCGAAGACCAGGATGCCGGCGCCGTTGTAGCCGACGATGGCGGCCACCTTGTCGTTGCCCTCGGGAGCGTCGATGCCGCCGAACACGATCTTCGAGGACTCGCCGGCCGGGATGTAGGGGAAGGGCTGGCTCGGCCCCCAGCGCTTCGCGGTGACGTAGGTCGGCGAGGCGGGGTTGGTCCGCGCGTCCCAGATGCCGATGCCATGGGCGAGGCCGGCCAGAACCCAGCCGTTCTCGACGTCGACGCCGTTGAACCAGTTGCGCGACGCGTAGTTCTGGGTCACTTCGTTGAAGTTGGTCGTGTCCCGCTCCGCCGGCAGGGGGCTCGGGTCGACAGGCTGAAGCTCGCCCCAGAGATTCGCCGGCGCCGGCTTCGCCGGAGTGAAGCAGACGACATTGTTGCCTTGGCGGATAGGCCCGCACCCCGCGCGATCGCAAGTCTCCTGCCCGGACACCGGTGGAGCTAGAAACATCACGGCCGGCCAGACGAACAGCAGGGCCAGGAGCAACCGGGGCAGAAGGTTTCCAGGATGGGATGAACGCGGACGGGGCTCGATCATGAAAGCACTCCTCCTACGACTGTCTCAGCGGGCTCCCAGCCGACGAGGCTAGAAAAGCCAATCACTTCTTCCAGAAGCCATGAAGCCAAATCCAACAGTGAGCATATGTCTGATTTCGGGGCCGTGAGGCGACGTCCCGGAGGGCGCCCTCCGACCCGAGGAAGAAAACCAGACTGCTCAGCTCTTCCAGGTTGTCCCCCGCTTTGGGAGGCAGGCTGCAGGAGCCGAACGAGAGCGGTCTGAGAAAGAAAAGAGGTGAGCCCGGAGACCGGGCCCACCTCTTGGAAACGCACCTTACGGAGCGCTCGGGGTGCCCGTGTGCAGCGCGTTGCAGGCGCTGTCGAGCTTGATCGCGTCGAAGCCGACGCTGAACCGGCCCTGAGCGTCCATCACCGCCTGGACCCAGGCCTGACCGGCCAGCGGGTCTTCCGGCGGGTTCGGGTTGCTGGCCTGCGTGAAGTTCAGGTCGAGGTACAGCCAGCCGAAGTCGAACGGAACCGGGAAGTCGGCGCCGCCGACCGCCGTGCGCTGGGCCTCAGCCGGGAACGGAGAGATACCCTGCGTCGGGGGCTGCGGAGAGACCGGGAACGTCGTCGGGACGTCAGGGTTCTCCTGCTCGTCGAAGATCACGATGCCTTCCTGGCCCAGCGGGAACCAGGAGGGACGGCCGACCTGAGCCGGGCAGGTGAACGGACCCTGGGAGACCTTGGCGTCACGCCAGACCAGGAGATCCGTGCCACCGGTGAAGTCGCCGCCGTTGATGTAGCGGACGGCGAAGTTGGTGGCCAGCGGCTCGCGGTTGTCGATGGCCGTCCAGGCCACGTACTTGCCGTAGAAGGTGTACTCACCGGCGACCGAGGTCTCCGGGTTGAGCGGATCGGACTCGATGTGGACCAGCGTCTCGCCCTGGGCGAAGTTCTCACCCGGGTTGACGTGGAAGTAGTCACCCCACAGCACGTTCTCGTCCGTGATGTCGGTGGTGAAGTACGCCGGGTCGGTGGGCAGACGCAGCGTGCAGTTGTTCACCGTGTCGATCGTGATGTAGCCGCGGGCGATGTTGTCGCCCAGGTTGCGGCCGGCGCACAGGCCGCTGAGGATCGCGGACGACTGGCCCGTCAGCGACCGCTTGAGGTGGTCGATGAAGTTGGCCGGCAGATTCGGAGCCGGCAGCAGGCCGGCGCAGCCGGGGAAGTTCGCGTCCTCCGAGAACTCACCCTGGTTGCTGATGGCGGTCGGGGTCGGAGCCGGGTTCGGCTCGGCCTCGCCGGTGTCCTGGGTCGGCGGAGCCGTCCGCGGAAGCACGCCGTTGACCAGGATGTCGCGCAGGCTGACGGTCTGCACGTCATAGCCGGTCAGGTAGATGTTGAAGTCGAGCACCGGGACCGACAGGTCCGAGTACACGACCACGTGGGCCAGAATGGCGGAAGCCGAAGCGTTGTTCACCGAGAACAGGGTGTTGACCCCGTTCGCGTTGTTGAGATCCACCTCGAAGTACGGCAGCAGCAGCGTGGCTGCCGGCACGTCGTCGACGGTGCAGATCACGGCGAACGCCTGGCCGCCCAGGGCCAGCAGGCCCAATAGAGCGAGACACAGTGCGGTCTTCTTCATGACAGACAATCTCCTAGGGTTGGTTTGCTAAAGCTGAATCCAGTAGACGATTCGATACAACCGATTCTCCACTCTCCTCGAGAAAACGAATCACCTCCTGTTCAAAGTATGTAGTGCGGCGAACTTTATAACATCCAGGCCGCCTTGTCAGCCCTCGACCGGGGCGGCCCGGAGGATGACTCTCGTTTTACAGACCGGAAGAGCGGTGAGCCCTCCCGCCCTCTCGGTGTTTTATGCTTCTGCACTATAGAGACCTTTCCCTCCGGCTGTCAAGAGGCGTTTTTCACCTTTCCGCATCTTTCTTGCCGGGCTCATCGGGCCGGCGCCGCCGCCGGGACCGGGCGCCAGGCCTGCAGGCCGCCGCCGGAGGTGCAGAGGTCCGGAGCCATCAGGGCCGAGGGTTCCCCGGCGAAGCCGGCCACGATCTCGTCCCGGCCGTCCTTGTCGAGGTCGGCCAGCTCGACGTGGTACCCCCGGCACTCCCCCGGGTACTGCGGGATGTCCACCGCCGTCTCACGCGTGAAGAAGCCCTTGCCGTCGCCGAGGAAGACCCAGGTCTCGCCCTTCCCCGTCAGCGCCGCCAGGTCGAGCTTGCCGTCGCCGTCGAGGTCGCCGCTGGCCACGGCCGAGATCTCCGACCGCCCTTCCCGCATGGCGAGGGGCCGGCGGGTGAACGAACCGTCGGAGCGCCCGTAGAGGATGTCGATGCCCGACCGCCAGGCCGCCAGCTCGAAGCTGAGATAGGCCACCGCCAGGTCATCGACGCCGTCGCCGTTGAAGTCGGCGGCCTCCACGGCCCGGACATAGCTCTGGGGCCGCACCGTCTCGACATCGGTGACGTTCCAGGCGCCGTCCTCGCGGCCGAAGTTGAGCAGGGTCCGCCGCCCCATCACGCTCGAGCCGGTGGCGAAGTCCTGGCGCCGGTCGCCGTTGAAGTCGCCGGCCACCAGGTCCTCGCCGAAGATCTCCCGCGACGAGGTGCCCTGGTCCTTGCGCACCCAGGTGCCGTCGCCCTGATTGAGGTAGACCACGATGCCGAAGGACTCCGAGCCCGACATCTTGGGGGCCTGGGAGCTCGGCCGCGCCGTCGCGTTCAGCCGCGGCCCCTCGCCCAGGGCCACGATGTCGGGCCGGCCGTCGACGTTCCAGTCGAGCGCCATGATGGTGCGCGAGGAGAAACCTGAGGCGTCGTTGCCGTCGTGCCCCGGGACCTGCAGGTCGAGCCCCTTGCTCCAGTCCTTGAAGTTGCCTTTGCCGTCCCCCAGCAGGGCCACCACGCCGCGCAGGTGCATCCCCAGCGCCAGGTCCATGTGGCCGTCGCCGTTGAAGTCAGCCGCCGCCGCGTCGCCGTAGTCGAAGGGCAGCCGGGGATACTTCGCCTCGCTCCAACGGCGCCAGTTCCCCTTGCCGTCGCCCAGGAAGATGGACGGCGCGCCCAGCGACTTGCGGGCCGGCCCGTGCACGATGTCGGGATGCTTGTCCCCGTTCATGTCAGCGATATCGAAGCCGTTGCGCCACTGGCCGCCGGTCGGCAGGCCCTTGCTGAAGGACACGAAGGAGAGCCGGTGGCTCTCGGCGGTCTCCGTCCGGTAGCTGTCCTCGACCTTCTTCTCCTCCTCCTCGGTCGGCTTGGGGGCCCGGAAGTCGGCGTTGGCGGCCGGGTCGAGGCGGTAGACCTTGTAGTAGAAGTACTTCTCGTCTTCCTTCTCCACCTCGATCGAGATCCCCCACGGCGTCCGCACCATCTTGTCGTCCAGCCGCCGGTGCCGCAGGCTCTTGTCGAACTTCTCGAGGAAGTACTGCCGCCCCTCCTTGTCGGTCAGCCATTTGCCGTCCGGCGGCTGCGGCCCCTGGTCCTGCGCGGCGGCGGCCGGGGTTTCCTGCGCGGCGGCGGCCGGCTGCGCGTCCTGGCCCTGCGCCCAGGCGACTCCCCCGGCCAGCAAGGCAACAAAAAGCGGCGCCTGGACGAGCCAGCTCCGCGGGGTCCTGCGTGTCCACTCCATTTTGTTCAGGCTCCTTTCCGGAATCGATCGGCGTGACCGCGCCTCAGCAAGAACCGCACCAGGATCTAGATTTCATCGACGAAGGCGGTTTTGAGGCGGCCGAAGAGCAGGAAGCCGGCGGATAGTAGCACAAGCGCGGCCAGGGCCAATGCCCCCGTCCCCGGTACAAGGGCCGTTTTTCCGCCCAGGAAGGCCTGCCGGTAGAGCTCGACCAGCGCGGTCAGCGGGTTGAGCTCGATCCAGCTCCGGAACCGCTCGGGAACCAGCGCCGCGGGATAGACGATCGGCGTCAGGTAGAACCACCCGGTGAAGACCATCCCCAGCACCTGCGCCGTGTCGCGGAAGAAGACGTGCGCCGAGCCCAGCAGCAGGCCCAGCCCCAGCGTCAGCGCGATCTGCAGCGGCACCGCGAGCAGCAGCAGCGGCAGGCCGCCCCACGTCAGCTCCCCCACCACCGCCAGCACGCCCAGGAAGATCACCGCCGCGATCGCCTCGTGCAGCAGGGCCGCCAGCACCACGGCCATGACCAGGATCTCCGAAGGGAATCGCAGCTTCTTGACCAGGCTGGCATTGTCGGTGATCGACGTCGCGGCCCGCAGCACCCCTTCCTGCAGCGCCATCCAGGGCAGCAGGCCGCAGAAGAGGAAGACCGCGAAATGCTCCGTGCGCGCCCCCACCGGCGAGATCTTCATCACCGTCGAGAAGACGAAGGTGAACAGGAGAAGCATCCAGAGCGGCTGGATGAACGACCATACCAGGCCCAGCAGGGAGCCGGTGTAGCGCCCCTGGAAGTCCCGTTTGACAAGCTCCTTGAGGAGGAACAGATGATGTCGCATACGCATCTCCGGGCGGGCGCATTATGCCGCATCCGCCTTCCCCTATACATAAGGTTGTTTCCCCAGGGGGCTTTCTCCGTTGACAGGGGTCCGACGCGAGCGTAGTATCTTTCCTCAGACGACCCTGCTATGCCATCCTGACATAGACAGCGCCACGAATTATGCCAACATGGCCAGCCCTGAGAAGATCCGTCAGATCCAGTTGGTGGGTCGCAAGATCCGTGAGCTCCGCAAGGAGCACAAGCTGACGCAGGTGGAGCTCTCCAGCCGCCTCGGTATCCAGCAGTCCGACCTCTCCCGCATGGAGAAGGGCGAATATCGTGTCAGCCTGGACACGCTCTTCCGGATCCTCGCCGAGTTCAAGATGAGCATCGGGGAGTTCTTCGAAGGCGTCGCCAAGGAGTCCATCACACCCCGTGACGTCAGGCTCGTGCAGGACTTCAACGCCCTGCCCGAGGACGCCCAGCGCGAAGTCGAGGAGTTCATCGCCTTCAAGCGGAGCAAGGAGGACCGGCCCGCATCCGGTCCGGCGGCAAAGCAATGGGAGGAGCAGGAATGACCCCCGACGTATTCGAAGATCTCCGCAGCCGCGGAGAGAGAGCCGTCCATGCCGGCCAGCTCGAAGAAGCGGAGACCCTATTCAGCCAGGCCCTGGAATGGGCACGGGAGCACGGGGAGGCCCAGCAGGTCGACCTGGGCACCTGCAACCTCGCGGCGGTGACCATCGAGTTGGGCCGGGGCGAGCACGAGCTCCCCCGGCTGCGGGAGATCCTGCTGCGCAACGCGGATCCCCACAACTGCCGGCTCGCCGCCTACAACATCTCCCGTTTCTATGAGCTGACGAAGAACTACAAGAAGTCGCTGTTCTACGCCCGCATCGCCCTTGAGCGCGCGGAGAGCCTGGAACGGCTAGACTGGATGGCCTCGACCCACAACCGCATCGGCAACGTCCTGTTGGCCGAAAGCTTCGTGGAAGAGGCCTGCCAGAGATACGAAACCGCCCTCAGCCTGATGCCGGACGGCCACAGCGTCTGGCGCGCCGGCATCCTCGACAACCTCGGATATTGCCGGATCCTTCAGCGGCGTTTCTCCGAGGGTTACCGGTTCCTTTACCAGAGCCTGGACATCCTCCGGCGCCTGGGCTCGGAGCGGTACCAGATCTCGCCCCTTCTCGACCTCTGCTTCGCCCACCTTGAGACGGGCCGCTACCGCTATGCCCAGAAGCATGGCCGTCAGGCCCTCCATCTGGCGGAGAAGATCGGGCACATCGACTGGATCAAGAACTCCCTCTACCTGCTGGGGGAGGCGGCGAACCTGAGCGGGGACTCCGACGAGGCCCGCGAGCATTTCCAGAGACTGCATCGGGACTTCTTTCCCGAGGCATCTTATCTTCCGGGCTTCCTGATGACGGTCGACATCCGGAAGCTGATCAATCTGCACGCATGAGGCGCACGAGCATGATTACGACGAAGAAGCTTACGCTCGTCTGCATCCTCGCCGCGGGGCTCACCGCCGCCTCGGCTTCCGCCACGGAGCGTTCCACCGTTCTTGGCGGCGACGGCGCGATCTATCAGGGCAAGGTCGGCGCCTACAAGGATCTGTTCCCGAAGGGCGGCGACACGGCCCCTTCCAACACCGTCGTCGCGCTCGAGATCACGCAGGCTGGAGGAACGGTCCAGCGCGTGCTCGTGCCCTACACGAAGAACGCGGATGTCGAGAGGTCTCCGGCCGTCCTTTTCGAGGACGTCTCCAAGACGGTGTTCCTCGTCTGGGAGGCTCCGGTGGACGCTCTCAAGTCCACCCTGATGCTCGCCAGCTTCGACGGCGAGCGCTGGTCCGCGAAGCCTATCCTCATTACCGGCAACCCCTATTCCTCCAAGTCCTCCCCTCGGCTCGCCGTCACCCGGGACACCGTTCCAGTGGCCGGGCAGAGCGAGGCCGCAGCCACCGAGCGGACGCGCACCATACTCCACATCGTCTGGACGGAGGACGCCGCTCCTGGCAACTACGAAGTCCTCTACAGCCCAGTGATTCTTGAGGAGGGCACCTACCTGGGGTGGCATCCGGTCTACCGCCTCAGCCAACTCGCTTCCAGCGGGTCGTTGGGCTCGGAGTTTGCTCCTCCGCTCGACCTCCTCGTCTCCCCCGTCATCCAGCAGGGCAGTGACGGCCGGACGCTGGTCGTGGGCTTCGCCTATGGCGCGGAGAGGCGGATCAACACGGTGGTCATCGACGTTCTGCCGGAAGAGCTGGGCCAGCTCAGCGAAACCGCCCGGTCCAACATCATTGACATCGGACGCGGCAAGTACCCCGCCAGCCGGCAGAGCCTCGCTGAGGCGGTCCAGCAGAAGATCATCGAGCACGGCGGCGCTTTCCACGCCGACGTCATCGCCTACATTGCCGAGCGCATCTTCGACCAGATCATGGCGGATCGCGGCGGCAACGACGACGACCTCATCGCTCTGGGGGAGACCGCGCGATCCAACATCATCGACATCGGCGCGAGCTTCTCCGGCCGCGGGTTGCGCGACCGGGGCCGGAGCGACAAGGCGAGGATCGAACAGGTGGACTATCCGGATCCGAAGCCTGCGGGTACCGTGCCCCACCTGATTCAGATGCGCGTCGTGTCGAGCCGTCCCACCCCCCAGATCGGGACGACCAACCTCCGCCTCTTCCTCTCGGACAGCGGCGAGGAGGCCCTGATCGCCTGGACCGAGAAGGACCGGGTCGTTTACCGCCTGAGCCAGGACGACTCGTGGGCGACACCCCGCGAGATCAAGCTTTCCGACTCCCTGACTCTCGAGAAGGCTTACCAGATCCTCGAGCAGCGGGTCCGGAACCGCTAGAACTCGACACCGTCCAACGCAGGAGAGCCCCGGAGCGCGAGCTTCGGGGCTTTTCTTTTCAGAGGATTTCCAACGGCCGTCCGGTCGGACGCGCGGCCAGGATCCGGCCTCCCGCTTCCCGCAACGCCGCCTCGATCTCCGCCCTGCGGTCGGGCGGGCAGAGCACGGCGATGCAGCCGCCGCCGCCCGCGCCGCAGGCCTTGCCTCCCCAGGCGCCATGAGCGGCCGCGGCGGCCAGCAGGCCCTCCAGGACGGGCGTCGAGATCCCCTCCGCGAGGCGCCGGCGGAAGCTCCACTCCCGGCTCATCAGCTCCCCCACCCGCGGCAGCTCCCCGCGTTCCAGGGCTCCGGCCAGCTCGGCGGCGGTCCCGGCGATCCCTTCGAACAGCTCCGTGACCTCCACCTCGCCGTCCAGGCGCCGGCGCACAACCTGCCAGTTGTTGCCGGCCGAGAAGTGGCTCTGCCCGGAGTAGGCCACCAGCAGGGAGGACCCGAGGGCTTCCAGATCCGCCTCCAGACGCCGGACCTTCTCGCCTCCAGGCGCCTGCAGGATCTCCAGCGCTCCTCCCAGCAGGGCCGGATAATGGTCCTGCATGCCGGTGGGGAGCCCCATCAGGCGGGCCTCGAGATCGCGGGCCAGCACCGCCTTCTCCCGCGGCTGAGAACGCGGGCGGTCGAAGGCCTCCTCCGCGGCGGCCAGGAAGCCCACCGTCATCGCCGAGCTGGCCCCCAGTCCTCCCCCGCGCGGCGACGCGCTGGCGAGGGAAGCCTCGAAGGGCGGCAGATCCAGGGCGGCGGCGATCACGCCGATGAGGGCGGTCTCCGGATGGCGGGACAGCTCTTCCGGCGAAGCGGCCTCCATCAGGCTCTCCCCCTGGCGGACCCGATAGGCGTCCCCCGATGGACGAACGGACACCGTCACCGCCAAGTCCAGCGCGACGTTGACGGTGCGGGCTTGAGGGTGCAGGAGGCCCAGGGGCCAGATGTCCAGGGTGCCGCCGGCCAGGTCGGCCCGGCACCACGTCTTGACGGTCGCCATCCGCGGAAGACTAGCGCGCCGTGACCGAGCCCGCTTCAGGACGCGCACCCTGGGCCGTCGCGTAGCGGGTGTCGGGCAGCTCCATGCCCGGCACGTTGAAGCCGCGCGGCAGTTCGCCGCCCCGCATGCCGGCCCGCAGGTCGTCCCGCCAGGCGTGGAACGAGGCCATGCGGGAGCCCGGGATGGGCTCGTCGCGGACGCTCTTCAGCGACAGCGGGTCGATCCACCGGTCGCGGTACTTCACGCGGTAGTCGAGATGGGGGCCGCTGGCCAGGCCGGTGGCCCCGGAGTAGGCGATGACATCGCCCTGGCGGACCCGAGCGCCGGAGCGGATGCCCGCGGCGAAACGGGAGAGGTGCAGGTAGGCGGTCACGTAGCCGCCGGGATGCTGGACCTTGACCACGTTGCCGCCGCCCCGGTCCCAGCCCGCGGAGATCACCGTGCCGTTCGCCGTCACCAGGACCGGCGTGCCCACCGGCGCTCCGTAGTCCACACCATAATGCGGGCGGTACTGCTTCAGCACCGGATGGAATCGCCGGTGGCTGAACTGCGAAGTCACGCGCGAATAGCGTAGCGGCGACCGCAGGAACATCTTGCGCATCGGCCGGCCCTCGCCGTCGTAGTACACCCCGGCGTCGCCGTAGCGGTAGGCCTCGTGGACGCGCCCCTGGTTGTCGTAATTGACCGCCAGGATGGTGCCCACTTCGTGAAACTTCCCGTCCAGGAGGATCTCCTGGTAGAGCACCTCGAAGTGGTCGCCCCGCCGGAGGTCCTTGGTGAAGTCGAGGTCCCACTGGAACACGTCCGCCAGGCGGTAGGCCAGGGTCGGCGGGCCGCCGGCCTTGCGGATCGACTCCTCCAGCGAGCCCGCCAGCGTGCCCTGGAGGGCGCGGACGGCCACCTTGCGCTGGAACGGCTGCCAGTCGCACTCCCACTGGTCCCCCTTGCGGACCATCTGGGCCCGGCCGCTGCCGTCCACGGTCAGCTCGAAGGAGGCCAGGGAAGAGTCGGGATTGAAGAACGCCGAATAGCGGTTGCCGGCGCGGAGGCTGCGGAGGTTCACCCGCTCGGCCAACGCGTTCGTGGCCTCATAGGCCTCGCCCCCCTCCAGGCCCAGCTTCTCGAACACATCGGCCGCCGTCTCTCCGCGCAGGAGCTTGTACTCGACCGGCACACGGGCCTGATCGATCCAGGGGCTGCTTTCGTTCGGGAGGATGCCGAAGGCGCTGAACCGGGGGGTCGGGGGAAGCGGGAAGGGCGACTGGTTGTAGGCTTCCAGGCTCCGTGTGCTCACGAAGAGCCCGGCGGCCATGAGGCTCAGCCCGAGGGGCAGGAACCAGCGGAGCGCGTTCGGGCCAAGGTATACCCTTTTCGACTGCATCCCGTGCAGACCTCCTGATCGAGTCTAGTCGGCTCGGAAGAACCTCAAAAGATTACGGCTTCAACCTGCCGATACTACCCACGATGACGCCGGGGCGCAACCCCTGGCGGACTGGATCTGAGGAATTCTTCAGCGCAACGCCGCGGAAATCACCTGACCCGGGTCGTCCGGCAGCTTGCCGCGATAGGCGACCTGCCCGTCCTTGAGGACGAGCAGACCCGGCAGGGTCGCGATGTTGTACTTTTTCGAAAAGGCGCCGTCGGGATCGAGGCAGACAGGAGCGCCGAGGCTCTTGCCGGCCAGGAAGCGCTCGACCGCCGCCCGGTCTTCCTGGAAGTTCACCGTGACGAAGCGGGCGCGGCCCCCCCACTGGGACGCCAGAGGCGCCACCCGCTCCGCGATGTCGCGGGAGCGCGGCGACCAGGACGCCCAGACCACGACGATTGTCGCGCCGCGGGCCAGGTCCGCCTCCGCCAGGCGTCCGCCGCCTCCGAGGCAGGACAGGTTCACCTCCTGCGCCCGGACGGGGACCGGCAGGCCGGCCAGCAATGCCAGCAGAGCGGCGACCGCCGCGACTCGGAACGAGGTCTCGCGCACGGAGGATGAAGAGGTCATGGGGAAAAAGGCTGCTCGTCAGTGGCCGGGAACGATCCGGCGATGGGGCATGCTGGTGAGGATGCGGTGTCGGAGGGCGTCGGAGGCGGTGCAGCGGATCGTCCGCTGCCGGACGATGAACAGGAGCTTGCGGGTGTAATCGACCCTCCTCGAGCAGTCGCCGCAGCGTCCTACGTGGTCATTGAAGGGGGTCAGCTGCTCATCCTGCATCTCATTATCGAAGAACAGAAACAAAACTTCGCTGACCTCTTTACAGTCCATCTTCCTTTCCTCCGGAGCCCGGGCACCTACAGCACTCTATGCGACTAAGGCCACGTGCGTAACCCCCACTGTCGGATGAAACTCGCCGGGGTAGCGGGATATTTCCGAATTGTAAACGGGGTTACTTGCGGCTGCGCATCTTGGCCGGCTCGCCCTCTCCCCGGATGTAGCCGTGGTCGCGGGCGAACTCCAGCATCGCGGCTTCCAGCAGGCGGCGGCCCCGGTAGAGGCGGCTCATGACGGTGCCCACGGGCACCTCCAGGATGTCGGCGATCTCCTTGTAGGAGAAGCCTTCCAGGTCCGCCAGGATGACCACCATGCGGTAATCCGGCGGCAGCTTGTCGAGGGCCTGCTGGACGTCCTGGTCGAGGACGTTCTCCAGCAGCTCCTCCTCGGGGTTCTTGAGCCCCGGGCGCGAGGCGTCCTCGCTGACCTGGTTTTCGAAGGACTCTTCGATCTCGGCGAAATCGCTCAGGGTCGGGGCCTGCTGCTTCTTGCGGTAGTTGTTGATGAAGGTGTTCTTCATGATCTTGAACAACCACGCCTTGAAGTTGGTCCCTTCCTCGAATTTGTCGTAGTAGCGGTAGGCCTTGAGATAGGTTTCCTGCACGAGGTCTTCGGCGTCCTCGGCGTTGCGGGTCATCCGGTAGGCCGTGTTGTAGAGCGCGTCTACGAACGGCATGGCTGCCGCCTCGAAGTTCCACCCCTTCTGGTGGTCGACAGTTTCTTTTATAGCCATATTCAACCCCCTTCGGCGGCTTTGGTACCTCTCCCCCGCGTGAAGCAATACGCACAGACGGTGCCAACGGTTTGAGTCTCAACAACTGGCATTTTTCGGCCCGCCGCCTGGTTGAAAAAGGTAACAGGGCGTCATCCAGGGGTGACGCTCCCCAGGGGAAGCGGTTACCGACCGGCCGTCCCCCGCTGTGGACGGCTCGGCGGAACGTTGTTGGCCGGGCTCAGAAGGTGCGCCGAATCGGCACGTCAGGGTGCCAGGAATACAGGTGTCTGCGGGCCGCCTCCCCATCTCACCGACAACAATGATATCTCGGATGCGGGGTCTTTGCGTACCCTATGATTCGCTGCTGGCACTAAAAAGCGCCTGCCCTTGTTCAGCCCAGATCCTCGACGGCGGGAACGAGAACTGGAATGCCCTCCGCGCGAGCCGCTTGGAGAAGCTTCCGGTCGAAGCACGAAAAGACGACGCCATCCTCGGGTAGGGCCGATCGGAGCTCGGACGCGGCGGCCAGATGCACCGCGTCGAATCCTCGAATCAGATGCTTGACTGCCAGCGCACCTGCTTTTCGTTCTTGAAGCGGGAGCAACACATACGCTGGCCAGTCACTCTCGAAAGATTGCCGGACGGCTTCAAAAGCTCCGGATTCCAGATCCCCGTGCGCATTGCGGCGGGCGAACGCGCTCAGAGCTTCAGGGTAGGCGACAAGGGAAGTCGCGACCGCCTCGGCCGTCCCCACCCACTCTCTCACCAGGTCCGAATGGGACTCCTCCAGATAGATCTTTACCAGGCTGCTGGTGTCGAGGTACAGGATCACCGTCGATCCCGCAGGATGGTCTCCGAGACAGGTTCACCGCGGACGACCACTCCCCGAAGCCCTCTCGGTTTCCCGCCTTGCCACTGCACAGCTCCCTCCCGAGCCATCTTGGAGAGGGCCAGGCGCTCCGGACTGAGCGGGATCAACTCCGCTACCGGCTCTCCTCGATCCGTGACCAGAAACCGCTCTCCCTCGCGGATCCGGTCCACGTAGTCGCTGAGCCTCGCTTTGAGCTCCTTGATGCCCACACTTACGGGCGCTGCCGCTTTGGTAGTCACATTGCAATTATCAGAGTGACCACCTCGGAAGTCAACGTCCCTTGGAATGCCGCACCGTGAACGGCCCCACCCTCCGCGAGCTTTTCTCCACAGACAGGCGCTCCAGGCTCCGCTCGATGGCCGCGCGGTCGTAGCCCAGCCGCCACAAGAACTTCCAGGGGTTGCGGTCGGGTGGTGTATCGAACATGTCGATCAGGACGATCCGCCCGCCGCGGGCTGAGCAGCCCTGGATCTCCTCAATGAGCGCTCTCATCCCCTCTTCATAAGGATGCTCGACCGCTAGCCGGGTCATCGCCATCTGTTCGATCGGACCTGCGGAACGCGACATCCTCAGCAGCAACTCGGGCTCGTCGAAACCAGGGTAGACGACGAGACAGGCGCCACTCACCTCCCGTTCCAGCAAGGCCATCCGCTCCCAGCGTGGATAGAGAATCCGCTGGGAGGTCACGTCGACCACATTCCAGAGCAGGCCGGCCAGGCTCAAGGCGAGAAAGCGTCTTCCGGTGATTCGCGCGGCGAGGACTCCGAAGACCGGGGCCAACTGGAAGTAGAACTGGTCGTCCGAGTTGTTCCAGAACACGCCGAACCCGAGGATCGCGGCGAGCCAGGCGGCGGTCAGCAGAAGAACCTTCCGATCGGCTTTCCGCAATCCGTGGAGCAATGCGGCGCCGGCGGCCAGGAATGCCAGCGATCCCAGGACGGCGGCGGGAGTCGGCGGTTGGCGGTCACGGACAGCCGCGGCGATGGGGGTCAGGTCCACCAGCGCGCTCGCGGCCCCATAACCGGCCCGGATTACGGACTCCATCAGCCCCTCCCAGGAGGGGACCAGGCCGTAGGCTTCCGAGACGCGCCCCTGGCCTCCACCGTAGCGGGTGAGCCATCCGAGAAATCCCGGCGCCCCCGGGACCGTCAGCCAGGCGCCCAGGAAGATCGGTCCCGCAACCAGCGCCGCGCCCAGTCCCAGGGATATAGCGCTCCCGATCGCCAGCCGCGCCTCGCGCCTTCCGAGATGCCAGGCCGCCAGCGCCACCGCCAGGGTCATGCCGAGGGCGAGGTTCGAAATGAATGTCAGAGACGCAAGGCCCACTGTCACGCCGGCCGTCAGAGCGCGGCCATGGGACGGCTTCTCCAGGTAGCGCAGAGCGGCCCACGCCACGAGGACGACGAAGGGCATCTGGATCATGTGGATCTCGTCCGAGACCCAAAGCCGGAGGAACGCCGAGGAGAAGGCCACCCAGGCCGTGGCGTGATTCGCCGCCCATCGCGTCGCGGCCAGCCGCGCGGCTACGCCGTAGCGGAACAGGCCCACGGCCAGGGCTCCAAAAAGGACGCTCAGGAGCTTGAGGACGTCGACGGACTCCCGTTGCGAGCCGTTCCGGGCCCAAAGGTCCTGCCACCAGGCTCCCAGCGGCTCGAAAGTGAGATGGTTCGGATTGAGATGCCAGGTCCCCTGCTCGAAGCTCCGGCTGTGGCCCAGACCGTCGTTGGAGACGTAGCCGACCGGGATCGTGAACAGGAGGAGGACCGCCAGGGTGAACCAGAGGAGGGCGTCCAGCGTTCGAGGGGTCATTCCAGGTGGGGACACTCTTTGATTTATCTTATCCGACATGAACACCTTCTCTCTCCAGTCCCTGCCGGGCAATCCCGGAAACCCCGACTACTTCACGGGGCAGGTCACCCTGCGGCCCCTGCCGACCGGGGGCGCCGATCCGGTGAAGTTCTTCCGCGTGGAGTTCGCCCCGGGCGCCCGGACGAACTGGCACACCCATTCCGGCGTCCAGGTGCTCTTCGTGGCGGAGGGAAGATGCCGGTTCCAGCAGGACGGCGGTCCGGTCCAGGAAGCCGGGACCGGAGAAACGATCTACATCCCCGCGGGGGAGAAGCACTGGCACGGAGCGACCCGGGATGGCGCCATGGTCCATGTGGCGGTGAACGTGGACCTGGAGACGGAGTGGCTGGAACCGGTGACGGACGAGCAGTACGCGGGGTGAGGCGCGATCCCCACGGGGAGGATTCCTCGCGAGGACCGTTCCAAGCCCCTGCTACAATCCGCCCCGAATGCCCCACCAGCTCCAGGTCCCCGACCCCGAGCGGCTTCTCCGCCGGATCGACGCCATGGCTGGCCAGCCGGTGGCGATGCTGGTCGATCTCGTGGCGGACGTGTTCATCACCGGCACGCCGAAACGGATCAGCCGCGAGGCTCCCGTCCTCATCCTCTCCTACCAGGGAGAGCAGTTGATCCCCGGCGGCGGGGCGAACGCGGTGGCCAACGTGGCGGCGCTCGGCGGCCGGCCCCTGCCTCTCGGGATCGTCGGAGACGATCCCCACGGCCGGATATTGCTGGAGGATTTCCGGCGACGCGGGGTGACCACGGAGGGGATCGCCACGCGGTCCGGCTACCGGACCCCCACCAAGGTCCGCATCCTGGGGGGCGGTAAGCACTCGATCAAGCAGCAGATCGTGCGCTATGACATCGAGGAGACGCTGACGCTCACGGAGGAGGAGCGCAGGCGCTTCGGTGATCTCCTGAAGGGCTGGGCAGGCGAGACCCGGGTGGCGATCCTGTCGGACTATGGCTACGGAACGGTCGAGCCGGGGCTCCTCCCCCTTGTGCGCGCCGCCCTGGGCGGCGACGCAACGCTGGTGGCGGACAGCCGCTACCGGCTGGGTGGATTCGCGGGGCTCGACGGCGCCACCCCCAACGAGGAGGAGGCGGAGGCGCTGCTGGGGTCCACGATCAACGACGATCCCGGCCGCCTGGAGGACGCCGGCCGCGAGCTGCTGCGTCGGCTGGGCGCGGGCTTCCTCCTTATCACGCGAGGCAGCCGCGGGATGAGCCTGTTCCGTGACGGCGCGTCGGCCCACCTGCCCGTCTCCGGGACGGATCAGGTGGCGGACGTCACCGGCGCCGGCGACACAGTCATCGGCACCTTCGCCCTGGCGCTCGCCGCCGGGGCGGACCCCCTCGAAGCGGCGCTGCTCGCCAACTACGCGGGCGGGGTCGTGGTCATGAAGATGGGAACGGCCACCTGCTCCCCCGAGGAGCTGCGACGGGCGGTGGAGACCGATCCACGCCCCCTGGAGGAGCTGCGATGGGGATCGTGCTGAGCGCGCCGGAGCTGCGCGAGCGGATCGCGGAGCTCAAGGCCCGGGGAAAGAAGGTCGCCTTCGCCAACGGGCATTTCGACCTGCTCCACGTCGGGCACCTGCGGTATCTCCAGGCCGCCCGCGCCGAAGGGGACGCCCTGGTGGTGGCCCTCAACGACGACCCCTCGGTCGAGCGGCTCAAGGGCCCCGGCCGGCCGGTGGTCCCCGCGGCCGAGCGCGCCGAGTTGCTGGCGGCGCTCGAGCCGGTGGATTTCGTCGTGATCTTCGACGGCGACTCCCCCGCCCCCCTGCTGGCCGAGCTTCAGCCGGACATCCACTGCAAGGGGACGGACTACGGCTCGCCCGAGCGGGTGCCCGAGTACGAGGTGGTCCGCTCCTACGGCGGCCGCACGGCCCTGGTGGGCGATCCCAAGGACCACGCGACCAGCGACCTCATCTCCAAAGTCAAAGCATTGCCGTGAAGATCCTCATCGTCCGCACCAGCGCCCTGGGGGACGTGGTCCACGCCCTGCCGGTGCTGACGGCCCTGCGCCGCCATCTCCCGGACGCGAAGATCGGCTGGATCGCGGAGGAGGGAATGGCTCCCGTGCTGCTGGGCCATCCGGATCTGGACGAGCTGCTGGTCGTGCGGCTGCGGCGGTGGCGCAAGGTCTCCGGGCAGGGGATGCGGGAGCTGGGGAGCTTCCTCGGCGCCCTGCGGCGCTTCTCCCCCGACGTGGCGCTGGACCTGATGGGCAACCACAAGGCCGGCGTCCTCTCCCTCCTCTCCTTCTCCGGCCGCCGGATCGGCTTCGCTCGCCGGCACCGCCGCGAGCCGTCGAGCGCGGTCTGGATCAACCGGCGGATCGTCCCCCGGGGCGCGCACGCGGTGGACCGGATGCTCTCGGTGCTGGACGGCCTCGGCCTGCCGCCCGAGCCGGCGGACTTCGGGCCGGAGAAGCTGTTCCAGGGGCCGCCGCCCCCCGCCGCCCAGGAGCTTCTGGAGAGCCATCCCGAGCCGTTCGCCCTGCTCCACCCCGGGGCGGGCTGGGCCAACAAACGCTATCCCCCGGAACGCTGGGGCGCCGTGGCCCGGCGGCTGCGGGCCGAAGCCGGCCTCGCGACCTGGGTGGCGGTGGCCCGGGGGGAGGAGGATCTCGCCGCCGCCGTCGAGGCCGCCGGCGCCGGCGCGGCGCGGACGGTCCCCGCCCCCGACCTGCCGACGCTGGCGGCGCTGATCCGCCGGGCGCGGCTGATGCTGGGCGGCGACACCGGCCCCACCCACCTGGCGCACGCCCTGGGGACTCCCGTCGTGATGGTCATGGGTCCCACGGACCCGGATCGCCACGGCCCCTACGCCGCGCCGGAGCGGGCGGTGTTCAAGCGCCTCCCGTGCAGCTTCTGCTACAAGCGCCTGGACGAGCCCAAGGCCTGCATGCTGGAGGTCTTCCCGGACCAGGTGGCGGCGCGGGCGCTGGCTTTGTTGTAGAGCCCTCCCATAGCCAAATTTCCATGTGATAGACTGCGGAGCGTTTAAGCCAGCTTTACGCCAGCTCTCATGATGGACGGGGCCGGAGACGGCCCGAAGGTGATTTTGCATGGCACCACCCCCGGAAACGCTACGCCGGCCACAGGCGGTCCCCCAGGTCCCCGACAAGCTCGGGGAGCTCCTGATCCGCACGGGCAAGATCAACCAGGCCCAGCTCGCCGAAGCCCTGGCTCTCCAGAAGGACCAGGGCGGCCGGGTCGGCACCAATCTCGTCAAGCTCGGACACATGACCGAGAAGCAGCTCGTCGATTCGCTGTCGCAGCACTTCGGCGTGCCCTCGGTGGAACTGAACGGCATGGACATCGACGAGGCCGTCCTCAAGATCATCCCGGCCGACCTCGCCCGCAAATACACCATCCTCCCCGTGACCAAGGCCGGCGCCACGATCACCGTGGCGATGATCGATCCCGCGAACGTGTTCGCGATGGACGACGTCAAGTTCATGACCGGCTACAAGGTCGAGCCGGTCGTGGCCTCCGAGAGCGCGATCCGCACCGCCATCGACCGCTACTACGGCTCGACGCACGCGATCGAGCTGAAGAAGGTGATGGAGGACCTCTCCGACGAGGGCAGCGGGACCGGCAGCGACCTCGAGGTCCTGGAGGAGGAGGAGGATCTCGACCTCTCCACACTCGAAGAGGAATCGGAGCAGGCGCCGGTCGTCAAGCTGGTGAACCTGATCCTGACCGACGCCATCAAGCGCGGCGCCTCGGACATCCACATCGAGCCGTATGAAAAGGATTACCGGGTCCGCTACCGCATCGACGGTCTGCTCTACGAGATGATGCATCCGCCCCTGAAGCTCAGGGAGGCGATCACCAGCCGCTGCAAGATCATGGCGAAGCTCGACATCGCCGAGAAGCGGCTGCCGCAGGACGGGCGCATCAAGATCAAGACCAAGATCTCCGGCAAGTCCAAGGACCTCGACTACCGCGTCTCCGTGCTGCCGACGCTCTTCGGCGAGAAGATCGTCATGCGGCTCCTGGACAAAGACAAGCTCATGCTCGACATGACGAAGCTGGGCTTCGAAGCGGAGTCGCTGCGGAAGTTCGAGGGCGCCATCCTCAAGCCGTACGGCATGGTGCTGGTGACCGGCCCCACCGGATCGGGCAAAACGAACACTCTCTATTCGGCCCTGCAGCGCATCAACACCTCCGAGGTCAACATCATGACCGCGGAGGACCCGGTGGAGTTCAACCTCAACGGCATCAACCAGGTGCAGATGCGCGAGCAGATCGGCCTGAACTTCGCGGCGGCGCTGCGCTCGTTCCTGCGCCAGGATCCCAACATCATCCTGGTGGGCGAGATCCGCGACTTCGAGACCGCCGAGGTGGCGATCAAGGCCGCCATGACGGGCCACCTCGTGCTCTCGACCCTGCACACGAACGACGCGCCGTCCTCCATCAGCCGTCTGATGAACATGGGCATCGAGCCCTTCCTGGTAGCGACCTCGGTGCACCTGATCGTGGCGCAGCGCCTCGTGCGGCGCATCTGCTCCTTCTGCAAGGAGCCGCTGGACCTGCCGCCGGCCGCGCTGACGCAGGCGGGCTTCTCCGAGCACGAGGCGCGCACGCTCAAGCTCTTCAAGGGCCGCGGCTGCGACCGTTGCAGCAACACCGGCTACAAGGGCCGCGTCGGCCTCTACGAGGTGCTGGAAGTCGACGACGAAATGCGGGAGATGATCCTCTCCGGCGCCAGCTCCTTCGAGTTGCGGCAGAAAGCCATGCAGATCGGCATGATGACGCTGCGCGGCAGCGGCCTCCAGAAGATCCGCGACGGCATGACGACCATCGAGGAGGTCGTCCGCGAGACGGTGCTGTAGCCCTGCCTCAGCGCAGGCCCGCGCCCCCGGCCTCCGCCGTGGGCGCGCCCGCCTCCACCCGTTCTCTCCCCACCGCCAGGGCTGAGGCCCCCATCAGCAGGAAGCCCACCCAGAGCAGATCCGCCAGCAGCAGGTGCACGATCTGGAGCCAGACCGGCGCCAGCAGCAGGACGTTCACCGCCCCGGCGAACATCTGGAGGAAGACGAGCCCGCTCGTCCACGCGGCGTACCGGCTCAACCCCGGCCCGCCGGTCCGCGTCTTCGGCAGCCGCATCCCCAGGTAGATCACGAACAGACCGGCGGCGATGGCGATGAAGGGATGGAAGATCCGCAATCGGATCAGCGCGTGCGCCGTGGGCGAGAGGTCCTGCCGCAGGGCCTCGGCCAGGGTCGCGGCCGGGAAGAGCGTGTCCCCCAGGGCCGCCACCGCCCCGCTGACGCCGGACAGCAGGAGGCCCAGGAATCCCGCGGCGAACCCACCGCCGGCGAGGCCCTGGCCCAGCACCCGGAACGGCGCGCCGCCGCCCGCGAAATGGGCGGTCCAGGTGAGGGCGGCGAGGAGCAGGAAGGTGTTGACGAGGTGGGCGGACATGAACATCGCCCGCGCCATGGACTGGTTGTCGGCTACCAGCTCGAAAAGCACGAGGCCGGCGCCCACGGCGGCCTCGGTCAGCATGAAGAACATCGACCAGGCCGCCGCCTTGCGGGAGGCATGCCCTCGGGGCCGGGCGCGGAAGGCCCAGACCACGAGCCCCACGACGAGCAGGAGGGCGATCCCGCTGGTGATCCGGTGCGACAGCTCGATCAGGGTCTCGACGCTCGGCGAGCGGGGGACGACCACCCCGTTGCAGAGCGGCCAGTGGCTGCCGCAGCCCGCCCCCGAGCCCGTGGCCCGGACGATCGCGCCCCAGAGGACGACGGCGATGTTGTAGGCGAGGGTCAGCCAGGAGTAGCGGGTGAAGCGGTCCATGGGGGCATCATAGCGCCCCCATGGCCGACGGGTCTCGGACTAGAAGAAGCAGATGTCGGCGCCGCTCTGGCAGCGCTCGCAGCTCTTCTGGGTCGTGCCGCACCGCAGGTAATCGGTCCCCTGGTAGCACCAGGAGGAGCCCCAGCAATAGGTCTTGACGCCGTCGCACTCCACATAGTTCGAGCCCACCGAGCAGGTGGAGTTGCCCGAGCACTGGATGAACTGGTCCGGGGCGTTGCAACTGATCCACCAGGGCTGGCTGTAGGGCGGCGACGGGCATTCCAGGCCCAGATTGCACGCCCCTCCACAGTTGAGGCTGGCGGTACAGCCCGCCCCTGCCATGGCGGGCAGGCCCAGGGTCAGGACGCACACAGCCAGGACGACGAACGAGAATTTCCGCACATCACACCTCCTATTGAAGAGGTGCTAACTATACCGCAACTTTAATCCGCCCACGCCCCTTACTGATGTTTTTATTCCTTTGTAGCTCCTCTTCCTTGCGCTTCTTCGACGCCGCCCAGGAGCAGACCGGGCAGCTTTCCAGGTCGTGGTAGAGGGCCGGGCAGTATTCGCGGCCGAAGTAGATGATCTGCAGGTGGAGCTTGCCCCAGGTCTCCTCTGGAAAGAGCTTCTTCAGGTCGCGTTCGGTGGTCTCCACGTTCTTGCCGCTGGAGAGGCCCCAGCGGGCGGCCAGGCGGTGGATGTGGGTGTCCACCGGAAAGGCCGGCAGCCCGAAGGCCTGATTGAGGACCACCGAGGCGGTCTTGTGGCCCACCCCGGGCAGCTCCTCCAGCTCCGTCAACGTCCTCGGGACGGTCCCGCCGTGCTTCTCCACCAGGATCTCGGAGAGACGTTTCAGGTTCTTCGCCTTGGCGTCGGTCAGGCCGATCCGGCGGATCAGCGACCGGATCTCCTCGACCGGCAGGGCGGCCATCCGCTCCGGCGTGGCGGCGCGGGCGAAGAGGGCGGGGGTGACTTCGTTGACCAGCTTGTCCGTGGTCTGGGCGGAGAGCACCACGGCGACCAGCAGCGTGAAGGCGTCCTGGTGCCGCAGAGGGATGTCCACCGCGGGGTAGAGCTCGTCGAGGATGGCGGCGATGCGCTTGGCTTTGTCGTTCCGCGTCATGGCTGGAGACGCGGTTTTTATCACAAGAGAGACGGAAGCATTACTGGTGGAAGCGCCGCAGGAGCGGCCCCATTCCAGTGAGGGTCAGGGCGCACGCCGCCGCCAGGGCCCCGGCCACCAGGAAGCCGAGGCGGGCGTTCGAGGGCACCTGCGAGAAGCCCAGGACTCCAAAACCCAGGGCGATCGCCGCCGCGTCCGCGGCAATGGCCGGTCCGGACTCCGCCAGGGCCTCCAGGGCCGTTCCCGCCCGCAGGAAACTCTCGTAGAAGTGGATCCCGTAGTCGATGCCCACCCCGAGCGTGATGGAGCAGAACATGGCCGTGGCGACCCCGAGGGGGATTCCCGCCCAGCCCATCAGCCCCAGCATCCAGGCGACCGCCACGGTCGAGGGCAGGGCGACGATCAGGCCCACCTTCACCGAGCGGTAGAGGAGGATGACCACCAGCAGCGCCCCGAGCTGCGCCAGGGGCAGGGAGAAGACCTGGGTGCGGACGATCGCGGGAATCATGGCCTGGCTTACCGCGATGTCGCCGGCGAAGCCGATGCGGACGCCCAGGGGCGCCAGCCGCTCCCGGGCGTAGCCGCGGATGTCCGACATCAGCGCGTCCACCTGCCGGTAGTCGGGGTCCTTGAGGAACACGGTGATCACTCCCCGGCGGCGGGCGTCGTCGATCACCTCCCGCCGGCGCGGCTCCCCGCGCACGTCGTCGAAATAACCGATGAGCGTCGCCACCCGCGTGGCCGAGCCCGGGATGCTCAGCCGCTTCGGGTCGCGGGCGTAGCGCAGGAACGAGACCGTGGTGAGCTGGGAGTAGGGGCCGAGGACTCCTCCCACCCGGGGCTGCTCCGCCAGGAACCGCTCGAAGTCCCCCAGCGCCTGCAGGACCTTCGGATCGAGGAGCGGACCGGCCTCGCCCTCGTAGATCTCCTCCATCTCCCCCTTCCAGCCCGCGAGGTCGAGATGGACCAGCAGCAGGTGCGTGCCGTTGAACAGCTCGTTGGCGCGGACGGTGTTCACCCGGAACTCGCTCTCCGGGGCGAACCCGCTGAGCCAGGAATCCTGGACCCGCAAGCGGGCCATCCCCAGGCCCACCGCCAGCGTGATCAGTCCCAGGACGGCGAGGGTCCGCGCGGGCGACTGGTAGAGGGGCTCGAAGGCGCGGCGGAACCGGACGGGCGCGGTCTCGCGCCGGCCGACCGGCCGCCGCAGCGCCGACGGGGGCAGCAGCGCCAGCGTCGCCGGCCCCACCAGCAGCGACCAGAACAGGCAGAAGAGCAGGCCCATGGCGGTGAAGGCCCCGAAGCTCCGCACCGCTTCCAGGGGCGAGGAGAGGAAGGAGAGGAAGCCGATAATCGTCGTCAGGGTGGCCAGCACGACCGGCCGGGCCATCTGGGAGAGCAGCAGCCTCACGGCTCCCGGATGCTGAGCGTCCGCCTCCCCGGGCTCCGGCCCCAGGATCTGCTGGTAGCGCCAGAAGAGGTGGATCTCGTCCGCCAGCGCCAGGGTGGTCAGGATGACCGGCAGCACGGCCGTGGTCAGGTAGACCGGCTGGTCCAGCCAGCCCATGACGCCGAACGTGAACGTCTGCGCGGCGGCAAGCTGGACCATCCCCAGCATCACCCCGGCGAGGCGCCGGCAGCCGATCCAGAGGACGATCCCGATCACGGCGATGGAGAGCGGCAGGAGGAGGGCCAGGTCCTGCAGGATGTGGGTCCCCAGCAGGGACTCCGCCATGGGCGCGCCCACCACGAAGACCCGGCTTCCCGGCCCCTCGTACTTGCGGCTGACCTCGACGATACGGCGGCAGAGCTCGACCCGGTCCGCCGCGGCCGCGTTCACACCTTTCGCGCCGTCGAGAATGTTGGGAGCGCCCACCAGGACGGCCACCGCGCTCAGATCCTCGGAGACCAGGTTGCCCTTCAGGATCTCGATCGCCTCCAGGTCGCCCCGGAAGATCTCCATATCCTCCCGGCCCGCCGGCACGACGTCCAGGAACGGGCGGAAGTCCAGGGTGCCGGGATAGACCCGGTCCCGCTTCTCGCTGGCGAGGCTGACGACGCCGCCCTTGGGCACCCCCGCGAGCTTCTCCAGCTCCGCGGTCAGTCCCTGCACCCGCCGCAGGGTGTCCGGGTTGAAGATGCCGTTGGGCCGGGGCGTCTCCATCACCACCACGATGGGGTCCCGCAACCCGAAATGACGCCGCACCTCGGTGTCGTAGCGGACGGCGGGATCGCCCGGCGGCACCAGGGCGTGGCCGTCCGTCCGGAGTTGCAGCCGCAAGACGCCCGGCGCCGCCGCCAGCACCAGGACGGCGAAGAAGAGGATGACCGGCCAGGGCCGCCGGATGGCGAGATCCGCCAGGCGGTCGAAGCCGAACGCGCGGGAGGGCTCGGAGCCTGTCGAAGAGGCTTTCATGGGATCGGGATCGGCACGTTCACTATAAGTGAGGTGCCTCGGATCCCGAAGAGGGGTATGCAGGACCTAAAAGAAGGGCGGCCTGCGGCTGCTCCATCGCACCCTCGCCCCTCGCTCCCGCTCTCGCCCCGCCCACGGAGCGGCCGCCGGCCGCCCAACCCTGTACCTTGATTTAGTAGCGCGCCGGAGGCTGCGGCCCGCCCGTCCGGGGGGCGTTGAGGGTGCGGCCCTGCGTCTTCTTGACGGCGCTCAGAATGCCGATCCCCACCAGGCAGATCACCCCGACGGCGATCCAGATCGGCGGCGCGCCAGCCAGATAGGCTCCCAGCGCGAGCCCGATAACGAGGATGATGAAACCGATCAGGTAAACGTTGAACGAGGACGACATTTCGATCCTCCTTTTTGAATCCAGATTTGGGACCGGTCCCATGCCGGTCCATCGTCAGATCAGGGGGGATTCAAAAGGCGGGCCAGGTCCGCCGATCGGGAGGTCTCAGGCGCGGCTGTTCCAGAGGACGTCGGGGATGCCGCGCTGGTGGTTCTCGTAGCGGGCCATGACGAAGAGGGCGTCCGAGAGGCGGTTCAGGTAGCGGACGACGAAGGCCCCCACCGGCTCTTCGCGGGCCAGGGTTATACAGAGGCGCTCGGCGCGGCGGCAGACCGTCCGCGCCACGTGGAGCTGGGCCGCTTCCGGCGAGCCCCCCGGTAGGATGAAGTTGTCCAGGGACCCCAGCTCCGTAGACAGCTCGTCCATGAGCCGCTCCAGGGCCTCCACGTGCCGCGCTTCCACGACCGGCACGGGCATCTTCACCTTGTCCTCCTCCAGGATGCAGAGGTCGGAGCCGACGTTGAACAGCTCGTTCTGGACCCGGGTCAGCACCTCGGCGAGCCGGGGATGGAGCCCCAGCGCCAGGGCGACGCCGATCTCCGAGCTCAGCTCGTCCACCGTGCCGTACGCCTCGATGCGCGGCGAGTCCTTGGCAACCCGCTGCCCGCCGCCGAGACCGGTGGTCCCGTCGTCGCCGGTGCGGGTGTAGATGCGGGTCAGTCGCGGCATGAATCCCCTCCCTGAAGGAGAGGTACCCTATCCGAGGGTCTTCATGCGATCAACCGGACGGAGCACACTCCATGGCCACCTTAACGATCGACCTTCCCGATGAGCTTTACGAGATTCTCAATCGTTCACCGACCGAGGTTCAGAAAGACGTATGCTTAGCGGCAGCGATCCGGTGGTACTCCCAGGGAGTCATATCTCAGGAACAAGCTGCGGTTGTCGCCGGCTTGGACCGGACAGACTTCTTGATGACTCTCGCGCGCGAGAAGGTGGACGCGTTCCACGTCGATTTTGAACAACTCGCCCAGGAAAGCTCGATCTAAATCGGGCGGCCTGCCCTCCGAGACCTCACCCCGACCCTCTCCCAGCCGCCCTCCCACCTTCCGGGAGAGGGCGCCCCCGCCCTGGTCTCAGCTGGGGTGGTGAGGGCTTTTTCCCGTCTCCTGTAACGAATCGGGAACAAACCTCGCCAGTTGTCCTGGAGAGAGTGCGCAGCGGCAACTTACTTAAGAAGACTACTAACGACGGCTCGCCAGGAGGGGACAGGCGTGACCGTGCCCACCCGACCGACAAGCTTTCGCTGGTCCTGTCGCCGTTTCCCGGCGCCGGGATCCTTTCCTTAATCCGACCGAAGGAGGATTCATGGCCAAAGAAGACGCTCCTCGAGACGACAATTGGGTCGACAGACTCGTGGAGGACCCCGCCAATCCGCCCCAGCTCCAGGTGCTGACCGGCTACCGTGGACGCTCGGCCCAGGAGGGGCAGACCCGCCTCTATTTCGATCCGGAGTTGACAGGATGGGTGGACATCCCGGACGACGCCATCCTGCTGACCCGCGAGACCACGGACGAGAACGGACTGGGCCGTACCCTGGTCTGGACCCGGCTCGACGCCCAGATCCAGATGGGCCCTGAGGCTCCCGGCTCCGGCGCGGAATGGTTCCAGGGGCAGGTGGCCCAGGACCTCGGCGCGGAGGCGGGAGCGAACGCCCAGATCCCTCGCACGCCGTTCTGTCCGAGCCGGCTGGTCCGCTGTCCGACCCCGCCACGGCTCTGTCCGCCTCAGACCCTGGGAGCCCCGCAGTGCCCGTCCGGGCTCCGCACGGCCTGCTGTCCGCCCAGCCCGTTCGTGCCGTGCCTGCCGACCCGGCAGGATCCCCTCTGCCAGACGGTAGGGTTCGGCTGCGTCCCCACCCGGGTCCTCCCCTGCCCGGGGCCGGTGACGGTGGACTTCCAGTGCCAGTTCACCAACAACCCCCGGATCTGCAACATCGTCGCGACGCCGAACCCGGGGTGCATCCCGATCGACATCCCCGGCACCCCGGTCATCCAGCCGGGTGATTTCGGCCAGTTCGGCGGCTTCGGTCAGCAGGCGCAGGGCGGCGAAGAAATGGGGGCGCAGGCCACCCAGTTCTGCCCGCAGGAGCTCAGGACGGTCCAGGTGAACTGCTGGCAGATTCCCAACACGCTGTTCCAGCCTCAGTGCAGAAGAACGATCTTCGATCCGCATTGCTTCCAGGTCACTCCGGATTGGACTTGGCGGATCACGACGCCGCAGATCCAGCTCACCCCCAACCTCGGTGACTTCGGCCAGTTCGGCGGCTTCGACCAACAGGCGCAGGGCTTCGAGGCTCAAGGCGGCTTCGAAGGCGGCATGGGCGCCGAGGCGTTCACCAAGTTCTGCCCGCGGACCCAGATCTGCCCGAGAACTCAGCTTTGTCCGCGGACCCTCACCTGCCCGCGAACCCTGGCTTGCCCGCAGACGCAACTCTGCCCGCAGACCCAGTTCTGTCCCAAAACCCAGCTCTGCCCGCAGACCCAGCTCTGCCCGCAGACGCAGCTCTGTCCGCAGACCCTGGCTTGCCCGCAGACCCAGCTCTGCCCTCGGACACTGACGTGCCCCCGGACCCTTCTCTGTCCCCAGACCCAGTTCTGCCCCGTGACTCAGGACTGCCCGTTCGAACCGTTCCCGATTGATCAGTTCGGCGGCGGCGGGTTCGCTCAAGGCGGCGCCGAGGATTGGGGCGGCGGCTTCGAGGCCCAGGGCGGCATGGAGGCTCAGGCTACCCAGTTCTGCCCGCAGCCGCAGACGGCGTTCTGCCCGATCCCGGCGACGAGGCTCTGCCCCGTCCCCATCACGCGCAACATCCAGTGCCTCCAGACCCGGTTCTGCCCGCGGACGCTGACCTGCCCACGGACTCTGACCTGCCCGCGGACGCTGGCCTGCCCGCAGACACCCTTCTGCCCGGTGACCCCGGGGTGCCCCTGGGGCGGCGGCGATCCCTGGGGTGGAGGCGGCGGCTTCGGAGGAGGCTTCTGATGCCGTGAGCTGACGCCTGACGGGTCCCGCCGCCCGCCGTCCGGGGCGGCGGGGCCCGTCCTGTTCAGAAAGGATTGTTATCGACTCGATCCGAACGCAAGGAGGACCACGATGGCCGACAGAAACGTTCGTGACGACAACTGGGTCGACCAACTCGTCCCAGACCCCGCGAACCCGCCGCGCCTCCAGGTGCTGACCGGGTATCGGGGCCGCTCGGCCCAGGAAAACCAGACCCGTCTTTACAGCGATCTCGAGCTGAGCAGTTGGATAGACGTACCCAACGACGCCATCCTGCTCTCGCGGGACGAGCCCGGCGAGCACGGGATTCCCCTGACCCTCGTGTGGACCGGCCTCGACGCCCAGATCCAAGCCGGCCCGCAGGCCGCCCAGGGGGGTGGCGCCGAATGGTTCCAGGGTCAGGTGGCGCAGGACTTCGGAGAAGCCGCGGCGCCCGGCCCGATCCCCCCGCGGACGTCGCTCTTAGGATGCCGGACGCCCCTGCTCGGCTGTCCGACGCCGCCCAGGCTCTGTCCCTCGGTGTTCATCGTCCGGTGCCCCACACAGCAGATCCGTTGCACGCCGTTCTGCCCAACCCGGCCGAACACTACGCCCTGCTGCCCGAGCCCCTTCATCCGCTGTACCCCGCAATGCCCGACCCAGCCGACGCTGTGCTGCCCGATCACCCGGCAACCCCCCTGCCCGAGCATCGGCATCGCCTGCACGGTGATCGACTGCCCCACCCGTGAACCGATCAACTGCCCGACGCTCGGCATCGCCTGTACCGCCGTGCAGTGCCCGGTCGGCCAGGGCTTCGAGAGCGGCTGGGAGGGGATGCAGGACTGGGGCGGCGGAGGCGGCGGCTTCGAGGCTCAGGCGGACCTCGCGGCGCAGGTCACCCAGTTCTGCCCGCAGCCGACCCCGCCCATGACCGCGGTTATCCAATGCTTGCCGATCACCCGGCGTCCGGAGTGCCTGACCATGCTGCCTTGGTGCCCGCACATCACCAGGCCCCAGATCTGCCAGTTCACGCCGCGGTGTCCCATCTTCACACCCCGCTGCCCGAGCCCGTGGTGCCCCCGGACCCCGGGATGCCCCTGGGGCGGCGGCGACCCGTGGGGAGGCGGAGACCCCTTCGGAGGAGGCGGCTTCGGAGGAGGTTTCTAGACAGCTGACGTAACTTCATGCCGCGGGGCTTCGCCTTTCTTTCCGGCGAGGCCCCGCGGCACCCTTCCGAACGCTAAGCTAAAGGACGACATGCTCCTATCCACCCAGAACGCCGCCTTCTACCTCATGGAACGGGGCTGGCTGCCCCCCGCCGCCGTCGTGGACGGCGACGTCACCATGGTCGAGGCCTCCCGGCGCAACAAGAACCTCAAGGTGCTGCGCAACGAGGGGCCGTCCCTCTTCCTCAAGCAGGCCGGCCAGTGGGACCCCCAGTCCATGAACACCCTGCGGGTCGAGTCCGTGGTCTACCAGCTCGCCCATTCCGACACGCCGTTCCAGGCCCTTCGCCCCCTGCTTCCCAGATTCCATGGCTTCGATTCCGACCGCCATGTCCTGGTGCTGGAGGCCCTCCCCGGGGCCGAGAGCCTGCACGTCCGGCAGCTCCGCGAGAACGCGATCTCCCCGGACGTGGCCCGCGCCCTCGGCGCCGCCCTCGGGGGCGTCCACCGCGAGGTGCGGGCGGACCGCGCCGCCGCCGTGGTCCCCCAGGGGGCCTTCAAGGCCCAGCCGCCCTGGATCCTCTCGGCCGCGGAGTTCGCCGGCCAGCCCATGCAGGGGGTGAGCGGCGCCGGGCTCCAGCTCTTCCAGGTGCTCCAGCGCTATCCCGAGTTCCCCAAGCTGCTGGCCGAGCTGCGGCAGGGATGGAAGGTCGAGACGCTGATCCATGGCGACATCAAGTGGGACAACTTCCTGGTGGCTGCGGGCGAGGACGGCAGGCACTCGGTCCACCTGATCGACTGGGAGCTGGCCGACTGGGGCGACCCGTCGTGGGACGCCGGCGCCGTGCTCCAGGGCTTCCTCACCTCCTGGATCAGCTCGATCCAGGCCACCGGCCCCATCGCGCCCGGCGAGATCGCCAACTTCGCCCAGCTCCCCCTGGCGGCGCTGCGCCCCGCCATCCGGTCCTTCTGGACTGCCTACGTCGAGGCGCTGGGGGTGGACCGGGCCGAGGGCGAGCGCCGGCTCGACCGTGCCGTGCGCTACGGCGCCGCCCGCATGGTGCAGACGGCCTACGAGTTCCTGCAGTTCTCGACCGAGATCGCCGGCCCGGCGGTCTGGCTGCTGCAGATGAGCCTCAACCTTCTCAAGGACCCGCGGCGCGGGACCGTGGAGCTGTTCGCGCTATGACCCCCGTGAACCTCGATCCCAGGCTCCGGTCCCGTCTGGACCGCGTGCTGGCGGCGGTGGCGATCCTCTCCCCCCAGCACTTCATGTTCGAGGGCGAGACCGTGCCCGCCGTCCCCCAGCCGGGCGGCTGGAGCGGCCTGCCCGCGCCGGCCAACCCCTTGGTGGCCGCCCTGGAGCAGCAGATCTACAACCGCTTCTTCTGCCGCGACTCACCCCTGCCGGCCTACACCCCGGCGGACCCCACGCCCTTCATCCAGCGGCTCTCGCAGGCCCACCCGGGCCAGGACCGCTGGGAGCCGGGCTGGCGCATCAACCGCGTGGGACCCGCCGGCCAGGTGATGGCCGAGAAGCACGGCCGCTACATCGAGCTCTGGCCGGGGCAGTACGTGGTGCAGTCCGGCGGCGGCCCGCCGCAGCAGGGGCAGCCCATCACCGCCTACTTCCCCCGCGAATCGGCCACCGTCCAGCCCGGGTTCTTCTTCGTCTTCAGCGACGTGCCCGTGGCCTGGGACGAGCCCTTCTCCATGGTCCGCCTCTACTGGAACGTCACCGCCGAGGGGGCGCCCGAGCTGCTCTCCCGCCTCGCCGGCCGGCTCAACCGGTTCCAGGTCCCCTTCCGCTTCAAGGCCCTGGCCGACCCGGCGGGATACGACCGCTTCGACTCCGCCGTCCTCTACGTCTCCCGGCGCTGGTTCCATCTGGCGGCGGACGTGGCGGCGGAGGCCCACGCCGGCGTGAACGGTCACATGGCCGAGGGAACGCCCCTGTTCTCCAAGCCCCTGGCCCGCGGACTGGCCTTCGCCGAGGATCCCGGCAACGGCGAGAGCTTCGGCATGAGCCGCTGCCGCCTGCTGGCCGAGGCCCTGTGGAGCGCCTGGACCCGCGGTCTCACCCGTCCCGAAGACCGGCTGGCCGAGGTGGCCCGCTGGTTCGCCGGCCACGGCCTCTCGCTCGAGCGGCCCTGGCTCAACCGCGCCTCCGTCGACCTCTACGAGATGCCTTCCTGATGGACGCCGAACGCCAGCAATACCTCGCCGTCGCCGATTCCCTGGGCGCCCGCCTCTGCCGCGACGCGGTCTGGGACGGCCGCCGCTGCAACTGGCTGGGAGACTCCATGGACCCCGTGGACGGGGCCTGGCAGGTGGTGCACCGCTCCTTCGGACCGGACCTCTACTCCGGCACCAGCGGCGTCGCCCTGTTCCTCTCGCGCCTCTACGCCGTCACCGGCGAGCGCCTGTTCCGCCGCACCGCCCTGGGGGCCCTGGAGCAGACCCTGTCCCGTCTGCACACCCTGCCGCCGCCGTACCGGGTGGGCTTCTACTCGGGGATGACGGGCGTCGTCTACGCCCTGGCCCAGTGCGCGCCGCTGCTCGGGGAGGAGAGATTCCGGGAGGCGGCCGCCAACGCCACGCGGGAGATGCTCGGCGATCCCATCGCTCCCGAGGCCCTGGACGTGGTCTCCGGCAGCGCCGGGGCGATCCCGGTCTTCCTGGGCCTCTCGGGACTGCTGGGCAACGGCGACCTGGCCGGCCTCGCCCGCCGGCACGGCGAGAACCTCCTCGCCACGGCCCGCGCGCACGGCGCCTCGCTCTCCTGGGCGACCATCCCCTCCGAGCAGCCGGGCCAGCCGGACCTTACCGGCTTCTCGCACGGCGCGGCGGGCATCGGCTGGGGATTGCTGGAGCTGTCCCGGGCCACGGGCGAGAAGCGTTACCGCGACGCCGCCGACAGCGCCTTCCTCTACGAGCGCCGCTGTTTCGATTCCGCGCAGGGGAACTGGCCGGACTTCCGTTCCAGCGCTCCCGGCCCCACCGGCGCCCCGGTCTGGGGCTGCAGCATGGCCTGGTGCCACGGCGCGCCGGGCATCGCCCTCTCGCGGGCGCGGGCCTGGAAGCTGACCGGCTCCGAGGAGGCCAAGAAGGAGGCGGCGGTGGCCATCAACACCACGGAGCGGAGCGTGCGCCAGGCCATGAGCTATCCCGGCGCTGACTTCTCCCTCTGCCATGGCCTGGGCGGCAACGCCGAGTGCGCCGCCGTGGCCGCCCGCATCCTGGGCAACGGCGCGGGCACCGGCGCGGACCGCGATCTTGCCCGCTTCGGCATCGAGCGCTACCACAACGACCGCGCCCCCTGGCCCTGCGGCGTCCCCGGCGGCGGCGAGGCCCCAGGCCTGATGCTGGGTCTCGCGGGCATCGGCCACTTCTATCTCCGCCTCGCGCTGCCGGATCAGATCCCGTCGATCCTCATGGTCGTCCCGGAGGAGGCGGAGCCCCGGCCCTTGACGGCCCCGGCGGGCGGACCTAGTCTCGCGGCATGAGCGATCCCCACCGCCCGCCCGTCCGTCCGGAGCCGCCGGCCCGCGCCGCCTCCCCCGAGGAGGTCATGCGCACCTGCCCCAACTGCGGCAGCGCGCTCCACGAGCGGAAGTGCAAGCTGTTCTGTCCAGACCCGCGGTGCGGGTATTATCTGTCCTGCGCGGATTACTACTGAGAAGCCCCTTCGGGGGCAACCATCCAGGATCGCGAGGACGCGCCGCCCCCTCAAAGGGGTGACCTTGCCCAACCCGGGGGCGGGATTCCCCTTCGGAATTGCGGCTCGCCCCTCGAAGGGGGCGCTCCTCCCCTCGCCGGGGCCGGCGCTCCCCTCCATTGGGTTGCTCTCCCCTTGCGAGGGACGGTCCAGCCCAGCGTTGGGGCGATGTTCCCCTCGCCAGGGGAGACCGCGCCCACCCGAGGGGCGGCTCTCCCCTTCGCTGGGCGACCCCGCCCTCCGTTGGGGCGATAGAGCCCTGGCGAGGGCGGCTCTTCCCCCGGCGTACCCGGACGCCCGTGACCTGGGGGCCTGCCTGTCGTTTGGATATCCTGATCCAGTGAATGAAGATCTCACAAACTGCCTCTAGGTGATATCCTTGACCGCGGAGGTATTGTAGAGGTGACCAGGAAAACGAGTGTTGAGATCAACGAGGAGCTTCTCTTGGCTGTCCAGAGAACGCTCTCCACAACCACCATTAGGGACACCATCGAGGAAGCGTTCCGCGAAGTCCTGCGGGCGCAGGCACGCCGCGAAGAGGTCGAAGCCCTCTCAGAGATGAGCGGCATGGACCTGGCCGATCCTGATGTGATGGCTGGAGCGTGGCGATCTTGAGGGCTCGCTACCTCATCGACAAGAGCGCCCTGGCCCGGATGCCGCATCCGGCTGTTCGCGACCGGCTTGGCCCCATTATCGAGGCGGGAGAGGCTGCCACCTGCGCCATCATCGATCTCGAGGTGCTTTACAGCGCCCGCAATCACGAGGAGCATGACCGCATCCGGCAACGTAGAAGGTTCGCCTACACGTCGGTCCCTATCGACGATACAGTGCTCGAAAGAGCCATCGATATCCAGGCCGAGTTGGCCCGTAGTGGCCGCCATCGGTTGCCCATCCCCGATCTCGTCATAGCGGCGGCGGCCGAAGCCGCGGGCTTGACGGTGCTCCACTACGACCGCGATTTCGATGTGATCGCGGAAGTCACGGGACAGCCCGTAGAGTGGGTCGTCGAGCCCGGATCCCTCTAGGCTCCCCCCCATGATGTCCTTCCGCTCCAACTACCTCGCGAGCCTCAGCCTCCCGATCCCATCGGTCTGGCTCCTGACCGACATCGCGGAGGCCAAGGGACGGCAGGATCTCTATACGCGGCAGGCTCCCCAACTCCTGGACGCCCTCCGTGAGGCCGCTCTGGTGCAGAGCGTCGAGTCCTCCAACCGTATCGAGGGGGTGACCGTGGCGCCGGAGCGGCTGCGTCCCCTGGTCCTGGAGGACGCCAGGCCGCGGGACCGCTCCGAGGAGGAGATCCGGGGATACAGGCGCGCTCTGGACCTCATCCACAGCCGGGCCCGGGACCTTGAGATCACTCCTACCCTTCTTCAGACGCTCCACGCCACGATTCAGGAAGGAAGCGGAGACGCGGGGCAGTGGAAGCGGGTCGACAACGAGATCGTCGAGTTGCGCCCCGGAGGTCCCCCCACCGTCCGGTTCAGACCCGTCGACGTCGCGGGGACTCCTCAGGCGGTCGAGGATCTGTGCCTCGCCTACAGGCACACTACCGGCCAGAATCTCGCGCCTCCCCTCGTCGCCGTCGCCACCCTGGTGTTCGATTTCCTCTGCATCCACCCCTTCCGGGACGGCAACGGGCGGATCTCCCGGCTCCTGACCCTGCTCGGCCTCTACCAGCATGGTTTCGAGGTGGGACGCTACATCAGCCTCGAACGACTGGTCGAAGAATCGCGAACCGACTACTACGACGTCCTCAAGGCCAGTTCGCAGGGGTGGCACGAGAGCCGGCACGACCTCTTGCCCTGGCTGAACGACTTCCTGGCGGTCCTGAAGCGCGCGTATCGGGAGTTCGAATCCCGCGTCGGGCAGGTGCGGAGCCCTCGGGGAGCCAAGTCCGCCCTGGTTCAGGCGGCGATCGAAGCCTTTCCAGGCCCGTTCACGCTCTCTGACGTGGAACGAGCCGCCCCCGGGGTGAGCCGGGACATGATCCGGCAGGTGTTCCGGCGGTTGCAGGGTGAGGGAATCATCGAATGCCTCGGAAAGGGACCTGGGACCCGGTGGAGGAAAAGGGGTATTACCCCCAAATGAGGGTAATAATGAGGGTATTAACTCTCCCTTCCCTCCCAAAAAAGCTGAGACAGAGCGGCGAGGATGCCCGTAAAAGAAGGTACTACCCCCAAATAAGGGTAAAAATAAGGGTACTATCCAGCACTTCCTGATGGACCTCCTCACCGCCCCCCTGCCGGGCCTCTATCTGGGGCTCCTCGCGTTCCTCCTCGACCGGGCGCTCCGGCGGTGGTGGGACCCGGTCCCCGCGCGGATCTGGGGGGCGTTCGCGCTGGTGCTGGTGATCCTCTTCGGGTCGTCCCTGTTCCTGGGCAAGGTGCTGCTCTCCGTGGACATCGTCCCCGGGATCAGGACGGTCGAGAAGCTCAAGCTTCGCTCCGTCGGCAACTCCCTGCAGCTCGACATCCCGACGCAGATCCTCCCCACCATGGCCCAGGTCCGGCGGCAGGTGAAGTCCGGCGCGTGGCCGATGTGGAACGATCTCGCGGGCGCCGGCATGCCGCTGCTGGGCGATCCGCAGTCGCAGTCGCTTCAGCCGCTGGTGCTCGCGACGCTGCCGCTCTCCCTGCCTCAGGCGGCGGGGGTGACCGCCTGCCTGCGCGTCCTGCTCGCGCTGGTCTTCTTCTTCCTGCTGATGCGCCGGCAGGGGCTCTCGGATCTCGCGGCCCTCTTCGGCAGCCTCGCCTACGGGCTGGGCGGGTTCCTGCTGCTCTGGCTGAACTGGCCCCTGGCCAACTCGGCGGCGCTGTTCCCGCTCGTGCTCTACGCCCTGGCCGTCACCGCCGACCGGGGAGCGCGGCGGGACTTCCTGCTGCTGATCGTCGCGCTGACCTCCCTGCTCCTGGCGGGACATCCGGAGACCGTCCTCTACGTGACGATCGTCGGCGGCCTGTTCGCGCTGGTCCGGCTGTTCCGGCGCGAAGGCCGGGAGCGGCTGCGCCTCGTGGGCCGGTGGGCGCTGGCGGCGGGGATCTCCTTCGGACTGGCCGCGCCGGCGCTGTTGCCGTCCGCGGAGTTCGTGTCCCAGACCCTGCGCAACCGGCAGGTGCAGACCCGCAACCTGCGGATCGGCCACCACTCGCCGTTCCACGTCTGGCGCAACGACGCGGCCCGCGAGAAGGCCCTGGAGCTGACGCGGCAGCGCTTCTTCCCCGTGTTCGCGTCCAACGTCTGGGGCAACAGCCGCTACCACTCCTACTGGGGGTTCGGCAACACCAACGAGGACTGCTGCGGGTTCGTGGGCGGGGCCGCCCTGCTCGCCGCTCTGCTCGCCTTCGCGCCCCGGAAACGCCGCTTCCCCCAGGAGCGGCTCTTCCTGGGCCTGGCCGCGGCCAGCTTCATCATCGCGATCCAGGTCCCCAGCGTCGCCATGCTCCTGCGGTACCTGCCGATGATGAACCAGTCGGCCAGCGATCACCGGCGGATGCTCCTGGTGCTCTGCCTGGCGGTCGCTTATCTCGGCGCCTGCACGGTGGAGCGCTGGCGGGCCGGGGAGGACCGGCCCGGACGGCTGGCGGTGACGGTCTGCGCGGCGATCCTGATCGGGATCATCTCCTGGGGATACCTGAGCCCGCCGAAACCGGGGATGAACGACCTCCTCGCCCTGCGCCACTTCTCGATGGGCCTGGGGATCGCGACGGTCGCCCTCGCCGCCCTGATCTTCTTCAGGCGGTCTCCCTCCTCTCCCGGTGAGGGAGGGAGGGAGGGGTCGGGAGAGGAGGGTCGGGGAGGTGAGGGCCGGAGAACCGAGCGCCTCGCCTGGGCCCTGGCCGCTCTGGTGGCGATCGAGCTGATCGTCATCCACCGGCCCGCGAACCCGCTGATGCCGAAGCGGGAGTTCTACCCCACGACGCCGGTCATCGAGTACCTCCAGAAGAACGCCGGCCGCCACCGCGTGGCGGGCCTGGCCGACCGGCTGTTGCCCAACGCGTCCGCCATCTACGGGCTGGGGGACATCCGGATCTCCAACCCCTTCAAGCCGGACATGTACGCCGCGGCCCTGGGACCGGTCAGCGCCTCGGCGGACTCGACCGAGCACATCCTGGCGACGCAGGAGCACCCGCTCTACCAGCTCCTGGGCGCGCGCTACGTCATCGGACGCGTCCGCTACAAGGCGGCCGAAGGGCAGACCTCGGTGTTCAAGGAGCCCGGAAGCCGCATCTTCGAGCGGGAGAAGGTCCTGGACCGCCTGTTCCTCCCGGCGTCCACCGAGGGCCCGAGAGGGAAGCCCTGGGTGGACTGGCTCGCCAGGAACCCCGACTTCGCGGCCCGGGCGCTGGTCCTGCCGTCGCCGGACCGCTCCCCGGCCTGGAAGGCCGCCCGGCCGCGGGAGTCCTTCGTGGAGATCCTCACGCTCCAGCCGTCCAGGATCTCGGCGCGGGCCTTCCTGGTGGAGGAGCGCCTGCTCGCCTCCAGCGTCTACAAGGACAGCGACGGCTGGCGCCTGCTCCTCGACGGCAAGCCCTGGCCGGTCACGGTGGCGAACGGCCCCTTCCTGGCGTCCTGGCTGCCGGGCGGCGATCACCGGGTGGAGATGCTTTACCGGGCCCCCGGCCTGATGACCGGGCTCGTGCTGGCGGCGCTGGCGGTGGCGGTGGGCGTGGTGTGGCTGGTCCCCCGGCCTACTCCCGCCACACCGCAACCTCCTCCAGCCCCTTCCGCCTGATGTCGGGCACCTCGGCGTCCGGCGCCGGGAAACCCACGGGGAAGAGGATGAAGGGCTTCTCGTTCGCCGGGCGGTCCAGGATGCGGGAGAGGAAGGCCATGGGGCTCGGGGTGTGGGTGAGGGTGGCAAGGCCCATGCGGTGCAGGGCGGCGATGAAGAGGCCGCAGGCGATCCCCACGCTCTCCTTGGGATAGTAGTTCTTGCGCTTGCGGCCGTCCGGCTCCAGGCCGTACAGCTCCTCGAAGACCACCACGATCCAGGGGACGATCTCCAGGTAGGGCTTCTCCCAGCCGGTGCCGAGGGGGGCGAGGGCCTCCAGCCAGTCCGCGGGCATGCGGCCGCCGACGTAGCTCTCGTGCTCCTCGGCCTCGGCGGCGACCCGGATCTCCCGCTTGAGGGCCGGATCGCCGACGACCACGAACTTCCACGGCTGCCGGTGCGCCCCCGACGGGGCGGTGGAGGCGGCGCGGATGGCCAGCTCGATCAGCTCCCGGGGCACCGGGTCCGGCGAGAAGTCTCGAACGCTCCGGCGGCGGTCCAATTCGGCGTGGAAGTCCCGCGCCCGCCGCAGCATCTCGTCCTCCGGCAGGCGCTCGGGACGGTAGGGGATGAGCCGCGCTCCGCTCAAAGCTCCTCCAGAGACCTGCCCACGAGCCGCCAGAGATCCTCGATGTGCTCCCGCGTCGTCCGGATGTTGCCGATGGCGACGCGCAGGGTGTGGCGGCCCCGCAGCCCGGTGTGGGAGAGGAAGAAGGGGCCGGCGGCGTTGATGCGGGCCAGGAGCCGCTCGTTGAGGCGGTCCTGGGCCTCGGGGTCCTCCGCCCGGGCGCGGAAGCAGACGGTGCTGAAGGGCACCGGGGCGGCCAGCTCGAAGCGGGGGTCCGCCTCGATCCAGCCCGCCAGCTCGCGGGCCACGGCGCACTGCTCGCGGATGCGCTCGCGCAACCCCTCCAGGCCGAAGGCGCGGATGACCATCCACAGCTTCAGGGAGCGGAAGCGGCGGCCGAGCTGGAAGCCGTAGTCCATCAGGTTGGTCGCCTCGGACTCGCTCGTCCGCAGGTACTCCGGCACCAGCGAGAAGGCGTCCCGCAGCAGGGCCGGATCGCGGACGAAGAGCACGGAGCAGTCCACCGGCGTGAACAGCCACTTGTGGGGATTGACCACCAGGGAGTCCGCCCGCTCGATGCCCGGCATGCGCTCCCGGAATTCGGGGCAGACGGCGGCCGAGCCGGCGTAGGCGGCGTCGACGTGCAGCCAGATCCCCTCGCGGGCGCAGAGGTCGGCGATCTCGGGCACGGGATCGATGCTGGTGGTGGAGGTGGTGCCCACGGTGGCCACCACGGCCATGGGCAGGCGGCCCTCGGCGCGGTCGCGGGCGACGGCCTCCGTCAGGGCCGGGACGGACATGCGGAACTCGCCGTCGCTCTCGATCCGGCGGACGTGGTCCTGCCCGACCCCTAAGACGATGCAGGCCTTGTCGATCGACGAGTGGGCCTGGTCGCTGGCGTAGACGGTGAGGGCGGGCGCGTCCGGCCGGCCGGCGAGGCCGCGGGTCCGCACGTCGAGCCCAGACAGACTGTGGCGGGCGGCGGCCAGAGCCACCAGGCTGCTGGAGGAGGCGGTGTCGTTGATGTGGCCGCGCAGCTCGCGGGGCAGGTCCATCATCTGGCCCAGCCACTCGCAGACCCGCTCCTCCAGCTCGGTGGCGGCGGGCGAGGTGCGCCAGAGCATGGCGTTGACGTTGAGGGCCGCGGCCAGGGTCTCGCCCAGGATGCCCGGACCGGAGCCCGAGATGGCGAAGTAGGCGAGGAAGCCGGGATGGTTCCAGTGGGTGACGTTGGGCTCGATCACCCGCAGGTAGTCGTCGAGGATGGTCTCGACCGGCTCAGGCTCCTCGGGGGGCGAGGACGGCAGGACGCGCCGCACCTCGCCGGGAGAGACGGCGGGCAGCACGGGGCGCTCCCCCACCATCTCCAGGTAGTCGGCCACCAGGTCGGCCACGCGGTGCATCGCGGACCGCAGCTCGTCGGGAGGCAGGTCTCCAGGCATGATGGGGGTAAGACTACAAGAAACCTCACCCCCTGAGCCCCTCACAGGATGAGGCCGGTCAAGCGTCTGATTCTTTGGTTGATTGACACTTCGTAAAAGAACGCTATTGTAGTCACTACCGAAGTCTCCTGGGTGGGAGGAGTGTGATCTCTATTTCCATCGCGTTCTGGGTCTCCCAGTTGGGCCGGCCACCTCCGTGCGGCTGCGTCCAAGGTGCGTTTGCGGATCCCCAGACCCGATTCTCGTCCTTTTTGGAAGGAGAGGAAAAATGAGGAAGCACCTTGTTCTGGCAGTCCTGATCGCCGCTGTTTGCTTCGCCGTCGCCGTTCCGGCTGTCGCCGCGGACCGTGTCATCCGTGGCGGTATCGACATCTGGGCCACCAAGCCCGACGCCACGACCCATTACGACTTCGCGGACAACGCCATCCCGGCGGGCTTCTTCTGCGCCAACTCCGAGCCGTTCACCGGCATGATCTACCTCAAGGGATCTCCCATCGCTACGGGGACACCCGGCGCCCTGGGCAACGCGGACACCATCGTGGAGCGCCTCGACGACGCGGTGTTCGCCAAGAACGGAGTGGCCACGACCCGCATCCGGATGCGCGCTCTGAGCCTGGTCAGCATGGCGCCCGTCAAGACCTCCTGCGGCCTGTTCAACGCCAAGGTGACCCTCGATGGAGATCAGCCGACCACCATCATGCGCATCGTCCGGGAGACCCGGGACGGCGGCAGCTACATCGCTCCCCTGGCCTTCAACGCCAGGATCGAGTTCACGCCCGTAGAGGGGGGCCGGTTCGTCCGCCCGCGCGTGCTGCGCAAGAGCATCCAGTTCATGGCCAAGCCGAACGCCACGTGGACCAGCAGGCCGCCGGCCGATCTGGTGACCCACAAGGGGTTCGTGAAGGTGGACACCGATGGCGACGGAGCCCCGGATGCCTTCCTGGAGGGGACCTCCAACTTCTCGGCCGCCGGCGATCCCGCTGCCAAACTTGCAGCTGGCTGCCATTGCGCGGACGCCGCGTGCACCAAGCAGCATTGCCCGACCGGTGTGTATCCTGTGCTCGGAGACTCAACGATCGATCAGCAGGCGTGGTAGGCCCTTAAAGGTGAGGGACGGGCGGGGCGCGGAGCCCCGCCCGGGTCGAGAGGTTACTTCGAGGCGGTGTTCAAGCCCTTGCGCCGCAGCTCGTCGTCGATGACCTGGGCGACCTGCTCGAAGGGAACGGCGCCGGAGATGAAGCGGCCGTTGATGAACATGGCCGGGGTGCCGTTGACGCCCGCGGCGGAGCCTTCCTTCATGTCGGCCTGGACCGTGGCGGCGTGCTTGCCGGAGTCGAGGCAGGAGTTGAACTGGTCGGCGTTCAGGCCCAACTGGGAGGCCTGAGCCTTGAGCTGATCGACCTGCAGGGCCGACTGGTTCGCGAACATGGCGTCGTGCATCTCCCAGAACTTGCCCTGCTCATTGGCGCAGAGAGAGGCCTCGGCGGCCTTCTGGGCCTGCTGGTGGAAGGGCAGCGGGTACTGGCGGAAGACGATGCGGACCTTGTCGCCGTACTTCTCGCGCACCTGGGCCAGCGTGGGGTTCACGCGCGAGCAGAAGGGGCACTGGAAGTCGGAGAACTCGACGATGGTGACCGGCGCGTTCGCGGGACCCTTGGCGGGACCGTTCGCGGCGACCTCGACCCGGATCGGCTCGAGGCGGATGTCGACCTTGTACTTGTTCTCCAGGTTGGAGTAGAACTCCTGCTGGGCCTTCTGGCCGGCCTGCTGGGCCAGGTAGTTCTTGATCTGCGGCGCGACCTCTTCCTTGGGCCGCGGGATCTGGGCCTTGTTCTGCTCGTAGAAAGCGTCCACTTCCGCATCGGTCACCGCGGCGGGCTTGATCTCGGCGAGCAGGGCCTCCTTGGTGACGCCCCGGGCCGCGGCCTCGGCCTCCAGGAGACGATCCTGGACGACTTGGTTGAGCTGGCCTTCGATCAGCTCGTGCTTCTTCTGCTGGTACTCCCGCTCCAGGGCCTGGAACTGCTCCGCCGCGGCGCTCTGCAGGTCGGCTTCGGTGATGTTCTTGCCGTTGACGACGGCCAGCACGTTGCTGGAGCCGGCCGCCTTGGCGTCCATCTTCTTGCCCTTGTCCTGCGCGCAGGCGGGCAGAGCGGCCCCCAGGGTGAGGCTCAGCATGAGCATACCCGGGACCAGAGATTTACTGCGGATTGAATTCATGGGTCTGACTCCTTTTCCGTGGACGTTGGATCGCAAGCCTGAACACTTCTAGGCGGGAATGAATTCCTCAAAAACGGACAGGTATTTTAGCACAGCGCCATTCCCGGCTTCCCGGCCTCCTTCAGCTAGGTGCTCAGACCGCCAGATGGCGAGCCACCAGGCCTTCCAGGATGCGCTCGGCGGTGATGCCGCGCAGCCGCAGGGCGGGGGCCTCCAGCAGCGACTCGGCCAGGGCCAGGCGGGCGCGGCGGACCTCGGGAGAGCCCCCCTCCGCCAGCTCCAGGGAGCGCAGGACGGCGGCCGAGGCCATCCCCCAGGGACGGCCCGAGCGCGGGTCCTCCCAGCCGCCGGCCCCGGCCAGGGCCGCCGCCGCCGACAGCAGGTAGACCGGCGCGCCGCTGGCGGCGAAGGCCGCGGCCGCCGCGGCGAAGGCCCGCGCCAGGGGCTCGACCACCGCCGGGTCCACGGGGTCGGCCGGACCGAGGAAGACGGCCAGGGAGCGGCTGCGCAGGGTGGGCAGCAGGTCGAGCCGCGAGGGGGCCAGGAGGAAGAAGTTGCGCGGCGCCGAGACGTGCGGCTCCTCCAGGGTCTTGAGCAGGGCGTTGGCCGCCTCGCCGGTGAGGCTCTCGGCGCTGGCGACCACGAAGACCTGGCCGCGCGCCTCGAACGGCGAGACCTGGGCCGTCTTCAGCATCTCGCGGGTGGCGTCCACCGAGGTGGAGGCCTTGAGGTCCCGCTCCAGGACCTGGAAGTCGGGGTGGAACGGCGCCTCCTCCGCCTTGTCCGCCGCGGGCCAGCCGATCCGCCGGCAGTGCCGGCAGACGCCGCACGGGCGGGTCTCCGGGGGCTGCGCCTCGCAGAGCAGGGCGCGGGAGAGCTCGACGGCGGCGCCGCGGCGGGTCTCGACATCGCCGCCGTCGAGGATCACCGACGGGTAGAGCCGCCCCTGGCGGGCGGCGTCCAGGGCCGCGGGCAGGTTCAATCCCGGCCCTCCAGCCCGGCGTCCAGGAGGTCGCTCAGGGCCGCGCGGACCTGCGCCTCGGTCTCCTTCAGGGAGCCGGACGAGCGGACGACCCGGAACCGCGCCTCCCGCCGCGCCATCTCGGCGAAGCCGCGGCGCACCCGCTCGTAGAAGTCCAGCCCCTCGGCGTCCAGGCGGTCGGCCTCGCCGCGCCCGCGGCGCCCGGGGGAGTGGCCGCGCGCCCGCGCCTCCTCCGCCGGCAGGTCGAAGACCAGGGTGCGGTCGGGCGTCCGCCCGCCCGTGGCCAGGCGGTCGACCTGGTCGATCACCTCCAGGGGGACGCCCCGTCCATAGCCCTGGTAGGCGCGGGTCGAGTCGGTGAAGCGGTCGCAGAGCACATGCCGGCCCTCGCGGAGGGCGGGCTCGATCACCTCCAGCAGGTGCTGGCGCCGGCTGGCGAAGACCAGCAGCAGCTCGACGACTCCGTCCATGGCACCCCAGCGGGTGTCGAGGAACAGGGCGCGCACGGCGTCCCCCAGGGGGGTGCCGCCCGGCTCGTGGGTGACCACGTGGGGGACTCCCCGCTCCGCCAGCCAGGCGGAAGCCCGGCGCAGGTGGGTCGACTTGCCGCTGCCGTCGAGCCCCTCGAAAGTGATGAAGAGACCCGGCATGGCGGGGAAAAGTACCACGAAGCGGCCCGCGGGACCGGCGAGGACGGTTGACAGGCAAAAAACCACGATACGATAGGGGGAGAAGAATCATCCGGAGGTTTGTACAGGCCGGATATTTGCATAGCCAACCGTGTTGTGCTTCGAGTGGGACCTAACCTTTCTATAGTGGAGGAGCATCCAATGGCTGAAAAGAAATCGACTGCGAAGAAGAGCGAGGGCAAGGGAGGCGGCAGCGCCTTCATGGCTCCCCTGCAGCCGGACGACAAGCTGGCCGCGGTGGTGGGCAAGGATCCCCTCCCCCGCACGGAAGTCACCAAGCGGGTGTGGGACTACATCCGTTCCAACAACCTCCAGGACCCGAAGGACAAGCGGACCATCCGCGCCGACGCCAAGCTGAAGGCGGTCTTCGACGGCAAGGATTCCGTCACCATGTTCGAGCTGACCAAGCTGGTCAACGCCCACCTCAAGAAGGCCTGACCGGAGAGCGCTCAGCGGGGCGCCTCCTCTGGTGAGGCGCCCCGGCGGTCCCTCCTCCCCACGGTTTTCCCTCCCGAAGCCCCCCGGATACACCGCCGCGAGCGGCCTTCGGGGTAAACTCCGCCTTCCGGAGCGGCTGGAGACAAGGAAGAGGACAGGCATTTCATGGAAAACGCGGTCGGCACTCCCCTTCAATGGGGCATCTTCTTCGCCCTGCTTTTCGGGATGCTGGCGCTGGACCTCGGCGTCTTCAACCGCAAGGTCCACCGCATCGGCCTGCGGGAGGCGCTCTTCTGGAGCATCGTCTGGACGATCGTCGCCCTGGTCTTCAACTGGTGGGTCTACTCCCGCTTCGGCTCCCAGGTCGGCCTCGAGTTCCTCACCGGCTACGTCATCGAGCGGGCGCTCAGCTTCGACAACATCTTCGTCTTCATCGTCATCTTCAACTACTTCGCGGTGCCGGCGGAGTACCAGCACCGGGTGCTCTTCTGGGGCATCCTCGGCGCGCTGATCTCGCGCGGCGTCTTCATCGCCCTGGGCACCGCGCTGCTGGCCAAGTTCGCCTGGCTGATCTTCGTCTTCGGCGGCATCCTGCTGGTCACCGGCATCCGGCTCCTGGTGCAGAAGGAGACCGAGGTCCACCCGGAGCGCAACCCGGTGGTCAGGCTCTTCCAGCGCTTCGTGCCGCTCACTCCCCACTACCACGGCAAGAGCTTCTTCATCCGCGAGGACGGGGTGCTCCGGGCCACGCCGCTGATGCTGGTGCTGGTGGTGATCGAGGCCACCGACGTGGTCTTCGCCGTGGACTCGATCCCCGCCGTGTTCGGGGTCACCCGGAATCCCTTCATCGTCTTCACCTCGAACATCTTCGCCATCCTCGGCCTGCGCGCCCTCTACTTCCTGCTGGCCGGGCTGATGCACAAGTTCCGCTATCTCGGCTTCGGCCTGGCCCTGGTGCTGATCTTCATCGGGGCGAAGATGCTGCTCCACGAGTGGCTCCACATCCCGGTCGAGCTCTCCCTGGGGATCGTGATCGGCATCCTGGCGGTGGCGATCGTGGTCTCCCTGCTCCGTCCGGCCCCACCCGAAGAGGTGGCCCAAGACCCGCGGGACAACACGGTGGGGCGGTTTGAGGACTCGCAGGCCGCCAGGGAGCTGGAGTTCAAGGAGAAGTAGAGTAGGATCTGCGCCAGACGAAATTGATCTCAGGAGCCTGCCTCTCATGGTGAAGGTCTTTATCCCTCGCGAGCGGCGTCCAGGAGAGACCCGCGTCGCCGGCACCCCCGAAACCGTGCGCCGGATGGTGAAGCAGGGGCTCGAAGTGGTCGTGGAACGTGGCGCCGGGCTCGCCTCCCTCTTCCTCGACGCCGATTACGAAGCCGCGGGAGCCCGCCTGGTGGACGATCCCGCCGAATCCTGGGAGACCGCCGACGTCGTCCTCAAAGTGACGCCGCCGGACCGCTTCGACGGCCTGCCCGGCCACGAGGCCCAGGGACTGAAGCCGGGGGCGGTGCTGATCGGCTTCCTCGCCCCGCACAAGAGCCTGGACATGGTCCGCATCCTCGCGGAAGGCAACGTCACCTCGTTCGCCCTGGAGCTGGTGCCCCGGGTCACCCGCGCGCAGACCATTGACGCCCTGTCGTCCCAGGCCAACATCGCCGGCTACAAGGCCGTGCTCCTGGCCGCCTGGCGGCTGTCCAAGTACTTCCCCCTGCTGATGACCGCGGCGGGAACCATCAAGCCCTCCCGGGTGGTGATCATGGGCGCCGGCGTCGCCGGTCTCCAGGCCATCGCCACCGCCAAGCGCCTCGGCGCCGTGGTCGAGGTCTCGGACGTGCGCCCGGTGGTCAAGGAGCAGGTGGAATCCCTGGGCGCGAAGTTCATCGAGCTTCCCGTCCAGGAGAGCGGCGAGGGGCAGGGGGGTTACGCCCGCGAGATGGGCGAGGACTTCCTGCGCCGGCAGCGCGAGATCGTCCAGCGGCACCTCGCCGCGGCCGACGCCGTCATCACCACCGCCCTGGTGCCGGGCCGGCCCGCGCCGCGCCTGATCACCGCCGAAATGGCCGCCGCCATGCGCCCGGGCGCGGTGATCGTCGACCTGGCCGTGGAGCAGGGGGGCAACTGCGAGCTCTCGCAGGCGGACCGCGAGGTGACGACCGAGAACGGCGTCCTGATCCTCGGCCCGTCCAACCTGGCGGCCGGCATGCCGCACGACGCCAGCCTCCTCTACGCCCGCAACGTCCACGCCCTGCTGCAGCTCCTGGTGGACAAGGAGGGCAACCTCTCCACCAACCTCGAGGACGAGGTGCTCGCCGGCGCCGTCCTCACCCACGGAGGCCAGGTCCTCCACAAGCCGACCGCCGAACGGCTTGAGCCGCGGGAGGTTCCAGCCTAGACTCCAAGTCCCGCTTCCCCTCGTACGACGCACTCGGGAATTAAGACCCCGAATTCACCGGGCTGTGGTCCGGCCCGGAGCGTGAGGATCGGCCGGGACGTAGCTATGGCTGACGAACACCGCAGCGGCTGCGGGCTCCAGGTCGCGGAGCCCTGCCCCGAAAACGTCCCGGACGAGGACGCGGGGACCGGCTCGCTCGTCGCGTCCCTGGCCCGGCTGCACGCCGCGCTGGCCCGCGAGCGGACGGCGGCCCCCGCGCTGGCGGCCGAGCTGCTGGCGTCCCCGGAGAGCCTTCAGGAAGAGCGGCTGCGCGAGGAGCCCCGCTTCCAGACCTGGGGGATGTGCGAGCTGCTGCTCGCCGGCGCCGAGTCCGAGGACGATCCGGCCGAGGCGGGGCACCTCGCCCGCCTGACCCTCGCCGGGGCGGACCTCCTCGATACTATCCGGCACGCCGCGCCCGTGGTGGCGGACCTCAAGGCCCGCGCCTGGGCCGCCCGCGGCGAGGCCCGCCGCCGCGGGGGGGACCTCCCCGGCGCCGAGGAGGCGTTGCGCGAGGCCGCCTCCTGGCTCGCCCAGGGCACCGGCGACCTGCTGGTCGAAGCCCGCCTGCTGGAGTTCGAAGCCGGCTTGCGGCGGGACCAGGGGAGGACCGGCGAAGCGGCCGGCCTGTTCAAGCAGGCGGCGGCGCGCTACCGGCAGGTCGGCGACACGCCGCGGCACGACCGCGCCCTCGCCCAACGCGAGGCGACCCTGCGGAAAGAGGGCCCCGGCCACTCCTCCCGCTCTCTGGTTTGATACCTTCTGATCCATGAAGAAGGTTCTGCCGCTCCTCCTCTTCGCCCTCCTGCTCGTGCCTCCCCCCGGAGAAACCGCCTCGGTTCCGGCCCCCGCGGGGACCGGCGGCGCCGTGGCCTCGGCCGATCCGCTGGCCACCGCGGCCGGCCTGGAGATCCTGCGGGCCGGGGGCAACGCCGTGGACGCGGCGGTGGCCACCGCCCTGGCGCTCGCCGTGGTCTACCCCGAGGCGGGGAACCTCGGAGGCGGCGGCTTCGCGGTGTCGCGGATGGGCGGCGAATTCACAACCCTGGACTTCCGCGAGATCGCGCCCGCCGCGGCCCGCCCGGACATGTACCTGGACGCCCGGGGCGAGCCGGTCAAGGACGCCTCGGTGGTGGGGCCGCTGGCCGCCGGCGTGCCCGGCTCCCCCGCCGGCCTCTACGAGCTGCACCGGCGGTACGGCAGGCTCCCCTGGACGCGGGTGGTGGAACCGGCCCGCAAGCTGGCCCGGGACGGCTTCCGGGTGAACCGCCACCTTCACGAGCTGCTGGGCCGCGAGAAGTACCGCAACCTCCTCTTGAAGTTCCCCGAGTCCGCCAAGGTCTGGCTCCCCGGCGGCCAGCCGCCGGCCGTCGGCAGCCTCCTGCGCCTGCCCGACCTGGCCGCGACCCTGGACCGCTACGCCCAGCAGGGTCCGAAAGGGATCGTCACCGGCCCGGTGGCCGAGGCTGTCGAAAAGACATCCAGGGCCCACGGCGGCATCCTCACGGTGGCGGACCTGGCCGCCTACAAGCCGGTCTGGCGCGATCCCCTGGTGATGGAGGCGTTCGGCTGGAAGCTCGTCTCCATGCCGCTCCCCTCCTCGGGCGGCGTGATCCTGGGCCAGACGCTCGGCATGCTGGAGCGGCGCGAGTGGGGCAAGCTTCCCCGCTTCGGCGCCGACCGCGACCACATGCTGGCCGAGGCCCTGCGCCTGTCGTTCGCCGACCGCTTCCTGCTGGGCGATCCGGCCACCACGAAGGCCACCGAGGCGCAGCTCCTGGACCCCGCCTGGATCGCCCGGCGCGCGGAGCGGATCGACCTCCGGCGGGCGCTCCCGTCCACCAGCGTCGAGCCTTGGCCCGGCGCGGCCGCGGCGGCGCCGGCCCCGGCCGGCGGCGAGACCACCCACCTCTCGGTGGTGGACCGCGACGGCAACCTGGTGGCCCTGACCACCACCCTCAACGAGCTCTTCGGCTCCGGCCTCTGGGTGCCCGGCGCGGGCTTCTTCCTCAACAACGAGATGGACGACTTCGCCACCGCTCCGGGCAAGCCCAACCTCTTCGGGCTCGTCCAGGGCGAGGCCAACGCCGTGGCCCCGGGCAAGAAGATGCTCTCCTCGATGACCCCGGTGATCGCGTGGAAGGGCAAGGAAGCCTACGCCCTGGGCGGGCGCGGCGGCTCGCGCATCCCCACCAACACGATCCAGGTGATGCTCAACCTGCTGGTGGACGGCGACTCCCTCCAGGGGGCCCTGGACCGGCCGCGCCTCCACCACCAGTGGCTCCCCGACCGCCTCGACGTGGAGGCCGACACCCTCGCGCCCGAGACCCGCGCCGAGCTCGAGCGCCGCGGCCACAAGATCGAGGTGAAGCCCCCGACCGAGGTCGCCAAGGTGCACATTGTTCACCTGCTCCCCGACGGCCGCATGGAGGCCGCTTCCGATCCCCGGGGTAGCGGGACGGGGGGCGTGGTGGAGCCCGAGTAAAAGGACCTGAAGGACACCAAGGACACCAAGGACACCAGGGACACCAGGGACAAAGACATCGCCGTCCTTTGAGTCCTTGAAGTCCCTGGTGTCCTTGGTGTCCTTCCTCTTTCTCCTGAAGACCGCTTTCTCATACACCTGTCCACCCACCCGGACGGGGCTCCGCTCCCACCCCCGGGGAGAGCGCCACGGCACGGCGATTGCGGTAGCGTGGGTTTGAGGACCAGAAAGGACGGTGTCCCATGTCACACCTCACCGGCCTCCGTCTCTTCTCCGCCGCGCTGCTCGTCCAGGCCGCCCTGCCGGCGGCCGGGCAGCCGCCCGGAACCGTCACCGAACAGATCGTGGTCCGGGAACGCGAGATCCTGGTCGACGTCCCGGGCCGGTTGGAGGACAACCGCCTGAAGCCGGCGGACTTCCAGGTCCTGGTGAACGGCAGGCTCAGGGAGGTCACCCGGGTCGAACGGGTCGCCGACACCCCGTGGACCTTCCTGATCTACATCGACCAGACCCTCGCCCGGCCGGAGACCGTCTTCTACTCCACCCTCGCCCTCGCCGACCGCGCCCGGGACCTGACCCGGCTGGGGACCGTGGAGGTGGCCGTGGCCGCCTCTGGCCCGCGCGTCGCGCTGGCGCCCACGCGGGAGCCCAGGAGCCTGCGGCAGACCCTAGCGGACCTCGCCGGGGCCGCCCGCGTCGAACGGGACCGCACGGAAGACCACGGACGGCCGGCGGACCCCTCGCCCCTCCAGGTCCAGCGGCATCTCGAAAAACTTCTGGCGTTCATGGCCAGCCGGCCCGCCGGCGGTCCGCGGGCCCTCTTCCTGGTGATGGATGGCGCCGATCTGACGCCCCGGCAGATCGAACGGATCGAACGAGGCCAGGCCCGGACGCTCTCGGCTTCCGGCTGGACGGTCCTCGCCCTGCGGTTGCACAAGCAGAAGCTGGACGACAAGGAGGCGGTCGTGCCGCAGACCGAGATCGGCATCCTGAATCAGGGCGCCGCGTACTCCGACCTGCACAACGGAGTGCCGCCCCTGATCCTCCCCGGCCAGCCGCCGAGCCCGACGACCCTGGCGTTCCTGCCGGTCATCGACCTCTTCCTGCAGCCGCGGAACGCCTCCCTGCGCGCCCTCGCCCAGGCCACGGCGGGCACGGTGATCGGCTTCGAGCCGCAGCTCGACGCCATGCTGGGAGCCCTCCCGCACCGGTGGCGGATCTGGATCTCCGAGCCTGACGAGCCGGCCGCCGGCAAGCTCCAGACCCTCGCCGTGAGCCTCCCCCGGAAGGGCGGCCTGGTGCGGGCGCCGGCGTGGATCTCCTGGAGGTGAAGAGGAAGGACCTAAAGGACATAAACGACCTAAAGGACATAAACGACAAAGGACCGCAAGGACAGCGCCGTCCTTTGAGTCCTTTAGGTCGTTTAGGTCTTTTAGGTCCTTTCGTCCCTTCCTACACCGCCGCCGCGCGCGGCGCGCTGGCGGCCTCGTCGAGGACCGAGCGGATCGTCTGGCTCAGGATCTGGGGCGAGAAGGGCTTCTGGAGACAGAGCGGCGCGCCCGGCCCGCCGTCCGTGAGCACCTCGTCGTTGTAGCCCGACATGAAGACCACCCGCGTCTGCGGGCGCTCGGCGCGCAGGCGCGTGGCCAGCTCCGGCCCCTTCATCTCGGGCATGGTCACGTCGGTCAACAGCAGGTGGACGGCGCCGCGGTGGAGGCGCGAGATGACCAGCGCCTCCTCGCCCGAGCCCGCCTGCAGCACCCGGTAGCCCTTGCCGGAGAGGATCTGGTGCAGCACCCGCCGCACCTCCTCCTCGTCCTCCACCAGCAGGATGGTCTCGGTGCCGCGGGCCGCCGCGCCGTGGAGCGCCACGCCCCGCTGCGCCTCGGTCTCGCGGGTCACCGGCAGGTAGATCGAGAAGACCGCCCCCTGCCCGGGGGCGCTGTTGACGAAGATCCGGCCGCCGCTCTGGCGGACGGTGCCGTAGGCCATCGACAACCCCAGCCCCGTGCCCTCCCCCTTGGTGCTGAAGAACGGCTCGAAGACCCGCGCCTGCGTCTCGGCGTCCATCCCCGAGCCGGTGTCGCTCACCGTCAGCAGCACGTACGCGCCCGGCGGCACGTCGGCGTGCGGCGCCGGGGACTCGTGCGAAACCTCCAGCGGCGCCGTCCGCACGGTCAGCCGGCCGCCCCGCGGCATGGCGTCGCGGGCGTTGACGGCGAGGTTCACGATGACCTGCTCCATCTGCCCCGAATCGATCTTCACCCGGCCGATCTCGGGATGCAGCTCGGCGACCAGGTGGATGTCCTCCCCGAGCAGCCGCTGGAGCATCTTCTCCAGCCCCGAGACCACGGTGTTGAGGCTCATCACCCGCGCCTCCATGGGCTGGCGGCGGGCGAAGGCCAGGAGCTGCTTGGTCAGCGACGCCGCCCGCTGCCCGGCCTCCTTGATCCCCGTCAGGTTGCGCACCAGGAAGGGATCCTCCTCGTAGCGCTCGATCAGCATGTCGCTGTAGCCGAAGATCGCCAGCAGGCAGTTGTTGAAGTCGTGGGCGACGCCGGCGGAGAGGCGGCCGATGGCCTCCATCTTCTGCGAGTGCAGGAGCTGCCGCTGCAGCATCTTGTTCTCGGCCTCGTCCCGCTTGCGCTGGGCGATGTCGCGGATGGCCACCACCGACACTTCCTCGCCCTGGAAGTGGTAGCGCTTGCCGGCGATCTCCAGGTCCACCGGCGAGCCGTCGCGCCGCAGGCCCACGGTCTCGCGCGGCACCCCTTCGAGGTCCACCTCGCCGGAGACCAGGTCGGTGAGCCGGCAGCCGATGATCTCGGCGGACTCGTAGCCGAAGATGCCCAGCAGGGCCTCGTTGACCTCCAGGATGATCCCCTTGCGCACGATGGCGATGCCCTCCAGGGTCGCCTCGAACAGCGTGCGGAAGCGCTCCTCGCTGCGCCGGATCTCCTCCTCGGCCGCCTTGCGCTGGGCGATCTCCTGCTGCGCCTTCTCGTAGAGCCGGACGTTTTCGGCCACCGGCGCGATCTGGTTGGCCACCGTGGAGAGCAGGTGGACGTCGCTCGCCGGGAAGAAGTCGTCCGGGTCGCGCCGGCCGATCAGCCAGATGCCGAGCGTGCGGGTCTGCACCACCAGGGGAAGCGCCAGCCGCACCCAGGAGAGGGACGACTCCCCGGCCTTGTGCAGCGGCAGGTGCCGCCCGCTCCGCTCCAGCAGCAGCCGCTGCAGGTCCTCCGCCGTGGGCTCGCCGCCCTCGGGCAGAGCCTGCTCGTAGAGCGTCTCCTTGCGCCCGTCCTCGAAGAGGTAGAGGGCCGACTGCCGGATCAGCAGCGTCGGCAGGACCTCGTCCGCGATCACCCGCGCCAGCACCTCGCGGTCGAACGCCATGGGCACCCGCTCGGAGACGATCTCGATGACCTCCTCGGCCGAGTGCTTGATGCCGAAGACGTAGCGGTCCACCAGGGCCTGGAAACGGTCCCGCAGCAGGGGCGTCACGGCCACGAACACCAGCGAGATCAGCAGGACCACGGACAGGAAGCTGCCGTCGATCTGGGCCCAGCGGCCGCTCAGGATGAGGAAGGTGATGGTGTAGGACCCGAACAGCAGGGTCGAGAACGTATAGATCCCCAGCAGCCGGTTGGCCCGGAACTCCAGCGCCCCCAGGTAGTGCTTGTAGATGGCGTAGATGTACGCCATCGGCAGGATGGGGATGCTGGCCGCCGAGATGACCTTCATGTAGCCGTAGAACCAGCGCAGGTCCCAGCCGGCCAGGAGCACGCTCTTGTACCAGGCCAGCAGCACGCCGTGGAACAGCAGGAACGGCACCAGGCCGAGCGTCACGCCGAACAGCATGATGCGCGCCGCCAGCTTGGCCGCGGAGTCCACCCGCAGGAACAGCCGGGCGACCAGCAGCCCGACCGAGATCACCACCCCCGACAGCGTGTACCAGACGTACAGGTAGCCGAAGCCCTGCAGCAGGAAGAAGGCGTCGAGCACCGCCAGGACCACGCCGGCCCCGTAGAGCGCCGCCTGCAGGGTCCGCCGCGTCCGCCGGCGGAACAGCTCGTTGGGCAGCACCGTGTGGAGGTGAAGGCACAGGGCCGGGAAGAACCAGATCACCACGTGGAAGACGTACGCGGCCCCCGCCGCCCGCCCCGACAGGCCGGTCGAGGTCCACAGGGCCGTGGCGTAGCTGAACAGGACCAGCACCAGCCAGCGCTCGTCCCGCGGCCGCAGGAAGATGACGACCACCGTTCCCATCAGCCAGAAGATCAGGGGCGCCACCATGGAGAAGATCGCGCGGTCGAGATCGACCCGTTGGGCGCGGATCTTGACGTCGAGCGTCATCCGCCGGCCGTCCCGGACCAGCGTGATCCGGGAGTAGCCTTCCGGCCGGATCAGGTCGGAGAGGAACAGCCCCCGGTCGTGCGTGTACTCCTCGAAGTCGACGCCCTCGATGGAGAGGACCTGGTCGCCCACCTTGAGGCAAGGGTCGGATCCTTCACACGGATAGGCCGAGACCACCTTCCAGTCCGTGGAGCTCGGGGTGTAGCCGAGGTCCGGCGCGAACGCCAGGGAGTAGGTGTAGAAGAGGCAGACGAAAAGGACGAGCAGACTGACCAGGACCAGGGACAGGTCCTTCGCCGTCCAGGAAGATGAGAAATGCCGGGTCGCCATGCGGCTGTCTCAGGATGAGCGGGAAGGATTTTACAACATCCCCGCCCCGCGGACCCAACAGGGCGCCCGCGGCCCCACGAGACAGCCGGACAGATCGCGGGGCCGCGCGGACGCCAGGCGACGCAAGCGGATCAGGCGTCAGCCCTCGCGGCGAACCGCAGGCTCGGCGGCGGATCGCCGGCGCCGTCGCCGTCCGGGGGCCATTCATCCCACTTGACGACGTCGCTGGTCAGCAGTTGCTCAGGTTCCATGCGGCTCACTTCTCTCAGGGCCGCGAACAGGGCGCTCTCGTCCGACGCGAATCTCGAATTGAACTCACCGATCAACATGACTCGATCCCTCCGCATTGGGAAATTGTTTTCTCCACCCTTGCAGGGTGACCCCTCGTAGAGAAGAACAGGAACGAGTATAAACGGGAGGGCCGCGCGCGCAAGGATTCTCAACTGGCTCGGGTGCCGTGGGACAGCTCAGCGCATGGAAGCACGACTTGAGCATGCCGAGAACCCCATGGGCGGCCCGCGGAGAAACCGGGGCCCGCCGTCAAGTCTACGCCGTTAAAACACGAAGTCTCCTGAAAGGTAAGTGGCACCTTCCCTCAAAACCGGGTCAATGAAGCGACAACGCCGACGGATTTTCCACGCCCACCGACTCCAGCAGCCGGTTCAGCGGCTTCATATGCACTTCGACGATCTTCCGCACCGGACCGGGATCCGGCAGCGCGATGCGCGACAGCAGGTCCTGCACCTCCCGCGAGATCTCGAGCAGCTTGAGCGTGCAATAGCTCACGGCGCCGCTGCGGAAAAGAATCTTCTGCGCCGCCGCCAGCGCTTCCGGATCGGCGGCGTTCTGCGACAGGCGCACGAACTCCTCGCGCTCGGGATGCCCGGCGGTCATCGCGTACAGCAGGGGAAGGTTGTTGCCGCGGCGCATCCAGTCCGCGCGCGCCGGCGTCTCCAGGGCGTCCGCCATGTCGTCGCTGACCTGGACATAGCGGCCGAGAGCGGCGCCCAGACGGGCCAGCAGGTCGGCCGTCCCGGCCGTGGCGCCGCCGAGCAGGGCGCCCATGCGCAAGGCCTCCGCGAACAGCGGCGGCGTCTTCGCCCCCACCACCCGCCAGTAGTCCTCCTCGCCGCGCACCTCGTGCGTGTCGAGATTCTGGCCGAAGCAGGTCGCGAGCGACATGCGGGCGAAGCTCGCCTGCAGGGCCGCGCGCACTTCCGGCGAGACGGACGGCTCGTCGAGCGAAAGATGCCCGGCGGCCTGGAACGCCAGTGAAAGATTTGCCGTCGGACCGTAGCCCAGGAGGTGATAATCGCCACGCGGATCGTCATCCAGAATGTCGTCCACCAGATGAATGCTCGCCACGGAGCAGAAGACCGCCGCCGCCGCGGGCAGCGCCGTCTCCTCGTCGCCGCCCATCGCGAGGCAGGCCGCCACGGGCAGATCCCAGACGGAGACGTCCTCCCGATGCGACGCACGCTCGACCAGCTCGAGCATCTGCGGCCAGGAAGAGACCTCTCCCAGATTGCGGACACGTTCCTTCAATCGCTCAAATCGCATCGCTTCAGCTCCTGCTGCGATAGGACCCGGGAGGAAGCGCCTCCCGGGCCCGGACACTGCTTCACGAACGGCGAGAAATCTTCAAGCAAATTCCGCGCCGCTCAACGGAACGCGCTCAGACCGTCGCCGGCGCGGCAGCCTGCATCGGCGGCCACGGGGTCCAGTCGGTGAGGTGGGTCTCGCCGTTGACGTCGAGCACTTCCTTCAGGTCCTCGGCCTGGCTCAGGCTGCGGAGAGCCTGGAAAAGGTTGGACTCTTCGGTCGCAGAGACGAACTTCGAATAGAAATCAAGCATCTTCATTGGCGTAGATCTCCCCTGTGGAGGGCTTGCCCTCCTGTTAACGGTTTGGAACACAGAAACTACAAGTGGAAAGTGGTGAAACGGGTCAGGTAGCCAGGTTGTCCACGACGAATTCCCCCAAGAAAAGATAAAACATTTATTTACGACGGCTGCTTACAACGTAGGCGCACGCCGGTCCCTAAGTGCGCCCGCGGCGCAAAAACGTGACAGCCCACCACTCAGACGTTCGATCAGGGAGCCGACGGAGCGGCCCCGAGCGGTTCCAGCACGGAAGCGCGGCTCTCCGCCGCGTCTCCCGCCCGCAACAGCTCGGCGAGCTCACGGCCCGGCAAGGGCCGCTGAAAGAAGAAACCCTGCGCGTAATCGATGCCGAGATGCCGGAGCACCTCGGCGTCCTCCGCCGTCTCCACCGCTTCCATCACGGTCGCGGTGCCAGCCCGCGCGGCCATTTCAGCCGTGCTCTGGACGATGATCTGTTTGAAGGGATCATGCGCGAGACCACGGCAGAACGTTCCGGAGATCTTCAGGAAATCCGGGTGCAGATCCTGGAAGAGATTGAGATTGGAGGAGCCCTCGCCGAAATCGTCGAGGGCGATGCGGAAGCCGCGCTCCCGCAGGCGTTGCAGAGTCGCCGCGAAGGCGCTCGGATTCACGATGGTCTGCTGCTCGGTGAGCTCGAGGACGATCTCCTTCTCCGCCATCCCCGCCGTGCGCACCGCCTCGCACAGCCGCGTCGCGAATTCCGGATTGGTCAGCGACCGCGGCTGGACGTTGAGGAACGTGGTGACCCGGTTCCCCAACTGGTTCACCTCGTCGAGGGCGGCCCGGATGCAGATCATGTCGGCTTCGAAGAGCAACTCCTTCTGCGCCGCGTAGGCCAGGAAGACCGCCGGGTTGCCCAGCAGGGACCGGCTGGGCCCGCGGGCCAGGCTCTCGACGCCGAACACCTCGAACCGCGGCGAGCCCTCGCGCAGCTTCACGACCGGCTGCAGGACGGCGCGGACCGGGTTGGCCGCCATGAACTCCTCGAGCAGCTCGACCTGCTGCACCTCGCCCTCGCCTTCCGGCGTCGCGCCGGGAGGGGTGAGCGCCGCCCGCCGCTCCAGCAGGTAGCGGCGCAGCCGGGCCAGCCCCTCCGACTTCTCCAGCACCCCGGTCACGCCCATCACCGCGCAGAGGTCGCGGACCGCCTGGTCCACGTAGCCGCTGAGCACGTACACGGCCGTGTCGGGGAAGTTGGCGGTCACGAACCGGACGAGGCGCATGCCGTCCAGGCCGCCGAGATGGGAGACGGAGAGGTCGGTGATGACGACGTCGAAGCGGAAGCACCGCAGCAGCGCCTCGGCGGCTTCGGTCTCCATGCACGTGGTCAGCTCGATCCCCGGCAGCCTCAGGTAGGCCGCCAGGGTGTCCACCACGATCGACTCGTCGTCGAGGATCAGTACCCGGAGCACGGCGTCAGCATAGCTCCGTTGGACGGAGAGGCTCCGGATCGAGGAGGGCGGCGGCAAGAGCTTTCATCGGGTCTTCTTCCGCTGCCCTGTTCATGTCCCGGGGAGGCGGTCCACACGATCGCGCAGAGATCCCCTCGTCCAACGGAAAACGATGTTCGACAACGGATAAATTCTGCTGGAGGGTAGCCTGCGGCGGGCCGGGAAGTCAACCGCCGGGGTGCCCACAGCGGTGACAGTGCCGGAACGTTTTCGACGGTAGCGGCCCTACTTCGCCGTCCGCCTGGAGCGCGCCAGCGCGATGGCGCCGACGGCCAGTCCGGCCGCCAACATCTTGACGGCAAAGAGGTCCCGCGGCTTCGGCGGCACCGCCACAACCCGGGCGAGTCAGCCGCGAACGTTGGCGGGAGGACCGCGAACCTTGCCGGTTCATCTCCGAACCTCGGCGGCTCGTCCAAACCGCGGAGCGGGAGGCGCGCCAGCCGGGGTGAACGGGCCGCCGGCGCGGGCGGCTCAATCGCCAGGAGGGGCGGGAGACCCGCCGACGACGGCGAACGGGCCGCCGGCCCAGGCGGACGAGCCGCCGGCGACGGCGAACCCTTCGCCCAGCGGGGCGAGCCCTTCGCTCCGGACGGCGAGCCAGCCGCCGGCCTTGGCGGGAGAGCCGCGAACCTTCCGGGTTCAGCGCGGAACCTTCGCGGCTCGTCCACCTCTCGGTGCGGGAGGCTCGCCAGCCACGGCGAACGGGCCGCCGGCCGGAGCGGCTCACCCGCCGGGAGGAACGAGAGACCCGCCGACGGCGGCGGACGAGCCGCCGGCCCAGGTGGACGAGCCGCCGGCGACGGCGAGCCGTTCGCCCAGCGGGGCGAGCCATCCGTTCCGGACGGCGAGCCAGCCGCCGACGTTGGCGGAAGAGCCGCGAACCTTGCGGGCTCTCCTCCGAACCTTCGCGGCTCGTCCACCTCGCGGTGCGGGAGGCTCGCCAGCCGCGGCGAACGGGCCGCCGGCCGGAGCGGCTCACCCGCCGGGAGGAACGAGAGACCCGCCGACGGCGGCGGATGAGCCGCCGGCCCAGGCGGACGAGCCGCCGGCGACGGCGAGCCGTTCGCCCAGGAAGGCGAACCGTCCGCCGGCAACGGCGCCTCAACCGCCGCCGTTGGCGGATGAGCCGCCAGCCTTGCGGGTTCATCGCCGAACCTTCGCGGCTCGTCCGGCCCGCGGGGCGGGAGGCGCGCCAATGACGGCGGATGAGCTGCCGGCCGGAACGGCTCACTCGCCGGCCGGAACGAGAGACCCGCCGACGGCGGCGGATGAGCCGCCGGCCCAGGTGGACGAGCCACCGGCGACGGCGAGCCGTTCGCCCAGGAAGGCGAACCGTCCGCCGGCAACGACGGGCCAGCCGCAAACGTTGGCGGGAGGACCGTCAAGCGTGGCGGGCGAAGCGGGAGAGAACCGCGCCCAACGCGCATCCATGAAAGTCGAGCGCCAGGCAGTCATTGCCGAGCCGCCAGCCGGAACCGGAGGTCCGCCAGCCTCGGCGCGACAACTTTCCCGTCTTCCGGGGCTCCCGCCTCCGGTTCGCCGAGCCCGGCCGCCGGAGGTTGCCGGACCGCCGGCCGGAATCCGTCTCCCGCCTCGCGAGATCGACCGTACCGCCCCTGAAAGGGGCGACCGTTGAACAGCCTGGGGCGACAGCCCCAGGAACCCTCCGGATCCCCCGTTCATCCGAGCCCCCGAAGGGGGCGACATCGCCGGCCGGGGACGAACCGAATCCCGGCGCGATCCCATCCATGGACATCGATGCCGCCCCCTTCGGGGGCTCCGGGATTGGGGATGGTGGACCTCGGTCCCTGGGGTTGGCACCCCAGGCTGTTCAACGGCCGCCCCTTTCAGGGCGATGGGACGTGACCGCCTCCGGATCTCCCTGGTGTTGTCCGAACCGTGCCTTCAGGCACATCCGCAGGTAGCCCCACGGTTTCAACCTGGGGCGAGGGGCGTCCGCGGCCGTTGCCGTCCCCGCGATGCCGTCCCGGGGAGGATGCGGCCTCCGCCGCCCCGGGTTAAAACCCGGGGCTACCCGCGATTGTCCCTGAAGGGACGGTTAAGGCAGTTTGTATCCCTGCTCCGAGCTTCGTGAGGTCGATGTCGACGAGAAGCCAGAACCCACCCTCATACGTCGGGTCAGCCGTCAATTCCTCAATGGCTGTAGGAGCTGGGATCTCCGCGTCCTCGCCCTCGAAGTGCACCTCGACCGCATCCTGGGCCAGGCGCGGGAGCCCCTCCAACTCGTCAGCGGCCGAGAAGCAGCCGGGGAAATCCGGGAATGTCACGCCATAGGCGCTTTCGGGGTCCTTGTGGACGTACACGGGATAGAGCATCGTGCACCTCCAAGCCCATCCGGCCTGACGAAAGATGTTACGCAGCGTGCCTACCGGGAGGCGAGATTAGCTACTACGATTCTGATTGCACAATCTTCTCTTGGACCCAAAGATTGATCAATGTTTCGGCACTTATGCCTTGAGCATCAGCAATACGGCTCAACCTCTGGGATAAATTCTTCTCGATCGGATAGTAGCGTCTCTCGGCCTTAATAGACACCTCAAACTCTACGGGCTCTGTCTGATCCCAGACTTCACCGACATCGTGACTGTCCCAATAGTCCCCGATCTCTTTGTATGATGTGGCTTTTGAAATAGTCGACCTACGTTCGCTCATATCTCTTCCTTTCCGAACGACTCATATCTCGCGCTGAAATCACCAACGCCTGTCTATCCCCCTTATAGATGAAGAACACTGACAGATACCACCGGCTTCCGTACGCCCCTGAGCAAGATATACATGCTCACCTTCGCGATTCCCTTCTTCAACAAAACGGAACTGAGGACGATTCTCGAAGACCTCCATTACCTCATCTATCCGAACCTCATGCTTCCGCAGCAGCTTCTCGATGACATCCTCTAACCATATAATCTCCTCAATCTTCATCCCATCCCCTCAAAACCTGAAAAGAGGCGCCATAGGTAGATTATGGCCATCTATCCCACCACCCGCCCCGCCCGCAAAAACCACAGCTCGAACCTCGGCGCCTCCGCCAGCTCCAGCGCCTCCTGGATCGCCCGCACGTACGTCATCCCCTGCGGCGCGTAGACCTCGGCGCGATCCTTGATCTCCGCGTCCGTCTCCGCTTCGTCCGTCTTGTAGTCCGCGATCACGATCCCCCCGTCCGCATCCCTGTAGAGAAGGTCGATCGCCCCGCTGACGGCGCCGACCGGCGAATGATCCCCCTGCCCCGGCGGCAGGAGGACGGCGAGCTCGCGGGCGAGGATGCGGTCCTTCAATCCACGGAAGCGGCCGAAGAGGGGACCACGGACGAAGGTGTCCAGGAGAGATTCGGCCAGCGGCAGGGAGCGCTCTCCCTCGTCCCCTTCGACCAGGGCGGCGAGGTAGGCGGGGAGACGCTCCCTCTGACGCTTCGCTTCGGCCTTGGGATCGGCGGCGAGGTCCCATTCTTCCAGGACGCGGTGGATGGCTCCTCCGGCTGCCATGGCGGCGGCGCGGTCCAGGGCCGGACCGCGGCGGCGGGTGCGTCTGGCGTCCTCCATCTCCTCGGCCTGTTGCTCACGGAGGAGGGCGTGGGCCTCCTCGGAGGCGGCGCCGGTGAAGGGGCGGTCCATGCGGGCGCGGGCCTCGCCGCGCTTCTGGCGGAGGACCTTGGAGACCAGGGCGATCTCTTCGGGGCTCGGCAGGGAAGGACGCTCGGGCTCGGCGGCGAGGCCGGGCTCCATGGGCGAGAGGTCGATGAACTTCCAGAGCGCCCCCGTGGGGTCCGGGTGGGACCAGCGGCCGCCGTCCGCCGCCTCGCCCCAGAGCGCGGCGAGGTCTCCAGGGTGATCGCCGCGGGAGAGGAGGAGGTCCATGTGGGTGCGGGCCTGCTCGGCGGACTTCGGGGTCGCCTCGTCCGGCCAGACGCCGGCCAGCACCAGGCGGTCCTTGGCGCGGGTCATGGCCACGTAGAGGAGGCGCACCCTTTCGGCGGCTTCCACCTCCCGGCGGCCGGCCTCGACGCGGTCGAAATCGAGCGTGGGCGCGCCGAAGAGGCGGTACTCCCAGCCGGCGCCCAGACGGCCGGCCTCGGTGCGGGGGCCGCGGTCGCCCGGCGAGAGCTTGTGGAGCTGCACCAGGTAGACGTGCTCGAAGTCGAGGCCCTTGGCGCCGTGGATGGTGAGGACGTGCACGGCGTCCTCCGCGCCGTCCTTGGGACGCCCCTCCTCCGCCTCCTTCGACTCGGAGACGCTGCGCCGCAAGGAGCGCAGGATGGCGGTGACGTCGCCGCCGCCGTCTTCGATGGACGCCAGGAGCTGCCGGAAGAAGCGCTCCAGGTTGGCCAGCCGGTAGGGGCCCAGGTAGCGGGCGGCCTCGACGGCTTCGACCAGGGTGAGGCGGCGCAGGCGCTCGACGAAGACGTCCGAGGGCTCGCAGGCGAAGGAGCGGCGCAGCACGGCCAGGTGCTCGACGGCGGCGAGGAGGTTGCGCTCCCAGCCGCGGATGCGGTTGAGGCCCGGGATCTCCTTCGGCACCGCTTTGGCGGCGCCCTCGATCACTTCGCGCAGCTTTTCCATCGCCTGCGGCGAGGGCTCCCGCAGCTCGGTCATCAGGCGCGGGAGCTGGCGGTTCCAGAGGGGGATCAGGGCGGCGTCCGGCACGCCCGCGAGGGAGGACCGCAGCACGGTGAGCAGGGCCAGGTGGTCGCCGGGATCGAGCACGGCGCGTACCAGAGCGGCGGCCTCGATGATCTCGCGGCGGCGGTAGTACTGCTTGTCGCGCCCCACCACGAAGGGAACCCGCGCCCGCCGCAGCCCTTCCAGATAGAGGTCGAGGTCGCTGGTGCCGCGCAGCAGGACGGCGATCTCCTTCCAGGCCACGCCGTGGTCTTCGTGCAGGGCGCGCACGTCGGCGGCCAGGGCCGCGGCCTCGATCCCGGCGGCGTCGACAGCCTGCGTGCGCCCGCCGCCCCGCTCGCCGTCCTTCTTCCAGGAGACCCAATGCTCGACGGGGGACCAGACCCGGCCGCGCGCGAAGCCGGGGTCGTCCCGCCGGCGGTCGCAGGGCAGCAGGGGCTCGAAGGGAGGCTGGACGCCCTCGCGCTCCCGCATCACCGGCTCCACGACCCGGGCCACCTCGCCGAGGATGGCCGGCACGGAGCGGAAGTTCTCGACCAGGGACATGACCTCGCCGCCGGCTTCGCGCACCCGGGCCACGAAGTCGTCGTAGGCCCGCAGGTCGGCGCTGCGCCAGCCGTAGATGGACTGCTTGGGGTCCCCCACCAGGAAGAGCCCGGGGCGCTGGTCCACGGGGCCGTCGAGGACGATCCAGCGCAGGATCTCGCACTGGGTGGGGTCGGTGTCCTGGAACTCGTCGACCAGGAGCTGGTCGATCCGCCGCCGGACCTGCCGCCGGACCTCGGCGTCGCGGGCCAGGAGCGATTCGGCGCCGGTGAGCAGGAAGTCGAAGGTGGCGATCCCCCGGGCGCGCAGGTCGGATTCGATGCGCGCCAGCAGGGGGTGGAGGGCGCGCCGGCCGTGCTCCAGGAGCTCGGGATCGAGGCGCGTCAGGTGCTCCAGCAGCTCGGCCAGGACGGCGGCGGCGAGCGCGAGGTCTTCCTGGACGTCTCCGAAGAGGGCCGCCTCGGTGCCTTCGAGGTCCCGGCGCCATTTCTTGAGATGGTCGATCAGGTTCTTCGGGAGCAGCTCGGCGATCCATTCGATCAGATCCGCCAGGGATGCGTCCTCGCCCAATCGGCCCGTCAGCGTGCCGAGGGCCGCCTCGATCTTCTTCGCGTTCTGCGCCCGGCCTCCCACGCGGGGGGCGATCAGGACGTGGACGGCCCGGCAGGCAGCCCCCAATCGTTGCCGCAGCTCGCGCAGCCGCTCGGGGCGGAAGGGGTCCTCCGCGAGGACGGCGGCGGGGAGGCCGGCGTTGAGCAGGGCGGTCAGGGACTCCACGATCTCCGGCGGACCGAAGCCGCCCGAGGCCAGGGCCAGCAGGTGCGGATCGCCGGGATCGCCGTAGCCGCCGCGCAGGGCGTCCTCGACGGTCTCGCGGACCGTCTCCTCGACCATCCGGCCGTCGGCGTCGACGGTGAGCTCGGGATGGACGCCGGCCTCCAGGGGGTGGTCGGCGAGCAGTCCGCGGCAGAAGGCGTGGATGGTGCGCACGGCCAGGTGGTCGAGGGTGCCGAGGAGGGCCCGCGCCCGCGCCGTCCGCTCGGGCGCGGGGGGGAGGAGCGAGGCGTCGAGCCAGTCGGGGACGTCGCCTTCGGCGGCGACGCGCGCCAGCTCGCGGGCGGCGCGGCCGGCCATCTCGGCGGCGGCGGCCTCGGTGAAGGTGATGGCCACGACGCGGCCCAGCACCTCGGCGGCGACGCGCTCCGGCGTGGCCTCCTCGGGGAGGCCGAAGGGGCGGGCGGCGGCCCGGTCGGCGAAGCGCTGGACGGCGCGGTCCCAGCCCGTGCCCAGGGTCCAGGCGAGGAGCCGGCCGATCAGGGTGGTGGTCTTGCCCGTGCCGGCCCCGGCCTGGAGGACCAGCGGGGCGTCGAAGCGGGTCTGCGCGGCGCGGCGGGCGGCGCGGTCATGTTGGCGGTGGAGGTCGTCGGTCATTCGTCGCCCCCCTCCCCGGAACCCTCACCCCCCGGCCCCCTCTCCCGCCCCCTCCCAC
>DASVAS010000039.1:0-41964 GCA_036376245.1 Thermoanaerobaculia bacterium | reverse complement strand
CCTGCGCAAGCCGCTCAAGCTCTGCCCTCTCCTCTGCCGAAAGAACTATCGGAACCGCTACCCTCATCTTCCCTCCTGGCAGTATTCCATACCAGATGAGGGTAACAGATGTTCCCGAATATAGGACCCACTACACTAGCTGTGTCCGCCTCCCCGGGCAGTGGTGCCCTGCCGAGTGCCCTTCCTGCGAAATCGTCTACTGGTATTGAGATGAGGCCCCCTATGCGAGTCACCTGCGCTTTGTTGATACTCGGCGTCTTGATGGGGTCGGCGAAACCGATCGGGGCGGACTGCACTTCCAAGATTTGCTCCGACTGTGAGCAGAGTAAGGTCGGGAGGGCTTCCTGCCAGACCGTTTCGTACGACGCAAGCTGTTCTTGCTCTATCAATGTTAGGTACCCTGACTTCTGTGTCCTCGACGGCGTCTGCGACTACGACCCAGGAGGTGGCGGCGGCGGTGGTGGTGGCGGCACCGGAGGAGGAGGCGAGGTTTGCTACCGCCCCATCGGAGGCTGGTGCCCGCCTGAGTGCAGCAGTTGTGAAGTCGTCTACTGGTACTGAGCTGAAAGGGGTACTTCGATGGCACATTGGAATCGACTCACAGGGCTCCTGAGCGTCCTTCTGGCTCTCATTCCTTCTGGTGCCGCATCTGCGGCGGATGGGGCTCAATCCGAGGTCACCCTCCGGTTGCAAGTGAAGGGGGCTCCCAGCCAACTGGAGGCCAGCGGCGTTGCCAACTGGTTCGGGCAGGGTCAGGTTGAGCCGGTTCACTTCACACTTTCCACAAAGGAGCCTTCGCTGCTGAAACTGCGCCCAGGCCGCTGGGAGCTAAGCGCCGGAGCGCCGGGACACTGGGGAAATCCAGTCGCGCTGGAACTGACCGAGAAGCCAGCCACGGTAACGTTGGACCTTTGGCCAGCGGGTTTCATCGAAGGTGGATTTATCGAAGATTCCCGGGTCGAGCCTCCTCAAGAAATGGTGGCCTTCTTTCGTCCTGCGCCCGGTGGTGCGGGCTCCGATCTCCCGCAGCCTGCGAAGGTGAATTGTCCCGTAGACAAGGGCCTCTGGAAGTGCACGGTTCCTGCCGGTACTCTGGATATCAGGTTCCAGGCGGCCGGGTTCGTTCCCCGCTACCTCTGGGGCCTCCAGGTAACTCCCGGAGAGACTACCCGGCCCGGACGTCTTGAGTTGCGCCAGGGATCTTCGGTCCTGGGCTGGGTGGTCACAGCCGACCGGTCTCCGCTGAAGCCCGGAACGATGGTCTCCCTGCGGCCCCGTGTCAGCGGAGATGTCAGAGACCAGGTCGAAAGGCAAAGGCTGGCGAGCCTTCGCTTCGAAGCCACGATCAATCCCAAGGGTTTCTTTCAGATCGATGGTATCCCTGCGGGAGCCTACATTGTGGAGGTGCGGCACGAGGGATTCGCTCCGGCGACAGCCTCTGTCCGGGTCCTTCCCGGAGAAGTCACTGAAGTCACCAATCCCCCGCTTCTGTTGGATTCTCCCAAGGTGCTTGAAGTCTTTGTAGATCCGCCTGTCGGTCCAGGAGACCAGCCATGGACACTGAAGCTTCAACGCTTCGACGGCGATTCCTCCAGGGTAACCACCGAAGCGGAGGGAGCCGTACAGCCCGGCGGGCTATGGAAGAAAGAGGGAGTAGCTCCCGGCCGATACCTCTTGAGAATCAATCACCAGGGAAACACCTGGTGGATGGACGAGGTGCGGGTGGAGCAAAGCCCGGTACTGGTCCAGGTCAACCTGGAGGCCGTTAAAGTCAAGGGAACCGTCCACCTGGGGAAGAAGCCCCTGGCCGCGGCCCTTCTGTTTGGAGGGCGTTGGGGAGCTGTACGGATCGAAGCCCGGTCTGACGAACGGGGCCGATTCGAGGCTCTCCTGCCGCGAGCTGGGGCGTGGAGCGTTGGCGTTTCCAGCAGCGAACCCGCTGTGGAGCGCGAGTTCTCGAAGATTATTGTCGAGCCGAAGCCACAGACCGACACCGCGGAGGTCCATCTCAAACTACCGAACACCTTGCTTCGTGGCGTCGTAAGAAGAGAAGGAGGGGAGCCGGCGGCGAAAGCCATTGTAACGGTCATGAACCAGGGGGAAGTCTGGGAGGGACCGGTTCAGGTCTGGGCGGATGAGGAGGGACGCTTCGAGATGCGTGGCCTGCTCCCTGGTCAAATCGTTCTCGAAGCAGATGTCGGCCAGGACATCTTCGCTGAGCCGGTGACCATGGACCTGCGGGAGGATGTGGAGGACCAGTCTGTAATCCTCTTCGCAAGGCCCCAGATGAAGCTTTCCGGCATGGTGGTCTCGTCTATCGGTCCCGTCGCCGGAGCGCGGGTCAAGGCCGCTCCGGCGGGATTGCCGTATTCCACCATCGGCACCGTCACTTCGAACGCGGAAGGCCGTTTCGAGCTCAGGCTGCCCCCGAAGACCCAGGAGATTCTGTTGTCCGTAGGCGCGCCGGGCTTCGCCTTCCGCATGCTCCGCATTCCAGTGCCCGAGAGCCGCACCTTGAATCTTGGCCTCGAGCAGTTGGCGGGCACTCTGGTCATCGAGCGGACCGTGCCGATCGACTTCGGCGACATCAACAGCGGGACGCTCTATCTGCTGCGTGGCGGCTCCATCGAGCCTCTGACGACACTCCTTTCCTGGGCGGCGCTTTCAGGGGCGCCGCGCGACGAGACTCGCTTCATCATCCCGGGATTGGAACCGGGAGACTACAAGGTCTGCTGGGCCACTCCCTCCGAGCGGACGGCCCTCGAATACGGCCTTATTCCCCCTGGGGCCTGCGCCAGCGGCAGCGTTCAGGCGAACGGGGAGCTGACCCTAAAGGCTCCGGAGGTGAGGGAGCAGTAAAGCGTGGCTCATCCAAAAGGGTGGCACCTGTAGTGAGATTTCGTGCTGGAGACGTTGACGACGACCTATGTTGGCGGAGAAGGGAGATTGGGGATGAAGAAGGTGCTGATTGGCGCTCTGTTCCTGATCGGCGGCAGTCTGTTTCTTGGAAATGAAGCCTTTGCCTGTATCCTATGCGCCTATTCAGGCGGAGACGGCCCGGAATGCGAGTTGGTGGTTGGAGAAACCGGGGGAAGAAGCTGCTATATCAACTGTGGGACCACCGCTGGCACTTTCAGATGCTACTGCCGAACTCTGGGTGACTGCTCAGGCACCAATGCGTGCGATGGGCAGCCCTGCCCGGTTGCACACCGCAAGGGACTGGAATTCTTTGCACCTCCCGAAACGAAGCGAGCCGCTGTTTATCTGACCCGACAGCAAATCAAAGCGCTGGAGTCTCAGAACCCCGAAGCCGCTGGTCTGATTGCTACCTTTGCCAAAGACAACGACGCCCTTCTCATAGGTCTGAAGGATGCCATTCCCTTCGTTCCGGGTGAATACAAGGGCCTGGTCACGGAGGCGCCTGTCGTAGCGGCCGGGGCAAAAGGCCCAGTCAAAATTTATCGTTATGAAGCCACGGTCATTCAGGAAGGCGACGGAGTCGTGATCCGAGTTGAGCTCTTCGACCATCCAACCATGCGCCGGCTCCATGCTCAGATCGGGAGCAGCTTCTCGGAGAATATCATCGAGGTTATTTCACGTGAGGGAAGCGTCAAGCGGATCGAGATTTGAATCGGCCCCGGCGGGCCAGCAGCGGTCCGCCGCCGGCGCCGCGAGGAGACCCTCCCATGCGACTGACCCTCTTCACCGTTGCCCTCGTGTCCTGGCTCGGCCTTTCCGGCCTCTCCAACCCGCTCTGGAATGTCTTGGAGGGAGTCTTCGCAGGCGGCGAAAAGGAAGGTGCCATAGCCGACCCGGATGGGCTGACCATCGCGGCCCCAGCGGGCGCCAATGCCGATCCTGATGGGCTGACCCGCCCCGGCGATGAGGGCGCCACGGCGGATCCGAACGGATAAATCCGCTCACACCCCAAACCGAAGTCCCTGGTCGTGCCGCGCGCGGAAGAGGTAGCGCAGAGCTCTCCGCGCCAACTCCGCCGTGGCCTCCTCCCTTTCGACCGCCTGCCGGAAGAGCCGCAGGGCCGCCAGGGCTTCCCGGTGGACCCCTTTGGAGTCGAAGACCTCCTTCGATTCCTCGGCCAGCCGCTTGACCTCCTCCGTGCGGCCTTCGTCGAGCAGGAGCGCGGCCTCTTCCAGCATGGCCAGGGCCACGTCGTAGTCCATGTCCCGGGCGTCGAACTCCCGGCGGACCTGCCCCAGCAGAGAAAGGGCCTGTTCGCTCTGGCCGAGCCCGGCGGCCACCCGGCCCTGGAGCCAGAGACCTCGAAGGACAAGGATCTCGTCCCCTCTCGCCGAGGCGCCGTCCTGAACCTCGATAGCCATTTCTGCCGCTTCGGCAAACCGTTCTGCTTGGCAGTACGCCAAGCCCAGGTTGCAGGCTAGGACATTCATCAACAGCCGGTCGCCTTGGGACTCCACCAACGGCACTGCTTGGAGGAGAGTCTCAATACAACTCTCATACTCTCCCATGATCTCAAGCGTGATACCCTTCTTGACCAAAACGCGGGCCGGAGAGCGTCCGATGGCGAAGGCCTCATCGAGGAGAGCGAGGGCTTCAGTGAAGCGGCGCTGCCCTCTGCGGAGCGACGCTTCCAAGTCCGGTAACCGGCCTCGATCGAGCACGGCGGCGGGATCGGAGCCCGTCCGCCAGAGGCGTTTCGCGGCCGTGAAGGCCGCGTCCGCGCCTTTCAGGTCGCCCCCCACCCTCAAGGCGTTGGCGGTGTGAGCGGTGGCGTAGCCCCGGAGCCGGTCCCGCCAGCCTTCCGGCCCTGGGACGTGCTCCGCGATCTCCCGGGCCAGCCGCGCCAGGGCGGCGGAACGCCGCACGTCTCGCGAGGCTTCGGCCACCGACTCCGCGCAGACCCGCTCGCACAATGCCCAGCTCTGAAACTCCCGGGCCACGCGGACCAGAGCGGAGCGCGAGGCGTCCGGCAGGGGCTCCATCCGCGCCCAGAGACCTTCCGCGCGCTCGCGGTCCACGGGAGACGGAGGCGCTGCGGGCAGCGGCAGTTGGAGAATCCGGCGGTGGATCGTCTCGGTGAGAGCCCGCAGGCCCTGGGTGAGGCCGTCCAGCGCCTCCTCGGCGCCGCGGGCCCGGGCGTCTCCGGACCGGCGGAACACCTGATAGAGGCGCAGGAGCTCCTCCGCCTGGGCCAGGGTGATCCCGGCTCCCGCCGCGATCCGGTCGAGATCTTCGCGCGCCGGGGCCACCCGCCCGCGCTCGATCTGCCCGATGAGAGAGGGGTCAACGCCGAGGAGCCGGGCGAAGACTCTCTGGCTTTTTCCCGAAAGCGCCCGCAGCAGGCGGGCCAGCAGGGCCTTGCGTGTCATTCCGCGCTCCTCTCTAGCAATCTGGCGATTTTTCACCTTCGGGTGGTCCCTCCGCACCTCTAGGATTGGAGGCGCGGCCCCGGCGGGCCATCAGCGGTCCGCCGCCGGCGCCGCGCGGAGACCTTCCCATGCGACTGACCCTCTTCACCGTGGCCCTCGTGTCCTGGCTCGGCCTTTCCGGCCCCTCCAACCCAATTTGGAACTTCCTGGATGGGGTTTTTTCGGGCGGCGAGAAAGCAGGCGCCATAGCCGATCCCGACGGGCTGACCGTCGCGGCTCCAGAGGGCGCCAATGCCGATCCCGATGGGCTGACCCGTCCTGGCGATACGGGCGGTGGCGTGGACCCCAACGGATAGAGCCGCTCACAGCGCAAACCGGAGGCCCTGGTCGTGGCGGGCGCGGTAGAGATAGCTTAGAACTCTCCGGGCCAGTTCCGCCGTGGCCTCCTCCTTTTCGACTGCCCGCCGGAAGAGCCGTAGCGCGGCCAGAGCCTCCCAGTGCACCCCCTTGGATGCGAAGACCTTCTTCGATTCCTCGGCCAGTACCTTGACCTCCTCTGTTCGGTCCTCGTCGAGCAAGAGAGCGGCCTCTTCGAGCATTGCCAGGGCCACGTCGTAGTCCATGTCCCGAGCATCGAACTCACGGCGGGCATGCCCCAGCAGAGAAAGGGCCTCTTCGCGATGGCCGAGCCCAGCGGCCACACGGCCCTGAAGCCAGATCCCTCGAAAGACAAGGATCTCGTCCCCTCCCTCCGAGGCACCTTCCTGAACTTCCATTGCCATTTCTGCCGCTTCGGTAAACCGGCCTGCTTGGCAATACGCCAAGCCCAGATTGCAGGTCAGCACGTTCATCAGCAGCCGGTCGCCTTGACGCTTTACTAACGGCACTGCTTGGAGCAGGGTCTCAATGCAACTCTCAAACTCTCCCATGATCTCCAATGTGATTCCCTTCTTGACCAAGACGCGGGCCGGGGAGCGCCCGATGGCGAGTGCCTCATCGAGGAGGGCAAGGGCCTCGCCGAAGCGGCGCTGACCTCTGCGGAGCGAGGCCTCCAGGTCCGGCAGCCGGCCGGGATCGAGCACGGCGGTCGGATCGCAGCCCGCTCCCCAGAGGCGTTTCGCGGTCGTGAAGGTCGCGTCCGCGCCTTTCAGGTCGCCCGCCACCCTCAAGGCGTTGGCGGCGTGGGCGGCGGCGTAACCCCGGACGCGGTCCCGCCAGCCGTCAGGCCCCGGGACGTGCTCCGCGATTTCCCGGGCCAGCCGCGCCAGGGCGGCGGAACGCCGCACGTCGCGCGAGGCCTCGTTCACCGACTCCGCGCAGACCCGCTCGCACAGAGCCCAGCTCTGAAACTCCCGGGCCGCCCGCACGACGTCCTCCCGCGTCTCCGGCGGAGCGCCCTTGAGGCGTTCCCAGAGCGCCTCGGCCCGCTCGCGGTCGAGCCGGGCCTGGAAGCCTCGCGGGAAGTCCGCGGGCGGCGCCTCCCGGGAGAGGAGGAGGGCCTGGGTGAGCGCCTCGCGGACGAGCCGCGCGACCGCCAACATCCCCTCTTCCCGCTCAGCCCGCTCCTCCGGCGTCAGCCCGTCCTCCCTCTCGAGAGCCTCCAGGGCTTCGAGGCAGGCGGTCACGACCGGGACGGCCGCGGGAGGGGCGGCGATGGCGGCGAGGAGTCGCTCGAAGGCGTCGTCGCGGATGTCCGTATCCCGCGTCAGATGCTGAGAGATCCGCTTCGCCGAAATGCCGGCGGCGGCGGCGACGACTTTCTGGCTCATCCCGCGCCAGAGGGCCAGGAAGGACACCAGAAGCTGCCGGAAAGTTAGCTGGCTCGCCATAAGCGGATCTCCAGTTGTAGCGCTTCCGATAGATCCTGGTGCGGCCAAGGGGCGAAGCGTGACACGCCTGCCGGGGATTTGTTGCCCAGGAGAATTTCCACCAGTTTGCTCCTCGCTGGCTTTCTGGCGCAACACGGGAATTTACACTCCCGGCTGTCCGAGCGATCACCATGAGCGAGAGACCTGAAGTCATACATTTGCCGGAGGAGAGACTGCGGGCGCAACTGGGGGAGGTCGCCGCCGATCTCGAAGCGCTCCGCTTCCGGCTCCTGGGCGTGCACGCGAGCCTTCCGTCCGCCCGGGAGCCGGACCTTTTTTCGGACCTGCGCGCCGGCATCGAGTGCGTCCTGGAGGACCGGCTCGCTCCGGCGATCGAGGCTCTGACGGGATTGGCCTCTGGGACCGAGACGGCGCAGCCGGCGAGGGACGTCCACTGATGGAGCACCTCTATGAGCTTCTGGACCTGGAGGTCGCCGAGGCGTTGCCTTCCGATCAACTGCTTCACGCCCTGACCTGCCACGAGTGCAGGGAGTGGCTGGTGGGACATCTCCTGGACCAGGAAGCCGAGGAGGAGGGCGGGGAGGGGGCGGATCTCTACTCGGCGGCGTTCGAGAGGCTGGAAAGGGGGACCACCGACGCGGCGGAGTCCGCTTCGCGGCGGCGGAAGGAAGCGGAGGAGCTGGCAGGAGAGCTGCTGAGCCTTCCTCCGGATATGCGCGAGACTCTGGTGACGAAAGAGCGCTTCCAGAGTCTGGATCTGCTGGGTCTCCTGCTGGAGCTGAGTCATGCGAGCCAGCCCGCGAATCCGGCGCGGGCGCGGGCTCTCGCGGAGACGGCGGTCACTCTCGCGGTGACCCTGGGAGACAGGACTCTGGACGCCGCCGGGTTCTTGCCCCGCGCTTTCTGCCTGGGCGCCAATGCCTGCCGTCTCCAGCATGATTTGCCGGGAGCCGAGGCGCGACTCGCGAAGGCCGCGCCTTTCCTGGAGAAGGCGGAGGAGCGCGCCTTCTATTGCCGGACCGCGGGCCTGGTCCGGTGGGAGGAAGGACGCTCGGTCGAGGCCGAGGCCCTGCTGGAGCGTGCCGCGCGCACTTTCCAGGCCGAAGGGGCGCCGGAGGAGGCGGACGTGTGCCTCGCGCTTCTGGGTCTGCTGGCGTTTGAAGAGAACCAGGTGGCCCAGGCCCTGCCGCGCCTCCACAAAGCCTGGAGAGGCCTGGACCGCGAGTCGCGCCCCCAACTGGCTCTGACAACGGGGATGAGCTTCGCGGCGGCTCTTGCTCTGGCGCAACAGCCCGGGAAAGCACGGCAGGTACGGGACGAGGCGTGGAGTCTGTACTCCGCCATTACGAATCCGCGGGACATGGTGCGCATCTATGGGCTGGAAGGCCGGTTGCTGGGCTACCTGGGCGATTCCGCGGAAGCCGAAGAGCTTCTGGATTCCGTCCGCCGGAAGCTGTTGGCCGAACCGAGCGTGGCCGAGGCCGTCCTCGTCTCGCTGGATCTCGGAATGGTGCTCGCTACGCAAGGGAAGGCTCGCGAGATCGCCGAGCTGGCCGAGGAGTTGAAGCAATCTCTCGAAGGGGACGCTCCAGTCCACATCGCCAGGGTCGCTTTGATGAGTCTCGAGGAAGAGGTGCTGGACGGAGATCTGATGCCCTGGGAATGGCAACTCGCATCCCGCGTGGCCTTGCTGCGTTCCATCCGTGCCGTGGGGCTACGGCTTCGACCTCTCCCGTTTGTGTAGAACGAACCTACCCCGAACCGGGGAGATGGCGTTCCCCGGCCGCGAGCGGTACCATCCCGGGACCAATTTCCTGGAGGTGTCGCGATGAGAGTCCGCCTGTCCGTTGTTCTCCTGCTGTGCCTGATACCCGCCCTCCTGACCGCCCAGCCGGTGCCTGAAGGCAAGCCGGAGGTGGTCGTCCTCAAGGCCGCCCGGCTGTTCGACGGCAAGGGCGACGCCGTGATCCGCAACGGCGTGGTGATCGTCGAAGGAGGCACGATCAAGGCCGTGGGCGCGGGGCTGGCGGCGCCGGCCGGCGCGCGGGTGATCGACCTCGGCGACGCGACGCTCCTGCCGGGTCTGATCGACGCCCACACCCACATCAGCGGCGAGTCGGGCGACAACTGGCTCCAGGACGCGATGAACAACATGCGCCGGCCCCTGGCGGAGCAGGCCATCCGCTCCACGGACAACGCCCGCAGGGCGCTGATGGCCGGCTTCACCACCCTCCGCGACCTCGGTTCCAACGAGTCCGTCGACATCGGCCTGCGCAACGCCATCCGCGACGGCGTCATCCCCGGGCCGCGCATCCTGGCGGCGAACAACGCTCTGGGCGCGCGCGGCGGCCACTGCGACGACTCCGGCTTCCCCTACAAGTTCTTCCCCGAGAAGGGCCCGGTGGACGGGATCGCCAGCGGTGCCGACCAGTTCCGCGACGCGGTCCGTTTCCAGGTCAAGTACGGCGCCGACGTGATCAAGATCTGCGCCACCGGCGGCGTGCTCTCCCTGGCCGACGAGGTGGACACCTCGCAGCTCACGCAGGAGGAGCTGAACGCGATCGTCGACGAAGCCCGCCGGCTGCGCAAGAAGGTGGCCGCCCACGCCCACGGCGCCGAAGGGGCGAAGGCCGCCATCCGCGCCGGGGTGGACTCCATCGAGCACGGCTCATTCATGGATGACGAGGCGCTGCGGATGATGAAGGAGCGGGGGACGTTCCTGGTGCCGACCCTGCTGGCGGGCGAGTACGTCGCCGGCCGGGCTACGATCCGCCACTATCCGCCGGAGATCGCGGCCAAGGCCAAGGCGGCGGTGGAGGTCCGCTCGGACATGTTCCGCCGCGCCCTCCGCATGGGGGTGAAGATCGCCTTCGGCACCGATTCCGGGGTGAGCCCGCACGGCATGAACGCCCAGGAATTCGCCCTGATGGTGGACCTCGGCATGTCTCCCGCCGCCGCGCTGCGCTCCGCCACCTCCGCGGCCGCCGATCTGCTCGGCCTCGCCAAGACCCTCGGCGCCCTGGAGCCCGGCAAGACCGCGGACGTCATCGCCGTGCCCGGCGACCCGCTCGCCGACATCAAGGTGATGGAGAAGGTGAGCTTCGTGATGAAGGAAGGCCGGGTGTTCAAGGGCGGGAGCTGATTACGCTATAGCGCGTTCCAACTGTAGACGGCCACACCGCTGCGCCGGAAGCTCCGCTCCCCACCATGGACCAGGGCGGCTGGCGCCTCGGGTTCGCCTAGCAGCTCGCGCCAGTAGTCAATTCCCGCGAAGAAATCCGGTACGACCGTCTGGGCGGACTTGATCTCGACCGCCAACCGGTCGCGGCCCCGATCGATCACCGCGTCGATCTCGTGGCCCGAGGAGTCTCGCCAGAAGTACAGATCGGGCTCCCGACCCTGATTCAGGAAGTTCTTGATCAGCTCGGAGATCACGAAGCTCTCGAAGATGGGGCCGCGGCTGGCGTGCAGGCGGAGGTCTTCCGGCGATTGGATGCGGAGGAGATAGCAGAGAAGCCCGGTGTCGAGAAAGTAGAGCTTGGGGCTCTTGATCAGGCGCTTGCCGAAATTGGCGTGATAGGGCCGGAGGAGCCGGATGAGGAAGCTCGACTCGAGAATCGAAAGCCAGCGGCTTGCCGTGGTGTGAGTGATCCCACAGTCGTTGCCGAGCGAGGTCAGGTTGAGGAGCTGTCCGTTGCGGCCCGCGCAGAGGCGCACGAAGCGGCCGAACGATTCGAGGTCGCCTACGTTGACGATCTCCCTCACATCCCGTTCGATGTAGGTCTGGTAGTAGCCCGAGTACCAGGTGGCGGGGTCCAGGCCCTTGTCATGGATTCTCGGATAGAAGCCGCGCCAGAGGACTTCCATGACGTCCGAAGAGCTCTCCCTCCGCTCCTGGGGAAGCTCATGGCCCAGCCTGTCCAGAGGGAAGGGGGACCGCCCTTCGAGCTCGCTGAGAGAAAGGGGGAGCAGGTGGAGGATGGCGCTCCTGCCGGCGAGAGACTGGCTGATGGACCGCAGGAGGAGGAAATTCTGGGACCCGCTCAAGACGTATCGCCCCGGGGTGTCCTCCCGGTCGACGAGAGTCTGGATGTAGGAGAAGAGATCGGGAGCCCGCTGGGCCTCGTCGAGGATGACAGGGCCGGTGAACTGTTCGAGGAAGCCCCGGGGGTCCGCGAGAGCGTACTCGCGGACGTCAGGCTCTTCGAGCGACACATACTCATGGCCGGGAAACACCGCCTGGACCAGCGTGGTCTTCCCCGACTGGCGCGGGCCGGTGAGGGTCACCACCGGATACTGGCGGGCCAGTTTCTCCAGAGTGGTTTCGAGGGTGCGCCGGATCATGCAGATTGAACTTCCGATGTTCAATCTACAGGGCCTTTTCCGGCGGGTCAAGGCTTCGCCAAGGCAAGGGAGTCCAGCGGCCCCGCCGGGCAGGAGGTGGCTTCGCCGGTCTGGAGCGTCCGTCTCGAGATGGGAGAGAGCGGGGAAGTCGAGCGACGCGAGGGCGGAGAATCGGCAGCCGCTTGCCCTGCGGCACGAGCCGCCCGCCCCGCGAAGCCAGCCGCTCGCCCGGCGGGGCAAGGCATCGGCGCCTGGGGCCGAGGGCTGGCTCCGCGGGGCGAGAGGCTCGTGCCGAAGGGCAAGCGGCTCGCGCCATGGGGCAGGCCGATCACTTTTTTAGCTCGGAGGCTTGCGCTTTGGGACGAGGGGCTCGCTCCGCAGGACCAGTGACTCATTCCTGATGGCCAGGGGCTTGCCCCGAAGGTCGAGCGCCTCGCGTGGCAGGGCGGGCGGCTCGCCCCTCAGGGCAAACAAGGCCGGCGATCTCACAGGGCGGCGACGGAGTCTTGCACCGCGAGCCGTGCCAACTCCAACCGGCTCGACAGGCCTGACTTGCCGGCGAGAAGGACTCTGGAGCGCCGTTCCGACATGGCCGAACCTCCTCCAGGTCTGCCTGGCCCCTCGTGCAGAGTGGGCCTGGCGTTATTGCAGAGAAAGCTTAGTGTTCTGCGCATGGAGCTATGCATGAGGGATTTCCCCAAAGAACGGGGGGAGATCCCCTCAGTCTCCCCGAGAGCCCTGCGTTATTGGTACGTCACCACGAGCTGCGGCCGGTTTGCCGACGTCGCCTCGCCCGAGTAGTAGCCGATGTAGTCGTTGCCGGTGTCGTCGTTGTCATCCAGATTGAAATAGACGCGGAGCTGCGTCGTCCCGGTCTTGCTGATGGCGGCGAGCCCGGAAGCGTTCAGGCTGCCTTCGGACCAGCTCCCGTTCGACGCGGCGCTGGTCAGGCTCGCCGCCTGGACCACGGTGGCCGCGGCCTGGAAGTCGCCCGTCTGGAGTGTGGCCGAGCCGGAGAAGCCACCCGTCTGCACGTCCGCCCAGCAGGTGCCGTGAGTGGTGAAGGGGTTGGTGCCGGAAACGGTGCCGCGGAGCAGGCGCACGGTGGCCGAGACGATGGTGGCGCCGTCGGGGATCGACGAGGTGTCGAAGGAGATGACGGCCTTGTATTGCTTGTCTTTGTTGTCATCCCCCACCCGCAGGGCGCTGGTCGTCGAGGCGGTGGCGTCGATCGATCCGCCCACGTTCGTGGTCTCGCCCGACTCTAGCGCCCAGCCGTCCTGAGCGGCCACGGATATGAGGGTCACCGTGGTGGGTGTGCTGGCGGCCGTTGGCGTCGCCGAGGCCTGGTTCGAGCTCGCGCCCTCGCCTTCGGCGTTGGTGCCCGTCACGACGTAGAAGTACGCCGTGCCGTTGGTCAGGCCGGTGTCGGTGTAGCTCGTACCGATGACGTTCGTCTTGACGGCCGTGTAGGGCCCGCCGCTCGACGTGCTCCGGTAGACGCTGGTGCCCGTGGCGCCGCTCGCCGCCGTCCACGTGAGGGTTGCCTGCGCGTTGCCTGGCGTGGCGGCAAGCCCGCTGGACGCTCCCGGCGCCGCCACGGGATCGACGTGGACGATGAACGTGCCCGACTTCATGTCGGACACCAGGACGTTGCCCGAAGGCAGGAAGGCGTAGAGGTCCCAGGCGCCGTTGTAATTGCCCGTGATCGACTGGTTGAAGGTGCCGTCGCCATCGGGATCGCGCCACGTCTCGAATTTTCCCACCTCAACGGGATTGGCCGGGTTCGAGATGTCGAACACCCGGAACCCGGCTTCGTAGTAGGCGCTGAGCAGGTACTTTCCCCGGATCTGGCCGTTGTGCATGCGGGAGTTGGCCGCGGCGTCGCCCGAATACTGGAAGGTCGTCACCAGCGCCGGGCTCGCCGGGTTCGAGACGTCGTAAACGGCGTTGTCATGGACGTTGAGCTCCTCGAACGTGTAGAGGTAGCGCGAGTCGTCGGTCAGCCAGTCGCTGTGCGCGTAGATGCCGGAGACCGGGGCCGTTTCCCCCACCAGAGTGGGCGTCCCCCCCGAGCGGACGCCGGTGATGTCGAGGATCCGGTAGCGGGTGGCATATCCTTCCGAGGAATAGAGCAGGTCCTTGCCGCCGGAGCCCGGCACGTTGGTCCGTGCCACGGAGTCATGACAGTCGCGGCCGCTGCCGCTCCAGGCCGCGATCACCGGCGGATCGAAAGGATTCTGCAGCAGGTCGAAGATCTGGCAGCCGAGCGTCGAGCCGTTGTTGGCCGTGTTCATGAAGAGAAGCCCGTCGTTGACGAACACGGTGTGCCCGTAATTCGTGCGTCCGCGGTCGGCGATGCCGGCCGGCGGGATCGGGTTGGAGTCCACGCCGTGAGGCGTCGAGCCGGAGAGGTACGAGAGGTCCACGACCCAGAGATTGCCGTTCGATTGCGCGCCGACGTAGGCGTAGGTCTTGCCTGAAACCGGATCCTCATGAATGTCGGCGTCCCGCCAGATCCGGCCCTTGGGCGGGATCACGCCGCCCGACATGTCGATGTACTGCACGCGGAACGGAGCGGCGGGGTCGGTGACGTCGATGATGTGCAGGCCGAAGCTGTTGCTCTGCAGCGCGTACTCCCGCGAGCCGGTGGCAAATCCCCACATGCCGGTGTAGAGCGTACCGGTCGAGGTGTTGTCGCTGTAGTAGGGATTCGGCGGCTGCGGATTGAGCTGCCCCAGCAGGGTGGCGTTGCCGTTGCCGGTGTAATTCGCCGGGACCGCGGCCGCCGCGACGTCCGGCTCACCGAGCTTGAGCAGCGCGTCGATATAGAGACGGATGTCGTGCGACATCTGCGCGGCCGTCTCCTGGGCATCCAGCCAGCTCGCGAGCTGCACGAGGTTGCCCTTGGCATAGAGCTCTTCGATATGGTGGTGCTGGACCTCCGTGATGGCGCCGTCCTCGGCGAGGCCATGCAGAAACGCCTCGATCGCGCCGGGGGTTTCGTCATGGGCCCGGGCCGGCGCGCCGGTGAACGCGAGCGCGGCCGCGAGGGCCAGGATGAGTTGGGCTTTCATGAGACTTTCCTCTCCGTGAAAAATCGGCCGGTTCGCCAACGCCGGGCTCCCGAAGGAGCCCGGCAAGGTACTGACCTTCGGACTACTTGCCGCAGCTCGACTGGCCGGCGGCGGAGACGATCGCGTCCTTCTGCGCGGAGGTGATCAGCCCCTGCTGGACGAAGCTCTGGGCGCTCTTGGCCACGCAGGAGACGTACTGGCCGTGGTTCTTCCAGGCCTGCGTCGTGCCGCGCGGACCCGCGCACGGGCAGAGCTGGGCGATCGAGCAACCCGTGGTGGGATCGACCGGGGTGCCGGCCGGGGTGAAGGCGCAGATGTCGGCGCCGTTGGGAACGCCGTCGCCGTCGATGTCGGTATCGCAGGCGTTGCCGATGCCGTCGCCGTCGAAGTCGAGCTGGTCGACGTTGGGGATCGCCGGGCAGTTGTCGAGGGCGTTGGCCACGCCGTCGCCGTCGAGGTCGCCGTCGCAGGCGTCGCCGATGCCGTCGTGATCGGTATCCTGCTGGCCGGGGTTGGAGATCAGCGGGCAGTTGTCCGCGCCATCCAGGACGCCGTCGTTGTCGTCGTCCAGATCGCAGGCATCGCCGTCGCCGTCGCCGTCCGCGTCGTCCTGGCCGGGGTTGGCCACCAGGGCGCAGTTGTCGTCGCCGTTCAATACGCCGTCGCCGTCGACGTCGGCGTCGCAGGCGTCACCGATGTTGTCGCCGTCCTGGTCGGCCTGATCGGCGTTGGCGTTGAGCGGGCAGTTGTCCCCACCGTCCAGGACGCCGTCGTTGTCGTCGTCCACGTCGCAGGCATCGCCGCTGCCGTCGAAGTCGGTGTCCGCCTGGTCGGCGTTGGGCACGAACGGGCAGTTGTCGCCGGCGAGCACGCCGTCGCCATCCGGATCGGCGTCGCACACGTCGCCGAGGCCGTCGTGATCGATGTCGGACTGGTCGGCGTTGGCACTGAACACACAGTTGTCCGTGTCATCCAGGACGCCGTCGTTGTCGTCGTCCGGATCGCACACGTCGCCGGTGTTGTCGGCGTCGTTGTCAGCCTGGTCGGCGTTCGGGGTCGCCGGGCAGTTGTCGCTCACGTCCAGCACGCCGTCGTCGTCCTGGTCGACGTCTTGCACGGAGGCCGGCAGGGCGATGCCCCAGGGCCGTGAGAACCCGGAGAGGGTCGCGACCACTGTCAGGGTCGCCGTGTCGATCACAGAGACGGTGTTGCTGTTGAAGTTCGTCACATAGGCGGAGGTCCCATCCGAGGTGAAGGCAAGCGCCCGGGGGAACGATCCCACCGGCACGGTGGCGACCACGGTGTTCGTCGCCGTGGAGATCACCGAAATGTTGTTGGCCGTGAGGTTCGCAGCGTAGGCGAAAGCTCCGTCGGGCGAGACGGCGATGAAGGTGGGCAACGACCCCACCGGCACGGTGGCGACCGTCGCCTGGGTCGCGGTGTCGATCACCGAAACCGTGTTGGCGGGGAAATTTGTCGCATACGCCAAGGCGCCGTCCGGCGAGAACGCGATCCAGGCAGCGGCATTCGCTCGGACTGAGGCGAGGGCGAAGCTCGTGGCGACCGTGTTCGTCGCCGGGTCGATGACCGCGATGCTGGGGAAGACGGTGGAGGCGTCATTGTACGACACCCAGATGGCGGACCCGTCGGGGGTGCTCGCGAGAGACTGACAGAACAGCGAAAGGGTCGAGACCACCGTATAGGTGGACCGGTCGATGACGGAGACCGTGCCGACGCCATTGTTGCACGAGTAGAGATACCCGTTGTTCGATTCGGCGACAGCGGTCACGATGTTGCCGGTGGCCACGTTGGCGACGATCGTGTTGGTCGCCGTGTCGATCACCTGGACGGCGTTGCCCGTCGCCGAGAAGAGGAAGGCGCCGTCCCGGCTGAGCGTGAGATGGCGGCTGCCGGTTCCCGAGATGGTGGCGGTCCTCGTGTTGGTCGCCGTGTCGATCACGTCAACCCGGCTGGCGCCGGAATTCGCCACGTAGGCGTTGGTTTGGGCGTGCGCGGCGCCGGCGCCCAGCACGGTGGCCAGCAGAGCCGCGGCCAGACTCCTTCCGAGACGGTTCTTATTCGGACTCATCATGAAAAGCTCTCCTTTCGACGGGCATCTTAAGGAGCGCCCTTTCCGTCTGTCGTCGTACAAATGTAGCAATGACGTATCAACGTTCTGTTGATGAAATTCCTGTCGGGGTGCTACAGAAGTAGGACCTTGTTCTCAACGTTTTGTTGGCGGGGAACCTACCCCAAAGGATTGGAAATCGGGCGAGCGTGAGAACCTACAATCCGTGCTTGCCGCAGAGCTCGCGGGATCTGGCGTCCAGCCGGGCTTGGACCTCGCGGCAGTACTCGGCGAAGGTGTCGCGCGCTTCGAGGAGCCTGGGGTGGTTGGGCTCCAGGGCTTTTTCGCGGATGGCGAGGGCACGTTCCAGGAGCTGCAGGGCCGTGGCGGGATGGCCGAGGTCCGCCTGGGCCTGGCCGAGGTTGAGGAGGGGCCGGGCGAGCTCGGGGTGATCGGGGCCGTAGACTTTCTCGGTGGTCGCGGCCACGTGCTCCAGGAGACGGACGGCCTCGGCGTTCTTGCCTTGGTTGCGGAGAAACAGGGCGAGGGCCTCGCGGCTGCCGGCGAGGTCGGGGTGGTCGTCGGGCAGGACGGCTTCGCGGATGGCCAGGACGCGCCGCTGGAGCCGGATGCCCTCTTCGGTCCGGCCGCGGTAGTAGGCGATGCCCGAGAGGTTGTGCAGGGCCTTGGCGACGCGCGGGTCGCGATCCCCGAAGAGGCTCTCCTGGAGGGCGGCCGAGCGCTGGAGGATGGGCTCGGCTTCGTCGAAGCGGCCTTGCGCGGCGAGGGTCATGCCCAGGTCGTTGAGGGCTTCGGCCACGCCGGGATCCCGGGGACCGTAGCGCGCCTCGCGGATGGCGAGGGCGCGGCGGAAGAGGACCAGGGCGTCGCCCTGATTGGAGCGCTGGGCGAGCCTGCCGAGGAGGATCAGGGTGCCGGCGACGTCCGGATGATCTCTGCCCAGGAGACGCTCGCGGATGGCGAGGGCTTCCTGCAGCAGGGGGCGGGCGTCGTCGTAGAGCCCGAGATCGGTCTGAATGCCGCCCAGGGTGTCGAGGAGGCGCGCGCGGAGGAGAGGCTGGCCGGCGAGGTCTCCGTCCTTGCCCAGGCGCTCGGTGCCCCGGCGCAGGAGCTCGCGGGCGTCGGGCAGGGTGCCGCGGGCCTCGCGCGGGTCGGAGGCCTGGAAGAGGTTTTCCAGGAAGCGGGCCGCGGCGTCGGCGCGCAGGGCTTCCTGCTCGGCGGCCTGGCGGGCTTCCAGGGCGTGCTGGCGCTCGTGCCGGAGGTCGAGGGTGTATTTGACGCTGACCAGGACGAAGGCCGCCGCCACGGCCGCGGCGAGGAGGCGCAGGCGGCGGCGCCGGGGTTTGGCGCGGATCCAGGCGAGGCGCTCGGCGGCCTCGGCGGCGGTGGGCCGCGCCTCGGGGGCCAGGGCCTTGAGGCGCCGGATGAGGCGGGTCAGGTCCGCGTCACGAATGCCGGATACGGGCACGGTGTCGCCGTCCGCGGCCTTGACGAGCAGGAGGGACGGGGTGAGCCCCGGCTGATAGGGGGGCCGGCCGGTGAAGAGCTCCTGGAGGAGGAGGCCGAGGGCGTAGACGTCGCTCGCCGCGGTGGCCGGCTTGCCGCGGGCCTGCTCGGGGCTCATGCAGGCCGGAGTGCCCACCAGGGCGCCGAGGGAGGTGCGGCCCGAGTGCGTGGGCATCCACCAGGAGGCGCCGGGCGGCGGCGTGTCCGCCCGCGAGGCCTCCGGGGTGTTGGAATCTTCGGAGTCCGCGGCGTTGGAAAGGGCGAGGCCGAAGTCCAGCACCTTGACCTGGCCTTCGTCCGTGATCATCACGTTGGCCGGTTTCAGATCCCGATGGACGATCCCTTTCTCGTGGGCGGCTTCCAGGGCGCGCGCCACGCCCTCGGCCACGGCGAGCCGGTGGGCGGGTGTCATCCCCTTCTGATAAACCTTACTGTTTAGAGCCTCGCGCAGGGTGCGTCCACGGATCCGCTCCAGGATGAGGACGTCCTCCTCCTCGATTTCCAGCGAGCCATGAATGCGGCAGATGTTGGGATGGTCGAGCTGGGAGAGGAGCCGGGCCTCGTTGAGGAAGCGGGCGCGGGTGCCGGCGTCGAGCCGGTCGCCGCGGATGATTTTGAGGGCGACCTCGCGTTCGAGCTTCTCGTCGAAGGCCACGAACACGGCGCCCATGCCGCCTTCGGCGATCTCGCCGGTGACGCGGAGGGGACCGATGCGGTCTCCGGGACGGATCACGGCTGGAGCCTCACGGCGAGCTCGCGCCAGGCCCGCTCCAGCGGCGGCAGACGCTCCACGCAGCCGGCCAGGTCGCCGCGGCGGGCCAGGAGGGAGATCTCGGCGGCCTCGCCGGCCAGCCAGGCGGCGCCCATCATGCCGGCGCAGCCGGCCAGGGCGTGGGCCGACTCGGCGACCGCCGCCCGGTCCTCGCGGGGGAGGGCGTGCCGCATGGCGGCGAGGTCCCGCTCGCCCTGCCGGAGAAAGGCCGCCACGATCGGCCGCCCGGTCCTCTCCTCCAGGGCTTGCAAGTCCGCGAGGCGTTCCGCGAGATCGTCGCCGGCGGGCTCGCGCCGCTCCTCCGGGGCCCCGATCCCCAGCCAGCGGTCGAGCATGGCGGCCAGCTCCGCGGTGCGGAAGGGCTTCGCCAGATAGTCGTTCATACCGGCCTCGCGGCATCGCTCCTTTTCCTCGGGCTGGGTGTGGGCGGTGACGGCGATGACCGGGAGACGTGGACGGTCCGGGTCCGCCGCCTCCCGCTGGCGCAGCAGCCGGCAGGTCTCGAAGCCGTCGAGGCCGGGCATCTCGCAGTCGAGGAGCACGGCGTGGAAGCCGCCCCCGTCCAGCATCTCCAGGGCCTCTTCGCCGCTCTCCGTGGCTTCGCCCGCGAAGCCGAGCTCGCGCAGCAGGGTCAGGGCCACCGCGCGGTTGGGGCTGCGGTCGTCCACCACCAGGACGGTGCGGTCGCGGCGGGCTTCGCGGCGGGCTTCCTCCCCGGCGTCCGGAGTGGGCGTCCGGGAAGCTCCGCCGGGATCCAGCGCGGGGACGAGCGGCACCCAGAACCAGAAGGTCGATCCCTTCCCCCGGGTGCTCTCGAAACCGATCTCGCCCCCCATCAGCTCGACGATGTTGCGCGAGATGACGAGTCCCAGACCGGTGCCGGAGAACCTGCCGGAGCCCGAGCCGCTCCCCGCCTGGGTGAAGGGCTCGAAGAGCCGGGCCTGGACCTCCGGCCGGATGCCCACGCCCGTATCCCGCACTTCGAAACGGAGGACCGTCACGGCCTCCTCTCCTGCGTGCGGCTTGACGGTGAGCGTGACCGATCCCTTGCGGGTGAAGCGGACGGCGTTGCCCATGAGGTTGAGGAGCACCTGGCGCAGGCGCACCGGGTCGCCGTGGAGGTCGTCCGGGACCTCGGGGGCGATGCGCAGCCGGAGGTCCACCTCGCGCTCGGCGGCGCGCGTCGCGAGCAGCCGCATGACGTCGCCGGCTTCCTCGCGGAGGCGGAAGTCCCGCGGCCGGAGCAGCAGGCGCTCGGCTTCGATGCGCGACAGGTCGAGCACGTCGTTGACCAGGGCGAGCAGGGATTCGGCCGAGGTCTGGACCAGGGCCACCTGCTCGCGCTGCTCGGCCGTCAGGTGGCCGCGGAGCAAGGCGTCGGTCATGCCGAGGATGCCGTTCATCGGCGTCCGGATCTCATGGCTCACGTTGGCCAGGAACCGGCCCTTCTCGCGGTCGGCGGCGCGGGCCCTCTGCTCGGCCTGCTTACGATGCCGGAGCTCGCCTTCGAGAGCGATCCAGAAGCGGTGCCGCAACCTCACGGTGATGGCGACGCAGAGCAGGAGACCGCCCAGGGCGACGAGGCGGAAGGGGGACCAGACGAGAGGAGCGGCGAGGATGAAGGCGGCCAGCGCGGCCAGGAAGACGCCGCCGTTGACGAGCCCCCGGCGCTCGATCCGCCGGAAACGCCCTTCGCTCGCGGAGCCGTTTCCCCCGGGGCTGGTCATGGTCGGCGGTCTCCCTCAGGGGGCTTCGTTCGGGACCAACCCGGTCCGCAAGGCATGCAGGACCGCCTCCACGCGGTTGCTGACGCCCAGCTTCCCGAGGATGCGGCTGACGTGGGTGCGCACGGTGATCTCGGCGATGCCGATCTCGCGGGCGATCTCGCGGTTGCTGCGGCCCTGGGCCAGCAGGCGCAGCACGTCCTGTTCGCGGTCGGTCAGGGGTTCCTCGGCCACGGCCACGGCGGGCCGCGGCTTGAGGTGGGTCAGCAGCCGGCGGGTGAGGCTCGAAGGGAGCCAGGGCTCGCCGCGGGCGACGCGGCGGATGGCTTCGAGGAACTCCTCCTTCCGCGAGGTCTTGGCGAGATAACCCAGGGCCCCGGCCTCGACGGCGCTCATCACCTCCGCCTCCACGTCGGCGCTGGTCAGGATCAGGATTCCGATGTCCGGCTGGGTGGTGAGGATCTCGCGAGTGGCTGCGACGCCGTCGAGCCTGGGAAGCCGGAGGTCCATCAGGATCACCTGAGGGTCGCAACGCCCGGCTTCTTCCACCGCCTGCCGGCCATCTTCCGCTTCGCCTACCACCGCGATATCGGGAAAACCCGCCAGGAGGGCGACGACACCGGCGCGAACGATGAAATGGTCATCGACAACGAGAACCCGGATGGGATTGTCCACCGTCGATCCTCCCCAGAGTGCCTCCCACCCCCGACGCGGAACCGCACTTCTCTACAACTGGAAGTTCTATGTAGAAATCCTAAGCGAGGATCGGACGAAGAATCAAGCGAAAGGAAGCTCGAGGTAGGCAGGCGGGCCGCAACCTTGAGCGCTTGACTACGTATGTCGTCATCAGTCGTCAATCCATTCGGAGGGCACACCATGAGAATCGCGCGCGCCGTCTTCGCTGTCCTTGTCTTCCTCCTGCCCGGCTTCGCCGCGGCCCAGGCTCCCGATCCCGCCGCCAAGGTGGACGAGATCTTCGCCGCGTGGCGGTCCCAGGAGAGCCCCGGCTGCACGGTGGCGGTCGCGGAGAAGGGGAGGACCCTGCTCTCCCGCGCCTACGGCATGGCGGACCTGGAACATGACACGCAGATCACGGCCAGCACGGTTTTCGAGGCCGGCTCGGTCTCCAAGCAGTTCACGGCCGCCGCGGTCCTGCTCCTGGTCCAGCAGGGGAAGCTCGCGCTCTCCGACGACGTGCGCAAGTACGTGCCGGAGCTGCCCGACTATCTGCCCGGCTATGGCCGGCCGCTCACGATCGCTCATCTGATCCATCATACCGGCGGCCTGCGCGACTGGGGAGCGGTGGCCGGGCTGCACGGCTGGCCGCGGGGGACGCGCATCCACACCCACGCCCACATGCTCGACATCGCGTCGCGCCAGAAGGAGCTCAACTACGAGCCGGGCGCCGAGTTCTCCTACACCAACACGGGGTACAACCTGCTTGTCGTGATCGTCGACCGGGTCAGCGGCATGAGCTTCGCGGAGCTCACGAAGAAGCAAATCTTCGAGCCCTTGGGGATGAAGCACACCCAGTGGCGCGACGACTTCACCCGCGTGGTCAAGGGGCGCGCCATCGCCTACGACAAGGAGGAAGACGGATTTCACAGCAACATGCCGTTCGAGAACGTGCACGGCAACGGCGGCCTGCTGACCACGGCGGAGGACCTGCTGCTCTGGAACGAGAACTTCGTCCACGGCAAGGTGGGCGGCCCCGCGTTGATCGAGGCGCAGCAGCGGCGCGGCCGGCTCAACGACGGCCGCGAGATCGAATACGCCGGCGGCCTCTTCATGTCCACCTACGGCGGACTGCCGGAGGTCAGCCACGGCGGCGCCACGGCCGGCTACCGCGCGTTCCTGGCGAGATACCCCGACCAGGGGCTCTCCGTGGCCGTCCTCTGCAACCTCGGGGACATCAATCCCGAGGACCTCGCCCACCGCACGGTGGACCTCTTCCTGACCGGGAAGAAGCCCGACGCCGCTCCCGCCGCGCCCACGAACATGATCGAGCTGCCGGCGGCCGAAATCGTCGCCAAAGCGGGGATGTACCGCAATCTCCGGACGGGCGACGTGATCCAGCTGGACCTCAAGGAAGGAAAGCTGCGCACGCGCGGCGGGCGCGCCGTCTGGCCGCTCTCTTCCTCATTGTTCCTGGTGGAGAACGGCTCGAAGCTCGACTTCTTCGCCGGCCCGGACGGCAAGGCCGGCATGCGCCTCCTCACCGTCGACGGCGACGTCGTTCCCCACGAAAAGGTGGCGGAGGCCGCTCCGGCCGCCGCCCAGCTTGCCGAGTACGCGGGGGAATACTGGAGCGGCGAGGCCGAGGCCGCGTACAGGATCGTGGTCGAGGACGGCAAACTGGTCGCGAAGAGGCGTCCGGACTTCTCAGCCGCCCTGACGCCGCTCTATGCCGACGGCTTTCAGAGCGAGCATGGCTGGCTGGTGCGCTTCACGCGCGACGGGAATGGAAAGGTTTCCGGTTTCACGTTCGGCCTCGGCCGCGTCCGCGCGCTGCGGTTCGAGCGGCGGTGAGACGGACCACCGGCAACGGTCTTGCCGGACCTGATGGATCACCGCTGGAGTCTCGCGGCGACGTCGCTCCAGGCCTGCTCCAGGGCCGGCAGCCGTTCCCGGCAGCCGTTCAGATCGCCCCGGCGCGCCAGGGTGAACAGCTCGGCGGCCTTGGCGGCGAGATCGGCGGCGCCCATCAGGCCGGCGCTGCCGGCCAGGGCATGCGCCGCTCCGGCGAACGCTTCCGGATCTCCTTGCGGGAGAGCGCGCCGCAAGGTCGCGAGATCCGCCTCTCCCTGCTGGAGAAAGGCGACCCGGACGGACTCCCCGGCTGTCTCCTCCGGGGCTTCCAGGGCTTCCAGGGCCGCGAGGCGCTCCTCGAAATCTTCGCCGGCCGGCTCGCGCCACGCCAGCGGGGCCTCGATCCCCAGCCAGCGGTCGAGCGTCGCCGCCAGCTCCTCGTCGCGGAGGGGTTTGACCAGAGAGTCATCCATGCCGGCGTCGCGGCATTTCTCTTTTTCCTCGGGCAGGGCATGAGCGGTGACGGCGATGACCGGGAGGCGCGGACCTTTGGGAGCCGCCGCCTCCCGCCGGCGCAGACGGGCGCAGGTCTCGAAACCGTTGAGGCCGGGCATCTCGCAATCGAGGAGCAGCGCGTCGAAAGACCGCCCGGCCAGAAGAGCCAGGGCTTCCTCGCCGCTCTCGGCCGCTTCGGCGTCGAAGCCGAGCTCGCGCAGCAGGGCCAGGGCCACCGTGCGATTCACGCCGCGGTCGTCCACCACCAGGACGCTCCGGCCGTGCCGTGCCAGCCGGCGGGCGGCCTCTCCGGCGTCCCCGCCGGCCGCCTCCGGTCCGGCGCCGGAGCCCAGCGCCCGCACCAGCGGCAACCGGAACCAGAACGTCGAGCCCACCCCAGGAACGCTTTCGAAACCGATCTCTCCTCCCATCAACTCGACCAGGTTCTTCGAGATGACCAGCCCCAGCCCGGTGCCGGAGGGGGTGCCGGAATCCGGGCTTGCCGCCTGGATGAACGGCTTGAAGAGCTGGGCCTGGACCTCCGGCCGGATGCCCACGCCCGTGTCGCGCACCTTGAAACGGAGCGCCGCTTCCGCCTCCTCCCCGGTGTCCGGCTCCACGGTGACCGTCACCGATCCCTTGCGGGTGAACCGGATGGCGTTGCCCACCAGGTTGAGAAGCACCTGGCGCAGACGCACCGGGTCGCCGTGCAGACCGTCCGGGATCTCGGCGCTGACCTTCAGCCGCAGCTTCACCTTGCGCTCCGCGGCCCGCGGCGCGAGGAGCCGCACGACGTCGCCCGCCGCTTCCCGCAGGTGGAAATCCCGCTCCCGGAGCAGCAGGCGCCCGGCTTCGATTCGCGACGCGTCGAGCAGGTCGTTCGCCAGGGCGAGCAGGGATTCCGCCGACCTCTGCATCAGCCGTACCTGCTCGCGCTGCTCCGGCGTCAGCTCGTCGCGGAGCAGCAGCGCGGTCAAGCCGAGGATCCCGTTGATGGGAGTCCGGATCTCGTGACTCACGTTGGCCACGAACTGCCCCTTGGCGCGCTCGGCGGCGCGGGCGTCCCGCTCCGCCTGCCGGCGCCGTTGAAGCTCGCCCGCGAGGACGAGCGAGAGCCGGCGCCGCATCAGCAGGCCGGCGACGAGGCAGAGCAGGAGGACGCTCAGGATGAGGAGACGGAAGGGAGACAGCGCGAGCGGCGCGGAGAGCACGAAACAGGTCAGCGTGGCCAGGAACACCCAGACGTTGACGAGCCCCAGCAACTGGAGCCGCTGGACCTCTTCGCCGTTCCCGGGCGCGCGTTGCCGGCGCGGCCGCTCTTCGTTGCCTCGGGCCATGACGCCCCTCAGGTTTTCGGAAGATCGTGCCTCGCGCGCCCTCAAATCAAGACAGCAAGCCTGCAGCCTCCGTGTGCGCTCAGGACACCTCCAGCGGCACCAGCCCCGCCCGCAGGGCATGGAGGGCCGCCTCCACCCGGTTGTGCACCCCCAGCTTATCGAGCACGTGGCTCACGTGCGTGCGGACCGTCATCTCGGAGATACCCAGCTCGCAGGCGATCTCGCGATTGCTCCGCCCCCGCGCCAGCAGCTCCAGCACCCCATACTCCCGGCCCGTCAGCCCCATGATCTCCACGGCGGGGCGCGGCTTGAGATGGGCCAATGACAGGGGTGTGAGATGAGACGGGAGCCAGGACTCGCCGCGGGCCACCCGGCGGATGGCTTCGAGGTACTCCTCTTTCCGCGAGGTCTTGGCGAGATAGCCCGTGGCTCCGGCCCGGACGGCGGTCAGCACCTGTGCATCCGCGCCGACGCTGGTGAGCACCACAACCCCCACCTCAGGCTGCGCGGCGAGGATCCTCCGAGTCGCTTCGACGCCGTCGAGCTCCGGAAGCCGGAGATCCATCAGGATCACCCGCGGAGCGCAGCGCTCCGCCTCCTCGACGGCCTGCCACCCGTCTTCCGCCACGCCCACCACCTCGATGTCGGCAACCCCTTTCAAGAGGGAGCAGACCCCCGCCCGCACCACGAAATGGTCGTCCACGACAAGAACCCGAATAGGGTTGCTCATGAAGCTTTCCCTCCCCGGCACTACGAGTAACCCAACAGGCGGCAAAGCCAAAAAACTGCACAGGACAAAAATCAAAAAGTCCACATCTGGATCTACTGTAGACCTATCTGGGCAGGGAATCAATAGAAGTGGAACGGAAGCCTCGCCGATATTGGGAAATGCTTCCTTTAAAGTACGTGCAACATCTGTTTGCAATGAGCGGGGACCTACAATCTATGGATCTTCAAGTCCGGGTCGTTCGATCCTGTCAAATATGTAGATCTTGAGAATACCGTGGCGCCTGGAGGCCGGAGTTGCCGTGGCCCTGGTTTTCGAGGCGTCGATTCGACGACGGAAAGGTTAAAGTGGCGCAAATGGATGCAAGCTTCATGGCGCGGTTCCGCGATTCACCTTCATGTCGTCGAAGCCCAGCTTGCGCAGGAAGGTCATCATCGGGCACGCGTTGCTGAACGCCGACTGGAAGAGGTTCGCGCCCACGAAGGCGGTGAAGAGGAAGAAACCGGGATGCACCCAGTAGCCCAGGGCGACCGAAAGCATCACGAAGAAGCCGGCGACGCCGCGCAATCCACGTTCGACAGTCATTTCTCTATCTCCTTTCAAGTCTCGAGTTTTCAAGCGGCCAGATCGGTTTCGAGGAGCTCGGGCGCCAGGCCCTCTTCGCGCAGGGAATCCGCGCGGCCGTGGCGGGCGATCAGGTAGTAGACGACCGGCACCGCCATGCGCGAGAGCAGGGTGGCCGCGACCTCTCCCATCATCAGGCTGATGGCGAGGCCCTGGAAGATCGGATCGAAGAGGATCACCAGCGAGCCCACCACCACCGCCGAGGCGGTCAACAGCATCGGCCGGAAGCGCACGGCTCCCGCTTCCACCACGGCGTTTTCGAGCGTCATCCCCTGGCGGACCTTCAGCTCGATGAAGTCCACCAGGATGATCGAGTTGCGCACGATGATGCCGGCGCCGGCGATGAAGCCGATCATCGAGGTGGCGGTGAAGAAGGCGCCGAACATCCAGTGGCCGGGGAGGATGCCGATCAGCGACAGCGGAATCGGCAGCAGGATCGCCAGCGGCACGGTGAACGACTGGAACCAGCCGATCACCAGGATGGCGATCAGCACGAGCACGATGGCGAAGGCGATGCCGAGGTCGCGGAAGACCTCGTAGGTGATCTGCCACTCGCCGTCCCACTTGATCGCCGGCCGGTCCGAGGTCTCCGGCGCCTCGACGGCGTAGCGCCGGACGCTGGCGCCCGAGGGGAGCTTCAGGGCGTCGATCTTCCGGTTCAGATCGGCCAGGGCGTAGACGGGGCTCTCGCGCTCGCCGGCCAGATCGCCGAAGACGTAGACGACCGGTTTGAGGTCTTTGTGGAGGATCGGCTGCGGCTCGGGCGTCCTCTCGATCTTCGCGATCTCGCCCAGGGCCACGGCGCCGCCGGGGGCGTCGACGCGCAGCGAGAGGCGGCGGTCGAGGCTGGCGCGGTCGGCGGCCGAGAGGCGCAGGCGCACGGGCACGGGCTCGCGGGAGGAGGGCGCGTCGAGGCTCGCCACGTCGCGCCCGGCGCCCGCTCCGGCGAGGGTCTCCAGCACCGCCGCGGGGGGGACGCCGGCGAGGCCGGCCCGCTCGCGGTCCACGGTCAGCGCGACGCGCTCCTGTTCGGCGACCAGCGAGGTGTCGACGTCGACGACGCCGTCGGTCTCCATGAAAAGGTTTTCGACCGTCTTCGCCAGCGCTTCGCGGGCTTGCGGCGTGGGGCCGTAGACCTCGGCGACCAGGGTGTCGAGCACGGGCGGACCGGGCGGGATCTCGACGACCTTCACGCGCGCGCCGCGTTGCTCGGCGATTCGGGTCAGAATCGGCCGGATCTTCTTCGCCAGGTCGTGCGACTGCAGGTCGCGCTCGTCCTTGGCGACGAAGTTGACCTGCAGGTCGGCGCCGTTCGGGGAGCGGCGCAGGAAGTAATGGCGCACGAGACCGTTGAAGTTGAAGGGCGCGGCGGCGCCGGCGTAGATCTGAACGTCCTTGACCTCGGGTACGGCGGCGAGGGCGCGGTTCATCCGGCGCGCGGTCTCCAGGGTGGTTTCGAGGGGCGTGCCCTCGTCGTGATCGATCATCACCTGGAGCTCGCTCTTGTTGTCGAAGGGGAGCATCTTCACCTTCACCAGGCCGGCCCCGACCATCCCCATGGCGCCGAGGAGGATCATTACGATCCCCGCCAGGAAGGCCCAGCGGGCGAGCGGGCGCCGGATCAGCGCGGTCATCCCCCGGCGATAGGCGCGGGTGGTGATGCCGTCCTTCTGTTTCCTTTCAGGTTTCTCCGCGTGGTGGTGACGGAAGATGCGGAAGGCCGCCCACGGCGAGACGATGAAGGCCACGGCGAGCGAGAAGATCATGGCCGCCGAGGCGCCGGTGGGGATCGGCTGCATGTACGGTCCCATGAGGCCGCGCACGAAAGCCATGGGCAGGATCGCCGCGATCACCGTGAAGGTGGCGAGGACGGTGGGGTTGCCGACCTCGTCCACGGCCTCGATGGCGACGCGCCAGAGGGGCTCGCCCGGCCGCTCGCGGTGATGCCGCTCGATGTTCTCCACCACCACGATGGCGTCGTCCACCAGGATGCCGATCGAGAAGATCAGGGCGAACAGGGTGACGCGGTTGAGCGTGTAGCCGGCCACGAAGTAGATGAAGAGCGTCAGGGCCAGGGTGACCGGCACGGCGATGCCCACCACCACGCCGCTGCGCCAGCCCATGGTGAGCGCGATGAGCAACACCACGGAGAGGGTGGCGAGGAGAAGGTGCTGCACCAGCTCGTTCGACTTCTCGGCGGCGGTATGGCCGTAGTCGCGGGTGACCTCGACGTGGACGTCGGAGGGGATCAGGCGCGGGCGCAGGGCCTCGACCTTGGCGCGCACGGCGGTGGCGAGGTCGGTGGCGTTGGCCCCCGGCCGCTTGGCCACTGCGATCGTCACCGCCGGGTATTCGGCGCCGGCGGGGTGCGCGGCGTCGGCGCGGGCGGGGCCGACGGAGTAGAAGACGGCGTCGGTGGTCTCGGCGGGGCCGTCGAGGATGCGGGCGACGTCGCGCACGTAGACCGGCCGGCCGCCGCGCACGGCGACGACGGTGCGCGCGACGTCGTCGTCGCCGGCGAACAGCGGGCCGGCCTCGACGCGGGTCTCGCGGTTGGCGCTCACCATGGTGCCGGCGTCCTGGCGGGCGGCGGCGGAGCGCAGGACTCCGGCGAGGGCGTTGAAGGTCACACCGGCGGCGGCGAGGCGGTCCGGATCGGGCTCGACGCGCACAGCCCGCGGCTGGCCGCCGATCAGGTAGGCCTTGCTGGTCTGGGGAATCTCGGAGAGCTCCTGGGCCAGCTCGGCGGCGAGAGGGCGCAGGGAGTCGCTCGATCCCTTCTCGCTCCACATCGTGAGGGTGAGGAAGGGGACGTCGTCGATGGTGCGCAGCTCGACGGCGGGCGGCATGGCGCCCGGCGGCAACCGGCCGCCGACGGTGGAGAGGCGCTCGTAGACCTTGACCAAGCTCGGCTCGTAGGGCTCGCCCACGTCGAAGCGGACGGTGATCAGCGCGAAGCCGGGCTGGGCGGTGGAGTAGACGTGCTCGACCCGCGACAGGCTCCACATCGCCCGCTCGATCGGCTCGACCACGCGCGAGGCGACCTCGGCGGGCTCGGCGCCGGGGAAGGCCACCATGACGTCGATCATGGGGACGCGGATCTGCGGCTCCTCCTCGCGCGGCGTGGCGAGGAGCGCGATGGCTCCGAGGGCCAGCGCGGCGACGATGAGGAGCGGCGTGAGCTTGCTCTGGAGGAAGGCCCGGGCGATCCGTCCCGCGAGTCCGACGCGCATCACAGCACCTCCTGGGAAGGGATCAGGGGATCGCCGTCGGCGAGGTCTCCGGGATCGATCACCACGCGCTCGCCGGGCTGGAGCCCGGCGCGCACCTCGACGCGGTCGCCGGTCCGCGCGCCGGGGGCGATCCAGCGCAGGCGCGCCAACCTGCCGCCTTCGTCCGCGACGAAGACGCCGGTGAGACCGCCGCGCTCGAAGACCGCCGCCGCGGGCACGCTGAAGGTCTCGGCTTCCTGACCGGAGGCCGGGACGGGGAGGATCAGGCGCGCGAAGAGGCCGGAGCGCAGGCCCTCCGCCACCGGCAGGTCGGCCCGCAGCTCGAAACGATGGGTGGCGGGATCGCCGGCAGGCGAGAGCGCGGTCACCCGGGCGCGGAGAGGTCCGGCGAGGCCGTCCACCCGCGCCTCGACCTCGGAGCCCGGGCGCAGACCGCGCGACTCCGCGGCGGAGACGGTGCCGCGCAGCTCCAGCCCTCCCGCGCCTTCGATCTCGACCAGCGGCTGGCCCGGCGAGACTACGTCGCCGGCCTCCACCCGCCGCGCCGCGACGATGCCCGCGAACGGGCTGCGCAGCACGGCGTAGGCGAGGTTCTCGCGCACGCCGGAGACTTCGGCGCGGGCGGCGGCGGCGCGGACGGTGGCCGCTTCGACCTCGCGCGGCGTGGCGGCGCCCTTCCCGGCCAGGCCGCGCATGCGGGCGAGATCGATCTCGGCGGCCTGGAGATTGGCCTCGGCCGCCGCCAGGCCGGCGCGCAGGGCGGAGTCGTCCAGGCGGACGACCACGGCGCCGGCGGCCACGCTCTCTCCCTCGCGTCGGGGCAGCTCGCGCACCGCCGCCGGGATGCGCGACGCCAGGGTGGCGCTCTGCCGGGCGGCCACGGTCGCGGGCACGGTGAGAGCTCCCGCCCCGGACCGCTCGACGGCGGCGGTGCGCACCGCGCGTGGCGCTTTCGCCTGGACCTCCGGCGCCTTCGCGGTCTCATGACCGCCGCCGCAGGCCGCCAGAGCGATCAGCCCGGACAACAGATAGAAACCTTTTCGGATTGGCTTCATGATCTTTCCCTCCCGCCCGCGGCGCGTTCGAGCGCGGCGTCGGCGAGCGCCGCTTCAGCGGCGGCGCGCAGCTCCTGGAGCTCGGCGGCGAGGCTGGCGGCCTCGGTCTCGAGCTCGTCGGTCAAGGTGGCCATGCCGGCCAGGCGGCGCTCGCGCACCACGCGTAGCGCCTCGCGTCCCTCTTCAGCGCCCCCGGCCGCGGCGGCGTAGCGCTCACGGGCGGCCAGGGCGCGGTGCCAGGCGGTCTCGACGTCCAGCCGCACCTGATCAGCCGCCGCCCGCGCCTGGGCCTCGGCGGCGCGCAACCCGGCCTCGGCCGCCGCCCGCCGGCGGTCCCGTGTGGGATCGAACGCGCTCCAGCGCAGGCTGGCGCCGATCCCTCCCGTGACCTTGCCGCTGTCGATGCCGATGCGGTTGTCCTGGAGGCGGCCCCAGAGAGCGAGGTCGGGAAGCCGGGCCTTCTCCTCGGCCTGGAGGGTCTGGCGGGCCGCTTCGACCTCCTCCCCGGCCGCGGTCAGGATGGGGCGGCCGGCGAGCGCACGAGCGTTCCAATCCCCGAGCCCGCCTTCGAGAGGGGAAGGGGAAGCGGCCTCTTCGCTGGCCTCATAAAGCGAGCCGGCCGGCGCTCCCAGCGTCCGCGCCAAGGCGGCGGCGGCCGCCCTGGCCTCTCCGCGCCGCTCGGCCAGGTCCGCCTCGCGCTCCCGTCGCCGCGCCCGCGCCCGCAGCAGGTCCGACTGGAGGGCGGCGCCGCCATCCACCCGCGCCTCCATGTCCGCCTCCCGCGCCCGCGCTCCGGCCAGGGCCTGCTCGGTGACCTCCACCGCCCGGCGTGCCAGGGCGGCCCGCCGATAGGCCGTCGCGACCTGCCACCGCAGATCGAGGAGCCCCTCGGCGGTCTGCGCCTCGGCTGCGCGGGCGCGGGCCGATGCGGACTTCGCCGCCGTCCGCACCTTGCCGAACGCGTCGATGGGCGCCTCGATCCCCACGCTGGAGCCCAGGTGGGAGAGGGCGGACGGATTGTTCAGACGCGAGATCGCGAAATCCTGCTCGGTGAACTCGCCGGAGTCCAGCTTGTAGGCGAAGACGGCGGACGGAGTGTCGGTGTAGGTCCAGCCGGCGCTGAGGTCCAGGCGCGGCAGGGCGCCCAGGCGCGCCGCCTCGGCTCCCTCGAAGGCCGCCGCCGTGTGGGCGCGCGCGGCCTCCAGGTCGGGGTTCTGCCGCTCGGCCAGGGCCAGCGCCTCGGCCAGGGTGATGGGGACAGGGGAAACAGGCTCCCTGGCCCGGACCGCCGGCGCGCCAGAGAGCGCCAGCAGGGCCAGGGAGACCTGGAAAAGACGGTTTGGACGGTGCCGCCGATGGCTCACGGTGTTCCTCCCACCGGGTGTGAGCCAATCGCGGGGAAAAGGATTCATCCCCTGGGAGCGCCGGCGTCCCGCCGGCAGACTTACTAGTTTTTTTGAGTTAGTTGGCCGGCGGGACGCCGGCGCTCCCAGGGAGCCCTTCGAGGATGCGCCGGATCCCCGCCCGCACCTGCCTCTGCACCTCGGCCGGCACCTCCGGTTCCGGCAGGGCCCGGCAGACTCCCAGCACCCGCCGCAGCGCGTCACAGGCGCCCTGGCAACGGGGGCAGGCGGAGACGTGGGCTTCGAGGTCGGCGCAGGTCTCGCGGCTGATCTCGCCCTCCAGGTAGCGGGAGAGGTGGGTGGCGATGTCCGGACAGGCGGGCGACGGCGCCGGAGCCGCTTTCTCCAGGAGGGGGTGCAGAGTCTCGCGCACCGCCGCACGCGCCCGGTGAAGACGGCTCTTCACCGCCTCGACACGCAGCCCGAGCACCTCCGCCACCTCCTGCGCGGTCAACCCCTCCACGTCGCGCAGCAGCAGCACCTCCCGCCACTCCGGCTTCAGCGAGCGGATCGCCGACTCCACCGCCCGCTCGACCTCACGGCTCGCCAGCTCCTCGTCCAGAGGCCGGTGGGGATCGGGCACGGCGAGCGCGGGCGATCCGCCGTCGAGCGGGACCTCTTGCTTCGGGGCGAACTTGCTCCGCCGTCTCTTCTTGATGCAGAAGCCGCGGGCGATGGAGTAGAGCCAGGTGGAGAGCGACGACGAGCCGCGGAACCCGTGCAGGGCCCGCGCCGCGGCGAACAGGGTCTCCTGGAGGACGTCCTTGGCGTCCTCCTCGTCGCGGCACATGCGCAGGCCGAACCGGTAGACGCTTGGCTGATACCGCCGCAGCAGCGCGTCGAGAGCGTCCGGATCTCCGGCCCGCGCCGCGGTCAGGATCGGGTCGTCGGCGGCGTTCACGGCGGAGATGTTAACGCTTCCTGTAAGATCGGCTCCATGACATCCCTCGCCCGCCGGAGTGCCTTCGCATTCTTGAGCCTCATCTGTCTATCCTGCGCGAGTACCCCGAGGAACCCTTCCATGACCGCCAATCTGTCTGGGATCGACCATGTCATCCTCGGCATCAACGATCTCCAGAAGGGGATCGAAGAGCTGGAGCGTCTCACCGGCGTGCGGGCCGTCTTCGGCGGCGCCCATCCCGGACGCGGCACGCAGAACGCCCTGCTGTCTCTCGGCGAGCCCCACTACCTGGAGATCCTGGCGCCGAACCCGGAGGAGAGCGGGGATGGGGAATCCTTCCGGGAGCTGCGCGGGCTGACCACCCTCACCCCGATCGGCTGGGCGGCGAGCTCGGAAGACCTCCCGGCCCTCCAGGAGCGACTGAAGGGCCAGGGAATCGAGACCGGCGAGATCCGTCCCGGAGCCCGCAACCGGCCGGACGGCACCCGCCTCGCCTGGAAGACGCTCGGCTTCGCCCCGTCCGCCAGCGGTCTCCTCCCGTTCTTCATCGACTGGGACGCCGGCACCGCCCACCCGTCGACGACCTCGCCGGCCGGCTGCCGGCTGACCGGATTCGCGCTCGAAGATCCCGCACCGGACCCCCTGCGGAAAACCTTGCGGTCCGCCGGTCTTCAGGTGGAGGTCCGGGAGGGAAGGAAAGCGGGGATCTGGATTTCCCTGGAATGTCCCAAGGGAAAGGTGGAGCTCCGGTAGCCGGGAAAGCTTATTCGCTGAAGATCTCGGAGAGCTGCCCAGCCGTAAGGATCCGATCGCTCCACGCCAGGAGGCTTTCTGAATCGGCGCGGCGGACGCACTCCTCGACCTCGGGAGGGAGGGGACCGAACTTCAAGCGGAGTTGCCGAAGCAGCATCTGGGCTCCCCACTCCTGTCGGCCCTCCTCGCGGCCCTTTTCCCGTCCTTCTTCCCGTCCTTCTTCCCGTCCCTCTTCTCGTCCTTCCTCACGGATTCGACGGTTCCAGCGATCGATATTTTCAGCCAGCATGGTTTCAATACCCTCCAGGGTCCAAGCCTTGGGGATTTCCAGGGTCCAACCTGGGAAACGGCGCAGGATGATCTCCCGTAACCAGCCTGTGAACGCTCGCCGCAAGGTGTCATCGCTCGCTGGCAGCATCCTGCGGAGACGACCGACGCTTGCATGCACTTCCCAGAGATCGTGGCTCTGGTCGATGCGGAACAATTCGGAGACCGGGCTGTTCAGCTCTTCGAGCCGTTCTCGCGGGAAGGTGCCTTCGTCCACCAGACGGTACCGCAACTGCGGCCGGTAGATCTCCGCCGACGGGTCCAGGTCCTGGATCATCGAGCCGAGGTCCGTGGGCACGTTCCACCGCTCCCACCCATTGTAGAGGACAACGGGGATGACCAGGGGCAGCTTGCCTGTCGCCGACCAGAGTCCACGCGCCATCAGGGACTGGTAGAAGAGGCTCACATAGGCCATCAGCCGGACCGGCATGGTGGGGTCCGGCCGCGACTGGAACTCCATCAGCACGTAGACGTAGAGAGGCTCCGGGCTGTCCCAGCGGCGGAACTTCCAGATGACGTCGCTCTCCCGGTGCTGGTGCCGCTCCGAGACGAAGGACGTATTCACCTGCTCACAGGAGTCGAGATCGACGCGCTCCACCCAGTCCTCGCCCACGATCTCCCGTAGCAGATCCTGGATCATACGCCTGTGAGCAAAGAACAGACGGTAGCTGAGGTCGTGCTGGCCCATAATTTGTTCTCGGGAAGTGACTCTAGCATGGAATCCAATGCCGGTCACGTTTGGACAGCGTTCGCGCACTTCTCTTTTTAGGACGACTCGATCCTGCGCCCACGCTAAAAAATTAGTCAATCCGCGTTCAGGTCTTTTGGATCGTCGTTCCTGCCTGCGCTCGTGGGCGTCGGAGCATCGGGTCATTACCGAAAGGAGGAGCCGATGAAGCGCCTGCTCGTTCTGGTTTGCGTCGCCGTGGTGTTCGCGATGGGGGCGGGGAGTCTGACGGCCGCGCCTCCGATTCAATGGCCGCAATGGGGACAGGACCCCCAGCATGCCTCGGCGGTCCAGAACCTCGGCCAGCCCCTCAACCGCATCATCGAGGACATCATCTACGACCCCTTCGTAGAAGAGGAGATGGCCGCGAGCGGTGGCCACCTGCTGGTGCACTATCAGACGCCGCTGCTCGACGGCAACGACGTCTACATGGAATTCAAGGGCGGCAATTTCACCACGCTCGCCAACTGGGAAACGCAGGAGTGGATCGAAAAGAAGCTGACGTGGCAGGGCGACGACCTGGTGGAGGTCTGGTCGTTCACCTCCTCATGGAAACCCGTTCCATACGCCAGCCGGCAGTCGTTCAACGGGCCGTTCTGGGAGCCGGTGTTCCACCCCGTCCTGGTCGATGATTTCATCTACATTCCCTGCGACGCCGGCACGGTGATGAAGGTCCGCAAGAGCGACGGCGCGGTGGTGGCGGACATCAATCCCTTCGGTAACACTGAGGACCGGGACATCTTCGTCGCCGGACCGTTGAGCGCGGACAAGAACGGCAACGTCTACTACAACGCCATCAAGCTGACCCACGGACGGCCGTGGGACAACGACGTGGTGGATTCCTGGCTGGTCAAGATCGCGCCCAACAACCAGACGTTCAAGGTGTCCTTCTCGGCTCTGACGCCGGGCGCGCCGGGCGCGGCCGATCCCTGCCTCGTCCAGTTCAGCGACGACCTGCTCCCGTGGCCGCCGTCTCCCGACGCCGTCCCCACGACCACTCCCTGCGGGTCGCAGCGCCCCGGCATCAACGTGGCTCCGGCCATCGCTCCGGACGGCACCATCTACACCGTGAGCCGCGGCCACTTCGTCACCCGCTACAACTACCTCATCGCGGTCAATCCGAACCTGACGCTCAAATGGAACGCTTCCCTGCGCGGCCGGCTCAACGACGGCTGCGGCGTCCTGCTGCCGATCGGCGGCCCCGGCGGTTGCCGGGTGGGGGCGCACCTCGGGGTCGACCCCGGGACCAACGAGCCGGGCCCCGGCCGCGTGCTCGACGACGGCTCGTCCTCGCCGACGGTGGCGCCGGACGGCGGCGTCATCCTCGGGACCTACACTCGCTACAACTGGGCGCAGGGGCACCTGATGAAGTTCAGCTCGACGGGCCAGTTCCAGGGGGCGTACGAGTTCGGGTGGGACATCACCCCGGGCATCTACAAGCACGGCGGCACCTACTCGATCGTCATCAAGGACAACCATTATGGCGAAGAGGTCGGGTCGTACTGCGACGTCGAGGAGTTCTGCCCCGGCGAACGCAGCGAGGCGCACCCGAGCTACCCGGAGGAGTACTTCATCACCCAGCTCAGCTCGACGATGGCGGTCGAGTGGAAGTGGAAGAACACCAACACCCTGAGCTGCAGCCGCGACGCGAACGGCGTCGTCACCTGCGTCGACGACCATCCGCACTCCTTCGAGTGGTGCGTCAACGGCATGGCGATCGACCGCGACGGCGTCGTCTACAGCAACAGCGAGGACGGCAACATGTACGCCATCGCGCAGGGGGGAGTCCTCCGCGACAAGATCTTCCAGCAACTCACGTTGGGCGCCGCCTACACACCGGCGTCGATCGGCGGCGAGGGCAGGATCTACTCGCAGAACGCCGGTCATTTCTTCGTTCTCGGCAGGTGATCCAATCCGGACCGGCCGCTCCCTGCCGGCGGCCGGTCCGGTTTCCTCTCAACGGGGGCTGTTGAGGATCGTCTGGGCCACCCTCTGCGCCGAAACGATCACCGGGGTGATGCCCCCGCCGGGCCGCGTCCAATGCCCGACGCAATGAAGATTGCGGATGGCCGTCTCCGGCGACGGTCTGCCGTCTCCCAACTGGTCGGGGGACATCTCCCAGCCCAGCATGGCTCCCTGGAGATTGAGAGTGAACCGCCAGGAGGTGCGCGCCGAAGCGCTGTGCCGGACCACGATGTGCTCGCCGATGCCGGGGAGGACGCGCTCCAGGTTGGTGAAGATAAAGCTTTCCATCTCGCGCTTGTGATGCGGCCAGTCCTGGACGGCGTCGTAATCCATCTCCAGGACCTTCTGGACGATCAGGATCTGCTCGCCGTCCGGCGCCATGCCGGGCTCGTAGAGAGTGGGGGCGAAGAGCTTGAAGCGGAGGGCGTCGCGGCCGACCCGGTCCATGTCGTAGGAATCCCAGTAATAACCCTGCGATTCCTCCAGCACGCCGGCCGGCACGCCGCGCAGGCCGAGATGGCTGAGCCAGCAGGGGAACGTCGGGCGCAGCCGGCGCAAGGTCTCCAGCTCTCCCGGCGGCAGGTGCTCCGGTCCGACGAGCTTCTCCAGGGTCAGGAGCAGGTCGGCGTTGGAGACCACCACGCCGCTCCGCACGACGCCCTCTTTCCAGAGGGAGCGCAAGGGGCCGCGCAGGACCTCGATGTCGACGCCCCGGGCTTCGCCGTCTTCGATCACGATGCGCCGTGCCAGCGCGCTCGTCATCAGATGTCCGCCCTTCTCCTCGAAGCGGAGCGCGAGCTCGTCGGCGAAGGCCTGCGATCCGCCCTGGGGGTAATAGTTCCCGAGGAAGTAGGAGAGGCGCAGCATGGAATCGAAGACGAAGGAGGTCCGCCCCGGAGGCGAGCCCCAGTGTGGACAGTCGGCGGTGAGCAGGAGCTTGAGCTTGGGATCCCGGAACCAGTTGTCGAGGGCCTGCTTGAGCGTCAGGTCTCGGTAGGGAGCGAGACGCTCCAGCGCGGCCAGAGGGCGGTCCCGGAAGTAGTGGAGGAGCCCCATCAGATAGGTTTCGCGCACGGCGGCGAAAAAGGAATCGAGCGCTTCCGCTTCCGCGGGGAACTCGGCCTTGAGCTTCGCCAGATAGACATCGAAGTCGGCGGGCACGGCGAAGCGCGAGCCGTCCGGGAAATGAAAGGTGTCGACCGGGTCCATCTTGACCCAGCCGGTGGTGACGCCGATCTCGCCCAGCAGGCGGCCGGTTAGGGTCTCCGGATTTCCCAGCAGCGGATAGAAATGGGTCGCGGCGTCGAAGGTGTAGCCGCCCCGGCGGAAGGTGCTGCAATAGCCGCCGACCATGTAGTGCTGCTCGAGCAGGAGGACCTTGACGCCATCCCGCGCCAGCAGGTTGGCCAGGATCAGGCCGCCGATGCCGCAGCCGATGACGATGACGTCGTAGCGCTCGTCGGGAGGGCGCCGCAGACCGCGGAATGGGCGTTTCATCGCTTCATCCGGCGGGGGAGGACGGCCGGTTGCGGCCGTACGTCTCGTGCGCGTCGACCATCTCGCCGCTGGCGATGGCGCCCGCCATGGAAAGCTCGCCCGCGAGCACGGTGGCGGCGGCGATCTCGGCCAGCTTCGGCGCCTTGCCGGCTCCGGCGCAGCCGATCATCTCCAGGCACTCGCGGGCGGTCCCCAGAGCGGTGCCGCCGCCCACGGTGGCGACCGTCAGTGACGGCAGCGTGACGCTGGCGTAGAGGTCGCCGCCGTCGAGGACCTCGAACGCGGTGATCCCGACGGCGGCGTTGGCGACGTTGGCCACGTCCTGCCCGCAGGCGATGCACAGGGCCGTGAGGCCGTTGGCGATCTGCCCGTTGTAGCCGATCGCGCCCGCCTGGAGATGGCCGAGGACGGTCCGTTTCCAGACGTCGGCGAGCTGCTCGGGGGTGGCGTGGAGGTAGGCGCGGGTGATCCGCGCCGGGAGCCGCGCGCCGGCGACGACCTTCTTGCCCTTGCCGCCGGCGAAGAGCGAGCCGCTGGCCCGCTTCTCGGACTCCGCGCCGCTGAAGACGTAGAACCGCTCCGCCCGGCCCTGGGCCACCAGCCACTGGCACGCGCGGTCCGTGGCCCGGACGATCATGTTCATCCCGTGGGCGTCGGCGGTCCAGTAGACGAAGTGGACCACGACCTCGCGCCCTAGAGGCCGGGGCTCGATCCGCAACAGCTTGCCGTGCCGGGTGGTGGATTCGGCTTCGCGCTTCAGCGGCTCGAAGAGTACCGGCAGGTCGCGGGCGAACGCCGTTGCTTCGGCCACACCGGCGAACAGGAAGACCGGCGAGACGCGGTTCTCGTCGGCTAGGACGCGCGCCGTGACGCCGCCGGCCCGGGTGAGGGTGACCATGCCGCGCTCGTAGGAGCGCACCAGCGCGCCCTCCGTGGTGGCCAGGGGGACATAGAAGACGCCGCGCGCGTGCTCGCCCTCGATCGACAGCGGACCCGCGACGCCCACCGGCACCTGCACGGCGCCGATAGGGTTTTCGATATTGCCGCGCATCTCCTCGCCGGGAACGCTGGCCGCACCGACGTGCTCCAGCCGCGCGCCGGTCCGCTCCTCGACCCAGCGCCGCCGCTCGGCGAGAGCCTCCTGCGTATAGCCCTGCTCGTCGAGCCGGGGGACCAGCTCCACCGGCTGCTCCCGGGAGGGGGACGGGTTGGGATCGTCGACCATTGGGGGGGCATGCTACAACGGAAACCCGCCTCCGTCCGCTATACTCCCGCGCCGTGTTCCCCAGGATAAGACCTATCCTTTTTCTTACTTTCGCGGCCACCGGCTTCTCCGCGCTGACGCTGCAGGTGGTCTGGCAGCGCGTGCTCTCGCTGCACGCCGGCATCGACCTGCTGGCCGCGACCACAGTCGTCACGGCGTTCATGGCCGGCCTCGGCCTCGGCAGCCTGGCGGGCGGCGCGCTCGCGGACCGCCTGGGACCGAAACGGTCACTGCTCGTCTTCGCGCTCTCGAACGCGGGCATCGGCGCCTTCGCCTGGTTCAGCCTGTGGCTCTTCTACGACGTCTACCGGGGCTTCGCGGCGCGGCTCGACTCGGCCGCCGCGATGTTCGGCTTCCACTTCCTGCTGCTCGTCATCCCGACGACCCTCATGGGCCTCTCGCTGCCGCTGCTGGCGCGGGGCGCCGTGGCCGCGTCGCGCGAGATCGCGCCCCTGGTCGGCCGGCTGTACGCCGTCAACACGCTCGGCGCGGCGGCCGGCGCGGCCGTGGCCGGCTGGCTGCTGCTGGGGAACCTCGGATTCGTCGCCACCGTGCGCATCGCGGCCGGACTGAATCTCGCCGCCGCCGCGGTGATCCTGCTGCTGTGGAAGGCCGCCGGACCGGCGGCGCCGGCGCCCGAGGAACCCAGGCCGGATACAGGCGGCGGGGAGGAGGGGAGACAGGAACGGCTGTGGCCGTGGTTCCTGATGTACGGCCTCACCGGCGCGGTGGCGATCGGGCTGGAGGTGGTCTACTTCCGGGTGATCGACTCCATCTGGCGCAACAACTCCTACACCTTCGCCACGGTGCTGGCGATCTACCTCCTGCTGTTCGCTCTGGGCGCGGCCCTGGGAGCGCGGCGGGCGGGGAAGGCGGAGCGGCCGGACCGCTGGTTCCTGTGGCTCCAATACGGGGTCGGCGCGAGCACGCTGCTGGGGATTCTCGTCCTCCTGCATCCGCCGGACGCCTTCGGCATCAAGGCATTCGTCCACCAGTACTACACGACCGGCGGCTTCATGCACGGCGGGTACGCGATCCACAGCGCGGAGGACGCCGCGCGGCTGATCTACGCCCAGATCGTGGCGCCGCTGCTGGTCATGGGCGCGCCGGTGCTGCTGATGGGCGCCTCCTTCCCGTTCATCCAGGCGCTGGTGGCGCGGCGGCTCGATTCGCTGGGCCGGCGCACGGGCACGCTCCTTTTCGCGAACATCTGCGGCAACGTCCTCGGCGGCGCGCTGACCGGCTTCGTGCTCCTCGACCGGCTCGGCGCCGCCGGCACGCTGCAGGTGCTGGCGGGCGTGCTGCTCCTGCCCGGTCTGGCGGCGGCGATGCGGATGCCCACGGCCCGTCTGCGCGCCGCGGCCGCGATCGCCGCCGCCGGACTGATGGCCGCCTGCCTGGCCGTCTTCCCGTCCAACGAGCGCTTCTGGGCCTTCTTCAACAGCGTCCCGCTCGACCGCTTCGAGGTGGCCGAGGACCGCGCCTGCGTGACCAGCCTGGTGGACGAGGGGAACCAGACCTTCCTCTACATCAACGGCAGTTGGCAGAACGGCCATCCCTACGATTTCTTCCACATCCTGATCGGCCTCCTGCCTTCGCTCATGCACGAGCGTCCCCAGCGCGGTCTGGCCGTGGGCCTGGGGATCGGATCGACGGCGTACTCGATGGCGCAGGACCCGCGGATCGGCCGCGTCGATTGCGTGGAGATCTGCGGCGGCGAGCAGCGTCTGGTCGCTTCGCTGGCCGGGCGCGGGTCCGAGGCGAGCCGCCGCCTGCTCGCGGACCCGAGAGTCCATCTGGAGACCGCGGACGGTCGCCGCTGGCTGCTGGCGCGGCCGGAGCCCTACGACCTGATCGTCGTCGACGCGGTGCGGCCGAACACGGCCTACGCCGGCAATCTCTATTCGGTGGAGTTCTACGAGTTGGTTTCGAGCCGTCTCGCCCCGGGAGGCTTGTTCGTCCAGTGGGTCCCCACGGACCGCGTCCTCAACAGCGTCCGGAAGGTGTTCCGCCACGTCGCGATCGGCGAGGTGCCCGACTACTTCGCCTCCCGCTTCATCGTCGCCAGCCACCAGCCCCTGCCCTTCCACGGTCCCACGCTGAGGAAGCGGCTGGAGGGCGTGGATCTGGAAGCCTCCTTCAACCCGGAGCAGAGGCGGCGGCTGATCGAGTTCTTCGACCGCAAGAAGCCGCTCCAGCGCGTCTGGCAGCAGAAGAAGATCGCGACGCTGCCGGACGACCAGTTCAACCACGATCTTCATCCTCGGGATGAGTATTTCCTGAACGAGGATTGACAGGTCCGTCTCAGTCATGAACCACCTGCCGGGAAGGCGGTAGAGACGACCCTGCCCGTTTCAGGACGCCCTCCGCAGGCCTCCCACGTCGGGTCGTCTCCGGGACGGAGATACCGTTGCGGATTCACACTGTCGTACGGCGAG
>DASVAS010000056.1:0-60422 GCA_036376245.1 Thermoanaerobaculia bacterium | reverse complement strand
GGGCACCGTGTCGATCAGCGTCACCTCGTCCCGCGCCGGCAGGTCCGGCAGGGCCAGGGCGTTCTCCGCCAGGATCACCGTGCCGCCCCACGCCAGCGGCGCGAACAGCTCGAAGACCGACATGTCGAAGCAGATGGAGGTCGAAGCCAGGACGCCCTTCAGCTCCTCGTCGCTGAACGTCTCCCGCGACCAATGCATCAGCGCCGAGACGCTGCCGTGCTCGATGGCAACGCCCTTGGGCTTGCCCGTCGAGCCCGAGGTGTAGATCACGTAGGCCAGACGGCCCATGCGCACCGGCAGCTCTGGCAGTTCCGGGCCGTCCTCTTCGAGGAGCATCTCGTCGGTGATCACCACCGGCGCCCGCGAGTCCTCCAGGATCGCCTCGACGCGCTCGCGCGGGTAGGCCGGATCGATGGGCACGTAAGCGCCCCCGGCCTTGAGAATGCCCAGCATGGAGATCAACAGCTTCGGCGTGCGCTGGAGGAAGACGCCGACCCGCACCTCCGGCCCCACTCCCAGCGCCCGCAGCCGCCGGGCCAGGTGGTCCGCCCGCTCGTCCAGCTCGCGGTAGGTCAACCGCTCCGTGCCGCCGATCAGGGCCACGGCGTCGGGAGTCCGCTTCGCCTGTGCCTCGAAGAATTCGTGCAGCAGGACGTCGTCCGGCCAGTCCGCCGCGTCCCGGACCGACTCCGCCAGGAGCTGCCGCTCCTCTTCCCGGCTCAGCAGCGGCAGGTCGGCCACCGGCCGGCCGGGATCGGCCACGATCCCCGCCAGCAAGGTCCGGTAGTGCCCCAGCAGGCGCTCCACGGTGCCGGCGTCGAAGAGGTCCACCGCGTACTCCACCGAGCCCACGAAGCCGTCCGCCGAATCGCGCAGGAGCAGGGTGAGGTCGAAGCGCGAGCCGCCGGCGTCGGTCTCCAGCGGCTCGGCCTTCAGGCCCGGCAGCTCCAGCGGCGGCGCCGGCGCGTTCTGCAGTGCCAGGGCCACCTGGAACAGCGGCGTCCGGCTCGGATCACGCTGCGGCGCCAGTTCCTCCACCAGCTTCTCGAACGGCACGTCCTGGTGCGTGTACGCCCCCAGGGCCGCCGCCCGCGTCCGCCCCAGGAGGCCGCGGAAGTCCGGATCCCCGGCCAGCTCGCCGCGCAGCACCAGGGTGTTGACGAAGAAGCCGATCAGCGGCTCGATCTCCAGCCGGTTGCGGTTGGCCACCACCGAGCCCACCGCCAGGTCGTCCTGGCCGCTGACGCGGGAGAGCAGCGCCTGCAATCCCGCCAGCAGGACCATGAACGGCGTGGCCTCCTGGTCCCGCGCCAGGGACCGGACCGACTCCGCCAGCTCGCCGGCGATCGCCAGCGGCAGATAGGCGCCCCGGGTGCCCCGCGCGGCTGGACGGGGACGGTCGGTGGGCAGGTCCAGGGCCGGCGGCAGGCCCGCGAGAGCCGTCCGCCAGTAGGCGAGCTGCTCCGCGAGCGCCTCCCCCTGGAGCCACTGCCGCTGCCAGACGGCGAAGTCCGCGTACTGGATCGCCAACTCCGGCAGCGGCGAAGGACGTCCCGCCGCGAACGCCGCATGGAGCGCCGACACCTCGCGCAGGAAGACGTCGATCGACCAGCCGTCGGCGGCGATGTGGTGGAAGGTCAGGGCCAGGACGTGCTCTTCCCCTCCCAGGCGGAGCAGCAGGGCCCGCACCAGCCGGCCCGCGCTCAGATCGAAGGCGGTCCGCGCCTCCTCCCGGATCAGCCGCTCCGCGGCCGCCTCGCGGCGCTCTCGCGGCAGGTCCGACAGGTCCACCACCGGCAGAGCGAAGGGCGTCCAGGGCTTGATGCGCTGCACCGGCCTGCTGGCCACCTCGGAGAAGACCGTCCGCAACGCCTGGTGGCGGCGCACGATCTCCCCCAGGATGGCGGCGAAGACGGACACGTCGAACGCTCCGGCGAGCCGGATGGCCGCCGGCATGTTGTAGAGCGGGCTGCCGGGCTCGAGACGGTCGAGGAACCACAGCCGTTCCTGGGCGAAGGAGAGCGGGTACTCTTCCCGTTCGGCGCCGCGGACCAGCGGCGGCGCTCCGGCCTGGCGATCCCCCCGCAGCAGGGTCTCGATCTCGACCGCCAGAGCCGCCACGGTGGACCGCTCGAACAGGCGCCGCAGGGGCAGCTCCACGCCGAAGGACTGGCGCACCCGCGACATCAGGCGGGTCGCCAGCAGCGAGTGCCCGCCGAGCTCGAAGAAGCTCGTCTCCACCCCCACCCGCTCGAGGCCCAGAAGCTCCGACCAGATCCCCGCCACCATCTCCTCCACCGGCGTGCGGGGCGCCTGGGCGCCCTCCGCCACCGGCGAGCCCCACTGGGGCTCCGGCAGGGCGCGGCGGTCCACCTTGCCGGTGGAGGTCAGCGGCAGGGAGTCCACGGTCACGAAGGCCGCCGGCACCATCGCCTCCGGCAGCCGCTGGCGCAGGAACGTCCGCAGCTCCTCGGCGGGGACGTCGCCCAGCACGTAGCCCACCAGGGCCAGGCTCCCCGCGCGGTCCGGCCGCGCCGTCACCACCACCTCGCGCACCCCGGGGTGGCGGCGCAGGACCGACTCCACCTCTCCCAGCTCGATGCGGAACCCCCGCACCTTCACCTGGTGGTCGATGCGGCCGAGGAACTCGACGTCTCCTGAAGCCAGCCAGCGCACCAGGTCGCCGGTGCGGTAGACGCGCGCTCCGGGCTCACCGCCGAACGGGTCCGGCACGAACTTCTCCGCCGTCAGGTCCGGACGATCCAGATATCCCCGGGCCACGCCGGGACCGCCCACCCACAGCTCACCGGACACCCCGACGGGCGCCGGCTGGCCCCAGCGGTCCAGCACATAGGCCGTGTTGTACGCCGACGGCCGGCCCACCGGCACCCGTTCGCCGCCGCGCAGGGCGCCCCGCGTCCCGATCTCGAAGATCAGGCTGTTGACCGTCGTCTCGGTGGGACCGTAGCCGTTGTACAGCCGGCACTCCGCTCCCACCGCTTCGGCGAACCGCTCCACCTGGCCGCGGCTCAGCGCCTCGCCCCCCAGGTGCAGCGTCCGCAGCCCGTCCAGCGCCCCGGGCTCGACGGACTGCGCGATGGCCTGGAAGAACGAGGGCGTGGCGTGCAGGGTGTCGATTCCCCACTCCCGGATCAGCCGGCCGTAGGCCTCCGGATCGCCCGCATCCTCCGGCCCCGGCACGAAGAAGGCGCCGCCCGAGATCAGCGTCGTGAGGATCTCCCAGAGGCCGAAGTCGAAAGCGTAGGAGAGGCTCTGCAGCACCCGGCGCGTCTCGTCGAGGCCGAAGTACGACCGGCTCCACTCCAGCATCGGCATCAGGTTGGCGTGCGAGACCCCGACCCCCTTGGGCTTGCCCGTCGAGCCCGAGGTGTAGATCACGTACGCCAGCGACTCCGGCGGCGCCTCCACGGGGGGGGAGGGAGGGGTGTCTTCGACGTCGTCGATGCAGATCACGCGCGGCGCCAGTCGCCTCGCCCGCTCCAGGTAGCGCCGCTCGGTGACCAGGACCTCGATGCCGCAGTCGGCGGCGACGAGGGCGATCCGTTCGTCCGGCTGCGCCGGGCTCAAGGGGACGAGCGCCGCGCCCGACTGGAGGATGCCCAGCAGGCCCGCCGCCAGGCCGGGCCCGGGATCCGCAATCAAGCCCGCCAGCGGCTGATGGATCCGCCCGGCCAGCCGGCGGGAACGGTCCTCCAATTCCCGGAACGTGAGGCCCTCGCGGGGGCTGACCACGGCCGGTCTGTCGGGGGTCCTGAGCGCCTGCTCCGCGAACAGATCCTGGACGGTCCCCGCCGTCCGGTACTCGCCCGGCGTGCGGCTCCAGTCCGCGAGCAGCGTCCGCCGCTCCTCCGGGTTCAGCAGCGGCAGCTCCGACAGCCGCGGCCCCGGCCCGCCGGCCACCGCTTCCAGGATCCCGACGAGCTGGCCCGCCAGGCGCCGGGCGGTGGCGGCCTCGAACAGGTCGCGGTCGTATTCGAGCCAGCCGGAGAAGCCGCCGTCCGCCTCCGGCGCCAGATCCAGACTGAGATCGAGCTTCGAGATCCCGGGATCGACGTCGAGCCGCCGCAGCTCCAGACCCGGCAGGCCGGCTTCCAGGGGAGCGGTCTGGACCGCCAGCAACACCTGGACGAGCGGGCTGTGGGCGAGGCTGCGCTCCGGCGCCAGCTCTTCCACCAGCTTCTCGAACGGCAGGTCCTGATGGCTGAGAGCCGACAGCACCCGCTCCCTCACCCGCGACAGCAGGGTCTCGAACGACGGGTCCCGCGACAGGTCCACCCGCAGGGCCAGGGTGTTGACGAAGAAGCCGATCAGCCTTTCGGTCTCGCCGCGGGTGCGGCCGGCCACCGGCGAGCCCACCACCACGTCCTCCTGCCCCGACAGCCGGCCCAGCAGCGCCGCGAACGCCGCCAGCAACACCATGTACGCCGTCGCGCCCGAGGACTGGGCGAGCCGCTGCAGGTCCCGGCCCAGACCGGCGGGGATCTCCAGCCGCTCGCGGGCGCCGCGGAAGCTCTGCGCCGCCGGCCGCGGCCGGTCCAGCGGCAGCTCCAGCACCGGCGGCGCGCCGGCGAGCTGCTCGCGCCACCAGGCGATCTCCGCCCGCAGCGTCTCTCCCCGCAGCCATTGCCGCTGCCAGACGGCGAAGTCCGCGTACTGCACGGGCAGCGCCGGCAATTCCGGCTCGCTCCTCTGGCTCAGCGCGGCGTAGGCAGCGGCCAGCTCGCGCAGGAAGACACCCAGCGACCAGCCGTCGGCGACGATGTGGTGCATCACCACCAGGCAGATCCACTCCTCCGGCTCCAGGCGGAGCAGCCAGGGACGGAGCAGCGGACCGCGGGACAGGTCGAACGGCCGCGCCGCTTCCCGGGCGCAGAGCGCCAGGGCTTCCGCTTCGCGCCGCTCCGGGGGCAGTCCGCCGAGATCCACCCGCGCCAGGACCAGGGGAGTCCCGCTCTCGATCACCTGCGCCGGCCGGCCGGCCCGCGACTCGAAACGCGTGCGCAACGCCTCGTGCCGGGCCGCGATCCGCTCCAGGCCCGCCGCCAGCGCGGCCGGCCGCAACGGGCCGGACAGGCGCACCGCGACCGGCAGGTTGTAGGCGGCCGAGCCCGGCGCCAGTTGATCGAGGAACCACAGCCGCTCCTGCGCGAAGGAGAGCGGCAGGTCTCCCGAGCGGTCCACAGGCCGCAGCGGCGGCGCCACGGCGGCGTCCGTCCCCGCCAGCTCCGCGGCCAGGCTCTCGACGGTCGGGGCCTCGAACAGCCGCCGCAACGGCAGCTCGACGCCGAAGGCCTCGCGCACCCGGGAGGCGAGCTGTACCGCCAGCAGGGAGTGGCCGCCGAGGGCGAAGAAGTCGTCCTGGACGCCTACCCGCTCCATCCCCAGCACCTCGGCCCAGATCGCCGCCAACTTTTCCTCGGCGGGCGTCCGCGGCGCGATCCAGCCGGTCACCTCCGCCACCGGCTCGGGCAGGGCCTTGCGGTCCACCTTGCCGTTGGGCGTCAGCGGCAGGGTTTCCAGGAACACCCAGGCCGCGGGGATCATCGCCTCGGGCAACCGGCCGCGCAGGCTCTCCCGCAGCTCCGCCGCCCCGGCCTCCCCCACCACGTAGGCCGTCAGCCGCCGGTCCCCTGGAGATCCGTCTGATCCGACCGATCCGTCCGATCTGACGGATCGCGCCACCACGACCGCCTGCCGGACTCCGGGCAGCTCGGCCAGGGCCGCCTCGATCTCCCCCAGCTCGACGCGGAAGCCCCGCACCTTCACCTGGCGGTCGATGCGGCCCAGGAACTCCAGGCTCCCCTCCGGCGTCCAGCGGACGAGGTCGCCCGTGCGGTACAGGCGGCAGCCGGCCTCCTCCGCGAAGGGATCGGGCACGAAGGCCGCCGCCGTCAGGTCCGGCCGGTGCAGGTAGCCCCGCGCCAGACCGTCGCCGCCCAGCAGCAGCTCCCCCGGCACGCCCACGGGCGCGAGGCGCTGCCAGCGGTCCAGGACGTGGACCCGGGCGTTGGCGATCGGCCGCCCGATCGGCGGCGCGGTCCGCTCCGGCGCCACCGGCGCGGCGGTCGCCACCACCGCTCCCTCGGTGGGGCCGTAGTGGTTGTGGAGCACGAACGGCAGCCCGGGCCGGGGACCCCGCCGCAGACGGTCGCCGCCGGTGAGCAGCGCGCGCAGGCGGGTCTCCGCCGGCCAGGCTTCCGCCAGCGCCGCCTCGGCCAGCGGGGTCGGCAGGAAGGCCACCGTGACCCCCTCCTCCGCCAGCCAGCCGACCAGCCGGGCGGGCGCGGCGCGGACTTCTTCTATGGGGATGCACAGGCTCGCGCCGGCGGCGAGGTAGGGCCACATCTCCCAGACCGAGGCGTCGAACCCAGGGCCGGCCACCAGGGCCGCCCGGTCGGATGCGGACACTCCGTAGGTCCGGCAGTGCCACTCCACCAGGTTGGCCAGGGCGCCGTGGGAGATCACCACCCCCTTGGGCCTCCCCGTCGAGCCCGAGGTGTAGATGACGTAGGCGGCCCGCTCGGCGGGGACGGGCAGCGGCGGCTCGCCCCAGGGGGCCAGCCTCTCCAGGCCGCGGTCCACGCACAGCGTGCGGGCGTCCTGGACGCCCAGGGATTCCGCCAGCTCCGCGCGGGTCAGCAGGGCACGGACCGGGCTCCCCGCCCAGGCGTCCTCGAGCTGCCAGGCCAGGCGCTCGGCGGGATTGGCCGGATCGAGGGGCACGTAGGCGCCGCCCGCCTCCAGCACGGCCAGGACGGCCACCGCCAGCTCGGCCGAGCGGTCCAGCACCACCGGCACCCGCACTTCCGGCCCCACGCCCTGGCGGCGCAGCCAGCCGGCCACCCGGCCGGCCCGGTCCACCAACTCGCCGTAGCTCAGGGGACCCACGGCCGGCGCGTCCGGCGCCGCCTCGGCCCACACCGCCGCCAGGCGATGGACGGGATCCTCGCGCGAGTACCAGCCCGCCGTCTCGTTCCACTCGGCCACGAGCTGCCACTCCTCCTCGGCGGTGAGCAGCGGCATTTCGGAGAGCCGGCGGCCGGGATCGGTGACGCCCCCCGCCAGCAGGGTCTGGTAATGGCCGGCCAGGCGGTCCATGGTGGCGGCGTCGAACAGGCCGGAGTTGAAGCGCAGCGCGGCGCCGATCCCGCCCGCCGTCTCGGCGAGGACCAGGGAGAGCGCGAACGGCGCTCCCGCCGGCGCCAGGGGGAGCGACTCCAGCTCCAGCCCGCCCAGGCGCAGCCGCGCGCCCCCCTCTCCCAGGGCGAAGCCGCCCAGGTCGGCCTCCGCGCCGCGCGCCTTCTCGAAGGCGAAGACGACGTCGAACAGCGGCGGCCGGGCCGCGTCCCGCCGGAGCTGCAGCCGCTCCGTGAGGAGGGCGAAGGGATAGTCCTGGCGCTCGAAAGCCGCCACTACCGCCCGCCGCGTCTCGCCGAGCACGTCGAGGAACGACGGGTCGTCCGCCAGGCGGGTGCGCACGGCCACCGGATTGACGAAGTAGCCCACCAGGTCCGCCACTCCGGAGGAGCGGCCGGCCGTGGGCGAGCCCAGCAGGATCTCACCTTGCCCGGTGTAGCGGGCCAGCAGCGCCTCGAAGGCCGCCAGCAGCCCCATGAAGAGAGTGGCGCCGCGGCGGCGGGCCAGGGCCTGGAGGTCGCCGGTGACGGCGCCGTCCAGGCGGAAGTTGCGGGCGTCCCCTTCCCAGGTCTGCGCCGCCGGCCATGGGCGATCTGTCGGCAGCTCCAGGCGCGGCGGATCGCCCGCCAGGACCTCCCGCCAGCCCTCCCACAGCCGCTCCCCCTCGGGGCCGGCCAGGCGCTCCTCCCGCCAGCGCGACCAGTCGGTGTAGCGCAGCGCCAGGGAGGGCGGCGCCGCCGCCGGCCGGCCGGTCTCCCGCGCGTAGAGGGCGCCCAGGTCGCGCGCCATCACGGCCAGCGACCAGAAGTCGGAGACGATGTGGTGGATCGCCAGGAAGAGGACGGTCTCGGCCGGGCCGCGGCGCAGCGCGCCCAGGCGGACCAGAGGGCCGCGCTCGAGATCGAACGGCCGCCAGACCTCGGCGGCGAGGCGCGCCTCCAGATCCTCTCCTTCGGCGAGATCGAGGATCAGGACCTCGGGCGGGAGCGCCGCGTGGACGCGCTGGACGGGACCGCCCGCGGTCTCGCCGAACGTGGTGCGCAGGGACGGATGCCGCTCCACCAGGGCGTGGAAGGCCCGGACCAGCGCCTCCGTGTCGAGAGGACCCCGCACCCTCCCCGCTCCGGCCAGGTGATAGGCGAGACTCTCGGGAGCCAGCCGGTGGAGATACCACAGGCCCCGCTGCCCCACGGAGAGCGGGAGCTCACCGGTCTCCTCTCCGAGCGGGACCAGCTCCGCCGCCGGCGCCTGCTCGGGGGCTTCGGCCAGCCGCTCCAGCACATCGGCCGCCAGCCCGGCCAGAGAGACGCCCTCCAGCAGGGCGCCCAGGGAGACCTCCACACCCAGGGTCTCCTCGGCGCGGCTCTTGATCTCCACCGCTCCCAGCGAATCGAGACCCAGGGCGGTCAAGGGCCGGGACGGATCGATGCGCGCGGCCGGGAGTCCCAGGGCCCTGCCGGCCTCGGCGGCGAGCCAGGACTCCAGAGCCGCCCGGCGCCCGGCCGGGCCGAGGGAGGCCAGCAGCGAGCGATCGAGCGTGGCCGGCGCCTCGGCTTCCTCTTCCAGGGAGAGCGCGCTGCGCCCCACCACCTCCAGGTCCCCGGCGAGATAGGCCGCGCGGCAGGCGTGGCGCTGGATCTTGCCGCTGGAGGTCTTGGGCACCGATCCCATCCGCGCCAGGACCACCTCGTGGACCTGCGCCTCGTGCTCCTCCGCCACCGCCCGCCGGATGGCTTCGGCGGCCGCCTCGTGCTCGCCCTCCCGGCGGCGCTCCAGCTCGTAGACCAGGACCAGGCGTTCCTCGCCCCCGGCGTCCACGGAGAAGGCCGCGCCGCACCCCTGGCGCAGGGCCGGATGGCTCCGCTCCGCGGTCAGCTCCAGGTCCTGGGGATAGAGGTTGCGCCCGCGCAGGATGATGAGGTCCTTCAGCCGGCCGGTGATGTACAGCTCGCCGCCGCTGACGAATCCCAGGTCTCCGGTGCGCAGGAAGGCCTCGCCGTCTTCTCCCGCGATACGCGCCTGGAAGGTCCGCGCCGACTCCTCGGGGTTGTCCCAGTAGCCCGCGGCCACGCTGGAGCCCGCCACCCAGATCTCTCCGACCTCGTCCGCCTGGCACCGCAGCCCGGTCTCGGGATTCACGATGGCGATCGTCTGACCGTCCCAGGCCCGGCCGCAGCCCACCAGCCGGCGGCTCCCCGCCGCCGGAGACGACGCGGGCGCCACGCGGCCACGCTCCAGATCCTCTCCCCGGAACCCGTTCACCGCCGCCGGCTCCCCCGCGGCGCCGCCCGCGACGAACAGCGTGGCCTCGGCCAGGCCGTAGCAGGGATAGAAGGCCTCGGAGCGGAAACCGGACGGCCCGAAGGCCTCGGCGAAACGAGCGAGGGTGTCCGGCCGCACCGGCTCGGCGCCGTTGAAGGCCAGATCCCAGCAGGAGAGGTCCAGCTCCTGGCGCTCCGCGGGGGAGATCCGCTTCACGCAGAGGTCGTAGGCGAAGTTCGGGCCGCCGCTGGTCGTGGCCCGGTAGCGCGAGATCGCCCGCAGCCAGCGCAGGGGCCGCTGCAGGAAAGCCACCGGCGACATCAGCACGCACGGCGCCCCCAGATACAGGGGCTGCAGGACGTTTCCGATCAGCCCCATGTCGTGGTAGAGCGGCAGCCAGCCCACGATCACCGAGCTTTCCGACTGCCGGAACGCGGCCCGGATCATCTCCTCGTTGTGGAGGAGGTTCCGGTGGCTGATCATGACGCCCTTGGGCAGGGCCGTCGAGCCGGAGGTGTACTGGAGGAAGGCCAGGGTGTCGCCGTGGACCGCCGGCTCCCGCCATTCGCCCGCCAGCCCCGGCGCGTCCAGGCCGTCGGTGGCCAGCCAGCGCACGGCGGCGAGCTCGGGCATCCGGTTCCCCAGCGGCCGCGAGGTCTCCAGCAGGTCCGACGTCGTCAGGGCGGCCGCGGGACGGGCGTCCCGCGCGATGGCGGCCAGACGGGGCAGCGTGCGCGCCGAGCGGGGGGGATAGGCGGGCACGGCCACCACCCCGGCGTAGAGGCAGCCGAGGAAAGCCGCCACGAAGTCGAGCCCCGGCGGATACAGGAGAAGGGCCCGCTCCCCCGCCAGCCCGAGCTGCTGCAGGCAGGCCCCCACGGCCCGGGCCCGCGAGTCCAGCTCGGAGTAGGTGAGGCTCCCGGCCTCCTCTTCCCCTTCGGCCAGGAAGGTATAGGCACGATCCTCCGGCCGCTCCGCGGCTCTGGCTCGCAAAAGCTCGACCCAGTTGGAGGTTGCTTTCTCCGCTTTCCCTGCCCGGCTGCTCACTAGGATAGATCCGCCGACAACAGCTCCGACAATGCGGCTAGAGTGAATTACGAATTGAATGACTCAGGCGGCTTCATGAGGCCTTACCCTGCTTCCCTCACCTATAGTGTCGGTGCTCGTCCAGAACGCGCCGGGCAGGGAGGAGATCGAAGGGACGCAGGGCAAATTCAAGGCGTCGTACGGCGAGACGCCATCCCTACGTCACCGTAGCGGCGGGCAAGAGTGCTCGGGACAACTGAAGGAAGAAGGATGCTGCCAGGAGGGAAGATTGGTCGGGACGCCGGGATTTGAACCCGGGACCCCCTGAACCCCATTCAGGTACGCTACCAGACTGCGCCACGTCCCGACCGGAACTGCTTTTCAGGGTTGCTTCGACCCCAGAAGCGCGAGCAGCTCGCGTGCTTCTCCTAGGGCCTCGTCGATCCCCGAGAGGAGACGTTGTACCCGTTCAGAGCCTTCCGTGTCAAGCGAGGACCGCTCTTCTGAAACCATAGCGGCCTGGGGTTCGGGCGGGGGCGGGGCGGCCTTGCGAGACGCCTTCTTCGCGGGCGGCGGCGCCTCCGCCGGCTCCTGCGCGTCGTCCTCGACGGCCACGGCCTCCCCCACCCCTCCGGCCGCCAGCTCCGCCTCCAGCTTCTTCTTCGCTCCGGCGATCGTGTAGCCCTCTTCGTAGAGGAGCTCCTTGATCCGCCGGATGATCTCCATCTCCTTCTCGCTGTAGACGCGCTGGCCGGACCGGCTCTTGCTCGGCGCCAATGCCGGGAACTCGGTCTCCCAATACCGCAGCACGTAGGGCTGGATGCCCAGCGCTTTACAGGCTTCGCCGATCTTGTGGTAGAGCCGCTTCTGGACCCGGGCCTTCGACATCATCCGGGGTTACTCTTTGCTCTTGACCATGACGTCGCGGAGCCGCCGGGCCGGCTTGAAGCTCAACCCCTTGTGCGGGCGGATGAACATCTTCTCGCCGTTGACGGGGTTGACCCCCATCCGCCCGGGGCGGCTGGTGATTTCGAAGGTTCCAAAGTTCTTGATGCGCACCGTCCTGCCATCTGCCAGGGAGACCTTCACCGTCTTGAAGATCACGTCGACGATCTCGGCCGCCTCGTCCTTGGTCAGACCGCCATGACGATCATAGACCACATCGATGAGGTCCGCCTTGGTCATGCCGGAACGAGGTTTCTTTGCGCTCATCGGGAACGTGAAAAGAAAAGTTCTCAGCAGCCGGAAAGGCTGAAGAAGTGCCTGAAGTATAGGGGATCAAACCGGCACGGGCAAGGGAGGCAGGACCGCCTCGTACCCCTCCCGGTAGCGGGCCGCCACCGCATCCCAGGTCAGCTCCGCTTCCGCCTTGCGGCGCCCCCGCTCCCCCATCTCCCGCGCCTCGCCGGGATCGGTCAGCAGCCGCCGCAGGGCCGTCAGCAGGGCCGCCGGATCCCCCTCGGGGACCAGCAGCCCCGTGCGCCCGTCCTCCACGGCCAGGGGGATGCCCGAAATCCCCGACGCCACCACCGGCAGGCCGCTCGCCATCGCCTCCAGGATGACGTTGGGCAGACCGTCCACGTTCCCTTTGCCGTCGTGGACCGCCGGCAGGGTGAAGACGTCCGCCGCCCGGAAGAGGTCCGGCAGGGTGTCCCGCAGCACCGATCCCGGGAAGAAGACCCGGTGCCCCCAGGGCCGCGCCGCCTCCTGGAAGCCGTCCAGGAGGTCGCCGCCGCCCGCCAGGACCACCCGCAGCTCCGGGATCTCTGCCATGAGCGCCGGCAGGATCTCGATCAGCACCTGGAAGCCTTTCTTGGTGGCCATCCGCCCCACCCCCAGCAGCAGCGGAGCCTCCGGCGGCACCCCCAGGCGCCCCCGCCAGACCTCCCGCCGCGCCGGCGCCGGGGAGAAGGCGGTCACATCCACCCCGTAGGGGATCACCCGCGACCTCTCGGCCGGAAACCCGAGCGCCCGGACCCGGTCCACCAGCTCCGGCGAGCAGCCCGTCAGCAGCCGCGTGCGGCCCAGCGCCCAGCGGGCGGCGTGCCGCACCCCGGGCTTCTCGGCCAGGAACACGTCGCTGCCGTGCAGCCCCACCGCCAGGGGGACGCGCCCGCCGACCGCCGCCGCGGCGACCCCGTTGGGCACGATCCAGTGGGCGTGGACGAGGTCGAACCGCCGCCGGCGGAGCTGCCGGCGCACCGCCTGCCGGGCCGCCAGGGCGTAGAGGGGAGCGGTCAGCGCCGCCTTAGCCCTAACCCGCTCGTCCGCCTCCAGGCTACGGCCGTAGCCCAGCACCTCGTGGCGCTCCGGGGCGTAGCGGAAGGTGACCACCTCGACTCCGCCGTCGTCCCAGGACTCCGCCAGCCCCTCCGCGTGCGGGGCGAGCACCGTCACCCGGTCCCCGCCGCGCACCAGCCCGCGGGCCAGGTCGCGGATGAACGGGCCGGCCGTGTCCCCCTCGAAGCGGGGATAGGTCTGGGTGAGGAAGAGGATGTCGAGGCGGGAGCCGCCCCTCACTCCAGCCATTCCTTGATCGAATAGCTGTCGCGGCGGCGGAAGTTCTTGAAGGTGATCATCTCGCCGATCAGGCCGGTGGTCAGCACCTGGATGCCCAGCACCATGAGCAGGATGCCGAGCTGCAGCAGGGGGCGGTCGGAGAGGTCCTCGCCCCCGAACCAGAGGACGGCCAGATAGGAGTTGATCCCGACGCCGCCGGCCAGGAAAGTCAGCCCGATGGCGCCGAACAGGTGCAGGGGCCGCCGCGTGTAACGGGTGATGAAGAGGACCGTGATCAGGTCCAGCAGCCCCTTGTAGAAGCGGTCCCAGCCGTACTTGCTGACCCCGTGCCGGCGCGGGTGATGGGTCACCTCGATCTCGCCCACGGCGAAGCCCCGCCGGCTGGCGAGCACCGGGATGTAGCGGTGCAGCTCGCCGTAGACCGCGATCTCGGCCAGCACCTCGCGGCGGTAGGCCTTGAAGCCGCAGTTGAAGTCGTGCAGGTCCACCTGGGCCAGCACGCGGGTGACCCAGTTGAAGAGGCGCGAGGGAACGGTCTTGCTCACCGGGTCGTGCCGCCGCCTTTTCCAGCCGGAGACCAGATCCAGCTCCTTTTCCTCCAGGGTCGCGAGGAAGCGGGGGATCTCGTCCGGATCGTCCTGGAGGTCGCCGTCCATGGTGACGATGACGCGCCCGTTGGAGTGATCGAAGCCGGCGCACAGGGCCGCCGCCTTGCCGAAGTTCCGCCGCAGCCGCACCAGCTTGACCCGCGGGTCGCGGGCGTGGACCTCGCGCACCCGGGCCGGCGTGCCGTCGCGCGAGCCGTCGTCGATGAAGATGATCTCGAAGCTCTTCCCCAGCCGCTCCAGCACCGCCGCCACCCGGGCACACAGCTCGGCCACCGTCTCCGCCTCGTCCTTGACCGGGACGAGCACGGTCACGTCGAGCTCCTGCGGCTCGGTCGCGGCCACGGGCGGAGGCATGGCGGGGGGGACGGGGAACGGGCGGGTGCTCATCGGGGCGGTATTGTAGCAGGCGGAGTCCCCAGGGCTTCGTGCCCTCCGGAGCGGGGTGCCCTTCGAGACCTCACCCCCTGGCCCCCTCTCCCAGCGCCCTCCCGCCCGACCGGGAGAGGGGGAACGATGAGTCAACGATCTTGCCAAGCTCAGAAAGACCTCGATCGCAGAGCCCTCCCTCTCCCGGGGGCGGGCGGCAGGGAGATGGGAGAGGGACCGGGCGGGGTGCCCCCTTCGAGACCTCACCCCCTGGCCCCCTCTCCCAGCACCCTCCCCCCCAACCGGGAGAGGGGGAACGATGAGTCAACGAGCTTGCCAAGCTCAGAAAGACCTCGATCGCAGAGCCCTCCCTCTCCCGGGGGCGGGCGGCAGGGAGATGGGAGAGGGACCGAGGGTGAGGTCTCGCAGGGTAGGTCGCCCCAAACACCACGATGCCTTGCGCCCCCCATCCGTATAATCCCCCGCCATGCTGCGAATCGGGAGCTGGGCCGCCCTGTGCCTGCTCCTGGCCGCCACGCTGGTCGGGACTCTCACCTTCGACCGGCGGAGCTGGCCGGGGCTGGTCGGCGACGAGGCCACCTATCTCATGCAGGCGCAGAGCCTCGCCTGGGATTTCGACCTCCGCTATTCGCGGCGGGACTTCGACCGCTTCGTCGAGCAATGGGGCGTCCGGCCCGAGGGGCTGATCCTCCAGAGCGGCGACGGCGGCCGCACGCTCACCTACAGCAAGCCGGCCTCCTACGCCGCCTTCGTCGCCCCGTTCCTGCGCCTGTCGCCCCTGCGCGGCGCCATCATTGCCAACGCCCTCCTCCTCGCCCTGGCGGCGGCGCTGTCCGCGCGGACCCTGGAGCGGCGCATCGGCCCGGCCGCCCCCCTCTGGGTCGCCGTCTGGATCTTCGCCTCCGTGGTTTTCGCCTACGTCTTCTGGGTCCACGCCGACCTCTTCATGATGAGCCTGACGGCGATCTCGCTGGCCCTCGCCTACGGCGCGTCGCCGGAGGAGAGCCGCGTGAAGGCCGGTCTTCGCTGGGGCGCGGCGGCCTTGTTCATCTTCCTGGTGGCCGCCTCCCGGCCGTTCTACCTCGCCCTGCTTCTCCCGGTCGTCCTGACGATCCCCAAGGAGCAGCGCAAGCTCGGCTTTCCGATCCTCATCGGGATCTTCATCCTGGTGACCGTGATCCCGGTCTTCGCCAACCTCGCGGAGGGGGACGCCTGGACGGTCTACGGCGGCGAGCGCCAGAGCTTCGATTCCGCGACCGGCTTCCCCGAGGTGGATTTTCCCGCCTCGGCCTGGAAGGACCAGATCGCCCTCCGGGGCAGCCGCGTCTGGAGGCCGGCGGACGTCTTCGATCTCCGACTGACCGCCTGGAATGCACTGTATTTCCTGTCAGGACGGCATGTCGGCGTGCTCCCTTACTATCTGCCTCTCCTCCTGGGCCTCCTGGCCTTCCGCAGGGGAGAGGGCCGGGGATGGCTGATCGTCGCCGTCCTGGCCGCCTGCGCCTGCTTCCTGCTGACCCGGCCGTTCAACTTCTACGGCGGCGGCGGCGCCATCGCGAACCGCTACTTCCTCCCCCTCTACCCGGCGTTGTGGTTCGCCGCCGGGCGGCCGGCCCGCGCCTCCTGGGCGGTGGCGTGCGCCCTGCTGGCCGCGCCGTTCCTCTGGCCGCTCTGGAAGCAGCCCGCCGCCTACATGCTCGACGAGGACCTCGGCTACCGCTACGTCTCCGCGGCCGCCCGGGACTGGCTCCCCTACGAGACCACCCAGTCGCATCTCAAGCCCGGCGGCGGCGAGGACTTCATGCACCAGGACTTCTGGATCAAGCCGCTGACCCCCAGCGTCCGCCCCGAGGCGGGCGGCGCCTGGATCCGGCTGACGGGCGAGGGTCAAATTCTCCTGGGAAGCGAACAGCCCCTGCGGGAGATCCGCCTCCTGCTCCGCCCGCCCCTCCCGGCGAGCCTCGGGATCTCCGGCGCGGAGACGCTGAAGGAGATCCCCCGTCCCGGAGGCCGCTCTCTGCGGATCCTCCGTCTGGACGGCCCGCGGGCGGTGCACCGGATGTGGTGGGGACCGGAGTTGATGTATCTGTATCAGTTCCGGATCGAGATCCCGGAGGGGACGGGGGTTTCGTTGCAGTTGCGGCCTCCCGGCCGGGCCCTCACCACCCCCGGAAAGGGAACGGCATGAAGAAGAAGCTCGCCCTCTCCGCCGCCTCGCTCCTCTTCACCCTCCTTCTCGCCGAGGCCGCCCTGCGCCTCCTGGGGATCGCCGAGGCCGGCCGCGGCTCGGCCTGGTTCGCCGGCGGCAACCATCCGCGCTTCCTCTTCCAGCCGGACCCGCTCAGCGCCTACACCCTCCGCCCCGGCTTCCGGGGGCGGGAGATCGCGCCCGGCAACGAGTTCGACGTCCCCGCCGTCATCGACGCCCACGGCCGGCGCGACCATCCCCATACCGCGCCGCCGAGCCCCAGCGTCCTCGCCGTCGGCGATTCCATGACTTTCGGAGAAGGAGTTCCCGCGGACCGCGCCTTCGCGGCCGTCCTGGAGCGGGAGACCGGCGTGCGCGTGTACAACGGCGGCGTCCCCGGCTACAGCAGCGGGCAGATGATCGGCCGCCTGCGCCGCTTCCTCCCCGAGATCCGGCCCGCCGCTGTCGTCATGACCCTCTCGCCGCTCTGGGACCGCCAGCGCTGCGCCTCCCCCTTCCTCTACAAAGAGGGATACATCGTGGCTCCGGGCTACGCCGACCGCCTCGTTCTCCTCGATGGCAACCTTTACCTGAAAGAGACGCGCCTGCCCGGGATCGGCTCCGCCACCGCCTGGATCAAGAGTCACTCCGCCCTGGCGCGCCTGGCGCTTCCCGCACTGGCCAACGCCGCGCGTTCTCTCCGTGAAAAACCGGACGAGCAGCGGCCGGTGCTCGCGGATTACGAGCCCACGATCGACCACGTCCTCGAAGCCCGGCGCCTCGCGAACAGCTTCGGAGCCCGCTTCCTGGTGGTCTTCATCGACGACCGGGGCGCCGACTTCCAACGTGATCGCCTCGTCCTGCAAGGAAAATTTCAGGGGCTCGGCGTCCCCTACGCCGCCGCCGACGAAATCCTCCCCAACGCCGACTGGAGCTCGCTACGCTTTCCCCGCGACGGCCACTGGAACGCCGCCGGCCATGAAGCCGTGGGAAAGGCCTTGGCCCCGCGGGTTCGCGTTCTTGCTGTACAGTAGGAACGGACCGTCGCGCGCCGCAGATGGAATCGGCGCAGCAGTCGGTCCTGAAAAGGAGTGCGGTAATGACCAAGATGATCCGTGTGTTCCTTCTGGGTCTCGTGGTGACCAGCACAATGGGGAGCGTCTCCTACGCCGACAGGTGCGTTCCCGATCCCAATGTGGTCTGTCCGGCGATCTTTGATCCGGTCGACTGCGCGAAAGGCGGCTTCTTCTCCAACGCGTGCTTCGCGGCGGCCGCCTGCGCCAGAGGCTGCCGCCCCGCCTGAAATCCATCCCGCGCCGTCGGCGGGTCCGGCTGCTGAAGCCGGACCCGCTTTTCCGGACAATTCTTTTTTTTCTTCCCTTTCCAAGCCCGCCTTCTACATGGTTGCCCATAGAGGGAATTGCATATTTCTGTTCAACTCGATAGAGTGGCTGCGGACCGTCGCTCCGGCCGGAGATGTAGCCGGTTGAAGCAGTCGGTCTGAGATCAGAAAGGAGCTCAACCATGAAGAACAACAAGCTGATCCGCACGTTCCTTCTCGGCCTTGCCCTCACCGCCGCGACAGGCAGCGTTTCGTACGCCGACCGGTGCGTTCCCGATCCGAACGCGATCTGTCCGCTGATCTTCGCGCCCGTCACCTGCAACAATGGCCAGACCTACTCCAACCAGTGCTTCGCGGACGCCGACTGCGCCAAGGGTTGCCGTCCGGCCGGCACCGAGGCCATCTAGTCCTTCACTATCGGCGCGAGTCCGGCTTCCAAAGAGCCGGGCTCGCTCTTTCGATCACGTTATCGGCGGGTTGTTCCAGATCCACGCTCTCGAGCTCCGCGAAAAGCTCATGGCTCTCCGGCAGATGGGCCAGCCGCCGGTACTCGGCGACCCGCTCGAGGCTCGCCCAGAGCGCCCCGACGATCTCGTTCTGATCCGCCGCGGCGATCGCCTCCGCGGACACCCACTCCAGGATTTCCAGGTAGATGCCGTCCTGACCGCGCAGGACGCACGCGGGACGGTCGGTCAGGAACCCCTCCCGCCGCAGGATCACGTAGCGGTCCCGCAGGACCGCCAGGAGATCCCGCTCCTTGTCTTTCTTCACCCGATATGTCGCGATCACGAACCGGCCCATGCTTCCTCCGTTCGCCGTCCTGGCGGTCTGACACACGCACCCTGACTCTTAATGCGTGTTCTACGGAGGAAACTCGTCACACCGTCTACGGTTTCACCTCCGCCTCCCCCCAGAGCACCGTCCCGGCCCGCGGATCGCGGACCGTGAACACGAGCCGCTGGTCGATGCGCCGCAGCTTGAGGCTGGCGCTGTAGCGGGAGACATCGCCCGCGCGCGGCGCCTGCGGCAAGGTGATCTGGAGAGGGACCTCCAGGTAGTCCGAGAAGTCGCCGTGCTTGTCAACCGCGCCGGCCGCCAGGACCGCCTCGCGTCGGTTCCCGCGTTTCGCAAGGACGATGCCGAAGGTTTCTCCAGGGGGGAAGATCCCGGAGTCGTCCTCCGGCGGGGACGGTCTTCGTCATCCGCACGCGAGGTCCGTTCGGGAAGTTGCGGGCGCCAGCCCACCTCTCCGCCGCCGCTCGCGAAGAGCGGCGGCGCTCTGGAGGACGTCTTCGTCGCTAGGGAGTCTGGCGGGTAAAGAAGACGTCATACGCGAACTTCTTTGTACCGTCGGCGAATGTCACGTGCGCCCGGTAGCGGAACTCATTGCCTTCCGCGTCCCGCCGCCGGGATTCCTTGTAGCCGAGGTCGATCTCAACGATCCCCCAAGCGGCCAGGGACGACAGCTCGCCCGGCGCTGAAACGCCGTCCTGATCGGCGTCGCGCCAGAGCCGCAACGCGGGGAAAACGAGATCCGCCGCCGTCAGCTTGCCGTCGCCATTGCCCCCCATCGTCGGCCGGTCGAACATCTCCAAGGCTCGGAAACCGTTGGGGGACTTGGAGGCGGGCTGGCTCGCGACGTTGCCAAACAGCTCCAGGCCATCGTCGACCTTTCCGTTCCGGTTGCGGTCTAGCACCAGGAAGGCGTCGTCGGCGTCAGGCCGGGTCCAACCGATCCGCTCCTTCACATGGTCGCCATTGATGTCGAACGAGACGCCGTTCTCGAATCCCGCAAGATGGAATCCATTCCCACCCAGGTCCAGAATGACAGGGCTGGCGAGAACGCCACACATGCAGGGAAATTGCTCCGAGGCTCCGCTTCCCAATGGGCAGTCTAGACTCGTCTTGTCTCCGCAGAGATCAATGCTGCAGGTACACGAGAATTGGTCGAAGTTCCCGCCTTGCAGGTAACACTCAAACCAGCGCTGCCCGTTGAGGCAAGGATCGCAGGCGACTTGATCTTCGAGATACGCGCTCAGCCCAAGCGTCTGGACTCCGACATAGGCACCAATCATCGCCGCTACACAGGGCGGAAGGAAATCCTCGGCCGAGAGGCCGATGTTGGCGAGCTCCTGCGCAGTGGAAACGGCTCCACACCACGCTTCGAGCTCCAGGAAGAACAGCAGATCACACGTGTTCTTGTGCGCGATGGAATAAGGAACCCCGGTGCATTCCCGGTAGCACGCGTCGTGGCGCGCGCAGGTACCTGCCAACAGAACATCCAAGGATACCTGCAGGGCCTCGCGTCCTGGGAAATTCTCGGGCAAGGCCGAGCATCCGTCGTAGCCGTACGCGGGTTGATTCCCAAGCACGAGAAGCATCAGGAGCGAAGCGAGAACCGAAGATCGCAAGCGAGACCACGCCATAAGGACCTCCTTGGGTTCCGACAGCCCTGGTATTGGGTTGCTGGAGAAATGCTACACCCGAAGCCATCACGGCGCCACATTGACGGGAGGAGGAAAGCCGGCGCGCGCCTGGCTCTCCAGCCGTTCCAGCCAGATCTGATGGTACTTGGACATCCGGTTCGGCAGTACGAGGTCCCCGAGCCTCGCGAGCGAGCCGCTCTGTGTCTCCTCGGTCACGACATGGCAGCCTTCCGGCGTCTCGCGCAGCACCCAGGCGTGGTAGGCCTCCATCCCGAGAGTCCGCGCGTCCCAGGCGATGCGTTCCATGGGGATGAATTCCACGACCGTGGACTCGACCGTCACGCTGAACGTCCGCCACCGGAAGCGAGTGCCCAGGGCGAGGTCCGGAGGAGGTCCTTCCAGGAACTGAACGTTCGCGGAATTCTCGTACCACGTCGGCCAGAGCTGCGCGCGGATCAGCCAGGCCCAGATCCGTTCCGCGGGAGCGGACATCACCAGCTCGTTCCGCACGTGGACGGGACAGTTCTCCGGCGCGAAACGCTCAGGCCAGCGGACGCCCTCCGGATCACTCATCGGCCCTGATCCCCCCTATCCCGACGTGCAGTTGTAGACCGTCGGCGGCCCGCAGAGGCTGCAACTGTCCTCGGACTCGTCGGGCGTCTGCAAGGCGGATTTTCCAGCCACTCCCACAAGGCTGGAAGGCTCCAGATGACGCAGCGTTTCGCGGTGAAGGGTCAGGCGTTTCGGTTGCTTTTTCACGGCTCCTCCGACGTTCCGTCAGCCACGTGCAATCTAGCACACCTTCATCCTGTGCTCAGGCCCATCGCAGGACGGCCAATCCGGTCAGCACGGTTCTACACAGCATGACACCCTCCTCGCGGACAGTCCAAGGGCGGGATGCCCCGGGACGCAAGAGTCTGCTCAGCGATCTACAGGGAGACTTCTAGAGGGTATGCGAGATCCAGGGCGCGAAACCGTCACGCAAGCTCAGGAACTTACAGGCAGGCTCATGCTTCCAGCGGGAAAGGAATCATCTCACCCCCGACGTCGTGCCCTCTGCTGACAACCGGTCGACGTTCTGCAGGAGATATCGCGTCAGGAAGCCTGCCATGATCGGGGCCAGGATGTCATCCGAGAGAACCGATGCTTGACTCGAATGTAACTCGACCAGGGTAGCCACACAAACATAGGCAAGATTGGCAACCAGTAAGGCTTTGATCATCCCCACATAACGATCCAGAAAAGTACGCAACAACACCCCCACACAGACGCAGGCGATGGCCAGGATCAAACCCAGCAGTGCAAGGAAGTGCCAGGGACTGCCTTGGAGCTCTGTGACACGGACCGAGCGCAACGCAACGGCGCAGCACCCATAGAATAAAAAGAACGCCCGGATTGATTCGGCTGTCTCCGCAGGGCTGATCATCTTCAGTCCTCTTCCTGATAGTACACCCGCCCGCTTCGCCAGTAGACGCCCTTCGGATCTTGCGGCCTCGGTTCCGCGGCCTCCCATTGCTCCAGGCTCAGAGGAGCGGCGGGGCGGTCGATCGCACGGATGAATTCAAGAGCCTCTTCCGGGCTGTCGGCGAGGACCTGCCAGTTGGAATAAAAACCTTTGGCTTCGCCGGCCATCGGATGATCTTCCGGAATCTGCCCACGAATCAGCAGGCGGTAATGCTGAGCGGTTTCGGAGTAGAGGCCGTCGATGTCGCGGATGAGCGCGAGGAGATCGTTGTGGCCGGGGTTTCGCTCCAGTTGCTGGACGGCGAAGACGCGGACGTCCGGACGGGGCTCGCCGCGATCCAGGCGTATACGGGCGATGTTGAGGGCGACGTTGCACAGCGGATCGGCGTCCGCCTCCTCGCCCGCTTCGCTCAGGATCTGAAGGCCGAGGCGCTCCGCTTCCTCTCTCCTCCCCAGCGCGGTCAAAGAGTCGACTCGCAAGGCGGCGGCCCAGACCGCCGTTTCCGGATCGTCCACCTCGCCGGCCAGGTGAAGCGCCGCGGCGTGATCGCCGGTCCGGTTGGCGAGGATGGCCTGATTGAGCCGGATGGAAGACCGCGAGACGTCGGGGCATTCCAGAGCGCGCTCGTACGCCTCGGCGGCTTCCGCGATCATTCCGAGATCGGAACGGTAATTTCCGAGCAGTTGCCAATTGAGCCAGACGTCAGGGGCCTTCTCCACTCCCCTCTCCAGAGCCCGGACCGCCGCGGCGAGATCTCCTTTGCCCGCGTGGGCCAGGGCCGCGATCTCGAAGGCGGCGGAATAGCGTAACCGTTCGAGCTCTTCCGCGACCTCCAGAGCCCGATCGAATTCCTCGGCGTCGATCAGCTCGTACCCTTTCTGGGAGAGCTTCTCGACCCGTCGCCGCTGGAGGCCTTCGAAGAGCTTCATGCAACGAAATCTTCTCAGTCTAGGATCAGATACCAGTCAGGAGGAAATCAATCGCGGCGATGATTTCGAAGCGGTGGTGCTCGATCCGGGTGACCGGGGCGCCCAATTCGCTCCTTGGGATTCCTGCCAGTTGGGGCGTCAGCATGACGAAGCGTTCCCCCTCGATTTCGAAAACGGGCATCAGCGGCCCCAGAGTCTTACCCTTGACGGCCGAGACCGGGCTGAGGGGAACCACGACCCGGGTCTCCAAGTCGCTGAGCAGCTCATTCTGGATGTCGAGCAGAAACGGTACAGCGGAAAGACTCTGCGGGTTCCTGTTCCGGAAGACCGTGAACTGGGGCATCAAAAGCCCCGCAAGCCGGTGCTGAACACGCCATTCCGCGCGACGAGCTCGTTGTAAGCCTTGATCGCTTCCCGATTCTCCTCCAGCCAAGCCTCGCGTTGCCTTCTATGGATCTCCAGGGCCAGAGCCGCCTCCAGAGTGGCGGCAAGGTCTACGCCGAGCTCCCGGGCCTTCCTCAGGAGGTCGCTGTTGACATCCAGCTTCGTAGAGTTTCTGGTGGCTTCCCGGTCATAGAGGATGGGATCATGAGCTTCCATGTTCAAAGTATACTCCGGCGTTCGAGACTTGGGAAGGCGGAAAAAAGTCCCGGCCAGGGATCAATGTCTCATGTTGCCCTCTTCACCAGATCGCGGGTGATGTCCGCCAGTGTGGGAGCCCCGGCCAGCGCCATGGCCAGGTCGAGCTCGTCGCGCAGGAGGCGCAGGGCGTGCGCCGCGCCGGCTTCACCGTCGCATGCGAGCCCCCAGAGGACCGGCCGGCCCACCAGCGCGGCGCGGGCGCCCAGGGCGAGCGCTTTCAGGATGTCCGTGCCCCGCCGCACGCCGCCGTCCACCAGCACCTCGGTGCGGTGGCCGCGGGAGGCGAGGGTGTCCGCGATCTCCGGCAGGACGTCGATGGTGGCCGGCGCGGTGTCGAGCTGACGTCCGCCATGGTTCGAAACGATCACGCCGGCCGCTCCCACCTCGGCGGCGCGAAGGGCGTCGTCCGTCCGCACGATTCCTTTCACCAGGAGCGGCAGGTGAGTGATCGATCGCAGCCAGTCCACGTCTTTCCAGGAGACCGACGGGTCCAGGAAACTCGAAACGTAGGCCGCGAGGCCGGAATCGGCGGGAGCGGGCGGAAAATCGCCGTAGCCCTGCGGCAGGAGGTTGGCCACCGTGCAGCCCGGCGGCAGACGGAAACGGTTGCGGACGTCGCGCTCCCGCCGTCCGAACAGAGGAGCGTCCACGGTGAGCACGAGCGCCCGGCAGCCCGCGGCCTCGGCCCGCCGCACCAGCCCCTCGGTGACGGCGCGGTCGCGGTAGACGTAGAGCTGGAACCAGATCGGTCCGGAGGCCGCGGCCACCACCTCCTCGACCGGCGTGTTGGAGAGCGTCGAGAGGATCATGATCGTGCCCGCCGCTCCGGCGGCCCGCGCGGTCGCCAGTTCCCCCTCGGGCGTGGCGAGACGATGAAAAGCGGTCGGGGCCACGAGCAGGGGCATCGCCACGGGCTGGCCGAGCACCGTGGTGGCCATGTCGCGGCGGGAGACGTCCACCAGCACCCGGTAGGCCAGGGAGATGCGGTCGTAGGCGGCGCGGTTCTCGCGCAGCGAGACTTCGTCCATGGCGCCGCTGGCGTAGTAGTCGTAAGCCTCCCGCGTGAGCTTCTCGCGGGCGATCGCTTCCAGGTCGAAGATGTTGACGGATGTCATTCCCTCTCCCAGATGTCCGCGTAGCGGGTGACAAAACCTTGCGAATCCACCTCCAGATCGGCCACGAAGCTGCCGCCGGCGCTCTCGTAACGGTAGACCGATTCCGAAGTCCGCCGGTAGATCTGTTCGAGCGGCTCCAGGCGGAAGCTCGGGAAGCGCAGCCAGGCGGCGCGTACCAGGGCCTCCTCCCCTACCTCCAGGTTCAGGCGGCGGATGGGCAGCAGGTTGGTCGAGGGGCTGAAGTTGAGGTCGAGGTCGATGCAGCCGGCCACCTGGGTCTGCTCCCGGCCGTCGAGCCGCCAGTGGCCTTCGCGGTCCTGGGCGCACTCGAGGTCGATCTCGAAGTCGCCCACGGCGCCGGTGACCCGTCCGGTCATGGTCCGCCACGTCGCGTCGCAGATCACCAGGTATTCGAGCCGGCAGGGATGGCCGTCCCAGAGGAACACGGCGGTGCCGCTCAGACAACGGGTCGAAGTCTGCTCGCTCAAGCGGGCGAATTCGTGGCCGGGCCGGTCCAGCCGGCGCCACAAGACGGGTCCAGGCATCGTGCTACCCTTTCGGAGTCATGAGGGACGAGCGCAACCGTATAAGAATCTATCAGCCTTTCAAGCTGCCGGTCCGCATCACGCTGTGGACTCTCTGGGCGCTCATCGCGGTGGGGGTGATCACGGTCGGGAGCCGGAGCCCGGAGCCCAATCATCCCCTGGGGCTCCTGCTGCTGGGCGCGGGCCTCGCCGGCTCGGGCGTCCTCGCCGCGCTGGCGCTCGTCAGCCCCGCCCTCCGGGAGCGCCTGGTGGAACCCGAGTTCGACGCCAGGAACGCCAGGTTTCATTTCTATGGCTTGCTGGCGCTGGGGGTGGTCGGGCTGGTGATGGTGGGGTTCGCCGTCAACCGGCTGGTGTAGACGCGGTCATCGCCGGGCGACCCGCTCCGGAATCCCCCGCAGCCTGAACAGCTTCACCCGCCCGTCCGGCGACGCCCGGACGAGGTCGTAGCCGGTCTTGAGCTGGCGCAGGATCTCCGCCGTGTCCTGGCCGGCCGAGTCCCGCAGACCCCAGATCATCACGTAATCCACCTGTCCGTAGAGCCCGCTCTTGTAGCCGGGGAGATCCACGCGCGGCGGCACGGTCTCGATCCCCAGGGGCACGGTGGCGAGGTGGCGGTACGGGTTCCGGTCGGGCCGGTAGTAGATCGGGAAGTAGTCCTCGTTGGCCTCGTAGAGAGAGAGGTCCACCAGCCTGCGGCGGGCGGCGATGTAGCTCCCGGCGTGGACGAAGGGCTCCGTCCGGAAGGAGAGGGGCTGGCCGTCCGCATCTTCTCCCCAGTGGGCGTAGGAGAGGAACAGGAAGGTGTGGCCGGGCTCGATGAGATCCCCGGCGGCGGCGATCTGCCCCAATCCTTCGTCGAGGGTGGCGTAGATGGGCGCGAGGGCCGCCAGGAAGGCGAAGGCCAGGACCGCGGCGGCGGTCAGGAGCCCCTTCTTCCAGTTCTCCGGGAGTGGAAAGGTCCCGAACCAGAGGATCAGCAGGAGGAAGGGGAACAGGTTGAGCCGGTGGGTGATGAAGCCGCCGCCGCTCAGGTCGTTCGGGGCCGCGAAGTAGGTGACCAGGAGGACGGCGGCCGCGGCGAGCAGGCCGTCCGAGGCCTGGAGGGGGCGGCGCCCGCGGAGGCGCAGGCAGACCAGGGTCAGGACGCCGAAGAGCACGGCGACCAGGGCCGCCAGGGGGATGGTCCAACGCGTCATGGAGGCCAGGGAGTAGAGCCCCGCCAGGTGCTTGGCCTTGGCCCACAGGGTCATGGCGGCGACACGGGCGTCCGCGCGCGCGCCGACGAAGGAGGCCATGAGGAGCAGCGCCGGCAGGCAGGCCAGGACGGGGGCCGGAAGCCAGCGCCGGGCCGACGGCGGAAGCCCGAGATGGCGGTCCAGGAGCGCCCGCCAGCCGGCCAGGGTGAGCAGGACCGCGACGGTGACGACGAGGGTCACCGGGTGGCAGAAGTAGACCAGGAGCACGAGCAGGGCGAGCCCGCCGGTGCGCGCGAGCCCCATCTCCTCCGGGCGGCGCAGGTAGTAGCCCATGGTGAAGAAGAACGCCGCCAGGCTGAAGCAGAAGTTGAAGAACCCCATGTTGAGCATGTAGTTGTAGAGGAAGGGGAAGATCAGCAGCGAGAGCCAGGCGGCGCGGCGGTCCACGGAGCGCAGGGCGAAGCGCACGGAGAGCGGCAACAGGAGGACGTAGAGGCTGAGCAGGACCTTCTCCGCCACGGCCATGGGGAGGAAGCCGAGCGCCGGGCCCAGGAAGAAGAAGATGAGCCAGTTGGGGATCGCCTCCCGGTTGAGTTGATAGTACTCCCGCAGCAACCCGGCGTCCGGATCGCCATAGTGCCGCAGGACGGAAGCGACGGACTGGTGGCCCGGGCCGTCCTGGGTCGGCAGGAAAGGCAGGGTCCACACCGGGACCAGGTGCAGAATCAGGAGTGCCCAGAAGAGAACCCGCTCCAGTGGGATTCTGGATGCGGGGTAAGCCGCGGCGGACATGGCGGGGGCATAATTTAAGCAATATTCGAGCCAAATCCTTCCGGCTGCGACAAATCCGCCCCAGGCTGCAACGACTTCTCCGGAAAGTGTTGCAACGTCTCCGGAGAACAGCCTGCCTCCGCGGAAAGCGTTGCAACGCAGCCAGAAGTTGTTGCAACGTCCGCGGACGGCGGCGGGACTTCTCCAGCCGGCGGGCCGGCTTCCGCCGATGGCGCGCCGATGTCCGGAGACGGCGCCTCGCCGTCTCGGGAGACAGGGCGGCTTCTCCAGACATCGCCACGACTTCCGCAGACGGCAGCCCGCCGTCCCGGGACGACGCCGCGATGTCTGGAGACGGCGCCTCGCCGTCTGCGGACGGCGTCCCGTCGTCCAGGGAGACAGCATGATGCCTCCGGACATCGCTCCGACTTCCGCGGACGGCGTCTCGACTTCCGGAGACGGCGTCACGCCGTCCACGGAGACAGGCCGCCGTCCCGGGACGACGCCGCGAGGTCCCGGGACGACGGCTCGATGTCCGGAGACGACGCCGCGATTTCCGGAGACGGCGGCTCGCCCTCTCGGGACGGCGTCCCGTCGTCCGGGGGAGACAGAGCAATTCCTACATACATCGCCTCGACTTCCGCGGACATCGGCCCGCCGTCCGCGGACGGCGAGCCGCCGTCTCCAGGAGATGGCCCGTCTCCCTGGAGGTTGCAACATCTTCTCTCCCCATCCGGACGTCCGCGCTGGGCTATGATCCAGCGTCCGATGAGCCAGGCCCCCCTGAAGCTGAGCGTGGTGATCCCCTGCCTGAACGCGGCGGGGACGATCGCGCAACAGCTCGACGCCCTGGCGGGCCAGAGCTGGCCGGGCGGCTGGGAAGTCATCGTGGCGGACAACGGCTCGACCGACCGCTCGCGGGAGATCGTGGCGAGCTACCGCGACCGCCTCCCCGGCCTGAAGCTGGTGGACGCCTCCGACAAACGCGGCCAGGCCCACGCCCGCAACCTCGGCGCCGCGGCGGCCACGGGGGACGCGTTCCTCTTCTGCGACGCCGACGACGAGGTGGCTCCCGGCTGGCTGGAAGGCATGGGCCGGGCGCTGGCGGTCCACGACTTCGTGGCCTGCCGGTACGACAACGAGAAGCTCAATCCCGCCTGGGTCCAGCGCACGCATCTCAATCCCCAGAAGGACGGCCTGACGGCCTACGACTACCCGCCCTTCCTCCCCCACGCGGGCGGCGGCGGGCTGGGAGTGCGGCGGTCGGTCCACGAGGCCGTGGGCGGTTTCGACGAGTCCATGCCGGCCCTGGAGGACACGGACTACTGCTGGCGCATCCAGCTCGCCGGGCACGGGTTCCACTTCGCGCCGGAAGCGGTGGTGTACATCCGGCACCGGCACGATCCGGGGAGCATCTACCGCCAGGGGGTCAGCTACGGTCTGCACAACGTGCTGATCTACAAGAAATACCGCTCGCGGGGGATGCCCCGCCTGGGCTGGCTGCCGGGCGCGCTGCGGTGGGCGAAGCTGATCCTGAAGACGCCGCTGATGCTGCCGACGCGCGAGGGAAGGTCGCGGTGGCTGTGGCAGCTCGGGTGGCGGGTGGGGCGGGTGAAGGGGTGTTGGCGGTACAAAGTGATTGCTCCTTGAGGCGGCCTGCCCTTCGAGACCTCACCCCCTGGCCCCCTCTCCCAGCGCCCACCCCCCAACCGGGAGAGGGGGAACGATGAGTCAACGGTCTTCCGAGATCAAGAAGACATCAATCGCAGGGCCCTCCCTCTCCCGGGGACGGGCGGCAGGGAGATGGGAGAGGGACCGAGGGTGAGGTCTCGCAGGGCACGCCGCCCCAGCCGGCAAGCTGTGCGTTGCGCCGGTTTCTGCTACCCTCCCCGCCCATGCGCATCCTGGTCACTGGACATACGGGGTACATCGGCAGCGTCATGACGCCGATGCTCAAGGCGGCGGGACATGAGGTGGTGGGGCTCGACACGGATTTCTTCGAACCCTGCCTGCTGGAGGGACAGACGGCCGACCGCGTCCCCTCGATCGGCAAGGACCTGCGGGACGTCGAGCGGCGGGACCTGGAAGGATTCGAGGCGGTCCTCCATCTCGCGGGGCTGTCGAACGATCCGCTGGGGAACCTGGACTCCTCGCTGACTTACGAGATCAACGACGCGGCGTCGATCCGCTTCGCCCGGCTGGCCAAGGAGGCGGGGGTGGAGCGGTTCCTGTTCTCGTCGTCGTGCAGCACCTACGGCGCGGCCGGCGACGACTTCCTGGACGAGACGGCGGCGTTCAATCCGGTCACCCCCTACGGCGTCTCCAAGGTGCGCCTGGAGCAGCAGCTCGCCGAGCTGGCGGACGACCGCTTCAGCCCCACCTACCTGCGCAACGCCACGGCCTACGGCGTCTCGCCCCGCCTGCGGGTGGACCTGGTGCTGAACAACCTCGTCGGCTACGCGGTGACCCAGGGGCGCATCCACCTGATGAGCGACGGCACTCCCTGGCGTCCCATCGTGCACATCGAGGACATCAGCCGCGCCTTCCTGGCCGTGCTGGAGGCGCCCCGCGAGGCGGTCCACGACCAGGCGTTCAACATCGGCCGCACGGAGGAGAACTACCGCATCCGCGAGCTGGCGGAGATCGTGGCCGAGACGGTGCCCGGCTGCGCGATCACCTACGCCGAGGGCGCGGGTCCCGACCTGCGCTGCTACCGGGTGGACTGCGACAAGATCCGGCGCGTCCTCCCCGCCTTCCAGCCGGCCTGGGACGCCCGCAAGGGAGCCCGCGAGCTCTACGACGCCTACCGCTCCGCGGGGCTGACCGAGCAGGAGTTCCTCGGCGCGCGGTTCATCCGCCTGAAGCGGATCCAGGAGCTGCAGGGGGAAGGCCGGATCGATCAGGCGCTGCGGTGGGTGGCGGTGCCGGCGTAGGGGCGATACACCCGCACCACCCAGGTCCCCTTCTCATTGCTGATCGCCGTCTCCTCCAGCAACTCCAGCTCCTCCCCCAGCCGGCGCGCGATGGCGTCGGCGCGCAGGGAGCGGAAGGTCGAGACGATCAGCACTCCCCCGTCGTTGAGCCAGGCGCCGTAGCGGCGGACGGTGCCCTCGGGGTCGTTGAAGTAGTAGACGCACTCGTTGAAGACCACGGCGTCCCAGCGGTCCGCGGGGGTGAAGGCCTCGGCGTCGGCGGCGGCGAAGGTGGCGTTGGCGGCGGCGCGGGGGGCGGCCTCCTCGATGGCGGTCTCGGAGAGGTCGATGCCGTGGTAGCGCGAGCAGCCGAGGGGCCGCAGGTGGTCCAGCAGCAGGCCCTCGCCGCTGCCGACGTCGAGCACGGAGCCGCCGGGCCGCAGGTGGTGGAGATAGCCGGCGATCACGGCGTAGCGGGCCACCTCGTCCAGGCGGCGCATGAAGGTCCAGCCGCCGCTCCGGTACTGGTTCTCCCAGGTCTCCTTGGAGACGGGAGCGTCGCCCCGGCCGGTGGCGAGCTCCCAGGCGTGGACCCGGGCCGCCAGGGCCTCGGCCCCCGGGAAACGGCGGCCGAAGAGGGCCTTGTAATAAGGGACGTAGACCAGCTTGAAGGCCCGGCGGCCGAGCCGGCGCAGAAGGCCGCTCATCCGGCCCTCCCGCCGGTCTGTCTTGCCGCCGCAGCATTTTCTACCAGGATTTTGCACATTTTGGGTTGCAAAGGCCCGTCCGGTCAGGCTACCATCCTTCCGTACAAGAATTTGTCAGTAGCAAACGCACGCATCATCGCAGGACCCGAGGTAGATCCTCAACCCCTTGAGGCTCAGCCTCAAAGACTTAAGGAGGCCGGTAGAACATGAAGAAGTCGCTCGCCTGCAGTTTCGCGCTCCTGGCGCTGGGCGCCGTCGCCCCGCTGAGCGCGGGACCCATCTATGTTCCCGTCGTTGAGTCCGCCATGACCGACGGGACGTCCCTAGCCACCGAGCTCTGGATCTCCAACTTCGAGGGAGAGGAGCGCGCCTTCACCTCCGCCTTCCTCAAGGCGGACACCGACGGCACGGCGGTTCCGGCTGTGCGGGGCAGAGTGCCTGCCGAACAGGCCCTCTACCTGGACAAGGCCGCGGGAGAGAGGGGGTTGCTGGAGATCGACGCCGAGCCGGGCATGGAGGTCAACGCCTGGATCACGGTCACCCGTGGCAAGCGGACGTTCTACACCGGCGTGCCGGTGATCTCCGCCGACCTCGCCGCTCCCGCCGGCGGCGTCACCTTCCTGAACGGCCTGCGCGGCGACCGCGAGATCGCCAGCCTGGACCTGGTCAACCTGGGCCATGAGAAGGCCTTCTGCCAGGTGGACTTCCTGCGCGCGGACGGCTCCGCCATCGGCGCCGGCGTGTCGGTGGAGGTCCCGGCCCTTTCGATGAGCCCCTTCGCGGACGCGCTGGGCCTGGGCCACGAGAAGGACGCCCTGAGCGCCCGGGTCTCCTGCGACCAGAGCTTCTACGCCTACGCCGTGGGCGTAGACGGTGACCACCAGGTTTCGTTCGCGACGCCTTCCGAGGCCGCCGACGCCTCCCTTTTCGAGAAGGCTGCTGATTCGAAGGCCACCATCACCTTCACCCAGCCCGGCACGTATCACAACGCCACCCGGGAAAACCCGAAGAAGGTCCTCCGCATCCCCGTGCCCAACGGCATGCGGGCCGGCCGGGTCATCGCCGAGTTCGACTTCACGGCGGGCCCCTGGAATTCGCGGCTGAAGAGCGGCGCCCATGGCCTGATGTGGTTCCACCGTGGGAAGTTCCGCAGCAACACCCTCATCAACATCAACGCTCTCGGCCCCAAGAAGGATCAGGTCAAGGCCAATCAGAACCTTGACATCCCGCGCGGGAACGTCACCAACGCCAAGAGCGGGCTGGTGTTCGAGCAGGGCAAGACCTACCATGCCCGGGCCACCTATGACGCGAACGCCAAGTCGGTCGCGCTGATCATCTCGCGGGACGGCAGCGTGCTGAAGACCCTGGTCTTCCCCGGCACCGCCAAGGGCCGCGTGATCGAGATCGCGTCCACCGGCCTGTTCGCCGACTTCGGCCACTTCAACAACCAGCACCTCCCCGAGGTTTCGAGCATCGGCTGGAAGTTCGCCAACTTCAAGGTCGAGATCTTCGACAACTAAGCCGACCCGACCTCTCGGGTTTCCTTTCAGGCCCGCATTCGCCGCGAAAGCGCGCGAATTGCGGGCCTGAAAGCCTTTTATGGGGTTGCGCTATGGCGCGCCGGGCTGTACTATTCGAATGTATCAATAGGTTGTAGCGTCCGGTTTCGCCTGCGGTTTCGCCGCCCAAGGAGGTGGATGGATGAGGAAAACGCTCGTCGGCTGTCTCGCTCTGCCGCTGCTGACCACGGCCGCCGCGTTCGCCGGCAACGTCTACATCCCGGTCCCCGACGCCACGGGGAAGAACGGCAGCACGCACTCCCTGCAGGTCTGGATCACCAATTCAGGCACCGCGCAGAAACCCTATTCGGCCACCCTCCTGCTGCCGGAGACCGACGGCACCAAGAGGCCGGGCAAGTCTCCGGAAAGCCCCGTCCCGGCGGGCCGCTCGATCCGCATCGGAAACCTCGGGACCCCCGGCAAGGTGGGCCTGCTGGAAATCACCGCGGACAGCCAGATGACGGTCGAGGCGCGGGTGGGCAGCACCATGGCCTCGGGACAGTCTTCCCAGGGCACGGTGCCGGTCATCTCCACGGAAAACCTTTTCGAGCCCAGCGAGACCGCGGTCCTCAACGGCCTGGGCCGCAATGAGACGGCGGGCGAGACCACCAATCTCGGGATCGTGAACCTCGGCACGGCGCGCGCGACGTGCGTGCTGCGGGCCTTCCGTTCCAACGGCACGCAGATCAGCGCCAACATCAGCCTGTCGTTCCAGCCGTTGTCGCTGCGCCATTTCGTCGACGCTTTCCAGTTGCTGCGGGAGCCGCAGGCGGCCGACGCGCGGCTCGAGGTCTCCTGCAGCCAGCCGTTCTACGCCTACGCCGAGATCGTTTCGAGCTCGCAGATCATCTACGTCGTTCCGTCCGCCTCGGGCGCTTCGGGCCTCGGCGCCGGTGGCGGCGGCACCACGCCGCCCACCACCACTCCAGGGGCCGTGACCGTCAAATACGACGGCGTGCTCCACACGGCGTCGAACGGGAACGAGAAGAAGCGGATCGACATCAATCTCGAGCGCCCGCTGACGGTCAAGAAGCTGGTCCTGGAGATGGACTTCATCCCCGGCCCCTGGAACCGCTCGAAGAGCCCGGGCAACCACGCGATCGTCTGGCTCTACCGCGAGAGATTCCGCGGCAACACCATCGCCAACGTCAACGCCTTCGCCCCCAAGAGTACGCTCAAGACGGCGCAGAACATCAACCTCGGCCCCGGCATCGCCGAGGCGGCCGAGGCCGGCGTGGCGTGGGAGCAGGGCAAGCGCTACCATCTGAAACATACCTATGACGCCCAGAACCGCAAGGTCATCACGGAGCTCTCGACGGGCGGGCAGCTGATCAAGCGGCTCGAGATCCCGGCGACCACCTCCGGCGGCGTGCTGGACATCCCGTCGAAGGGGTTGATCGTGGAGTTCGGGCATTGGGGCTTCGAGCCCGGTCCCGAGGTCGCCAGCTACGGCTGGCAGTACTCGAACCTGAGGATCGAATTCATTCCGTGAGGGAGGACCGCCGCATGAAGAAACCTTTCTCCCGTGGTCTCGCGTTGCTGGCGTTGATCTCCGCCGCTCCGCTGGGAGCGGAAACCTTTTTCGTCCCCGTCGTCGAGCCGCCGCTGAGGGACGGCTCCCGGCTGAGCGCCCAGATGCAGCTCCCGCGCGAGGCCAAGGCCACGGGGACGGAGAACGGCCTGGTGATGATCGAGGGCACGATCCCCTCGGAGGTCCAGGCACTGATCGAGGTCCACCACGGAAACCTGCTCTTCCACACCGGTGTGCCCGTGATCTCGGCCTCGAACCAGGCCGTGGCCGGCGGCTCCGTCTACGTGAACAACCTGACGGGAGATCACCGGGACGTGGTCAGCTTCGACCTTTCGAACCTGGAGAAGAGCAAGGCCCTGTGCAAGCTCGATTTCCTGGGGGAGAAAGGCTCGGTGATCACGGCCGTCTCGGGGCTGGAGGTCCCGGCCCTGTCGACGCGGCCCTTCGAAAGCGCCTTCGGGCTCCCCTTCCCACCCGGAACGAAGAGCATCCGGGCCTCCTGCGACAAGGTTTTCTACGCCTACGCCGTGGGGATCGACCGCGCGACCGGCGAGGTCTCCATCTCCACTCCCGCCGCCGCGGCCGATCCCGCGCCCTTCCAGCGCAGCGCGGTGGCGCCTTCGAACCAGCGCACGATCGTGGTCACGCGGACCGGCGAGTTCCATTTCGCCACGCGCGCCAATCCCAAGGGAAAGATCGATCTGCCGGTGCCGGGCGAGATTACTCTGAAGCAGGTCAAGGCGGAGTTCGACGTCGTCGTCGGTCCCTGGAGCAAGCGGAAGGTCGACGGCAACCATGGTCTTCTCTGGCTGCACCGCGGCCGGTTCCGTCCCCATACCGTGGCCAACGTGAACGCGCAGGGGCCGAAGAAGGACGGCGTCAAGATCAATCAGAACCTCGACCTGCCGACGCCGCCGGACGTCACCTCCCAAGCGGGCCGGCTGAAGTTCGAGCGGGGCGAGACCTATCGCATCAGCATCGCCTACGACGCGCCGGCGGAAAGCCTCGTGCTGCGAGTCACCCACAAGGGCACCCTGCTGCGGACCCTGGTCGTGGAAGGCACCGCCAAGAACGGCGAAATCTCAGTCTCCGACAAGGGGCTGTTCGCGGAGTTCGGGCACTACCTCGATCAGGAAGACCCCGAGGTGGCGAGCGTCGGTTGGCGGTATCTGAACTTCAGGGCGGAGATGGTTGAGAAGTAGGGGATCTACGTCCCGGAGCCCCGCCCGGGCATAAATGCCCGGGCTACCGGAAAACAGCCGGGTAAACTCGACTGATCGAGCCCCCTTCAGGGGGCTCTTTTGACTAGCCCGAGCATTTATGCCCGGGCGGGGCTCCGGTCCCCATCTGCTCCCTTGCTCTCCGGACATCTTCCACCGGGTCACCCGTCCCTACCTTGAAGCTACCTCGAAGATCAAGGAAAGCGCGGGCACGGGAGCGTAGAGCCTCCCAATCCGTCTTCCCCATCTCCTCAGGCGCCTCGGCAAGCGCATCCAGGAGCTTCGATTCAACGGTTTCCCGAGCTTTCCGGTTCTGACCATCGCTCATTTTGCTGTACCCCGCCGAGGCGATCTCATCCGCCTCCTCGCTGGCCTGGACTCCACGTACGGCGAATCCTCCCGCACCCAGAACCCCCTCACCTGCCGATATCCGCGCCGGGGCAGGGCCTCGGCGATGCGGCTCATGCCGCGCCGGATCCCCCAGACCTGGAAGAAGGCGTCAGGCCGCTGCTCCTCCAGCAGGCGGGCCTGGTTCCACTTGACGTGGCCGGGACGGAAGGCGCGGAAGTCCTCCAGGGTGAGCGGCACGGCCGGCGGCATGTGGGCCACCACGCGATCGTTGTAGCCGAGGATGTCGACCATCCGGTAGTCCGTGAAGTAGGCCGGGATGCCCGCCCAGGCGACGGCCACCGTGGCCCCGGGGCGGACGAGCCGCTGGAAGCTCAGGAGCTGGGTCACCACCCTCTGGTTCCGGGCCACCTCCCGGGGGTGCTCGGTCATGACGAGCTTCTGCCAGTTGGCGTCGGCCTGCGCGGAGAGCCACAGGCCGTTCGCCAGCAGCAGGGCCAGGGCGGTGGCGGCGGCCACGGCGAATCGCTCGCCCGGCCCGGCGGCCTCCTCCCCCGCATCCCGCCGCGCCCGCCACGCCGCCAGGACCTCGTTGAGCGCGGCGTTCAGGACCACGAAAAGCAGCGGCATGGTGAAGGCGATGAAGCGGTTCGCCCGCACGTCCACGGTCAGGTCGCCGTCCCAGGCATCGCCGCCCACGTAGACGCTGTAGGCGCAGAAGAGGAGGAACACCGCCGAAGGGAGGACGACGCGCGGGTTCCGCCGCGCCAGGGCCCCGGCGCCCAGGAGGGCCGGCAGCACGATCCACAGGTGGTTGCGCAGGAAAACGGTCAGGAAATCCAGCCCGCGCAACAGGCGCACGCCCAGGGGCACGCCCGCCAGCTTGAGGTAGTAGGTGTTGGGGAGAAGGTCGTGGAAGTGGACCCAGCGGAAGATCTCATAGGCCAGGCTGACGCCCAGAAAGATGGCGAGGCCGAGGAGCCAGCTCCGCCGCCGCAACGTCGCGAGCCCCCCTCGCAGCAGGACCTGGAGCTGCGCCGCGATTACCAGCAGCAGCATGTCCATCCGCAAGAGGAAGGCCGCCGCGCAGACGATCCAGAGCGCCAGGTGGCGGTCCCTCCCGCCATAGGCGATGTCGAGCGCGAGATGGACGGCCAGCACGGCAAGGAACGCCTGAAGGCCGGTTTCCATCCCCATCAAGGACCAGTAGAGCAGCGGGTGATAGAAGGCGGTGAGCACGGCCGCCGGCATCCAGTGGCGCGCCCCGTCGGCGGAAAAGTGATCGACCGCCAGCCGGCGCACCGCGACGACGGTCCCGGCGAGCGCGAGCAGCGACAGGATCTGGATCAGCAGCCCGCGGTCCTGGAGAGGAATCGGCAGGGCGTTGACGGGGATCATCAGGAAGACCCAGAGCGGGTGGGTGAATCCCTCCACCGGCTCGCCCCAGCGCGCCCACGCGAACCCGTGGCCCTCGACCAGGTTGCGGGCGTAGGTCATGGAGATCATCGCGTCGTCGAACAGCGGGAACCAGCGCTGGCCGTTCACCACGAAGGACACGCGATAGATGAACCACGCGCCCCAGATCCCCAGCAGGGCGAGCAGGACGGCGAGGGCGGGGCGGTCGCCCCGGGTCGTCTGCGGCATCCGTTCTCCTCTTGAGGACCGGATTTTCTCACGCTTTGGTAGCATATAGGGCAGGTTGAATCGTTGCTGGAGGTTGCATCGATGCGAAAGATGGTCCCCTGCCTGCTCGCTCTCCTCGCCCTGAGCGCTTCTCCCGCACTGGCGGGCAAGGTCTACATTCCCGCCTTCGACCGGAACGGCGCCACGACCGACGTGTGGATCGCCAACAGCGGCGCCGTGGAGCGCCGCTATGAGACGTTCTTCATCCCCACGGGCGCGGACGGCAACGTCCGTCCGCCGACCCCGCCGGCCCGCGTCATCGTGCTGGGCGGGCGGACGACGCGGGTCACCGGCATCACCACGCCGGGCCAGTACGGCCTGCTGGAGATCGACGCGGCGCCGCAGCTCCTGATCGAGGCGCGGCTGCGCCACGTGATCGGCGGCGTGACGCTGCACACGAACGTGCCGGTGATCTCCTCGGAGAACGATCTGCCGGCCAACGCCACCGCCCATCTGCTGGGTCTGGTCCGGAGCGGCTCCGGGAGCGCCAGCGACCTGGGGGTGGTGAACCTGGCGTCGACGGTGGCGCGTTGCGGCGTGTCGTTCTTCCGGGCCAACGGCTCGCAGATCGGCGGCACGGCCGCGATCGAGGTGCCGCCGCTCTCGGTGCGCGCCTTCACCGACGCCCTGGGACTGCTGGGCGAGAGCCAGGCGTCCGACGCCCGGGCGACGGTCTCGTGCGACCAGACCTTCTACGCGTTCGCCGCGCTGTTCGACGCCGCCACCACGGCCACCACGTTCGCGACGCCCGCGGGGACCGGCGCTTCGACCCTGGGCGGCGGCGGCACGACTCCCCCGCCGGCGGGCAACGCGATCGTCTTCACGCGGGACGGCTCGATCCACACGCCGACCAACGGCAACGAGACCAGCAGCTTCATCGTCCCGGTCCCCAACGCCCTCAGCCTGAAGCGCATGGTGATCGAGTGGGACGTCACCCCCGGCCCCTTCACGGCGGGCAAGGAGGACAAGGCGCACGCCCTGATCTGGGTGCACCGCGGCAAGTTCCGCAGCAACACGATCGCCAACATGAACGCCTTCGGCACGCCGCGCAACGAGGTCAAGAACACGACCAACGTGGACGTGCCGCCGTCGGGGCTGCTGCAGGTGCAGGCGCCGTTCATCTTCCAGCAGGGGGTGACCTACCGCCTGCGGTACGTCTACGACGCCGAAAACCGGCAGATCACGGTGACGATCTCCTCGGGCGGTACGGTCCTGACCACGCTGAACCTGGCGGCCACGGCGGCGGGCGGCAGGCTGTCGATCCCCGCCGCGGGCTTCTTCGTCCAGTTCGGCCACACGGCGGCCCAGGCGGCGGAAGGGTTCGAGCTCCCGTCGTACGGGTGGAACTACGCCAACCTGCGGGTGGAGATGTTCCAATAAGCCAAAAACCACGCGAGAAGGTAGGCGGGCCCCGCTTCGAGGAGCGGGGCTTTTTCTTTTTGCGGCAGCTACGCTGGAATCTGAAGTTTCCATCAACGTTACTTCCGCGATGGAAAGGAGGTTTCCTCATGAACCGCACCGTCTTCAGCATCCTGATCCTTACGGCTCTCCTGGCCTCCGCCATGCCGGCGGACGCCAAGGTCAAAGTCTGTTCCAACGAGGTCACCCCGGCCGCGACCCTGTTGCTGCCCTACTTCGAGGTGAGCCTCGGTCCCCCCACGGGCATCACCACCGTCTTCTCCATCAACAACGCCTCGATGCAACCGGTGCTCGTCAAGGCCGAGGTCTGGAGCGACCTTGGCGTTGGGATCTTCGGCTTCAACATCTATCTCAAGGGTTTCGACGTGCAGACGATCAACCTGCGGGACATCCTGGTCAACGGCGCTCTGCCCCAGACTGGACCGGCGCTTTTCCCAGACTGCCACGGGGTTCTGCCGCCGGCGCCCATCCCGGCGGGCCTACGGGCCGACTACCAGAAAGCCCTGACCGGGCAGCCTTCCGCGTTACTCAGCGGCCTGTGCGCCGGCCGGCGTTTCACCGACAACATCGCCCGTGGCTACATCACGTTCGATACGGTGAACAACTGCACCGTCCGCAACCCGCGAGATCCGGCGTACTTCACCACCGACATCACCGATCAGAACGTGCTGTGGGGCGACTTCTTCTTCGTGGACCAGGCGGCGGGCACCGCTCAGGGAGCGCCGCTGGTCCACATCGAGTCGGACCCCTTGGCCCCCGAGACCTCGGTAGCCGGGGAATACACGTTCTACGGCGCCTACATTGCCTGGTCCGGCATCGACAACCGCGAGCCGCTGCCGACGACGTTCGGGGTCCGCTACATCAATGGCCCGGTCGGCGCCACTCCGACCACCACCGACCTGATCGTCTGGCGCGACCCCAAGGTATCTCAGTCGGAATTCACCTGCCCCGCCGTGACGGGCCGGCCGGCCTGGTATCCCCTCGGCCAGGAACGGATCGAGATCGGCGACGAGAACGGGAACCACTACCTGATGCCGCGCAAGGCGTTTCCGGCCGTCGCCCAGCGGGTCCGTGTCGGCAGGGTCCCACTGCCGACCCGCTATCCGTTCGGCTGGATGTATCTGAACTTGAACCACTCGCGCCCCGCGAACCCGAACCCGCCCGAGGATCCTCAAGCCGCCCAGGCCTGGGTGATCGGGCTCGAATTCGCCGGTTCGAACACGAGCGCCGGCTGGGACGCCATGCACTACGATTCGGCCTGCGACGCCCTGCACGGCTTCCCGCCTATTTTCTGAAGAAGGTCTTGAACGGCCGCCAATACCTCGCCGCCAGCGCCCAGGCGGCGAGGAGGGCGGCGGCGATCGAGGCGGCGAAGCGCGGCCAGGAACCGGGACGGCCGGCCTCGTGCAGCAGCAGGCGCCGTTCATCTTCCAGCAGGGCGTGACCTACCGCCTGCGGTACGTCTACGACGCCGAAAACCGGCAGATCGCGGTGACGATCTCCTCGGGCGGGTCGGTCCTGACCACGCTGAACCTGGCGGCCACGTCGGCCGGCGGCAGGCTGTCGATCCCCGCCGCGGGCTTCTTCGTCCAGTTCGGCCACACGGCGGCCCAGGCGGCGGAGGGGTTCGAGCTCCCGTCGTACGGGTGGAACTACGCCAACCTGCGGGTGGAGATGTTCCAATAAGCCAAAAACCACGCGAGAAGGTAGGCAGGCCCCGCTTCGAGGAGCGGGGCTTTTTCTTTTTGCGGCGGCTACGCTGGAATCTGAAGTTTCCATCAACGTTACTTCCGCGATGGAAAGGAGGTTCCTCATGAACCGCAACGTCTTCAGCATCCTGATCCTTACGGCGCTCCTGGCCTCCGCCATGCCGGCGGACGCCAAGGTCAACGTCTGTTCCAACGAGGTCACCCCGGCCGCGACCCTGCTGCTGCCCTACTTCGAGGTGAACCTCGCCGCTCCCACTGGCATCATCACCGTCTTCTCGGTCAACAACGCGTCGATGCAGCCGGTGCTCGTCAAGGCCGAGGTCTGGAGCGACCTCGGGGTGGCGATCTTCGGCTTCAACATCTACCTCAAGGGTTTCGACGTGCAGACGATCAACCTGCGGGACATCCTGGTCAACGGCGTTCTGCCCCAGACCGGACCGGCGACCGGGTTCCCGGGTTGCGCGGGGGTGCTACCTCCAGCGCCTATTTCGGCAAGCCTCCGGACGGACTACCAGAAAGCCCTGACGGGGCAGCCTTCCGCGTTGCTCAGCGGCCTGTGCGCCGGCCGGCGTTTCACCGACAACATCGCCCGCGGCTACATGACGTTCGATACGGTGAACAACTGCACCCTTCGTTACCAGGGCGACCCGGGATACTTCGCCTCCGACATCACCGATCAGAACGTGCTGTGGGGTGACTTCTTCTTCGTGAACCAGGCCGCGGGCACCGCTCAAGGAGCGCCGCTGGTCCACATCGAATCGGATCCCACCGCCGCCGAAACCTCGGCACCCGGGGGCTACACGTTCTACGGCGCCTATGCCGGCTGGACCGCCATCGACAACCGCGAGCCGCTGCCGACGACGTTCGGGGTGCGCTACATCAACGGCACGGTCGGCACCACTCCGACCACCACCGACCTGATCGTCTGGCGGGATCCCAAGATCATGCAGGGACCGTTCACCTGCCCGGCCGCGACGGGCCGGCCGTCCTGGTATCCCCTCGGCCAGGAGCGGATCGAGATCGGCGACGAGAACGGGAACCACTACCGGATGCCGCGCAAGGCGTTCCCGGCCGTCGCCCAGCGGGTCCGTGTCGGCAAGGTCCCCCTGCCGGTCCGCTACCCGTTCGGCTGGCTGTACCTGAGCTTGAACCATTCGACCGCCGTGCCGCCCGAGGATCCCGAAGCCGCCCAGGCCTGGGTGATCGGGCTCGAATTCGCCGGCTCGAACACGAGCGCCGGCTGGGACGCCATGCACTACGACTCGGCCTGCGACGCCCTGCACGGCTTCCCGCCTATTTTCTGAAGAAGGTCTTGAACGGCCGCCAGTACCTCGCCGCCAGCGCTCCGGCGGCGAGGAGGGCGGCGGCGATCGAGGCGGCGAAGCGCGGCCAGGAGCCGGGAGGGAGGAGCCAGGCCGCCAGCGCGAAGAACGGCAGGGGGGCCAGGTAGAGGAAAGCCAGGTCCCCCAGCAGGCTCTTGAAGCGGTCCCCGAACACCCCGCGCACCCGCCAGAGCATCAGCAGGTTCCCCAGGCGCAGCCAGTTGGCGGCGGCCATCCCCAGCGCGCCCCACTGGCGGGTGAGCAGGATGCCGAAGCCCACCAGCGAGATCAGGTTGAGGGCGGTGATGACCAGCCACAGGCGGTCCTCGTTGCGCGCCTTGAGCATCTCCCCGCCCACGATGGAGAACGGGTCGAAGAGCGGCACGAAGACCAGGAGCTGGAGCATCGGCGCGGCGGCGAGCCACTCCGCGCCGTAGAGGATGGAGATCGACCGCTCGGCGTTGAAGACCAGGAAGTAGGCCGCGAGCACCTGCAGGCTGAGGAGCTGGACCGCGCCCAAACGGAATGCCTCCAGGAAGCGCGGCCGGTCGTTCAGGTAGGCCACGAGGGTCGGGAAGAGGGCGCGGGGATAGGCGATCGGCACCGTGAGGTACATGGTGCGGTAGGCGTTGGTGTAGAGCCCCACCTCCTTGGTGTTCCCGAACCACTCGATGATGTAGATGTCGATGTAGGTGACGAGCTGGACCAGCAGCCAGATCCAGAAGAGATAGGAGCTCTGGCGGATCAGGTCCGGGAGCAGGTGGAGCTCGGCCTGGAAGGAGAATTTCCGCCACGCTCCGGCCCAGGCCCACAGGCCGTAGATCAGAACGCTGGCAAGCTCGCCCGCCACGAAGCTCCAGACGCCCCAGTCGAGCAGGCTGAGGCCGATCGAGACGACGCCGAAGAGGAGAACGCGGGCAATCTCGGGGCCCACGAGGCGCTGGATGGTCAGCTCGCGCTCGAAGAAGGCCTTGGGGACCACGGCGAGGCCGTCGAGCAGCACCCAGACGGCCATCACCCGCAGCACCGTGGGGAGGTCGGGAGTGAGGATGCCGGCAAGGGGCGCGGCGGCGATCAGCAGCAGGGTGATCACCGTGCCGGAGCCGAGGGTGAAGGCGAGGACGGTGCCGTAGGGCCGGCGGTCGTCCCGCACCATCTGGTACGGAAGCCCGAGGTCGCGCACGGCGGCGGCCACGGTGACGATGCGCAAAGCCAGCTCGAAGAGGCCGTGTCCCTCGGGGAGGATCAGCCGGGCCAGCACCAGCCGCGTGCCGAAGCCGATCAGCAGGCGGGCGATCTGGATGGCGTAGGCCGCCACCGTGGAGCGAAAGACGCGCTGGTGGGTGGAGTCGGTCACCAGCCCCTCCCGCCCGGACCCTCACCCCCTGGCCCCCTCTCCCGCCCCCTCCCTCCCACCCACACCGGGATAGGGGGGAAGGTTAGCCAGGATTGGTCTGGTTTGGTGGCTAACCCGACAAACTGTTCCCCCTCTCCCGGTGTGGGTGGGAGGGAGGGGGCGGGAGAGGGGGCCAGGGGGTGAGGCTTCGGAGGGCAGGCCGCCTCGCCTGGCAATCCACCCTGGAGAGGGCTCTTCACAGCAGATTCGCCCACCGCGCCCACCTCTCCGTGAGCTCCATGCCGGACTCGAAGTCGAAGGCCGGCCGGTAGCCGAGGAGGCGCTTGGCCTTGTCGATGCGGACGCGGGTGCGGGGCTTGAAGAAACCGATCATCTGGGGCGTCAGGGGATGGATGGGCAGCTCCCGGGAAGCCGGAGACGACGGCCGTCCCCCTCCCGCGAGGCGGCTCTTGATCTTCTGCTGCCAGCTCTCCGGCAGGACCGTGCTCGCCATCTCCCGCAGCCAGACCCCCTCGCGGCTCCGCTCCAGCCGCTCGCGGATGCGCTGCTCCTGCTTGACGATCCGCAAACCCTCGCCGATCAGCCGCGGCTGCGCCTTCTGCCAGCGGCGCCAGTAGACCAGGGCCTCTGATTCGGTCATGTCCACGGTGCGCGGCTCGGTCCCCAGCATGCGCTCGAAGCGGCCGTACATCTCGCGCCAAGTCACCGGCTCCTCGCCGGAGATCAGGAACGCCTCCCCCACCGCCTCGTCCTTCACCGCGGCCAGGAGCATGGCGCTCACGAGATCGTCCATGTAGACCGCGTTGCCGAAGCCGTCGCCGCCGTTCACCAGGATCTGCCGGCCGGTCTTGAGGGCCCTGAGCACGGCCTCGGTCCATACCCCGCCGTAGGGGCCGTAGACGGCCGTGGGCTGGAGCACGGAGACCGGGACGCCCGAGGTGAGGGCGATACGCTCCGCCTCCAGCTTGCTGTCCGAGTAGGGATTGCCGAACTTGCGGCGGGGGGCGGTCTCGTCGAGGTCGCCGTCGCCGGTCTGGCCGTAGACCATCAGCGTGCTGAGATGGACCACCCGGCGAGCCCCCGCCGTCCGGGCGGCTTCCAGGACGCGCCGGGTCCCTTCCGTGTTCACCCAGGCGCGGTGCTTCTGGCTTCCCGAGGTGCCGTAGGCGCAGTGGAAGACGACGTCGCATCCGCGGGCGGCGTCGGCGAGGGCCGAGGGATCGGTGACGTCGCCGCGCAGGACGGTGACCGGGAAGCGGGCCAGGCGGGCCGCGCCGGCGAGGTTACGGACCAGGGCGCGCACCTCGGCCCCATGCTCCAGCGTCAGGCGCTCGGCCAGCCGGCCGCCGATGAAACCGGTCGCGCCGGTCACCAGGACCTTGCGGCCGGCGAACGCCCCTTCGACGGCGGCGAGACTCACGACACCTGCTCCTTGCGCAGCGGCACCACCGACCAGGGCAATTCGAGGAACTGGCGCCGGGCGTAGCACTCCTCGATCAGCTCCTGCGACCGCCGCCCCTCGCGGCCGGGGACGAACGGCTCCCGCCGCTCGCGGATGGCGGCGGCGAAGTCGTCGATCTGGCGGACGAAGACGTCCGTGAAGCTGAGGGCGCCGGTCTCCCGCCGTCTTGCGTGACCGGAGAGGTGGACCTCGCTATCCCCCAGAATGAGCTTGATCTCGGGGTCCGGATCCCAGACGCCTACTTCCAGGGTGGCGCGCTCGCCTTCGAAGACGCAGGTGTTCCGCAGGTTGCGGGTGCGGCTGATCTCGACGGTCCCGGCCGCGCCCGAGCGCATGGTGAGGCGCATCTCGCAGTCCGACTCGATGCCGCCCTGGGCGTCGTCCCAGTATTCGACGTCGGCCCAGTCGCCCAGCCACCACAGCAGGAGGTCGAGCACGTGGACGCCGAAGTCGGCGAGGACGCCGCCGCCGGCCATCTCCTTCTTGAGGAGGAAGTCGGTGGCGAATGGCCAGCGGGGGATGACGCCCTGGCGCAGGTCGAAGCGGCGGATCTCGCCCAGCAGGCCGTCGCGGAAGAGGTCGCGGACGAAGCGCGAGCCCTCGAAGAAGCGGAAGTCGAGCCCCACCGCCAGGGTGGCGTGGCCGTCCTCGGCGGCGGCGATCATCTCGTCGCACTCGCGGACGGTCATCGCCATGGGCTTTTCCACCAGCACATGGACGCCCTTCCGGAGGAGGCCGACGGAGACCGGCGCGTGGAGGCTGTTGGGGAGGGCGACCACGGCGGCGTCCACGCGGCCGGGCAGGTCGCGGTAGTCGGTGGCGACCTCGGGGACGCCGAACTGCGCGGCGAGGTCGCGGGCGCGCTTCTCGTCCGCGTCCACCAGGACGGCGGCCTCCACGCGCTCGGAGAGAGCGATGGCGGGCAGGTGGTGGATCTTCGCGACCGCGCCGCAGCCGACGACGGCGAGGCGGAGCTTGGGGATGTCAGTCTCTATCATTCGGGAAACGCTCGGGATTCGGGGACGCCGGAGCGGCGGCGTATGTTACCAGAGCGGTCAGGCGCGGTCCGCGGGAAGCCGGGCGTGCTCCCGGACGGCCTTCGCGAGCTCCTCCGGCGTTCCCACGTCGCGGTACGAGCCTTCGGGAAATTCCACGCCCTCGACCCGGAGCCCCTCCTCCACCGCCGCCCGCACCACCGCGCCGATCTGCAGCTCCCCCTCGCCGGCCGGGGCGGACCGCACCGCGTCGTGAAGGAACCGGGTGAACACGGGGCTCCAGACGGCGATGAGCCAGTTATACCGCAGAGATGTGCTCTCGGGCCGTACCTCGACGCGGACGACGCGGCCATCGTCCCCCAGCTCGACCATGTCGGTGGTCTGAAATCGCTCCGTCGGGAAGAGGCCCAGGACGAGGTCGGCCCCGCTGGCGGCCTGGCGCTCGATCAGGCGGGCGTAGGCGTCCACGGGCTCGAACAGCACGTCCGGGAACCCCAGGGCCACGATGGCGTCCTGGACGAAGGGGAAGGCGTGGTCGAGCGTCTCCGGCACGCTCCGCGATCCCGGGATGGAGAGGTAGGCGAGAGAGACGTCCGCGATCTCACCGGTGCCGAAGTAGCGGGGAACGTCCCCCTTGGACTCATGGAGCACCATGAAGATCCGCCGCACCCCGCCGGCCCGGAAGCGCTCCAGGAGATAGTGTCCGGCCACCTTGGGGGCGGGGCCTTGCGGGGTCTCCCGGAAGCCGATGGGGAGGAGCTCCTTGCTGCACGGCAGCGGGCCCAGGCGGAGGGCCCGGCCGGCGGCGGGGATGAGGCCGAGGAGGGGAAGGGGCATCGGCAGGGATCGTATACCGCTCTTCGGCAGATTGCTGACGGGGGCTGCATGCCCTTCGAGACCTCACCCTCGGTCCCTCTCCCATCTCCCTGCCGCCCGCCCCCGGGAGAGGGAGGGCCCTGCGATTGAGATCTTCTTGATCTCGGCAAGATCGCTGACTCATCGTTCCCCCTCTCCCGGGCGGCGGGAGGGGAGCGGGAGAGGGGGCCAGGGGGTGAGGTCTCGGAGGGCATGCCGCCGCAACGGGCAACAGCGCTAAGATCCCGCCCCATGGCCGAGCCCCGCCCCACCTACGAATACCTCACCCGCAAGGAGGCCGACATGGCCTTCAAGCGGCGGGCGTGGACGATCTTCGAGTGGCTGGGGGATACGGACGGCCGGACGATCCTCGACTGCGGATGCGGGCGCGGGTTCTACCTCAAGATGCTCCGCCATCTCGGGAACGCGCGGCTCTTCGGGATCGACCTCGAGCTCCCCTATCTTCGCAAGGCGCGGCGCAACACGGCCCACCTGCCGGCGGTGCTGGTGAGTAACGCGTCGATCTACGACCTCCCCTTCCCCGACGAGATGTTCGACGCGGTGATCCTCTCCGAGATCCTGGAGCATGTGGACCGCGACGTGGACGCCCTGCGGGAGGTTCGCCGCGTGCTCAAGCCCGGCGGCCTCGCCCTCATCACGGTGCCGCACGCGAACTATCCGTTCTGGTGGGACCCGGTCAACAAGACGCTGGAGTCCCTGTTCGGCACGCATATCGGCCGTGGACCGTTGGCCGGGATCTGGGCGTTCCATGTCCGCCTGTACAGACCGGAGCAACTGCGGGAGTCCGTCCTCGCGGCGGGTTTCCAGGTCGAGGAAGAGCGGTCGCAGACCCACCATTCCTTCCCCTTCGTCCACAATCTGCTCTACGGCCTCGGCAAGCCGCTCCTGGAATCGGGGATCTTCGGAAAGGGCCTCGCCGATGTGGCGGACCGCGGCAGCTTCGATCAGGACGGCGGCAGCCCGCTCCATCCCGTCAACGTGGGTCTGAAGATGTTGGGCTGGGTGGACCGCAAGAACCGGATGAACGAGCCGCCGGGGCGGTCGACGGTCAATCTGTGCTTGAAGGCGCGGAAGGGTTGAGGCTACCTCTTCCACGAGTTCAACCACAGGAGGCGACCCTTGACCTCTTCAGAGTCGGCTTCCGAGAGAAAACGATCCAGCGCACCGATCAGCCCGGACAAGGTCCAACTTTTCTGCGCCGCCAGCAGAATGCCTCTATGTTCAGGGTACCTTCTCGATAAGATCACGAAGTCCCGGGTGTTGAAGGTGAAAAAGCAGCGCCCTTGAGCATTGGCGGCCAGGAGTTGTATGTCGTCGCTGGCATCCTTCTCGATCCATGGCGTGGGCGTACGTGTGACATCGTGCCCACGATCGATCAACGCCTTGTGAAGCGCTTTGCTGGATGCGTCGGCGTCCAGGTGAAGACGGATTTTAGGCATTCGCTGGTTCGAGCTGCCGCTCGTCAGCGATCGAAGCTTCGACCTCCCCTCGATGCGCTTCGTAGAAGGCAAGAGCTTCCTGGACTTGGCTTTCCGTCAGATCGTAGTCCTCAGCGATCTCGGAGACGGTCATCTTCCAGTCCTGGAAGGCAAGGACGATGGTCTGGACCCGAATCCCGGTCCCGCGCAGAATCGGAGTCGGCCATCCCGAAGCTCCCCGGCGATAGGTGACGAGCGGGAAGCTCGGGTCATCCACACCGCCCTTAAGAGCGCCCAGCTTCTCCGCCAAGGCCCAGACAATGAGCTGGTCCAGGGAAATGCCCTGCTGGTTCGCCCACTGTTCGGCTTCCTGGCGGAGCCGGGGGGGAAGATTCAGGAGAGTTGGGGTCGTCTCGCCCGCCATGGTCCTATCTTACCGCAACCCGGTCGTCTCATCCAAGATCCCGCGATTCCGGATTGGACAACGCGCATACGCCCGGAACAACCCCTCATACCGCGCCACCGTCTCCTCCACCGAGAAGTGCCGCTCGATCTCCTCGACCGGCTTCACGTAGCGCTCCCGGTCCCGCAGCACCTCCACGATCCCCTCCCCCAGGGCTTGCCAGTCGTTGCGGGGCACGATCCGGCCCATGCCGGTGAGCTGCACGGGGACGCGGCCGCCGGGGGTGTCGGTCATCACTACCGGGGTGCCGCAGAGCATGGCCTCCACCTGCACCAGGGCGAAGCACTCGGTGTCGCTCGGCAGGGCCAGGACGTCGCAGGCGGCGTAGAAGTCAGCCATGTCCCGCGGCGAGGGGACCACGCCCAGGAAGACGAGCTGGTCCCGGAAGCGGTCCACCAGCGGCTGGTTGCGCGGCCAGTAGGACTCGTACGGGATCTGGTGCTGGCCGGCGAAGACGACCCGCGCCGTGGGGAACTCGCGGTTCACCACCTCCAGGGAGCGGATCAGGAGGTCGGGCCTCTTCTCCTCCACGAAACGGCCGGCGAAGCCGATGATCGGGCCGCCGTCCGGCGACCAGGAACGGCGCAGCTCCCGCACCCGCTCCGGATCGGGCCGCGGCACGTCGATGAAGGGCGGGATCACCGCCACCTTCTCCAGGTAGGGGGAGAGGTAATAGGAATTCTCGGCGTAGTCCCGGGTGTGGCAGACCAGGGCCGGCGCGGCGCTCGCCAGGGAGCGGTAGAAGCGGAACATGAGCCTCGTGATGGCGCGGTTGACCAGCCCGGCGGGCAGCACCAGGTCGCCGTGGTGGGTGATCACCACCTGCTTGCGGGCCAGCCGCGCGGCCATCCCGATCATGGCGGTCTCCATCATGGGCGTGTGGACGCTCACCACGTCGTGCTCGCGGATCAGCTTCCAGATCCTGCGCGGATAGCCCGGCAGGACCATCCCGCGGCTGAGGGCGAAGGGCAGCGGCCAGAGGCGGACGACGCGGACGCCGTTCTCCATCGACTCACCCAGCGGGGTTTCGGGTGAGTGCCGGGCGCAGAGGACCGTGACCTGGTGCCCGCGGGCCGCCAGCCGCTCGGCCAGTTGCTGCGCGTAGAGCGTCAGGCCGGTGCGGTGCGGCACGTAGTACAGCAGGCAGATCAGGATCTTCAGCTTGCCGTCACGGTCGTTCTGCATGGTGAGGATTGCCGCGGGAAGGAGGCGGCGGCATGCTACCATCCGCCCCGAAATTCCGGCAACCGAGCCCGCCCATGCCGCCGATGGACGCCCCCTACCCCGAGCCCGCCGAGGAACGCGATCCCAAGCGCTGGATCGGCGTGGCCCTGGCCGCGTTGCTGATCGTCAGCTTCGCGCTGCGCACCTGGGACGCCAGCCAGGGGCTGAACTCCCGGCGGTACTACGACGAGCGCTTCCCGCTCAAGAACGTCTCGGCCCTGCTCAAGCACGGCGAGTGGCGGCCCCGGCACACCTTCTATCTCAGCCTCTCCTACCTGCCCCAGGCCGGCGTGCTGGCCGTCAGCGAGTGGCTCTACGAGATCACCCGCTACAAGCCGTTCTCGATCTACGGCCGCACGGGCGACGGCTACTCCCCCACCGCCTACTGGCTCTGCCGGATGGTCAACGTGGCCTACGGGACCCTGAGCCTCTGGCTGCTCTTCCTCATCGGGCGGCGCATCGACTCGCCGGAGGTCGGGCTGCTGGCGGCGGCGGTGTTCGCGGCCTTCCCCCGCCACGTCCTCAGCTCGGTGGAGTTCAAGCCGGACATCCTGGTCATCCTGCTGGTGACCCTGACCTTCTACTGGGCGCTCTCCGCCGCGTTCCAGCCCAGCCTCGGGCGCTTCCTGGTGGCCGGCATGGGCGTGGGCCTCGCCGTCTCGACCAAGTACACGGGAGTGGCGTCGGCCCTCCCCGTCATGGCCGCCGCCCTCGCCAACGGCTGGCGCGACCGCCGGCAGTGGCTTTGGCTGGTGCTGGCGGGGGTGGCGTCCGTGGTCACCTTCGTGATCCTCAACCCGTTCCTGGGCGTGGTCTTCGAGTTCATCCCCAAGCTGGTCAACGGCTACGCGGCCAAGGGGGTGACGGAGAAGAGCAACCATTGGGTGGTCTTCCAGCGGCAGGTGGAGTTCCTGGTGGAGCACCACGGCCCGCTGGTTGCGGCGTTCCTGGGGTCAGGGGTCGCCTGGCTGCTCTGGCGGCTGTTCCGTCCGGCGCCGGAGGACGGCCGGGAATGGCGGCTCGGCTGGATCCTCGCCCTCAGCCTGCTGCTGGGCTACTCGCTGGTCCACTCCCTGGGCATGACGCTGTTCCGGGGGCAGAACTACATGCCGGTGGTGCCGGCCTCCTCCCTGGTGGCGGGATGGGCCATGGTGGCGGTGTGGCGGACGCTGGCCCGCCGGGTCCGCTGGCTGGCCTGGGAGCCGGTCGCCGCCGCGGCCGGGATCGCGACGGTGGCCCTGCTCACCTTCTACCAGGGCGGGATCGTCTACTCGCGCGTCGTGCCCACCAACTTCGCGGTGGTGAACGACGACCTGATGGAGGAGCTCGATCCCATCGGCCTGCGCCACGTGGTGTACGAGCGCGATCTGGGCGCCTTCGAATCCGGCGGCAAGCCGCGCCGGCCGCTGGTGACGCGGGTGGAGCGGCTGGACGCGCAGGACCCCCGCTTCCTGGACCGGACGGACGTCGAGGTCTTCCCCCAGAGCCGGCTCTCCGGACCGCGGGCGGACTTCTACCGCGCCCGCCTCGCCCGGGTTCCCAGGAAGCGGGTGGAGATCGTCGGCAGCCAGCCCTTCCGCAGCCGCGGCGAGCCCGTGGTGGTGCTGCACCATCCCTGGAAGATGCAGGACGATCCGGCGGAGATCCGGTTCCGGCGGCCCGAGCAGGTCCCGTATCTGGTGGGCCGGCTTCCCGAAGGATTCGTGAAGCCGGGTGAGACGGTCTCGCTGCTCCTCTGGGTCCCCCGCGAGTCGGCGAAGCGGAAGGAGTGGGAGCTGCGGCTCGATCCCGGCGGCCGGCCAGTGCCGGCGGTCGACACGGGCCGGCGGCTGAACCGGCTGTTCCGGCTGAGCCCGCGCTTCCAGCTCCAGGGGCAGGAGGTGCGGGTGCGGGTGCCGGCCGTGGGGACGGACCGCCCGCGGGGATTCGGCCTGGAGCTCTACCGGTGGCGCCCGGCGCCGTCCCCGGCGGCGCGTTGAAGGCCCGCCCGCTCGCCTCCGGACTGCTCGGCGGGAGCGCCCTGCTCCTGGTCACGCTCAACCTCGCCAACGTCCTCCACTTCGGTTTCCACATCGTGATGGCCCGCATGCTCGGGCCGGCCGGCTACGGCGCGCTGGCGGCGCTGCTGGCGATCCTCTACGTCCTGAACGTCCTCGCCGAGTCGATGCAGACGGTCGTCGCCCGCTACGCCTCGCGCGAGCCCGATCCCGGGCGGCTGCACGACCTGCTCCGCCGGGCGCTGCGCAAGGGGAGCCGGGCCACGCTGATCCTGCTGGCGGTCTACCTCGCGGCGGCGGTCCCGCTGGGACGGTGGCTGCGCATCCCCTATCCCCTGATGGCGCTGTTCGCCCTGTCGCTGGTGGGGGTCGGCCTGCTGCCGATCCACCGCGGAGCCTTGCAGGGATGGAAGCGCTTCGGCGCGCTGGGGACCAACATGATCCTGGAAGGGATCGTGAAGCTGGCGCTGGGCGTCGGGCTGGTGGTGGCGGGAGCCCGGGAGTACGGCGCGGTCGCCGGGGTGAGCCTGGCGCTCTGCGCCGCCTTCGCCTTCTCCTACCCGCCCCTGCGCGACGTGTTCCGCGCCCCCGCCGAGCCCGCGCCGGCGCCGGACATCTACCGCTACAGCCTGCCTGTCTTCGTGGCCACGGCCACGGTGATGGGTTTCTACAGCCTGGACGTGCTGCTGGCGCGGGCGTTCTTCCCGGACGCGGCGGCGGGCGGCTACGCCGTGGCCTCGTTCCTGGGCAAGTCGATCCTGCTCGGCACGGCGCCGGTCACCAAGGCGATGTTCCCCATCTCCACCGAGGCGGCGGCGAGCGGGCGGAGCGGCGCGCGGGTGTTGGGGGGGACGCTGGCGATCCTGGCGGCCTGCGTGGCCCCGGTGCTGGCGGCGTTCGCGTGGATCCCGGACCTCCTGGTGCGGGCGGCGGGCGGGAAGGATTACGCCGCCGCCGCGGGGTTCGTGCTGCCGCTGGGGATCGCGATGGCCCTGATGTCGGTCAGCAACGCGCTGCTGCTCTACCGGCTGTCCACGGGCGGATTGCGGGGATACGGATGGCTGCCGCTGCTGATCCCCTTGGAAGCCGTGGCGTTGGCGATGGCCCGGGGATCGCTGACGGAGTTCGCCTGGACGGTGGCGGCGATGAACGGCGTTTTCCTGGTGGCGGCGGGGGCCCTCACCTCCCGGCCTCCTATCCTCCGCCCGCCACGTACCCCAGCGCCCGCAGCTCCTCGATCTGTTCCGGGCTGAGCTCCGGCTGCTTGCCGACGGAGCGGCCGGGAGCCACTTCGGAGCCGTTGGCGGCCAGCCAGGCGTTCCGGAGCTGCCGGCCCATGCGCTGCACCTCCCGCGGATCGCGCACCTCCTGCTGCCGGCCGTCCGCCCCCCAGCGCCAGAGGGAGAGCTTCGGCGGATCGCCGCGCAGGCCGGTCAGGGGAAGGACGTCCGCGAAGCGCTTCTCCAGACGGTCGAAGAGGGCCTGGGCCGGCTCGGTGAGCGGCGGCACGGGCTTGCCTCCCAGACCCGCGAAGCGGGCGCGGAAGTAGTCCTTCTCCGGCGGGGCGAAGCGGCTCTCCCAGAGGAGCTGGAGATCGCCGTCCACCAAGGAGAAGCGGTTGACGCCGTTCCCCAGGTACAGCTCGGAGAGGGCGCCCTTGGCGAACGGCTGGAAGAAGCTGGCCGCGGCGCCCTCGGCGGGCTTGCCGCCCGCCGCCTCGATCAGCGTCGGTCCCACCCGGACGTTGGACACCCGGCGGCCGGGCTCCAGGGCGAGCTGCCTTTGGAAGCCCGCCGGCAGCTTGATGACCAGCGGCACCTCCACCAGCACGTGCCCGAGATTGCCGCCGTGGGCGATCTGACCGTTCTCGCCGAACTCCTCCCCGTGGTCGGAAGTGACGACGAGCAGCGTCTTGTCCCACTGGCCGCTCCGCTTCAGGGCGTCCAGCATGCGGCCGAGCATCTGGTCGGCAAAGGCGGCGTTGAGGTCGTACATCGCCCGGAAGACCCGCCGCTGGTCCTCCGGCAGCTCCACCGCGGGATCGAAATAAGGCTCCAGCTCCAGGGGTTTGACCTGCTTGGGAAGATCGGGCGGCACCTCGTCCAGCCGGTCCAGGAGCGGATCGCGCTTCACATAGGGCGCGTGGGGTGGCAGGATATGGATCCAGACGAAATCCGGACCTCCCTTGAGCGCGGCCAGATGCGACTCGGCCCGCTTGCCTTCCCGCAGGTAGCGGAAGGTGTCGAAGCCCTGGCTGTAGCCGTACTCGGCCTGGAGCCAGTGGTTGGTGCGGAAGGCGGCGGTGCGGTAGCCCGCCTGCTTCAGGGCCTCCGGCAGGGTGACGAAGCGGTCGTCGAGCACGGCCCGGTCGTTGGCCCAGCTCCGGGCGCGCCAGGGCTGGAAGCCGGTGAAGATCGCGGCCATGGACGGCACCGTCCAGCTCGACGGCGAGATGGCGCGGCCGGACCAGGTGGATTCATGGGCCAGGCCGCTCAGCGCCGGCATGACCCGGGGCGGCCCGCCCAGGGCGCCGACCGCGTCGGCCCGCAGGGCGTCGATGGTGATGAGGACGATGGGACCGCGATGGACCGGCGGCGGCGCTTCTCCGCGGCAGCCGAAGGCCAGCGCGGAGAGGATGAGCGCGGCGATCGCGAGCGAGCTTCGTAGAGGACCTGAATGCAAGACGAGCATCTCCAGCCGGTAGGATTCCGGATCTGCGGTAGGATACCCCACGTGCGACGAACGGTTTTTCGCCCGCTCAGAGGAGCCTTGTGCTGCCTCCTGCTATCCGGCTTATACGGCGGCGCCGCCGCCTCCGCCCAGGATGAGCCTCTCCAGGCCTGGCGCAACGGCGAGGTCCTGGTCCTCGTCCCGGGAGCGGGCGAGGCCACCCTGGAGCTCCCCGGCGGCCGGACGCTGCGGATGACCCTGCCGGAACGCGCCGAGGTCTCCTCCTTCGCCGCACTCGACAACGGCTGGATGCTGGCGGGCAGCTTCCGCGACGCCGGCGGGCGCCAGCGCCTCTTCCTGCTGCGCGGCAACGACCGGCGCTCCGAGCCGCTCGCCGAGCCGCCCGGCCAGGAAGGTCTGCGCCGCCGCCGTCCCACGCTCCTGGTCGACAACGGCCGGCTCGCCGGTCTCGCCTGGCTCGAAGGGAACGGCGACCGCGACCTCTCCGTCCGCGCCGCCGCCTGGCAGGGACCGGGCTGGGAAGCGCCGGAGCGGGTCTCGTCCCCCGGCCCGGGCAGCCAGCTCGCGCTGAGCGGCGCCGTTCTCGGCGACGGCTCGTGGCTCCTCGTCTGGAGCGCCTTCGACGGCCAGGACGACGAGATCGTCTGGAGCCTCCGCCAGGGGAACACCTGGCTCCCTGTCCGCCGGCTCTCCGCGGACAACGCCGTCCCCGACATCGTCCCCGCCGTGACAGCCGCCAAGGGCAACGGCGCCCTGGTCGCCTGGAGCCGCTACGACGGCCAGGGCTACCAGCTCCGCACCGCCCGCTTCGACCGCGGCGAGTGGCGCGGCGAGCAGCCGGCGGCTCCGTCCGGTTCGCTCTACCCCGTCTTCCTGGGGGATGCGGCGAGGCCGCGCCTCCTCTACAAAAACGCCTGGCCCGGGGCCTGGACGGTGCTGGATCTCGACGCCGAGGGCAAGGTCCTGGCCAGGGCCACCGCACCGTCCTCCTCGAATGTCCGCCCCATCGTCGTCCTCCAGCGCGGCGAGGTCCGCATGCGCTGGTCCTCCGTCAAGGACGAGGTCAAGGCGGTTTGGGAAAAGGTCCGTTGAACGCCCGCCACCTCTCCTCCGCGCTCCTCCTCCTGGTCCTGCTGCCGGGGCTGGCCTCGGCGCAGACGCGCAAGTACCTCGCCTTCGGCGACAGCATCACCGAAGGAGTCGGCGACTCGCCGAACCATGAGGAGAGAGGCTACCCTCCGCGCCTGGAGAACCTGCTCCGGGCCGCCGGGGCGGACGTGACCGTGGAGAACCACGGCAAGGGGGGCGAGAAGACCCCCGAGGGTCTGATGCGGATCAACAGCGTCCTCGACCAGGGGAAGGCCGGGGACGTCCTTCTCCTGACCGAAGGGACGAACGACATCTCCAAGGACGTCGGGATCGAGACCACCATCTTCAATCTCGACGAGATGCGGAACCGGGCCGCGACTCGCGGCATCGACACCATCTTCGCCACGGTGATCCCCCGCCGGCCCGACGCCAGGTTCGATCCCAACAACGAGGAGACCGATCAGCTCAACGGGCGTATCCGCAACCTCGCGGGCCTGCGCCAGCGGCGGCTGCAGGATTCCTACGAGATCTTCCTCACCACGCCCAACCTGTACCAGCAGTTCTACGATCCCGCCCTCGACGATCCCGTGGGGCATCCCAACTCGGCGGGCTACGACCGGCTGGCGCGGATCTGGTTCAATACCATTCAGGGCAACGACACCGTCTGGCCCGTCCACGGCATCACCGACCCGGTGAAGGGTGAGCGCAACGTGCCCGCGGACACCGAGATCAAGGTGGATGTCTGGGACTTCGGCTCCGGCATCGACATCGCCAACACGTTCCTGCTGGTCAACGGCCAGCCCGTGTCGGCCACTCCGGTGGGCAACGTCCGGATGGTGACGCTGCAGTACAAACCCCCGACTCCGCTCAGCGGCACCGTCTCGGTGGGCCTGCGCTCCCGGGACCTCTCGAACCCGCCCGCCACCGTGGACCGGGAGATCTTCAGCTTCACCATCCAGGGCGCGGCCACCACCCTCCAGGGCGACCTCAACAATGACGGCCGGGTGGACGGCGCCGACCTCGTGGCCTTCGGCCTCCGCTTCGGCTCGCAGACCGGCGACGCCAACTACGACGCAGACGCGGACTTCAACGACGACGGCAAGGTGGACGGCTCGGACCTGGCGGTGCTGGCGTCGAACTTCGGGCGTTCGGCGTCCTCGACCAACCCCTAGCTACAGATACCCGAGCGCTTTCAGGGCCCGCTCGGTCTCCGCGTCGACCTCCCCCTCGTCCAGAGGCGCCCGTGCCTTCTTGATGAAAGCGACCAGGTCGCGCCGCAGCCGCCGGACCTCCTCCGGATGGGCCGCGGCGAGGTTCTTCGTCTCCTTCGGATCCTCGGCGAGGTTGTAGAGCTCGAAGCCGCCGGTCAGCGAATTGGCGGCGCGGGAGCGTTTGCCGCCGGAGTTGAAGACCAGCTTCCAGACCGGCTCCTGGACGCTGTGGTAGAGGTTGGGCCGGCGGCCGGCCTCGGCGAACGCCTGCCGGAACGTGGCGTCCTCCTTGGCGTCCGGCGCGCCGCCCCGCAGCAGGGGCCACAGGCTGTGCCCCTCGAGACCCGCGATCTCCCGCCGGGGAGCGATCAGGTCCCGCAGCGTGGGATAGAGGTCGATCAGCTCCACGGGCCGGTCCACGCGCCGCCCGGCAGGCAGGCCGTCCATCACGAAGAAGAGCGGCACGTGGGCGGTGGTGTTGTAGGGCAGCGGGCCATGCTCGAACCAGGAGTTGTGCTCCCCCAGGCTCTCGCCGTGGTCGGCGGCGAAGATGATCAGACTGTCCTCCAGAAGCCCCAGGGAGCGCATCTCGTCCAGCAGCTTCTTGATGTGCTCGTCCGCCACCCGGACGTTGGCGTCGTACTGGGCCACGTAGTGCTTGAGGTCCGTGTGGCCCTCCAGGGTGTACCCCTTGGCCACGCGCTGGGGGATCTCGCGGTCGCCCTGATAGTGGGCGTCGTCCACGAACGGGTTCTCTTCGCCGTCCGGGAGGATGTAGGGGGCGTGGGGGTCGGAGTAGTGAATCCAGGCGAACAGGCGGTCCGCGTCCGCGTGCTTGCGCAGGAGGGGCACGGCCAGCTCGTTGACCCGGATGGCGCTCGCCAGGGGCCGGAACTGTTTGGGGTCCTGGGGGAAATCCCCGTCGCCCCAGGTCTGGGCGTAGTCGTCGAACCCGGTGTTCCAGCCGAAGTCCTTGGCCAGCACGGCGTTGGAGTTGACGGCGAAGGTCTCGAAGCCGTTCTCCTTGAAGAATTCCGGCAGCGTCAGGTACTCCGCCGGGATGCGCAGGGCCGCCTTGTGGGTGAGCCCGGTGGTGTGCGGATAGAGGCCGGTGAACATCGAAGCGAACGAGCTGCCGGTCTTGGGCCACTGGCAGATCGCCTGGTCGAAGGTCACTCCGCCAGCCGCCAGCTTGTCGAGCTCCGGCGACGTCTGGCGCGCATACCCGTACAGGCTCATGTGATCGGCCCGCAGGGTGTCCACCGTGATCAGGAACACCCGCCGCGGCGCCCGCAGGCCCGCCTTCTCGGACACGGGGGCGTCTGTCTCCGCCTTCTGGCAGGCGGCGAGGGTCAGCAGGACGAGGGATAGGCAGAGGGATTTGGAGGGCTTGAACGGCACGTCGGATCTCCGGGAAGGAGATCCTACTATACGGCTCTCACATCACAGGCCGAGCCGTCCCGTCAGGGACAAGGGGCGGGGGCGGGGCGCGCCGCCGTTGGCGTCCGCATCGCCTGGCGTCCGCATCGCCGTCCCGGGGCGGGAGCGGGGGCGCGCCGCCGTCGTCATCCGCGTTGCAGCGTCGCCGTCCGTATCGCCGTCCCGGGTGGGAGGCCGGCCTCCCTAGCCCCGGGTTGAAACCCGGGGCTACGTCCCCTTGTCCCTGGCGGGACGGCTAAATACGTGGAGGCCCGCCTCAGGCCCCGTACCGGTACGCCAGCGTGTCGTCAGGGATGGACATGTCGAACTGCCCGACCTCCTCCATCTCCATCTTGTCGTTGACCCGGTAGACCCATCCGGCCTTGCCGGTCGTGTTGGCCGGGGCGCCCGGGACCGCGGAATCGGTACGGAAGAGCAGAACCCGGTCGGGCGCCCAGATGTCCTGCGCCCCCTCGGGGGGCTTCCCGATCGTGACGAACTGGTGGCTTTCGCCCTTGATGACGACCACCTGCCGGTATCCCTTCCCACAACCCACGATGAAGACTCCGAGGAGCATCAGGGCCAGGCAGATGCTGGCATGAGCCGTCTTGAACCGCATCGAAACCTCTCCTTTCCATGAACGTTCCGCCGAGCGGAGCTGGCGAACGGTGGTTTCGTACGCAAAGCGGCGGATCGGAGGGCTCCCTCGCTTCCCCCCGAGGAGCCATCGTGGATTCTACGCCTCCCAGCGCTGGCTGAAAAGCCGTCTATCGCCGTGCTTCGCGATCCACCCCTCGGATGAACAGGTAGAGCCCGAAGCAGGCGAGGAGCAGCAGCCCGGAAACGACCGCCGCCGGGACGACGCCCTCCCGGTGGCCGGCCAGGAAGGACTCCAGCGTGGCCGTCAGCAGCCACATCTGGACGATCAGCAGGATGGCGATCAGGGCCAGGGCACCGTCGATGGCGGTCAGGCCGCGGCGGCGTGGCGCGGGATGCTCAGGAGGATGCTGCATGGCTCGGCCCCTCCGCGATGTGGGATTCCATCCCCGTGGCAAACCACTGGTCCCCCCGGCGCTCCAGGACGATGCGCGGCAGCGGGCGCTGCGGCGGCCCCTGGAGGACGCTGCCGTCGCGCACCGAGAAGTACCCCTGGTGGCAGGGGCACTCCAGGCGGCGGTTCTGGTTCGAGTAGTAGACGGCGCAGGAGAGATGGGTGCACTTCTGGCTGTAGGCCGCGAGCTCCGTCTCGGAGTAGCGCACCAGGATGCACGGATCGTCCGGCCCGGGATAGCGGAAGAGCTTCACCCCGCCCACCGGGACCTCCCCCACCGCCGCCACCGGGCGGACGGGATACGCGGGCTTCCGGGTCAGCCAGCTCTTCACCAGGATCCAGACGTTCCCCACGAACATCCCGGCGCTGGTCAGCACCAGGAACTTGGCGAACTGGCGGCGGTTCACGTAGCGCTCGTCGGCGGCGTAGATCGAGACCTCTTCGCGCCAGAGCGGCTCTCTCTCGGGGCTCGGCTCTCTCAACGGATTCATGCCTCGGGCTCCCACAGGTAATCGACGACGTCCACCGTCAGCGCCGCCTCCTCGGGCGGCAGCATCATGTAGACCTTGGTCGTGACGGTCTGGTTGCCGAACTGAAAGACGTTCGACGGCTTCTCGCGGCGCTCGCGGGCGATCTGCTCGGGGGTCACGTAGGCCAGCGCCTGGCTCGGGCAGACGGTGGCGCACATGGGCCGCTTGCCGATCGAGGTGCGGTCGTAGCACATGTCGCACTTCATCATCAGCTCGAGCTTCGACATCATCTTGGGGATGCCGAACGGGCAGGCGAGCACGCAGTTGTTACACGCGATGCAGCGCGGCTTGCGCGCGCTCTGCACCACCCCGTCCTCCGTGCGCTTGATGGCGTCCGCCGGGCAGACCTCCGCGCAGGTGGGCTGGTCGCAGTGCATGCACACCACGGGAACCGTCTGCGGCGAGTGCGCGCGGTCGATGTAGTCCAGCTGGATCATCGATAGGCCCCGGTGCGTATCGCACTCCGTGCACGCCTGCACGCATGCGTTGCACCCGATGCAACGGTTCGGGTCGATGAAGAACTCCTGCGGCTCGGCGATCGACATTGGCTGACGGTGGAACGGGTGGATGTCGGGTTAACCGGTGGGGGGTGCAAAGCGCGAACGGCGCGCCCGCTCACCCCTGCTGCGGCTCGAGCACGCCGGCCCAATCCGGCGGTGCGTCGGCGCGGGTCACCCGCACGGCGCACACCTTGTACTCGGGGATCTTGGAGATCGGGTCCTGGGCCGAGATGGTGAGCTGGTTGGCGCTCTTCTTCCCCGCCCAGTGGTACGGGATGAACACGGTGTCGGGACGGATGGTGGTCACCACGTGCGCTCGCAGCGTGGCCGTCCCCCGCCGGGATTCGGCCGTGGCCCAGTCGCCGTCGGCGATGCCGAGCTTCTGCGCCAGCTGCGGATGCATCTCGATGCGGGGCTCCGGCTGGTAGTCCACCAGCGGCCCGATGCGCCGGGTCTGTGTCCCGGACAGGAACTGCGTGACCACGCGCCCGGTGGTCAGGATCACGGGGTACTCGTCGTCCGTCACCTCGGCAGGCGGGCGGTACTCGGAGATCTGGAAGCGGGCCCGGCCGTCGGGGAAGTAGAACGGGCCGGCGCCCTTCGCGACCGGGTTCCAGGAGCCGGGCTCGAACAGCCGGGGCGTCCCCGGGTGCTCCTCGTCGTAGCACGGCCAGAACACGCCCATCTGCCGCTCGATCTTCTCGTACGTGATCCCGGAGTAGTCGGCCAAGCCGCCCTTCGACGCGACGCGCAGCTCGTCGAACATCTCCCCCGGCGAGCGGAACTCGAACCCCCTGCCGCGGCCCAGCGCGTGCGCGATGTCCTGGATGATCCGCCAGTCCTGGCGGGCCTCGCCGGGCGGGTCCACGGCCTTGTTGATCTTGATGACCCGCCCCTCCACCTGTGTCACCGTTCCCTCGTCCTCCTCCTGCAGCGATCCGGGGAGCACCACGTCCGCGTGGCGCGCCGTTTCGTTCAGAAAGAAGTCGATGGCGACGTAGAACTCCAGCTTTTCCAGCGCCCTGGCGACGAAGTTGTTGTCGGGGAGCGAGACCTTGGGATTGAAGCAGATGGACAGGAGCCCCCGGATCTCGCCGCGGTCGATCTTGCGGACGAGTTCGTACGCGTCCACCCCGGGCTGCGGAA
>DASVAS010000054.1:0-2176 GCA_036376245.1 Thermoanaerobaculia bacterium | reverse complement strand
GCGGGCCATCCAGGCGGCCAGCCGCGCGGGGGCGATGTCGTCCGGAGCGGGCACGCAGATCGTCGCGCCCAGGTACAGGGCGGTGAAGATGTCCCGCTGCAACGGGTCGTGCGAAAGGCCCGACAGCAGGCTGAAGCGGTCCCGTTCGCTCAGGCCGAACCGCTCGCACATCCAGGGCAGGAAGTGCGACAGGCCGCCGTGCGGGCCCAGGATGCCCTTGGGCACGCCGGTCGAGCCCGAGGTGAAGGCCACGTAAGCCAGGTCGTCCGGTCCCAGCTCGATCCGCTCCGGCTCGCCGGCGGGCAGCGCCGCTAGGACCGCCGCCGGGCCGCCCGCGGGCAGCACGACCTCCGGCAGGCCGGCGGCCGCCAGCTCCGGCGGCAACTCAGTGGCTTCCAGGCGGACCAGGGCCCGGGCTCCGGCGAGCCTCACGATCTCCAGCAGGCGCTGCGCGGGGTACGCCGGATCGAGCATGACGAAAGCGCCGCCGGCTTCGAGGACGCCCGTCACCGCCGTCACCAGGGAGGGAGCGCGATGAGCGAAGACCGCCACCCGATCTCCCTTCTCCACTTCCAAAGCCTGTAGGCCGGCGGCGATCCGGCTGCTCGCCTCTTCCAGCTCGCCGTAGCTCCAGCTCTCTTCCGGTCCCACGACCGCCGGCCGCGCCGGGTGCATCGCCGCCCGCCGCCGGAACAATTCGTGGACCGCTCCTCGCCATTCGTCGCCGAGGACCGTCCTGGGATCGGGCAGCAGGGCCAGGGCCTCGGCGGTCGCCAGCGAGTGGGAACTGATCGGATTCTCAGGTTCCGACACCGCCTGCGTCAGCACAGCCTCCAACTGCCGCAGCATCTCGGCGGCCCGGGCCTCGTCGAACAGGCTGATGTTGTAGTTCAGACCGAAAAAGAGCTGGTCTCCCTCGTCGCGCGCGTAGAGAGTGAAGTCGAAGTTGGAGGGAGCGGCTCCCTCTCCCCCTCCGCCACGCAACTCCAGGCCCGGCATGCGGATCTCCGAATCGGGAGCGTTCGTCAGGTTCAGGAAGACCTGGAACAACGGCGTCCGGGAGAGATCCCTCTCCGGCCGCAGCTCCTCCAGCAGCTTTTCGAACGGAACATGCTGGTGGAGGTAGGCGCCGAGGGTCGTCTCCCGCACGCGCTCCAGGAGAGCCAGAAAGGAAGGATTTCCCGACACGTCGGTCCGCAACGTCAGCGTGTTCAGGAAGCAGCCGATCAGACCCTCTACCTCTTGGCGGACCCGGCCGGCGATGGGGGTTCCCACCGCGATGTCGTCCTGTCCGGCCAGACGCGAGAGCAGAACGTCCATGGCCGCCAGCAGGGTCATGAACGGCGTCGTGCCCGCCCGCCGGGAGAGAGCCTTGAGACCACCGGTCAGCTCCCGCGACAGCCGCAGCATGCGGACCGCGCCCTGGAACGTCCGCGCCAGCGGACGCGGGCGGTCGGTGGGCAGCTCCAGCGGCGCGACCCCCTCCAGGCGCTTCCGCCACCAGTCGATCTCCGCTTCCAGGGCCTCGCCCCGCAGCCAGCCGCGCTGCCAGATCGCGTAATCGGCGTACTGGACCGGCAGCTCGGGAAGCGGCGACGGCCGGCCTTCCAGGAACGCCGGATACAGGGCTCCGACCTCCCGGACCAGCACCCCGAGCGACCAGCCGTCGCTGGCGATGTGGTGCTGGACGATCACCAGGGCGTGTTCCTCGGGAGCGATCCGCACGAGCAACGCGCGCATCAGGGGGCCGCGCGAGAGATCGAAACGCCGCTCCGTCTCCTTTGACATGAGGCGAGCGGCTTCCATCTCGCGGCGAGCGGGCGGGAGGCCCTGGAGGTCCACGATCCGCAGAGCAAAGCCGCTGTCCGGGTTCACGATCTGGACCGGCCCCCGGTCGGTGAAGGTGAACCGGGTGCGCAACACCGAGTGGCGCCGCACCACTTCCGCGAGAGTGCGGTGGAGAGCCGGGACGTCGAGGCGCCCCACGAGGGAGAGCGAGGCGGGAATGTGATGGACCAGGTCGCTGGATTCGAGTTGATCCAGGAACCAGAGCCGCTCCTGGGCGAAGGACATCGGCAGCGGCTCGCCTTCCGTCCAGGTCCCCCGCTCGATGGGACGCCACGTGACCTCGGGCGCGATCTCGTAGCCCAGGCGGGACGCAACGACCCGCGTCGGC
>DASVAS010000035.1:0-254479 GCA_036376245.1 Thermoanaerobaculia bacterium | reverse complement strand
CCGGAAGCTTAAAAGTCGTTTTTTAGCCTAAAAAACCAGTTTTAAGCTTCCGGCGCGGTTTTTAAAGCTCCGGAGCGGCTTTTAGTCTTCCGGCAGAGTTTTTAAGCTTCCGGCGCGGCTTTTAAAGCTCCGCCAGAGTTTTTAAAGCTCCGGGACGATTTTTCAGGCTTCGCAGCCGTTCCGGAGGGCGATCTTGCCGCCGTTTCCCTACATTTCGTAAAGTCCTCTCCGCGTCGATATCATAGGGAGAGTCGTGATGACTATTCAGATGCAGCTCTGGAGCATTCAGGGAGATCGGCCCGTCCGCCTGTCTTCGGCGAAGCTGGACCTGGAGTCTCGGCTGGAAGCCTGGATCTGCCAGGATCTGAGTCTCGTGGGAGAGGACCTCCTGCTGCTCGGCAACCAGGTCGCCACGGAGTACGGGCACGCGGTGGACGTCCTGGCGCTCGACCGGACAGGCAACCTGGTGGTGCTCGAGCTCAAGCGCGGGCGGACGCCTCGCGATGTGGTGGCCCAGATCCTGGACTACGCCTCATGGGCGCACGGCCTCTCGCTTCAGGACATCGACCATATCGCCCAGACCCACCGTAGAAAGTCCTTGGAAGAGCTGTACCAGGAACGGTTCCACACCGAGCTTCCCGAACCCTTGAATGAGGAGCAGCGCCTGGTCATTGTGGCCACGGAGCTGGACCCGCAGTCGGAGCGGATCGTCCAGTTCCTCTCTTCGCAGTATGGGGTCAACCTCAACGTGGTGTTCTTCGACTATTACCGGCACGGCGACCAGGAACTGGTGGGCCGAAGCTGGTTGATCTCTCCCGAGGAGGTGCAGCGCAAGGCCGAGACGGTAGGTCCCTCGCGGCGGCGGCCGGTGCTGTCGCTCAAAGACCTCGCCAAGCTGGCGGCGGATCTAGGAGTCGGAGAGCTGTACACCGCTTTGCACGAGGGGCTCTCGAGGTTGTGCGATCAGGTGGGAACCACCCAGTCGAACGTCACCTACCGCTGGCGGTCGCCCTCGGGAGGACGGACAGCTCTGGTCTCGATCCACCCCAAGGTGAGCGGTCCCGAGACGGGTCTCCTCTCCGATGTCCGCGTCGAGGAGCTCGCGAAACAGCTCGGTCTGGACCCAACCGATCTCCGTGCCGCCTTGCCTGATAGGGTCCTACCGCGAGAGATCCCCGGGCTCTACCTCTACGCCGAGGGCTACGCTTTCCGGACTCGGGAGGAGATCGAGCGCTTCCTTGAGAGGATCAGTCCGATGATCTGAGCCGGCAGCGATACTCGCCACACGCAGTTTCAAGCGGCGACGCAGGCTCCCACAACTTGCCACTCCGGCCAGCCCCGCGCGATGATCTCCGAGAGCTTGAGCCCGCCATCCAGTGGGATCTCGCTCAACCTGCGCGTCGTGGTGCTCCCTGTGCTCTCACGCTTCAGCAGGACTCCGGCCTCACTTCCCAGATAATCGATCAGCTCCGGGTGATGGGAACAGAGGATGGCTTGGCGGGGCCTGGTTCCGCAGGCGTCCGAGAGCGTCATGAGCCACGGCTGGATCTCCGCGAGAGCCACGAAGTTGTCGGGCTCGTCCAGGAACAGAACGTCCTGCTCTCCGGCCAGGTGAACGAGCGAGTAAAGTGCGATCAGCGCGCGCTGGCCGTCGGAGAGCTCGTCCAGCCTCAACTCGTAGCGCCCGCTCCTGCCCTCGAACAGGACGAGGAACGATCGCGCTTCCGCGCCGACCTTCTCCATCCGGATCGACTGGAAATCCCCAACGACCTTGCGGAGGGCTTCCACGAGACCAAGGATCAGATCCTGCCGCTCCTGAAGTTGGTGCCGATACCAGGAGGCGAAATTGCTACCGTCCGTCCTCAGTTGTGGTTCCTCAGAAATCGATTCGGTATGGAAACGCTTTGGATCCAGAGCACAGACGGATACTCCTCGCATGAAATCCAGGAAGCGCGTCAGGCGCTGGTTGTCGGGCCGGGCGGCAACCCGGGCCAGCGCAGACTCCGCCCAGTCGGCGCCATACTGCGAGCCCGGAGAGTGATCATCCCGAAACAGTTGTACCTCGCCCCGGCGAAACTCGAACAGCGGCTTGCCGCTTACTGCCAAGGACTCCAGGAGAATTCGCGCACGCCGCCCTTCGTTCTCATGCTCGATCTCGAGCCGGTAGGTTGCGTCGGGCTCGCCCTCGAGGCTCACCACCACCTCGAAGATCTGGAGATTCCGGCTCTGCCACCGGGTGAGCGAACGCGTCGGAAAGATGTCCGGATCCGTCACTTTCGCGGTCCCGCTCAGCATCTGCCGCAGAGCGTAGAGCACGTCGAGCACCGATGACTTTCCAGAGCCGTTAGGACCGACCAGAAGCGTCAGTTCCTGGAGCTCCAGCGTGAAGTTCACGAGGCACCGGTAGTTGTCCACGTACAACCGCTTCAGCATGATCTCTCTCCTCAGTCGGCGCCATTCTAGCAGGCGGCCCAGAGAGACCGCCTTGACACCCCCGCCCTCCCCTGCCAAGCTTTGAACGATGGTTCAAATCGCCGCCGATTCCGGCAAGGTCCTCGAAAAGAAGCGCGGCATCCTCGACGCCGCGTCGCGAGTGTTCCGCCGTAAGGGACTCCATGCCACCGGCATGCGCGACATCGCGGCCGAGCTCGGGATGGCGGTCGGCAATCTCTACTACTACTTCAAGGACAAGGAAGAGCTGCTCGCCTTCGTCCAGGAGGACGCGCTCGCGGGCCTGCTGGACCTGGCGGCGCAGGTGCGCGAGACCGACCTGTCGGCGGACGCCAGGCTCGCCCGGCTGATCGAGGAGCACGTCGTCCGCCTGAACGAAGGGACCCCCGGATCGCTCGCCCATCTGGAGGTGGAGGCCCTGGGCGAACCCTGGCGGCGCGAGGTGCTGGAGCGGCGCGACCGGTACGAGTTGGCTTTCCGCGAGATCATCGAGGAGGGAATCGCGGCCGGCGTCTTCCGTCCGGCCGATCCCAAGGTGAACGCGCTCGCCATCCTCGGCGCCGTGAACTGGACCGTGAAGTGGTTTCGCCCGGACGGCGGCAAGAGCGCCCGCGAGATCGGCCGCGAATGCGCCGAGCTTCTGGTGCGGGGGCTCCTGGCCGTCCGGGACTGAAACCGCTCAGGCCAACGCGAGCCTGATCCTGCGCAGTCCGGCGAGTTGAAGGGCCGCCAAGCCCCCCACGAACAGCGCCTGGAACACTACGAAGACCGCTCCCAGCGGCGTGGGCTCGATCCAGCCCGCCACGAGCAGTAGCAGACTGTCCACCGCCCAGAAGGCGTTGAGGACGACGACGGCCCACACCGCCGCCCGCGGCGGCAGCTCGCGCGTGGCAAGCCATCCCACGAAGGCGGCGAAGGGCAGCAGGCTCAGGCCCGTCCAGAGGAGCAACGGTCTGGAGAGGCCGAACAGGGAGGTGAGCGGCGTCATGGCGAGCAGCAGGAGCGCCCCCATGGCGGCGCTGGAGACGGCGTCCAGGATGAGCACGCGGCGGAGGAAGGTCGAATCAGGCATGAGATTTCTCCTTTCTTCCCCTATCGTCGGCGGGAGCGGCGCGGCCTGTCGATTACCCGCGAGGTAATGTCCCTGGCGCCGGCGGCTGCGCTATCGTGCCGCTCATGGAGGCCCAATCCCGAGTCCCTGTAGGCGAGCTGTTGCGGCAGTGGCGGCAGCGCCGCCGGATGAGCCAGCTCGATCTGGCCTGTGAAGCCGAGATCTCGACGCGCCATCTGAGCTTCCTGGAGACCGGCCGCGCCCAGCCCAGCCGCGACATGCTGCTGCGGCTGGCGGAGTGGCTGGACGTGCCGCTGCGCGAGCGCAACGCCATGCTGCTGGCCGCGGGCTACGCGCCCATGTTTCCTGAAAGGCCGCTCGCCGATCCATCCATGCAGGCGGCCCGCGGCGCGATCGAGCGCGTGCTGGCCGGCCACGAGCCCTATCCGGCCCTGGCCATCGACCGCCACTGGACGCTGCTGATGGCCAACGCCGCGGTGCCGCCTCTGCTGGCAGGCGTCGAGGAAGCCGCCCTGCTGCAACCGCCGGTCAACGTGCTGCGGCTGAGCCTCCACCCCGGCGGTCTCGCGCCGCGCATCGCCAATCTCGGCCAGTGGCGCGCCCACCTCCTGGCCCGCCTGCACCGGCAGATCGAAGCCAGCGGCGATCCGGTGTTGAGAGATCTGTACGACGAGCTGCGCGACTATCCGGCGGGAGACGGCACCCCTGAGGCCGAGGACGCCGACGACTACGAATTCGCCGGCATCGCCGTGCCCCTGCGGTTCATGACGCCGGCCGGCACGCTGTCGTTCATCAGCACCACGACGGTGTTCGGCACTCCCGTGGATCTGACCCTCGCCGAGCTGGCGATCGAAGCCTTCTTTCCAGCCGACGCCGCCAGCGCCGAGATGCTGCGGCTCATTGGCGGCGGACCGGCCTGAGGATTCCAGGTTCGCCGTTCGCTGGCTCGTGACTTCGGCTGGCGGCGTCACCGACGGTAAGGTTAGTACGCGTCTACCTTCAGTCGAGTCCGTGCTATCGTCTTGCCATGGAGGAAAAAGATCCTCAGGCCGTTATCCCAGCAGCCGTGCTCTCGGAGTGGGAGAAGGAATTCGAGGCAGCAGCCCGACGCCCTCTCCAGACCCGGCTCCGGTATGCCTTTGTCCACACCTACAAGCCCGTCCTCGACGACGCACCCTACCGATCCTTCTCGACAACGGCCGAGTATCGCGCCTGGTGTGCTGAGAACCTTCCGGAATGGCTGGGTTATGGCCCGGCAGTTTGAATATACACAGGCCGAAGAGATTCGGAATGCTTTCGCTCGCTATCGAGTCCGTTACCTCTTTCTGGGAAAATCTGGGGCAATCCTATTGGGCTATCCTGATACAACTCAGGATTCCGACCTTTTTCTGGAAAAGGACCCGGAGAACGGGGAGGCGGCACTCCAGGCCTTACGCGATCTTGGATTTACTTTGACAGAAGAACAGGCTGACGAGATACGTCGCGGCAAGGATTTCATCCAACTCAAGGATGGTCCCTTCGATCTAGATCTCATCTTCGCGCCGGATGGCATCGAGAGCTTCGAGAAAGCTTGGAAGCGTCATATCGAGGTCGAAGGGTTTCCGGTTTGTCATCCCGACGACATCATCGCCAGCAAAGTAGCCTCCAATCGAGCCAAGGACCGCGAGGTTCTCCCCCGTCTACGGGCGTTTCGGGATTACTGGGCAAGCCATCGCCGCTGAGTTGCACGGCGGTCGGCAATCTCCACTATTTCTTCAAGGACAAGGAAAGCTGCTCGCCTCGTTCCGGCGCTCGCCCTCCTCGGCGCCGTGAACTGGACCGTGAAGTGGTTCCGCCCGGACGGCGGCAAGAGCGCCCGCGAGATCGGCCGCGAATGCGCCGAGCTTCTCGTGCGGGGACTCCTGGCCGTCCGGGATTGAAACCGCTCACGCCTGCGCAACTTGACACCACGGCTCCGCGGTGGCACGATTTGAACGCTGGTTCAAATCGCAACCGGCGATCCCCCTTGCAAGAGGAGTCGATGGACGACCTGACCACCCTGAGGCTGCGCATCAACGGCGAGGACCGCGCCGTGGTCTTCCCCACCCATCACACGCTGCTGGAGGTTCTCCGGGAGGAATGCGCCCTCACCGGCACCAAGCACGGCTGCGAGCTCGGCGAGTGCGGCACGTGCACGGTCCTGGTGGACGGCCGGCCCGTGCTCTCGTGCCTGGCGCTGGCCGCCGAGATGCGGGGGAAGTCGATCGAGACCGTCGAAGGGATGCAGCTCGGCAACGACCTCCATCCCCTCCAGGCCGCCTTCGCGGACCTCGGCGCGGCCCAGTGCGGCTACTGCACACCGGGCATCCTGATGGCGGCCAAGGCCTTGCTCGCCGAGAATCCCAAGCCCACCCGCGCGGAGATCCAGGAAGCCCTGGCCGGCAATCTCTGCCGCTGCACCGGCTACCACAAGATCCTCGAAGGCATCGAATGGGCCGCCGCGAAGATGCGCGGCGAAGACTGGACGCCGCCGGACGAGGTTTTCTACGGCGCGATGGACCCGGCTGGATAAGGAACAGAAATCACCATGGCCGAACCTCTTCTCAAGCCTGAGCCCGAGCCCGAACGCGAGCCCAACATCATCGGCAAGCCGTTCCGCCGCGTGGACGGCCGCGCCAAGGTCACCGGCGCCACCCGGTTCGCGGACGACCTCGCGTTCCCCCGCATGTGCTACGTCCGCCTGGTCCGCTCGACCGTGCCCCACGCGCTCATCAAGTCCATCGACACGACCGAGGCGGAGAAGGTCCCCGGCTATCTGGGATACCTCACGGGCCAGGAGATGCCGAACACCTTCGGCATCCTGCCGGTTTCGCAGGACGAGCACGCGCTCTGCCCCGACAAGGTCCGCTTCGTGGGCGATCCCGTGGTCGCCGTCGCCGCCACGACCGAGGACGCGGCGTACGAGGCGGCCCTCTTGGTCAAGGTCGAGTACGAGCCGCTGCCCACCATCTCCTCCATCGAGGAGGCCATCGCGACGCCCGAGCCGCGGATCCACGACTACGGCGACCACGGCAACGTCCACAAGGTCGTCTCCATGAAGTTCGGCGCGGTCGAGGAAGGCTTCGAGGACGCGGACGAGATCTTCGAGGACGTCTTCTATTACGAGGGCAACACCCACCTGCCCATGGAGCAGCACAGCGCCGTGGCCGTCCCCGAGGACGACGACCGGGTGACCCTCTACTCCTCCACCCAGACGCCGCACTACGTCCACCGCGCGCTCGCCAAGGTGCTGGAGCTGCCGGCGTCGCGCGTGCGCGTCGTGGCGTGCCCCAACGGCGGCGGCTTCGGCGGCAAGAGCGATCCCTTCAACCACGAGATCGTGGTGGCGAAGATGGCCTTGAAGCTCGGCCGGCCGGCCAAGATCACCCTCACCCGCGAGGAGGTCTTCTACTGCCATCGCGGCCGGCATCCCGTGCTGATGGAGATGAAGACGGGGGTCAAGAAGGACGGAACGATCACCGCCCAGCGCCTGCGCACCGCCCTCGACGGCGGCTCCTACGGCAGCTACGGCGTGGCCTCGACCTACTACACCGGCGCGTTGCAGACGGTCACCTACAAGCTGCCCGCCTATCAGTTCGAGGGCGTGCGCTGCTTCACCAACAAGCCGCCGTGCGGCCCCAAGCGCGGCCACGGCACGCCGCAGCCGCGCTTCGGCTTCGAGGTGCAACTGGACAAGATCGCCGTCAAGCTGGGGATCAATCCCGCCGACCTGCGGCTGAACATGCTCGCCGAGCCGGACACGGTGACGGCCAACTGGCTGAAGATCGGCTCCATGGGACTGCGGCGCTGCATCGAGGCCGTGGTCGAGGGGAGCGATTTCCGCGAGCGCTGGGGCCGCCTGCCCGAGGGGCGGGGCCTGGGGCTCGCCTGCGGCTCCTATCTCTGCGGCGCGGGTCTGCCGATCTACTGGAACCACATGCCGCAGTCGGGCGTGATGCTGAAGCTCGACCGCTCGGGCGGCGTCGCCGTGTTCTGCGGCGAGTCGGAGATCGGGCAGGGATCGGACTCCGTCCTCGCCGCCATCGTGGCCGAGGTGCTGGGGGTCTCGCTCTCCGACATCCGCCTCTGCGTGGGCGACACAGACCTGACGCCGGTGGACCTCGGCAGCTATTCGTCCCGGGTCACCCTGATGATGGGCAACGCCGCGCTCCAGGCCGCCGAGCGGGCACGGGAGATGATCGCCAAGGCCGTCTCCGAGCAACTGGAGGTGCCGTCCTCGCGCCTGGTCTTCTCCGAGCGCCGGGTGTTCGACGCCGAGGACCCGGACCGCGGGCTGACCTTCCAGGACGCGGTGATCGCCACCGAGGCGCGCTTCGGCACTCTCGGCACCACGGGGAGCTACATCCCGCCGCGCTCGCCGGGCCGCTACCGGGGCGCGGGCGTCGGCCCCTCCCCCGCCTACTCCTACTCGGCGGCGGTGGTCGAGGTCGAAGCCGATCCCGAGACCGGCCTCTGGAATCCCGTCCACGTCTGGATGGCGCACGACATCGGCCGCTCGCTCAACCCCGTGCTGGTCATGGGACAGGTCGAGGGGAGCGTCTACATGGGTCTCGGCGAGGTGATGATGGAAGAGCAGGCCTTCCGCCGGCTGCCGCGCCACCTCTCCTCGGCCCTGGTGCACCGGCACCCCTCGGTGCTGGAGTACAAGAGCCCGACCTTCGCGGACATGCCGCCGGTCACCACCTATCTGATCGAGGATCCCGACCCGCGAGGCCCCTTCGGCGCCAAGGAGGTGGGCCAGGGCCCGCTGCTGCCGATGATGCCCGCGGTGGCGAACGCCCTCTACGACGCGCTCGGCGTGCGGGTCGACCAGGTGCCGATCCATCCGCACATGGTGCTGAAGGCGCTGGAGGCGAAGCGGAAAGGCCAGGAGCCGCGCTTCGGTCCCAAGGCTTTCCCACAGGTGGATTTCGGCGAGACGCTCCTCGTGCCCACCCCCGAGCAGGGCGGCGACGGCACGGCCATCAACGACTACCGCGAAAAGCTCCGCTCCGGCATGCGCTCCGCCTCGGGCACGATGATGACCCGCGAGGAGGCGCTGCGGAAGAAGAAGCTGGCCGCGCTGACCACCGATCTTGAGGGAGCGAAGTAGATGCTGCGCCTGCCGCCGTTCCGTTTCCATCAGGCCCGCACGCTGGAGGACGCCGCAGCCGTGCTCGCCGGGGAGGGCGCCGCCGAGGGCGAGATCGTCCGCCTCGTGGCCGGCGGCACCGACCTCTGGCCCAACATGAAGCGCCGGCATCAGAAGGCCGCGGCCGTGGTGAGCCTGATGGGCATCCCCGGCCTCGCGGGGATCGACGTCAACGGCGAGGTCCACATCGGCGCCACGACGCCGCTGGCCGACGTCGTCCGCCACCCGGCGATCCGCGAGCGCTACCCCGCCTTCGCCGAGGCGGTGAATTCGATCTCCTCGCCGCCCCTGCGGCAGATGGGGACGCTGGGCGGCAACCTCTGCGTGGACACGCGCTGCACCTACTACAACCAGACCGAGGAATGGCGCCGCTCGATCGACTACTGCATGAAGGAGGAGGGGAAGATCTGCTGGGTGGCCACCAGCTCGCCCCGCTGCTGGGCCCACACCGCCTCCGACTCCGCGCCCATGCTCTGCGCCCTGGGAGCCCGGGTGCAGCTCCTCTCCACGCGGGGCGAGCGGACGCTCCCCCTCGAGGATCTCTACCGCGACGACGGCATCTCCTACCTCACCAAGCGTCCGGACGAGATCCTGACCGGCGTCCATCTCCCGCCGGGAGCGGACGCCGCGCATTGCCGCTCCGCCTTCTGGAAGCTCCGCCGCCGCGGCTCCATCGACTTCGCCGTCCTCTCCGTGGCCGCCGCCGTCTGGACCGACCCGGCGGGGATCGTCACCAACGCCAGGATCTTCCTCGGCGCCGTCGCCTCCTACCCCATCCCGGCCCTGGACGCATCGTCCTTCCTGGTCGGCAAGCCACTGAACGAGGAGACGATCGCCGAAGCCGCGAAGCTGGCGCGCAAGGTGGCGACGCCCATGGACAACACCGACTTCAACACCCCCTGGCGCGGGGTGATGGTGCAGCGCTACACCGAGGCCGCCCTGCGGGAGACGGCGGGGATGGAGCCGGGGCGGCTGGCTCCGAAGCATGAGGTGTTGCGGGTTCTAGGATAGTTGCCAGGCGGGCGATCTGCCCCTTCGAGACCTCACCCTCGGTCCCTCTCCCATCTCCCTGCCGCCCGCCCCCGGGAGAGGGAGGGCCCTGCGATCAAGGTCTTGCTGAGCTTGGCAAGATCGTTGAGTCATCGTCCCCCCTCTCCCGGGTGGGGGACGGGGGCTGGGAGAGGGGGCCAGGGGGTGAGGTTTCGAAGGGCATGCCGCCCCAATCACCACCCCACCCTGAGGATTTCCCCTCCCTTCCGGCGTTCTCCCGCATACAATGGTCTCCGTTCCTGCTGAAGACCGGAGAGGGATGCCGTGGCGAAAGTCCTGGTGATCGAGAGCGATTCCGTGTTCGCGGCCGTGCTCGCGGACCGCCTGCACGTGGCCGGACACGAGGTCCGCCGCCTCAACGACGGCGCGCGGGCCGTCGCCATGGCCCAGGACCAGCAGGTGGACCTCGTCGTGCTCGGCGAATCCCCCGCCGCCGGGCTGTCCACCGTGGAGGGGCTCCGCAACCAGCCGTCCACGCGGTCCGTCCCCATCCTCATGCTCTCGGACCGGAACACCCCGGCCGACCGCGTCGCCGCTCTGCGGGCCGGCGCGGACGAATACCTCACGCGCCCCTGCGATCTCGAAGAGTTGCTCCTCCGGCTGGACCGGCTGCTGGCCCAGCGCACCGCCGTTCTCCAGGTCCTCCAGGGCGATCTCGCGAACCATCCGCTCTGGGCTCTCCTCCAGTACCTGGGACAGGTGCGCAAGACCGGCATCCTGCGGGTCAAGGCGGCGACCGGCGCCGGCACCCTCGCGATGCGCGACGGCGACGCGGTCGAGGCCCGCTGGCAGGGTCTGCACGGCCGGGAGGCGCTGCTGGCCCTGCTCTCCCACGAGGAAGGCGGCTTCCGCTTCGATCCGGCCCCGCTGGAGGTCTCGCAGACGGCCGCCCCCCTGCCGCTCCAGGAGATCCTCATGGAGTCGGCGTGGCTCAAGGACGAGATCGGCCAGCGGCGCCATCAACTGCCGCCCACCGGGCAGCCGCTCCAGGCCCTGACGCCGAACCTGCCCGCCGTGGACTCGGGCTTCAAGGGCCTGCCCCTGCGGCGGGTCTTCGACCGCGTGCTCCAGGAGCCGGGCGTCCGCCTCTTCGACTTGATCGCCGACGAGGCCGAGGCTCCCCTCTCCACCCGGCTCGCCGTGGCCCTGCTGGTGGAACGCGGCGCCGTCGCCCCGAAGTCCGCCGAGACCGACGCCGAGCTCCAGAACACCAGCGAGATCTCCTCCTCCCTGCTGTTCCAGGTCTCCATCGAGGATCTGATCGAGGCGGCGGCCGCGGCGGGCTTCGCCGCCAGCGCCCTGCCCTATCTCATCCTGGTGGAGCCGGAGGTCTGGCCGGTCCTGCGCCAGCTCATCGAGGAAGGACCCGGCTTCCGCCAGAACGAAGGCCTGCGCCGGCTGGTGGAACAGGTCGAGCTGCGCCGCGCCGGCAGCGTCAACTTCCCCAGCCGCCGGGGCAAGCTATCCCTGCACGTGCAGGTGCTGACCGGCGCGGCCCAGCCGCAGATCAACGCCATCGTCCCCGGCTGCGCGGGCGTCCTCGTCTGGATGCGGGGAACGGACGCGCTGGAGACCGTGCGCGGCGTGGTGCAGCGGCTCGAAAGCAGCGGCCCGCGCGGCTCGGCGGGCGTGCTGGTGGCCGGCGGCGACGAGGCGCGAAAGCAGGTCCAGTCGCTGGTCCGGGGATCTTCCCGCTGGCGGAGCAGCCCGCATGAGCCCCACAGCCTGCTGGGCGTGCTCCGTCTCCTCCATCCGGACGCTTGAGAACGCCGCCCCTATGTCCACCCGCCCCACCGTCCTTCTGATCGATCTCCAGGCCGAGCGCCTGCGGGAGATCGGGCGCGAGCTCGCGGGCCAGGGCTACGAGGTCGTGCCCGTGACCGATCCGGCCCGGGCGCAACGCTTCGCCCAGGGTCTCGGCTCGGCCGTGATCGTCATCGATCCAGCGGTGCTCGATCCGAAGGAACTGCTCGCCGAGGGCCGCACCGTCGTGGTGCTGGGGCAGCATCCCGAGGAGGAGGAGAGCCTGCCTGAAGAGGTCTCCTTCCTCGCCACCTTCGGCTTGGAGACAGCGGAGCTGGCGCGCCGCCTCCTCCTGGTCCTCCTCGGCCGCGAGCTGGGCGTCGAGCCCGACGCGCGCCTGGCTTCCCTGGTGGGCGATCTCTCGCAGACGCCCCTGATCGAGCTGCTGCGCGGGCTCAACGCGGCCGGGATCAGTGGACGCCTGGATCTCCGGGGCGGCTCGCTCCTGGTGGACCGCGGGCAGGTTGTGGCCGCCGTGGCCGGTCCGGCGCGGGCGCTCAAGGCCTTCTGCCGCCTCGGCCGGCTCCACGAGGGACCCTTCCGCTTCGTACCCGGCGACTTCCCCGCCCGGCGGGAGATCGAGGAGGATCTCGACGCCCTCGTGCTCGCCGCCATCGAGGACTCCCTGGGCGAGTTCCCCGATCCCCGGGGCCAGCTCGAGGTGGAGATCGGCCCCAGCTTCTTCGCCACTCCCTTCTCGCCGCTCCAGCAGCGCATCCTGGGCGCGGCCCAGCGGGGAGCGACCCTGCGGCAGATCCTCGACGGGCTCCCGGACCGCGACGGCGAGATCGTGCAGGAGGTGCTCGGCCTGGAAGAGAAGGGCTTCCTGGTGCGCCGCGAGCCCCGGGTGCAGGTCGTCACCGATTCCACCTCGGACCTGCCGCCCGACGTGGCCGGTGCCCATGGCATCGCCGTGGTGCCGCTGACCGTGGCCTTCGGCAAGGAGGTCTACCGCGACCGCGTCGACCTCCAGCCCGGCCGCTTCTACGCCATGCTGAAGGAGAAGAAGGCGCACCCCGCGTCGAGCCCGCCCCCCGGCGAGGAATTCGCCCGCCGCTACGGCGAATGGGTGGGCAAGGGGCACGAGGTGGTCTCGATCCACATCTCGTCCCGCATGTCGAAGACGGCGGAGAACGCGAAGGCCAGCGCGCCCGAGGGCGTCTCGGTGGTGGACTCCGGACAGGTGAGCCTCGGCCTGGGACTCCTGGCCCTGTTCGCCGCCCGCATGGCCGCCCGCAACGAGCCCGCGGGCGAGATCCGGCGGCGGTTGCTGGCGATGACGCCGCGCATCCACACCCTCTTCGTGGTGGACACCCTGGAGTACCTGGCGCGGGGCGGCCGCATCGGCAAGGCGCGGGCGCTGGTGGGCGGACTGCTGGGGATCAAGCCGATCCTGGGCGTGGTCGAAGGCGAAGTCGCGCCCGTGGACCGGGTGCGCGGCGGCCGGGCCGCCCATCCGAAGATCCTGGAGATCCTCCGCAAGCGCGTCGATCCCAAGCGTCCGGTGGTGGCGGGCGTCAGCCACGGCAACGCGCCCGCCTGGGCCGACCGCCTGGAGAAGACGGTGCGCGACGCCTTCCAGGTCTCCGAGCTGATCCAGGCGGAGGTAGGGCCGGTGGTCGGCACCCACGCCGGGCCGGGCGTGGTGTCGGTCTCGCTGTTCCAGCCGGAGGGGGAGGAAACAGCCCTGATCGCCCCGCTCTGATCCCGGACGAGACAATCCTCCTCGTTTTTTCTAAACTCTCTTACAGATGAGCGGCTTCGGCTGGAACCATCTGACGCGGGAAGACAAGGCGGCCATTCTCCGGGGGATCGCGGACGGGACGGCGTACGGCGGGCCCTATCACGTGGAGATCCACCCCGCGGACCGCTGCAACATCAATTGCTTCTTCTGCTCGACAGCCGCGCTCCGAGGCACGGACGAAGTCCCCATGCCCCGCTTCGAGGAGATGCTGGGCGAGCTCCGGCAGGCCGGCACCCGCTCCCTGCGGTTGTCCGGCGGCGGCGAGCCCCTGTTCCACCGCGGCATCCGGGACTTCCTGCGGGCCATCCAGGCGGCCGGGCTCCCGATCGAGAACCTGACGACCAACGCCGTCCTGATGCGCTCCGAGGTTGCGGAGCTGCTGGCCGCCACCTGCGACCAGATCACCGTCAGCCTCAACACGGCGGACGAGGCGACCTACGCCTCGATGATGCGGACGTCCGCCCGCAACTTCCAGCGCGTGGTGGACAACGTGAAGGCGCTGACCGCCCGGAGGAGCCGGGGCCGCCTGCCCCGCGTGACCCTGCAGTTCCTGGTCTGGAAGGAGAACTACCGGACCATCCCCGAGATGTACCGCCTGGCCCGGGAGGCGGGTGTGGACGAGATCCTCTTCAATGGTCTCGCCTACCTGGACCCCACGCAGCGGATGACCGCGGCCGAAACCGACGAGATGATGGGGCTCTATGAGGAGATCGTCCGTCTCGACGGCTATCGGACGATCGGCTGCATCAACAGCTTCGAGCAGGACCTCTCCGCCAGGGTCGCGGAGATGAACGGACGGATCGGCGCCGGCCGGCCGGCCCTCGGGCCTTTCCAGCGGCTCGCCCGTCTGCTGCCGCGGGACGGCTTCTCGGTCCGCGACAGCTTCAACCATGTCCGGGAGCGGCTGCGGCACCGGCTGGCTGCCCGGGCCGGGGCGGGGAGCGCGGGAATCGAGAACGCCTGCATGATCGGCTGGCACTCCATGCTGATCCGCACGAACGGCAACGTCGCCCCCTGCTGCATCCTCCAGGGCAAGGAGCTGGGCAACGTCTACCGCCAGTCCATCCAGGAAGTCTGGCACGGCGAGGGGTACCGCCGTTTCCGTGCCGAGCTCTCGCGCATCCTGCGGCAGGGATCAGGCTGGGAGCATGACCCGGAGAACGACCGGACCGTCGACGCCATGTGCGGCGCCGGCAAGGGCTGCCCCGTCGCCACGTTCTTCTACGAGCAGGACGTCCGCTTCGTGCGCTCCCTCCACAGGATCACCCCTGGAGCAGCGACTGCCCGCCGTCGATCCACACCGGCGTCCCCGTGATGTGATCCGACTCGTCCGACGCCAGGAACAACACCAGCTTCGCCACCTGCTCGGCGCTGCCGGGCTTGCCGTCGGTCAGCGGGATCGCCCCCTCGGGATACTCCACGGGCTCCCGCGCCTTCTCCAGGTCCCGCGTCTCGGTGCTCTCCTCGATCTCGGTCTCGATGGCGCCGGGGCAGATCACGTTGACGCGGATGCGGTGCTTGGCCAGCTCCACCGCCAGCATCTGGGTTAAGGCCACCTGGGCCGCCTTGGTGCTGGCGTAGGCCGAGGCGCCCGCGTTGCTGAACATCCGCGTGCCGTTGACCGATGACGTAACGATCACCGAGCCGCCGCGCTTCTTGAGGTGGGGCGCCGCCGCCTTGATGGTGAAAAATGTGCCGTTGAGGTTGATGGCGATCGTCTTCTCCCACTCCTCCGGCGCCAGCTCGTCGATGGGCGCCCAGACGCCGTTGATCCCCGCGTTGGCGAAGACGATATCCAGCCGTCCCCAGCGCTCGACGATCTCCCCCACCACCCGCTCCATGTCCGCATACTTGGAGACGTCCCCCTCGACCGCCATGGCGGACTCGCCGATCTGCCGGACCGTCTCCTCCAGCTTCTCCCGCGTCCGCCCGAGAACCGCCACCCGCGCTCCCTCTTTGGCGAACAGCACCGCCGCCGCTTCGCCGATCCCCGATCCACCGCCCGTGACCAGGGCCACTTTGCCTTCCAGCCGCATCGCGCACCTCCCTTCGGGGGGAGAGGCCTACAAGGACCGTGCCGGACCCCGAGCCGGGTAAAGCTCAAGCTTGGGCTCCTCCGTAAGCACGCGCAAGGCAACTTCCAACTCATTCTGGATCTGAGCGCGATCGACTGTGGACTCAATGATTGCGGGACAGTCTCGCGGTATCAGCTTAGCCACAAGCTGATACCCACAAAGAGCTGCGAAACTGATCGGAATGTGCTTACCATAGGGATCGACCTCGCTGATGTGGATCTGTCGAAGCCTTCCCCGGAATCGTTGCAGCAGACCGATGGCGACTCCCATGGTCGGATCCACTTGTCTGGCATGACCTATATCGAAACAGAAGCTCGCATCAGGAAGCTCAGAAAAGATCGTCTCCATTTCAGATACGGTACGCCCGGTAGGCTTCCGCTGATCCATATTCTCCACACAGAGCCGCTGGCCGAGAAACCGCCATCGCTCAGGAGTCTCGATGACGTCTGGATGAACGATGATCGGCCATGAGGGAGGAATGTCTTTCAGCGCGGCAAGGAGAGCCCCTTCGTTCAGATCGGTCAGCATGCTCGGAGCATGGAATGAGACATGGGAGAATCCCTGCAGATTCAGTTTTCCAAGCTCCCGCAACAGCGGCATCAATTCGCGATCTCGCAACGCCGAGAGCTCGACGGCCGTAACGCCAAACGACCGCTGCATCTCGATTCCGGACTGGAAGTCCGCCTTAGCCAAGGCACCCGTGGAAAAGCCTATGGGCCTCATCAGAACACTCCATATTTGACGACCAGGTTTCGCAGCATATCATCGCCGTTGAAGAAGATGTCCGTCAACCCCCGTTGAAAGCTGTGACTCAGGGCGCGAACCCTCTCGAAGATCTCGTCATCTCTCGCATCATCAAATTTCAGATCCTCAAGATGCTGACGGTTCGCCTCATCACCGAGCAGCGCCAGAAAAGCGTCATAAGAATCCATTACATCCGCCACCGTTTCAGCACGATCCGTTCGCAGCAGCGCTTGCGAGAGCAGGTCGATTGGAGTGAGCCGCATCTGTCCCAGAAAGAAGTCTGACAGTTTCGGCGGCATAGTCGCAGCGTCTGAGACGATATCGTCGCGATCCGCGGGAGGATTAAGCTCGAAACTGAAGCAGATCAGGAGTCCAGCGACAAAAAGCAGCTTTCTAGACATCCGCAGCTTTGCGTTCCTGAGCGCCCACTTCTTGTCTGACTGCTCCCAACGCTTCGCTGCATAATCAACAGCCATCGTACGCCAGAAGCGGACGATATCGTTAAGCAGGAAGCGCGGGACCACCACGTCTGGCCTGCCGCGCCAAGAGATGCTGGTCTCAGCAATATAGCGGTTCAGGATCCCTCGCACCACGCGATCAAGGACGATCTCGTTGGTGATTGCACGCGATTCCAATAGCAGCAGAATGCGGCGCGTCATGTTCTGGTTGGTGTCCCGCAGGCCACCAATGTGATGGATCAACTCGTGGCTGCTGGCGAGGGTCCCGAACGTCTCGGTCGTACCGGGTTCAGGCAGGTTCAGCTCCGCAAGGACGCGGCGCACCTCCTGCGCAACGCGGAGGTGCGCGGGATCGGAGGGGCCGTCGATCAACAGAGACCAGTCAATGTCGCTTCCCGAGGTGAGCTCGCCTCGAGCAAACGAGCCAAAGACCACAACCGCGGTGTTGTCGGAGCTCAGCTCCTCTATGGGCTCCAGATCGCGAAACCTGCGAACAGTAAGAAGGCGAGCGCCTGTGATCGCAGGCCAATCTTTGGAATATTTGGTACGTAACTCCTCGAAAGGAGAGGAAGCGCTCCCGCTGCCGTTTTCACCCTTGCTCATTTTGGAACCCGGTCCCAAACCCAAGCCCAAGTCATGGGTCCGGGACCGAGATCTTATCAGCTCACCGCCGGCCCCGGCACCGTCCACACATCCCCGCCGTTGAGGAGCTTCTCCAGGCTACCGGCGCCGAGGCGGTTCGTCTCTTCCTCCATCTGCGCCACCACCCGCTCCTCGTAGCTGGGGTGCTCGACGCTGCGGAAGACGCCGAGGGCGGTCGGGAAGTGAGGCGGCAGGAGATTGGCTGCCAGGAAGGCGGTGGCCGGGTTCTCCTGCGTCTCGTCCCAGATCACGCAGTCCTCGGGACCGACGCCGTTGCCCAGCTCGACGACCTCCATCTGGGTGCCGCGCATGCGGATCCCCTTGTCCTTGTTCTTGCCGTAGACCAGGGGCTTGCCGTGCTCCAGGTAGAGCACGTTCTCGTCCTTGGACTCCTTGTCCGTGATGTAGGTGAAGGCCTTGTCGTTGAAAATGTTGCAGTTCTGGTAGATCTCGACGTAGGCCGTCCCCTTGTGCTCGGCGGCGCGGCGCAGGGTGTCCCGCAGGTGCTGCTGGAAGATGTCGACGCTGCGGGCCACGAAGGTGGCGCCGGCGCCCAGGGCCAGCGAGAGCGGGTTGAACGGATAGTCCACCGAGCCGCTGGGAGTCGACTTCGTCTTCTTGCCGATCTCGCTGGTGGGCGAGTACTGCCCCTTGGTGAGGCCGTAGATGCGGTTGTTGAACATCAGGATCTTCACCCCGACGTTCCGCCGCAGGACGTGGATCAGGTGGTTGCCGCCGATCGACATGGAGTCGCCGTCGCCGGTGGCGATCCAGACTTCCAGATCGGGCCGGGCCATCTTGAGGCCGGTGGCCACCGCGGGCGCCCGCCCGTGGATCGTATGGAAGCCGAAGGTGTTCATGTAGTAGGGGAAACGGCTGGAGCAGCCGATGCCGGAGACCACCACGAACTTCTCCTTCGGCACGCCCAGCTCGGGGAAGACCTGCTGCACGGCCGAGAGGATGGCGTAGTCGCCGCACCCCGGGCACCACCGCACCTCCTGGTCGGTCTGAAAGTCCTTCTTGGTGAAGGTCCGGGTGTTGGTCTCAGTGGACATGCTTGGGCTCCAGGATCGACTGGATCTTGTCCAGGATCTCTTGACGGGCGAAGGGACGGCCCTGGACCTTGTTGAACGCGATGACGTCCTTCAGGTAGCGGGCCCGCAGCAGCATGGAGAGCTGTCCGAGGTTCATCTCGGGGGCCAGGACCTTGTCGAAGCGCGACAGCACCTCGCCCAGGTTCTTCGGGAACGGGTTCAGGTAGCGCAGGTGGGCGCGGCTGACGGAGAGGCCCAACCGGCGGGCGGAATTCACCGCGCCGTGGATGGCTCCCGCCGTCGAGCCCCAGCCGATCACCAGCAGATCGCCGCCTTGCGGGTCGCCATGGACCTCCAGGTCCGGGATCTCGTTGGCCATGCGCGCCACCTTCTCGGCCCGCAGGTGGACCATCTGCTCGTGGTTGTTGGGATCGTACGAGACGTTGCCGCTGACGTTCTCTTTCTCCAGGCCGCCGATGCGGTGCTCCAGGCCCGGCGTGCCGGGGATCGCCCACGGCCGCGCCAGGGTCTCCGGATCGCGCAGGTACGGGCGGAAGCTCTCGGCGTCGGTGTAGAAGCGCACCCGCAGGTCCGGCAGGTCCGACACCTGCGGCAGCTTCCAGGGCTCCGAGCCGTTGGCGATGTAGCCGTCCGAGAGGAGCACCACCGGCACCATGTAGCGGGTGGCGAGACGCACCGCCTCCAGGGCGACCTCGAAGCAGTCCTTGGGCGACGACGCGGCGAGGATGGCCAGCGGCGACTCGCCGTTGCGGCCGAACATGATCTGCAGCAGGTCCGACTGCTCCGTCTTGGTCGGCAGGCCGGTGGACGGGCCGCCGCGCTGGATGTCGCAGACGATCAGCGGCAGCTCGGTCATGATCGCCAGGTTCATCGCTTCGGACTTCAGCGCGATGCCCGGACCCGAGGAGACGGTCACGCCCAGCCGGCCGCCGAACGAGGCGCCGATGGCCGCGCAGACGGCGGCGATCTCGTCCTCGGCCTGGAAGGTGGTGACCCCGAAGTTCTTGTACCGCGACAGCTCGTGGAGCACGTCCGACGCCGGAGTGATCGGGTACGCCCCCAGGAAGAGCGGCAGGCCGCTCTGCTGGCTGGCGGCGATCAGGCCCATGGCGAGCGCGGTGTTCCCCGTGATGTTCCGGTAGGTGCCGGGCGCCATCTGGGCCGCGGGCACCTCGTAACGGTCGTGGAACAGCTCGGTGATGTCGCAGAAGTTCCAGCCCGCCTTGAGCACCGCGATGTTGGCCTCGGCGAGGTGCGGTTTCTTGGCGAACTGCCGGTTCAGCCACGCGACGGTGTTGTCCAGTGGGCGGGAGAACAGCCAGTAGCACATGCCGAGGGCGAACATGTTCTTGCAGCGGTCCATCGACTTGGTGTCGAGGCCGCTCCCCTCGAGCGTGCGGCGGGTCATGGTGGTCAGCGCCGCCTGGAACACCCGGTAGCCGGAGAGGCTGCCGTCCTCCAGCGGGTTGGAGGCGATGCTGGCGCGCGCGAAGTTGCGGTCGTTGAACTCGTCGGTGTTGACGATGATGATGCCGTTGGGCTTGAGATCCTTCAGCTCCTTCTTGAGAGCCGCCGGATTCATGGCGACCAGCACGTCCGGGGCGTCGCCCGGCGTGTGGATGTCGTAGTCGGCGATGCGCACCTGGAAGGCCGAGACCCCGGGGAGGGTGCCGGCGGGCGCGCGGATCTCGGCCGGGAAGTCCGGCAGGGTCGAGAGATCGTTCCCCACCAGGGCCGAGGTGTTGGTGAACTGGGTGCCGGTAAGCTGCATGCCGTCGCCCGAGTCGCCGGCGAAGCGGATCACCACCTCGTCGAGCTTCTCGGGCACAAGCGTTCTTTCCTTCTCAGCGACTGTGGTGCTCATTGTCCTCTCTTTTCAGAGATGAGAACAAAACCAGACCGGCTGGAATGCCCGGCCCGGGTCAGAGTTTCGGTTCGCATGGACGTTGCGCGTGACGCAAGATGCACGCGGAGAGGATCTTAACAGACAGGGGTCCCTTACATCGCCGTCCTTTGGGGTGGGGTATGCCCTCCGAGACCTCACCCTCGGTCCCTCTCCTGAAGGAGAGGGAGGGCTCTCCGGCGCAGGCAAGACGGCCCCCTCATCGTTCTCCCTCTCCCGGTGAGGGCGGGAGGGAGGGGTCGGGAGAGGGGGCCAGGGGGTGAGGCTTCGAAGGGCGGATCGCCCCAGCAGGCAAGGAGACTCTGAGCGGGGCCTTCTACGACCCCGCCGCCGCCCGGGCCGCTTCGCGGTTCTGGGCCTGCTTGGCGGCTTCGACGAGGTTGAAGGCGTCGCGGCGCATCTTGGCCCGCTGCACGTCCTCCTCGGGGAACCGGGGACGGTAGCCGAGCCGGTTCTCGTCGAAGGTGAAGGGCTTCATCAGGTCGGACTTGCCGACGATCGACTGCTCGCGCGTGAAGTAGGCCATGTCGTAGTTGTTCGACATGATGATGGCCTCCTCCGGGCAGGCGTCCACGCAGAAGCCGCAGAAGACGCAGCGCAGCATGTCGATCTCGTAGACCACCGGGTACTTCTCGATGTTGACGTCCGGATGCTCGGCGGCCTCGATGTGGATGCACTCGGCCGGGCAGTTCTGGGCGCAGAGGTAACAGGCCACGCACCGCACCGAGCCGTCGGGACGGGTGGTCAGGATGTGGTGGCCGCGGAAGCGGTGGCTGTAATCGCGCCGCTTCTCCGGGTACTCGATGGTGTACATCTTGTTGCGCCCGAAGAGGTTCTTGAGGAAGTGGCGCATCGTCACCATCAGGCCGCCCAGCAGCGGCAGGTAGAGCCGCTCCGCGAGGCCCGGCTTGTACGGCCTCACCTCGGTCGGATACGGCTCCGTCAGGACCGGCCGGCCCGCCGGGGCCGGAGCGCTCGCGGTGTGGGTCAGAGGCTGGCTCATCGCTCGAGCTCTCCCGCAATGACGTTCAACCCGCCCAGCGTGACGATCGAGTCGGAGAGCGATCCGCCGTTGATCAGGCTGGGGAAGGTGGAGAAGATCGGGAAGCAGGGCGGCCGGCAGTGGTTCCGGTACGGCTTGCTGGTCCCGTCGCTGATCGTGTAGAAGCCGAGCTCGCCGTTGGCGCCCTCGACCGCGGAGTAGATCTCGCCCGCCGGCACCTGGATGCCGTCCATGATCAGCTTGAAGTGGTAGATCATGGCTTCCATCTGGTTGTAGCAGGCTTCCTTGGGCGGCAGCGCCACGTGCGGGTCGTCGACGATGAACGGCCCCGGGGGCATGCCGCGGTCGAGGAGCTGGCGGATGATCTTCAGCGACTCCCGGATCTCCAGCATGCGGATGCGGAAGCGGTCGTAGACGTCGCCGCCGTAGAGCACCGGGATCTCGAAGTCCAGGGTGTCGTAGAGGTCATAGGGGTTGACCCGCCGCACGTCGAGGGGGACGCCGCTCGCCCGCAGGCAGGGGCCGGTCCAGCTCCAGTTGATCGCCTCCTCGGCCGAGATGGCGGCCACTCCGACCGAGCGATCCTGCCAGATCCGGTTCTTGTTGATCAGCTTCTCGACGTCCTCGATGTGCTTCGGGATCATCTCGAGCAGCCGGCGGGAGCGCGCCTCGAAGTCGGGCGGCAGCTCCTGGATCAGGCCGCCGATGCGGCAGGCCGACACCGTCAGCCGCGCGCCGCAGACCGATTCGAGCAGGCCGTAGATCTCCTCGCGGGGCTGGAAGAGGTACCAGAAGTTGGTGAGGGCCCCGGCGTCCACCAGCGTCGTGCCGTTGCAGACGCAGTGGTCCATGATGCGGGAGAACTCCGAGAGGAGCGTCCGCGCCCACACCGCCTTGGGGGGCACCTCGATGCCCAGCATCTTCTCCACCGTCTTGCAGTAGGCGACGTTGTTGATGAAGGCCGAGCAGTAGTTGAGCCGGTCCGTGTAGGGGATGACGTGCTGCCAGGTGTGCGTCTCCGACATCTTCTCGAAGCACCGGTGCAGGTACCCGATCTCGACGTCGGAGGCGACGATCGTCTCGCCGTCCAGCACGGCCATCAGGCGGAAGGTGCCGTGCATGGCCGGGTGGGACGGGCCGATGTTGATCGTCATCCGCTCGAACATGTCGTCCTCCCCCTCGGGGAGGTCGAAATGCGGCTTGTAGATCTTGTCCTCGGTGAGGATCCAGCGCCGCGCCGGATCGTAGTCCTTGCGCAGCGGGTGGCCCTGGAAGGCCTCGTGACACAGGATGCGGCGGAGGTTCGGGTGCCCCTCCGCCTTCACCCCGAACATGTCGTAGATCTCCCGCTCGAACCAGTCGGCCCCCTTCCAGACGTCGTAGACGGAGGGGATGACCGCGTCGTCCTCGCGCAGGGGCACCTTGAGGCGCAGCCGCGCGTTGCGGTGGATCGAATAGAGATGGTAGACGGCCTCGAAGCGCTCCTCGCGGTCCGGGAAGTCCACGCCGCAGAGGTCGAGCATGAGGTCGAACTTCGTCTGCGGGTTGGTCTTCAGCTCGCGGCAGACCTCGTGGAGGACGTCGCGCGAGACGATCCAGACCGGCTGGTCCAGGCCGTCCTGAGGCAGGATGCTGCCCGCCGGGAACCTCGCCCGGACCGACTCCAGCTCGGGCATCGTCGAGGGCTCAGACAGTGGGGGCGCCAGTGTTGACACTCTCGGTCTTCTCCTGGTTGCGGTCCTGCTCGCGGAACCGTTTGCGGTCGCGGGCGACCTTCTCCTTGAGCTGGAGGATGCCGTAGATCAGCCCCTCCGGGGTCGGCGGGCAGCCGGGGACGTAGACGTCCACCGGGATGATCTCGTCGATACCCTGCATCACGTGGTAGGCGCGGTAGAAGCCGCCCGAGCACGCGCAGGCCCCCATGGAGATCACCCACTTGGGCTCCGCCATCTGGTCGTAGATCTTCTTGAGCACCGGGCCCATCTTGTCGTTGATGGTCCCCGCCACCAGCAGCACGTCGCTCTGCCGGGGCGAGAAACGCACCACCTCCGAGCCGAACCGCGACAGGTCGTAGTGGCTGGAGACGGTCGACATGAACTCGATGGCGCAGCAGGCCGTGCCGAACGGGAACGGCCAGAAGGAGTTGCGCGTGGCCCAATCCTCCAGCGTCTCGAACCTGGTGGTGAGCCAACTTTCTCCGGTCATGTTGTCGTTAGGCATCGGGCTATCCTCTCGCGGAGGCGAGTCTAGCACTTGTGACTGCGGGTCACAAGCGGCGGGAAATTCAATTTTTTCTGTGACTTACGTGGCCCCACGCTCCCCGCCCGTGGCCGGATGCGCCGGCCGCCGGTCATCTTCTCCAACGCCGCCCGGAAGGAGGGCATTCCCCGGTCCTTCCCAGAGAATCCGGGAAATAACCGCATCTGCTGCTTTGTTTCAAGACGCGTTCACGGCTTTCTACGCCAACCTTCGCATCATCGTTTCCAACAACCGGGTCCGGCCCGGTTTGCTCCTAGCTCGTAACGCAGTCGTTCAGCGTTGATTTACAACCGAGTCCGAGAACAGGAGACCGCATGAAACGATCCCCACTTGCCGTCCTCGTCCTGGCCGCGCTCTGCGCCTTCCCTCTCGTAATCGGCGCCCAGACCACGGACGTCGTCGAGCCCACGAACCCCACCGGCGCGGTGGAGAGCGACGGCCCGGTCGACGAGACCCCGAAAGCCTGGCTCGTCGAGCTCCAGGGCGTCCCCGCCGCCGACGGCGGCTCCCTGGCCGATCTGGCCGTGGAGAAAAAGGCCTTCCGCGACGCCGCCCGGAAGGCAGGCGTCCGGCTCAAGGAGCGTTACAGCTTCGACAAGCTCTGGAACGGTGTGTCCCTGGAGGCGCCGGCGTCCGACATCCCCAAGCTGGCGCGCCTGGCCGGAGTGAAGAACCTCTACCCGGTCGTCACGGTCTCTCTTCCCCAGAACGAAGAGGACGAGCCCGGTAACGCGCTGGACCTCTCCACGGCGACCGCCATGACCCAGGTCGACATCGCCCGCAGCGAGCTCGGGCTGACCGGCCGCGGCATCCACGTGGCGATCATGGACAGCGGGGTCGATTACGACCATCCGGACCTGGGCGGCTGCTTCGGCCCGGGCTGCCGGGTCGTGACCGGCCATGACTTCGTGGGCGACGCCTTCGATCCCTCCACCAGTCCCACTCCGGTCCCCGATCCCTTCCCGGACGACTGCGCCGGCCACGGCACCCACGTGGCGGGAATCCTCGGCGCCAACGGCGGCGTCGTGGGCGTGGCCCCGGAGGTGACCTTCGGCGTCTACCGGGTCTTCGGCTGCAACGGCGACACCTTGACCGACGTCATGCTCGCGGCCATGGAGCGCATCGCCGAGGACGGCGCCGACGTGGTGAACATCAGCATCGGCGCGCCTTTCCAGTGGCCCCAGTACCCGACGGCCCAGGCCGCCGACCGCCTGGTCAACAAGGGCATCGTGGTCGTCACCTCGACCGGCAACAGCGGCGCCAACGGCGTCTACGCGGCGGGCGCTCCCGGCCTGGGCAGCAAGGTCATCGCCACGGCCTCCTTCAACAACACGACCCTGAAGACCCCGGCCTTCACCCTCTCTCCCGACAACAAGCTGATCCCCTACACCCGTTCCAACGGGGGAACCAGACCCGCTCCCGCCTCCGGCACCGCCACGCTGGCGCGCACCGGCACGACGACCACTGCGAACGACGCCTGCGATGAGGTGGCTCCGCCCGCGGGCAGCCTCACCGGCAAGGTGGCGCTGATCCGGCGCGGCGGCTGCGACTTCCATTTCAAGGTCCGCAACGCCCAGGCCGCCGGCGCCATCGGCGTCGTCCTCTACAACAACCAGGCCGCCGCCGTGACCCCCAACGTCGGCGGCGCGGTGCCGATCACCATCCCGGTGGTGATCATCAATCAGACGGACGGCGCCCTGGTCGACAGCCGGATCGCGGCGGGGGGTCCGGTGGAGCTCACCTGGGGCAAGTTCCTCAACCAGACCATCACCAGCGGCAACCTGATCGCCAGCTCCAGCTCCTACGGCATGGCGCCCGACCTTACCCTGAAGCCGGACATCGGCGCGCCCGGCGGCTCGATCTTCTCCACCTATCCGCTGGAGAACGGCGGCTACACCAACAACAGCGGCACGTCCATGGCCTCCCCGCACGTGGCGGGCGCCGTCGCCCTGCTGCTGGAGGCCCGCCCCCACACCTCGCCGCAGGTGGTGCGCTCGCTCCTGCAGAACAGCGCCTCGCCCCGCTTCTGGGCAGGCAACCCCGGCCTCGGCCTGTTCGACAACGTGCACCGCCAGGGCGCCGGCATCGTGCAGATCGCGGACGTCCTCCGCGCCGCCGCGGTCGTCCTGCCCGGCAAGCTCTCCCTGGGTGAATTCGAGGCGGGCGCCGCTCCGGTCCGGACCCTGACGGTGGAAAACAAGGCTTCCGTCCCGGTCACCTTCACCCTCGGCCACACCCCGGCGGTCGCCACCGGCGGCAACACCTACGTGCCGCAGTTCTTCGGCAACGCCGCCGGCGTCTCGTTCAGCGCTCCGACGCTGACCGTGCCGGCCGGCGGGACGGCCACCGTGGACGTCACCTTCACCGCGCCCGCCGGGCTCCCCGACCGCAGCCAGTTCGGCGGCTGGGTGGTCTTCACGCCGGACGGCGGCGGTAAGCCCCTGCGCGTGCCCTACGCCGGGTTCAAGGGGGACTACCAGTCCATCACGTACCTGGTGCCGACGGCCAACAACTATCCCCGTCTGGCGAAGCAGTTGCCGAACGGTACTTTCACACCCCAGCCCGAAGGCGTCCCCTTCACGCTGAAGGACGGCGACATCCCGTTCGTCCAGGTCCACCTGGAGCACCAGGCGCGCGAGGCGAAGCTGGAAGTCTTCGACGCCGTGACCGGCAAGGCCTGGCACCTGGCGCGGCGGCAGTCGTACCTGAGCCGCAACACCCAGCCGACCTCCTTCTTCGCCTGGGGCTGGGACGGCACCACGTTCGCCGGCAACAAGACCTACGACGTGCCGAACGGCCAGTACGTGATCAAGATGACGATCCTCAAGGCCCTCGGCGACCCGGCCAACCCGAACCACGTCGAGACCTGGACCTCACCCGTGATCACCATCGCCCGCCCGTAGCCGGCGCGGCGACAACAGCACAGTCTCCACGTGACGCCGGCGGGGCGACCCGCCGGCTTTTTTCGATCGGACGGCTTACCGGCAGGAGCAGGTCGAGCCGCTGCTGCAGGGATAATGGGGATGGGGCCAGCAGACTCCCTTCGAGCTGCCGCCGCAGTCGTTGTCGCTCCTGCAGGGCTTGCACTCTTCGCAGTACGCCGGCAAGGGAGTGATCCCGATGCTCCGCGCTTCACTCCCCGCGAACACAGTCAGGACTGCCACGGCGGCCAGACGAATCCAGAAGCTCTTCTTCACACACGCCTCCTTTCTGGTAGCGGAGGCTGACGGCAGCCTCCACCCCTTCTAGGTGCGCCTGCTGGCCTGGGGAGATCCGGAGGACGCTGGACCTCTCCCGTGCTCACCATATCGACCCGCCCGTAGGCAGGGCGGCAACAGCCCAACTCCTCCACGTGCCGGCGGGGCGACCCGCCGGTTTTTTTATTTCCGGACTGGGAATTCCGGGGATGGGTCCGTCTAGTCAGCCATAAGGCAAACCTACGTCTATCCAGAGAGGGGAGAACTCATGGCAGAGAGAACGAGGGGTGCAGCCAAGAAGGCGTCCAAGAAGCCGGCTAGAAAGGCCGCCAAGAAGGCGACAGAGACACGCCAGACCTTCAGGCTTCGGCCGTCCGATCTGGAGGCATTGCAGGTTGCCGTGATCTTTGTCGAACGATCTGGTAACGCGAGGACACGCGCGGGGGCGATCTTCAATGATAACGGCAACCTGGTGGAAGAGTGCCGTTTTGTGGGTAACCGCTCCCAGGACATCCCTCTGCAGGCCGGAGCCAACTTTCAGCTCGCCTTCAGAGTAAGAGGTTCAGTTGGAGACAGGTGGGGCTTCGACGTCGTCTCCAAGATGACAGGACAATCGCTCGGCTTCGACAACGGTACCCTCACCACCGCTACCGAGGCCGGCCAGATCGACTTCGTGGCCAGATAAAGGATGCTCCCAATGCGCCACCTAAAATCAACGCTACTAATGGCTATAGTGGGATTTCTGATCTCGTCCGCCACAGGATACTCCCAAGAGGCCTCCAACCGCGCCGCCAGAGCGGAACCGATACCCGATGCGACCCTTCCTCCGGGCAACGCCGTCACCGCATTCCTTACCTCCGAAGATGGTGATAACAAAGTCGTAGGACGCGGGGTGCTTGACTTTGGGGAAGACTGGAGCCTGGGTCTCGAAGTCGCCAGCCCATTTGACGAGAAGACTCAGGAAGAAGCTGAATTGCTGTCTATCGACAGTTTGGGAGCCGGCTCCGAAGCCAGGATTTTCGCTACATGGAGCCATATACGTGCCAAAGACGAGACTCGGCCTACGCTTAAGAACGCCTGCAACCAGATCAATGAAAAGCTTCTCTCCAGGCAGACTTCCAAACGTAAAGTGGCACTCACCACCGAGCAGTTACAGAGGCAGGACTGTCCCACCGGCATGAAAGAGGGAGAATGGTTCCGCACGGCCTGCGACTTCGACGTGCTCAGATGCGTTGGCGAAGATTTCTCAAAACGTGCGCTAGCGGCTCTTGAGCAGGTATGCGCGGCCGCCAATGCCTACCTCGTTGACGATCTCTTTCACACCCAGGGCCTTCGGAAGGAGCTCTTGGTCAACACCCCGTATAACACGCCCTGTCCTGCCAGTCCTGGCGAACTCAAGGAGGAACTCGACCGCCGGGTCAAGTCCTCGGGTAAAGTTAAGCCGGAGGCCATTCAAGCCGGAGGACCGTGGGAGCAAGGAAAGCATCTAGCGTGGGTTGATGAACAGCTCAAGAAGCTCATCGATCCAATCTGTACGGAGTACACGACCCTGGATTTCGCTCCCCTTCTCACGCCCGGAGGTGGAGCCGTACCAAACGAGTGCACGATTTCCGAGGCTACGAAGCTCATCACGGACCTGGAACAAAGCGATCCGGAAGGCGAGTGGGGAGCGTTCCGCAGCAGCATCGCCGAGTTGAACTCCTTCCGGGAATGGTTCGTCACCCTTGAGTACAAGACAGCCAAGCCCAGCTTCACCTTCTTGGATCAGGGCACACTCACGGAGGTGACGCAAGACGAGAGGGCATTTCAAGCCGGCGTCAACGTGAGCTACTTCACGGGTCAAACGCTCTGGACCGCGGGTGGATCGAGGATCCGGCGCTTCAAACCCAGCAAGAAGCAGCAAGTCTGCGTTCCCACGGGATCGAACGGATTGGAGGTTTGTTCCACCACCTCCCTCAAGGGACCCGAGGAACGGGAGTTCGATCTGTTTGAAGCACAAGGACGGCGTTTCTTTGGCGCCGCTCAACGCTTTGGAGGGGTGGCGAAGATCAGCTACTCAAGCGACGACGATGCCTTCGAACCGCACCTGATCCTGTACGCCCTGCAACACATGGTCAGCCAGAAGCCCAACGGACTCAACGGCGGGTTGGACTTCGGGTACAACACGGAGACAAGCGACCTCATCTTTCGGGTGTTCATCGGGACGACCTTCTCCGTCGGAGGATGAGACAGGGGACGGCCCTTCTGCCGCTGGTAAGCAGAGGGGCCGTTACAGTTGGCGAAAGACCCCGTAAGTAAAGCGGGCACGCCGCCATCTCCGGGCGCACCGACGCGTAGCCAAGACAGTCCTCCCGTCAGCCCCAGAATGCCGCGAAGTTCCCCCTGCGGCCGCTCTCTCCTCCTTGAAATGCCGCGCGCCCCGGAAAATATGCCGCGCGCGGAGCTTCAGATACCGCGCACGAGCCTGTAGATGCCGCGCGTAAAGCTAAAAATACCGCGCACTTACAGACAAATGCCGCGCGCCAGCCTTCAAATACCGCAAGTTTGCCGAGAAATGCCGCGCGCGAGCCCACAAATGCCGCGAGTTGGTCTTCATTTGCCGCAAGTTGACGCTCATGCGCGGCATTTGGGGAGTCGCCAGCCGTCCGTTACGCGTAACTCGCGGCATAAAATCTCTCGCGGGAGGACGCGCGACCTTCCGCCGACTCCTGGAAGCCTTCGCGCGCGGCAATTGAAGGCTCGGCGAGCTCGCGCCGAGCGATCGGCGGCTACCGCGAGCCGTGGCGCGAGGGAGAAAGAAGGAAACTGGCGACCTCCGAAGCGTCGCGGTTCTCCTCCAGACCTTACTGCGCGGAAGAGAACCGTCGCGAGGTCGCGGCGAGATCGGGGCGGACGGCCCGCCGGGGAAGGCGGACGGTCCGCCGAGGAAGGCGGGCGGCCTACGACTCGGGGGCGGAGGGCGCCGTTCCGCGGTCGACCTCCTTGGGAAGGGCAACGTCGCCCTGCGCCGCGTTGGCTTCCTCGCGGAGAGCTTCGAGATTCCGCAGATGCTCCTTCTGGGCGTTGACCACCCGCAGGAAGGCGTTCGCGGTCTCCTGATCCACGTCGCGGATCATCTTGGGATAGAGGATGTCGTTCTCGAAGCGCTCCTCGGAGATGGCGTTGCCGAGGTCGGCGTCGGCGCCGCGGACCTGCTCGGAGGCGACGAGCAGGTCGATCGCCAGGGCGTCCTTCTCGGCGGCAAGGCGCTGGTAGCGCCGGGCGAGGTTCGGCAACCCCTCCTTCTCGGCGTGGACGGCATAGGCCCGGAAGCGGGCCGCGCTGGCGGCCTCGGCGGTGAACGCGGTCTTCAGGTGCTCCTGGTGACGCGGGATCCTCGACACGATGTCTCTCCTCTCCTGGTTCGCGCTAAGATGCCCTGGCACCCGTGGGAAGCAACGCCCGCTCGGGGAAGGCGGGGCAATTCTATGGAAGTTGGGCGGGTTGTCCAACCCGGGACCTCCCTCCTCTCCCGGTGAGGCGAGGGAGGGAGGGGTCGGGAGAGGAGGGCCGGGGTGGTGAGGGTCCTCCGGGAAACTTTGACCTCCCCGTGTCGTAATGGCTTTCGGGGACGCCGTGCCGCGGACCCGCCCGATCTTCCGTGAAAGAACGCTTCCGCCGACTCGCGATCCTCGCCGCCCTGCTCGCCGGGCTGGGTCTCTTCGCCCTCGCGGGCATTCCCTACGTCAGCGCCCTCGCCAAATTCACGCTGCTGGCCGCCGGGGTCATCCTCGTCCCCTGGCTGCTCTGGCGCGCCTACCATGCCTTTCTCTGGAAGGTGGGACGCCGGCTGGCCTTCTCCTACTTCCTCCTCGGCGTGCTGCCGATCCCCCTGGCCCTGCTCCTCCTGACGGTCTCCGCCTACATCCTCGCCGGCTTCTTCATGGGCCACCTGTACCGCGACGCCGTGCAGTCCCTCCAGACGGAGCTGAACGCCATGACCTGGGCCCGCCTGGACACGCTCGCCGCGTCCGGTCCGCCCCGGGCGGCGGCGAATCCGGACGTCGCCTTCGCCTATTACCGGCAAGGGAAGAGAATCGCCGGCGATCCCCGGCTCCCCGAGTCCTGGCCGGCCTGGCTGGAGTCCCGAAAGGAACAGACCAGCGGCCCCCGCTGGGAGGTGGTTCCCCGCTTCGTCTCCTTGCAGCGCGGCCGGCCGACGCTGGCGGCGGCGGCGTCCCGGGACGGAGTGGGGGTCGTGGCGCTGTATCTGTCCCCTCTCGATCCGGAGATCAGCCGCCGCGCCCAGGTCTGGGTCGAGCTCTTCCGCTCGGACGATCCCAACCTCGACGTCGTCAGCCTGGAGATCCGCGGCCGCAAGGTCCCTGTCCAGTACGTCCGCGAGGGCCAGCAGGCCGCTGAAGCCGCGAAGTTCTTCAAGAGCTTCTCCGCCGGCGAGAAGTTCTGGGACGATCCCCGGCTCTGGTGGGGCGAGCTCTCCGGCTCTCTCTGGGACCTCACGACCGGTAAGCTGTCGGCGGAGTATGTGGCGGCCAACCTGAACAGCACGCCCCGGACGGTCCTCCGCCACCTCTTCTCCAGCGCCGCCGAGATCGACGCTCTGGCCTGGGGCCTCCTGTTCCTGGTGGCCGGCCTGCTCTTCTGGGTCTACGCCGCGGCGGCCCTGATGGCGATCGTGATGATCGTCGGCCTCTCCAGCGCGGTGAACCGGATGAGCCGCGCCACGGAAGCCATCCGCGAGGGGGACTTCAGCACCCGCATCTGGGTGCGGCGGCGCGATCAGGTCGGCGACCTCCAGCGGTCCTTCAACGAAATGGCCGCCAACCTGGAGACGCTGGTGGAGACCTCGGCCCAGAAGGAGCTGCTGGAGAAGGAGCTGGAGCTGGCCCGCAACCTCCAGAAAAGCCTGCTGCCGAGCAACCTGCCGGCCGGCGGCGGCATCGAGTTCGCCACCCTGTTCGAGCCCAGCGCGGCCATCGGCGGCGACTACTTCGACGTCCTGCGCCTCTCGGACCACGAGCTCGCCGTGGTGATCGCCGACGTCTCCGGCCACGGCCTCTCCAGCGGCCTGCGGATGGCGATGATCAAGTCCGCCCTGCTGATCCTGGTCGAGGAGACGCGCGAGCCGGAGGAGATCCTGGCCCGTCTGGACACCGTCGTGCGCTCGAACCGGGAGCGCCGCTTCTTCGTCACCGCCACCCTGGGCCTCTTCGACCTGCGGACCGGCGTCCTCCGCCTGATCAACGCCGGCCATCCGCCCACCTACGTGGTGCGCGGCGCCGAGGTCGAGGAGATCGTCCTCCCCAGCTCCGCCCTGGGTGGGCTGGGCCGCTCCTACGCCCGCGCGGAGGTCCAGCTTCAGCCGGGGGATTCCGTGGTCTTCCTCTCGGACGGCCTGATCGAAGCCACCAACGCGACCGAAGAGCCGTTCGGCTACGAGAACGTGAAGCGGGTCCTCGCCGGCGCGGAGGGAGAGAGCGCGGCGGCGATCCGGGACCGCCTGCTGCACGCGGTGGCGGGCCACACCCAGGGAGTGCCGGTCGGGGACGACCAGACGCTGATGGTGATGCGGTGGGGCAACCGCAGCGCCTCCTGAAGCCCCCCCTGGGACCGCCGGCGTCCCGCCGGCCAACAAACTAAAAACTAGTAAGTTGCCGGCGGGACGCCGGCGCTCCCAGGGTTCTCACAATCTGACAAAGTAATAGAACTATGACCGACCCTGATTCCGCAAGCGAGATCGAGCGCCTCCGTGCCCAGGTGGCTGCCCTTGAGGCCAAGCTCCAGGGCTCGGGCGCCATCGCCCAGTCCCACGGCGTGGCGTCTGGAGCGTACGGGCAGTCGGCGGGGCACGACATCGTCAACAACTTTCACGTCCAGCCCGCCGAGGCCGAGGCGTTCCTGCGCCGGCTCGGCTTCGGTCCGCCACCACCCGACCTGAAAGAGGCCGCCCGGGGCTATCTCCAATACCTGGTGGACTCCTACCAGTACCTCGACCTCCGGGGCATGGGCATCTCGGACCGCGTCGCCCTCAAGCTGCCCCTGCTGGAGATGTACGTTCCGCTCCACGCCCGTCTACATACTCCAAAAGGAGAGACCTGGGCTCGTCAGCTCTGTGTGGCCGGACGGAGGCCGGACGTGGAGGAGGAACTGGATATGGGAGAGCGCCTTTCCAGGTCCATGCCGGTTCTGGACCTCCTCCAGAAGCATGACGGCTTGGTACTCCTGGGAGATCCCGGCGCCGGCAAGACCACCTTTCTCAAGTTCCTGGTCCTGAACCTCGCCTCCGGCCAGGGAGAAACCCTGGGCTTGGGCGGAAGGCTGCCCATCCTCCTCCCTATCGCCGCTTATGCCAACGCCCTGGAGGCCGGGGACGTCCCCCTCGACCGTTTCATCGCCCGCTATTATGAGGAGGAGAGAGGAATCCAGATCCCCCTCGGCGCCCTGCTCTCCCAGTCCCTGCGGCAAGGGAGTGCCCTCCTCCTCCTAGACGGTCTCGATGAGGTGCGCGACGCGGAACGTCGCCATCTGGTTGTCGACAGGATACGGGACTTCTACTCGCGACACTGCAAGGCTGGCAGCCGCGGCAACCGCTTCGTCCTGACGAGCCGGATTGTGGGCTATCGTGAGGTCCGGTTAGCCGCAGAGGGACTGGCGGAAGCCACCCTAGTAGACTTCGATGGCAAGGAAATAAAGGCCTTTCTTGGTAAGTGGACGGCTGCTCTCGAAAAGGCCGTGGGCGGCGAGACCGAAGTGGCAAAAGCCCAGGCCAAACAGGAGCACAGAGAACTGCTAGAGGCGGTTCGCGTCAACCCTGGGGTGCGGTCACTGGCTGCGAATCCGCTGCTCCTCACCATCCTGGCACTGATGAAGCGCGGCGGGATCGCGCTTCCGGACCGCCGGGTGGAGCTCTACAAGAACTACGTCGAAACGCTCCTCAAACACTGGAACCTAGCCCGCAGCTTGGCGGGCCGGTCAGGCCGGGAGGTGGACCTGGTCGAGACCATGAAGGTCCTGGAACCGCTCGCCCTCTGGATGCACGAGGTCTCGCCCGGCGTCGGTCTGGTCAAGGAGGGGCCACTGCTACGCAAGCTGGAGTCCCTCTGCGCCGGCCGCGGGCACACGGACCCGGTCCGCGCCGCCGAAAGCTTCCTGAAGGACGTACGGGAGCACTCGTCACTCCTGCTAAGCCGCGGTGAGCACCAGTATGGCTTCATTCACCTGACGTTTCAGGAATACCTGGCGGCGGTGGCCCTGGCGCGCAAGGCGAGAGAGGGAACCGACACCCTGGTCGATATCCTGGCGCCACACATCGGTGAAGCCCCGTGGCACGAGGTAGTCCTCCTCACCATTGGCCACCTGGCAATCATCGATCAGTGGGAGCAGGCGGCGAGCGAAGTGGTCGAGGGCCTGCTAGACCGGGCGCCGGGCTCGCCGGACGAGGCCGCGATCTGGATGGGCGAGGCTGTGGCGGATGCCGGGCCCGGCGCCGTGACGTTTGTCTGCCGGGAAAGGGTCGTCGCTGCCCTCCTCGACATGATGCGGTCTGTCGGCCAGGTCGAACCCGCGCGGAGGGCCGCCGCCGGCAAGACTCTAGCCGCGGTGGGAGACCCCCGGCGTGAGATCATGACCGTAGACGGTATGGAGTTCCGCACCCTCCCCGCCGGGCTGTTCCGCATGGGGAGCGATGGCCCGGAAGGTTCCTCGGCCGAGAGGCCGGCGCACGAATGCGATCTTCCGTACGAATACTGGATCGGCCGGTACCCGGTTACGGTGGCTCAGTTCCAAGAGTATGTAAAAGGTACGGGCGAGTTGCTGAGAAACGTAGACAGTCTGCGCGGCCCCGGGAACCAGCCGGTGGTCTGGGTGAGCTGGTTCGAAGCCCTAGCCTTCTGCCGATGGCTGGAGGCACGCTGGCGCAAGCAGGGAATCCTAGCTGAGGGTTGGAGCGTCAGCCTACCATCGGAAGCGGAGTGGGAGAAGGCGGCGCGTGGAATCGACGGGCGGAAGTACCCTTGGGGTGACAAGTTTGATCCTGACCGAGCGAACGTTGGTGAGAGCGGAATCGGAGAGATCAGTGCCGTCGGTTGCTTCCCAAGTGGAGCAAGCCCTTGCAGATGCGAGGAGATGAGTGGCAACACCTGGGAGTGGACAAGAAGTACCCAAAAATCCTTTCCCTACGCGAGGACAGATGGCCGGGAAGATACTAAAGCTTACCGCCAAATCCTCCGTATTGTGCGGGGCGGCTCGTACTCCAGCAGTTCCAAGAACGCTCGCTGTGCGTACCGCAACTGGAGCGGTCCCGACCACCGCAACGACCGCATGGGCTTTCGTATCGTCGTGCTCCCATTCTCCTCTGCCTCTGAATCCTCTGATCTCTGAAGCTCTGGACTCTTCTTGCGGGGGAGTCCAGAGGGGGCTAGACGGCGCGATAGAATCGAAGCCGCAGGAGTTAAAAAGGGAGACCTCGTATGGACCTTAAGCTGCTCGCGGATGCCCTGGTGATCGCTCTCGCGCCGGTGCTGCCTCATCTGATGACCGGCGGCACGGAGGCCGTCAAGGCAGTCGGGAAAAAGGTGGGAGAGGAGACGTTCGAGCTCGGCCAGAAACTCTGGGCAAAGCTTCGCAAGCCCGTCGAAGAGAGTCCCCGCGCCCTCGCGGCGGCCGAGGAGGTCGCCGAGGATCCGAAAAACGACGACTTTCGCGCGGGACTGCGCGGTCATCTCGCGAAGATCCTCGAAGCCGACCCCGATCTGGCGTCGGAGTTGAAGAAGCTCCTCGATGCCGCGGGCCCGAGCACGACCCACCAGGCGTACCTTCAAGGATCGGGCGCCATCGCCCAGGGGCGGGGCGCGGTGGCGGCGGGAGAAGGGGGCGTCGCGGTGGGCGGAAGCGTGACAGGCGAGGTTTCGGCTGGGCGGGGAAAGCGGGACGATGACCAACTCTGATCGATGAGGAGTCTCATGGCCAAGACGACTTGTGACGCTACCGAGATCCTGGACCGGCTGACGGGCGACGATCCTGAGCTGCGTAAGATGATTGCCGAGGAGGCGATGCAGGCTCAGGTTGTGCGCAGGATCCACGAAGCGCTCACAAAACCGCGCACTTCGGAAGACTTGGGAGACAAACCTGACCAATCGAAGTAAGTAGGCCGGCGGGACGCCGGCGGTCCCAGGGGGGGCTTTCACGAGAAAAGAGATGGATGGGCGGATTCATGGAGCCGCAGGCGCCGCCGTCTTCTCAATCCGCCCCCACATATGCCCGCCCACCTCGCCGTGCTGCCAGGTGCCCGCGTAGCGATCCCCGTAGAAGAAGACGCGCGCGGAGAACGTGCCGAGGCCGGGCAGGCTCATCTCGGTCATCATGACCATCGGCGTGTCACCGTTGAACCGCATGGGGACGACGAAGGGAACCGCGCCGTTCAGGCCGCAACATTTCGAGTTGAACCGCCAGAGGTCGTCGCTGGCTTTCTCGACGCTGACGATGTCGTAGCGGTCGGCCTGCGGCGGACGATCCTCGCCGTCGGTCGTGAAGGAGCCGACCAGCGTCACGCCGCGCATACGTTCCGCGAACTGGCGCTCGGCCTCGGTCAGCGACTCGGGATCGACGACCTTGCCGATACCGAGCCGTCCGATCAGCCAGCCGCCAGCGAAGACGACCAACGCCAGCACGACGATCAGAACGATGACGAGCGGGCGTCGGACAGTCGCCATGACGGTCTCCTCAGAGAGGTGAAGACGCGGGGAACGGGAGCGGGCGGGGCATCGGCACGCGGAAAGCCGCCAGGCTGAGGAGGAACACGCACGGCACCAGGATCCAGAGAGCCGGCATGTACGAACCGGTCAGCGCCGCGCACTGGGCGAAGATCAGCGGTCCGATGGCGGACGCCAGGACGGTCAGCATCTGCGCGGCGCCCTGAATCCGGCCGAGGTGCGCGGCGCCGAACGCCTGCCGCCAGACCGCGAAGAACAGGACTGTGATCATGCCGCCGGAGAGTCCGAACAGGGCCGCGAAGATCCATAGCTGCGTCAGCGTCGACAGCAGCGGCAGCGCCGCCAGGCCGGCGGCGTAGAGGAACAGCGCGAGACCCAGCAGCCGCCGCATCGACCAGCGCAGCGTCAGCCAGCCGCACAGCCCCTGCCCCACCAGCCCGATGACCGCCGTCGCCGCCAGAAACTTGACGTAGACGGGCTGATCGAACCCCCGTTCCGCGAGGACCGCCTGGTTGAACAGCCCCAGGCCCGACGAGACGAGCCCGAAGAGAGACGTCCCGCCGGCGAACACCCAGAACGCCGGCGTGCGGAGCGCCGCCGCCAGCGACATCCCGGCGCCGCCGTCCTGTTCCTCGGTGTCGGCGGCCTGTCCCGCCGGACCCTCGCGGAGCAGCAGCACGAGCGGCGCGGCGAAGAGCAGCAGCCCATAGGCGACCCAACCCCAGGCGTTGCGCCAGCCCTCGACGCGGACCGCGGTGCCGACGCCGACGAACGCCGCCGCGAAGAACACGGTGAGCAGCACCGAGTAGACGCCCATCGCCATCCCGACACGGCGGTCGAACGACTTCCCCACCGCCGTGATGCTGGAGACGGACAGAGCGCTCTGTCCGATCGCGCGGGTCGCGAGCACCAGCAGGAAGAGGATGACGACGCCCCCGGTGATGCGGCTCATGGTCCAGACCACCGCGCCGAGCCCGAGGGTGAGGACGAACGTCGCGACGCGCAGGCCGGCGCGGTCGAACAGCCGCCCGATCGGCAGACAGATCAGCGCCCCGATCAGCGTCGCCCAGAGATTGATGTTGGCATAGCTCACCCGGTCGAGCCGCAGGTCTAGCAGCATCGGCTCGGTGATGAGCCCCAGCCCCTGCGTCCGGCCCGGCAGCGTCGCCAGCATGATGACCGCCGCCACGAAAACGTTGATCCAGCGCATTCTCAGAGACCGAGCTGCCGGCTCGCCATCTCGGTTCCCTCCACCCGGGCACGGATCTTCGCGAAGGCCGTATCGCGGGCCGTCGAGAGATCGTCGCCGAAGGGCGAGAACCCGCAGTCGTCCGTGCTCCCGAGCCGCTCGGGCCCGAGGATCCCGGCCGCTTCCAGAATGCGGTCGCGGATTTCTTCCGGCGTCTCCACCCGCGGGTTGATGGGATCGGTGACGCCGATGAAGATCCTCTGCTCCGGCCGGGCGTGCTCGCGAATGATGCCGAGGACCCGCCGGCGATCCGCCTCGCTGGCCAGTTGGAGATAGAAGTTGCCGGCCTCCAGCGCGAAAAGCTCGGGCAGAAGCTCGGCGTAGTCGACGTCGGCGCTGTGGGTCGAATCCTGATCGCCCCCGGGGCAGGTGTGAATCCCGATGCGCCGCCGCTCCTCCGAGGTGAAACGGCGAAGCACCTGATTGTTCAGATCGACGAACTGCCGCAGCAGCCCGCGGGAGGGGTCGAGCTTCACGGCGAGACGGCCCTCGGTGAAATCGATCTGAACCTTGGCGGCGCCTCGATCCAGACACTCGCGGATGTCCGCCTCGGCCTCGCTGAGGAGGTCGGCGATGAACTCCTCCCTGGAGTAGCCGTCGATCCCGGCCGCGGGATAGAGCAGGCTGATCGCGGACGCCGAAATCACCGCCTGCTTGAGAGGCGTCCGGGTGAGGCCCTGGGCCCTGGTGAGATACCTGGACGCGCGGGTCCGGTAGCGGAACGGCCCCGCGACGAGGCGCGGCAACTGCCGGGTGTGGCCGTCGGCGAAGGGGATCGTCACACCGTCGGACGCCAGATTGTCGCTGCCATGAATCGGGTACGTCGCAAAGCTGGGCTTGGTCTGCTCGCCGTCCGTGATCATCGGCGAGCCGGTCGCCTCGAAGCGCTGGATCGTGTCGACGAGCGCCTGCTCGTAAAGCTCCGCCACGCGCTCCCGGGCCTGGGGATCCTGCTGTGCCTCGCGGACCGCGCGGATCAGCTCAGGCGGCCGGGGGATGCTGCCGATCGGTTCCGTTGGGATCATGGCAGGAGCATACATGATGCATCGGCTTCTCCGTCCGTGGAAAAGTCCCCTGGGAGCGCCGGCGTCCCGCCGGCAGGCTTACTTTGTTTTTAGTAAGCTGGCCGGCGGGACGCCGGCGCTCCCAGGGGTGGCCTGCAGCCCGTGAATCGTCATCCCAGGGTGCCGTAAAACGCGATAGGCTTCGCGTACCATGACGATGGACAGAAGCGTCATTCCGCCCGCCGGCGGCTCCGATCCCCTCCCCCCCCATCCGCCGCTCACGCGGTATTACCAGGACGCGGAGCAACGCAGGCAGCGGATCAGCGCCTGGTTCAATGGGGCGGCGGGCGACTATGACTGGCTCAACCAGGCCGTGAGCTTCGGCGCCGGATCCTGGTACCGGCGGCAGGCCCTGCTGCGGGCTGGCCTCGCCGAGGGCATGAGCCTGCTCGACACCGGCTCCGGCACCGGGGTCATCGCCGCTCTCGGCCAGCAGATCGTGGGCCACCGGGGCCTGGTCGTGGCCCTCGATCCCAGCCTCGGGATGATGAGCCACGCCGCGGGACGGGGGGTGAAGCGCCGCGTGCGCGGGATCGCCGAGGCACTCCCCTTCCCCGACGAACGTTTCGACCGCCTGACCATGGGCTACGCCCTGCGTCACGTGGCCGACCTCCGCGCCACCTTTCAGGAGTACCGGCGCGTGCTCAAGCCCGGCGGCAAGGTGCTCCTCCTGGAGATCACCCGGCCCTCTTCACGCCTGCAGCACCATGTCCTCAAGCTGTATCTCGGCCGCATCGTCCCCTTCCTCGCCCGCTTCGGCCGCGGCGGCCGCACGTCCCAGGAGCTGATGGAGTATTACTGGGACACCATCGAGAGCTGCGTGCCGCCCGAGGTTATCCTCGACGCCCTGCGGGAGGCCGGCTTCTCAGATGTCGAGCGGAGGGTGGAGCACGGGATCCTGTCGGACTACACCGGCGTGCGGTGAGCGGCCATCTACAGCCCCTGGATCGTCAATCCCAGGGTGCCGTAGATCTTCTTTACGTAGTTCCGCGTCTCGCGGTAGGGGGGAATGCCGCCGTAGCGGAGGACCGCGTTCTCTCCCGCGTTGTAGGCGGCGAGGACGCGGGCGAGGTCGTTGGGGAACTGCTCCAGGAGCCAGCTCAGGTACTTGACCCCGGCCTCCAGGTTCTCCTTGGGATCGAAGAGCTTCTCCTTGCGGACCCCGAAGCGCTCCGCCGTGGCCGGCATGAGCTGCATCAGACCGCGGGCGCCCTTGTGGGAAACCGCCCGCGGCTTGCCCGCCGACTCCTGGCGGATCAGGGCGGCCACGACCTGCGGATTGACCTTGTGACGCTTGGCGGTCTCGAAGATCAGGTCCCCGTAGGGACCTTCCGGCACCTTGGCCAGACTCTCGTCGAAATGGAGAGGGATCGGCGGCGAGTCGGGGTTCTCCGACAACGCCACGACGACCTGGGGCGGCGGCTCGGGAACGTAGACGACCTCGTCGTCCACCACCCGCTCGACCCGTTCAATGGGCATGGTCAGGCGGCCGCCCGAGGGATAGGTCAGGCGGGCCAGATCCCCCTCGGCCTCGTACGCCGCCACCTTCATGACGCTGCCGTCCACGAGCACGACCAGCTCGGCGCGCGCGGGCGCCAGGGAGCCGAAGAGGAAGAGGGAGCCGAAGGCCAGTCGCCGCAGGAATGGGGAGGTTCTGGAGCTGCTCGTCAAAACGGGGATCTCCACTCCGGTCGTCACGGTCCGTCTATTCTACGGAACAGCCGGCGGGAACGCCTAGCTTTCCAGCGGGATCGTCAAGCGCTGCAACCAGATCCGTAGAGAGGGAATTCCGGACGGGAGGGGGGCCGCCCCCGGACGGAGCGGCCCCGGACCGGTGGGCGAAGCTTCTAGTAGAGGCGGTGGCAGACGCGGGTGTGGCCGTCGGTGCAGCCGCCGAAATAGATGGTCTGGCCGCCGTAGCCGTCGTTGATGATGTCCGTGGCCTTGCACTGGGGGCCGTACGGGTTGATGGTGAACTCCCACCGGGTGCCGTAGCCCTTCCCGGTGATCCACATGTTCACCGGCTTGGCGAAGACCACCTTGCGGTGGTCCCAGGCGTCAGGAGCCCAGGTGGCGTCGAAATATTCGGTTCCCTTCCACCAGGGCAGGACACCGCCGGGATCGATCGAGCGGGTGATGCTGAAGAGGGACAGGCCGGGGTTCGCCGCCTGGCTGGGCGGGGTCCCCGTGTAGGTGCAGTAGTAATCGACATTCGGGATCGGCTCATGGAACGGGTACGCCTGGGCGGCTCCGGCGGCGACGGCGATCAGCAGGGCGAACAGGACGACATTCTTCATTTCTTCTCCTCCTTGCCACTTCGGTGGCGTTGTGCGCCGCCCCTGAAGGGCAAGGAGGCTGCCAGGACTCAAACTCTTGAAAACAAAAGATCCATGGCGATATGTCAGTCCCGTCTCCGGGACTTGGGAGCGACGGGAGGCGGAAGGGCGGTCCCGGATCCGGGACGGGCTATCCGAGGCCCAGCTCTTTGACCTTGCGGTAGTAGGTGGTCCGGGAGACGTTCAGGAGCTCCATCGCGCGCGTGGCGTCCCCCTCGGCGGCGGCGAGCGCCACGGTGAAGGCTTCGCGCTCGGCCCGCAGGACGGTCTCCTCCAGGGTCAGCGGAGCCGGAGCCAGGCTCTGTCCGGACACGCGGAGGCGCGGCGACAGATGGTGGATCGCCAGAGGCTCGCCGGGCTCCAGCAGCAACGCCGCCTTGGCGATCTCGTTCTGCAGCTCGCGGACGTTGCCCGGCCAGGAGTAACGGACCAGGGCCCCGAGCGCCTGCCGGGTGATGCCGGGGCTGGCGAGGCCGGTCTTCTCGAGCTCGTGATGGAAGAAGCGGGCGGCGAGGGCGGGGATCTCCTCGCGCCGCTCGCGCAGGGGCGGGACCCTCGCCTGGAAGGCGGCGAGGCGGTGGAAGAGGTCGAGCCGGAAGGTCCCCTCCGCCACCAGGGCTTCCAGGTCGCGGTTGGTGGCGGCGAGGAAGCGCACGTCCACCTCCACCGGGACCTTGCCTCCCACGCGGTAGAGGCTGGTGTTCTCCAGCACCCGCAGCAGCTTGGCCTGGGTCTCGGCGGCCATGTCACCGACCTCGTCGAGGAACACGGTGCCGCCGCTCGCCCGCTCCAGGAGGCCGGGACGGGCGTCGACGCCGGTGGCGACCCCCTTCTCGATGCCGAAGAGCTCGGTCTCCAGCAGCTCCCGGGGCAGAGCGGCGCAGTTGACGGCCAGGAAGGGCCCCTTGGCGCGGGGGGACCGCTGGTGGATCCAGCGCGCCAGCACCTCCTTGCCAGACCCCGATTCGCCCAGGATCAGCACGGGGACGTCCCCCCGCGCCACCTTGCCGGCGCGGCGGTAGAGCTTCGACATCTCGGGTCCCATCCCGGAAGGAGGAGGAGTCTCCTCCGGCCCGTTCCTGCCGCCGCCGGCCGCCCGCGCCCGGCCCGCGCCTGACCGCTGGCGCGCGGCGGTCCGGGCGGCCAGCGAAGCGAGCGCCAGCCGCAACAGGGGCCGGAGCTGCGAGAGGTCCACGGACACCGGGCAGCGCAGGCGGACCTTCCAGCCTTCGGGTCCCTGCACCTCCAGGGCGGCGAGGTTGCGGGGCAGGGCGCCCGACGTGGAGGCCGCCGCCACGATCCCCTCCCCCGCCGCCGAAAGGCGGAAGAACTCGACCCGCCCGACCGGCAGCTCGCTGATCCAGCGGTGCGCCAACTGGTCCGCCGCCTCCTCGGGAGCCATACCCTCGGCCAGGGAGGGGAGAACCTCCTCCAGGCTCCCGGCGAGCCGTTCCATGGGGTGCAGCCCCAGGGTGCTGAGACCCTCGGCGTCATCCTCGGGCGCGGTGTTGTCAGCCGGCGCCCCGCGGGGGCCCAGCAGCACCTGGGATTGCGACAGGTCCATCGGCTGCAGCACGGTCTGGACCGAGCCGAAGGAGAGGACGGTGAACCCGCACACCGCCGCCTCATGCACCCGCCGCTCGCCGATGAACGTACCGTTCTTGGAGCCCAGGTCGCGCAGGATGACGCCGCCATCCTCCAGCACGTCGAGCCGGGCATGGCGGCGGGAGACCCCGGGGCCCTCGAGAGGGATGTCGACGTCCGGGAGGGAGCCCACGACGTGCTCTCCCGGGGAGAGGTAGAAACGCCGGACGGACGAGCCGTCCGCCGCGAGGACGCGGAGGATGTAGGCGGGATTGCGGCGATCGCCCGTTCCGCCGGCGTTCAACTGGCCTGTCCCTTCTGGCGCAGCCAGTCCGCGACCATGCGCTCCTCCTCCGGCTGCTTCCGCTCGGCGAACCCCGCCCTGGCTCGCCGGGCGAGCTCCAGGGCCTGCCCGCGGTCGCCTCCCCCTTCCCAGAGCACACAGGCCAGGACGTAGCGGGTCTGGTGGACGAGGCCTGGGTCGATGGGCTGGCTCTCGAACAGGGCGAGAGCCCGCCGGCTCGCCGGGATGGCCTCGGCGGCGCGGCCGAGCTCCAGGAGGGCCTTGGAGATCCCGACCAGGCTGTAGGCCAGGTTGACGTGATCGGGCCCCAGGGTCTTCTCCTGGATTTCCAACGCCCGCTGGTAGGCCGCCAGCGATTGGGCGGGCTCATGCTGGAGCCGCAGGACTTCGCCCACATTGGTCAGGGCCATGGCCACATAGGGATGGTCGGGACCATAGAGGATCTCCAGGCTTTTTTGAGCCTGCCGGTTGCAGCGCATGGCGTCGTCGAGACGGTCGAGGTTCTGGTACGCGGTCCCCAGGTTGAAGAGCGCGCCGGCGGTCAGCAGGTGGTTCGGCCCGTAGTGCCGCCGGGAGACCTGGACGGAATTCTCGAAGGCCGCGGCGGCCTCCTTGTAGCGGTGCAGATTCGTATAGATGTTCCCCAGGCTGTTGTACGACCTGCCGAAGTCCGGGTGGTCCGGATCCAGCACCTTGCGCCGGATCTCCAGGCCGCGGCGCACGTGGCGGAGCGCCTCCTCGTTGCGGCCCAACTCCTGGTAGAGCTCGCTCAGGTTGGTGTGGAGGGCGGCGACCGCGTCGGGGGGCCTGCCGGACCGCTCGGCCAAGGCCAGGGCCTTGGACGAGGCCGCGGCCGCTTCCTCGTACCGGCCCCCGCCGGCCATGGCGATCCCGAGATGCTGGAACAGCTCGGAGCGAAGGGCGTCGCCCCCTTGCGCCCCTTCCGCGATGCCCTCCGCCAGGTGGGCCCAGCGCTCGCCCTCGGGAACCCGGGACTGCTTGAAACCCACGATCGCGGCGAGTTGCGAGGCCGCCCGCGCCGCCACCTCCTGGTGGCGCGCCGCGTGCGCCGCCACGAGCGTCTCGAACATGGTCGCCTCGGCCTTGGGGTAATCCCCCGTGAGGTCCTCGAGGCGGGCCTTCTGATAGAGGGTCTCGGCAGCCAGGGGGCCGTACCCCAGCCGGCGCGCCAGCTCCGCGACCTCTCCGGCCCTGGGCAGCGCTTCCTTGAACTTTCCCGCCGACGTCAGCGCCTGGACCTCCGCCAGCCTGCCCCGCGCCGCTTCCACCCGGGCCCGCAGGTTCGGATCGCCCGGCGGCGGCAGCTTGGCGGTCAGCGCGCCAGCGTTGGCGCAGGCTTCGAGCCGCGGCAGCTCCGCCGTGGAGGAGACCGCCTTCTCCACGACCTGGAGGTCCGCTCCCGCGAACAGGCCGACCACCGCGGCGGCCTGTTGAAGCCGCTGGTCGAGGCAGAACATCCGCCGGTCGAGCAGGTCCTCCGACTGTTCCCCCCGCAGCCGCGTTGCCTCGCAGGCTTCCCGGCGCGCCCCGGCCCAGTCCCGCAGGTAGCGGTCGAGGCTCCGTTCCACGCTCCCCGCGACGGCCCCCGCGAACGGCGCCCCGGTAGCGAGGAACGCCGCCCGCACCTCCCGCTTTTTCTCGGCGTTCCAGATCCCCGCGACCTTCTCCTCCGCCCCCGTGCAGAGGCGCTCCCGGCGCGCCTGGAGGTAGCCCAGGCTGGAGAAGAGAGCCCCGGTGACGAGCACCACCGCCGCCGCGGCCAGCCACCGGCGGCGGACGGCGGCGGGATCGCGCTCCAGGTCGCGCAGGAGGTCCGTCATCGAAGGATAGCGATGGGCCGGGTCGGCGCTCAGGCCCCGCATCAGCGCCTCGCGGATCCGCTGGGGGACCCGGCTCCCGGAGGGCGGCGAGGCCCCGCGCTCCACGGCCGCCGCGATCTCCTTCGAATCCCTGCCCTCGAACGGCCGCTCGCCATAGAAGGCCTCGTACAGGGAGACGCAGAAGCTGAACTGGTCCGAGCGGGCGTCCACGGCCTCCCCCCGGATCTGCTCCGGCGCCATGTAGGGCGGCGTCCCCATGGCGGCGCCGGGCTGGGTCAGCGGGCTCGCCAGCAGGGGACCGGAGCCGGACGACGGCGGGCTCTCCGGGGAAGCCTCGGCGGCCTCCCCCACCGACCGCGCCAACCCGAAGTCCGCCACCCGCGCCCGGCCGTCCGCCCCCAGCAGCACGTTGTCGGGCTTGAAGTCCCGGTGCACCAGACCGGCGGCGTGGGCGGCGGCGAGCCCCCGGCCGGCGAGGAGGAACACCTCCACCACCTGCCGCCACGTGGGCTTCTCCTCCCGCAGCCACTGGCGGAGAGTCCGGCCGGCCACGAACTCCATGGCGATGAAGATCTGATCGCCCACGGCGCCGGTGTCATGGACCGTCACCACGTTGGGATGCGAGAGGCGCGCGATCGCCTGGGCCTCGCGCAGCAGGCGGACCCGCTGGTCCTTGCCCGCGACACGGTCGGGCCGCAGGAGCTTCAAGGCCACCTTGCGGTCCAGCTCGGGATCGTAGGCGGCATAGACCACCCCCATGCCGCCGGTCCCGATGCGTTCGAGGATTACATAGCGGCCCACCACCGTCCCCCGCTCCGTAGACTCGGCCCGGAGAGGCGGCGCGGCCCTTCCACCCAGGAACACGGTCTCCGTGCTCGGGTCAGCCGGGTTCTGATTGGAAGGACCTGGGGGAGCGTTGTCCATCCCTTGCGCTCCTGTCGGCGGACATACCGCCGTTGTCGAATATCTACGAACGTGGATGATACCGCTCGTAGAGCGATTTCAAGCGCGTCTGGTGGATATGGGTATAGATCTGGGTGGTTGAGATGTCCGTGTGCCCGAGCATGGCCTGGACCGCCCGCAGGTCGGCCCCATGCTCCAACAGGTGCGTGGCGAAGCTGTGGCGCAGGACGTGAGGCGAGAGGTCCGCCTTGAGGGCGATCTTGCGGCCGTAGCCTTTGAGGATCTTCCAGAAGCCCATCCGGGTCATCCCCTCGCCGTCCTTGTTCACGAACACGAACTGGTGCCGTCCCTGGGCCATCGCCGGCCGGACGTCCGCGAGGTAGCGCTTGACCCAGTGCTCGGCCTGCTCCCCCACCGGCACCACCCGCTCCTTGCTCCCCTTGCCGAAGGCGACCAGGAAGCCGACGTCCAGGCGGAGCTGCGGGAGCTGGAGCCCCACCAGCTCGCTCACCCGCAGGCCGGTGGCGTAGAGCAGCTCCAGCATGGCGCGGTCGCGCAGTCCCTTGGGGGTCGAGATGTCCGGCGCGGCCAGCAGCGCCTCCACCTCGTCCTCGGAGAGCACCTTGGGCAGGGGCTTGTAGAGCTTGGGGGGCAGGAGGTTGACCGACGGGTTGTCCTTGCGCTCGCCCATCTGCACCAGGTGGTCGTAGAAGCCCCGCAGGGCCGAGAGCGCGCGGGCGCTGGAGCGGGGGGAGAGCCCCTGGCGCTGGAGCTCCCGCATGTGGGCCGAGAGGGCGGCCGCGTCGGCGGTCAGCAGGTCGCCCCCCCGCTTCGCCAGCATCTCCCCCAGGCGGACGAGGTCGTTCCGGTATCCCGCGACCGTGTTCTGGGAGAGGCCCCGCTCCACCGCGAGGCCCTCCAGATAGCGGTCCAGGGCCCGCCGCCAGACCGGTACGGGCGTCAAGGCAGGGCCCGGGGCCGCAGGTCCTGCGGCGTTACGCCGCGGGCCGTGCAGATCTCCAGGATCTCCCCCTCTTCCAGGGTCGCCACGGCCGCTTTCGCCTTCTGGAAGATCTCCTTGACCAGCTCGGGAGTGGCCTCGATGCCCCGCTCCTGAAGCCAGTAGACGACGTTGGACTCGCCGCTCATCGGACCGACCTCGATCACCTGGCGGCAGCCGATCAGCCCCGCCGGGATCGACGAGTAGACGCGGTCGGCCAGCCAGTCCTCGCCGCGCGCGCGGGCCTTGATGATGGCCGACGCGTGCACGCCCGTGCCGGTGCGGAAGGCGTCCTTGCCCACCACCGGGTAGTTGTCCGGCAGCGGCACGCCCGTCTTCTCCGCCACGAACTGGCAGTACTCCTGGAGACGGTGGAGATCGCGGTCGATCCAGCCCAGGAGCTGCATGTTGATCAGCAGCAGGTCGATGGCGCAGTTGCCCACCCGCTCGCCGATGCCCACCGCCGTGCCGTGCAGCCGGTCGGCGCCCGCCTCGGCGGCGGCCAGCGCGTTGATCACCGACATGCCGCGGTCGCGGTGGCCGTGCCAGTCCACCTTCACGTCCTCGCCCGTGGCGTCCACCACCTCGCGGATGAAGCGGATGACGTTGCGCGCGCCGTTGGGCGTCGCGTGCCCCACCGTGTCGGCCACGCACACCCGCCGCGCCCCCGCCTCCACCGCCGCGGTGTAGAGCCGGCGCAGGTCCTCGGGGTCCGCCCGCGTCGTATCCTCGGTGACGTACATCACCGGCAGGTTGTTCTTGACCGCGAACTCCACCGCCTCGCGGGAGAGCTTGAGCATGCGGTCGAGGGTCCACCCCTCGGCGTACTGGCGGATCGGCGACGAACCGATGAAGGCCGCCACCTCGATGGCGATGCCGACCTTCTGCGAGATCTCGACCACCGGCTGGATGTCCGCGATCACCGTGCGGGCCGCGCAGTTGGGCTCGATGCGCAGGCGCTGGTCCACGATCTCGCGGGCCAGGATCTCCACGTCGCGCGCCACGTGCGGTCCCGCCCCGGGCAGACCGATGTCGGCGGACTCGATCCCGAGCTCCGCCATCATGTGGAGGATCTTCAGCTTGTCCTCGATCGGGGGATTGCGGACGGACGGCGACTGCAGGCCGTCCCGAAGCGTCTCGTCGTCCAGCTCCACCTTGCCCCGCGCGGGGCGAAGCTCCGAGCCGGCGGCGCGGTTCCAGTCGTAGATCAGCTCGGACTCACTGGGGTGCATTCAAGGTCCTCCAAAGGACTCCGGGTTGCAACGTGAATTATAAGGCTCCTCGCCGGTCTTGCCCGCTGGGGCGGCCTGCCGAGACCTCACCCTCGGTCCCTCTCCTGAAAGGAGAGGGAGGTCTCTCCGGCGCAGGCAAGGCCGCCTCCTCGTCGTTCCCCCTCTCCCGGTCGGGCGGGAGGGCGGTGGGAGAGGGGGCCAGGGGGTGAGGTCTCGAAGGGCGGACGGCTCAAACCAGCATGGAAGACCTGGAGGTGGAAGCCGCCCGCGCGATCAGATCCCCCACCTGCGACGTGGTCAGCGAGCCGCCCAGGTCCGGGGTGGTCTGCCCCTCGCGGAAAGAGCGGGCGACGGCCTCGTCGATCGTCTTCGCGGCCTCGGCGTGGCCGAGGTAGTCCAGCATCAGCGTCGCCGAGAGGATCGCCCCGATGGGGTTGGCCTTGCCGGTGCCGGCGTACTTGGGCGCCGAGCCGTGGACCGGCTCGAACATCGACGTCCGGCCCGGGTGCAGGTTCGCCGACGCCGCCACCCCCAGGCCGCCCTGGAGCGCCGCGCCGAGGTCCGTGATGATGTCGCCGAACATGTTGTTGGTGACGATCACGTCCAGCGACTCGGGGTGCTTGACCATCTGCATGGTCAGGGCGTCCACGAACATGTGACGCGACTGGATCTGCGGGAACTCGGCGGAGACCTCGGCGAACACCCGCTGCCAGAGGTCGTGCCCGTAGCGCATCACGTTCGACTTGTCGCTCATCAGGACCTCGCGGCGGCCGTGCGCCACCGCGTACTCGAACGCGGCGCGGATGATCCGCTCCACCCCCTTGCGGGTGTGGATCTCCTCCTGGACCGCGATCTCGTCCGCCGTCCCCTTCTTGAAGTTGCCGCCCACGTTGACGTACGCGCCCTCGGTGTTCTCCCGGAAGACCACGAAGTCCACGTCCTTCTCCGTGCGGTCCTTCAACGGGCAGAGGCTGGCGTCGTACAGCCGCACCGGCCGGAGGTTGATATAGAGATCGAGCCCGAAGCGGATCCCCAGGAGGATGTCGGCGGCGTGCTTCATGTCCGGCACCCGGGGGTCGCCGTAGGCGCCGATGAACACGGCCGAGTAGTTGTCCCGGAAGTCCTCCAGCGCCCCCTTGGGGAGGGTCTCGCCGGTGGCCAGGTAGCGGTCGGCATCCCAGTCGAGATGAACCAGCTCCAGCGGCAGATCCCAGGTCTCGGCGGCGGCTTCGAGGACCTTGACCGCCTCGGCGGTGACGTCCTTGCCCGTGCCGTCTCCCGGCAGCACGGCGATGCGTTGCGGCCTGCGTTGCGAAGGTGGAATGGAATTCATGCGGGCGATGCTAGCACGACGCCCGGCGCCTTTCGGGAGGGGCGCCGACAACGACGCCCGAGCCCGACGGGCGGAAGAAGCTCACCACCCGTCCCGCCGCCGGATGGGGCAGGGTCGCGGGGGCCACCGGCACCTTGAGGACCAGTCCCAGCTCGAAGGAGATGGGGATCTCCGGGCACAGCCAGGCCGAGTGAAGGCCGGGCCAGCACGTCCCCTCGCGGACCTCCAGCAGGCGCGGCAGCAGGCCGTCGCCGTCCACCTCGGCCCCCACCGGCCAGACGGCCACCCGGGTAGGGGCCACGGTGATCCGGTGCAGGCGGCCGGACGCCAGGGCATATCCCCGGGGACGGTCCTGGAAGTAGCGCACCGCCTGGTCCCACGACCCCAGGCGCGGCCCCTCCCCCACCTTGGGCGAGTCCTGCCACGCCTTCACCTCCATGTGCCCCTTGTGCTGGGCGCGCCACAGCCACGGGCCGCCGTTGACGGAGCGGGACGGCCGTGGGAAGCGCAGCCGCGCCCGCGACGCCGGCTGATGGGTCATCAGCCGCACTCCCGGGGCCACCCAGGCGGGCATCAGCATCTTGCGGAACAGCACCGAGGGGACCCCCTCCTCGTCCAGCACGCACACCCGGACGTTGAGCTGGGGATAGCGGAACTTCAGCCGCGGCAGGCCGGTGAAGTGGAGGGAATCCTGATGGAAGAGGAGCGCCGAGGCGAAGACGTGGTCCCGGCCCTGCCAGGGATGGAGCTGATACCGCAGCGGCGCCGGCGGCTCGGGCAGCGACTCGGCCGGGAACGCCCAGTTGAGGTAGAGGCAATCTCGCACCGTCGTCCGCAGCATGATCGAGTCCTTTGGCGAGCCGGACCGGTCCGTCCCTGGGAACGATAGCATGGTCCAAGCGTGGGTTGCCGGCTGGGGCCGTGTGCCCTTCGAGACCTCCCCCCCTGGCCCCCTCTCCCGTCTCCCACCCGCCCCAACCCGGGAGAGGGGGAACGATGAACAAGCGGTATTGCCAAGATCAAGAAGAGCTCAATCGAAGGGCCCTCCCTCTCCCGGGGGCGGGCGGCAGGGAGATGGGAGAGGGACCGAGGGTGAGGTCTCGCAGGGCAGGCTCTCCGCAGCCCGCGAATGCCCCGAACACCATCTTTGTTACAGTCCCCGAGCCGAAGTCATTGACTCTCTGGAGATTATCTCTCATGAAAGACTTAACAAACCGGACCTGGACGACCCTGGCGCTCCTCTTTCTCGCCGCTCCGGCCGTCCTGACCGCCCAGCCCTCGCCCCTCCATCTGCCGGCCGGGGCCGAACAGGCGGCCAAGGCGATCAACCGCGACTCCCTGGAAGGCCCCATCCGCTTCCTCTCCGACGACCTCCTGGAAGGCCGGGGCCCCGGCAGCCGGGGCGACGAGCTGACCCAGGCCTATCTCGCCACCACCATGGAATCCCTGGGCCTTCAGCCCGGCGCTCAGAACGGCCAGTGGCTGCAACCCTTCGATATCGTCGGTATCAACGCCACCATGCCGGAAGCCTGGGAGTTCCGGGCGGGCGGCCAGACCGTCTCCCTGAAGCGCAGCGACGACTTCATCGCCGCCAGCGGCGTCCAGGAGCCCGCCGCCAACCTGCGCAACGCCGAGCTGGTCTTCGTGGGCTACGGCATCGAGGCCCCCGAGTACCAGTGGAACGACTTCAAGGGCATGGACCTCAAGGGCAAGGTCCTGGTCATGCTCAACAACGATCCGGACTGGGACCCCAAGCTCTTCGAGGGCAACCGCCGGCTCTACTACGGCCGCTGGACCTACAAGTACGAGAGCGCCGCAAGGCAGGGGGCGGCCGGGGCGATCATCGTCCACACCACCCCCTCGGCCGGCTACCCCTGGCAGGTCGTCCAGACCTCCTGGACCGGCGAGCAGTTCGAGCTCCCCGCCGCCGGCGAGCCGCGCATCCAGGTCGCGGCCTGGACCACCGAGGACGCCACCCGCAAGCTCTTCCAGGCGGCGGGCCAGGACCTCGCCAAGCTCGTCCAGCAGGCGAAGAGCCGCGACTTCAAGCCCGTCCCCTTAGGGGTCACCACCTCGCTGACCTTGCCGGTCCAGATCACCCGGAAGAAGACCGCCAACGTCCTGGGTCTGCTGCCCGGCAGCGATCCGAACCTCAAGAACGAGGTGGTCCTCTACAGCGCTCACCACGACCATCTGGGGATCGGCGAGCCGGACAAGACCGGCGACAAGATCTACAACGGCGCCGTGGACAACGCCGCCGGCTGCGCGCAGCTCCTGGCCATGGCCAGAGCTTTCACCGAGTTGCCGCAGCGTCCCAAGCGCTCGATCCTCTTCGCCTTCGTGGCGGCCGAGGAGCAGGGCCTGCTGGGCTCGGAGTACCTGGCGCGGAACCCGCCCCTCCCGGCGGGCCGGATCGCGGCCAACATCAACTACGACGGCGGCAACGTCCTGGGGCGGACCAAGGACCTGACCTTCATCGGTCTCGGCAAGTCCTCGCTCGACCAGGTCGTCAAGTCGCTGGCCGACCGTCAGGGCCGCAAGCTCCTCCCCGACCAGTTCCCGGACCGGGGCTTCTTCTACCGTTCCGACCAGTTCAACTTCGCCAAGATCGGCGTCCCCGCCATCTACCTGGACAACGGCACCGAGTTCATCGGCAAGCCCGCAGACTGGGGCAAGCAGCAGGTGGAGGACTACGAAGAGCACCGCTACCACCAGCCGAGCGACGAATACGATCCGAAGTGGACCTACGACGGCATGATCGAAGACGCCCAACTCGGCTTCTACGCCGGCCTCTCGATCGCGGAGAATCCGACGTTGCCGGCATGGAATCCCGGCGATGAGTTCGAGGCGGCGCGGAAGAAGGCGCTGGCGGAGGTGGGGCAGGCGGCGAAGTAGCGTCTCTCTCGAAAAAACGACGCGCGCCTGACGTGGCGCGCGTCTCGTTCTTCTGGTCACGCCTTCCTGACCAGCGTCCAGGTCACCCCTTTTCTCTCCGTCGCGCAGGGCGGAAACCTCTCCCCCTTTGAGAGGGGAATCTCCTGCTGATTGCAGGAAGTGCACCTATAAACGCCTGACTGCTGACAGGTCTCTCCGGTCGAGGGCATCTGCGATCCTCCTATGGTCGATAGCTGCTGCGCCGCCGTTTGGCGGCCTGGAGGAGGAAGACACCGCGATAAGAAGGATGGTTAGTTCATGCCGATAGGGTCTCTGACAATACGGAAGCCGGTGTCGGGCGCCCGGTCTACCTTCGCTTTGGATTCGAAGGTGGAGTCGCAGTTCTCGAGAGCGTTGTTGTAGCTGCCGCCACGCCGGAGATAGCTGTAGGTTGACTCATCGCTCACCCATTCAGCGACATTGCCAAACATGTCATAGAGACCCCAAGCGTTCCGCTGGAACAAGCCGACGGGAGCCGTGCCCTCAAATCCGTCGTTGTTCTCCTTATCCTCGCAATTGGCGCTGTCTGGAGGCGCTTCGGAGTACGCTCTTCCACCGGCCCGCACGGCGTACTCCCATTCGTCGTTGCTCGGGAGCCTGAACCGAGCCTTGGAATCCCGACGATTCAAAACGAAGAAGAAAGCCTGAGCGTCTTCAACCGAAACCGAGGCGACGGGCAAACCCGCGCCCTTCCGCCGGCTCCGCTTCTCCTTCATGACTTTCCTCCAGAGCCTCTGCGTGGTCTCGAAACGAGCTATGCAGTAGGGATGCTCGATCTTCGCCTCTCTTCTGCGCCTCGTATCTCCTTCGACATTCCCGACAGTAAACCGGCCGGGCTCCACCAAGACAAACGCGATTCGTAATCCGGGAAGCGAGGGACATTCCGGAGGGTTGAACGGTGTCCATAGGAAATTGGGATCGATCCAGCGCCGGGTGGACCGGAAGGCACCGAAGCTCAGGGCAAGCACCAACAGCACCAGGAGAGTCCGTCTCCACTTCGAAAAAAATCGGCGTAACCTGGCGATGCCTATCTCCACCAGAGTCAGGTCGAACAGGACCCCGTCCGGGCAGCGCATCGTCAGGACTGGGCTTCCCCACTCCATGGTCGAGCCTTTGAAATACATCGCCTGCCGGGCCTCGGAGATGGCACGGTCCAAGGGTTCCCGGCGAGACAACGCTTCATAGAAATGGCGGGCGAACGTGACGGCCGCACCGTCCGACACCACGGATCTCATGGCGATCACGGCGGAAAATCCGTTCCTGACTAGGTTTTGCGCCACGCCCGCAAAGTCGTCGGAGTGGTCGCCCCGTGCTCCTTCACAGGCATTGAGCACGATGAGTCGGAGCCGGGGTTGCACTTTCAGGAGCAGGCTGAGGTCCTGGCTACTGATTGGATCGGGAGAGCCGCTCTCATTCTCGAGGATGACCTCGCCGCCTAGATCTGTGCTGAAGGTGCTGTGGCCGACAAAGTGAAGGACGTGGAAGGTCTCTTCCCGGAGCTTTCGGAGCAGCGTCTCCCGGGTGACTTCTTCCAAGCGCTCGATCTCAACCCAGCCCGCCTGACGCAGTGGCTCCAGAGCTTTCGCCAGTTCCTCCAGCTCCTCTTTGACCGAAACGGCAGCGATTCCCGAAGGAGAGGATGCGACCGCGAGAATCCGTAGCGGCGGGCGGACACGGAGCGGCCGAACAGGAAGGCTGGTCTCGATGTAGCGAACAACCTGCATCCCCGGCAGCACCGCCAGAAATCCCCGGCTTGGATTGTCGTCGTGCAGGAATTCCCACGGCCAGTTCCAGATCTCCGGCTCTTTCAGCATCAAACGGAGCCGCAGCTCTTCTCCCTCCTTCTGAGCCCCATCGAGACGCTTCATCCACGCCCATTGGATCTCGCCGGTAAACACCTTTTCGAAGAGACGGAGCCCGAATTCCTTCGCCAGATTCCGGACTTCGGGCGGCGCGGGCTTCATATCCCGAATCTGGCCGATCGCCGCGGCCAACGACTCGCGGATCTCCGCTTCGGTAAAGGGGCTGGAAAACCTGACTTCGGCGACACTTCCGCCTCGATCATGGACGTTCGCTACATATCGATCTTCCGGCCCCTTCCAGATCCGGAGATCAAAATTCTCGACCTCCCTCTTCGGGCGCAACCGGCTCTTCCAGATTTCGGGCCTCGTCATGTCTCTCCTGAGACCCTTCCGAGGCCGGCTTGTTTAGCTGCTGGAGGTGCGCTGGCGGGGTCGCGGCAGTAGGAGTGAGTCACGTTCCCCCTCTCCTGCTTGCAGGAGAGGGGGCCAGGGGGTGAGGTCTCGCAGGGCAGAACGCCCCAGAGGGCAAGGCAGTCTGAAAACCTACTTCGCCGGCGCTTCCGCCTGCCGGTTCGCCTCGATGGCGATGGTGATCTTCACCTCGTCGCCGAGGACCGGGCCGGAGTCCATCACGTTGTTCCAGGTGATGCCGTACTCCTTGCGGTCGATCTTGAAGTTGGTCTCGAATCCACCCTTCTCGCCGCGGGGCGTCTTCACGAAGCCCATGACCTCCACCGGGATCGTGATCTGCTTCGTCACCCCGTGCATGGTCATGTTGCCCGTGACGTCCAGCATGTTGCTCCCCTTCGGGACCACCTTGGTGCTGGTGAAGGTCAGGGTGGGGAACTTCTGGACGTCGAAGAAGTCGGGCGAGCGCAGGTGCTCGTCGCGGTTGTTGTTGTCCGTGTCGATGGAGGCCGCCTGGACCGTGAACTCCACGCTGCTCGCCGCCGGGTTCTTGGGGTCGTACTTGATTACGCCGTCGAAGTCCCGGAAGCGGCCGGGCACGTTGGACACGAAGTGCCGGATGGTGAAGTTGACGCCGCTGTGGTCGGCGTCCACCTTGTAGGTCGCCGGCTGGGCCAGAACGGCCCCCGGCAGGAGGAGCGAGAGCGCAAGCGCCTTGAGGATCGTCTTTGTCTTCACGGATCTGTCTCCTTAGAGCGAAATTGGGCGGCGATACTTTACTACAAGGCTATGGAAGCCTGGGAGCCGGCTCGGCCTGCGACCTCACCCCAACCCCTCTCCTAAAGGAGAGGGGCTTGTTTCTGGCATACCTTCTCAGGATCGTCCCCCTTCTCCTTCAGGAGAAGGGGGACAGGGGATGAGGTCGCACGGGCACGGCGCCCCGAAGGCGCTTTACGTCAGCAGCGGATTCGGCTTCTCCGGATCGATCCCCAGCTCCCCCACCGCCCGCCCGACCGCGGCGCGGTCGATCTTCCCCCGGAGGGCGAGCTCGCGCAGGGCGGCGAGGACGATGGACTCGGCGTCGATCTCGAAGAACCGGCGCAGGGTCTCGCGGGTGTCGCTGCGGCCGAAGCCGTCCGTGCCGAGGACGTAGAACCGGCCCGGCAGCCAGCGGGCGATCTGCTCCGGCACCAGCTTCATGTAGTCCGACATCGCCACGATGGGCTGGTCGTCTCCCTCGAAGAGACCCACCACGTACGGCTTGCGCGGCTCCTGGTCCGGATGGAGCAGGTTCCAGCGCTCGACCTCCAGGGCGTCCCGGCGCAGCTCCTTGTAGCTGGTGGCGCTGTAGACGTCCGCCGCCACGCCGTAGCGCTCGGCCAGGATCTGCTGCGCCCGCAGGGTCTCGTGCATCACCGAGCCGCTCCCCAGCAGGTGGATCCGCGGCCGGTCGTCGGTGCCCTCGGGAACGTCCTTCAGCTTGTACAGACCCTTGAGGATCCCCTCCTCCGCCCCGGCCGGCATGGGCGGCATCGGGTAGTTCTCGTTGTACAGGGTGATGTAGTAGAAGATGTCCTCCCGGTTGGTGTACATCCTCTTCATGCCGTCGCGGATGATCACCGCGATCTCGTAGGCGTACGCCGGATCGTAGGTGACCAGGTTGGGGACCACGGTCGCCAGGAGATGGCTGTGGCCGTCCTCGTGCTGGAGGCCTTCGCCGTTCAGCGTCGTGCGTCCCGAGGTGGCGCCCAGGAGGAAGCCGCGGGTCCGCTGGTCCGCCGCCGCCCAGATCAGGTCTCCCACCCGCTGGAAGCCGAACATCGAGTAGAAGATGAAGAAGGGGATCATGTCGATCCCGTGCGTCGCGTAGGAGGTGCCGGCGGCGATGAACGACGCCATGGAGCCGGCCTCCGTGATCCCTTCCTCCAGGATCTGCCCGTCCGTGGCCTCCCGGTAATAGAGCAGCATGGACTTGTCCACCGGCTCGTAGAGCTGCCCCACGTGGGAGTAGATGCCGAACTGGCGGAACAGCGACTCCATGCCGAAGGTGCGCGCCTCGTCCGGCACGATGGGCACGATCTTCTTGCCGATCTCCTTGTCCTTGAGGAGTTGGGTCAGCATCTGGACGAACACCATGGTCGTCGAGACGTCGCGGTCCACCCCCTCGAAGAACCGGCCCCAGACATCGTTGCCCTCGGGCACGGGCAGCGGCTCCTTGCGCGCCCGCCGCGCCGGCGCCGGCCCGCCCAGGGCGGCGCGGCGCTCCCGCAGGTACTGGATCTCCGGGCTGTTCTCCGGCGGCAGGTAGAACGGCGCGTCGTGCAGGTCCTTGTCCGAGACCGGGATGTCGAACCGGTCGCGGAAGAAACGCAGCTCGTCGTCCGTGAGCTTCTTCTGCTGGTGCGTGACGTTCTTGCCCTCGCCCGCCTCGCCCATGCCGTAGCCCTTGACCGTCTTGGCCAGGATCACCGTCGGCGAGCCCTCGTGCTCCACGGCGGCCTTGTAGGCGGCGTAGACCTTGGCCGGATCGTGACCGCCCCGGCGCAGGGTGCGGAGCTGTTCGTCCGAATAGTTCTTCACCAGCTCCAGGAGCTGCGGATGCTTGCCGAAGAAATTCTGGCGGAAGTAGGAGCCGGGCTCGACAACATATTTCTGGTATTCGCCGTCGAGCACCTCGTTCATGCGCTTGATCAGCAGCCCGGTGTTGTCCGCCTCGATGATGGGGTCCCAGTCGCCGCCCCAGATCACCTTGATGACGTTCCAGCCGGCGCCGCGGAAGGCGGTCTCGAGCTCCTGGATGATCTTGCCGTTGCCGCGCACCGGGCCGTCGAGCCGCTGCAGGTTGCAGTTGATGACGAAGATGAGGTTGTCGAGGCGCTCGCGGGCGGCCAGGGTGATGGCGCCGAGGGTTTCGGGCTCGTCCGTCTCGCCGTCGCCGAGGAAGGCCCAGATCTTCCGGTTCTGGGGATCGCGGAGGCCGCGGTTCCGCAGGTAGCGGTTGAACTTGGCCTGGTAGATGGCGGTGATCGGCCCCAGGCCCATGGAAACCGTGGGGAACTCCCAGAAATCGGGCATCAGCCACGGGTGGGGGTAGGACGACAGGCCGCCCTTGACCTCCACCTCGCGGCGGAAGGCCTCCAACTGCTCCCGGCTGAGGCGTCCTTCGAGGAACGCGTGGGCGTAGATGCCGGGTGAGGCGTGGCCCTGGATGTAAAGCATGTCGCCGTCGAACCCGCTCTCCCCCCGGCCGCGGAAGAAGTGATGGAAGCCCACCTGGTAGAGGGTGGCCGCCGAGGCGAAGGTGGAGATGTGCCCGCCCACGCCCGCGTACTGCTTGTTGGCGCGGACCACCATGGCCATGGCGTTCCAGCGCACGATGCTCTTGATGCGGCGTTCCAGGGCGCGGTCGCCTCCGTAGGGAGGCTCCTCGCTCTTGGGGATGGTGTTGATGTAGGGGGTATTGCCGGTGAAGGGGAGGCGGACGTGCTTCTCATACCCCTTCTCCAGCAGCTTCTGGAGAAGGAAGCACGCGCGCTCCACCCCCTCGTATTGGACGACCTGTTCAAAGGCCGTCAGCCACTCCTCCGTCTCCTGGACGTCGGTATCCGCGCCTCCCCCGGTGTACCAGTTGAGTGGAGCCTGGTATGACTTGCTCATGTCCCGCTGCCTCCTCCATTCCGTGGGGCCATGCCCCTGCTCCCCCTCCCCCGGGGCCGGAAGGCCCCGGAGGCGGCATGGGGGGAGCATATGACGACAGGGGGTGAAAGGGGAAAGGAGAGTTGGGGATCACCCTCTCAGCGGCGCCGGAGACGGAAAGAGAGCTCCGTCGTCGTCCAGTCCTCGGGCTCCTCGCTGCGGGTGCGGCGGACCTCCCGATACCCTATACCGTCGAAATTGGCGGCAATCAGGTCGTTCAGCGAGCCGGTCATACCTTCTCGCGGGCTCCCTTCCGCGCCTCGATAAGCGGACTGGAACAAGGGAAAGAAGTCCGCCGGATGAGTCGTGGCGACGATCTTCAAGGTCTCGGTCCCTTCTTCCTTCTCGTCTGCGATCCCCGTGGAGTCGAACGGATAATCCTCGGGCACGTAAAGTTCGACCTCCTCGCCTTCGCGGGTCCAGATCCGGTGCGGCTTGTGCGCGCACAGAGGATCGTAGACGCCGGCGGCCGGATAGACCAGTTCGATGCGTCCGCTCAATCCAAAATCCAGAACATAGATGTGGAGAGGCTCCCGATGACCATGGACGACTTCCAGGGCGAGGAAATCCCCTTCGCAGAGGAGCGGACTGCTCCCCTTTTCCAGCTCTTCCCAAGCGCCGTCCGGCCCGCTCCGGCGGAGCAGCTTGACCTCTACCTTATCTTTCAAGGCGGTGCCCGGGTTGCTCAAGCCCATGATCCACTGGTAGCGGGCGCGCTTTTCCAGGTTGTTTACCAGGATGGAGACAACATCTGTCTCCCCTCTCCTGTGCCTGGGCATCAGGAGCCTGCCGTTCCTCCCCACGACGGCCCAGGTCTCCTCCCAAAGCGGGCCTAAGGTGGGAACCGGGCTCTCCGCAGATACCTGCTTCCGGGGGGGAACCAGATAGACCCGGACCTCGGAGTCGTCCTCGGTTCGCGCGAGCCGCAGATGCCTTGAGTTGCGAATGCCGTTCTCCAACGCCAGGACGTCGCTGTCCCCTCGTGGCAGCAGGGGGTCCAGCAGCACAGGTATGCAGGCGGAGGGATGGTAGTGGCTCGCTTCCGTTACCCGCGTTCCCGCCAGGATCGTTTCCGGCTTCCTCTCATGAAGAATCCTGCCCTCGCTCGAGAGTGCTCCGATCGAGATCAACTCGATGTCTCCGAGAGCCATTTCGTCGGCGGCGGCTTTGGTTCCAGCCTCGTAAACCGTCCATCGGGAGCCTGGAGTCAGACCGCAAGCCGTTCCCGCACCGAGCTTGACCTTATCCCCTTTTCGACACAGGATGGGTACGAACGACATGGGCTCGATCCAGCGCACGCCGAAGATTGCCAGGTCGCGAGCCCCCTCGAGTTGCGGATGCTGGTCCGGGACCAGGGACGTCACCCGCGGGGCCACCGCCTCGAAGACATCCCGGCAGGTCGTTCCCGGGCGGGCGGCCGCCAGTTCGCGCACAAGGTGGAAGGTCAGGGCGCCATGATGCTCGCCGGACGAGACCTCCCGGACCTCGAAAGACTGTTCGTTGGGCCGACAACCGGCGAAGAAGGCGTACCGGCTTCCGAGCGGCAGCAAGCCGCTGGCGCCGAGATCGCGCTTGCCATCCAGCAGCCCACGAGCTTCAAGGGGAATGGGAGAAGGGGGCAACTGCTCCAGAGGCCGCCTTTCCTCTTCAAGGCCACGTACCCCTGAAGCAAAAACGTCGCGAGTCATGCTGCCCGAATGACAGCTATCGAAAATCAGAGTGACTTTGGAGGTCTTCCGGGTCAAGCTATGCAGCCAGACGTAGATCTCGTCGTCCGAGATATCCAGATTGGGAAGGGGGTCACGGCCGCTGTCGTAGGGAACGATGGTTTCATCCCAGCCGTCGGGCTCGTCCCCCTCGCGGTCGGGCATCCGGGAGCCGTGACCGCTGTAATGGAAGACCACGATGTCGCCTTCGCCCGCCTCGGCGGCCAGATCCCGCATGGCCTGGAGAATGCCGGCCCGGGTCGCCTGCCCGTTCGTCAGGAGGGTGATGTGGTCCTCCGGAAACTTGAAGGACTCGACGAGCACTTGCTTCATTGTCTCGGCGTCGTTGACGCAGCCTTTGAGGCTCTTGGCCGGATCGAAGTTGGGGTACTCGTTGATGCCGACCAGCAGGGCCCATTTTTCGCGGTCTTCGGGGGCAGGGTTCATCGCTGTTTCTCTCCTGAAGCTTTTATGGCTGGGGCAGAACATAGCTGACAGCCAGTGGGCTGCTGACTTTCCATTGCGACGCCGGAGTGCTGGTCCTGGTGGGACCGATGGGACTTGAGAACGTAATCTCGAGATGCACGGTCTTCCCCCTGACCTCTGGGGAATAGCTCTCTCCCGCCAGGAAGGTGTAATCCCACCAGATCCAGCGTTGGTCGCCGATCGGAATCTCCTCCCGGTTGTCAGGCGCGCCGAGGAGGGCCTCCACTTCGGCAGCCGACTTCCCGGCAACCTTTTCGCAGATCTCATCGAAGGAGCTCTGCGAACGTGGCCCTTGAACGGGCTGACGACAGCCACTCGTTCCGATCAGCAGGATTCCCAGTACGAAGAGCGATAGGTATAGCCTCACAGGGAAGACCTCATTGAAGGGCGAGCCGGCCCAACGAGCGCCGGCCCACCAATGCTTGTGGCTCCAACTCTGCGTCGGTCGAGATCAGTGGTCGTCATCGTCGCGGTTGCCGTTTGGATCGACGACGACAACCTCCGCTCCAGTGCTGGAGGCGTTCGAGGAGGTAGGAGTACCCTTCGGATCCTCTACCGAAACCGAAGCTTCCGAGGCATTGGAGTTGGAAACCGGAGACTCGCTCATAACACCCTCCTTACCTTGATTTTTTCGGTTCTCGAGGAGCGAAAGCTCCCCGCGTCTTCTGGTCGAAGACACCGGAGGCAAGGAGTTGTTTAGGAGGCCTTCTGGCGGACCGTCAGGAAATGTTACCGCCACTCCCCCTGCAGCACGAAACCCGCCCAGTAGTAGGGAGCCCGCCATCGTGTTTGCTTCCACATCGAGAGCTGCGCTTCCCTGAGCGCCACGGAAGGAGGAAGCTTCTTCAGCAAAAGGTTGCGGTAGAAGGATCTCATGAGCTCGGAGGTTCCCAGATCATCGACGTTCCAGAGGCTCGCGGCGACGCTGGAAGCCCCCGCCGAAAAGAAGGCCTGGGTCAGGCCGACGAGCCCTTCGCCTGGAATCCGGGTCCCCAATCCGGTGCTGCAGGCGCTCAAGACCACGAGATCGGCGGAGAGGTCCAGAGTGGCAATGTCGCTGGCGCGCAGATGACTTTCAACGGGTCCGCCGTTCCGGTCGACGGCGGACAGCACGATCGCCGACGCGCCCGGATTCTCCTCGACCAGTGCGCCGTGGGCTGAAAAATGCAGAATGCCGTGGGAATTGACCTCGCCGTTCAGCACCACAGAGCGGTTGGCGTCGAAGCCCAGATAGCTGGTGACCCGCCCGTTGGCCTGTCCGCCGATCGCCGCCGCCTCGTCTCTGGAGTGGCGGAGGCGGGAGAATCGCGGCTTGTTCCCCGTCTGCCGCTCACCGGCCCGCGAGACCGGGAACATGGGATCCGCAATCAACGCCAGCGTTCCGGAGGACGGTTGCCGGTTCTTGCGGAGCTTCCGCAGGGACGCCAGGAACGTCGCCGAGGGTTCCATCACCACCTCGAACCGCTCCAACCATGGCATGGGCCATTCGCCGGGCCTGGCCGCCGGGCCTCCGAGCCTGGGGAGGGCTCCGAAGGGGATGTACTGGAGCTCTGGCGGAGCTACGATCAGCAGACGCTTCCGGTCCAGGCGCCGGGCCACCGGACCCAGCAGGACCTGACTCAACTCCGTCGCCCTGCGAACCGCCAGCGCCTGATTCTCGAGCTTGTCGCTCGCCGCGAGCAGCCGGTGAGCTTCCATCGCCAGCTTTTCGATCCTCTCCCTCGGAGGCAGGTCGTAGCTGGTGATGCTCTCCGGGGTGACGACCCACAGAAAGCTCTTCTTGGAGGCAAGAAAATACTCAAGCAGAATCGTATCCTGATCCAATTCCTTCTGCAGCTCCCTGGCGGAGTACGCGGGCAGGACGATCTTTCCTTCTAGAGCCTCGAGCAACGTGCGACAGCGAGCCCTTTCGCTCGCCTCGAAGGCCTGAACGTCATAACCTTTCGCGGGCTGCCGCCGGTCCTGCTCCATCAGGATGTCTACCAGGAGATCATAGAAGTTCTGCCGGCCTGCGAGGAACAACGTCTGCAGCCGGCGCCTTTCAGCCTTGACCCGAATGGTCTCCATGATCTCCAGTGCCTTCTCGAGATGCCTGCGGGCGGTCAGCAGGTTTCCCCGCTTCCGTTCAGCCGTGGCCATACCGAAATAGGCCGCGGCTTCCGTAGGCCGGAATCCCTGGCCCTCCACCATCTTCAAGGCTTCACCTTGCATTCTCAGGGCTTCGTCGTAGCGCCCCATGGAAGTGGAAACCCATCCCAGGTTGATCGCGGCGACGGCGGCGTCGTTCCTCTTTCCCAGATACTGGTGGATCCGACGCACTCGCTGAAGGATGTCCCGCGCTTCCTTCCAGCGCTTCATCCGCAAATTGGTCACAGCGAGATTGTTGAGCGCGGTGGCTTCCTCCGCGAGGTCTCCGATCTCCTGCCATAGACTGATGGCTCGGGAGTAGTTCCTGATGGCCCGGTCCCAATCGCCGAGTTCCTTGTAAGCGTCACCGAAGTGTACGGCGGTCGCGGCGGACAACTCGGGGTTGGGATGACGCCGGACCAGCTCCAGGGCTTTGCCATGAAACTTCAACGCGTTCCGGGGGTCTCCCAGGGACTTGTGGATCCGGCCCAGAACATTGTTCAGCGTCACCTGCTGCTCCACCGTGCCCGACGTCGCCGCGAGAGACAGCCCCCTTTCAGCCTGCCGCAAGGCTCTACCGAATTCACCGATTTCCTGATCGAGGATCGCCCAGTTCCGCAGCACGTTGATTTCCAGCTCGGCCAGCCGGTGTCTTTGCGCGATGGCGAGAGATTGCTCATAAAGCTCCAGCGCCTGCGCGCTCCTGTCGAGCTCGCTGGAGACTAGGCCTAGCTCATTCAGAACATAGCCTTCCAGGACGGGGCTCTTCAGTTGCCGGTAGATGGTCAGCGCTTTCTCTAGAGGCTCCCGGGCTTCAGCCCATTTCTTCATGCTGATCCGGACCTGGCCCAATTGATAGCCCGAATCTGCCTGTCCGAGAGGGTAACCACCCGTTTTCCAGCGGCTGGTTGCATCCGCGAGTTGACGCTCGGCCTCCGTCAGCTTCCTGGATTGTTTGAGCGCCATGCCCCGCGAAAAGGCGGCGGCAGCCGTCGTTTGATCCCACTCTTTCTGCTGCGCCTGACGCTTCGTCCCGGCGGTGACCTGGTAGGTGCCTTCGCCTTTGCCGGAGACTTCGATCCGATAGCGTCCGCCTTCCTCAGACAGGAGGGGAACCAACTCGGGGCCCAGATCACCGTTCAGGCCGTCCACAGTGAAGACCGGCTCCCCGGAGGGACCGAAGACCTTAACGACGACATCCAACCTCTTCTGCTCGAAAGTGAGGGCCAGGAACTCGCCCGGCTGGAGAGTCACGACGAAAGCGTGGCCCTGCAAGGGCGGCCGGAGAGCCATGTTCTGACTCTCCTCCAGCCGCAGGAAGATCGGCGGTTGTGGTTTGAAAGGAGGAAGGCCGGCCTTCGTGAGAGCCACGCCTTCCGTGCCCAGCAGAGCAACGACGAATCCCCCCGCTGTGAGGACATGTCGAAGGCGACTGTGAGATCGCGGGCAGCGCAAAACAGGGAAAAGACCGCGGATCAGTCTTACTCCAAGATATGAACGTAATACGTCGCCAAAGACTCCTCGGAGGTCCCCTGGACACCCAGTACATTGATCTGATACTTCCCGGGCTTCAGGAATCTCCTCGGCAGGAAGAACCTGAGAGTGCCATCCGTTTCGATGGAGTCCTCGATGGATCGAATCCGACCCTGTTCTGCTTTAAACTCCAGCCGGTATTTCGGAAATTCGTGCCCCGAAGGGACCGGCAAGACCAGGAATTGAGGCAGCCTGACCGTCTCGAAGTCCCCATCAGAAGAGCGCTGGCTTCCACCTGCCCTCAAGGTCGTGAGCTCTGAATCTGTAACAGCCCGCCCTAGCTCTCTATACAATGAAAAAGTGTAGAGGGCCAAGCCTACAAGGGCTGTCGCTAGGACGGCAGCCCACCTGTTGATGGTGCGAGGGGGCCGAGTGTCACGTTCGTCCTCCCGCATCCGCCGCCGCTCCGCCTCAACCTCGAAATCCGCTACTGCTGCTGCCACGGGGGTCTCGATGAAATGACGATACTCCACGAGCAGATCCCGGCAGCGTCCGCAGAGTGACAGATGCTCCTCGACGCGCAGTCTTTCATCGCTCGGGAGCTTGCCTTCATGGTAGCCGTACAGCGCTCCCGAGCTCGGATGCTTCTCGGGATCCGGGTCCGGCAGAAGACGGCCCTCCTCAGCCATGCGGCCCAGCAGATCGTCCAGTTCTGTCGCGTCGTCGCTCACACCTTGCCCTTCTCGTTCTTGCTGGTTTCGCCAGCTACTTCCGCCATCAGCCTCTTGCGAGCCTGGAACAGGTGGGCCTTGACCGTCTCGATCGAGATCCCTAAAAGATCCGCGATTTCTTGGTACTTGAGGCCTTTCTCATAACGGAGCTGAACGACGAGACGCATCTGAGGCGGAAGATCCCTCATGGCGGCCCGCACACGCTCCTCCTGCTCCTTTCGCTCCATCACCGCGAGCTGGCTCGGGGCCTTGGCGGGCACGCTGTCCCCCAGTGTCTCCGCAGAGTCGTTCGAGACCGGCTGGTCCAGAGACTGCTCGACCGCCGCAGCCCGTTTTCCCGCGCCTCTCCGCCGAAGCTCGTTTTTGTAGACGCTGTCGGCCACTTCCATCAACCACCATTCGAAGCTCGAGTCACCTCGAAAGGTGTCTATGGCCTTAAAGACACGGAGAAACACATCCTGGGTGAGATCGAGGCTCTCTTCTTGGGAGAAACCCTTTCTTCTGAAGAAGTTGTGGACACGTGCACGGTGAAGCTCAACGAGCTGGCGGAAGTTCTCCTCCCGGTCGATCCCCTGCTGGATCAACCGGACCAGGCGGAGGCTGAGGTCTTCCGGTCCTTCGCTCAAGACAACCGGGGGCTCAGCGGAGCCCTCCTGCCTCCCGCTGGACGGGCCAAAGGCGTGCGACATTGTTGGAACCAGGAATTCGACCGCAGGTGACCGATCCTCCCGGAAAAGCGCCAGAGATAAACGAAGAAACTACTCCTTTGCCACCATATGCTGATATGATTCGTCTGTCAATTCCTCCATAGGGGCTGGGCCGAATCCGCCTGCTTGGTCTGTTCTTGCGGACTTTTCCGTGGAACGCAACAGTGCGTGTCCGCGATCCGTAGAAGGTTCAAGGCCACGGGAGCTTCAGGAGGGCACGATGAGCGACGATCCCTATTGGCAACTGATCCTCGACCATTGCGCCGCCGACTACACGGGTCTCTGGCTCGCCGTGGCGGAGCTCAGGCTGGCCACCGGCGGCGCGATCGATTTCCGGCGGATCCTCGAGATCCTCTATGGGCTCCTGAACAGCGGCATGCTCCAGGCCGGCGTCCCCACCGCCGACGGCGGGTTCGAGCCCTGGTCCCTCCCTCCCGAGGAGGTCACGGCCCGCATCGAGGAGGAGTGGAAGCGGCTCGGCAGAGACCCCGATCTCGGCGAGATCGTCTGGTTCGCGATGACCGGGAAGGACGCCCGCCGCGCCCGGCCGGCGGCTTGAAGCCGGGGATCTTCGTGTATCGTCTCAGGCCGTCATGGCCTGGACGCTCCTGCTCGCCGACTCGGACGGCAACCTCCTCACCGAGAGCTACGCGACCCTCGACGACGAGTTGGTGAAGTACCTCGCCGGTCTCCAGGGATTCCCCGTGTTCCAGGGCCTGCGGGACCTCCATCCCACGGAGGAGACCTTTGTCGACGCGGAGGTCCGCCAAGCGTGGAAGGGGGAGGTGGCGGAGCTGGCGGAGAGGGTCCGGCGGCGCGAGGGGCCTGAGCCCCCGGAGTGGGTGGGGCTCGAAGGCTCGGGCGACATCCGCCTCGGCGAGGAGCTCGGCTGGCCGGGGCTCCTCCACTTCCTTCAGCGCCTGGAGCACCTTCTCCATCTGGCGGAACGGATGGGGCTGGAGATGTGGGTGGTGCCGGAAGGGTGAGGCCCCCCGGGCCACGGCCAGGCAGCCCTGCGCCGGTCTGACAGCGCTCTAAACAAAGTCCTTCCTCCCGCCTCTTTAGCCAGCATCGAGGCTTTGCGCCTCCGCAGAGGTGGCATGATGAAAGGAACGTCTCCCGACCCGGACGACCAGTCCTCCGACTCCACGGACGCCGGAAGCTCCGCAAGCCGCTGGGCGGCTCCGGAGAGCCTGGAGCCCAGCCCGGCTCTGCTTCAGCGGATCGGGTATCTCACCCCCGCGCCCAGGCAGGACTGCGTTCTTGTCGGTCCTTCGGGGGCCGGAAAGAGCGGCCTCCTGAGCGCCCTCGGCCGCACCTCCCGGGCAGAGATCCAGGGAGGCATCAGGCTTTCCCTCTTTCCAGGCGAAGCCCTGACCAGGCTGGCCGGAGCGAGATCCAAGGCGGCGGCCGCGGGAGCTCTCGACCCCACGGAGGAACCCGCCGCGTACGACTTCCAGGCGGAAATCGAGGGGCTCCCGAGCGGCAGCCCTCTCCATGCGGAGGTCGTGGTCCAGGAGCTGCCCGGCCGCGAGGTCTTCGGCCCTCCGGGCGGCGACCCTCCGCTCAAACGGTCGGCGCGCGCCCAGCTCTGGCTGCATGGCGCGCGACGGGCGAGCTGTCTCGTCCTGTGCGTCGATTCCATGCGTCCGGACCGTCTCCGCTGGGAAGTCATGCTGCCGCAGCTCATCGGGAGCCTCGCCGACAGCTCCGGCCGTCTGGTCGACCGGTTGAGCTGGGCCGGTCAGAGAGACCCGGTCCTGAGTCCGAAGCGGCAGCTCCCGTACGCCAGGATCCTGGTCCTGCTGACCAAGATCGACCAGCTCTGTGCCGTTGCGGCCACGAGGCTGGAAAAAGGCCTGCCGCTACTCGCCAACCTGGCCCGAAGCCCTCGCGATCTAGCCTCCCAGCTCGATCCAATCTCCCTAGTTCGGGACATCCTGGGCCAACCCTTCCTGGACCAGCTCAGTGCGGCCGCAGCGCCCGAGGCGCGTATGGCCGTTGGCCTGACCTGGGCGCCTTTCGGTGTCCTGGAGTCCGTCCTCTTCATGGTGGCCGGGGAAGCGCGATATCCGCTGGAGAGGCTTACTCCATCCGCATTCCCGCAACAGCACCCGAGAGAAATACTGCTTCACTTCGGAGGTCATCGATGATCCTGTCCAGCCGCCAGGAAAGCCCTGTCGAGCCGGAAGCTCCGCCGGAGCGGCCCGAGGTCAGCTTCTATCTCAGAATGCCGCAGGTCGACGTACCCAGACGGCCGCCCGGCCGCCTCGCCCGTCTCATGAGCCTGGACATCTACTCCGACGCCCTGCTGGTCGGGAGCGCGCGGAAGGAGATGAACTTCGCCGCCCTCATCCTGCTGATCGTCAGCGCTTTCGAGCTCATCGCCTGGTTCTTCCTGTTCAACGCCATCTTCAATTCCGACCTGACGAAGATCGCTCTCCCCACGATCCCGGCGCTGCTCCTTGCCTTGCTGTTCGCAGCCGCCATCTTCTGGTTCGAGCGTCAGTTCCTCACCACTGACGAGGACCAGAGAAGGCGTGCCTGGGGTGCGGCCGCGGTGCGGGTGGTCTTCATCCTCACCGCCGCCTTCATCACGGCGCAGCCGCTCGAGCTCCTTTTCTTCCGCGTGCCGATCCAGAAACGGGTCCATGAGGAAGGCATCCGGGAGGAAGCTGTCAGCAAGCTCGCCGCACTGCTCAAGGAAGGAGAGCACCTGACCAAGGCCACCGAGAGGAAATCAGGCCGCAGGGTTGGAATCTACAAGGACGTTCAAGAACAGATTACGGAGTTGGTAAGGCAGAAAGGGGCTCTAGCGGCCCGGTTGCCCCTTAAGGAGGGAGAGCTGGCTGCCGCGAGGAGAGAAGCGGCGATCTACCGGCGGGAGCGTGACTCCGCTAGAACGCAGGAGGAGAGAAGACGAGCCGAACGCGCGTATGCGCGAGCAGAGGCCGCCGCCGCTGCCGCCTCTCGGGAGATCGGTGAGATCCGGCTCCGCATCGGTGAGTTCGACAGTGTGCTCGATGAGCTTCGCGGCCGAGCGCGGGACACGCAGGTCGAAATCGATGAGCTGGAGGACACGCTGCAGAAAGAAGATACCGGGCGTGACCGCAGACTCCGCAACTGGATCGATCAGCTCAAGGACTCGAAGCCGGGAAAGCCCGTCAAGGAAGCATGGAAAGTCACGGCTCCCGCCAACCCGACGGGCTCCGTTTCGTCGATCTGGGACAAACCCTGGACCTACAAGGACCCGATGTATGACTTCTTCGAGCAGATCCATGTGGTCTGGGACCTGGTGGCCGGACGGCCGCCGCGCTGGCTGAACGCCTCTCCGGAGCTTCAGAAGAGCCTCGAAGAAGACTACGGCTTTGCAAGCCTCACTCAAGGAAACAAAGGGTGGCAATGGCACCTGTTCATGTCCGTCCTGGCCTGCCATCTGATCGCCATCTTCATCCCGTTCCTCGTGCTCACCATCAAGCTGGTGCTCATGCCGAAGTCGCTCCGGGAATATTACTCACGCCGGCACCAGGCGGCGGCCGGCGATGGAGACGCCTGGAAGGCGCAGATCGTCGACGAGAGCGTCCAGCAGGCTCTGAGGAGGGAGAAGCCTTGATCGACTTCAATCTGGGACTGATCGAAGGCAAGGCCGGCGTCCTCGTGTACGCGAGCGCAGGGCCGGATGGCTCTCTAGGACAAGGCTGGCGACCGCTTGAGCCCGAGGAGACGAGTGCTATCGAGGGAGTCCGGCAACGAGCGGAGCCCGCCATCGCAAGCCTTTCCATGGGAGGCTTAACGAGAGACCTCGCTGCGGCTTCGGCCCGCCATCCTTCCAATGAAGGGGCCGAAGAGACGCTGCGGGAGTTGGGATGGGAGCTCTTCCGCATCCTGGTCCAGGACGAGGTCCGGGAGGTCTACGAACGGGCGCGTTCGGCGACGCTGAACGGCGAGCAGGACGCCCTGCTCTTCCTGCTCAAGTTCCGGGCGTCATCGTCCTTGCAGCGGGTGCCCTGGGAGCTCCTGCACGACGGCTACCGGTTCCTGGCCAAAGATCCCCGGACGGCGATCGTCCGCTATTTCGAGCAGCCTCCGCCGGTCGCACGTCTGGAGATTCAGCCGCCGTTGCGCGTGTTGGTGACCCTGGCCAACCCCCGAGACATGCCGCCTCTCAAGCTCGAAGAAGAGGCCGCGGCCATTCACGCGGCCTACGAGGAGGCGGGCCGGCTCGTCGAGGTCGTCGTCAAACGCAACATCTCCCTTGAGAAACTGGAAAAGGTATGGCGCCGCGCGGGCAACGAAGGGAAGCCCTTTCACATCTGGCATCACTGCGGCCATGGCGAACGGCGGGCCCATGCGGGGCGGGACGCGTTCGTGCTCTGCCTCGAGGCGGAGGGGAAGAGCCAGCCCGTGAGCGTCGATCAGTTGCAGGAGATCGTGGGGTTCTGCCCCGAGCTTCGGGTGGCGGTGTTCAACGTCTGCCACGGCGGCTCGGGTGTGGGGATCGTACCGGCTCTGGCGCGCCTCAACGTCCCCGTGGTAGTCGGTTTCCAACAAGCCGTCCGTGATCCGGCAGCCGTTCAATTCGCCGCAGTGCTGCACGAAGGATTGCTCCATATTCCGGTCGAACTCGCGGTGAGCCAGGCCCGAAGCTCGCTGAACGTTCAGCGGTCTTCCTTCGATTGGTCCCATGCGTTGGCGTTCTCGCGCAGACGCGACCGGGGGGCTATTCTGGCAAAACGAAAAACCAGGGATACCCGCAAGTCAAAAGGCGGCGTGACCATCGAAATCGGTACCCTCGGTGGAACTGACAGCGAGGTCATCGGCGCCAGCTACATCGGCGGGACCCGCCACCGCCCTGGAGATCAACCGATTCATATCAAGGCCGACGAGATCACCGGATCAGGGGCCAGATTGGTCGGGTTCGAGAGCATCAGCGGGTTCTCGGAGGCCGAGATCGAGGCGCGGGAGGCCAGGGTGAAGAGGCTTTTGAAGAGATTAGAAGGTCAAGCCTCTTCGAGGAGGCAGCCATGAATCCCAACGAGCCGCAGGACGAGCAGACTACGGAAAACCCGACGGCGGAGACGCCTGATCCCGAAGGCGCGGAAAGTGTCGCAGATGAAGCCGCCTCAGGCCGTGATTTTGAAGGCGGTGAGAGTGAGGAGGGTCTGAACGAAGACAGTAGACCCGGGGAGGAGGAAGAAGATGATGATGAGGAGGAGGAGGAGGAGAGCGAGGACGAGGACGAGGAGAACGAAGACCCGGATACGATTCACATTCGTGTCCGCAAAGTCGGGGGGATCAATCCCACCATCATTGGCAAGGTTAGTCAAGGGCGGGAGGACGAGCCCGTAGTAGCCAAACTGGGTCCCAAAACGCTTACACGGCTGCGCGGGGTCTTCGCCAAGCCGGACGGTTACGAACAATTCATCAAGACGAAGGATGCCGACAAAAACCGGATCATCGCTATCCATGGCCCCAAGCGTTCCGGCAAGCTGACCTGCGCCGTTAATCTCGCCTGTGATCTCTGGGGAGAGGACGATCAACCGCCCAGGATCTACCGTTACAAGCGCGGCCCGGATGAGACCCGTTCGCTCGGCGCGGCCATCCAATCCAAGAGGGTGAAAAAAGGAACGGTCCTCATTCTTGAGGACGTCTTCGAGGGCAATGTTCCACGGCGCGAGCTTGAGCCTCCCGAGTTGAGCGATCTCGAGGAAGCCCTGGAAGGAAAGGAGTGCTTCCTCCTGGTGACGACCCGGACGGAAGACGCCGGAGCGTTCCAGTTCGCCCAGGTGAACGCACGGGTGCGCGACCTCAAAAGGGTCCTCGAAGCTCATCTGCGATACCTGCGCGGGCAGGAGAACTGGGCCCTGGGAGACGAGCTCGTCGCAGGACTGCTCGCCAAATGGCCGGCGTTGAAAAAAAACCTGCACAATCCTGCACAGATCGAGAGGTTCTGCCGGCGCCTGGCGGAGCAGCCTCCCCGGAACGCCGAGGAGATCGAGAGGCTCGCCGAGCAGGCCGCCGTGGCCGGCCGCAGGGCGCTGCAGGAATGGTTCGGTGGCCTGCGCAGCAATGAGAAACTGCTTGCCATGCTGGTCTACCTGTTTAGCGGCAGTGAGCGCCAGTTCCTCGAAGAGATCTACCGGAGGTCCGTTCGGGGTCTACGGGCGGAGGGGCTTGTCTGGCTGGAAGATCCGCGCCAGATTGGATTCGATGACATGCTGGAAGCTGTCGAGGTACAGGATCTCGGAGGACTGATCGAATTCAAGGATCCCGAGTTCGAGGAAGAGGTGGCGGCTCAAGTCGAGAACTGGTCGCATTTGATCTGGTCCATCCTGAACCCCTTGGTCAAGGACGTGAGGCCAGGAGAGGATTGGGATACCTGGCAGCCGAGACGTGGGCTCGGGAACGCGCTCGGCCGGGTGTCGTTCCACGATCAGAAGAGCTTCGCTGCGGCGGTGGGCCACCTGGCCGGCCAGGGCTGGGAGAAGGCCGCCGTGGTGGCTGGCTACGCCCTGGAGGAAGCGGTCCGCCGCGATTTCACCATGCACAGCAGACCGGTGACCGAGGCGCTGCGCTCCTGGATCGACTCCGGAAAGCCAACCCTCATGTGGGCGGCCGGCGCATCGTTAGGGCGTGTCTTCGCGGCCACCCTCGGTAAGGATGCAAACGAAGGGACCGTGTCCGCGTTCCAGGGCAAATTGATCCATTTGTTGCAGCGCATGGTTGTGCGTTCAGAGTCGTTCAGCGAAGAATCGAGAGCGGAGATTGAGCGCCAGGGCGACGGCGAGGTATTGAACAGGACCCTCCGGAAATGGGGGTTCTCCAACCGCAAGTGCGCATGGCGCACGGCGAGCAGAATCGTCTCACTGGACTCCAGCCGCGCCCCTCTTCTCGGATTGTGGCTTCAGGATGAGAAGGAATTTCTCAGGAAAGTCGCCAGAGAAGCCATCAAGTTGATCTTCGAGGGCCTCACCGAACCGCACTACAAGCCCGGCGATGCCAGGCACCGGCCGTTCCTCGATCTGGTGGAGCCGGTGCTCGCGGCCACAGGAAAAGACAAGCATGGTCAACTGCTCGTGGAGCAGGTCTTCCTCGCCCTCAAGAGCTGGCTCCGCTGGGAAAGCTGGCACTCGCCCATCTTCCAGACGCTCCTCGACATCGCCAACCGCGGCAGCTCCGAGGTGCGCGCGAAGCTCCGCTCCGCCCTGTCGAGTCTCTGGCTACATCGAGGGTCGAATCAAGAGTCGCAGAGGGCCTTCGCCATCGCGCAGGCCGTGATCGCCCGCGCGTATGCCATGGACGGCATCCTCATGGACCGGCCGCGCTTCGGCCGATGCATCTTCGTGCTCGATCCCGCCTTCCTGCGCGGCGACGCCGAGTCCAGAGACCGCAAGGAGAAGATCTATCAACACCTGCTCAGTCTCCTGGAGGCGCAAGTCGACGTCTCGGTCATTCACCTGGGCTCGCGCCGCTGCGGTCAGAACGGCTTGCCGCAGGCTGTGGATCACCCGCTCCCTCCGCTCGTGATGCCTGCCCTGGAGGCCGCGTGGACGGCGGACACGCGGTTGATCCTCGTCCTGACCGCGCGCCGCATCTGGGACCTGGAGGACGCCGCCAGCCAGACGTGGGCGCAGAATTTCTTCGTGGTGGCCAGCGGCGACAGCGCCGGCGAGCACGAGGGCATCGAAGTGATCCCGATCGGCGAAGACGCCAAGCCGGAAGAGGTGGCGAAGATCGAGAAGGCGTTGCAGAGCCAATGGGCCCGAGCGCTGTCCAAGGCCGGACCGGCGGAGTGGCTCGGCGTGCTCCAGAGCTTCGGGGTCGGCGGCGAGATCGAGGAGGGACCGCGTGCCTGGCTCAACCGCCTGGTCGCGGGACTGGCGGACCTCGGCGGCGCGACGGGTCATGGCGACCTCGCCCGCAAGATCCTCTGCTTAGCCGGCTGGTACGCTTCGCGAGACCTGCGAGCCTGTGCCGGGCTGTTCCGGAGTTGGTTGGAAGAGCCGATGGAAGACGAAGGCTCTCCCTGCCGGCGCTGGATGGGATCGGCCGGAGCCCGGACGCTGTTCTCCATCCATTCCGCGGAGACGCCCTCGCCCGAGGATTCAGCTCCCGAAATCCTGTTCGAAGAGCTGGCCGCGCCGCTCGCGGCCCAGGGGCGGGACGGCTCGGAGGCCGTTCTGCGCGCTGTCCGGAAGTGGATCGAAGAGCCGGTGTGGGCCTGGTACCTGGCCGGCGACGTGGTGGAGGGCCAGGGCCGGCTTCTGCGGTGGGCCGAAAGATTTGCGCCTCAACACGCCGGCGAGCTCCGGCGGCTCCTGCCCGAGCTCAAGGAGACGCCGGCGCCTTCCCAGAGCGGATTGGAATCGCTGGCGGCGATGATCGAGCGGCTCCACGTCCGCGCCGCGATAGGGGCGCCCAAAACTCTACCCGAGCTTGCCGAAGGCGAACGCTATGCGGTGATCGCGATCGACGCTTCGGATCTGGATACCCGGAAGGCGGCGAACCTGGACACGGTGACGAACGATCTCCTCCGCTCGCTGAAAGAACGGAATGGGCATGGCCTGAAACCGGTGATCTACCGCCTGGGAGAGCGCCGGCCGGTCTGGGTCGCCGGCGTGCCGGCGCCGCGCGAAACGTTGCTGGCGCCGGAAGCTCCCCGGCAGCCGCGTCTCCTGGGGCCGATCCTGATGGAGCCCGGACTCTCTCCGGAGCGTGTGAAGTTCGTTCTCGTCCTGTCGGTCCAGCCGTTGCTCGACGCCGAAGACTGGCTGGAGACGGAGTGGCGAGACCGCGTCATCTTCTATCGATCAGGAGCGGGTTCGGCAAGCCACCCCGGCTTCGCCACCCTTCCGGCCCTGGGCGGCAGCTCCACAGGGGCTTCGATCGCCCGCTTCCTATTGAGCAGCGCCGCATGAGCGGAGGATCATCATCATGGACCTCGAGAGCTATAAAAAAGACCCTGCCGGCTTTCCCATGCTTCAGGTGGAGCCGGACCTCTACCTACATTGGCTGCCGGTCACCAAGATCCAGTTCGAGTACTTCCTGTCCGACGCCTACGATCGATCGTTCGACTCCCGTTGGTACGAGGAACTTCTGGGGTTGAACCCGCGGGTGACGCCGGCGAAGATCTCGCCTGAAAACTATTGGAACGCTTTTCTCTCCGGCGTGCTGCCCGCCGAGGCGCAGAGGTTCGCCTTCTGGTGCGGGGACGAGTACCGGCTTCCTTCAGCGGAAGAGTGGGCACGGGTGTATCGGATCCTGAATTCGCAACCGACCCTGGATCTCGAAGGCTCCGGCTTGGTGGACGATCTTCCGCCGCGCCTGCGCGAGTTGATCCTGCGCACCGAGGACGCGGCGGCGGAGGCGGCCCGCCGGCTGGGCTACGTGCGCCGGCTGGCGGACCAGTTCCTGATGCGGCTCGGCGTTCTGGAGTGGGTCGGCGACGACGAGAGTTGGGGCGCCATGGGCGAGCCGTTCCCCGAGCTCTGCGGCAACCTGGCCGCTCCAGAGACCGGCGAGCCCCTGTATCCCAACCGCCCCGATACGGTCCGGCTGCCCTGTCTGGGATTCCGTCTCGTCTACGTCAACGGAAAATTCTGAAAGGACATCGCCATGGGTCTTATCAGCAAGATCAAGGATTGGCTGGGGTGGAGCAAGCCGGTTAACGTGGGTGGTAGCCCTCCGCCCCCTACCCCGTCCGTTCCCATGCCGACGCTGGAGATCTTCGCTCAACCCGGGCACGGCAAGAGCAGCTATCTCTGGTCGGTCCTCTACATGTTGAGGAAGATGAACCTGGTGTGGCCTAACTATCTCTGCTCGCCGCGGGACGAGACCACCGAGGAGGCCTTGGACGGAATCCACGAGAATTTTCTCGCCGCTCACTTGCCAGGGCGAGGGCCAGAGGCGAACCAGCGTCGCTACCATCTGGATCTCGAGAACATGGTGCGCTGGGGAACGAGGGACCTGAGCGTCTGGGACTGGCCCGATCCTGTCTTCGCGGGGTCTCTCAACGGCAACCGGCCCGAGAAGACCAATTGGATCTCGCCGGCCTTGTGGCTCGTCAGCTTACAAGATCTGGGTCAGGTGCGAGCCGAGACCTTGGACATGCGGTTCGACGATCTGATCCGGACACGGACCCGTCAGGGCTTTCCCGTTTACTCCCGTCCCTTCCGGCTCATGGTAGTGTTGACCAAGGGCGACGCCATTCCCAATCTACCCCTGCGATTGCGCCAATATCTCAAGGAAGATCCACTCTGGCAGGCGGTCCGCTCAGAGGTGTCCCTTCTGTCTCCCCCGCCGTCAGCCCCCGCCATTCACCGGCCGCTGGACGAAGACGAAATGCGCGTTTACGTTGGAACCATGGTGGGCATCCATGAGGAGATTCGCGACTGGCTGGAGAGCACGCTGGTCGGCCACATGTTGATCCGCCGGGCGGCGGCGAACCAAGTCGATCTGCGGTTCGCGATCGTCTCCGCGACGGGCTCCGGTCTCGTCGAGGGACAGAGCCTGCGGCTTCCCTGGACGCCGCGGCGGGTGCTCGATCCTCTCTTCTGGGTTCTGGAGCCCGGCAGCACGCCGCGCGATCGGATCTAAACAAGCCGCGATCCTGCCGTGTCTTCACCTCCAGACTGGAGGTGCTTCATGGCAAGAAAGGCCCTCTCGCTCGCCGTCGGCTGTCTGCTGGTCCTCCCGATCTTCGGTTGCAAGAAACCCCTTCAGGAATCCGTCCCGCCGCAGGTCCGGGACGGATTCGATCAATGCCAGGGCGACTCCTTCAAGATCGATCTCCTGAACGTCCTCGACACCCTGCCGGACAGTTCGGTGGCTGCCCGGACCGAGCAGCTCCGCGACTGGGTCTGGAGGACCGTCCTGGCACGTCTGGCGGCCCGCGGCGCCGGGCCGGAGCTGCTGGCGAGCATTGCCAGGCAGCCGCTCCTGCGGGATGAGACCCTGGCCCACATCCTGGACGTTCCTGTCGGGCGGGGCCGGACCGCCGTCGACAAGGAAGGAACGGTCTACGTCCTCGTCGACCGGTCGTCGCCGCGCCGTACCCGCGAGGACGCTCTCGAAGCCATCGATCAGGAAGCCCTCCTCCTGGGAGAGATGCCGAAGAGAGTCGAGGTCTACGGGATGACGATCAAGAGGAGCACCGCGGAAGCCGAGGTCTGCCGGCTCGGCTCCTTTGATCAGGGATGGGCCCGCTCCCCCAGGAAAGGCTTCCGCCATGCACGGGTTACCACCGCCGAGGGTCTGGCGGGCTTCCTGGAGGGGGGCGTGGACCTGCTCTCGGCGAGTTGCACGGCGGGCGGTCTAGAACTGACCGGACGGGTCCGCGCTCGCGGCTCGCGGGCGCCGGTTACGGTGGAGCACATCGCGGCGCTGCATGCGTCGCCGGCGTACGTCCCCGTCGACCGTCTCCTGGTGGAGATCCCTCCGGAAGCCCGGAGCCGGGCGGAGGAGATGGGGGATCAGATCGACGAGGCGCTGCGCCTGGTCGAGCAGGGCGCTCCGCTCCCCCGGGGAGCGGACCTTGAGAGCGAGCGGTTCCTGGCGCGGCTTTTCGAGTGGAAGCAACGGTATCCTCTCGTCCCCACCGCGGATCTCATCCTGTCCCTGCAAGCCCAGATGAGCGGGCTCGACAACCTGGGTTTCTCCCTCGATCCCCGTACCGACCCGCTCCAGAAATCCGGATATCAGTGCGCCCGCTACGACGGCCCGGTCGCCGGCACGAAGGCCGCCATGACGATGTTCTACACCGACCTGCTGGCCAAGCTGTGGGCGATCAACTGGCGCAACGCAGCTCCCACGGGGCTGGTTCCCGGATTCGTCAGCGTCGCCGAGCATCCCGGCGCTTCCACCTATTGCGAGCAGGATGAAGGGGTGCCCTACACCCGCATCTGGTTCGGGTCGCGGCAGGAGGGATTCCTCCGCGATGAGCAGGACAAGCTGCGGTTCGCTCCCAACGCCACGCGTCTCTTCGCGCTGGGTTCGGCGGCCGGCCCCGAGCAGAGCGCGGAGGTCGAGCCCGCGGCCGACATGCTGCGCTTCATCCGGTGGTGGGACCGCAACTATTCGTCCATGGCGGAATGGGAGCCGCAATACGAGTTGCTCAACCAACTGGTGAAGTGGACCCTGGTCCAGCGCATGGCCCAGGCCGCGCCCAGCAACTGCCTGTCATTCCTCGATCAGGTCCAACCGGAGCGGACGGAACGCTTCGACCGCTGGCTGGCCGTCCGGAAGGACCTCCGCTGGCAGGGGCCGCTGCCGCTCGTCGACAAGCCCCACGAAAAGACGGAGTGCCTGGACCTGTTTCAATCTTCCTGGTTCGGCCGTTGTGGAAACCTGGCGAAGCTCTCCGGCGGCGTAGGGCTTCCGGCGAAAGAGGAGTACGCCTCTCGCCCTGTCCGCGCGCGCGACCCGCGACCGTACGTGCGCCGGATCGACGCGGAAAAACAGGCGATTCAGGCCCCGGACGGCACCTTGCGCTTTTCTTCGATCGACCGGCCGAAGGGCAGCCTCGAGGAAGCGGAGCTGACGGTCACCGCCGACCGGGCTCAACTGACGGGCCAGCTCACGAGCGACATCTCGTTGCGCGGCGATCTGACGGCCCGGGTGGCGGAAACGACGGATGGGACATACGGCGGTCGTCTTGCCTTCCGGCAGGAGGACCGGCTGGTCGACGGCGGCAACGGCCTGAGAAGCGAAGAGGCCATCGAAAACTTCGGTGTGCTGCGGCTGTCCGCCACGGACTTGCGGAAAGGCAGGGTCCAGTTGAAGGCGTGGCCCGGCGCGAAGCCCATGGCGGAGCGTATGGCCCAGGACCTCGTACGGCAGGCGTCCGTAAGGGAAGATTTCCCGACGACGGCTCAACGGATCGCCGGTGACATACCGGTCTTCGCCGTGAGCCCGAACGAGGTGATCGTCCATCTTCGCCCGGCAGAGGGCGGCGAGGGGGCCTACGCCGTGCTGAGCTCCGGCGGCGGAGTCCGCGGTCCGCCCAACGGGGGCGGCCCATGGATCACGGGGAACGCGGATCCTTCCCGGCGCGACCGGAACGACGGCCGTGGCGGCCGGTGGAATTCGAAAAGCGTGTCCTTTGCGCTGCTGACGGAAAAGGAAGGGAAGGAATACATCCAGCGGCAGGGCGCCGAGCCCGTCGTCGCATCCGACCCCGTCGTCGGCGAGGTGCGGGAAAAACTGAGCCGGGGAGATCTCGAAGCCGCTCGCGCGCTGGCCGAAAAGCCTGGAGCGCCGGCCTGGGCGGCGGCGAGCGTCGCGTCGTCCTCGATCAAGGCCCGGCGATTCGGCGTCGCCGAAGACATGGTCCGGCGGCTGAAGATGGAACAGGCCAGGGAACAGGCTGAGGCCGGGCTCCGGCGGATCGAGCGGTCCCTGGCGGAGGCACAGATCGAGCTCGCCCGAACGCAGAACGACTCGCCAGACCTCCTCGCCGCACGGAAGCTGCAGGTGGTCGTGGCCCTGGAGATTCGTCGCCTAGCCACGGAAGACGCCGAGCGTTGGCGGACCCGCCACGGCGAGACCAGCGCGGCCATCGTCTTTGCCTCCGCACGGTATCCCAAGGATGCGGTCCTCCCGCCGGTAGCCCATCGGCCCGGCAGGCTCCTGCCGCTCCGTGAGCGTTACGTGCTCGACGTCATCGAGGAAGTCGAGCGGGTGCTCTTCCTGGATGATTCCAGGGACCCGCGGAGTCAGTTGCCGGCCGCAGTCGAAATCGACGGAGTCTCTCTACGGCTCAGGGAATCGCCAGTTCCGGCTCAGCAGGGATCTCCTCGCCGTGGATTCGACGGCGACGAGAGCGAGCCGATCCCTCCCATCCTGTTCGTCCGTCCCTGCACGATTGAAGCGGAAGGAACGCCAGGGCTGCCCAGTTGCTACCGCCCCGTCAGGCCTGCCGGGGCTCCGGCGGACCCGATCGGACCCGCGGGGCCCGGCAACTTCGAGGACGAAGGGCCGCTCGACATCTACCTGATGGATTGCGACCGGGACGGCGACGGCAGGCTGGATGAAGAATCCGAGAGAGACTGCGCGGAGGCAAAAGGAGCGGAAGCCAAGCGGCTACAACCTGCTTCGTTCGAGCCATGAGCGAACACCGGCAGCAGCTCTTTGCGGCCGCCGACCGGCTGATCGCACGCAACCTGGGCGACCGGAGAGCCCGGGAGGCTTTCGCGGCAGCCTGCGAAGCGTTGTACCGGGACTCCGCCGACGATCGGTCGCTGGCGGAACTGGAGGCCTGGCTGACAGACAGGGGGGCACGAAACGCCATCGAGCCCTGGCTCGCCCTGGCACGGCTGGCCCGGAAATTCTCGGGGGATCCTGTCGAAGTCGAGCTGAAGGCTCTCGACGCCGGCCTTGACCGAGCGACGGGCCGCGCCGGTCTGGTCCTCCGGACCGAGGCCGCGCGGCAGCTCTGGCGCATCGAAGGCGACCCTGGCAGGGCCTGGGAGCGGTTGCGGGAGCAGCCACCTCCCGATCCGAGGTTCGGGGCGGCGGCGAACGAGGCGGCGGTCGCCTGGCTCCGCCTCGCCGCCATGGCGGCGGACTGGAGGTCCCACGATCGGCTTGCGGATACGCTTCAGGCGCAGTGGCCGGATGCTGAAACGCCCGAGGCGGGCTGGATCTCGATCACCCGCGCCGAGCACGAGATCCAACGAGGGCTCTTCGCCGTCGCGCTCAGCCGCTTGAAGCCGCTGGAGAGCCATAGGGACTCGTGGGTAGCGCTGGCCGCCCTTGAGGTCACGCTCCGCACTCTGCTCGCTTGCGACAGCGAATGGACCAGCGACGGAATGAAGAAGGAGTTGAAGGACACAGCCGGGCTCCTGGAGCTTCTCATGGACGTCGAGACTCCCGAGGGGGATTTCCCGCCTCCCGACGAACGGGAGGAACGGAGGAGGATCGGCCGGCTCCTGCTGGATCACGTTCGGGGTCGGCGCCCGGCCGGCGACCAGAGTGCGGCGCTTTCCCTCGTCGAAGAAGCCCTCGCGAGCCCCGCCGGTTGGGAGCTTCCGGAAGAATCGCTGCGCCTGCGCCTTTCATGGGTACGGCTGACGCTTGAGCTCACGCCGGATCCGACGCCCGCCGTGAAGGGGAGCTGCGAAGACATGGTCAGCGGCGTCCTGACCGATGCGGCAGCCAGAGGGTTGATCTGGATCGAGATGGAGGCGTGGGATCAACGGGCCATCATCCGTGGTCACCTGTTCGAGAACCGCTGGGAGGAAGCCGTCGCCGACGCGGGCCGCGCCGCCAATATTGCGGCACGGCTGCTGGAAATCAACCGGGGTAGTTTTTTCGAGCGCTCCTTGCGCGCATCCCTGCTGCCGATCCTCGACCGGGCGGCCGAGCTCCTGGCCGCGGGCGCCAGACGCTCAGAGGAAAGCTCGCCCGGGGACCGGGCCGGGCACGAACGCTTCGGCAGGGCCATCCTCGACTACGTAGAGCAGTCCATGGAGCTCGCGCTGGCCGAAGCCCGAGCCCGGATCGGCGGAGAGGGCGAAGAACAGGTCCGCTTCGCCGCTTCGCCATCCGCCCGGCCGAAGCGCTGCGAGACGCTGCAGGCGTCCCTCCCTGACCGAGACGGCGTGGTGCAGTACTTCCTGGTGGGAAGTTACCTGCTGGTTTTCGCCTATGGCCGTCGCTTCTTCGAGTGGCGCGTCATAGAGGCGCCTCCACCTCGGACGCCCTCCCGAGACGACCGTGTGTCGATCAGGAGCTTCCTGCGAGAGCTCCTGCCGGGCGGCCATGCCGGCTCTCCGGATCCGGTGAGAGACTTGGCTCCCAGGGCGGCGGAAGGAGCGAAGGAAGAAAACTTTGACGGCCTTGCCGAGCGCATCCTGCCGGAGCCGCTCGCGAAGGTCCTGAGACGCAACCGGGTCCGGCATCTGGCGATCGTTCCCCACGACATCCTCTACCGCGCTCCCTTCGGTCGGCTTCCCTGGCGCGGCGGGCTGCTCGCCAAGCGCTTCAGCCTGAGCCTCCACCCCACAGGCGCGGCGGCTGTCTTTCGCTCCCCGGCCTCGAAGCGTCTGGACCGGCAGCCGGTCAGAGTCGGATTCTTCTTCGGGCCCAGGCTTGGAGCCCCCCAGAGGGAGGCGGAAGAGCTCCGGTCCGCGTTCGGCCGGGCCGCCGAGGTCGAGGTGATCGACACCACAAAGGAGCACAGCACATTTTTTAGCAGGATGGACGACTTCGAGATTCTCTATCTCGCCTGCCATGGCCTTGGAACCAAAGACGACCCCAAGCAGGCAGCTCTGCTGCTGGGGAAATCTGTGCCTCTTCCAGAAATCAGCTCTCTGGATCTGAAGCATTGCCGTTTGGTGGTGCTGCAATCCTGTTGGACCGGATGGATGGAACACGAGCGGGAATACCCGGTTCAAGGTTTCCCGCAGGCTTTCCTGGATGCCGGCGCCGCGGCTGTCGTTGCCCCCATGCTGCCGGTCGTTGATGCGCTCTGCCCCGTCTTCGCTTCGGTCTTCTGCCGCGTCCTCCGCTTCCGCCCGGTGGGCGAGGCGCTGGGCTACACTCTCTCGGTGCTCCGCGAACGCGGCGGGGACTTCGATCGCTACGAGTACCGCTTCACCGGAGACCCGGCGGTCGACCTTTCAGGCGGTTGGCTCAACCGGATACTTGCCTGGCTGACGTTTCGATGGTGGCTGTGGCGGAACCCTCAGCTCACCATCGCCTCAACCGGCGAGCCGAAGAGCTCCCGCCCCAGGCTGTCGAACTGCTGGCGGAAGGTCTCCTCCATCGCGGCCCTTTCGGGATCCGGGAGGAAGGTCTGGCGCAGGGCTTCGATGGCGAGCCGGGCCAGCTCGGGCGTCGTGTAGCCGAAGGTCTGGTGCAGCTTCAGGTATTCGCGGGTGAGATTGGTGTTGAAGAAGGACGGGTCGTCCGAATTCACCGAGAGCGTCAGGCCGGCGCGATAGAGACGGTCGAAGGGGTGGCTGGGCATGTCGGGAGCGGCGCCCAGACAGAGGTTGGAGGTCGGGCAGACTTCCAGGGGGATGCGCCGGTCCCGCAGCTCCTCCATCAGGGACGGATCGTCCACCGCCCGGATGCCGTGGCCGATGCGCTCGGCGCCGCAGACCTCCAGGACGGAACGGATCGAGTCCGGTCCGGCGTGCTCGCCGGCGTGCGCCACCCGGCGCAGGGCGCGCCGTCCCGCCTCCTCGAAGTGCGGACGGAAGGGCTCGTTGGGGAACCGCGTCTCGCTCCCGGAGAGGCCCAACGCCGCCACGATCCCCCGCTCCGCTCCCGCGAGGGCCCATTCGAGGGTCTGGTCCGCCGGTCCCACGCCGACGTTGCGGACGATGTCCGGGATCAGCCGCAGCCGGACGCCGTAGCGCCGCTCCCCTTCTTCGATCGCCTCGGTCATGGCCGCCAGGATCTCGCCGCCGTCGCCGCCGTTCGCCAAGTGGGTGGAGATGGTGAAGTGCGCCTCGGTGTAGACGATGTTCTGGTAGGCCTGCTCGGCCAGGAAGTCGAGCGTCAGGAGCTGGAAGTCCTCCGGACGCCGCAGGGCGCGCGAGCAGGCGAGGTAGACCTGGACGAAATGCTCGAAGTCGGTGAAGCGGAACCAGCGCTTGAGGCCGGCCTCGTCGCGGGCCGGCAGCTCGATGCCGTTGCGCCGCGCCAGCTCCATGAGCACGGCGGGACGCATCGCCCCCTCCAGGTGGACGTGCAGCTCGACCTTGGGGATGCGCAGCAGGAAGCGGTCGATGCTCATGCCCGCCCCACGGGCGCGATCCGCTGGCGCATCCGGGCGATCACGGCGTCGGGAACCAGGCCCGTCAGATCGCCGCCGAAGGAGAAGACTTCCTTGACCAATCGGCTCGAGAGATAGATGTAGTCTTCCTTCGGCATCATGAACACGGTCTCGACCCGCGGGTTGAGGCGGCGGTTCATGAGAGCCATCTGCAGCTCGTACTCGAAGTCCGAGACCGCCCGCAGGCCGCGCACCACGGCCCGCGCGCCCACCCGGTCCACGAAGTCCACCAGCAGGCCGGAGAAGCTCTCCACCCGGACGTCGGGGCTCACCATCTCGCGGATCACCTCGATCCGCTCGTCCACCGAGAACAGCGGCTTCTTGGCCTCGTTGTGCAGCACGGCCACGACGATCTCGTCGAACAGGGGGCGGCACCTCTCGATGATGTCGAGGTGGCCGTTGTGGATGGGGTCGAAGGACCCGGGATAGACGGCGATCCGCTTGCTCATCGGCCGGTGAGGTTGAAGGTGATGACGTTGAAGGCCGCGTCGGTGACCCGCAGCAGCGCCAGGTCCCCCGGCTTGCCGGGTTGGATCAGCAGGGTCTCGGTGCGGCCGTCCAGCAGGCCGTCGGCCGGCCGGACCGGCTTCCACTCGTCGGCGTTCACGCTGTACACCGCCTCGCGCAGCGGGCTGGCCGCGTCGCGGACGGTGACGCGCAGGGCGCCGTCCTTCTCCTTGTCCACCTTCACGAGGGCCGGCGGCGTGTGGTCGATCACCACCGGGTCGCTCACCCGCTCGGCCTGGAGGGCGTCGGCGGGATCGTTCGCGGGCTCGTCCGAGGCCTGGAGCCGGAAGCGGTAGACGCCGTCCGGCAGGGACAGGGCGTCGAAGCTGTAGTAGTCGTCCTTGAGGTCTTCCGCCACGAGCAGCCAGTCCCCCTCTTCATCGTGCCCATTCGTCCCGTTGCCGGCGGACGACACCGGCCGGAAGGAGAGATCGTAGACCAGGTCGTCGCCGTTGGGATCGGCCGCGGCCCAGCGCAGGGTCTGGTAGCCGAGCTTCCAGAGCGGCTTGGTGCGGCCGCCGCTGTCGTCGGCGTCGGCGGGGTTGAGGCTGGTGAAGATGCCCTGGCGGTTGGGGTGCGAGGGCTCGTAGACCTGGTTGGACGGGTTGAAGTTGGCCGGCACCAGGATCTGCCCGGGCTCCAGAGCCTGGAGGCCGCCGATCTTGGGGCTGAGGTTCTCCTGGCGATACGAGAGCTCGGCGATGTAGAGCCTTGGCGAGGCTTCGCCGTTCCCCTTCAGCTCGGCCCGCCACTGGACGTAGCGGCCGCGGGCGAGGTCTTCGAGCTGGATCTCGGTGCCCTCGCGCGGCTCGCTCCAGGCGGTCCAGGTGCGGTCGGGCTCGGCGCTGACGCCGCTGCGGAAGGAGAAGCGGACGGAGGTCCCGGCCGGCGCCTCGCCACGCCAGTGGAAGGTGCCGAAGCGGGCCACCTGCTGGGCGTCCAGGGCGGCGCTGGTGTAGACGCCCGAGCGCTCGGTCCCCTCGGTGACCCGGAACAGGGCGGCGGCGTTGGTGGTGGCGAAGGAGGGCCCGCGGTCGCCCGGCAGCACGGCCACGATCTGCCGCTCGTCCACGTCCTTCTCCAGCAGCATCTGGTCGTCGGCCCAGCGGTAGAGCTTGCCTTCGAGACCGGTGGCCACCCAGAGACGGCCGTCCTGGTAGCTGAGGTCGTAGACGGTGTCGTCCGAGAAGCTCCAGAGGGTCTCGACCACGCCGGCCGGCGAGATGGAGACGACGCGGCTGCGCGGCCCCTTGCGGGCGGCGGCCACGGCGGTGGTGATCGGGGACTCGATCTGCTCCACGGTGACGCTCACCTGCGGCTCGCCGGACTGCGCCTGCCCGCCCTGCGGCTGGGCCGGGGCCTGGTCGCGGGACTGCTCCACGAGGCTCGCCTCGGAGGAGACCACGGCGGCGTAGGCAGTGCCGTCCGGAGCCAGGGCCAGGGCCACGGCCTCGGGCTCCTCGGCGTCGAGGAGGGTGCGGGCCTTGCCGTCCGGGCTGACGCGCAGGATCAATCCCGTCCCGGCCGTGCCCACCAGGGCGTCGCCCCCGGGCAGCGGCTTGACCACGCGGACGTGGGTGTCGTCGGTGTCGTAGAGGACCGTGCCCTTGCCCTTGGCGTCGACGCGGAAGAGCTTGCCTTCGGTGCCGGTGCCCACGAGGAGGCCGCCGTCCGCGGCGCGGGCCAGGGTCCAGATGTAGGTCTCGCCGGGATCGAAGAAGGTCTCGGCCTTGGGATTGTTTCCCGCGGGGATGCGGTAGACCTTGCCGCGGGGGGAGGTGCCGGCGTAGACGGTGCCGTCGGGATCGGCCCAGACGGCGAAGACGGTGGGCTCGGGAGCGGTGAACAGCTCGGTGACGCCGCCCTTGCGGTCCACCTTGAGGACCTTGCCGGCGTTGCCGGTGCCCACCACCCAACCGTCGGGATGGACGGCGGCGGAGAGGAGAAAGGGCTCGGCCAGCGTCGCCACCCGGTCCACCCGGGGAGCGAGCTGCATGCGGCCGAGAGCGTCGACGCTGACGCCTTCGAGAGTGCCGGCGAGGAAAGCCTGCTGGCTCTGCGCCTGGAAGATCTTCACCTGGGTGCCGCGAACGGGCGCGGCGGTAATCAGCGCCGCCAGAGCCGACGCGATGAGGACAGCGGACCTCGCTCTCATGACCTCCCTTTCTCGCCGGACCCGCCCTTTTCGCCGGACGCGCCCTTCGCCACACCTTCCGCCGACGGCTGCTCCGCCGGCGCCTTCCCACCATCCTCCCCCGCCAGCGGCTGCTTGCGGCGGACTTCGAGATCGATCCGCACGAGGCCCTGCAGGGGGACGTCCATGGCCTGGCGCTCCACCTGCGCGACGGCGGATTTCAACGCCGTGGCGCCGCCGGAGGGCGCGGCGGTCCACAGCGAGCGCACCGAGCCCGGCAGGCGCGGCATGACCTCGCCCGCCACCGACAGGCCGGCGCCGCCGTAGACGCCCAGCACCATCAGGTCGCGCCGGGAGTGGAAGGAGCGCAGCACCTCCAGCGCCTGCGCGAAGGTCACCGGCTCGGCCGGCTCCAGGGCCAGCCGGGCGGCGTCGACGCTGGCGCCGTCGCCCACCAGCAGCGAGTAGCGGCCGGCGGGCAGGTCCTCGGGCAGATCGACGGTCATCGAGCGCCGGAAGCGGTCGCCGCGCCAGGCCGCGAGGTCGAGGTTCAGCGCCACGCGGTCGCCGGGGCGCACCACCGTGCGGCTGGCGTTGGCCCCCACCAGGCGGGCGAACTGCGGCTGCGTGACGTGCGTGACGTCGACGTCGATGCTCTCGACGCCCACCCGTTCCATGGGGTTCTGCACCAGGTAGGCGACGATCGAGAGCAGGTAGGCCGAGGCCTCGGTGCCGGCGTTCTCGCCGTCGAAGCTCTGCCGGATCTCGAGGTCGCCATGGCCGCGCAGGCGCACCCGGGCCGCGAGGTCGAGGCTCTGCGGGCCGGTGGTGTAGGCGGCGGATTCCAGGCCGGCCAGGACCGAGCTGCCGGCCATCAGCGGCATGAACTCGGGGACCTCGGCGAGGCGCATCTTGAACTCGCGCGGGCGCTCGCCCTGGATGCTCACCGTCATCGGGATCATCGGCGCCACGGCGCCGATCCGCCCGTGCGTGCCCATCTTGCGGTCCTGCTCGAAGGCGCCCACGATCTCGCCGACGTTGGAGATCTTGAACGAGCTGTTCTGGTTGGAGAGGACCATGATGACTTCCGAGGTGGCCATGGGCACCCGCAGCGGCCCCAGGGCCAGCACGGGATGGCCGAAGGCGAGGACGTGGTCGCCGTAGTGGTCGGTCACCGTGCCGTAGGCCGCGAGTTGGAAGTCGCCGTCCACCAGCAACATGGCGACCGCCTGGCCCGGCTCCAGGGTGGACGGCACCGTGCCCGGCGCCGCCTTGCCCGAGGAGCTGAGGGTGCCGAGCGCCTGGCGCAGCAGACCCTGCGATTTTTCGCCAAATCCCGAGGCGGACCACTGGACCGTCGAGGACGCGCCGTTCGCGAAGCCGCCGGTGAAGCGGGCCTGGAGCCGGGCGAGCTGGTCGGCCAGGACCTGCTGCGTCACCTTGCCGGCCATCAGGTCCGCCAGCGGCACCGGAGGCGGCGGCGGGGGCACGGCCATCGGCTTCAGGTTGGACAGCTCGCGCATCGACTCGATGGGGGTGATGCCCGCGATGGCCTCGTTGGTGAACGGCCAACTGAACGCCACGGCGCCGGCCAGACGGCCGTCCAGAAACACCGGGCTGCCGCTCATGCCGCCGGCCACGCCGCTGGTCTCCAGCCCCTTGCCGGTAAGGCGGGCCAGGATGTAGCTGACGTCCGGGCTGACGTTGCGCATGACGCCGATGACCTCGACGTCGAAGCGCTCGGGCTCGGTGCCGGCGAAGACGGACAGACCGTAGCCGCGCTGGCCGCGCTGGATCTCGGACAGGGGAATCGTGGGCAGGGCGCCGCCGGGCAGGACCGCGGGGGCGTTGGCCGGCGCGGCCTTGGGGGCGGCCGACGGTGTTTCCGCCTGCGGGACGGCCAGCAGGGGGGCGGCGGCCAGGAGGGCCAGAACGAACATCTTGGAGTGCTTCATACGTCCTCTCTCCCGCGGCCGGTACCGGGCCGCAAACCGGCGAGCTCTCGCATCAGCCGCTCGACGGGGAATCTCCCTGTCCGTAGAACCTTCACGCCCTCCCCTTCTATTGCCACCAGCGTCGACGGCGGCCCGCCGGGGAGCACACCGCCGTCCACCACCATCGCGTCCTCGCCGGCCAGCAGCCCGGCGGCCTCCTCCGGATCGAGGATGGGCTCGCCGCCGCTGAGGTTGGCGCTGGTCGCCGTCAGCCCGTGCCCGATCTCCCGCAGGAGCCGCAGGAGCCCCGGATGATCGGGGATCCGCACCGCCAGCGTCGTCTCGCCGGCCGAAGCCGGCAGGGGCCGCGCGATGGGCAGCGCCGCGGTCAGCGGGGCCGGCCAGAGGGCGAGGAGACCCTTCACTATATAAAGGTCTGGATCGACCCCCAAATCCGCGAGCTGTCCAACGTCGGCCACCACCACCGGCAGCGCCTTGCCCGCCTCCCGCCCCTTGATGCGATAGATCGCCTCGACGCCCGCCGGGTTCCGGGGATCGGCGGCGAGGCCGTAGCTCGACTCGGTCGGGATGGCGAGAACGCCGCCGCGGCGGAGGAGGTCGCGGAGGGGGGCGACGGGGTCGCCAAGATGCCAGAGAGGGGTCTTCATGGGGTTCGTTGCCATCTCGGGAGATCCGCCCTTCGAAGCCTCACCCTCGGTCCCTCTCCCATCTCCCTGCCGCCCGCCCCCGGGAGAGGGAGGGCCCTGCGATTGAGGTCTTCTTGAGCTTGGCAAGATCGTTGACTCATCGTTCCCCCTCTCCCGGGTGGAGGGAGGGGAGTGGGAGAGGGGGCCAGGGGGTGAGGTCTCGAAGGGCATGCCGCCCCAGAGGGCAACATCTCATGAACGCCGCTTCCGAGCCGCCCCCGAAATCAGCTCCTCCGCGTGCGAGAGCGACAGATCCGTCACCTTCTTCCCCGCCAGCATGCGGGCCACCTCCTCGACGCGAGACTTCGCCGTCAGCTCCTCCACCTTGACGCTGGTGCGCCCGGCGTCCACTTTCTTGCTGACCCTGAAGTGGAGATCCCCGTGGCTCGCGACCTGGGGGAGGTGGGTCACGGCGAGGATCTGGCCGCCCTTGGCGAGGCGCTGGAGCTTGGCGCCGAGGGCGGCGGCTTCGGCGCCGCCGATGCCAGTGTCGACCTCGTCGAAGACCAGGGTCGGGTTGGCCTTCTCCGCTTCGCCGCGGGTGGCGAGCTGGAGGGCCAGATGGATGCGGGAGAGCTCGCCGCCCGAGGCGATCTTCGCCATGGGCCGGGGCGGCTCGCCGGGGTTGGGCGCGAAGAGGAAGACGACCTGATCGACGCCGTCGCGGCCGAAGTCGGTCCCCTCGCCGTCGAGGATCAAAGGACTGCCGGAGCGGCGGCGGCGCTCCAGGGCCACGGAGAGGCGGGCGCGGGCGAGGCCGAGATCCTTCAGCTCGCCTTCGATCCGCTGGGTCAGGGCCTGTCCCCAGGCCTCGCGGGCCTTGGAGAGGGCGAGGGCGGCGTCACGGTAGTCCTTGAGCGCGGCCTCGACCTTCATCTCCAGCTCGTCGCGGTTCTCGGCGTCCCCTTCCAGCTCGGCCAGCTCGGCCTCGATCTCGGCGCGGCGGGCGAGGACGGCGGCGGAATCCCCGCCGTGCTTGCGGCAGAGGCGCTCGATCACGGCCAGCCGCTCCTCCACGAAGTTGAGGCGGGCGGGATCGGCCTCCAGGCCGTCCAGCCGGTGCTGGAGGGCGCGGGAGAGCTCGGAGAGGCGGATGCGCACCTCCTCCAGCTCGGCGCTCCAACCGGCGGCCTGCGGCTCCCAGGCCTCGACCTCTTCCAGAGAGGTGCGGGCCTTGGCGACGCGGTCGAGGGCCGCGCCCTCCTCCTCGAAGAGGAGCGCCGACGCGGTGCCCAGGGCGGTGGTGATGGCTTCGGCGTTGCGCAGGACGTCGCGCTCCGATTTCAGCTCGGTCTCCTCGCCGGCGCGGAGCTTGGCGGCATCGATCTCCCCGGCCTGGAAGCGGAGCAGGTCGAGGCGCTCGCGGCGCATGCGGTCGTCGCCGGTGAGGCTCTCCAGGCGCTCGGCGAGGCGGGCGTGGCGCTCGAAGGCCTCGGCCACGCGGGCGAGGAGCGGACCGGCCTCGGGGCCGCCGCTGCGGTCGAGCAGGGCGCGCTGGAGGTCCGGCTCGATGAGGCCCAGCTCGTCGCGCTGGCCGTGGATGCGGAGCAGATAGGGGGCGAGATCGGTGAGCAGGCGCAGGGTGGTGGGCTGATCGTTGACGAAGACGCGGTTGCGTCCCGAGCGTCCGATCTCGCGGCGGACGAGCACCTCGTCCCCCTCGGCCTCCAGGCCCGCCTCCTCCAGCACGCCGCGCCAGCCGTCCCCCTCGGGCTCGAACACGCCGGAGACGGTCAGCGCCTCGGCGCCGGTGCGGACCATCTCGGCGCTGGCCCGCGCCCCCGCGAGCAGCGCCAGCGAATCCACGATGATGGACTTCCCGGCGCCCGTCTCACCGGACAGCACGTTGAACCCCTGCCCCAGTTCCACCGAGGCTTCGGCCAGCACGGCCATGTTGCGGACGTGGATCTCTCGGAGCACGACGGCGTTCAGGAGTTGGTCACGGGAAGACGGTTCTCGGGACGAAGGGGAGTGTATCAAAAGCGGAACGGCCCGCGGGTAGAGCATCCGTTCCAGCGGGTAGAGGCTCCCACCCACCGGGTAGACCTCTCCACCCACTCGCCGGAACGCTCCACCGAATGTCCGGACCTCTCCACCCACTCGCCGGAACGTCCCACCCAGTGTGGAGAAGGCTCTACCCACTCGCCGGATCGTCCGTTCCAGTGGGTGGAGGCCTCCACCCACTGGGTAGAGCGATCCGGGAGTCGGTACGAGCCCTCCGGGAGCGAGGACGGACGGTCCGGAGCTCTGTACGGACGACTCGGAAGTGCATACGAGCGTCCTCCCCTCACGCCCGGACGCTTCAGTTCGCCGCCACGGCGTTCCAGAAGTCCAGCTCGTACGCCTGGAGCAGCCGGGAGGAGCGCCGGATCTCCCGTTCGTCCGTGCAACCCAGTCCCGCGCCGATGATCCCCAGCGCAGTGGGCTCGAAGTCGGGCGGGAGGACGGCGAAGAAGTCGAAGTACGCGGTGGCGGCGGCCGAGAAGCCGTAGCGGTTGCGCAGCGCTACCCCCATCCGGCCCACGTTCTCGCCGAAGACCGCGAAGTTGACCACGTAGGCCGTGGCGACCTGGGCGTCGGTGGCGTGGACGGAGAGCCAGGTGACGTAGGACGGATAGGTCTGGGCCAGCGGCCTGGGCTCGTAGGCCTGGAGATCCGCCTCGGTCATGCCCAGGGCGGCGGCAAACTGGAGCAGGTAGCCGCGCGCCAGGATCTCCCCTTCGAGGATGCCCTGGAAGAAGTCGCCGCTCGGGGTGCCGCCATAGCGGGCCACGAGTTGCGCGGCGCTGCGCAGATCGCTCTTGATGATGTGGTACTGCTCGCCCGCGAACGCCTTGAGGTTGGACAGCGGGATCTGCCCGTTCTCCAGGGCCGTGAGATAGGGATGGTTCCGGATCTGGTTCTCGACCGGAGCAAGGTCGGCGCGGATGTCCTGCACGAGCCTGGCGGCCTGGTTGTTGCCGGAGCCGGCCGCGTGAGCGGGTCCGGCGAGGACGAGGACGAGGGCGAAGAGCAGGATGGCGGACGAGAGAATTCGCATGGGGTGTCTCCTTCGGAAAGTGGGTTCGTCAGGGGATACGCGGAAGCGGGAGGATTCCCGCCATATATTAGGGAACTATTGAGGACTGGAGATCCCCTCGGAGACGAGGAAACGTTCCGGAAAGGGCGTAGAGACGACCCAGCCCGTTTCAGAACGCCCTGGGGAGGCCTCCCACGTCGGGTCGTCTCCGGGACGGAGACGCCGTCGCGGATTGACGATCACCTACGACGAGGGGACGATTTTTGAGGTTTTACCCCCGCCAGATGAGATGGCCGATCGGAACGGTTTTCCCGCCCCGGAGACGACCCGACGTGGGGGGCCTGCGGACGGCGTTCTGAAACGGGCAGGGTCGTCTCTACGCCCTCCGCGGGAACTCTGCGTTTCGCCCGCGGCTGCGGGATCCCCCGCCACTGGATTTTTTACAAAGCCGCCAGGACCGCGTCCAGCACCCGCCTCTGCTGCTCCTCCCGGGTGATCTTCGCCGGGCGGTCTCCGGGCTGGAAGCCGTAGTAGCCGAACTGGGAGTGGTTGCCGCCTTCGATCCGCACCCAGGTGGTGTCCGGAGGCAGGTTCGCCGCCGAGCCCTCCACCCGGGCGGGAGTGGCCAGGCCGTCCCGGGAGGCGACGACCTTGGTGACGGCGAGCCCGGACTTCGAGAGGTCCAGATCCCGGGGATGGGCCGTGCCCAGGAGGACCAGGGTCTTGATGCTCTCCGGATGGCGGTGCGCGAAGTGGGCGGCGTAGAAGCCCCCCTTGGAATGGCCGCCGGCCACCCAGCGCGCGACCTCCGGATGCTCCGCCATGACCGCCTGGCCTCGTCCCATCACCTCGCCGGTGTCCGCCAGGTTGAAGCCGCCCCGGTAGGGGATCTTGACGATCGCCACGAAGTGGCCCCGCTCCGCGATCCGCCGCGCCAGGGGGACGTAGGCCTCGGGGTCCACGAGGGCGCCGGAGAAGAAGACGAGCCCCGTGGCCGCTCCCCCCTGGGGGATGAACTGGATGGAGGTCTCCGTCTCGGCGACCCGCAGCCGGGCGTCCGAGGCCAGGAGCTCGGCGCCGACGCCCCAGGACTGGTAGGCGATCACGCCCCAGAGCGTGAAGAGCACGAACACGGTGAGGCCCGTGACGGCCCAGACCTTGCGGACGGTCTGCCAGCGGCTGCGGCGGCTCATGGCCGCCGATTCTACCGCTGGCGTCCCTCTTTTACTGAACGATCCGGTTGTAGGCGTCCCGCAAGGCCGAGTAGCACTCGCAGCTCCCCGCTTCCAGACCCTCGCGGTCGAGGATCCGGATAACACCCCGGCGATACTGGATGAGGCCCCTGGCCTGCAGCTCGCCGGCGATCACGGTCACCGTCTGGCGCCGGACGCCCAGCATCTCGGAAATCAGCTCGTGGGTCAGCGGGAACTCGTCGGTCCCCGCGCGGTCGTGGGTCATCAGCAACCATCGGCACATCCGTTCCTCGACCGAATGCAGGAGGTTGCATGCCACCGTCTGGTTCGCGTAGCGCAGGGTGTACGCCGCGTAGCGGCGGACCAGACGGTTCAAGGCTCCACTCCGCGCCATCTCTTCGAGGAAGCCGCTGACCGGAATCCTCAGCGCTTTGCCGGCGACCTGGGAGGTCGCCGTGGCGGGGTTGGAGTCGGGAGCGAGGATCGCGTTGATTCCCACCATACCTTCGCGGCCGATGGTCGACGCCTCGGCGGTCCTCCCGTCTTCCATGAGGACGACGAGGGAGACCATGCCGCTGGTCGGGAACAGGACGTGAGACAACAGACGATCCTGGTGCACGATCTCGCTTCCCAGGGGCATGGAGACGGTCTCCAGGGAGCTCAGCAGCCTGTCGACCTCCCCTCTGGGCAAGCGGTCGAGGAGGTGATTCCCTGTCGGGCCCGGCGATGTCTGTAGTGACATATCTCCGTCTTCCTCCTCTGGAAAACGGCCCCAAAGCAAAGCCCATGCCCGGGTCCGTCATCTAGCGGACAGACCGGCCTTGCGGAGTCCTGTAGAAACATGCACAGGTCATCAGGCAGTCTGGAGCTGGCGGTACGGACTAAGACCTGAACGGAGGAGTTACGCTCGTCTTACGGGCAGAAGAAACAACGGGAGGTACGCGGGTGACACCCTCCAAGCCGCTGGAGCCCATCCGGCCTTGTTCGACTTGTGGAAAGCAACCGGCCGCGGGAGTGCAGGTCGGCGGTATCGCTGCTCTGGGGTGGCTGGAGTGCCGGACGTGCCGCAAGAAGACGCGGGACGGCCAGAGCTTCGAGCAGGCCCGGCGGGAATGGAATCTGGAGCTGGCCTAGGCGGTCCGGCTCTCGAGGGTGAAACGGGCGCGGGCGATCGCTTCTTTCAACCGGGCGGGATGGACGGGCTTCACCAGGTGGTCCAGGAAGCCCGCCTCCCGGCTGGATTCCACGTCTTCGGCGGTGCCGTAGCCGCTGACGGCGATCCCCTTCAAACCATAGCGGTCGCGGACCTGACGCATCAGGTCCAGGCCGTTGCCGTCGGGCAGGCCGAGGTCGCTGACCAGTAGATCGAACGGCCCGCCGGCGGCCATCCGCAGGGCCGACTCCATGTCGGACGCCCGGGCCACCTCGTGACGCGCGAGCTCCAGGACCTCGGCCATGACGTTCAAGGTGTCCTCGTGGTCCTCGACCAGCAGGATGCGCAGGGGCCTGGGCAGGGAGCCGGCCCGGCCGGCCGCCGGCCTCTCCTCCGCCCGGTCGGGCGCCACGGTGGTGGCGAGCTCGAGGGTGAAGACGGCGCCCTTGTCCAGCCCTTCGCTGAAGGCGGTCAGCGTCCCCCCGTGCAGGCTCACCAGCGTCTTGGCCAGGGCCAGCCCCAGCCCGAGACCGCCGAAGCGGCGGCTCACGGTGCGGCCTCCCTGCTCCCAGGCGTCGAACAGCCGGGGCAGGACCTCCGGATCGATGCCGATGCCGGTGTCGGACACCTCGATCCGGATGCGCCCCGGCTCGGGGTTGTGCGTCCGCACCTCGACCCGGCCCTCCTCGGGGGTGAACTTCACCGCGTTCTGGAGCAGGTTCCAGACCACCTGCTGGATGCGCACGGGATCCGCCCAGACGTGGTGCCCGGCCGCCTCGTTCTCGAAATCGCAATGCAGCCGCTTGCGCTGGATGTTGCTGGCGCAGAAGACGTCGAGCGCCTGATGGATCAGGGCGTGGACGTCCACGGCTTCGAAGTGGAGCTGCACCCGGCCCTGGGTGACGCGGGTCAGGTCCAGGAGGTCGTCGATGAGCTTGGCCTGCAGCTCGGCGTTGCGCCGGATCCGCTCGGTCTCGGGGCGCAGCCGCTCGGGCAGCTCGGGGTCCTGGCCGAGCCGGAGCGCGCTCATCAGGACGGGCGTGATGGGCGTCCGCAGCTCGTGGCTGAGCACCGCCAGGAAATGGTCCTTGGCCCGGTTGGCGGTCTCCGCCTGCGTGTAGAGGCGGGCGTTGTCGATGGCGAGGGCGGCCCGGTAGGCCAGCTCCCCGCCCACCACCAGGTCCTCCTGGTTGTACGCCCGGCCGGACTCGACGGCCATCGCCAGCAGCAGGACGCCCAGGCTCTGGCCGCGCGCCGCGAGCGGCAGGACCAGCAGGGACCGGGGGTCGAGGTGGTCGAAGGCCGCGAGGAGGTCCGGATCGGAGGTGACCGCCTCGCCGTCCGCGCGCGCCACCTGTTCCAGGAGCACCGGCTCCCCCTGGTGGAGGGCCCGCGCCATGGGGCTGCGCGGGTGGGTCGGGACGAACCGGTAGCGCTCGCCGATGAAACGGAGGACCGGCTCCTTGGCGGGGTTCACGTGGGCCGCGGCCACCAGGGAGATGGCCTTCGTCTCCCCCAGCTCGAAGAGGAGGCAGTAGTCGGCGAACCGGGGGGTGGTGAGGCGGACCAGGGAAGCGAGAGTGGTACCGAGGTCCAGGGACTCGGAGAGAACCCGTCCCGCTTCCGCCAACAGCTCCAGCCGCGAACGATCGTCCAACAGCTTTCCTCGGTTTGAATTTCCTGGTGTAGGTCAGAAGTCAAACGGGCACCCAAGAATAGCAGATCGCCGCCCGGCCTTTGATACGCTCACGCCGGAAGGAATCCGCCGTGAGCGCTCCCATCTTCCGCCTCCACGTCACACCCGCCGAAGGCCTGCCCTTCGACCACGTCGTGCGCAGCGACTCCCTGGTCGTCGGCCGGGCCATGGACGCCGACCTGACGATCTCCGACCCGTTCCTCTCCCGCCGCCACTCGCGGATCTACCGGACGGAAGCCGGCCTGTGCGTGGAGGACCTGGGCTCGCGCAACGGCACGGAGGTGAACGGCCAGGTCATCCGGGGGGCGGTACGGCTGGCGCCGGGGGACGTCGTCAAGGTCTCCAACAGCCGCATCACCGTGTTCGAGGACTCGGTGCGGCTCACCGGCAGGGACATCCGCGAGGAAGACTTCCTGGAGGACGGGACGATCTTCCGCAGCGCCTCCGAGCTGTTGGAACGCCAGACCGCCCCCACGGCGGCGGGCGAGGCCGGCCTGCGCCGCTACGCCGACCGGCTGCGCCTGCTCAACCAGGTCCACCAGGCGCTCGGCCGGCCGCTGACGATGGAAGAGCTGCTGGAGATGATGCTCGACCGCGTCTTCGACCACCTGAAGCCGGACCGCGGCGCCATCCTGCTCAAGGAGGCCGGCGAGTACCGGGTGGCGGCGATCCGCTCCCTCCTGGGGGCTCCGGAGGCGCCGTCGTTCTCGCGCAGCCTGATCCGCGAGGTCGGCGAGAAAGGGATGGCCGCCGTAGTCTTCGACGTCCAGGCGGACGAGCGCTTCGCCGCCGCGCAGAGCATGCTGATCTCGGGCATCCGCAGCCTGATCGCCGCTCCCCTGCTGGACCGCGAGGAGCCGCTGGGGCTGATCGTCCTCGAATCCCGCGCCGGCGCCCGCCAGTTCTCCGAGGAGGACCTGGAGCTGCTGGTCTCCCTGGCCTCGGTGGCCGCCCTGCACCTGCGCAACCTGGCACTGGCCAACGAGGCGGCGGAGCGGCGGCGGCTGGAGGAGGAGCTGGCGCTGGCGCGGCGCATCCAGGTGGCCCTGCTGCCCAACCAGCTCCCGGAGGTGCCGGGATGGGAGCTCTACGGCGGCAACGTCCCCTCGCGGGGGGTCTCGGGGGACTACTACGAGGTCGTCGCGCGCGACGGCGGCCGCGAATGCGTGCTCATGGTGGCCGACGTGGCCGGCAAGGGCATGGCCGCGTCCTTACTGACCGTCTCGCTCCAGGCCCTCTCCACCGGGCCGGTGATGGACGGCCTGCCGCCGGACGAGATCTGCGCCCGCCTCTCGCGCCTGCTCTACCTCCGCACCCCGCCGGAGAAGTACGCCACCGCCTTCCTGGGCGTGCTGGAGCCGGCGACGGGGCGGCTCTCCTACACCAACGCCGGGCACAACCCGCCGCTGCTCGTGCGGGCGGACGGCGCGGTCGAGGAGCTGGCCGCCACGGGCGTCCCCCTGGGGCTGCTGCCGCAAGCTCCCTATCAGGCCGCCGTGGCCGAGCTCGGCCCGGGGGACCTCCTCGTCCTCTACACCGACGGTCTGGTGGAGGCCTGCGGCCCCGGCGACGAGGAGTACGGGGAGGACCGTCTGAAGGAGGCCTGCCGGCGGCATCGCGGCGAGGCGGACCTCGCCGCCCTGGCCGAGGCCCTGGAGAGCGACCTGGAGGCCTTCACGGCCGGCGTGCCGTTCGCGGACGACCGGACGATCGTTTTGGCCCGGCGGTCGATCCGCTGAGATTCGTCAAGCGAATATATATGCTGTAATCTATATCTTGACCTGAAGTTAGGAGGTTGCAGTAGATCCCAAGAGCTCTCCGCCAGAGCGTCCGGAGAGAGCGGACTCGCCGCTCCACGCGGGATTCCCTTATCTGATGCTGGGGATCTCTCTCCTGCTGACCCTCGCCAGCGTCCTCTACATCGATGCCACGGCCCGGGCCCGCGACAGACTGCGCTTCGAGAACGTGGTCCAGCGGACGCAGGTGCTGCTCCAGCACCGCATGGAGACCTATGTCGCGCTGCTGCGGGCCACCGCCGCGCTGTTCGCGGTGGACGGCGACGTCAGCGAGGAGGAGTTCCAGACTTTTCTCCAGCGGCAGGGCCTCTCCCGCCGCTTCACCGGCATCCAGGGGACCGGTTTCTGCCGCCAGACCCGTCCGGGCTCGTGCCGCCTCGTCTACGTGGAGCCGTTGAACGCCGGGAACCGGACGGTCCTGGGCTACGACCTGTTCAGGGACCCGGCGCGCCGGTCCGCCATGGAGCGCGCCCGCGACTCAGGGTTGCCCGCGGCCACATCCAGGGTGAGCCTGATCAACGACACCGGTCCGGACCGGCAGGCGGGTTTCCTGATCTTCCTGCCGGTCTACCGCGGCGGCGCGCCCCCTCCCGGCGTGGAGGAGCGCCGCGCGGACCTGCTGGGGTTCGTGCTCAGCGCCTTCCGGGCCGGCAGCCTCTTCCAGTCCATCCTGCCTCCGGGCGAGATCTGGAACGTGGGGTACACGGTCTACGCCGGCGCACCCTCGGAGGAGAACCTCCTCCACCGCTCCGCCGGTCTGGCGGCGAACGACCACGCGCCCCGCTTCGAAAAGCTCGGCGGCTTCGAGGTGGCGGGATCGTCCTGGACGGTGGCCTACGCCACCCTGCCCGAGTTCGAAGAGGGCTCCTCGCGGCCGCAGGTGCTCTGGCTGCTGCTGATGGGCCTCGGCTCCAGCGCCGTGCTGTTCCTGCTCGCCCGCGCCCAGGTGCGGGCCGAGGCCGAGAGCGCCCGCCTGTACGAGGCCGAGCACCGGGCGCGGGACGAGGCCGAGACGGCGAACCGCGCCAAGGACCGTTTCATGGCCGCGCTCAGCCACGAGCTGCGGACGCCGCTCACCCCGGTGCTGGCCGTGCTCTCCACCCTGGAGTCCCGCCTGGACCGGGGCCATCTCCCCTCCGGCGAGCTGCGGGAGGGGCTGGGCAGGATCCGCCGCAACGTGGAGCTCGAGGCCCGGCTGATCGACGACCTGCTGGACCTGACGCGCATCTCCCGGGGCAAGCTGGAGCTGAAGCGGGAGATGGCCGATCTGCGGGACGTCCTGGAGCACGCCCTGGAGACCTCCTTCGGTCCTCTGCCGAGCCAGGAGCGGCCCCGCCTGCTCCTCGACCTCGCGGCCGGGGACCACCGGCTGTGGGCGGACGCTCCCCGCCTGACGCAGGTGTTCTGGAACCTGCTGAGCAACGCCCTGAAGTTCACGCCGCCCGAGGGCGAGGTCCGCCTGCGCACGTGGCGGGAGGGGCCGGACGGGCTGGCCGTGGAGGTTACGGACACCGGCATCGGCATCGAGCCGGAGGCCCTGCCGCACGTCTTCGACGCCTTCGTGCAGGGTCCGCGGGACATCACGCGGCAGTTCGGCGGCCTGGGCCTGGGGCTCGCCATCAGCAAGGCGATCGTGGCGATCCACGGCGGCTCCCTCACCGTCGCGAGCGAAGGGCGCGGCCGGGGCGCCACGTTCACCGTCCGCCTCCCGGCGGCCGTCCATCCCGGCGCCGAGTCCCCCGCCGCCGTGGCTCCGGAAACGCGGATTCCAAAATCCAAAATCCAAAATCCAAAATCGGTCCACGTTCTGCTCGTGGAAGACCATCCGGACACCGCTGAGGCCATGGCCGACCTGCTGCGCGCCACCGGCCGGCAGGTGACGGTGGCCCACAGCGTCCGCGAAACGCTGGTCGTGGCCGAAGCGTCCCAGGGCCGCTTCGACCTGGTCCTCAGCGACATCGGCCTGCCGGACGGCACGGGCCACGACCTGATGCGGGAGCTGCGGAGCCGCTACAACCTGCCCGGCATCGCCCTCACCGGCTACGGCATGGAGGAGGACGTCGAGCGCAGCCGCGAGGCCGGCTTCGTGCGGCATCTGACCAAGCCGATCCACCTGGAGACCCTGGAGGCGGCCATCCGGCAGGTGACGGAGACGGTGCAGTGACGGCCCCCGTCGCCGTGCTCCCCGCGGCCGGCGCCTCCCGCCGCATGGGCCGGCCCAAGCTGCTCCTCCCCTTCGGCGAAAGCACGCTGGTGGGCTCGGTCGTGGCGGCGCTCCGGGGCGGCGGCGTTCAGGAGATCGTGCTGGTCATCGCTCCGGGCGATGAAGATCTCCGGGCCTGGGCCCGGGAGGCGGGCGTCAGAGTGGTTGTCAACCCCGATCCGGACCGGGGCATGCTCTCCACGATCCAGGAGGGAGTCGCCGCGCTGGACCGGACGGACGTCCCGCTGCTGGTCACCCCCGCCGACCTCCCCAACCTGCGCGCGGAAACCGTGGCCCTCCTCCTGCAACGCATGCGGGAGACCGGCGCCCCGCTCGCCCTGCCCACGCACCACGGCAAGCGGGGGCACCCGCTGGCGATCGCGCCGGCGCTGATTCCGGAGATTGGCACGCTCGATCCGGCGATCGGGCTGAGGCAGCTCCGGGATCGCCACGAGGCGGAGTTGCTGGAGGTGGAGGCGGGAGACGCGGGGGTGGTGGAGGATGTGGATACTCCGGAGGACTACGCGCGGGTGAGGGCAAGGACTTAAAGGACATAAGGGACCTAAACGACCTAAAGGACTTCAAGGACGATGTCGTTTATGTCCTTTGGGTCCTTTATGTCCCTTAGGTCCTTGCCTTGCCCGCTATGATTCCCCCGTGCAGACGCGCCCCCTCATCATCGCCCACCGCGGAGCCAGCGGCTACCGGCCCGAGCACACGCTCGCAGCCTACGGGCTGGCCATCGACCTGGGCGCGGACTTCATCGAGCCCGACCTCGTCATCACCCGGGACGGCGTGCTGATCGCCCGGCACGAGAACGACCTCTCGGAGACCACCGACGTCGCGGACCGCCCCGAATTCGCGGACCGCCGGCAGACCAAGAAGATCGGCAACCACGAGCGCACCGGGTGGTTCAGCGAGGACTTCACCCTCACCGAGATCAAATCGCTGCGCGCCAAGGAGCGGCTGCCTTCCCGCGACCAGAGCTACAACGGACATTTCCTGGTGCCGACGTTCGAGGAAGTCCTGGAGCTCGCCCGGCGCAGGAGCGCGGAGACGGGCCGGACCATCGGCGTCTATCCCGAGACCAAGCACCCGACATACTTCCGCTCGATCGGCCTGCCCCTGGAGGAGCCTCTGCTCGCCATCCTGGAGGCGATGGGCTACCGGGGCCGGAACGCTCCGGTCTACATCCAGTCCTTCGAGACCGGCAACCTCCGGGAGTTGCGGCGGCGGACGGACCTGCCCCTGATCCAGCTCCTGGAAGTCGCGGGGCAGCCGTTCGACCTGACCGTGGCCGGAGATCCGCGCACCTACCGCGACCTGGCGACCCCGGAAGGTCTCGCCGGGATCGCCACGTACGCGGACGGCATCGGCCCCAACAAGCGGTTGGTCGTCCCCATCGACGCCGACGGCCATCTCCAGCCGCCCACCTCGCTGGTGGCGGACGCCCATCGCGCCGGTCTCCTGGTCCATCCCTGGACATTCCGCAGCGATGGTCCCTTCCTCGCCCTGAACTACGAGGGCGACCACGGAAAGGAATACGAACAGTTCTTCCGTCTGGGTGTGGACGGCGTCTTCAGCGATTTCACCGATCACGCCGCGCGGGCCCGCACGGCGTGGGAGACAAGACAATGACTCGTAAGGAGGAACGAATGAGCCTGGAGATCCACAACGACGAGAAGGAGCGGAAGTTCTACGCCGTCGTCGACGGTCAGGAAGCGGTGATCGAGTACGCGAAGATGGACGACACCTACAACCTCGCCCACACCTACGTCCCTGAAGAGTTGCGGGGGCGGGGGATCGCGGAGGAGCTCGTGCGCGGCACGCTCGATCAGATCCGGGAGAAGGGAGCGAAGTTCCTGCCGAGCTGCCCCTTTATCCAAGGATTCCTCAAGCGGCACCCGGAGTATCGGGAGGGGTTGCCGGAGACGGAGTAGCCTCCCTGGGACCGCCGGCGTCCCGCCGGCTTCTAACTAAAACGGAGTAAGTCTGCCGGCGGGACGCCGGCGGTCCCAGGGGGAACCACACACGTCGCAAAGCTGAACGCATACGCCCGCACCCCGGGTTCCGGAAACCGCATCATGATATGCCGGCGGCGGAACTCCGGGGAATCGATCAGGCGCACCATCCTCCCCCGCTCCCAGACGGCGAAGGTCCGGCCGTCCCGTTCCACCACGTCCGCTCCCCGCTCCCCCGCCGGCACGGGAGCGCCGTCCATCTCGATCTCCAACTCCCCCGCCGGCTCCAAGACCAGGTTGACGCCCGACGCGTCGCACAGCAGGTCCAACTCGGCCCCGGGCTCACGGCTCTCCAGATATTCGGCTTCGTGAAGCCAGAGGCCCCGGGCGGAAAACATACCCGGCGGCGCGGGTTCCTGCGCCCGGTGGCGCACCTCCTCACCCGGCCGGTATCCCTCCGCCGCGAGAAGCCGTCCCCGATGAAACCCGAGATGTGTCTCCCGGGTGGCCATATGGCAGACGGCTCCGGGACGGTCCTCCCGGCGCACCGGTTCCAGGATCTCCGGCATGGGGTCCGAGTCGCCCGCCTCGCGGAGCAGGCGCTGAATCCATTCCTCGGTCTCGCCGTAGGCCCCTTCACCGAAGCGCTCGTAGCGGAGATAGCCCCGGGCGTCGATCAGATATTTGGCGGGCCAGAACTTGTTGGCGAACCGCTGCCAGGTGGCCCGGTCCTGGTCCAGGAGGACGGGATAGGGAATTCCCTCGTCCCGCACCGCCGCCGCCAGCAACTCGGGATCGGCCGAAAACTCGAACTCGGGCGTGTGGACGCCGACGATGGTCAGGCCGCGCCCGGCGTAGCGCTCATGCCAGGCCTTGAGGTAGGGCAGCGTCCGCAGACAGTTGACGCAGGTGGATTCCCAGAAGTCCACCAGCACCACGGAACCGCGGGAGCCAGCGATGGAGACCTCGGGGCCCTGCACCCACAGGCCCGGGGCCAGCTCAGGGGCGCGCAGTGGGACGGAGATGGGAGGCAAGGGGAAGACAAAGCCGGGGCCCGGAGAACGTCCGGGCCCGGCGTGGATCTCCTAGTTGATGGAGACGATCAGGTTGTACTCGTTGCGGGTGTCGGAATCGAGGTACGCGTTCACGAAGAAGATCGCGTTCTTGTTGCCGACGTTCTGGACCTGCAGGACTTCCTCGTCACCGGTGCCCGTGGAGGTCGCCACGGCGTCCTTGTTGCAGGCGGCGTAGCCGGCGAGGTCGATGTCGCCGTTGTTGTTGCTGAACTGCGCCCGCACCGTGAGGGTCTTGCCCTTGGGGACGGTGATCTTGTACCAGTCGGAGTCGACCACCTTCACGACGCGCCCGTTGAGCGTGCCGGCACGGGTGTTCTTCGCCCTGGCGCAGGTGTCGTTCTGCTCCGAGTTGTCGTCCGAGCCGCCCTTCTGGAGGAAATTCTTGATCCTCGGGTAGGTGACGCTGAACGTGCCGTAGCAGTCGAAGCTCTCGTTGCCGCAGGCCGACGGGCCGAAGAAGAGCTGGCCGAAGAGCTGGCCGGTGCTCTGCAGGAAGACGCCCGAGCCCGAGGAGCCGGGCTCCGTGGGGCCGTCGGTCCAGTTGATGCGGGTCGTGTTGGTGCTGGGGCGCGAGGCCAGGCAGGCGGAGCTTTCGCCCTTCTGGCCGAAGCTGATCCGCTTGTAGTCCCCCGCCGGGTGATGGATCGCCACGATCGGCGCGCCGTCCGGGATGTTGCCCGCCGTCCAGCCGGACCAGAAGACGCCGTCCGGCAGGGCGCCGTTGACCATCAGCAGGGTGAAGTCGCTCGCCGTGCTGGTGGCGAGCAGCGACGCGCCCAGGGAGCGCGGCGAATTCGCGACCGACGGCGGCGCGCCGTTGCACGAGGCGCTCTGGTAGAACCAGTAGAACTCCGCGGAGTTGGCCTCGCCGGCGGTCTCCAGGCAGTGGTTGGCGGTCAGCCAGTAGGGGGTGAAGTCCGTCTTCTGGGCGTTGAGGAGCTGGCCCGTGCAGAACAGGGAGTCGCTGCCGCCGATGAAGCCGATGCCGGAGACCGCGGCCGCCAGGTTCGCCCACTCGGGGAAGCAGGACACGTCGTTGTGGCAGGGTCCGGCCACCTTGTCCCCCACCAGGCTACGGGCGACCTTGTCGACCGGGTCGAGGTAGAGGTGCTGCAGGTTGTTGACGTTGAACGGCAGCTCCTCGGAGGAGCCGGCGGGCGCCAGGTACTCGATGCGCACACGGTCGCCCACGAAGGTGCCGGTCCAGATGTCGCCCTGGCGCGGCGAGGAGGCCTCATAGCGCTCCATGTAGCGCTCGGGATCGAAGCGCGGCGAGCCGGTCTTGATCAGGCCGTTCTCCGGATCGCTCGCCGAGGGCGAGTAGACGGCCAGCTCGGCGCCCCGCGGCAGCCGGAGGTCCTTGAAGTGCAGACGGACGCCCAGGGCGTCGGTGGAGACGATCTCCGCCGCCCACAGCCGCGCGCCGCCCGCCAGGTCGTACCACTGGCCGTCGACGTTCGTCACCGCAACGTCGCGTCCGACGCCGTAGCGCAGGGCCTTGACCGCGCCCATGCGGCCGCGGACGGCGTCCTGCTCGAGCAGGGAGTCGCGGTCGAGGGGCGCCAGGCGGACGGAGGGGACGGCGCCGAGCGCGACGCCCAGCCGCTCGGACGGGGTGGGAATGGCCGGCTTCAGCGCCTTGTCGGGCCGCGCCGGGAGCGAAGCCCCGAAGGCTTCCGCCGGCGCCGATACTTCCTCGACAACCGGTCTGGCCGCCGGCTGGGCCCAGACGCCCGAGGTCAGAACCGCGCCAATCCCGAGGGCGGCGAGGAGGATTCGGCCTGTGAAATGCTGCCTGGTAAAAACTCCGTTCATCCTCATCTCCTTTGATCGCTCCAGAGCGTCTGTCGCTGGGATCACCCGACTGGGGAACAGCGCGGGAGGTCTCTTTATTCGACTCCTGGCTATTTTACCACTAGCCGGCGGGAGGTGGCGGCGTGGTGCCGACATTGCGGGTGAAGCTGTAGAGGGTGCTGGAGATGTCGCCCGGGGCGAGCGTCACCTCGATGAGCGCCGGCCGGTCGCCGTCCAGGGCGGCGTGGAGGGCCGCCCGCAGCTCGGCGGCGGTGCCGGCGCGCCACGCAGCGCATCCCCAGAGCGCCGCCAGCTCGGCGTAGCGCCAGTCGGGGATGCGGTTGTATCCCGTGGGCAGGAACGACTGCAGCATCTCCCAGGAGTTGTTGTTCATCAGGACTACGATGGGCTTGCATCCCCAGTGGAGAGCCTGGGCCAGCTCCGGACCGGTCATCTGGAACCCGCCGTCCCCCACCAGCACCAGCGGGCGCCGGCCCGTGGCGGCCTCGAAGCCGAGCGCCGCCGGCACGCCGAAGCCCATGGTGGCGTAGTAGGCCGAGGCGAGCACCATCTGGGTGTCGATCTCGTTGGAGCAGAAGAGGCAGTCGCCGGTGTCGGTCACCAGCGGCATCTCGCCGCGCTCGGCGAAGAAGCGGTTGATCTCGGCGATCATCGCCGCCACCCGGATGGGTCCGGCGGACGGCTCGTCGTCGGCGCGCATGAAGGGGATGCGGCCGGCGCTCTGGAGCCAGTCGCCGCGCGGGCGCGACCCGGGGTGATCGAGGAGCTGATCGACCAGCGCGTCCAGGGGTACGTCCTCGTAGCGGTGGTAGCCGATCTCGACCCGGCGCGAGACCGCCAGCGCGATGTGCCGCGGGTCGAGGGCCGTGATGCGCACGCCCATGTTGGTGTCGGTGATCAGGGCGCCCAGCATCAGCACGAAGTCCGACTCCTCCACCAGCTCGCGCACGCCGGGCCGGGAGGCGGGGCCGAGGTAGACCCCGGCGTAGTGGGGATGGTCGTCCGGGAAGGCGCCCCGTCCCATGAAGGTGGTCACCACCGTGATCCCCAGCCGCTCGGCCAGCCGCACCACCCGCTGGGCGAGCCGCTGGCGGTGGACCTCGACGCCGACCACCATCACGGGCCGGCGGGCAGCCGTCAGCTTGCGCAGGATCTCGCCGGCCGCCTCCTCCACCGCGCCGGGCCGCGCCGGCACCTCCAGACGCCGGACCGGCGAGAGGTGGATCTCGCGGTCCACCATGTCGCGCGGCACCTCCAGGTAGACCGGCAGCGAATAGAGCCGGCAGAGGTCGATGGCGTAGCGCACCTGATCGGCGGCCGTCTCGGGATCGTCGAGCACCGCCTGGTAGTGGGTCACCTCGTGGAAGACCTTGAGCTGCGACTCGAAGCTCTTCACCTGGTGGTGGACGAGGATGCCCCGCGAGCGCTCGTCCTCGCCCGGACCGCCCGTGAGCACCAGCAGCGGCGTCTTCTCCGCGTAGGCGGCGGCCACGGGGTTGACCATGTTGAGCGCCCCGGCGCCGTAGGTGACGCAGGCCACGCCGATCCCCTGGACGCCCCGCGCCGCGCCGCTGGCGGCGAAGCCCACCCCGGGCTCGTGCGACATGGTGAGCAGGCGCAGGCGCGGGTCCCGCTCGATCACCTGGCACAGCCGCAGGATGAAGTCGCCGGGGATGGCGAAGATCGATTCCACTCCGGCCTCGACGAGCTGGTCCAGGATGAACCGCGAGAGGGTGGGATTGCCGGCCGGGCGTTCGACGGGATGCTTGGGCGGGGTGGGGCTGGAGAGGGTGGACATGGCCGGGGAGTATATGAGCCTCCCCGGCCTGGGGGGTGCCAATCCTGCGGGCATTGATGCCCGGGCGGGGGCGCTGTACGATCCTTCTCCATCCATGAGCGATCCGGCCTTCGATCCGCCTCCGCGCCGCGGGCGCCTGCGCCGTCTGCTGCTGATCCTGCTGGCCCTGGCCGGCGTCTGGATCGTCTGGCAGCTCGTCACCTGGCCGGACGTCTCGGCGCTGAAGGACCGGCGGCCGAAGACCACGGCCTTCATCGAGCACTACAAGCACGGCGGGCTGATCGGCCGGCTGACGCGCAAGGAGCGGGAGGTCGAGTGGAAGTGGGTGTCCTACTCGCGGATCTCCTCGAACCTCAAGCGGGCGGTGATCGTGAGCGAGGACATCCGCTTCTTCTCCCACGGGGGGTTCGACGACGCGGAGATCAAGGCGGCGCTCCAGGACGCCTGGGAGGACAAGGAGCTGCCCCGCGGGGCCTCCACCATCACCCAGCAGCTCGCCAAGAACCTCTGGCTCTCGCCGTCCTACAACCCGCTGCGGAAGGTGAAGGAGGCGATCCTCACCCGGCAGCTTGAGAGCGAGCTCTCGAAGCGGCGCGTCCTGGAGCTGTACCTCAACGTGGTGGAATTCGGGCCGGGGATCTACGGCGCCGAGGCCGCCGCCCGCCACTACTACGGCAAGTCGGCCCGCAGCCTCACCGAGCGGCAGGCCGCGGAGCTGGCGGCTTCTCTTCCCAGACCGAAATCGTGGCATCCCGGCAGCAAGAGCAAGGCGTATCAGCGGAAGGTGCGCTCCATCCAGCGGCGGATGGGCAAGGCGCGGTGGCTGCGGAGCCGGGTGTAGGTTCAGTCTGTCTGGCTCTCTGGGGCGGTATGCCCTGCGAGACCTCACCCCCTGGCCCCCTCTCCCAGCACCCTCCCGCCCGACCGGGAGAGGGGGAACGATGAGGAAGCGCTCTTGCCAAGTCCAGGAAGACCTTGATCGCAGGGCCCTCCCTCTCCCGGGGGCGGGCGGCAGGGAGATGGGAGAGGGACCGAGGGTGAGGTCTCGAAGGGCAGGCCGCCCCAGGAAGCCTGAGCGCCGCCCCCCCGGCACGCTCCTTGCCTCTTCCATTCTTGATGGAAGAGATCGTCCAGGTCAGAGAGCAGTACCACATCCTCGCCACGGCGTCGCGCACCGACGACCGCGCCCGTGTGCTCAAGCATGGCGAGAGCTTCGCCGTCTTCGACCACGGCGGCTCCATCCGGCCGGTGGGCCTGAGCGAGATGGGCCTGTTCCACGAGGGGACCCGCTTCCTGAGCGGCTTCGAGCTGCTCCTGGAGAACCAGCGCCCGCTGCTGCTGAGCTCTACCGTCCGCGGCGACAACGCCCTGATCGTCGACCTGACCAACCCGGACCTGCTCGAGGGTCCCGCCGGGCCGCTGCCCCGCGACACGATCCACATCTTCGGCACCAGCTTCCTCTGGGAAGGGGCCTGGTACGCCCGCTTCCGCCTGCACAACTACGGGTTGCGCGACCTCGACCTCCACGTCGCCCTCCGCTTCGCGGCGGACTACGCGGACATCTTCGAGATCCGCGGCACGCGGCGCGAACGGCGGGGGCGCCGGCTGGACCCCGTCGTCGGCCGCGGGACGGCGGTGCTCGGCTACGAGGGGCTGGACGGCCGCGCGCGGCGCACCCGGCTCGCCTTCTCCCCCGGCCCGGCCGAGCTGAGCGAATCCCTGGCCTCGTTCCGGCTTCACCTGCCGCCGCGGGGCGAGCAGACCCTCGACCTCACCGTGGCCTTCGAGTCCGGGCTCGAAGCGCCGCGCATCATCGGCTTCAACAACGCGCTGGAGCATTCCGCCGCGGACCAGGAGTCCCGGCGGGCCTGCGGCGGGGCGGTCACGACCTCGAACGAGCGCTTCAACGAGTGGGTCGAGCGCTCCGACGCCGACCTGCGGATGATGCTCACCCGGACTCCGCACGGGCTCTACCCCTACGCCGGCGTCCCCTGGTTCAGCGCCCCTTTCGGCCGCGACGGCATCCTCACCGCCTACGAGACCCTGTGGCTCGATCCGGAGATCGCGAAAGGCGTCCTCGCCTTCCTGGCCGCCCATCAGGCGACGGAGGTCGACCCCGCGCGGGACGCCGAGCCGGGCAAGATCCTCCACGAGATGCGCCAGGGGGAGATGGCGGCGCTGGGCGAGGTCCCGTTCGCCCGCTACTACGGCTCGGTGGACGCCACGCCGCTGTTTGTAGTCCTCGCCGGGGCCTGGCACCAGCGCACCGGGGATCTCACCTTCGTCGAGTCCCTCTGGCCCAACATCGAGCGCGCCCTGGCCTGGATCGATCAGTACGGCGACCTGGACGGCGACGGCTTCGTGGAGCACGCCCGCCAGGGCTGGAAGGATTCCGCGGAGGCCGTCTTCCACCGCGACGGCACGCCGGCCGAGGGGCCGGTCGCCCTCTGCGAGGTGCAGGGCTACGTCTACGCCGCCCGGCGCGCCGCGGCGGCCCTGGCTCGCGCCCTGAACCGTCCCGAGCAGGCTGAGGAATGGGACCGGCGGGCCGAGGAGCTGCGGGAGCGGTTCGAGAAGGCCTTCTGGTGCGAGGACCTTTCCACCTACTGCCTGGCCCTGGACGCCGAGAAGCGGCGCTGCGAAGTGCGCGCCTCCAACGCCGGGCACTGCCTCTTCTCCGGCATCGCCAGCCAGCCGCGGGGATGGCGGGTCACCCACACGCTGCTGAACGAGTCGTTCTTCTCCGGCTGGGGCGTCCGGACTCTGGAGGCCAACGAAGCGCGCTACAACCCGATGTCGTACCACAACGGCTCGGTCTGGCCGCACGACAACGCCCTGATTGCGTGGGGAATGTCGCGCTACGGCCGCAAGGACGGCGCGTTGAAGCTGCTGGAGGGCCTGTTCGCGGCGAGCCTCCACTTCGACCTCCGCCGCATGCCCGAGCTGTTCTGCGGCTTTCGGCAGCGGGCCCAGGAGGGTCCGACGCTCTACCCTGTGGCCTGCGCCCCCCAGGCCTGGGCGGCCGGCGCCGTCTTCCTCCTCCTCCAGGCCTGCCTGGGACTGGAGATCGACGCGCCGCGGGGCCGGATCTGCCTGGACCGCCCCGAGCTGCCGGCGAGCCTCGGCCAGGTGACGATCCGCAACCTCAAGGTCGGCAAGGCATCCCTAGACCTCTGCCTGCAACGCCACGAGAAGGACGTGGGCGTCCACCTGGAACGGCGGGAGGGAAAGGTGGAAGTGATCGTGGTGAAATAATCCGGTCTGTACCGAAGACCAGTTGACATCCTCAGCATCTCGGCGCAGAATTGGTCTGTCGCACAGACTGGTCGCCAAGGAGGCCGAGATGACAACCCGAGACCTCGATCGCATCCGTTTCGTCACGCGGCACTTCCACGATCTTCAGGGACTGCGGTACTGGGTTCCCATCGGCCTGCTCACCTTGAGCGTCGGTGGCACGACCTATTTCGCGAACCGGCCGTATCTGATCCTGCGGAGCGCTTTCTTCCTGGCCGCGTTTCTCCTGTTCTTTGGCGCGAGGTGGTATTACCGGCGCTCCTTTGGGGAAGTCGAACGGCAGCCGGTCCTTCCCGCCGCGGAGGTCTCGACGCTCTCGGTCTTCAGCCCGGCCGGCCCAACCCAGGGCCTCGCGAGCTCTCCAGAGGTAGCGCGCGCGGCGCGGAGTTTCTCGATCACGATGGGAGCGGCTTTCGTTCTCTTTCTGATCCTGCAGGCGCTCAGCCCTTCCTTCAGGATCACCGCGGACGAATCTCTGGTCCAGCAGCCTTGGCGCACGATGTGGGCCATGGTCAGCTTCAGCGTCGAGGAGGTTAAATCCAGCGCCGACCTGGTGCCGATGTCGCGGTCAACGGCTAAAGCCCTTTACGGCCAGGCGCTGTACGCCCTTTTCGGCTCCTTCTTCCTCGGCATGTGGTTCTGGCGGGAACGCCGCCTGTCCCAGAGCTACCATCTGGTATTCGGAATTCTGCTGCTGTGGCTCGCGATTCTCGGCGCCTCTCTCGGGTTCTTCTATTTGTCGCCCGGCAGATTGGCTCCGATCATTGCCTTCTTTGAGCCTACCCTGGTCCACCTCTGGATGGCTCTGCTCCTCTGCGGCTCCTCGATGATCCTGGCGGGTCTTCTCGATCACTGGCAACTCGCCCGCGCGCTGGGGCAACGGGAGAAATAACGATGAGCGCCACCCCCTTCGAACAACTCGCGAACCTGGACCGGCGGGTCCACGATCCCGCCCGTCTGGCGATCCTGACGGCGCTCTCGGCCTGCGAGAGGGCGGACTTCCTGTTCCTGCTGGGGATCACCGGCCTCAGCAAAGGAAACCTCTCCTCTCACCTCATGAAGCTGGAGGAGATGGGGCTGGTCGAGATCGAAAAACGCTTCGTGGGGAAAAAGCCCCAGACCCTCGCGCGCCTGAGCGACTCCGGCCGGGAGACGATAGAAGGCTACTGGAAAGAAATGGAAGAGCTCCGCGAAAGCGCCGCCAGTTGGCGGCCGGACTTGGTGCCGCTGCCGTCCCTGGGTTAGCAAGGTTTTCCAAGGAGAGTCGAGATGACGACCCAAGACCGTGATCGCATCCGCTTCTTCACACGGCACTTCAACGATCTTCAAGGCTTGCGTTACTGGGCGCCTCTGGGACTGGTCGCTCTGAGCGGGGCGGCCTGCTTCGCGAACCCGGCGCTGGCGTTCCTCTTGTTCGTAGGGGCGTATGTCCTGATGCTTGGAGCGAGGCGATATTACGGAGCCACGTTGGGCGAGGTCGAGCGGGAGCCCGTGGCGGAGCGCTGCTCGCTTTCGGTTTACAGTCCCGCCGGTCCAACGCCCCGGCTCGAAGGTTTCCAGCAGGTCTCCCCGCCTGTACAGCAGTTCCTGGCGATTCTGGGATTGGCCTTCGTTCTCGTCTTCGCGCTCCAGGTGATCAGCCCCGTGATCACGATCCTGGAGAGCCAGGTCCAGCAATCTCGGGTCACGCTGGACGCCATTTACGAACGCGAGCCTTCCTGGACTCGGGGGATTGGAAGCGTAACCGCGGGAGCGGCCGCGTTTCTTCCTCCGCTGCGCATCCTTGCCGCGCAGACGCTCTACTCCCTCTTCGGCTCCCTCCTCCTCAGCCTCTGGCTCTGGAGAGAACGCCGCGCGTCCCAGGGATATCTTCTGGCGCTCGCGCTGCCGCTCCTGGGGTTCGCGGCTTTCGGCGGCTCCCTGGGATACTTCATCTATGAGGAGCGCGCGGCGGTGGTCGACGTGATCAACGCCCTCCTGCCGACGGTGACGAATCTCTGGGTGGCCCTGCTCTTCTGCGGGGTCGCGATGATCCTCGTCGGTCTGCTCGATCACCGGCAGCTCGTCAGGGCTCTGGGTCGGCCGAGCTGATACAGTAGGCCGTCCGTTCGGGACGACCTGCCGCATGCCCCATCACGTACCCCTCATCACGACCATCGCCGCCGCCCTGGGCCTTGGTCTGATCCTGGGGTTCGTCGCCGTCCGCCTGAGACTGCCGGCCCTCGTCGGTTACCTGCTCGCCGGGATCCTCATCGGTCCGGCCACGCCGGGCTTCGTCGCCGACGCCGCGCTCGCCAGCCAACTCGCCGAAATCGGGGTGATGCTCCTGATGTTCGGCGTCGGCCTGCACTTCTCTTTCCAGGATCTGCTGGAGGTCCGCAAGATCGCGCTTCCCGGCGCGCTGGCGCAGATCGGCGCCGCGACCGCGCTGGGCTGGCTCGCGGCGACCTTCTGGGGCTGGAGCCCGGCGGCGGGGATCGTCTTCGGGATCTGTCTCTCCGTCGCCAGCACCGTCGTGCTGCTGCGGGCGCTGGAAGACCGCGGCGTCCTGGAGACCATGAACGGCCGCATCGCGGTCGGCTGGCTGGTGGTCGAGGACCTGGTCACGGTCCTCGTCCTGGTGCTGCTACCCCCTCTCGCCGGCCTGCTCGGCGGCGACACCGGCGGCGCGGCGGAGGGCAGCCTCCTGTCGACCCTGGGATGGACGCTGGCGCGGCTGGCGGTCTTCGTCGCGCTCATGATCGTGCTCGGCCGCCGCCTCTTCCCCTGGCTCCTCTGGCAGGTGGCCAAGGCGGGCTCGCGGGAGCTGTTCACCCTCTGCGTCATCGCGGCCGCGGTGGGGATCGCCTACGGCTCGGCCGAGCTGTTCGGCGTCTCCTTCGCCCTCGGGGCGTTCATCGCCGGGATGGTGCTGCGGGAGTCCCCCTTGAGCCACCGGGCGGCGCACGAGTCGCTGCCGCTGCGCGACGCCTTCTCGGTGCTGTTCTTCGTCTCGGTCGGGATGCTCTTCGATCCGGGAGTGCTGCTGCGCGAGCCGGTGCGCCTGCTGATGGTCCTGGCCATCATCATCGTCGGCAAGTCGCTGGCCGCGTTCCTGATCGTCCTCGCCTTCCGCTACCCGCTCAACACCGCGCTGACGGTCTCGGCGAGCCTGGCGCAGATCGGCGAGTTCTCCTTCATCCTGGCCAGCCTGGGGATCTCCCTCGGCCTCCTGCCGGAGGAGGGACAGAGCCTCGTCCTGGCGGGGGCGATCCTCTCGATCGCGCTCAATCCCCTGATCTTCCACGCGGTCGAGCCCTTGCAGCGCTGGATCCGTTCGCGCTCGAAGCTCGCCCGCGCCCTCGAACGCCCTCACGATCCCCTGGCGGAGCTGCCGATGACCGCCAGCTCGGAGCAGCTCACCGGTCACGTGGTGCTCGTCGGCTACGGCCGCGTGGGCCGGCGCATCGGCGAGGCCCTGCGCGAGCGCGGCGTGACGTTCGTGGTGGCCGAAGAGAACCGCGAGCTGGTCGAAAGCCTTCGTCACCAAGGCATGCACGCCGTCTCCGGCGACGCCTCCGAGGCCGCCGTGCTCATCCAGGCGCACATCGCGCGGGCGAAGGTCCTGGTGATCGCGGTTCCGGACCCCTTCCAGGTCCGGCGCATGCTCGAGATCGCGCGCATGGTCAACCCCGGCGTGGAGACCATCGTGCGCACCCACAGCGACGAGGAAGCCGAACTCCTGGCCAAGGAGCACGCGGGAAAAGTCCTGATGGGAGAGCATGAGCTTGCGCGGAGCATGACGGAATACGTGCTGGACCGGGTGGCCGACATCCGGCACGCGTAAGAAGATCGAAGAGCTCCGCGAAAGCGCCGCCCGCTGGCGGCCAAGCCTCATGCTGGCGCCCGGCCAATAAAGGACACCAAGGACACCAGGGACACCAAGGACTTCAAGGACGAAAAAACCTTGTCCTTGGTGTCCCTGGTGTCCTTTATGTCCTTGGCTTTTCAGCCGCCGTCGCCAGCGGCGGCAGAGCCGCCTCGATTTCCCGCCGGTGCGGTTCCAGCCAGGGAGGAAGAATCAACTGCTCGCCAAGATGAGCCAGGTCTTCATCCACGGTAAAGCCGGGCTGGTCGGTGGCGATCTCGAAGAGGACTCCGCCAGGCTCCTTGAAGTAGACCGAGCGGAACCAGAAGCGGTCGATCACCGGCGTGGGGCTGCCGCCGGTCGCCTGGACCCGCCGCCGCACTTCCAGCTCCTCCGCGTCGTCCGCGACCCGGAAGGCGACGTGGTGGACGGCGCCGGTGCCCCAGGATCCGAGGCGGCCTCCCGGCAGCTCGCGCACCTCGACCCACTTGCCGGAGCCGCCGCCCTCGACGCCGAAACGATGCCAGCCGTCCTCCTCGCCCGCGGGCTCGAAGCCGAGGGCGCCGCGCAGGAAGCGGGAGGTGACTCCCAGGTCCCGCTCCCAGAGACGCACCGAGTGGAAGCCGCGGATCTGATGCGGCTCCGGGACGGGGCTCTCCGGCCAGGGCACGGCGGTCTTCGCTTCGGACGTCTCGGTCAGGGAAAGCTCCAGACCGTGCGGGTCCCGCAGGCGCAACACCCGCTCGCCGAAACGGACCTCTGGAGCGTCCTGATCCACGCCGCGCGCCGCGAGCCGCTCCGCCCAGAAGGCGAGGCTTCCCGCGGGCACCGCCAGGCCGACCTCGACCGTCAGCCCCGCGCCCTTGCGACCGGGGGGCATCTGCGGCCAGGGGAAGAAGGTCAGGTCCGTGCCGGGGTTCCCCTCGGCGTCGGCGTAGAAGAGGTGGTAGGTGTCGGGCACGTCCTGGTTGACCGAACGCTTGACCAGGCGGAGCCCCAGCACCTCGGTGTAGAAATCGAAGTTCTCCTGGGCGTCTCCGGAAATGCACGTGACGTGATGGATGCCGTGAACAGGGCTCATGATTCCTCCTACTCCGAGGAAAACGCCGAATTGATCAACTCCCGCAGCTTCTCGGGCTCCACCGGCTTGACCAGGTGATACTCGAATCCGGCCTCGCGGCTCCGGCGGCGGTCCTCCCGCTGGCCGTAGCCGGTCACCGCCACCAGCAACACCCGTTCGAGGCCCGGGATCTCGCGCAGGTGCTGCGCGACCTCGTAGCCCGTCATCCCGGGCAGCCCGATGTCGAGCAGCACGATCTCCGGCCGGTGCTCCGCCGCGATGGCGAGCGCGGCCGGCCCGTCGGGGGCGCTGAACACCTCATGGCCCCAGAGCTCGAGGAGGAGGGACATGGTCTCCGCGGCGTCGCGGTTGTCGTCCACGACCAGGATCCGCCGGGAGGCTGAAGACTGGCCGGGTCTATCGATCTTCGACGGGTCCGCCGGCAGATCGCCGGCGAGGAGGGGAAGCCGTACGATCATCTCCGTCCCGAGGCCGGGTCCCTCGCTCAGCGCCTGGACCGTGCCGCCGTGCAGCTCGACCAGCCGCTTGACCAGGGTGAGGCCGATGCCCAGGCCGCCTTCCGGACGGTCCAGCGAGCGCTCCCCCTGCGTGAACAGCTCGAAGATCTCCGGCAGCAGATCGGCGGCGATGCCCACGCCCGTGTCGCGGACCCGGATCACCGCCTCGCCCTCCTGGCGCTCGACTGTCAGCCGGATGTGGCCGCCTTCCGGCGTGTACTTCGCCGCGTTGTTGAGCAGGTTGAGGACCACCTGGGAGAGCCGGGTCAGGTCGCCCGTGACCCGGACCGGCTCCTCGGGGACGTGGACCTCGAGGAGCTGCTCCTTCTCCTGGATCAGCGGCTGGCTCGCTTCCACGGCGCCGGCGACGACCTGCGCGATCTCCACCGGCTCCCTCTGGAGAGTGATCTTGTTGGCGGTGATCCGGCTCACGTCCAGGAGGTCGTCTACCAGCCGGCTCAGATGGGTGACCTGCCGCTCGATGATGGACCTGGACCACTCCAGGGTGGCGTCGTCCGGCCGGCCCGGCCCGATCAGGCCGAGGGCGTTGCGGATCGGCGCCAGGGGATTGCGGAGCTCGTGCGCCAGCATCGCCAGGAACTCGGTCCGGTGGAGGTCGGCCTTCTCGAGGGCTTCGACCCGCCGGCGCTCCGTCATATCCCGGGTGACCTTGGCGAACCCCCGCAGGCGGTGCTCGCGGTCGTACAGGGCGGTAATGACGACGTTGGCCCAGAACATGGTGCCGTCCTTGCGGACGCGCCAGCCTTCGTCCTCGAACCGGCCCACCTCCCGCGCCACCTTCAGCTCGTGCCACGGCCAGCGGCGCGCGACATCCCTCTCCGGGTAGAAGCGGGAGAAGTGCTGGCCCACGATCTCCTCGGCCCGGTAGCCCTTGATGGCTTCCGCCCCGGAGTTCCAGCTCACCACGTAACCCTCGGGGTCCAGCATGAAGATGGCGTAATCACGGATCCCCTCGACCAGAAGGCGGAACTGCTCCTCGCTCTCCCGCAGAGTCTCGATCAGCAGACGGAATTTCTCGTCGAGCTCGGGCATAGGCCTCGAAAGTTTACGACAAGGGAGATCCGCCTCCGTTCACGCTGGCTCGGAGCTCGCCTCCCTGGCTCTGCTACCCAGCCGAAGCAAGACCGCGGCCAGCGCGCATGCCGCGGGACAGACCAGCAGCGCGAACCTCATCTTCCCGGGATCGCCGGCGACGCCCAGGACGTCGTTGAGCTTGCCGATGAGGGGAGACCCGATCAGATAGGCGAAGATGTAGACCGTCGAGAAGAAGATGCCGATGCCGAGCCCGCGCAGGTGCGGGCCGGCGATCTCGTGCAGGTCCGCGGTCGCGGGCGCCACCCAGATCAGGGCGAGGCCGTAGAGAAAGACGTTCACGGCCAGCAACGCGCCCAGGTTGTCGCTGAACAGCAGCCCGAGCCAGAGCGGGACCGAGGCGAGGGCGACCCAGGTGGTGAACGCCATCCGGCCTCCCCTGCCCCGCCGGCGGAAGCGGTCGGAAACATACCCGCCGAGGATCATCACCGGCACGCCGACGGCGATGGCCAGGATTCCCGCCAATCCGCCGATGAACGCGAGGCTCATCCCGTGGACCCGGATGAAAAAGGCCGTCACCCAGACGCTGATGTTGTTGGCGGCCAGGCCGAGCAGGGCGTATCCCAGGTACAGGTAGCGCAGCGGCACGGAGCGGAACAGGATCTTCCAGTCGTCCCGGCCGTAGCGGACGGCCGTCACCTCCGTGCGCCCGCGCGCCGGCTCCCGCAGGAGGAAGACGAGGGCGGCGAGCGCGATCCCCGGGAATCCCAGCAGGTAGAACGCCCATCGCCATCCATAGGTCTGCCCGATCCAGCCCCCGAGAGCGAACGCGAAGCCGCTGCCGAGGGCGATGCCCGAGGCGTAGATCCCCTGGACCGTGGCGCGCAGCCGGGGCGGGAAGTAATCGCTCAGCAGGGAGAGCGCCGCGGGTCCCAGCGTCGCCTCGCCGACCCCGACCATCAGCCGGCAGAGAAAGAGGGTCCAGAAGCTGTCCGCGAAACCGGTGAGGCCGGAGAAGAGGCTCCATACCGCCAGGCCGGCGGCGATCAGGTTCTTTCTCACCACCCGGTCGGCCAGGCGCCCGAAGGGGATGCCCAGCAGGGTGTAGAAGATGACGAACGAGGTCGTGCCGAGGACCGCCAGCTCGAAATCGCTGAACTTCATCTCCGCCTGGATCGGCGTGAACAGGATGTAGATGACCATCCGGTCCAGGAAGTTCAGGATGTAGACCACGGTCAGCAGGAGGAGCGCGTACCAGGAGTAGGCCGGCACCTTCTCCCGGGCCGCCGCGGGGTCGTCTTGGACGATCGCTACCTGTGGATTGGACATTGAGCCGGGAGTATAACCGAACAAGCGTTCGGTCCCCGCGCCCGGGCATGAATGCCCGGGCGGGGACGGCCGTGTCCACCTAATCCAGGACGGTGACCTTAATCTTCTTGGAATCTCCGCCGCGCAGCACCGCCAGGGCGGTCCCGGAGTAGTTTTCCTCCCATCGGGCCACCAGCAGGCGTCCGGCGACCTGCTGGAATTCGACCGCCTCGCGTACCTCCACCTTCAGCGCCGGCCCGAGCAGCAACTCTCCCGAGCGCTCCATGGCCAGAGGAACGCCGCTCTCGTCCAACCAGAGCTTCGTCTCGCCGAACACGGGCGGGAGAGGACCGTCCGCGGGCGCCTCCGCCTGCACCTTCTCGATCTCGCTGGGCAGGAAGACCAGGAGCCGGGCCGGCCGGTCCTGCCAGGTCGTCATTCCGTCGCCGAGCAGGGTCGCGTCGTTCAGGGCGAGATCCAGGATCGCCGCCGGATTGACCAGGGCGAGAGCCTCGTCTTCGGTGATCAGTTCCTTGGGGTCCCGGTCCTTGGCGTCCCGCCAGATCGAGGCCTGGGTGATTTCGCCCCGGGACTTCTGCTTCTGCACCTTCACCCCTTTGGGGCCGTAGACGATGACTGCCGTCCCCTTCAGCTTCTCGCTGTTCAGATGCAGAGGGGCGGTGCCCTTGTGCTTGAGCTCGACCTCCACCTTGAGCTTGATGGGCTGTTCGTTGCGCAGAGCCGCCATCCGGGCCCGCAGATCGTCGAGCGGCTGAGCCGACAGATGGCTGGAGATCAGCAGACCTGCCGCCAGGATCCACCTCAGTGGTTTCATGTTCATGACCTCGCTCTCCTCCCGTTGAACGCTGCGGAAACTTCTCTATAAAGGTGCGGATTGCAACCGCAATGCCCGCGGTCTTCCCGAGGGAGAGCGCGGCTTTGAAGTCCTGGGATCAGACCTGAAGTGACCTCTATGGAGGACGTTTGGCCCCCCTACTCCTTCCCATACAGGAACCGCAGCATCGGCTCTACCCGGGGGGCCCAGGCGAGCTCGTCGTGGCCGCCGCGCTCAACCTCCAGATACCGCAGGTCGGCGCCGAGCTTCCAGCCCTTGGCGGCCAGGGCGTCGCGAAGCCGGTGGACGGCCACCAGCGCCTCCTCCCCTTCGCGGGTCCCCATGTCGAGCCAGATGCGCTGCGGGGTCCTGGCGGGCAGGGCCTCGACCTTCTTCACGATCATCTGGCCGTCCCAGGCCGCCGCGGAGGAGACGACGAGGAGGCCGCCGCCGAAGACATCCGGGTGCTTCAGGCCCAGATAGAGGCTGACGAGGCCCCCGAGCGAGGCGCCGCCGAGGCTCGTGGACCGCGCGTCCGGACGGGTCCTGTAGGTCTTGTCGATGAACGGCTTCAGCTCCTCGATGAGCAGGCGGCCGTAGAGGTCGGCCTTGCCGCCGATCATCCCGTCGCCGTCCCACCGCTTGACGCTGGTGGGGGAGTACTCGTCGATCCGCGCCTCGGTGTTGCCGACGCCGACGATGATCACCGGCTCGATCGATCCGGCCGCGATCAGCTTTTCGGCGCTCTCGTCCATCTGCCACTCCATACCCATGTTCGTCGCGTCGAAGATGTTCTGCCCATCGTGCATGTAGAGCACCGGATAGCGCCGGGAGGTCTCCTTGTCGTAGCCGGGAGGCAGGTAGACGATCACGTCCCGGGGTGCGAGGAACCGGGATTTGAATCCCGGGTGGCGCTTCTGGATGCCCGTCAGGACCGGCTGGATGGGCGACGACAGCTCGCCGAAGCGGCGGGCCAACGTCTGCGTCGCGTCGTTGAGGTGGAGTCGATAGTTCTTGCCATCCTCCCAGCCGTCGTTGGGGGCCTTCCCCGGGGCGTCCACCTTGAACTTGTAGTTGAGCGGCTGCCCACCGAAGGGCTTCTCCGGGAAGGCGACCTTGACCTCGTAGCGGCCGTCGCCGTCCGGGTCCAGCGCCGGCAGCGTCTTGTCCCAGGAGAGAGGGTCCCAGCCGCTCCGGACACCGACCACGTCCTTCGCGGGATCGAACCGCTTGGCGGCGATCTCCTGCCGCATGTCGATGACGAAGGTGACGGCGTAGGGTTGGGCGGTCATGGGAGTGGAGGTGAGCATAAGCAGAGCGAAGGTGGCAAAAAAAGAACGGGTCGGCATGGGGGCCTCCGGGTGAGAGGAAATGCTCCCTCTATTTTAGAAGAAGGACCTAAAGGACATAAAGGACCTAAAAGACTCAAGGGACAAGCACTCTGGCGTCCTTTAGGTCTTTTACGTCCTTTGGGTCCTTTATGTCCTTGCTCAGCCTCAGCCCTGTAGTCGTCCCCGCCAGCCGGCACCGCGCCCACACCGCCCCTTCCGCCACCCCCACCCCGAGGATCCGCACCGGCTCCACCCGCACCTCTCCTTGCATCCCCGGCGGCAGCAGTCCGCGGATCGCCTGCGCAGTCTCCTTCCCGGCCTGCTCCAGGAAAGGCGTCAGGTCCACCCGGGTCTCCTTCCGCAGGCGCTCCAGCATCTCGGCGCGGCGGAAGCGGTCCATCAGGCGCAGGAGGCGGCCACCGGAGGCGAGGTCGTATTGGAGATCGTCCAGACTCAGGACGTTCGTCGCGGGATCGAGGACAGGCCGGCCGTGGACGACGAAGCGGCCAGTACCCGAGCTCTCCTGGAAATCCACGGTGAGGCGCAGGCGGTCCCCCTCGACGCCGAGGCTCGCCTTGGTGACCGTCAGCCGCTTGGCGCCAGCGATCCGGAAACGGTCTCCCCGCAGCTCCTGGTCCACCCGGCGGGAGAGCTCTTCGGCCGAGGCCGCCACCGGCACCTCTATCTCGAAGCCGCCGGGCCGCTCGGCTTCCAACTCGAGGAGTGGCAGCGGCGCGGGCGCGAGAGGCGCGGCGGGCTGGCCCAGGGTCATGGAGATCCGGCCGGAGATGCCGAGACCCGTGCGTAATGCTCCCCCGCTGCCGGTCATGGGAACCAGGGAAATCTCGGTCGGCTCGAAGTGAAGCCAGAGGTTCTCGCCGTCCATGGCGCGGCGCGTCACGTGGAGCGACTTCCAGACGGCAGCGGCCTTCTCCCGCAGGGCGAGGCCGTTCAGCATCTCCCCCGACGCCCGTTGCAGCTCGCGGTTGACGATGGGGTTGATCTTCTCCTCCAGGAACGCGCGAACGCTGACGCTGAAGACGTCCAGCATCCGGAGTTGCGCCTGTTCCAGGTGGACCTGGACGGTGGGCTGGGGGTCCGGCCGCCAGTCCGGTCCAATCTCAAGCGAGGCCGTGCCCCGGACCGTGCCCCGGAAGTCCACCGTCTCCTGGACGGGCAGCCCCTTGCCGAGGGGCACGGGACGCAGACGGCCGCCCACGGTGAGTCTCCCCCGCACCGGGATCTCGAAGGTCAGAAAGTCCCCCGAGAAGCCGACGGCGATCTCCCCCCGGTCGAGGGTGTAGCGGTAGAAGTCGTCCCGTATTCCGTCGGCGATCTCCTGCCGCCGCTCGTCGCTGATGCGCGGCGGCAGGGCCCCTTCCAGCATCCGCCGCACCTCGGCGAGAGGGATCTCGACCGGAAAGAAGAAGGAGGCCTGGCCCGGACCGGTGAGCGGGGCGGACGGCGACGCGGGCGGGGTCTGCACCCGCGAGCCCGCGCAGCCGGTCAGGACGAGGAGGGCGGTCAGGCAGGCGAAGCGGCGGCGCACGTCCTAGAAAACCTTGATCTCGCGCGCGGATTCCAGCTCGGCCAGGATCGCCCGGGCCTCGTCGAGCTGGTCGCGGGGCACGAGCACGTCGATCTTCACCAGCGGCCCGAAGAAGAAGAGGAGGGACCGGTGATGATGACCCCGCGCCAGGGCGTCGATCCCCTCTTCCTCCAGGCGCGCCACGAGCCGGTAGGAGAGGTGGACGTTGTCCAGTTGAACGAGCCGCGCCGTCGCCCCGTTCCGCCGCAGGAACACGAACTGATCCCGGAGGTCGAACCCGATGGCGGTGACCAGGAGCAGATCCAGGAAGGTGAGGAACGCCACGTAGGTTTCCGGCCGGGTCCAACTCCAGGCCGTCAGGGCGGCGCCCCCCACGGTCAGGAACGCGGTCGAGGTCAGGAAGCGGCGCGACAGGGTGTCCGAGAGGCCGTCCAGGACCTCCTCCGGCTCGGAGAGGTTGGCCTCGAGCCGCCCGCGGCTGCTGAACAGGTGGTAGGCCGGCCAGGAGAAGAACGGGACCGCGAAGAGGACGGCCACCGGCCCGGCGAACCAGGGCAGGGTCTCCTGGCCGTTCTCGAAGAAACGCGGCAGGAGGAAGGGGGAGTTGACGACCACGCCGGCCAGGACCAGGGGAAACGTGCTCTGCGGAAATGGCGGGGTCCGGGTGGCTTCCGAACTCTGGACATGGCGGATGAGCAGCGCGGCCAGGACGCCGACCAGGAGGATCCCTACCCCCTCGATGGGCGGGATGCCCGAGAGCACCGCTGACTCCTTCATGAACCGGGGCGCCCAGACCTGCCAGAGGGACAGGCCGATCTGGGTCAGGATCAGCAGGCTGAAGCCGTTGCCGACCCCGTACTCGGAAAGGAAGCTCGCGAGGAAGAACAGGGCGGCGGTGACGGCCGTCAGGGTCGCGATGAGGAGAATCCGGAAGACCGGGCCCGACAGGGACACGGCGGGCACGCCGGCGGGGGTGGTCATGTTGGCCAGCACCGACGCGATCCCGAAGGCCTGGACGGCGCTCAGCGCGAGCCCCAGGATCAGGGCCGCCCGGTTGAGCTTCGCCCTGCCGGCCGGCCCGGCCGCCCGCAGCCTGCGCCCGGAAGAGGTCGCCAGGGCGAACAACTCCACCAGGATGAAAGCGGTGAAGAGCGGCGTGGTCTCCAGCATCATGAGGCTGGACGTCCGGGGCACCTTGACCCAGGCGAAGATCTCCGGATTGACGAAGGGCAACGGCACCCAGTGGCCCAGGACGAACAGGCTCAACAGAAAAAAGGTCACCCCGAGCCGGGCGCCATAGGACATGCCGGCGGCGGGCGTCGCGGGTTCCACAGCGGCCACGGGATCGGTCGCCATCTCGGGACCTCCTGATCTTGCGTCAGGCGTTTTCCAGAGGATATCAGGCTGGGCCGCGCTCAGGCGCCGGCTTCACCTGCCCGTCCAGCCGGTCTCCCAGCTCCACCGTGCGCCGGTAGGCGGCGTCGATGGCGTCCGTGAGCACGGCCGAGAAGCGGCCCTGGTGGAGGACGTGCAGCGCCCGCGAGGTGGTGCCGCCGGGCGAGGTGACGCCGTCGATCAGCTCGCCTACGTGGCGGTTGGAGGCGAGGATCATCTCCGCCGTGCCGATGATCGTCTCCAGCACCGAGCGGCGGCCGAGGTCGCGGGACTCGCCGATGAAGTTGGCGGCGTCCTCCAGGGCCTTGACGAAGAAGGCGATGAGGGCCGGGCCGGTGCCGTTGACGGCGGTGGCGCGGTCGACGTCGGTCTCATCGGGGACGTAGATCTCCTTGCCCATGGTCTGGAGCATGCGCTGGACGTTGTGGCGCACCGGCTCGGCGACCTCCGGAGTGGCCGTCCAGATGGTCATGCCGCGGTGGATCTGGCACGGCAGGTTGGGCATGCAGCGGACGATCGCCGGATGGCCCAGGCCGCTGCCGATGGCGGCCATGCGGGCGCCCGCGATGATGGAGAGCACGACGTGCTCCTGGCGGATGCTGCCGCGGATCTGCTGCAGCACCTTGGCCAGGCTCTGCGGCTTCACCGAGAGCACGACCATGTCGGCGTTCTCCACGGCCTTGACGTTGTCCGTGGTGCCGCGGATGCCGTAGGTCCGCTCCAGGTGCTCGGCGCGCTCGGGCCGGGGCCCCGAGGCCCAGATGCGGCCGGGCGAGATCATGCTGCGGCTCACGAGCCCGTTGATCATGACCTCGGCCATGACCCCGGAGCCGACGAAGGCGATGCGTTGCGTCTCCATGCTCATTCCCCCTACTCCTGTCCGCACGGGTGCTCGACGATCTTGGAAGGGGCGCCCGCGCCGCCCTTGTCGCGCACCTGGAACGAGACCACGTCCCCCGGCGAGCAGGTGACGATCGCCGTCCAGGGTCCCGCGGTCGGTCCCTCGGCGATCTGGTAATCCTTGCCGTTGATCCCCAGGAAGCCCACGAGGGTGCCGATGCCTCCCTGGCCCGTGCCGGTGCAATGGCCGGTGCAGCGGACCGGCTCGCCTTCGCACTCCCACTGGCAGGACCCGAAGGCGGCGGTGGGCACGCAGTCGACCATGAAGGTCCGGGTGTCCGTCCCACCCTTCTCCAGACACTGCACCTGGACGGCTCCGCTCTGGATGCCGGGGAAGGCTTCGACCCGGAAGGAGTTGCGTCCGCAGCGGCGGTACGGGATGGCGGCTTCCCAGGCGCCCGCGGCGCCGGTGCGCTGCTCCAGCCACTGGCGGTCCGACTGGATGCGGTACTCCAGCATCACGCCCGCGGCCCCCTCCCCCACCTCCCAGGTGCCGGAGGCCTTGAGGACGCCGTCCGCCCAGGAGACGTCCTTGAGGGTGACGGCGGCGCGGGCGTTGGCGCAGACGTCCGCCGCCGGGGCGGGGGACGCACAGAGGACGAGGATCGTCGCGCAGAGGGCGAGCCGGGAGGTTTTCATGTCGAGATCTTAAAGCGTGACGACCTGCGCCGCCTCCCGGATCATGCGCGCGAAGCTCTGCCAGCCCAGGAAGGCGTCGACCGAGGCCTGGACGCGGGCGGCGTCGAGGCCGAGCATGCGGGCCGAGGCGCTGCACGCGTAGACGCGGATGAGGCCGTCCTCGCGGCCCGGGGCCAGCATCTCGGAGAGGGGCGGCATGTTGAGGGCTTCGAGGCGGTCGGCGGTGAGGGGCGGCCGCGGGTCGAGGTCGTCCCAGCGGCCTTCGGCCCAGGCGCCGAGGGCGTCGAAAAACAGGGCGACGTCCACCGGGTCCCCCGCCGCCGCGACGCTGGTGGCGAGGGACGAGATCTGGAAACGCATCTCCCACGAGCCCCCGTGGGCGAGGATCAACAGGCCGGCCACGGGCTCCAGCTTACTACTTCGCCGGTTTCGCCTCCGGCACGTAGATCACCGGCAGCCCGAGGCCGGAGGCCGTGCCGTTGAGGTCCGCGAGGTCCTTGTCCAGCAGCGCCGCCAGCTCGGCCTCGTAGCCCTCCAGCTCCTTCATCTGCGCGGCGAAGACGTCCCGCATCCCCTGGGTCGGCGCGCCCGCGCCGTCCGCGGCCCAGCCGACGAGCGGCGACAGGCGGGAGTAGAGCTTGGTGCCGCCCTGCATGGCGAGGACGTCGTAGGTGACCTCCGCCTTGGGGTTGTGCATGCGTCCTTCCAGATCGTCCAGCTTGCCGATCAGGACCTTGGAGGACTCGACCAGCTCCTTGGCCTTGTCGTCCTTGACCAGCAGCTCGTTGCGCTGCGCGAGCTGGCGGCGGACGGTCTGCAACCGCACCACGTCGCGCGTCAGGCGGGTGAAGGCGTCGCGGGTCTCCAGGGCGAACCGGGTCTGGGCGGCGTAGTCGGCCTCGGAGACCGTCGACCGCGGATCGGGACGGACGGTGAGGGGCGTCGTGGCCGTCTTGCCGTCCACGGTCAGCCGCAGCGTGTACGTCCCCGGCGCCGCCTCCGGTCCGATCCCCGGGAAGCCCCAGTCGATCATGGCCTTGGGGATCAGCTCCGCGCTGTCCCACGTGAGATTCCAGACCGCCCGCTGCACGCCCTTGCCCTTGGGCAGGGCCAGGCCCTCCCAGAGCTCGCGCTCGTCGGTCACGTACTCGGAGGAGTACGTCATCTCACGGGGTTTGCTGGAGAGCGTGGTGACCACCCGCCCGGAGGCGTCCAGCACCTCCAGGGTGACGTCCCCTTTGGGCTCGTCCTTCAGCCAGTAGTAGATGCGGGCGCCGCGCGGCGGGTTCTGGCCGCTGAAGGTGTCGCCCGGGGCCCCCGCGTAGGACCAGCGGATCACGTCCGGCGCCGGGAAGAGGTGGAGGTCGGCCTTGGCCGGCGGCGGCGTGCGCACCATGGGGAGGTCGTCGAAGATCCAGATCGAGCGGCCGTGCGTGCCCACCACCAGGCTGTCGTCCTTCACCTGCAGGTCGTGCACGGCGACGGTCGGCAGGTTGAGCTTCAGCGCCTGCCAGGTGGCGCCGTCGTCGCGGGAGAAGACCACGCCCCGCTCGGTGCCCACGTACAGGAGCCCGCGCTGCGTGGGGTCCTCGCGCACGGTGTGAAGGTAGACGTCCTTGGGAAGGTCGCCGTCGAGCCGCTTCCAGGTGCGGCCGAGGTCGGTGGTCTTCCACAGATAGGGGCGCATGTCGTCCAGCCGGTGGGCGTCCACCACGAGGTAGGCCGTGGCGGCGTCGAAGCGCGAGGGCTCGATCATGCTCACCGTCCCCCACTCCGGCAGACCGGAGAGGTTGGCGGTGACCTCTCGCCACTTCCCGCCGCCGTCCTCGGTGACGTGGACGCGGCCGTCATCGGTCCCCGCCCAGATCAGGTCCTTCTTCACCGGCGACTCGGCCACCACGAAGATCGTGCAGTAGGTCTCGACGCCGGTGTTGTCGCCGGTGATGGGGCCGCCGGACCACTTCTGCTTGGACTTGTCGTTGCGGGTGAGATCCGGGCTGATGACCGTCCAGCTCTGGCCGCCGTCGTTGGTGCGGAACAGGACGTTGCCGCCGTGGTAGACGACCTTGGCGTCATGGGGCGAGACGACGATGGGCGCCGTCCACTGGAAGCGGTAGCGCAGGTCCTCGCCGCCGTGCCCCGAGGGGTTCTCGGGCCAGGCGCCGACGTGGCGCGCCTCGCCGGTGCGGTGGTCGTAGCGGGAGATGTAGCCGAGATATTCGCCGGCGTAGACGATGTTCGGGTCCGACCAGTCCGAGGCCACCCAGCCGGCCTCGCCGCCGCCGACGCCATACCAGTCGGTGTTGCGGATGCCGGCGCGGACCAGCGAGTTGCTGGGCCCCTGGGCGGTACCGATGTCCTGCATCGCCCCGGCCACGCGGAAGGGCACGCGGGTGTCCACAGACACATGGTAGAACTGGCCGATGGGCAGCGAGGGCGCGAACCAGCTCTCGCCGCCGTTGGTGGAGATGTCCACCCCGCCGTCGTGCCCCGCGATCATCCGCTTCGGGTTCTTGGGATCGATCCAGAGATCGTGATGGTCGCCGTGCGAGAACCCGCGCACGTGGGTGAAGGTCTTGCCGCCGTCGATGCTCTTGAGCATGGGCACCTGCGGGGCCCAGACCTCGTCCGGGTTGGCGGGCGAGACGGTGAGCGTCGAGTAGTACCAGGCGCGCTGCCGCAGCTCGCGGCTGGCGGAGGCGAGGGTCCAGCTCTCGCCGCCGTCGTCGGAACGGAAGAGCCCCCCCTTCTCCGCCTCGATGATGGCGTAGACCCGCCGGCCGTCGGATGGGGCCACGGCCACGCCCACCTTGCCCCAGATCCCCTCCGGCAGGCCCTTGCCGGTGAGCTGTTTCCAGGTGTCGCCGCCGTCGCGGGAGACCCAGAGCCCGCTGCCCGGACCGCCGCTGGTCAGCTCCCACGGCCGGCGCCGGGCCTGCCAGAAGCCGGCGAAGACGATGTTGGGATTCGAGGGATCGAGGGTCACGGACGAGGCGCCCGTCTCGGCGTCCTTCTTCAGCACCTGCTTCCAGGTCTTGCCGCCGTCCTGGGTGCGGTAGACGCCGCGCTCGGGGTTGGGACCGAAGGCGTGCCCCAGCACGGCGGCGAAGGCGATGTCCGGGTTCCGGGGATGGACGGCCATCTCGCCGATCTGCCCTTCCTGCTTCCAGACGTGGGTCCAGGTCTTGCCGGCGTCGACCGACTTGTAGATGCCGTTCCCGGCCGCCACGTTGCCGCGGATGTTGGCCTCTCCGGAGCCGGCATAGACCACGTTGGGATCGGACGGAGCCACGGCGATGGAGCCCATGGAGGCGATGGCCTGCTCGTCGAAGACCGGCTTCCAGGTGATGCCGCCGTCCTCGGATTTCCAGACGCCTCCCGAGGCCGTGGCCGTGTAGTAGATCCGCGGATCACCCGCCACACCGGCGACGCGGGACACGCGCCCGCCCCAGGCCGGCCCGATGAGCCGGTACTTGAGAGCCTTGAGCTCGCTGGGCTCCTGCGGCGCGGCCGGAGAGGCCGCCAGGGCCAGGGAGGGGATCAGCAGGAGAAGCAGGACGAAGACCAGCCACGGACGGCAGGCACGCACGGGCATCGGGCACCTCGCGAATTGGGATGGAAGAGAACCGGAGGGAGCTTAACGCTTTTTCGCCAGCACCGCGAAGAACCGCTGCGGCATGATGAGGCGTCCGGTGAGGCTCTTCCCCGTCCTCTCCGCCTGGTCCACCTCCGGCAGGTCGATCACCTGGACGTCGGTGAAGCCGGCCGCGGAGATCAACTGGGGGAACCGCTGCCGGTTGCCAGGCCCCTTCAGCGGCAGATCCCGGTCGAAGCCGCCGTCGTAGCCCTGGCGGAGGCGCTTCTCGCCGGCCCAGGGGTTCTTGAAGCGGGTGACCAGGAACAGCAGGTGCCCCAGGAAACGCTGGGCGCGGTAGGAGAAGCGCTCGTCGAACCAGTCGCCGTCCACCACCATCAGGAGGCCGCCGGGCTTCAGGACCCGCTTCCATTCGGCCACGGCCCGCTCCGGCCGGGGCAGGGTCCAGAGGACGTTGCGGTTGATCAGGGCGTCGTAGATCCCGTCCGGCTCGGGCAGGGTTTCGGCGTCCCCGCTCTCGAAGGCCACGGCCAGATCCCTCTCGGCCGCGTAGCGCCGCGCCTGCTCGAGCATCCCGGGCGAGAGGTCGAGCCCTTTGACGTCGTGTCCCAGCTCGGCCGCGAGCAGGGCCAGGAAGCCGGTGCCCGTGCCGACGTCCAGGACCTTCTTCGGGCTGCCTCCGAGGACGCGCGAGAGCACGCCGAGCCAGGCCTTCTTCTGCAGCCGGGTGCGGATGCCCTGCATGCGCTCGAAGGTGCCGCTGCGCCCGTCCCAGTAGTTGGCGATCGTCTGTTTCAACGGTTCGGCCGGCGTTCCCATCGTCTCTCCTCTTGGTCGAAGGTGCGGGAGCTTACACCATGGTGTGCCCGGACGTCCCGAGCGGGACGGGTCACGCCGGGGCGTCGTGCCGGCCCAGGGAGAGGAGGACGGAGGTCAGCTCCGCGGGATCGACGGGCTTGCCGAGGTGGACCTGGTAGCCGGCGTCGAGCGCGCGCCGGCGGTCCTCGGAGCTGGCGAGCGCGGTGACGGCCACCGCCGGCAGGGTCTCGGGGCCCAGGCCGCGGGACCGGATGTCGCGGATGAGCTCGTAGCCGTCCCGGCCGGGCATGCTGATGTCGCTGACCAGCACGTGGGGATCGAAGCGCCCCAGCGCGGAGATCGCCTCGTCGGCGGAGCCCGCGGACCGGACCTCGGCGCCGCGCAGCGAGAGGAGCTCGGACATCATCTCCAGCGTGTCGAGATCGTCGTCCACCGCCAGGATGCGCAGGCCCTCCAGGGGCGGGCGGGGCTCGGCGGCCCGGCCGGGAGACGCGTCCAGCCCGGCGGCGGAGTCCTCGTTCCTGGCGTGGAGGGCCAGCGGGAAGGTCAGCGTGAAAGTGGCCCCCTGGTCCGCCCCCGGGCTGTCCGCCGTGGCGGTCCCGCCGTGCAGGGCCACGAGCTGGCGCACGATGGCGAGGCCGAGCCCGAGGCCCCCCTGGCGGCGGGTGGTGGAGGCGTCGCCCTGCCGGAAGGAGTCGAAGACGTGGGGCAGGAACTCCGGCGCGATCCCCTGGCCGGTGTCCCGCACGCGGACGACCGCGCGCCCCTCCTCCGCCGCCAGGGTCACCTCCACCAGGCCTCCCGAGGGGGTGAACTTCACGGCGTTGGAAAGCACGTTGACCAGGATCTGCTGCAACCGGGCGGGATCGCCGAGGACCGGACCAACAGCGGCCAGGGAGCTCTCGATCCGGATCCCCTTGGCCTCGGCCGAGGGCAGCACGGCCGAGAGCGCCGCCTCGATCACCTCCGCCGGCTCGACGGGGCGCAGCTCCAGCCGCAGGCGTCCGGTGGCGATCCGGGAGACGTCCAGGAGGTCCTCGATGAGCTGCGTCTGGGAGCGGGCGTTGCGCTCGATGGCTTCCAGGCCGCGGACCAGGGCCGCCTCGTCCGCCCGGCGGTTGCGCAGGAGCTGCGCCCAGCCGAGGATGGCGTTGAGGGGAGTCCGCAACTCGTGCGAGAGGGTCGCCAGGAACTGGTCCTTGACGCGGTTGGCCGTCTCCGCCTCCTCGCGGGCCCGGCGGGCCGTCTGGAAGAGCCAGGCGTTCTCCACGGCCACGCTGGCGGTCTGCGCGAGCTGCACCAGGATGGCCTCGTCGCTCTCGGTGAACTCGCCCTCATAGCGGTCGGAGAGCTGGACCAGCCCCAGGTTCCGGCCGTCCCGGGCGATCAGGGGCGCCGCCAGCCAGCCCCGCATGGGCGGGTGGCGACGGGCCTCTGCGCCGAAGGCTTTCCAGGCCGGGTGGGCTTCCAGTTGGCTTTGGGTCATCCGCAAGGGCTGGTTGAGCTCACAGACGAGGGAGTAGACGCCCGCGCCCGTAGGCTTCACATCATAGCTCCGATAGGCCCCATATTTATCGGAGAGCGACACAGCCGTGACGGCCTGCTCCCAGGTCCGGTCCAGGGTCAGGCTGGTGACGCCCTGATGGGCGCCGACGATCTCGCGGGCGCGGTCGGTGCAGATCTGAAGGGCCTCGTCGATGGAAGTCGCGGCGTTGATCTCCAGGGCCGCCTGGGCCAGATCCTGAAGCTGGAGGCTGCGCCGCTCCGCCTCCTCCTTGGCGGCCTGCAGCTCCTCCTCGGCCTGCTTACGGTCGGAGAGATCGGTCGAGAAGACGGCCAGGCCGCCGTTCATGGGTTGCGCCCTGACCCGGAACCAGCGGGTGCTGACCAGGCTGCGGGTCTCGAAGCGGACGGGCACCCCCGTCTCCATGGCCTGGCGGTACTTCTCCTCGATCATCGTGCCCACCATCTCCGGATAGAGCTCCCAGATCGTCCGGCCCAGCATCTCCTCCACCGGAACGCGGGAGTACCGCTCGACGAAGTGCCGGCCGACATAGACGAAGCGCCAGTCCCGGTCGACGAAGAAGAAGGCGTCTTCGATCTGGTCCAGGATGTTGTTGGCCAGATCGCTGCCCTCACGCCCCGGATCGGTGGAGCGCCGAAGGGTATCGAGCAAGGTGAGCAGCGAACGTGGACGCATCAGGTCCAGTACCGTACCCGAAAGAGTGATCCCGTGAAACCTGAAGATCCTCAACGGCGGCGGAAGCGCCGCCCGAATCGACCGATCCAGACGTCCAGCTCCTCCGGCATGAAGAGCCGGGCCAGCAGGAGGTAGAGCGCGGCGTACAGCCCCACCACCAGTGCGGCGCGCGGCGCCAGGGACAGACCGCGCAGCCACCAACCGGCCAACGCGGCGGGAGCGGCGGCGGCCAGGGCGACTCCGATCATCTTCGCCATATCCCGCACCGGCAGGAACGAGCCCTCGACTCGGCCGGCGAGAGCGCGCCGAAGCAGCAGCAGTTCCAGCCAGGCCCCCACGCCCGAAGCCAGGGCGAGCCCCACCGCGCCGAGGTAGAGGGTCTTGTCCGCCGTCCCCATCCCGGGCGCCAGAGTCGTCACAGAGTAGCGATCCAGCAACAGCATCAAAACAATCCCGAGCCCGGCCGAGACGGCGACCCGGAGCATGGCGATCCGCGCCGGCGTGCGAGTCTCACTCAGGGCGTAGAAGGTGTTCTGCAACAGACGAGAGGAGGTGCTGGCGAGCAGGCCCAGGGTGTAGCCACAGAGGACGAGGTAGACCAGCCAGTTGTCCTGCGCGCCGAATTTCCCCCCCCGGAAAAGGAGCGCCACGATCAGGTAGCCGAACGCGAGATACCCTACGAAAGTAGGCACGTTCAGGACCGCCATCTGGCGCAGCGACCGCCGGACCCGCCCCAGGAGCTCCCCGCGCCTGGCGTCGTCCGTCCTGCCCATCCGGGCCAGCTCCGGCAGCTCCGAGGCGGCCACCGACATCGCGAACAGGCTGATGGGGAGCATGTAGAGGATCTGGGCGAGAGACAGGGCGGCGATGGCTCCGGCGGCCAGGAAGCCGGCCAGGAAATAGTCCAGGTAGCCGGCGAGCTGCACCACGCCGCGGCCGGCCAACACCGGCCCGAACGCCCCCAGGGCCTCTCTCACCCCCGGCACACGCGTTGAGAAGGACGGCCGGAATCCTCGCAACAGGCGCAGCGCCGTGGGGAGTTGCACGAGGAACTGCAGCACGCCTCCGGCCAGAGCTCCCCAGCAGACCGCGAACAGCAGGCGGTTCAGAGCCGCCAGGGAAAGATGCCCGCCGCCCCCCCAGCCGCCGGCCCACACCAGCGCCGCGATGATCGCCACGTTCCAGATCACTGGTGCGAAATACGGCAGGAAGAACCGCCGGTGGCTGTTGAGCACGCCCAAGGACCACGCCGAGAGAACCAGGAACATGGTCATGGGGAAGATGATGCGCACCGCCTGGACCGTCAGCTCGAAGCGGTCCACCGCCCCTTCATCCCCCGTGAAACCCAGCGCCAGCACCGCCGTGATCGGCCGCGCCAGGAGAATACCCAACAGGGCGAGCCCGCCTGCCGTGGCCAGGAGCAGGCCGAAGATCGCTCCCGCGAAGCGCCCTGCCTCCTCCCGCTTCCCCTCGTGCAGCAGGCGCGAGTAGATGGGGATGAACGCCGCCGAGAGCGTCCCCTCTCCCAGAAGGTTCTGGAGGAAGTTCGGCGCCCGCATCGCCATGTTCAGGACATCCAGGTGTGGGCCCACTGCGAAGCACTGGCCCAGAACCGCGGTACGGACGAGGCCGATCAGGCGGGACGACAAGATGCCCGCCGCCACCAGCACGGCGCCGCCTCGCCCCGGAGCCGCCTCCACGGGGACGGGCGGCTCGGCGGGCTCGGTCGCTGACGGCGGATCGACGACGGTCATCGGCGGCTCACTGCGGCAGGTCGTTCCAGTTCAGCACCACGTTGTAGACGAGCCGGAAGTCGGAAAGGTTCAGGTAGCGGTGCAACGGATTGAAGGCGAACAGGATCACCCGCCCCCGTCCCACCGGCAGGTCGAGCACCGCCGGCTTGCCGTCCACCTGGTCCTCCCCGCGCACGAAACCGGAGAGCACCAGCCGCTTGTCCTCCTTTCCCTTCTCCTTCTCCTCGGCCTTGGCCGGGGCCTCGCCCTCGTCCAGGTCCTCCTCTTCGATCCCGCCCTTCTTCTCCTCGTCCTCCCCCTCCGGCTTCTTGGTGCCGAACTGCATCACGATCCGGCTCCGCTCATAGCGGGGGACGTCGTAGATCGGGCCGTTGCCCCGGAAGATGCTGGTCAGCTCCTCGTAGCCGTAGGCGATCGGATGCTCGGGCCGCACCACCTTGGCCCGCAGCTCCGAGCCCGGGGTGTTGAACCCGCCTCCGGAGACGCGGGACGCGTTGCGCACCAGCCCGCCCTCCACCGCCAGCGTGCCGGAGTTGCCCAGGGCCACCAGCACACCGCCTTCCTGGACGAAGCGCTGCAGGTTGACCAGCCCCGCGAAGCCCATGCCGCCGGTGATGTCCTCCGAGGCGTCGGGCACGCCGTGGCTGGGGAACTCCGGCGTCCTGGTGAACGCCAGGGGGCCGTACCGGGGATCGATGCCGTGCGCCAGCTCCGCGAAGCTCCCGCTGGCGTGGGGATAGAGGATGACGTCGAAACGCTCGCCGAGCCCACCCCGCTTCAGGTCGTCGTCGTGAATCAGCGTGTACGGGATCTCGTGCCGGTCCAGCGCGTAGCGCGCCCAGCCGGCGGCCTGGGTGTCGGTCCAGTTGTGGAGCAGCGCCAGGCGCGGCAGGTCCACGAGGTGGCGCTTCACGTCCGGAAACGCGGCCGCCGCCGTGAAAGTGAGTCCCGTCCGCCGGGCCGCCTCCTCCACCGCCTCGCGGGGCGCCTGCACGATCCAGCTCCCCGCCGGATAGGTCGCGCTACCTGCCGTGAAGGCCGTCTCCGCCGCGTCCACCTGGTTCGTCCCCAGGAGGACGCGGGCCTCGAGCAGCGCCGTCTGTCCCGTGTCCTTCACCAGGAAGACCTCGCCCGCGCCGTCGACCCGGCCCTCGGCCGTCGCCTCCGCCGTTACGGACTCCATGCCGGCCTCCAGCACCTTCTTGTCCCCTACCGATTCCCCCGCCACGCCGTAGAGGAGCGGCCACGTCCACGCCACGTCGTCGTAGGGCGGGTTCGGCTCGTCCGCCGGGAACTTCTGCTCCTCCAGGAGGTTGGCCGCCAGCGAGCCGTAGGGCTGGTCGAGGCGCACCACGTAGCTGCCCGCAGGCCAGCTCTTCTTCCCCAGCGCGAGATCGCCCGTCAACCGGTGGACCTCGATCCGCTGCTGCCGGAGCTGGTTGACCAGATAGGCGAGGCGCGCCGGGTCCCGCTGCTCGAGCGGGAAGATCCAGGCGTAGGGGGCCTTGGTCCGCCCCTTCTCGATCGCCCGGTTCGCCTTCACCCAGACGTTCTCCAGCAGCTCCCGGCGCTGGCTTGCGGCCAGTTGCAATCCCTCCAGCACGCCCGCCTGCATGTAGTTCGTGTTGTTGCGCAGCGACCAGCGGACCTTCTTCTCCGGCGGCCACAGGCGGTACCACTGGGCCTCGGTCACCGGTTTGCCGATGAACCGGCGCTGAGTGAGGTCGCGCTCGAACGTGCCCGCCGAGTTGTTGCCGAAGGTCTCGTAGAAGCGGCCGATGGAGTGATGGGTGTTGGCCACCGAGTTGAGGTAGCCCGGCCACCAGCCGTCGAAGAACCCGAACGTCCACACCCCCGGGAGCCCCTGGGCCGCCAGGGCGCCGGTCTCCTGATGCCCGAACTGCGTCCACTCGCTGATCGTCACCGGATCGATGGCGCGGTTGTACGGGCCGTAGCCGGTCATGATGTAGAGCAGCGGCACCGACTCGTGCAGGTCGTGCATCATCTGGGGGTGGAAGGCGTAGAAGGTCTCGTGGATCGCCTTGGTGAGCGCCTGGGTGACCTGCATGCCGTCCCGGTTGTTGTCGTGGTAGACGTAGTGGCCCCAATAGGGGGGCGAGAGGATCTCCGAGAGCTCCTCCCAGCTCCCCTTGCGGCTTCTGGTGTGGCGGTAGTACCAGTCCACCACCCGGTCGCGGCCGTCCGGCTCCGTCACCGGTGTGATCATCACGATGGTGTCGCGGCGGATCGCCTGGATCTCAGGCTTCTCGGAGACCGCCAGGCGGTAGGCCAGCTCCATCAGCATCTCGGGGCTCCCCGTCTCGGTCGAGTGGAGCCCGCCCGTGAGCCAGTAGAAGACCTTGCCCTCGTCGGCCAGGCGGCGCGCCTCCTCGCGGGAGGTCCGCCGGGGATCGGCGAGCCGGGTCGAGGTCTCCTGATAGCGGTCGAGCGCCGCCAGGTTCTCGGCGTCGGAGATCAGGGCCAGGACGATTTCCCGTCCCTCCTCGCTGGTGCCGATCACTCGCAGTTGCACCCGGTCGCTGGCCTCGTCCAGCCGCCGGAAATACCCGTGCACGTCCGCCACCCGGGACAGCTCCTCGGGCGCGCCCGCGAGATGGCCCAACGCGTCCGAAGGCGACGGCACCGTCTCCGACTCCGGCACGTAGGCCACGGACTCGGGGAGGAACTCGGGAGCGGTGGTGTACTCCTTGATCTTCTCCACGCTCCCCGGCTCCGGCACGTCGGGGGCCCAGGAAGCGGACACTTCGGGGGCCGGTTCGGGGGGCGCCTCGGGAGCCGGGGGCTCCTGGGAGAAGGCAGGAAGGGCCAGAGCGGCACAGAGGACGACTACAAAGAAACGGACGAAGCGGCGGTGCATTCCTTGAGAACCTCCGGGACGAACAGGGGAGGTAAAGATAGCACCGACCGCGCGCTCTTGACTTGGCATTCTCAAAGGATCAGACTGTTCTCGTCATGCATGCCCGCGCCGCCGCCGAAGTCCCTCAGGAGATGATTTGGAATCAGATCCTGGGACCGCTTTTCGATATCGAGCAGGCTCAAGCCTTGATGGGGCTGGACAGCCAACAGGACGTCAGGGAGCTGGCTCGAAAGGGATGCATCCTGGTCCTCGACGGATCAAACGGGCAGGATCTCTACCCCGCCTTTCAGTTCGATCCAGCCGGCCGCCCCTACCCCGAGATGGCGCAGGTCATCGCCAACTTCTCGGAGGCGGTCGAGACCCCTTACACCATCGCCTCCTGGTTCGTCAGCCCCCAGGATCTCTTGGACGGCGAGATCCCTGTGGTCTGGTTGCGCTCCCGGAAAGATCCTTCGCGTCTCCTCGCTGCGGCCAGGCGTAGCGCCGGCGAGTTGACCCTCTAGCTCCTGGTCCTGAGCCCTCTCTCGCCTCCTCCGACCGGCCTGCGGGATTTTCCGAGCGTTCGTCTCGAGCGTGGATTTCCGCTGTTCCGCATCCATTCCGCGAGGCTCGGCCCGTGGTGGTTCTCTCGCAGTGGCGCCGGCCGCTTCGATCCGATCGCCTCCGAGGGCCTCGGGAGCTGCTACTTCGCGGAACAACCCGCGGGCTGTTTCCTGGAGGTCTTCAGGAGCTTTACAACGGTCGTCCCCCGCCACGAGTTGCGGAGCCGCCGGATCTGTCGGATCGAGCTTCCCAGAGCTGCCCGACTAGCGGACTGTACCTCCCAATCCACCCGCGCCTGGGGGATCACCGCGGAGATCCACTCCACTCCGTCCTACGAATCCACCCAGGCCTGGGCGCATGCCCTGGCCCAAGCGGGCTTTGACGGAATCCGTTACCTCCTGCGTCACGATCCGGCACAGCGTCTCGCCGGAGTGGTCCTCTTCGGGCCTTACTTGCCGGGGAAACCAAGCCAACCTATCAGCGAACCTTTGATCCAGGAGGTCCGGCGGCGTTTCGGCATTCAGGTCGTGCCGTAGTCCCTCTTGAGTAGAAGAAACCGCGCACCATATCGCTGGACACCCGCGACGGCTAGCGCTACCCTGATCGCATGAGCTTCGAAGACTACATCACGATCACTCCGGGGGTCCGGAGCGGCAAGCCTTGCATCCGGGATACCCGGATCACGGTGTACGACATCCTGGAGTACCTGGCCGGAGGCATGTCCGAAGCCCAGATCCTGGAGGACTTCCCCGAGCTCCGTCCGGAGCACATCCGAGCCACCCTCGCCTTCGCCGCCGGCTAGGCGGCCCCCTACCGCAACCGCACCACCACCAGCGTGATGTCGTCCGCCTGCTCCTGATCCCCCTTGAAGTGGGAGAGGTCGCCGAGGACGGAGTCGCGGACCTCGCGGGCGGTGGCGCTCTCGGTGGCGGCGCGGGCCACCACCCGGCGGAGACGCGCGTAGCCGTACTCTTCACCCTTCGCGCTCCGCGCCTCGACCATGCCGTCCGTGTAGAAGATCAGGAAATGGCCGGAGCCCAGGGGATGCCGCACCTCTTCGTAGCGGGCCTGGAGGAAGGTCCCCAGCGGCGGCGCCCCCTCCCCCACCTCGTCGAAGGTCCCCGACCCCGGATCGAAGTAGAGCACCGGCGGATGACCCGCGCTCACCACGGACAGGAATTTCTCCTCATAGTCGACCACCGCGCAGAGCAGGGTCATATAGGTTCGCTTGTCCGTCGTCCGCCGGACCATGTGGTTCAGCCGCTCCAGGATCTGTAGAGGCTCGCCGAGGTCCTGCTCCAGCAGATACAGACAGCTCCGCACCCCGGAGAGCAGCAGACCGCTCGCCAGGCCGTGGCCCGCCACATCCCCGATCACCAGGATCAGCCGGCTCTCGCCGACCTGGAAGTACTCGTAGTAGTCGCCCCCTACCTCGGTGGCGGGGAGAGAGGCCGCGGCCAGATCGATCCAGTCCAGGTCCGGCGCCCCCTGCGGCAGCATGCTGAGCTGGATCTTGCGGGCGTACTCGATCTCCTCCCGCATCCGCAGCCGCTCCCGCTGGCGGCTGTGCTCCCGGCGCCAGATGTTCAGGAACTTCTTCCGCTCCAGACGGCTCAGCACCGCCGCGATGATCAGACAGAACAGGACCACCACGGTCAGGCCGATCGCCATCCCCTCGACATTCTCCGGGGAGGCCTGACGGGCGGTCAGCCCCATCCACTCCAGGGGGAAGAGCCCGATCGCCAGGAGGGCCGCGAACAACAGCAGGTGCTCCGTGAACCGCAGCCGGAAGACGATCAGCGCGAAGGCCAGGAGGATGAAGGGGACCTGATGCTCCGGGCCCGCCGGCGCCGATCCGACCTTGAGGATCAGGATCTCGACGAGCAGCCAGGTCAGCAGGATCTGGCGGAAGTTCCGGGCGAAGACTTCGCGGTCCCGCAGCACGAACAGCGCGGCGCAGTAGAAGACGTTGCCACCGAGGAAAATGATGCCGAGCGAGTTGCCGGCCTTGGCCACGCCGGCGAGCCCGCCCAGGGAGATCAGCATCAACAGGACGAGCAGCCAGCGGAAGACGCGGTAGTTCTTCGCGTCGAAGTGGCGCTGCAACGCCAGGGGCTCGGGCAGCAGCACGAGCTCGTCGAGGGTGGGCGCTTTCATAGAGGCCAAGGTTCGAACCGCCCCAATGCTATCCTGCCCGGCCGTGGAAAGGGACGCCCGATCGCTCGCCGAAGCCCTGGAACGGGCCGGCAAGGGACTGATCCTGGCCGTCACGGGCGCCGGGGTCAGCGCCCCCAGCGGCCTGCCGACCTTCCGCGGCACCGATCCGGACGCCATCTGGAACCGGGACATCACCGAGATCGGCACCCGCGGGTTCTTCGAGCGCGATCCCGTTTCCTGGTGGACCTGGTTCCTCGACCGCTTCGAGGGGCTGGACGGTGTCGAGCCCAACCCGGCCCACCACGCCATCGCCGCCCTGGAGCGCTGGCAGCTCGGCCGCGGCGGCGACTTCCTGCTGGTCACCCAGAACATCGATACCCTGCACGAGCGGGCCGGCTCGCGCCGTCTCGTCAAGGTGCACGGCACGAGCGACCGCCTGCGCTGCTCCCGGTACGGCTGCCGGAACGGCGCCCCTTCCGGCTCCCTGCCCCGGACCGGGACCGAGCTGGAGGCGTTCCGCCGCGAGCCGGGCCGGTCCACCCTGCCCCGCTGCCCCGATTGCGGCGCCCTGCTCCGCGCCCACGTCCTCCTCTTCGACGAGCTCTACGACGAGCACGCCGACTACGCCTTCAGCTCCGTGCGGTACGCGGTCGAGCGGATGGCGCTGGCCCTCTTCGTGGGGACTTCTTTCTCGGTAGGGGTGACCGATCTGGTCCTGCGCGAAGCCCTGGGCTGGCGCACGCCAGTCATCTCGATCGATCCCGCGGCCGCGCCGCCCCTGCCGGGGATCACGGGACTGCGGGCGCCGGCCGAGGAGATCCTGCCGGCGGCGTGCCGGGAGCTGGGCGTGGAGATCGGGATCTAATCGTCCCGCAGCGCCGCCATGGGCTCCACCCGGGTGGCCTCCTGGGCGGGGAAGTAGTTGGCGACCAGTCCGACGCAGAGGATTCCCAGCGTGGCGGCCAGATAGGTGGCGAAGTCCCGCGCCGGCACTTCATAGAGCTGATGCGCCAGGAAGCGGCTCAGCGGGAGGGTGATGACGAGCCCCAGGACCACTCCCGCCACGACCGGCCGCATCCCCTCCCGGATCACCTGTCCCAGGACGCTCCACTCCCCGGCGCCCAGGGCCACGCGGATGCCGATCTCGTGGGTGCGCCGGGCGACCGACTCGCTGATGACGCCGTAGATCCCGACCGCCGCGAGGAGCATGGCGAGGACGGCGAACAGAGTGGCCATCAGGGATTTGAAGCGGCTGGGGGCGAGATGGGTGTCGACTTGTTCGGCCAGGGGCTGAAAGGGCTCCATTGCCAGACCAGGCTCCACAAGCCGTAGCGTCTTTCCGACCGTCTCGGTCCAGTCCGCAGCCTTTCCAGGAGCGCGGAGGAGCAGGACGGTCGCGCGGCCTTCTCCCTGCGCCAGGGGAAAGTAGGCCTCCGGCATGCTATCGAAGCTGAGACCGTCCTGCCGGGTGTCTCCAACGACGCCTACCACCGTCGACCAGTCCTCCAGTCCTGCGAAGAGGAGACGCTTACCGATCGGGTTCTCCCGCGGCCAGCACTGGTCCGCCAGCTTCTGGTTGATGATGACAACGGGCGGCGATCCATCCCGGTCCGCCTGGAAGTCCCTTCCTCGCAGCAGCGGAATGCCGATCGTCCGGAAATACCCCGGACTGATCGTGCGGGCCAGGGCCTCGGGAGGTTGTGCCGCCGGAGGATTCGGCCACCTCTCCGCCGAATACTTCAGAACTCTCTGATCCTGATCGAACGGAAGCCAATCCACCAGAGCGGCAGCCTGGATTCCGGGGATCTTCTCGAGGGAACGGACGATCCGGTCATATCGCGCAAGCCGGAGAAGGGGGTTTTCCGAAGAGCTCCGCGCAAGCCGGAACTTGGCGCTCAAGACACCCTCCGTCGCGAAACCGGGATCGACCTCGCGCAGGCGGTCGAAGCTCTGCAGCAGCAGACCCGCGGCCACCGCGAGGACAAGGGTCAGGGCGACCTGGCCAGTCACCAGAGAGTCCCGGAGAAGACATCCTCCCGGCGTGCCAGCCAGCCTCTTCCCATCCTGAACGACTTCCGCCAGACGCTGCCGGACGACAGCCATCGCCGGAATCAGGCCGAAGAGCAGACCTGTTCCGGTGGAAACCATGAAGGCGAAGAGGAGGACCTGGGTATCCATACCGAGCTCTTGGTCAGGAAGCGAATTGGGGCTCAGACTCGCAAGGACCGGAGTCCCCCAGTAGGCCAGCAAAAGACCCAGGAAACCTCCCGTCAGGAAAAGCAGAAGGGTCTCTGTCAATTGACGCTGGACCAGTCTCCCCCAGCCGGCGCCGAGAACCGTCCGCAGAGCGAGGTCACGCTCCCGGGCCGCGGCCCGCGCCAGCAGGAGTCCGGCGACATCGGCGCAGGCGATCAACAGCACGAACACGACCAGGTACCCCAGGACTCGGAGCGCTTCCTGGACCTCCATCATGCCGAGACGGTCGATCCGCAGGGGGTGCAGATGGATCACCCATTGAGGATCGATCTCTCCCTCGAATTGGGAAAGATGGGAGAGGTCACTCACGAGTGACTTCAACTCGCGTTCCGCGCTTTCTCGGCTGATGCCTGCCGCGAGCCTTCCCAGGATTCGAATGTTGGCGAGACCTCGGGTTTCCTGAGTCGGCTGAAACTCTCTCGGCAACCAGACGTCCCAGTTCCCGTAGATCGCGAACCGGCGCGGAGCTACGCCGATCACGCCGTGGCGGCGGCCATCGAGAACGATCCCCTGCTTCAGACGGCTCGGATCATTCCCGAATCGCTCCCGGAACAGACGCTCCGAGATCAGGACCACCGGGTCCTCACGCCGGGCTTCTTCCTTTAGGAAGCCCCGTCCCGTGATCAGCTTCGCGCCGGTCACCTCCAGATAATTGGCGGTGACCACTGAAACCTTCACCAATTCGGGAGCGCCCGGAGCGGTCAGGTTCCTCCAGGTGTGGGACATCCCTACGATCCCTGAGAAGGACCGGCTTCTCCGCCGCCATTCATGAAGCGCGGTTCGAGTCAAAGGACTCGGAAACATGGTGTCTCCGACACCTTCCTCGGAGACCAGCACCAGCCGGTCCGGGTCGCGGAACGGCAGCTCCCGCCACAGGGTGGCGCTCGCCACGCTGAAGAGCGCCGTCGTGGCGCCGATGCCCAGGGCCAGCGCCAGCAGGGCCGCCATGGTGATCCCGGGAGTCCGCAGCAGACCGCGGACGCTGAGGCGGATGTCCTCCCAGAGGGACTCCCACCATGCCCGGACTCTGGATCGCCTCATCGCCATACCCGGAATGGATACGGAAAATCGGGAGCGATTGTTCAGCCAGGTGGTTACTGCTGATGCTGAGGTGGCGGAGCGGAAGGCTTGCGAGAGAACAGTTGGATCAGGCTCTTCCCCGCGTAGGCGGAGAGCGCCACCGCCGACGCCAGGCCGATTCCACGCACCACCCCGGGATTCATCTCGGGAGGCGCTGGCGGCGTCGGCAAGAGCAGACCCAGGGTGGAGACCACAGCCGTCAGGAGGGTGACCGTCGAGAGCGCCACCCGCATGCAGTCGTCCATGGAGGGTAGCTCACGGTCCTGCCGGAACTTGCCCAGCAGAAACCCAGAAAGATCACAAGAGCGGCCAAGGCGCAGGTCTGCGGGGTGATGAAGGGCAGGGCGACTCGCCCCACCCTGTCCAGAAAGGCTTCCAGAGGATTCAAAGAGGCCGGCGTCATGCGGGCCGGTGCTGCGCAAAGAGGAGGCCCGCGACAGCCCCGGCGACCGCGCCGATGACTCCTCCGGGCGCGGCAAAGAGAAAGACTCCCAGCAAGCCGGCGAACATGGCTCCCGAGGTCACATACAAGCTCTTGTCTCGCACAACCACGCTGGCCATAGGCACCTTCCCTTCGATGACGTTCTCTTCTTCCGCGACCCGGTCACGATGCCGGGGGTGCGACTGGATGGCGACGACGGGCATGGAGCCTCCGATCTGGGAACAACGTACCTCCTATCGGCATCCGTGTCAAGATCCTTGTTCCCTGTCGCCATGTCCCCGCGGCATGCATACGCATGTGAGACAAGCAAAGTCGATGCCCTCTGCTCACTCCTCCCGCAGCGCCGCCATCGGCTCCACCTGCGTGGCCCGGTGGGCGGGAAAATACGTGGCGACCAGGCCCGCGCTCATGATCACCATCGCGGCGACGGAAAACGTCAGGGGATCTCCGGGACGCACCTCGTAGAGCTGGTCCGCGAAGAGGCCGCTGAGCAGCCGCGCCGCCCCCAACCCCAGGGCCAGCCCGGCCAGCACCGGAGCCATGCCCTGGACGAGGACCCGCCGCAGGACGTCTCCGGGCGCCGCCCCCAGGGCCACCCGGACGCCGATCTCGTGGGTGCGCCGCGTCACGGCGTAGCTAACCACGCCGTAGATCCCCACCATCGCCAGGAGCACGGCGAGCCCCGCGAAGAACAGCGTCACCAGCAACTGAAAGCGGTTCTCGGCCAGTTGCCCGTCGACGATGTCTTCCAGGAGACGCGGAGAACTGCTGGTCAGCCCGTGATCGGCCTTCTGGACGGCGCTCGCCAGGGGACCTGCCCATTGTTGAGGGCCGCCCGGCGCCCACACCAGCACGGAGGCCGACTCCGGCGGCCAGTGCAGCAGAGGCCGGTACGCTTCGAGCCAGGGAGTCTGGAGATCCTTCTGGCGGGTGCTCTTCACCACGCCCACGACCGTCAACATCCTCTCGCTGTTCGCTCGGGAGGCTCTGAAGCGCTTGCCGACCGGATTCTCCCCCGGCCAGTAGCGGACCGCCATGGCCTCGTTGACGACGACGGCGTCGGGTCCATCCTTGCACTGGAACAGACGGCCCTTCACCAACGCGATGTCCAGCAGCTTGAAATAGTCCGGACTGACAAAACGGACCAACAGCGGGAAACCCTGGACAGCCGGCGGCCGGCGGCCCTCGACGATCACGGGGGCGACGCGGCTGAGAGCGAAAGGCAGAGAGTCCACCAGAGCGGCGCTCTCCACGCCCGGGAGCCGGCGGACCGACTCCAGCACCCTGGCATAGGCCTGAGCGCTCGCCTGATGGTCGGCGTACCGCCCCTCGGGAAGCTTGAGGTCGGCCGTCAGGATCCCGGAGATCCGGATTCCCACGTCCACCCGCCGCAGGGAATCGAAGCCCCGCATCAGCAGCCCGGCCCCGACGATGAGGACCACCGTCAGCGCCACCTGTCCCGCCACCAGCAGGTCCCGGAGCCCGAGGCCGCCCCAGCGGCTGGCGAAGGGCCGGGCGTCCTTCAGGGATTCCGTGAGGCGCCGCCCGGTGAGCGAAAGCGCCGGCAGCAGGCCGAAGAGGACGCCGGTCGCCAGCCCGAGCCCCAGGCTGACGAGAAGAAGGCCGGCGTGGGGCCCGGTCCGGGGCACGTCCCAGGGTCCGAACGCGGCGAGACCCAGGGCGCCCCAGAAGGCCAGAGGCATCGCCGCCAGGGCGCCCGCCAGGAACAGGAGAAGGCTCTCGACGAGCATCCCGCGGGCGAGCCGGCCCCGGTCCGCCCCGAGAGTGGCCCGCACCGCGATCTCGCGCTCGCGGCCCACGCCCCGGGCGAGCAGGAGACCGGCGACGTCCGCGCAAGCGATCAACAGGACGAAGGCGGCGCAGAGCCCCAGGAGGCTCAAAGGCCGCGAGATCCTTCGCATCCGCTCCGCGGCGAGCGAGGTCGTCCGGACGGTCCGGCCTCCGTAGAACGCCGGATCGCTCTTCGCCATGAAGCGCGAGACCGCCTCCAGCTCCGGGTCGGCCCCCTCCGGAGTCACTCCCGGCCGCAGCCGCGCGAGGACGTTCAGGAAGTGCCAGCCCCGCAGGTTCTCCGTCCGGAAGGCGTCCGGCAGCCAGACCTGCCAGTCGCCGAAGAGGTCCAGTCCGGCGGGCGCGACCCCGACCACGGCGTACCGCACGCCGTCCAGGACGATCCCCTGCCGCAGCCGGGCGGTCTCGCTCTGAAAGCGCTCCTGGAAGAGCTTTTGAGAGATCACCGCCACCCGCTCCTTGCGGCGGACCTCACCTTCCCGAAAGCCCCGGCCGGCCGCCATCTCCACGCCGGCCACCGTGAAGAAATCCGTGGTGACCCAGGCCTGCTGGACGAGCTCGGGCCGACCCGGACGAGTGACGTTCATCCGGCCCTGGCTGAGCGCCGCGAAACCCTCGAAGGAACGGGTCCGGCGCCGCCATTCCTGGAAGATCTCGCCCGTGACCCGGGACGGCTGCTCCATGCCCGGCACTTCCTGCCAGATCACCACCAGCCGGTCCGGCTCGCGCAGGGGCGGCTCCCGCCACAGGGTGCCACGGGCGACGCTGAACAGCGCGGCGTTGGCGCCGATCCCCAGCGCCAAGGCGAGCAGGGCCGCCACGGTGGTCCCCGGAGAGCGCAGAAGGCCGCGGACGCTGAACCGCACGTCCTGCCACAGGGGCTCCAGCCACCGCGGGACAGCTCTCGCCAATCGATGCATCGCAATACCCGGAGTTGATACGGAGACGAGGAGGGATTGTTTGCGGAACGCGAGCAGATCGCAGAGCTGACGGCCCGTGCGGCGGTGGTCAACGCTGCCGAGGACGCCGAGCACGGAGTGGATAGGCGGGGCGACGAGCTTCCCGTGCCGAAGGAGATCCCCGCCGCGCAGACTCCTAGCCGGACTTACGGATGATCGCGCCACGCGCGCGCATCTCGTCGAGCGTCTGGCGATTGACCTCTTCCAGATTGACGTAATCAGGAACCTTGACGACCTCGGAGCGAAGCTTGCCACCGCTCCACTGATACCGGAGTGTGAACAGATCGCCCGGCTTGAGACGGCGGAGAAGATGCTCCAGGTAGGGTTCGGAAAGGTCCAGGTGCGGAGGCAGCTCATAGCGAGAGCTGGAAATGGCGTAGCCCTTCTTGCCGGTAGAGGATTTCCTGAAGCTCACCTCGATGCCTGGTGGCGCGGCCAAGGCTTTGAAGGCCTCCATGGCGCAAGCCTCTTTCTGCGCCTGCTCAGTCAGCTCGGCCCCTCTCAGCCAATCCTCCAGGGCCAGGAGGTCCTGTGGACGAAACCTGGAAGGTGTGACCACCACATGGAGTTTTCTGTGCTTCCTCTCCACCGTCAGATTGACCGGCACCCCAGGGCGGAGCCAACTCAATCCCCGGATCAAGGCGACATCGGAATCGAACTTAAAGGGAACGCCGTTGAATTCCACGATGGCGTCGCCTTCGATCAACCCGGCCTTTTCGCCGGGACCACCTGGCGTGACCTTGCCCACGAGCGCCCGATCGCCGTGGCTGATCAACTGAAATCCCAGATACCCGCGCTCTCCGGGAGCTTCGGCCAGAGCGCCCGCATGGCACGGCCGAGCCAGCGGCAGGAGTGCCACCCAGCCAAGAAACAGTAAGGTTTTCACGAACGCAACATTCGTTCCGGATCCGCCAGGACCTCTCATTGGTCTTTCGTCTCCTCACGATCGTTCTGAGCAACAGGCGGCGTAAAGCTCAAACGTCCTCCAGCCACCAATTCGTCATCCTTGCAATAGCTTGAGATACAGAGCCGATACGGTCCCACAGGCATTGCCCGCAATAGGCTTCCCTGTTCACTCCAGCCAAGGAATCCGGCTCTCTCCAGGATCCCGAAGAGAGTATTTGCCGGGATTTCCGCTCCATCGTGCAAGAAAAATCCTTCTGGTCCGAAACCTTGAAGCAGGATCTCACCCCTGGCAGGGCCGCATGCGACGTTGAGGAGCGCTCCCGGCTCACGTGGCACAGCGAATCGTCCGATCTCCACCCCACATCCTGGGACCGCGGCAACGATCTTCAAGGCTTCGGCGCGAGCATCCACCGACAGCTCGAAGCTGCCATCAGCTCCCGAAACAACTTCTCCCAGCCAGATCGGAGCCGCATCGCGAAGCTCCGCCCAGGCAACTACCAGCCCTCCCGGCGCGGGTCCATAAGAGGAAGTCAGCAGGCCTTTGACCGCCACGCTTTCACCCAGTTCCAGCCGGAGCTCCGGAGCCGTTGTGTCTTCATCGAGATGGACGTCCACCCACTTCGACGTCCGCGTTCTGTCATACGCCCGAACGGACACATGCCCGGGTGAGAGCCCAAGCGCTTCGAATCGCCCTTCTCGATCGACTCTCAGCGCGGCTTCCCTGCGGGGCCGTCCATCAGCTTCCTTGCCCATCATGACAACGAAGGCCTCGCTGACCGGCGCTCCACGGGCGATCACTTGCCCTGAGAGCCGAGTCTCCGGCAACTCCACCTCGATGACGTCCGGTTTTCCCGAAGGCAACCGTTCCACCTCGACATCCGCCGCTCGCTGCTTCCTGTCACCGGACAGAAGAACTTCGACCGGCCAAAGCCCTTCTCGGGGAAGAGAACCGGAGAATCGCCCGTCGGCGTCGGCTTCGACCCGAACGTTCGGCTGTCTGTTCGTCGTTCCGAAGACCAAAGCGGCGGCGATGGGCTTCCCCCCCATGGTCAGCGTTCCGCGGAAGGGCACGAGATCGAGGTCGATGAACAGAGGTGGCGTTGAGGAATCGAGCCGATGAACGGTCTGATACAGGGCTGAGCCAGCCGCATCGCGCACGACGACTTCATAGGTCCCGGCTTGCAGGGGCTTGCTCAGCCAGTTCCCGTCCAACGCCGCGGCCGAACGCATCACCGTCTCATAGACGTTCGTCCTGGGCACGAAACGGAGAACTTCGACCTGCCACGGGCCGCCATCCAATCGCGCCGGCGGGTCGAGTGAAACCTGGAGCTTGGACAGCGGCTCCAGGAAAAGCGGCTCCGAGAGCACGACTTCACGCCCCTCGGGAATGCTCACCTGCGTCGCGGCGGGCGAAAATCCCTTGCCTTTGGCCGTCAAGACGTACTGCCCTGGACTGAGTCCAGCCAGTTGAAAGAAACCATTCCGACCGGCCATCACGCTTTGTTGGCGAAGCTCGGTCCGCTTTCTTTCGGCCGGATTTCCCTGCCAGCCGACGACCTCGGGCTGCAGCTCGATGGATACCTCGTTCAGGGAGAAGGAGCGATCCGCGACCTGGATCCATCCGGCCAGCGACGAGCCAGGATGGAAAAGAAGGGCGCCTACGTCCACCTTGCCGCGAGATTCAACTTCCAGATTCCAAAGGTAGGATGGAGCGAATCCGCGAGACACCAGCCGAGCATCCCTTTTTCCTGCCGGGATCGGACACTGGAAGCGATGCTCGGTCAGCGTGCAGGCGAACGCTTCGCCTTCCGACCAGGAGCCGCGCGATCTCGCGGGAGTCTCGACGGCGAGATCCTTCAGGGCCTGCCTGGTCGTCGTCGTGACCTTGCCAGAGATAAAGCCCATGGGAACAGGGTCCTTCGGAGAATCGGCGGCAAGCCCGCGGACCGGTATGGCGAGAGCGAGTAGAAGTGCCCAAAGAATCGCAAATTCTTTGCCAGCCACCGAGCCTTCTCCACTCAGCGAAGCCATCACACGGCTGGACGCTCGCCGTGAGGCCTGACGACGCACGTGAAGTCGTACTGCTTACAGACGGACCAGCAGACCTCGCCGCTGAAGGGGGGAGTGCCAATAATGCGGCATCTCTCCGTCCACGTACATGAGCTCGCTCCCGTCCAGGTCGGAAGACAGGTGAACTCGTCTGAACAGGATTCACACGCTTGGAGCCATGGCGACAAGACAACGTTCACGACGACGACCAAGGCAGCAACCAGAAACATCTTTTTCTTCACAAGATATCTCCCTTGCTACAATATTTACCTAACACTATAGTTGGTAGCTTCACTTGTCAAGAGAGACTGATCTGTTGGGTCCCACCCCGTCAGTCAGGGCGCTTGAGCCGTCCCTTCCAGGGACAACCGTGGGTAGCCCCACGGTTTCAACCTGGGGCGGCATGGAGTTCGCCACCCGCTACTCCGCCGTCCGCTGAAACCGCAAAGGCTGTGGCGAAGTCGTCGGCTCCGCCACAGCCTCCGCGGCGATCAGGCGTTGCCGTCTTAGGGGGTGCAGTCGACCGTACAGGCGATACCGCAGGAACCGCAGTACGTGTACTGGGTGTAACAGTCCGGTGTCTTCGTGAAGCAGTTGAAATTCTCGGTCGGAGCGCCGCCGGCGACGTTGATCATGCGGCTCTCGTCCAGGCTCCGCAGGGTTTCCTTGTTGAGGGTCAGCTTGTTGACGCGGTTCTTCTTCATGGAGTAACTCCTAGGTACTGCTCATCCCTGGATCGGGGAAAGCGGCCGGGAGTCTACCCTACTTATTCTAGAATCGCTATATCTACCGAACGAAAGGGGGCCCCCGGGGGAGCCCCTCCGTTCTGCCGCGGCGAGCGCGGGCTCACTCCAGCACGAAGATGTTCTTCCGGCGGCACATCTCCTTGAGGACCTTCGGCCAGACGGTGACGCTGACCTCGCCCAGGTGGGCCTTCTTGAGGAGCAGCATGGTGGTCCGGGACTGGCCGATGCCGCCGCCGATGGACAGCGGGATCTGGTCGTTCAGGATCGCCTGGTGGTAGGGCATCTTCAGGAAGTCCATCTGGCCGGTGATCTCGAGCTGCCGGACCAGGGTCTCTTTGGTCACCCGGATGCCCATCGACGACAGCTCGTGCCGCCGCCTGGTCACCGGGTTCCAGACCAGGATGTCGCCGTTGAGGCCGTGCATGCGGCGGCCGTCCGGCAGCACGGTCTCGGTGACCCAGTCGTCGTAGTCCGCCGCGCGCATCTCGTGCGGGTAGCCGTCCGCCAGCGTCCAGCCGATGCCGACGATGAAGACGGCGGGGAACTTCTGGAGGATCGCCGTCTCGCGGGCCTTGCGCGGGAGGTTCGGATACATCTCCAGGATCTCTTCAGCGTGCAGGAAGGCGAGCTCGTCCGGCAGGTCCGGATAGCGGTCGTCCTTGAGCCTGGGGAACTCCTTGTGGAGGAAGGCCTCGGCGCCCTTGAGGACGGTCCAGATCCGCCGCACCGTATCTTTCAGGAAATCCAGGTTCCTGAGGCTCTCGTCGATCCGCATCTCCCAGTCCCACTGATCCACGTAGGCGCTGTGATCGTGATCGAGGAAATAATCCTTGCGAACCGCCCGCATGTCGGTGACGAGCCCCTCCCCCACCTGCAGGTCGAACTGCCTCAGCGCCATCCTCTTCCACTTGGTGGCGGCCTGCACCACCTGGGCGTCGACGGGATGCTGGTCGTGGTCGTTCGCAATATGGAACTGGATGGGAGCGCGGGAGCCGTCGCGGTCCAGATAGTCGTTGACGCCGCTCTCCGCGTCCACGATCAGCGGCACCTCGACGCGGATGAGGTTCAGCTCTTTGAAGAGGTCGTCCTCGATATGGCGCTTGACGGCGGCGAGGGCGATCTGGGTCTCCATGGGATCGAGGAGGGATTTGTAATCGTTCGGAAGGACTTTCTCGATTTCCTCATAGTTGCCGATGCCGGGGCCCGCGAGGTCGGCCTTTTTGTCGGCGATCATCTGGTCCATTGTGATCATGGCTCTCCTCCAGTGGCTCCAGGGGAAAAGTAACGCGGGACGGGGAATCGCTCGGCTGGAGCTGCCGCCAATGTAGCCGGGGAAGGCAAGCAAAACACCGCCCCGCAAGGCGGGACGATCCCCCCGGACGGGTGGTGTCCGGCGGGGCGCGATGTGCGACCCTGCTGGAGAAGGAGGCCCGCCATGGACTGGACAGAAGCAAGAGACCGTTCCCTGGATCAATGGAGGACGATCCTCTCGTCCATCGGACACCTGGACCCCAACGAGCTCGTGGTCTGGACCCACTCCGCCTACGGCCTCTGTGAGAAGGCCGAGGAGTTGGCACGGGACGAAGGACAGACCACCGGCTCGGTCTGCCGCCTCTGCCTCGCCTGGCAGCGGCAGGGCGGCTGCCTCGAAGCCCGCGAGAGGCTCGAAGCCGCCCTGCTCGCCGGAGACCTGGAGGAAGCGCGGGAGATCGTCCGGGGGATGATCGCGGATCTGGAGGCGCTGGAGGTGGCGGGGGTGCAGTAATCTCCCGCCCACATGCCCCTCCGCCCCCACCCCGCCAACCCGCGTTATTTCCAGGACGCCCAGGGCCGCGCCGTCTATCTCGCGGGCTCGCATCACTGGGACGTGGTCCAGGAAAACGGCGAGCGGCCCGGTGGATTCGACTTCGAGGGATATCTCGATCGTCTGGAATCCTGGGGTCACAACTTCATCCGCTTCTGGGCTCACGAGGCGTGGACGCACGAGATCCGGCCGCGGTTCTACCTTCGGTCTCCGGACGGCCGGTTCGACCTGACGCGGTGGAATCCCGAATACTTCGGACGGCTGCGGGAGCGGGTGGTCCGGGCCGGAGAGCGCGGGTTCTACGTCTCGGTGATGCTGTTCAACGGCTGGTCGATCCACAGCAAGGGCTTCGGGAATCCCTGGGACCGCCATCCCTTCAACCGCCGCAACAACGTCAACGGCGTCGACGGCGACCCCGACGCGCGGGGGGAGGGCTCGGACGTCCACACGCTGCGGGTGCCGGCGGTCACGCGCCTCCAGGAGCGCTATCTGGAGAAGGTCGTGGAGACGGTGGGCGACCTGGAGCACGTTCTCTGGGAGATCTCCAACGAGAGCCCGCGGAAGTCCCTGGAGTGGCAGGCCCACATGGCGCGCCGGCTGCGGGAGATCGACGGCGGCCGGCATCCCATCGGTATGACGGCGACGTTCCCGGGCAACCGGAACGAGGACCTCTTCGCCAGCCCGGCCGACTGGATCTCCCCCGGCAACCAGGGCGGCTGGCGGCGCTCCCCTCCCCCGGCGGACGGCTCCAAGGTCGTGCTCGTGGACACCGACCATCTCTGGGGGATCGGCGGCGACGCGGGCTGGATCTGGAAGGTCTTCCTGCGGGGCCACCATCCCGTCTACATGGATCCCCTGGACGGCGACCCCATCCGCGAGGCCGCCCGCCGGGCCATGGGAGACACGCTGCGGTTCTCCCGGCGGATCGACCTCGCCGCCTGCGTGCCGGACCCGAAGATGTACGCGCTGGTCAACCGGACGCCGGGACGGGAGGAGATGCTTCTCTATCTCCCGAAGGGAAAAGGACGGATCGATCTCTCCTGGCTGCGGGGAGAGCTGCGGGCGGAGTGGTTCTCTCCCCTCGACGGCAGGACCGCGGACGGCGGGCGGCTGGAGGGGGGGAAGGCGCGGCGGGTCAGAGCGCCGTGGTCAGGGGGGGCGGTGTTGGCCCTCACTCCCCCTACCCCCTCTCTCCCGACCCCTCCCTCCCTCGCCACACCGGGAGAGAGGGGGAAAGGACAAAGGGACACCAGGGACACCAAGGACAGATAAGGCGCCGTCCTTGAAGTCCCTGGTGTCCCTGGTGTCCTTGGTGTCCTTGGTGTCCTTGGTGTCCTTGGTGTCCTTTGACAAGCCCCTCCTCCTCTCCCGGTGTGGGTGGGAGGGAGGGGTCGGGAGAGGAGGCCGGGAGGGGAGGGCCTACTGCTCGTAGCTCTCCACAGTCTCCGGGGACCGCACCTTCGCCTTGTCGGGATCGTCGCCGAACTCCCGCTTGCCCCGCCGCTGCCGCAGTAGGTCCCAGCACTGGTCGAGCTCGACCCGGATCGCCTCGTGGCGCTCGCGATGCTCCGGGGAACGGTCGGATTGGCTGTCCAGCTCGTGCTCTTCGTCCACCAGACTCTGAATCCGCTTGAGAATGGACTGGTCTTCCATTTCGGTCTCCTATTGAAGCTCCGCCGCGACCGTCTCCGCCATCAGCCGGTATCCGGCCGGGGTCAGGTGCTGGTCGATCGGGAGGTAGATCCTCTCGCCGCGGCCGATCGCCTGCGCGAACGGCGGCGTCAGATCCAGGATGGAAATTCCGTGCCGTCCGAAAATCCCCCGGAGGAGATCGTTGGGACGGCGCGGGTCGTAGCGGGACGGATCGAGCCCGAAACGCTCCAGGCTGGCGTTCCAGCGGGCGGGATCGACCTGGATCAGCGAGGGGATGATCACCGCCAGGATACGCGGTCCTCCCTCGCGGCCCAGCTCGTCCACGGCCTTCTCCGTCGCCGCCGCCCCCTCCTGGAGATCCTTCGGAAGCGGCCCCTTCGTATAAAGCTCCATCTCCTGCCGCAACTGGCGGACGTCCAGCGGCTCGGGCTTCCCGAGGAGCCGGCGGACGGTCCCGCCCAGGGCCGAGCCCTTCAGGAGCGCGTAGAGGTGGGAGTGGTGGTAGAGCCAGCGGGAGAGGCTGCGGGTCTTCTCCCCCTCGATCACGAGGGCGCCGTCCACCGCCACGGCCTTGGGGAGGCCCGGCGCGGCGTCCTGGAGATCGTTGCCCACGAAGACCGCGAGGACGACCGCGTCGGGTTCCAGGCTCCGGCCCCAGCGCTGATACCAGGCCACCTCGTCGGGCACGCCGAAGCCGGGAGCGCCGGCGTTGAGCACCTGGGCGGCAAGCCCCCGCGAGCGCAGGATCTCCTGGAGGCGGGCCGGATAGGACTCCTCCTCCCGGGCGCCGACGCCGAAGGTGAAGGAGTCCCCCAGGGCCAGCACCCGGAACGCGCCCGGCGCCTTCGGTCCCACCTCCGGCCCGCGGAGCCCGGCCCGGTTGATGGAGACCGGCGTGTCGTACTCCACCCGGTTGGTGATCCGGCCCTGGAATCCCGGCAGGAGGCGGTACCGGCGCGGCGGGTCCGGCGCGTAGAGCCCCCTGGAGACGATCAGCACGGGCTGCGGGCGCGCTACGCGGACGGCCAATTCCGCGATCAGCAGCCCCACGGCCGCGCTCACTCCGAGGAGGATCAGGCGGGCGAGGAGGCGGCGGAGGCGGGGCATGACGGGGCGGATGGTATCAGGGGCGACCTCACCCCCTGGCCCCCTCTCCCATCTCCCTCCCAACCCTCCCCGGGAGAGGGGGAACGATGAGGAAGCGTCTTGCCGATCTCAAGAAAACCTCAATCGCAGGGCCCTCCCTCTCCCGGGGGCGGGCGGAAGGGAGATGGGAGAGGGACCGAGGGTGAGGTCTTCGAAGGGCACACCGCCCCAGTCCCGCCATGCCGCACGCAGCTAGAAGCAGAGCCCGGTGACGTTGGAGATGCAGCCCGTCCCGTTCCCGTTGTCTCGGAACGAATAGAAGCAGACGAGACTCTTGCCGGGCGGGCAGCAGTAGATCTCCTGGACGATCGTCCCGGGGCAGGGATTGCTGACGGGACAGACGCCGAGGGTACAGTTGAGGGCCTCGGCGCTCCTGGGAGCCGCGCTCGCCGCCAGGACCAGGGCGAGACTGAGCAGGACCGGTCGGATCTTCTTGAACATCGGAAGCCTCCTTTCAGCGGGGACGTGAGCCGCTTTCCAGCCGGTACGGAAACGGCGCGCTTTCGGATGAAGCCGCGCTGTGGTTCAATCCCCCGCCATGCCGAGCCCCCGGGTCGCCGCCGTCGTCGTCAACTACAACGGCAAGGAGATCACCCTGCAGGCCGTCGAGAGCCTGCGGCGGATGACCTATCCAAACTTCGACCTGGTCGTGCTCGACAACGCCTCCACCGACGGCTCCCCCGAGGCGCTCGCCCGGGCGTATCCGGACCTGAAGCAGATCCGGGTGGAGGTCAACCGCGGCAGCTCCTCCGGCTATGCCGCCGGCTTCCGCTGGGCCTTCGAGAACGGCTACGACTACGTCCTGCTCCTCAACAACGACATCGAGGTGGAGCCGGACATGCTCGACCGGCTGGTGGAGGTGGCGGAGGCGGACCCGAAGATCGGCTGCGTGGGTCCGAAGTGCTACTTCCACGGCGACCGCCGGCGGCTCTGGTCGGCCGGCGGCATCCTGCGGTTCCGCGAGTCCATCACCCGCGAGCGGGGCTACGGCGAGATCGACCGCGGCCAGTACGACCGCGACGCGGAGGTGGATTACGTCAACGGCTGCGCCATCCTGATCCGCCGCGCCGCCGCCGAGGCCGCCGGGATGTGGGATGCCATCTTCTACATCTGCGTGGACGACGCCGACTTCTGCACGCGGGTGAAGCGGCACGGTTTCCGCTGCGTCTACGCGCACCGGGCCGTGCTCTACCACATGGTGGCCTACACGACCGGCGGCTACAGCCCGGGGCGCAACTTCCAGTTCGGCAGGAGCGGGGCGATCTACGTCCGGCGCTACGCGAAGCCCTGGCAGTGGCTGAGCTACCTGGCCTTCACGGCGGCGGCCTTCCCGGTCGCCTGGCTGCGCGAGTTGCGCAAGAAGAACCAGGCGGCGGCGGTGGCCAAGCTCAAGGGGATACGCGAGGGGATGCGGATTCCGGTGCCGGAGCCGGAGCGGTTGAAAGGACCTCAAGGACAGGCGAAGTCGTCGTCCTTGTAGTCCCTGGTGTCTTTGGTGTCCTTGGTGTCCTTTATCTCACCTGCTTCAACCACTCCAGCCGCGACCGCTGATACCAGTGCCACCGCACCGGCCTCCCCAGCTTCAGCAACTCGGGCACGGTAACGAAGCGATACCGGTCTCCCAACTGCTCAAGCAGTAACTCGACGGTTCGCAGCGTGGGCGCGCGGTCGCGGAACCGCTCCTCGGTCGTGGTGTACAGCGTGTCGTGGAACAGCACGATGCTCCCGCGGCGCAGCCGCCGGTAGATCCGCTGGAGCATCACCTCGGGCGGATCGTCCCGCCAGTCCTCGGCGACCACGTCCCAGCAGACCACCCGCAGTCCCAGGAACAGGGCGTCCAGCCGCGATCCCAGGGTCTGCTCGCCGTAGGGCGGACGGAACAGTCCGGAGGCGTACGGGCCCAGGGCCTCCTGCGTCCACTGGAGCTGCCGGCGGCGGAAGCGGCTTTTGAGGGACGGGAGGGAGAGGTGATCCCAGGTGTGGTTGCCCAGGGCGTGGCCGGACTCCGCGATCCGCTTCACCAGATCCGGATGCTCGCGGACGCTCTTCCCCACCACGAAGAAGGTTGCCTTGGCTCCATAGCGGTCCAGGAGGTCGAGGAGCGGCGGCGTGTCCTGGGGATGGGGGCCGTCGTCGAAGGTGAGGGCGAGGACGGGCTCGGCGGTCGAGACGCGGATCGTGGTGCCCAGCAGGACCGCGCTCGCGGAAAGGGCGCGCTTCACCAGATCCTTGACGACGGGGACGGCGCCCCGGGGTGGGGCGCCCATCACCAGAGCGTCGCGATCGGTCCGGCTCACATCCCCGAGCCCGAGGGGGTGGCGACTTCCGCCGGGGGCTTGAAGACGAGCCCTTCGCGGTCCTCGGGCGGGTTGGGATCGTAGAGGCGGATGATCTCTTCCGGCACCGGCGCCAGGTCGGAGGCCCGGCGCAGCTCGAAGAGGGTGGTGCCCGTGCATTCGCGGTCGATGTTCGGCGCGCCGCCCAGGGAGACCAGCTCGTCGTGATGGGCGGTACGGAAGTCGATGCTGAAGCGGGAGCGTCCCGAGGTGTTGGGGACGGTCGAATGCAGGTGGGCGCCCGAGAAGAGGATCAGGCCGCCGGGCGGGCAGACGATCCGGAACTCCGGTTGCAGCTCCAGGGGCTCCAGGGGCACCGGCTGCTTGCGGGTGTCCTTCCCGACCTCCTTGGCGGCGTTGGCGCGGCCGACCTTGTTCCACTCGTAGTGGTTGTACTCGTTGGAGGAGTTCTTGACCGGCGTATCCCAGTACTTCTGGTGGAACGCGAACGAGCTCTCCGACTCGAACGGGAAGACCGGCAGCCACCAGTTGAGCTGGCACGGCGGCGAGGAGTACCAGATGTCGCGATGCGGATGGAGCACGTAGGCGACGCCGGCCGTGAGATAGCCGCCGCTGGTGGCGACGCGCATGCGGGGCACGTCGAAGTAGGTCTTCTCCATGTCGGCCCCGAGGTCCCGCAGGAGGTCGAGGAGGAGCTCCTTGGTCCTGGGGTGATGGATGAACCGCGGCTTGAGGGGTCCGACGATCTCCACGAACTTCTCGACCGGCAGGCTCTCCTGCGCGTGCTGGGGATCGAGGGGATGGAACGCCTCCTCGATGATGGCGCGGGCGTGCTCGGTGAGCGCCTTCGTGCTGGGGCGCGGCGAATAGACGAAGACATCCCCCTGGTACAGCCGGCGGCGGCGTTCCTCGTCGCCCAGGTGGGTATCGAAGTAGATGGTGCTCATGGTTACCTCGCTAGCGGGCTGAACTCGGGAGTCCGTGAAACGGGAAGAACTTCGGTGCGGGCAGTATATGGAGGGGGTGGGAGGGGGTCAATCACGCCTTCACATACAGCGCCTCGCGGGAAGGCTTGCCCTTGCGGACCAGCTTGAGGCGGCCGGTGCGGCGCATCCAGCGGAGGACCACGGAGACCTGGCCGGGCTCCAGGGGCTCCTTCAGACGGTTCCGGTAGCGCTGGTTGACCGCCGCCGTGACCGCGGTGACCCCGAAGGGCTCCGCGCTGTCCCGCAGCTCCAGCACCCGGCTCACCATCCTGGCCTTGTAGAGCTTCCCGCTCCCCTCCTCGTCCGGCGGCAGGGGGGCCGCGGCGAGCTGACGGCCCGCCAGATCCAAGGCTTCGGCGGCGGCAGCCCGGAACGCCTTCAGCGACTTTTCCAGGGACTCCGCTTCCGCGGCAAATAACTCCCGCTGCTCGCGGTGCCGCTTCTCCTGCTCGGCGTGCGCCGCCTCCTTTTCCCTGCATGCCGCGAGCCGCGTCTCCAGGACCGCGACGACCTGGTTCAAGGACGCATCGGACTTCATCGCTCTCTTCCCCCTTCTTCCAAATGCCGCGCAGACCGGCGGAAATGCCGCGAACTCCTCCACGGACGCCTTCCTGTACGTCTGAAGCCTCTCGGATGATCCGACAAATGCCGCGAATTGTCCATAACTCGCGGCAAATGGGGCGAACAGCGAGGCATTTGTACAGCCGTGCGCGGCATTTTAGAGGCCACGGGAGGCATTTTGGAGAATCAGCGCGGCATTTTACCGCTCACGGGCGGCAAAATAACCGCCACGCGCGGCATTTGGCGCGAACCGAGAGAGCCGCGAAGCGGGGCGCGCGGTATATTTTCCGGGGCGCGCGGCATCTGTAGCGTCGTGTGCGGCATTTCTTCCGGGACGCGCGGCATCTCTTGGAGTCCGGCCTGCGCTAGACTGCCCCACCGTGAGCCGCAGCGCAGCGAACCTCGTACTGGCGTCGGTGACGGCGTTCTTTCTGCTGTTCCCCCTGACCCTGGGAAAGCCCGGGCTGCCCACGCATCTGAAAGCGGACGAAGCGGCCTATTACCTGTCGGCGCTCAGCCTGGCGCACGACCGCGACCTGCGGGTGGAGACCAAGGACGTCGACAGGGCGTTCCAGGAATTTCCCTTCGCGCCGGTCAACAACATGATCGTGATGACCGACGACGGGTGGCGGACGGTCTACTTCGGCAAGCCGTACATCTACTCCCTGTTCGCGGCCCCCTTCGCGGCGCTGTTCGGCGCCAACGGCCTGGTCTTCTTCAACATGCTGCTGACCATGGCCATGATCTGGATGGGCTACCTGTACCTGCGGCGGTGGAACCCTCCGGGGCTGGCGGCCCTGTTCGCGGCGGCGTTCTTCCTGCTGAGCGTGGGGTTCTCCTACGTCTTCTGGCTCCAGCCCGAGGTGTTCAGCATGGCGGCGATCGTCGCCTGCCTGTTCTTCGGGCTGCCCCGCCGGGACGAGGACGTCCCCCCCGATCCCCGGCGGGAGCTGGTCTTCGCCGCGATCTCCGGCGCCGTGCTGGTGCTGGCCGTCTACAACAAGCCGATGTTCGCGGCCGTGGGGCTGGCCCCGCTCTACGCCTACGCCCGGGAGCGGCGGTGGAAGACAGCGGGCGCCTGGCTCCTCGGCGCGGCCCTCAGCATGGGCGCGGTGGCCGGCGTCGCCACGGCGTTGACCGGGCATCCCTCGGCCTACCTGGGCGTGCGCCGGCAGGGCGTCGAGATGTGCCAGCCGGGCGTGATGCCCATCGCTCCCGAGCACACCCAGGCGACCGGCGGCGTCGCGGCGGGGCACTCCCCCACCGGCAACGCCTTCACCTGGCTGATCCGCGTGCCGGAGGTGACCGCCTACGAGATGGCCGAGAACATCGGCTACTTCCTGATCGGCCGGCACGCGGGGATGCTCGTCTACACCCCCTTCGCGGGGATCGCCATCCTGCTCTTCCTCCTCCACCGGGGCCGCCGGCCCGCCGAGCGCTGGGTCCTGCTGGCGGCGCTCGCGGCCGTGGCGCTCTACTTCCTGACCTTCATCGCCTGGAACTGGCAGGGGGGCGGCGGCTTCGTCGGCAACCGGTACTACATCAGCCTGATCGGGGCGTTCCTGTTCCTGGTCCACGAGATCCGGCCGCGCTGGCTGGTGGCGCTGGGGTGCGCGATGGCCGGCCTCTTCCTGGCGCCGCTCCTCTTCACCCCGTTCGGGGTCACCGTCCCGGAGCCCACGCTCCAGGCCCACGTGCGCAACGCGCCGTTCCGCTTCCTCCCCTTCGAGCTGTCGCTGCGCAACGTGCCCGGCTACGAGCGCATCCCCATCGACAAGGACCTGCGCCTGGTCGGCCGCAAGGACGTCTTCCTCCCGCACGGCGACCAGTTCTGGATCCGCGGGGCCAGCCGGTCCGAGATGTACCTGATCGGCGCCAAACCCATCCAGTCGGCGGCGTTCCTGGTCACCAACTACGCGCCCGGCAACCGGATCGAAATCGAGATGGGGGACGCGCGCGAGGTGTTGGAGATGGGCGGAGCCCAGGAGATGCGCCGCGTCCGCCTCGATCCCGGCGAGCCGTTCCGGATCCGCCGGCAACGGTTCAACACCTTCTACGTCTACAAGCTGGTCGTCACCCCCCGCGTGGGGCGCGTCCAGCACTGGGTGCGGGAGTATCCGCCCAACGACTGCCCCTACTTCACCCGGAACGACAGCACGCGGGAGAACTTCTACGCCGGCGCCGGCATTACTTATCTGGGGACCGGAGCGCTGGTCGACGCCGACCTCTACGACGTGCAGTGGGGCAACACGGTCGCGCCTCCCCGGGCGCGGGCCGGTGAGACGTTCACCGTCCTGACCCGGCTGTTCAACCGCAGCCGGCATCCCTGGACGGCGGACGGCGCGGCGCGGGTGAACCTCTCCTACCATTGGCTGGACGAGAACGGAAAGGTGATCGAGCAGGATGGGGAACGGACCGCCATGCCCTGGCCCGTGCCGCCCGGCGGACGGGTCAGCGTGAAGCAGACGGTGAAGGCGCCCGAGGCGCCGGGCCGGTACATCCTGGAGCTGGACCCGGTGTTCGAGACGGTGTCGTGGTTCTCGGAGAAGAACGGCGGCAAGACGTTCCGCATCCCGATCGAGATCCTGCCCGCGAACCATGCGGAAGAAGAGGCGGCTGGTGTTCGATAACCTCCGCGAGGACACCCGGCGGCTACGGGAGATCAAGACCAAGGGATTTCCCTGGTACGTGATCGAGTCGCTGCTGTTCGAGAACGGCTATCAGGCGGTGGTGCTGCACCGGATGGCGCACTGGTTCAAGAGCCGGGGCGTCCCGGTGCTGGGCCCGATGATCGCCCGCTGCAACCAGTTCCTGACGGGGGTGGAGATCGGACCGGGCGCGGTGATCGGCCCGGGCCTGCGGATCAGCCACGGCAACGGCATCGTGATCGGCGGCTACGCGCGCATCGGCCGCAACGCGCTCCTCCTCCACCAGGTGACCATCGGATCGCCGAGCCCGGGCACGGTCGAGAAGATGCCGGTGATCGGGGACAACGTGTTCATCGGCGCGGGCGCCAAGGTGATCGGGGAGATCACCGTGGGCGACGACGTCTTCATCGGCGTCAACGCCATCGTGGCGCGGAACATCCCCAGCGGCAGCCGGGTGCTGTGCAAGTCGGGGATCGATGTCAGTGTGCGGACGGATCTGGGGGAGTAGGCGCCTCGGAGTCGCTCCCGAAAGCAGCCTCGTCTTCAGCGGCGGCTTCTTCGTCCGTCTGGTTTTCGTAGTACTCCAAGACTTCACGGACCCGCTCCTCGTCCCACCCTTCAGGAAACCTGTTTTCCTTCATCTCTGGCGAGGCGGTCAGGGCTGGTAGGGTCGCCAGTCGAAGATCGGTGCCATCCCCTGGAAGTGCTTTTCGTTTGAGGTGACGATGTACGCCCCATTCTGACGGGCCTGAGCGGCGAGGATGACGTCGACATCCAAGCCGTCCTCGTGATCCCTCGATTGGCCCTGGGCTCGGGAGTCCGCCCAAAGCTCAGCGGCGAGTCTGAGCGTGTCTGTCGTCAGTGCAACGTAACCGGCCGCCCCAAGCCCCTCGAGGTGATCCAAGGCGACTTTAGCCCACCTTCTAGGCTGACGGGGATGAAAGGCCAGATGCAGGAGCTTGCGTCGCAACTCGTAATCGATGATCTCGGGGACCAGGATCCGGAATCCCATGTCTCCCAAGCGGATCAGGGCAGACACGACGGGTCTGTTTTCTTCGATTTCTGGACGAACCATTCGTCCGAGGATGTTGCTGTCGAGCAGGAGGAGAAGCATGGCTCAGCGGAAGGTAGGCCGCTTGGTCTCCAGATCCTTCATGAACTCCCGCCACTCCAGAGTCTCCTCCTCTGTGGCAGGTGTAGTCATGGAGGCTCGGAGCCGTGCCAAAGCTTCGCGCTGGCGCCTCATGGCTTCCGGGGAGGTCAGCTCAGCCAATCTCCTCTCCGTGTCGTCTGTGTAGGCTGCTGAAGGTTTGAGCATCCGCAATGTTCTCCTCCAAGACGCCCCGCGGCTCCCTCGAAGAATACCATATCCCGGTGCGTCGTGGTCGGCAACTACCCCCGCATGGGCCGGATCTGTAGATCCGTAACCTCCGCCGTGCGCGGCAGCGCCAGCGCGTTCACCACGGTCGAAGCCACATCGTCGGGTTGGAGGAAGCGCCCGGGGTCGTAGTCCTTGCCCTCGTAGCGATGGACCTCCTCCTGCATCGGCGTGGCGGTGCGGCCGGGGAAGACGGTCATCACCCGCACGCCCTTCTTGTTCACCTCGTCCCGCAGGCCTTCGGCGACGGCGCGGAGGGCGTGCTTGGAGGCCGAGTAGGCCACCCAGCCGGACTTGGCGGGGTGAAAGCCGGCGCTGGAGTTGACGAAGACGACCTGCCCCTGGCGGGCGATCAGGGACGGCAGGAGCTTCTGCGTCAGCAGATACGGCGCCCGGGCGTTGATCCGGTACTGGCGGTCGAGGACGTCGATGGGCGACTCGAAGGGCCCGCCGAGGAAGAGGCCGATGCTGTGGACCAGGATGTCCACACCTCCGAAGACGGAGAGAGCCCGGTCCGCCAGGGCCTGCACCTGATCGTCTTCCGCGAGATCCCCCGTGAAGATCTCGACCCTGGGCGAAAGATCGCGGGCATGCTCGGCCACCAGATCGAGCTTCTCCTGGCTCCTTCCGGCGAGCACGAGCCGCGTCCCTTGCCGGGCCAGCTCCAGGGCGATCGCCTCGCCGATCCCGCCGCTGGCGCCCGTGATCACCGCGACCATGCCCCGGAAGATCTTGTTCATGTCGTTCTCTCCCGCAGAAGTCCCACCTCCAGCAACGCATCCGCCGCATCCCGGATGGCCGCGAAGCTCATCCCGGACCGTTCGGCAATGTCCAGAAGGGAATGTTCGCCGTCCGAGAAGTTGAGGGTCCACAGCAGTGCGAGCTCGCGGGCGCGGCCGGCGTCGTCGCCGCCGATGTTTCTGTACAACCCCCGGCGGCCGAGTTGGGGCTCGCACTTCGGGTTCAGGTTCTCGTAGCGCCGGTTGCCTTCGAGCACGTCCATCACCGCCAGATATGTAGCGAGCGATCCTTCCAGGGCCTCGGGAGCGACCAGGTCCAGGTTGTCCGCCGAGGTGTGGTACTCGGGATAGCGGCCGTAGGGCGTGCGCGTCAGCGAGCCCACCGGCAGATTGAAGCCGGGCGAGCAGTACTGCCGCTCGTCGTAACCGAAGGGGACGAACTCTTCTACATCCCCCGATCCCTGGAGGACCGCCAGCACGGCGCGGTCGATCTCCGCGTTCCCCCGCCGGCTCTTCTTGTAATGGAATCCGCCCTTGCCGAGATTGGCGGCGACGAGGCCATGGGCAACGTTACTGACTTTGTCCTCGTTACGGGCCAGCCACGTGATCGATCCGATCGTGCCCGGAATGAAAAGGAATCGGTAGGAGTACCGCCGCGGGCGCTTCTGGATCTCCGCCGCCAGCCACGTCATCACCGCGATCCCGGAAAGGTTGTCATTGCAGAGCGAGGGATGGCAGACGTGCGTGGAAAGCAGGATCTCGCGTTCCGACTCGCCCGGCAGGAAGCATTCGCCGTAGGTCAGCGATCCGTCTTCGAGCGTGGAGTCGATGAAGATCTCGTACTCGCCGTCGGGCAGCTCTTCCAGGGTGCGCTGGCGCAGGCAGAACCCCCAGGCCTCCTTATAGTAAGACGTGCGGTAGGGAATCAGATCGGGCTTGTCCGGCAGCGTGAAGAGCCGCTTCCGCAGCTCCTCCAGCGGGAGCTTCTCGTGGACCGGCACGCTGTAGTTGAGAACGTGCAGGTTGTGCTCCTGGAAATCCACGACCTTGCGGCCGGTCGGGTCCTTGATCCACGCGTCGCGGATGTTCCACTCGCGGGGGACGGTCCAGTCGAAGACCTGTGTACCGGAGGGGACTTCGTGGATCTCCAGGGGGATGCGCTCGCGGATGGCGGCGAGCGTGCGGCGGACGCCGTCGCCCGTGATGCTGCGGCAGATGGGATAGAGCCCCGCCAAGAAGCGGTGCATCTCCTCCGAGACCCTCACCCCCCGACCCCCTCTCCCGCCTTCCCAGCCCCCTCCCCGGGAGAGGGGGAGAAAAACGGGAGATGGCGATCTTTTTCGGAGATCACGGACGGCGGCTCGGGCCAGGGAATCGCGAAGCTCGGATCGTCCCAGCGGTACCCCCGCGCCGCCTCGGGCGCGTAGAACGCGGAGATCTGATAGAAGACCTCCGTCGTATCCTCCAGCGTCTGGAATCCGTGCGCCATCCCCTTGGGAATGTACAACGCGTTCCCCGCCTCCGCCGACAGGATCACCGCGAAATGCTTTCTGAAGGTGGCAGAGTCCGGCCGCACGTCCACGATCACGTCCCAGATGGCTCCCCGCGTCACCCGCACCAGCTTGACCTCCTCGTGCGGCGCGACCTGGAAATGCAGGCCCCGGAGCGTCCCCCTGCGGTGATTGTAGGAGACGCTGCACTGAGCGATGTCGGGATCGAGCCCCCGCTCCGCGAAGTCGCGGCGGCAGTACGTGCGGGCGAAGAAGCCCCGCTCGTCCGCGAACCGCTCGGGTTCCAGAACCCAGGCGCCGGGGAGCGGGGTCTCGCGGAAGATCATTCGAGCACCCGGACCTCCGGGATGGCCACCACGAAGCGGCCCCCCCAGGAGCGGACGTCCGCCATCTGCTCCATGATCTCCTCCTTGAGATTCCAGGGCAGGATCAGCACGTAGTCCGGGCGGGTCTCGCGCAGGCGGTCCGGCCCGTGGATGGGGATGCGCGTGCCCGGCAGGAAGCGGCCCTGCTTGTGCGGGCTGCGGTCTACCGTGTAGTCCACGAAGTCGGCGCGGACGCCGCAGTAGTTGAGGAGCGTGTTGCCCTTGGCCGGAGCGCCGTAGGCGGCGACCGTCTTCCCATCCTCCCGCGCCTGGATCAGGAAGCGCAGCAGGCCGCGCTTGACCCGGCGGACCCGCTCGTCGAAGGTCTGATAGGTCTCCAGCCGCGAGAAGCCCGCGGCCTCCTCCCGCGCGAGCAACTCGCCCACTCGCTCCCCCACCGGCTTCGAATCGTCCTCGTCGTGCCGGGCGTAGATGCGCAGCGAGCCGCCATGGGTGGGCAGCTCCTCGACGTCGAACAGGGTCAGGCCGTGGGCCGCGAAGACCTTGCGGACGGTGGCGAAGGAGAAGTACGAGTAGTGCTCGTGATAGATGGTGTCGAACTGATCCTCGTCCATCAGCCGGAGGAGATGGGGGAACTCCATGGTCAGCACGCCCGCGGGGGCGAGGAGGATCTTCAGGCCCGTCACGAAGTCGTTGAGGCCCGGCACGTGGGCCAGGACGTTGTTCCCCACCAGGAGGTCAGCCCGCGTGCCCCGCGCCGCCAGCTCGCGGGCGGCGGCTTCGCCGAAGAACCTCACCTCGGTCGGGATGCCGGCGGCCTTCGCGGCCTCGGCAACGTTGGCGGCGGGCTCGATGCCCAGCACGGGGACGCCCCGCTCCTTGAACCAGCGCAGGAGGTAGCCGTCGTTGCTCGCCACCTCCACCACCTGGTGGTCCGGCCCGAAGCCGAAGCGCTCGATCATCCGTCGGGCGTAGGTCTCGGCGTGGCGCAGCCAGCTCTCGGAGTAGGAGGAGAAGTAGGCGTAGTCCGAGAAGATCGCCTCCGGCCGCTCCTCCTCGGGGAGCTGCACCAGGAAGCAGCGGTCGCAGACGTAGACGGTGAGGGGATAGAACGGCTCCGCCTTGCCCAGGTCCGCCGGCTCCAGATAGGAGTTGGCCAGGGGCGAGACGCCGAGGTCCACGAAGACGTGGGAGAGCGGGGCGCCGCAGAAGCGGCAGGAGAGGCCGGGACGGCTCACCAGATCTTCCAGGGCGTATCTCCCCGTTTCCACAGGTCGTTCAGGTGGAGGTAGTCGCGGTAGGTGTCCATGGGATGCCAGAAGCCCTCGTGCAGATAGACCGAGAGCTGGCCGTCGCGGGCCAGGTTGCGCAGGGGCTTCTGCTCCAGGAAGAGGTCGGGGTCGTCGTCGAGGTAGTCGAAGACCTCGCGCTGGAAGACGAAGAAGCCGCCGCTCACCACGCCCTCGACCATGGTCGGCTTCTCGTCGAACTCGGTCACCTTCGCGCCGTCCACCCGCATCTCGCCGTAGCGGGAGGTGGGATGCACGCCGGTCACGGTGGCGACGCGCCCCTGGTCCCAGTGGAACTCCAGGAGCTTGTCGATGTCCACGTTGCCGACCGCGTCGCCGTAGGTGAAGCAGAAGGTGGGGGCGTCGATGTAGCTCTTCACCATCCGCAGGCGCGCGCCGGTGGCCGTCTCGGCGCCGGTCTCGGCGCAGGTCACCCGCCAGTTTTCATAGCCGTCCCGGTTGTGGATCTCCAGCGGCCGCGAGCCGTCCATGGAGAGGGTGAAATCGCAGTGCATCTCCTTGTAGCGGAGGAAGTACTGCTTGATCTCCCAGCCCTTATAGCCGAGGCAGAGGACGAACCGGTCCAGGCCGTGGGCGCCGTAGATCTTCATGATGTGCCAGAGGATCGGCTGCGGGCCGATCTCCACCATGGGCTTGGGCCGGTATTCGGTCTCCTCGCGCAGCCGGGTGCCCTTGCCTCCGCAGAGGATCACCACCGGCATGTCGCGCTTCGAGCTCATGAGGACTCCTTCGCGGGGTTTTCCGCGCTGATTCTAGAAGATGTAGCCGAGCGCTTTCAGCTTCTCGATCTCGGCGTCGTTCATCTCGCCGTCGCGGGAGGCGCCGGGAATCCCCGGCGAGAGGCCGAGCCCGGCGTAGGACGGCACCTCGCGCACGGGATGAGCGCGGACGAAGGCCGGATCCAGGGCTTCGAGCAGGACCTTCCCCTCGGCGTCCCGAGGCACGGGCAGGCCGAGCAGATAGAGGAGGGTCGGATAGAGATCGTAGACGTCCGCCCCCCGCAGGACGGCCCCTGGCTTCACCGGCCCGCCCTGCATCAGCACGATGCCCGGCGGGCCGTGCCGGTGCTGGGTGTAGAGGCTGTGGACGATGGTCGGGCTGTGGCCGTGGTCCGAGGCGACGACGATCACGGTCTCCGGGCCGACCTGCTTCCGCAGGCGGGCGAGGAAGGCGTCGAAGTCGCGGTGGACCTTGGGGATGCGCTCCGCGTTCTCCTTCAGCCCCTGCGCGGTGACCCCGAAGTAGCGCTCCGGCTCCCACCACTTCCAGTAGAAGTGCTGGGCGCTGTCCGGCTCGTGGGTGTAGAAGTTGATGAACCGGGGCTGCGGCCGTTTGGCCAGCATCTCGAAGAGCGTGGCGGACTGCCAGTAGAAGTCGCCGCCCGCGAGCAGCGGGCGGACTTCCCGGAAGAGCTGCTTCGGCTGCACGAACAGCTCGGCGCGCGGCGAGGCGCGCTCGGCCAGCAGGTCGAGGCCGTAGGTGAAGAACCAGCTCTCCGGGCGGGACGGACGCAGGGCCGGGAACGAGTAGAAGTAGCCGTCCACCACGCCGGTGGTGAGCCCGGCACGGTCCACCACCTCCCAGACGGGCGGCGTCTTCATGGAGAAGCGGTCCACCGGAACCTGCCGCGCGAGGCCCAGCGGCGCCGTCAGGTCGGCCAGCTCCTTGAAGTAGGTGCGGTGGACCGGGTAGAGGCCCGTCTTCATTCCCGGCAGCGAGATGCGGTAGAAGTCCTGGACGCCGTGCCGGTCCGGCGTCACGCCGGTGTAGATCGAGGCCCAGATGACGGCCGAGTTGGAGTCGTGGATGGAGCCGAGATCGCCGCTGGCGCCTTGCTTCATCATGGCGGCGAAAGTGGGTAGCTCGCCCTTCTCCATCAACGGCTGGATGACCCGCCAGTCGGCGCCGTCGAGGCCCACGAACACCACCTTGAGCCCGGTGTCGGCCACCTGGATCGCCGGCGGCGCCATCTCCCCGGCGGCGGGCGGCTCCAGGGACAGGGGCTCGGCGGCGTTGACCAGCAGCGCCACCACGGCCAGGGCCGCCACGGCGCCGGCCAGGCGCCGCCGGTCCCGCAGCCTCTCGGTGAAGCGGGCCAGGGCCCAGGACGCGGCGACGACCGCCACCGCGAACAGCAGCGCGAGGACGATCAGGACCCCGGCCATGCCCCAGGCCGCGGACGGCCCGAGAGGCGCCTCGTCGTACGTCAGGCCGTAGAGGAAGAAGAGCTCCCAGAACACCAGGTTGAAGGCCAGCAGCCCCCAGAAGAGGCCGCGGCGCTCCCGGTCGTCGGGGCGCGCGAAGAACCCGGCGGCGAGGCGGGCCAGCCCGAAGAGGACGGCGGCCCAGAGGCCGTAGAGCAGCCCGAAGGCGGCGAAGACGATCAGGGCGTCCGTCACCGAGCCGACCTGGTTGTGGACCAGGTGGATCGCCGCGAGGACCGCGCCGTAGACGAGGGAGCCGTACAGAAAGCCACGGAGGCAGGCATCACGCAGGGCTCGGAGTGTCATTCGACGATCTTCTACGGAAGAGACGCGGAAAGGGTCTACGCTCGCGGGGCTCTCGAAACGAGCGTCACGCTAGCAGAAGCCGGCCCGGGCATCAATGCCCGTCAGGCCATCAGCCGGTGATACTCCTTCGTCGTATTGGCATCGGGCGACACCCCCAGCTCCTCCAGCAGGAGGTTGCAGAGCCGGTCGTACTGCCGCCGCACCAGGTCGCGCCGGCCCTGCTGGGCGTAGAGCTTCATCACGGCGAGGTGGATCCGCTCCTGGAGCTGGTCCTCGACGAGGATGGTCCGGTAGGCGTCCATGGCCTCGCCGCTGCGGCCGAGTTGCAGGTAGACCCCCCCCAGGTCCCGCAGCAGGTCCAGATAGACGCGCTGCCAGGTCTCGCGGCGGGCGGCGACCCAACCCTCGTAGTAGCCCTGGAGGAAGGGGCCGCGGTAGAGCTTCCAGGCCTTCTGCCAGGCCTCGGCCGCCCCTTCGAGCTCGCCCCGCTCGAAGCGGTCCTTCCCCTCGTCCGCCAGACGGGCGAGCTCCCGCACGTCGACGTTCCACTCGACCTCGGGGTTGAGCCGGTAGACGCCGTTGCGGAACAGCAGGGGCGCGGGACGGTCCTCGAGCTTGCGGCCGGCCTCCAGGGAACGGCGGAGGTGGCTGAGGGTGGGATGGAAGTTCCGTTCGATCGTGCGCTCGCCCTCGATGGGCCAGATGGCCTCGATGAGCTCCTCGCGGCCGGCTTCCATCTCCGGCGACGAAGCCAGGTAGGCGAGGACCTGGAACGACCGCCGGAGGCGGCAGTCGAGGTCGTGCTCCCCCGCTTCGCCGCGCTGCCGGGCCACCGGGCTGCCCAGAAGGCAGAGCACGTACGCGGGACGGACGGCGGCGGACGGCCTCTCGACGGGCTTCGGCCACCGCGGCGCCACGGCGGGGACGGAGGGACCGCGCCGGCGGCGTTCCCGGTCCAGGAAGGTGGTCAGGAGGCGCGGCATGCGGTCCCGGTCCGGGCCTTCCACCCACAGGCCGAGAGAGTCGAGCAGACGCCAGGCCTCCTCCCCTTCCCCGCCTCTCGACGGGCGCTCCTCCGGCGCCTCGTAGAGGAGGTTCCGCTCGGGCTCCGGCAGGGCGTCCACGACCTCGTGGCGCAGGAAGAGGCGCACCGCGGGGATCTCCAGGAGGTCCTCCGTATCCGCGGACTCGAACCCCGCCCCTCCCGAGGCCTCGATGGCCAGGCGAAGCGGGCGGTACCAGCCGTCGGACGCTTCCAGCAGCGAGTGGGCTTCGTCGGGAGAGAGCCCGCCGCCGGTCAGGTCCGCCCACAGGGCGGCCAGCTCCCGGTCTGTGAGCAGCAGCTCCTGCGGGGAGATCAGGCCGCGGCGGAGGGCGCCCGGGCTCCGCCGGTCCGCGGCGAAGACCAGGCGCTGCCCCGGCCGCAGCCAGCGCTCGGCTTCGGCCAGACGGTCTCCCGCCGGCCCGCCGGTGGCCACGAGCCACTTGACGCCCAGATCGTAGGCCGCCTCCAATGCTTCGCGCAGCGCCGCTTCGGACGCCACGGAGGCCAGCGGCAAGGCCAGGGCGTGGGAGCCGCAACGGACCAGGATCTCCTGGAGAACGGCCATCTTGCCGCTCCCCGGCCAGCCCCAGAGCTGGATGAGAGGGGACTCGGCGGCGGCGATGCCACGCAACAACCGCTCGGCCTGGGGGAGAAAATGGGACGACTCGGACATCTCTCGATACAACTTTCAGCGGCCCTTACGGGCCGCGCCTTCCTATCGCCGGGAGAACGTGCGAACCTGGGGTTTTAGTCCCGGCGAATCGTCGACCGGGCTAGAGGCCAGCAACGCTTTGGAGAGCGCCGTCAGGCACCGGTTCGTAACCTTGCCGATGCTCGAAGCGCGATAGCCCAGCTTTTCAGCCACCTCTCCCGGCTCGTACCCGAGCCGGAACCGCAGCCGCAGCAACGTGCGACAGCGCACCGGCAACCGGTCGATCAGCCTCTCCAGGTCGAACAGTTGATCGGCGCGCTCCTGGTCGGGAGCGACCGGCTGCGACAGCCACTCCAGGACCATGGCGTCCACCGCCGAGTAGATCCGCCGCCGGTTCGTGCGCCAGTACATCAGGCAGTGCCGCTTCACCGTGCCGAACAGCCAGCTCTCCGGATCGTGCACCCGCTCCCACTGATACAGCAGCGCCAGGAGGGAGTTCTGGAGGATGTCCTCGACGTCCTCACAGGGAATCCTATAGGTCGCCAGCAGACGCTTGAGCTTGGGCTCGACGTCCTTGAGGAACTCCTCGAAGGAGCGGGCGTTCTCGGTCGGTTCCGGAGTGAGCATTCGGACCAAAGAAATGATCTCGGTGTGGTATCAACGTAACACTCTTCTAAAGAGCTGTCCAGCTTATAGCCGGTTCGAAATCAGGCGTTTTGAGACAGCTCACGAAGGTGGTCGCGCACCTGCTGAATGTCCTCCCAGGTGGGCCGTTTCAGCGCGGGGTTCCGGAGCAGCGCGGCGGGGTGGTAGGTCACCATCGTCGGGATGCCCTGGACCTGGTGCCACTGCCCGCGCATGCGGCCGATCGGCGCGTCGTTGCCGAGGAGGGTCTGGGCCGCCACCTTCCCCAGCGCCACCAGGATCTTGGGACGGACGAGGGCGATCTGTTTCTCCAGATAGCCGCGGCAGGCGGCGACCTCGTCCGGCTGCGGGTCGCGGTTGCCGGGGGGGCGGCACTTCACCACGTTGGCGATGTAGACCTGCTCGCGCGTCATCTCGATGGCCTGGATGATGCGCGTCAGCAGCTCGCCGGCCGCGCCCACGAACGGCAGTCCCTGCCGGTCCTCGTCGGCCCCCGGCCCCTCGCCCACGAACATCAGCTCGGCGCTCGGGTTGCCGCAGCCGAAGACCACCTTGTGCCGCCCCTCCGCCAGCCGGCAGCGGGTGCAGGCGGCCGCCGTCGCGGCCAGCGCGTTCAGCTCGGCCGCCCGGACCGCGGCCTCTCCGTCCAGCGGCGCTGGAGGAGGAGCGATGGCGGCCGGCGGCGGCTCTGTATGGACCGACGGATGCAGGGACGCGGCGCGGCGGGGAGGATTCAGGTAGAGATCGCCGTAACCCATCTCGCCCAGGTAGGCGAGGAGGTCAGCGAGGGCTGGCCGTAGTGTGCTCACGGCTGGAGAGTGTAGCCGCGAACAGGTCGAAGAGCGAAGCCGCCAGCTCGGATTTGGGGCGGCGCGCGAGGAAGACCGGCGGGCCTTCCCGGCGGAAGACCGTGACCTCGTTCTCCGCGCTCTCGAAGGCGATGTCGGAACGGGAGACGTCGTTGGCCACGAGGAAGTCCGCGCCCTTCCTCTCCAGCTTGGCGCGGGCGTTGCGCTCCAGGTCCTCGGTCTCGGCGGCGAACCCCACCAGCACGGCCCCGGGCGCCACGGCGCGCAGGCCGCCGAGGATGTCCGGGTTCTCTTCCATCTCCAGGGCCGCCAGGCCGCCACGCTCCTTCTTGATCTTGCTCGCCGCCGTCTGGCGCGGCCGGAAGTCCGCCACCGCCGCCGCCATGATGACCAGGTCCGCCCCCGGCGCGTGCTCGTGGACGGCGCGCTCCATCTCGCGGGCCGTGACCACGTCCACCCGCCGCACTCCCGGCGGCGTCGCCAGGGCGACGGGACCGGCCACCAGAACCACCTTGGCGCCCCGCCGCGCGGCCTCGGCGGCCAGGGCGAAACCCATGCGCCCGCTGGAGCGGTTGCCCACGAAGCGGACAGGATCGATGGGCTCGTGCGTGGGACCCGCCGTGACCAGCACGACGCGGCCCGCCAGCGGTCCCGTCCCCGCCGCGGCCTCCACCATCGCGGCGATCTCCTCCGGCTCGGCCATCCGCCCGATCCCCACCTCCCCCGAAGCCAGGGGACCCTCCACGGGACCCGCGAGCCAGACCCCCCGCCGCTTCAGGGTCTCGACGTGCTGGCGCGTCGCCTCCTGGCCCCACATCACGGAGTGCATGGCGGGCGCGACCACCACCGGCCCGGCGAACGCCAGGGCCGTGGTGGTGAGGAAGTCGTCGCCGAGCCCCAGGGCCAGGCGGGCCAGGACGTTCGTGGTGGCCGGCGCCACGCACAGCACCTCGGCCCACGTTGCGGCCGTGATGTGCGACTCCTCCCCCGAGCCGGTCGGCGTCAGGTACTCCTCCTGGTACACGGCGTGCCCGGTGAGCACCTCCAGGGTCAGCGGCGTCACGAAGGAGACGGCGCTGCGGGTGAGGGCGCAGCGCACCTCGTGACCGCGCCCGCGCAGGCGGCGCACCAGCTCGGCGGATTTGTAGGCGGCGATGCCGCCGCTCACTCCCAGCAGGACTCGCAAGCGGCGGCTCATGGTGTGGGACGGTTGGGATCAGTGGGAGATCAGTGGACCTCGGCCGGCTGCGGCTCCTCGGCCGCGGCCTCCGCCCCGGTCTCCTCGCCCTCGGGCTGCGGCGGCGGACCGTAGCCCCACTCGATCAGCTTGTGATCGACCTCTTCCAGCGCGACGCGGGTCGGCTTGCGCTTGCCGGCGTCCACCTTGGGGCGGGCACCCCGCATGAGCTGCTCGGCCCGGCCGGCGGCCACGAGCACGCGCCGGAACTTGCTGTCCATCGTCGGTGCCTTCTCATCCATGGGAAGCGTTCTCCTTGGCGACGTCCGGATCGCCGCCGGTCATTTCATTCAGGCTGAAGGGGTTGAGCTGCGGGCCTCGAAGTCGCGCAGGATCTCCTGCACCCGAGCCTGCATGCGCTCCCGCCGGTGGCGTTTTTCCAGGATGATCGACGCAAGGACATCGCTCGCCCGGCGGGCATCGTCATTGATGATAACATATTGATACCGTTCGTAACGGGCCATCTCCTGCTGGGACACGGCCAGACGCGCGGCGATCACGTGCGGATCGTCGAGCCCCCGCTTGTGCAGCCTCTCCTCCAGATCCTCGTAGCTGGGGGGCATGATGAAGATGCCGTGCGCCTCCGGTCTCTTGGCGAGAACCCGCTCGGCCCCCTGGACGTCGATGTCCAGCAGGACGTCGATCCCCCGCTCCAGGCGCGGAAAGACCTCCGAAATCGCCGTTCCGTAGTAGTTGCCGTGGACCTCCGCCCATTCCAGGAAGGCGGTGGCGGAGATCATCGACAGGAACGTCTCGTGGTCGACGAAGTGGTAGTCCTTGCCGTCGACCTCCCCCTGGCGGGGCCTGCGGGTGGTGTAGCTGACGGAGAACGCCAGCCTGTCGAGGCGCGGGACGCCTTGCGGGAGAAGATGGCTGATGAGCGTAGTCTTCCCCGTGCCCGAGGGGGCGGACACGATGAACAGCTCTCCGGGATGAACCAATTCGCTCAAGAGATGTCGGGGAGGTGCAGCCGAAGCCGGTATCGTATCACTACTCAACGTTCTGCACCTGTTCGCGGATCTGCTCGCAGAGGACCTTGGCGTCCAGCACGGCGCGGGTCATCTCGGCGTTGCGGCACTTGGCTCCGAGCGTGTTGAGCTCGCGGAAGATCTCCTGGGTCAGGAAGTCGAGCCGCTTGCCCGCGCCGCCGGACTCGCGGGTGACGGCGCGGAAGTGGTCGAGGTGGGAGCGCAGGCGGTCGATCTCCTCGCTGACGTCGCTGCGGTCCACCAGGACGGCGGCCTCCTGGGCGATCCGCCCTTCGTCGACGGGCTGCTTGCCGAGCAGCTCGGAGAGGCGCTTCTGGAGGGCGGCCGCGATCTCCTCCCGCACCGGGCCGCGCAGGGCGTCGAGCCGCGCCACGACCTCGCCGACGGCCCGGAGCTTCTCCTCCAGGATGGCGGTGAGGTTGGCCCCCTCGGATTCGCGGGAGGCGACGAGCTGGGCCACGGCCTGCCGGCCCACCTTCTGGAGCAGCTCTTCGTCCTCCTCGGTCCACTCCTCGGCCTCGAGCTCCACCCGGAAGGCTTCTGGGAGGCGCAGCAGGTCGCCGGCCCCGAGGCCGCGCTCGATCAGCCCGCCCTCGACGAGCTGGTGGACGGCCCCGTGCGCCTCGCGGATCACGCCCAGGTTCACCTTGACGCTGGCCTTCCGCTCCAGGACCGACCGCACCTCGACCCGCACCTCGATCCGTCCGCGGCTCGCCTCCTGCCCGATGACGTCCCGCAGCGCCGCCTCGCTCCCCCGCAGCTCCTCCGGCAGCCGGAGCTGAAGGTCCAGGAAACGGTGGTTGACCGCCCGCAGGCTCACCGTGATCCCATGCCGGGCGTTCTCTCCCGACGCTTCCCCGTACCCGGTCATGCTTCGCATGGTGTTTCCTCACTTCGGCTTGTGCCGATCGAGCAACTCTTTCAACAATCGGGGGTGTACCCGGAAATTAGTCTCCCCCAAGCGTTCGACAGTATCAGGTACTGAGATCAATCCTCTGTCTGCGGCTCGATCCAGGACTCCGATCAATCCCATGATCTCTATTCCCCGGCTCCTCGCCGCATCCCGCCCTCTACGGTCATCTACGATCAGAAGGTCCGCTCGCAGCTCCTCTGCAAGGAGAATGGCATCCCTCTCGCCTGGATCCAGCCGGCTCAAGCCATCGGCAGCCTTCCGTGTTCGAGCAACGATCTCCAGCCACGGAGGTGGATCGGCGATCCACGTCCGGACCGCGAAGCTGGCGTTGGGATGTCCAAGCTCATCGGCTACTGTGCCGGGAATCGTGACCCGTTCGAACAAGGCGGGCAACAGCTCGATGTGCCCGAGCCAGAGCAGGTAGCGAAGCGGGGATGTATCGGAGACGACCGTCACCGGGCTGAGAGCCTGCGAAACGTCTCGATATCCTGCTTGAGATCCTCTTCGGTGTAATCCAGGTAAGCGCCGGCCTTCTTCAGGAATTCATCCGTAGCCCATCGGGATGACAGCCCAAGCATCCTCTGGACCTCGTAGGAGGTCAGCACCCCGGCCTTGTAGGACTCGATGGCGAGCGATTCCACGGCGCGCCGAGGGAGATCCTTCCAGTGTGCCTGCAGCCTCTCGACAATGTCATCTGGAAGCTTGAGGGTGATGTCCATGTCCGTTCCTCCGCCTCAAATGGTAGCATGCCGCTCCGCCTCCCCCTCCGCCGCGTCCAGCCGCCGCTTCAGCTCCGCGGCGGCCACCTCCAGATCACCCCGGCGCTCCACCGTCAGGGGCTCACCATATACGAAGTGCACGGTCGAGAACGGCTTCGGGACCACGAAGCGGTCCCAGGAGCGCAGCTCTTTCTTGCGTGTCGCGGCCAGGGCCACGGGCTGGATCGGCAGACCAGTGGCCGCCGCGGCCAGGATCACCCCGGGCTGGACCTCCCGCAGCGGCCCTCTCGGGCCGTCCGGCGTGAAGGCGATGTCCCAGCCTTCGGCGGCCTTGCGCAGGATGGAGCGCATCCCCGCCGCTCCACCCCGGCTGCTGGAGCCGCGGCTGGAGTCGATCCCCAGCCGGGCCACCGTGCGCGCGATCAGCTCGCCGTCCTGGCTCTGGCTGACCAGCACCGAGATCCGCTTCCCCCGATAGGAGTAAGGCATCAGCAGCAGGTGCCGGTGCCAGAAGGCGAGGATGAAATGCTCCTCCTTCCGCTCCCACTCCCGCATCCTCTCGTCCCCGTGATGCCGCAGCTTCACGGTCGCCCGCAACCCCCGGATGAGGTTGGCGGCGAGGAAGGAGATCAGCGCGGCGTTCACACCCGGAACTGAAGGTCGAACAGACGCTTGTACGAGCCGCCGAGGGCCAGCAGCTCGCCGTGGGTCCCCTTCTCGACGATCCGGCCCGCCTCCATGACCACGATGCGGTCCGCCCGGGTGACGGTCGAGAGGCGATGGGCGATGACCAGCGTCGTCCGACCCTGCATGAGGTTGTAGAGGGCCTTCTGGACCAGCGACTCGGACTGGCTGTCCAGGTGCGAAGTGGCCTCGTCGAGGATCAGGATGGGCGCGTTCTTCAGCAGCGCCCGGGCGATGGCCAGCCGCTGCCGCTGGCCGCCCGACAGGCGCAGCCCCGCTTCGCCGATCACGGTGTCGTATCCCTGCGGGAGCTCCATGATGAACTCGTCCGCGTATGCCGCCGCCGCGGCCTCCCGCACCCGCTCCAGAGGCAGGTCGGAGCGTCCGTAGGCGATGTTGTTGCGGATCGAGTCGTTGAACAGCACCGTGTCCTGGGTGACGATGCCGATCAGGGCGCGCAGGCTGTCTAGCTTCAGGTCCCGGAGATCGACGCCGTCGATGGCCAGCCTCCCTGAGTCCGGATCGAAGAAGCGCGGCAGCAGGTTCACCAGCGTCGACTTGCCGGCCCCGGAGGGCCCCACCAGGGCCACGATCTCGCCGGCCCGGATGGAGAGGCTGACGTCCCACAGCGCGGGCCGGTCCTCGTAGGCGAAGGAGACGCGCTCGAAGGCGATCCCCTCGTGGACGACATCGATCTCCCGCGCCCCGGGCCGGTCCTGGATGTCGTTCGGGATCTCCATCAGCCGCGACACCCGCTGCCCCGAGGCCATGGCCTCCTGCAGGATCAGGTTGACCTTGTTGAGCTTGCGGATGGGGTCATAGAGCATCAGCAGCGTGGTGAGGAACTGCACCAGCTCGGGCGCGGAGAGCTGCCCGGCGCGGATGCTCTTGCCGGCGTAGATCAGCAGGGCGGCGGCGCCCAGCACGGCCAGGGATTCGACCACCGGGCCGGAGCCGTGGGCCAGCATCTGCGCCCGCAGATTCACCCGCAGGTGCCGGCGCGTGGCCTCGCGGAACCGGCGGTGCTCGAACTCCTCCATGCCGAAGGCCTTCACCACCCGGTGCCCCCGCACCCCCTCGGCCATCAGGCTCGCCAGGTCGGCCATGCGCTCCTGGCTGCGGTGGCTCGTGCGGCGCATCCCCTTGCCGAAGCGCACGATCGGGTAGACCAGCAGCGGCGCGGCCACCAGCGAGATCAGCGCCAGCCGGAAGTTGGTGGAGAGCAGCAGGGCCAGCAGCGCCACCAGGGTGAACGACTGCTGGAAGAGGTCCAGCAGGCGGTTGGAGACCGCGTTCTGCATCAGCGCCACGTCGTTGATCACCCGCGCCACCAGCTCGCCCGACGGGTGGTCGGCGTGGAAGCGGCTCGACTGTTCCAGGATGCGGCGGTAGAGGTCGTTGCGGATGTCCGTCGTCACCCCCAGGCCGATGTGCTGGAAGGCGTAGCCGGAGGTGAAGTCGGAGAGGCTCCGCAGCAGGAAGATGACGACGAACAGGAAGGGCACGAAGTAGACCACGTTGCCCTGGTTCACTCCGAGCCGCCGCTTGACGGACTCGTAGGTGCGGTCGATCTGGTGGGCGACGTCGAAGCGCTTCTTGAGGTCCGCCAGCAGGCCTTCCTCCGGGCGCTCCTCCTTCGCCTGCGCGGGAGCGGCGGAGGTCAGGCCGCCCAGGGGACCGGGGACGCCGCGGTCCCCCGCCAGCAGCACCTCGCTGAAGATGGGCTTGATGAGGGCCGCGGCGCCGGCCGTGGCGGCGGCGTAGACGAGGATGCCGGCCGCGGCCAGAATCGCCCAGCCGGCGTAGCCGCGCAGGTAGCGCCAGAAGAACGAGGACATCTCCAGCTTCGGTTTCTTCAATTCCGCGACGCCTCCAGAATGTCCGCGAGCGTGGCCGCCACCTCGTCGGCCGCCCGGCCGCTGGCCCCGCCCTTCCCCAGCCGGCCGCGCACCTCCGCGAGAGCGTTCCGCATCACGTCGCGGGCCCCGGCGTTGGTCAGCAGCCGCTCGGCCTCGACGGCGATCCGCTCCGGGTGGGCGCCCCCCTGGAGCAGCTCGGGCACGACCTTGCGGTCGAGGACCAGGTTGACCAGGCTCACGTAGGGCAGCCGCACCAGGAGCTTCGCCATGGCGTAGGTCCACGGCGCGAGACGGTAGACCATCACCATGGGCGTGCCCAGCAGCCCCACCTCCAGCGTGGCCGTTCCCGAGGCGCAGATGGCGACGTGGGAATCCGCGACGGCGGCGAAGCGGTCCTCGTCGACGATCCGCACCGGCAGCCCGGAGAGCGCCACCGCCTCCTCCAGGATCTCCCGGGGGATCGTGGGCGCCCTGATGATATGGGCTTCGATCGGCAGCTCGTCGGCGAGCAGGCGAACGCTCTCCAGGAGCGACGGCAGGAGGGCCTCCACCTCGCTCAGGCGCGAGCCGGGCAGCAGGGCCACCCGGTACGGCTCGCCCTCGGGCTCGCCGCGCTCCCAGCGCTGCGGCAGCGCGGGCACCTCGTCCACCAGCGGGTGGCCGACGTGGACCACCTCCACGCCGTGGCCGCGGTAGAAGTCCACCTCGAAGGGGAAGAGGACCAGCATGCGGTCCACCAGCCGGGAGATGGTCTTGACCCGCCCGCGCCGCCAGGCCCACACCTGCGGGCTGATGTAGTAGACCACCTTCAGCCCCCGCCGCTTCAGCTCCCGGGCGAGGCGGAGGTTGAAGTCCGGGAAGTCGATCAGCACGGCCATGGCGGGACGGCGGCGGTCGACCTCCTTCAGGAGATCGGCGAAGACCTCTCGCGCGCGCGGCAGGATCTTCATCACCTCGACGATGCCCACCACCGAGATCTCCGAGCTGTGCGCCACGGCGTCGAGGCCGGCGGCGCGCATTTCGTCCCCGCCGAGGCCGAAGGTCGTGAGGTCCGGCACCCGGCGGCGGAGCTCCGTGATCAGCCGCGCTCCGTGCAGGTCCCCCGAAGCTTCCCCGGCCACCACCAGCAGCTCGCGGGGATTCAAACCGCGCCCCTTCACGGAATGGGCGCCGGAGGCCCCGACGGGAACGGGTACATCAACCACGCGATCAGCAGACCACCGCCCACCATCCCGAGGAAGATCTGCAGGAACAGCTTGACCTGCTCCTTGCGGTCGCGGCGCCAGAGCAGGGTGAAGAACAGGCTGACGATCAGGGCGTAGAGCACCATCAACAGGAAATGGCTCATCCCGGCTCACTCCTTCTTCCCGCGGACGATGTCCCAGACGTCCAGCACCAGGAGCAGGTTCATCAGCCCCGCCGTCAGCAGGAAGGCGGTGCCGTACTCGAAGCCCGCCCCCTTCTCGACCCCCTGGTAGTGGAGGCCGTAGCGGAGGAGGAAATAAGGGAAGCCCATGCCCATGGACCCCAGCGTCGCCAGGTAGGTGAGCGGCTGCTTGGGGACCGGCTGGTAGAGGTTCCCTTCCAGCCGGCAGCCGATGAGCACCGAGGCGATCACCAGCACGGCAAAGGCGAGCCCGCGGAGGCGCCTCTTCAGGTAGACATGGCCCAGTCCAGGGACCAGCCAGGCCGAGAAGACCGCGACCACCGGATTGCCCCGGTGGAGGGGGGCCGGCGTCGACGGTGCGGAAGGGCTGACGGGTTCGGCCAATCAAATCTCCTCTTTCGCGAACAGCGCCCGCAGGCGCTCTCGGGAACGGCGCAGGTCCTCGGGGATCAGCCGGACCTCCGCCAGGACGGTCATGAAGTTCGTGTCACCGTTCCAGCGCGGAACGATATGGAAATGGAAGTGGCCCGGCACGCCGGCGCCGGCCGACGCCCCCAGGTTCATCCCCAGATTGAAGCCATGGGGATTGTAGGCCTCGTCCAGGACGCGCTGGGACTTGAGCACCAGGGGCCAGAGCTCGGCCTGCGCCTCGGCGGGGCTCTCCTGGGGCGAGGCGAAATGCTCCAGGGGCGCCACCATGAGATGGCCGTTCGAATACGGGTGGAGGTTGAGCATCACGAGATGGTGGCGGGCGCAATGGACCACCAGGCCGTCCGGATCGTCCGGCCGCTGTCCGGCGGCACAGAAAAAGCACTCCGGATCGCCCGAGCTTCCGGTGATGTACGCGTACCTCCAGGGAGTGAAGAGTTGTTGCATCCGTAGGCCGAGGGAAACGGCCGGGCGATGAGGCCCGGCCAGACTTCAGCACTCGTCGTTGAGCAGCTCCCTCAGCTCCTTGCCCGGCTTGAAGTAGGGGATCCGCTTGGGCGGCACCTTCACCTTGTCACCGGTCTTGGGATTGCGGCCGGTGCGGGCGCCGCGGTGGCGGATGCGGAAGCTGCCGAAACCGCGCAGCTCGATCTTCTCCCCGTCCTTCAACGAATGGACGATGCTGTCGAACACCGTATTGACGATGATCTCCGCGTGCTTCTTGGTGAGTTGAGTGGTGCGGGCGACCTCCTCGACCAGCTCGGCCTTGGTCATCCCGTCTTTCAAGGGCACCGTCATCTCCCACCCCTTTTCTCTCGATGGCGCCGGCGGGCAGCCCTCAAGCCGCCCGCCGGTCCGGGGTCCCAAGACCTACTCCTCGGCTTCGTCGGACTTCGCTCCGGCGTCTTCCGCGACCTCATGGCCGCTGCCGGCCTGCAGCTCCGCGATCTCCTCCTCGGTCGGCTGCGTCACCCCCCGCATCGAGAGGCCGACTTTCTTCTCGTCCTCCTCGATGCGCAGGATGCGGGTGCGCACCCAGTCGCCGACCTTGTAGTAGTCCTCGAGCTTGGCGCCCGCCGGGACCTCGATCTCGCTGACGTGAGCGAGGCCCTCCAGGCCGTTGTAGATGTCGATGAACAGACCGAAGTCCGTCACGTTCACCACGCGGCCGTCGAGCGTGTCGCCGGGGCGGTGCCGCTCCGCGAAGTCCTCCCACTCGTTGGGCATGAACTCCTTGATCGAGAGAGAGACCCGCTGGTTCTCGACGTCGATGTTGGTGATCCGGGCCTTGACCGTATCGCCCTTCTTGAGCACCTCGCTGGGGTGCTTGACCCGCTTGGTCCAGCTCATGTCGGAGACGTGGATCAGGCCGTCGATGCCGTCGGTGATCTCGACGAAGGCGCCGAACTCCGTGAGGTTGCGGACCTTGCCCTCGATGACGCTGCCCTCGGGGTGGGTGTCCTCCAGCTCCTCCCACGGATTGCGCTCGGTCTGGCGCAGCGACAGGCTGATCCGCCGCTGGTCCATGTCGAGCTCGGAGACGATCGCCTCCACCTCGTCGCCCACCTCGAGGATCTTGGCGGGGTTGACGACCTTCTTGGTCCACGACATCTCGCTGACGTGGATCAGGCCCTCGACGCCCTCCTCGATCTCGACGAAGGCGCCGTAGTCGACGATGGAGACCACGCGGCCGCGCACCCGGGAGCCGATGGGGTACTTCTTGTCCACCAGCGTCCAGGGGTCGTCCGACCGCTGCTTGTAGCCGAGGGAGACGCGCTCGGTCTCGGGGTCGAACTTGAGGACCACCACCTCGACCTCGTCACCCACGGTGAAGTGCTCGGACGGGTGGTTGACCCGGCCCCACGAGATGTCGGTGATGTGCAGCAGGCCGTCGATGCCGCCGAGATCGATGAACACGCCGTAATCGGTGATGTTCTTGACGATGCCGCGGAGGCGGGCGCCCTCTTCGAGCCGCTTGAGGGTCTCGACCTTCTTCTTGGCGAGCTCGGTCTCGAGCACCGCCTTGCGGGAGAGGACGATGTTGTTGCGCCGGCGGTCCAGGCTGATCACCTTGAACTCCAGCTCCTGGCCCCGCAGCGACTCCAGGTTCTTGACCGGCTTGATGTCCACCAGGGACCCGGGCAGGAAGGCGCGCAGGCCGACGTCCACCGTCAGACCGCCCTTGATGCGGTCGGTGATGCGGCCCTTGATGATCCGGCCTTCCTTGTAGGCGCGCTCCACCTCGGTCCAGCGGCGCATGCGCAGGGCCTTGGAGTAGGAGAGGAGGACATGGCCCTCCTGATCCTCGGTCTTTTCGAGCAGGACATCGACTTCCTCACCGACGTTGACGGTGAGCTCCCCGCCACGGTCGGTGAACTCCTCGATGGGGATCAAGCCTTCCGACTTGTACCCCACGTCGACGATCACCGCGTTGGACGTGACGCCGATGATGCGCCCCGTCACGATCTCACCTTCGGTGAGATTGCGCATGCTCTCGTCGTACAGTTCGAGGAGCTTGCGGTATTCCTCCGCGTCCTGCTCCTCATCGGACTCAGCCGTCATCAACGACTGGTCCTGGAGTTCTTCACTGGCCGGCATAGAAAAACGTACCTCCTTGGGCTTGGATTCAGGCTCTCGGGCCTGTGCCCCCACGGCCGTGGGGGAGACGAGTTCCGCTTAAGTAATTGAGAACTCGGGCCTTCGAGTATAGGTCAGGGGGGTGGGGGTGTCAATGCGAGGGTGGCGATGCGTGGTTTGAGCCGTGCCTTCAGGCACATCCGTGGGTAGCCCCAGGTTTCAACCTGGGGCGGAAACGGCGGGCTACCGCTGCCGTCCCGCGATGCCTATCGGCAGGCTCCGGGGCCTCCCCCCGCCCCAGGTTGAAACCTGGGGCTACCTACGATTGTCCCTGAAGGGACGGTCCCAAATCGAGACCTAAACAGCTGTGTCTCCCCTCACACGAGACTTCCGTCTCTTGGATCAGGGGCGTAAAAGGAGACTTTCTTCTCTACTATCAAGAAATACCAAGCCGGACTCGTCGTGTCAAGCCTGGACCTGTATTCCTATCCAGCGATCCGGGAGAAGGGGCGATTATGCACCAAGATGTCAAGCGCCGCCTCGATCTCCCCTCGGACCCCCTCGTCCGGTTCCGCTTCCAACGCTTGCCGCAGCGCCGACACGGCCTCCGCCCCCCCGATCCGGCCCAGCGCCCAGGCGGCGTGGCCGCGCACCAGCGGCTCGCCCTCCCGCAGGGCTTCCGCGAGCGGCGCCACGTAGCGGGACTCCAGCCGGTTCCCCATCGCGACCGCCGCGTTCCTCTGGAGACCTTCGAGCTTGGCCCGCTTCATGGGACTCCCCCGGAACCGCTCGACGTACTCCTCCCGGGGAAGGCGAAGCAGGCGGGCGAGGTCCAGCTCGGCCCGCTCCGGCGGCAGCTCCATCTCCGGGTGGACCGCCCCCGCCGGCTCCCGGTTCCAGGGGCAGACCTCCTGGCAGACGTCGCAGCCGAAGACCCAGCCCCCGACCATACGCCGCGCCTCGGGAGGCAGCGGCCCCCGGTGCTCGATCGTCCAGTAGGAGATGCAGCGGTTGCTGTTCAGATGGTAAGGCTCGGTCAGGGCTCCCGTGGGGCAAGCCTCCAGGCAGAGCGTGCAGCTCCCGCAGAGGTCCGTCAGCGGCTGATCCGGGGAGAGGTCCAGGCTCAGGAACAGCTCCCCGAGGAGGAACCAGGACCCGGCCTGAAGGTGGAGCAGCATGGTGTTCTTCCCCACCACTCCGATCCCGGCCCGGGCCGCCAGCTCGCGCTCCAGGACGGGCCCGGTATCCACGTACCGCCGCATCTGGCATCCAGGGAACGCCTCCCGGATCCTCGCCTCCAGGGTCTTCAGGCGGTCGCCCATGACGTCGTGGTAATCCTTGCCGCGGGCGTAGCGCGCCACCCGACGCCAGAGATCCCCCCTGGGCTCAGCCTGCCGCTCCCCATCCTCTATATGTAGAGGATGGTACTGAAGCGCCACGCAGAGGACGCTGCGGGCGCCGGGGAAGATCCGGGACGGATCGAGCCGCGACTCGACCCGCCGTTCCAGGTAGCCCATCCCGGCCTGATCTCCTCGGGCGATCCACCGCAGATAGGCTTCGCCGTGCTCCGAAGGATCGAGCCGGGCGATCCCGGCGCGGTCGAATCCGGTCTCCAGAGCCCAGGACTTCAGGAGATCGGCGGTGGCTTCGGAGGACATGACGGGTAGGATAGTCTTGACTTGGCTTATAAGCCCAAAACGGGGCATTGCCGTGGAGGATTCCGCCGGTGTACATCCGTAGAGTGAAGATTAGGAACGTCCGGGGTTTCAAGGAAGTGGACCTGGACTTCAGCCGGCCGGACGGTAGCCTCGCGGGTTGGACTGTTCTAGCAGGGAGGAACGGTTCTGGAAAATCCACTCTGCTAAAGACTTTGGGCCTTGTCAGCGCAGGCCCGGAGGCCGCGCGGGTACTCAATACGAGCTTCTCCGATTGGATTCGAGGTGAGGAGCAGCAAGCCGAGGCAGGAGTTCAGCTTGAGTTTTCCGATTCGGACAAGCTCAACCATCTCGAGTTGCTAACAGGCTGGGCACGCCTCCAGTGGGATCGGGGAGAGGACAAGGAACCAAGAGTTTCAGGCAGACTCCCAGGAACAGCCCAAGAAATTAAAGGAGCAGAGAAAAAAAGATATGATGTTGTCTTCCTCAATGCCCCGATAGATGCCCAAGAAATTGAAGATTTAGTACTGGATCTTGAGATTTTCAACATTAGGGCCTGGATTGAATCGAGGGATCTGCAGCCCGGAAGGAAATGGGGAAAAGTTTTTCCTGAAGTATTGGGGCAAACTTCTGCAATGGCAGTTGTCATCGGGAAAAACGGACCTGACATATATGCTGACCCTGCCTATGCAAGGGGGATCGAGAGTTTTGCGGCCTCTGGTCGGCCAGTTATCCCTGTGATCTTGAAGTCTGCACCGGCTAAGAAGAGAGCAATGCCAACGGTCTTATCAGGACTTGCGAGCGTTGATTTTTCAAGAGACGGAGATCCAATACAGCGCTTAATTTGGGGAATTACCGGTAAGGATCCCAAATCCCGGGAGGGAAGTGCACCAATCCTTGAAAGCCATTCAGGCTGGTTTCTCTGTGGATATGGCCCTTACCGGCGCCTGACCGGGCACGCTGTCGATGCCGAGAGGCTGATGGCAGGCCCGGAGATGATCTCCCGGCTGGTCAGCCTGTTCAGAGAGGATTCCTCACTCATCGAGTGTGTAGAGTGGCTCCGGGATATCTACCTCCAACGACTCGAAGGCAAGCCTGGAGCTGCCGAACTTGAGCAACTGGTGTTGGCACTCCTAAATGACGGTCTCCTTCCGGATGAAGTTCAAGTGACTCAGGTTGATTCCGAAGGACTATGGGTTCTCCAGCATGGAGTGAGGATTCCCCTAAGAGAGTTGAGCGATGGCTATAGAACGACCGCAGCCCTAGTGATGGACATCGTTCGTCACCTGCACCGTGGCTTTGGCAGCGATTTGAAGGTAGGAAGAACTAACGGCAATCAGGACTATTCCCTAAAAATATTACAAGAAGGAGTCGTCCTCATTGACGAAATTGATCTCCATCTTCATATCGATTGGCAGAAGCGAATTGGCTTCTGGCTCAAGCGCCGCTTTCCCAACATCCAGTTCATCGTCACTACTCACAGCCCATTCATCTGTCAGGCCGCTGATCCCCGAGGGCTGATCCGCCTCCCGGCACCTGGAGAGGACCGAGTTACTGAGCACGTCTCTGAGGATCTCTACAACACCGTGGTCAATGGCAGCCTTGACGACGCCGTCCTGACGGACCTCTTCGGTTTGGAGACCCCCTACTCTCCGGAAGCGGAACGACTGCGGGAACGGGTAGCCAGCCTGGAAGCGAAGCTTCAGTCCGGCAAGGCCACGGATAAGGATAAGGGCGAGCTTCGAGAGCTACGCTCCCGCCTTCCCCAGACCCTGAGCGCCGACGTAGAGCAGGCGCTGAGCAAGTTGGCCATCGAGGGATGAAGCGCCTCCAGCGGTTGCCTCTCACTCCCCGTAGCCTGGGATTCCTCCAGGATCGTGCCCGCCAGGTTTCGTCAGCGGCCGATTCCAAGGCCGAGGCGGCTCGCCTGTGGGGGCTCCAGAGTAACAAAGCCTTTCAGGAGATTCGGGGAGTCCTCTTGCAGATGGCCTCCGGAATCGAGCGCTGCATGTACTGCGAGGACAGCGCAGGCACGGACATCGAACACTTCTGGCCCAAGGCTGTATATCCCGACCGGGCCTTCGAGTGGCTCAACTACCTGATCGCCTGCTCCCGCTGCAACAGCAATTTCAAAAGGGACCAGTTTCCTCTCGACCCGGCTGGCGCTCCCCTGCTCCTGAACCCCACCGAGGACGATCCCCTCGAACACCTCTCCTTCTCTCCTTCGACCGGCCGATTGGAGTCCCGGTCTCCGAAGGGAGAACCCTCGATCGAGGTGTTCGGGCTGAACCGGACGACTCTCACCCGTGGCCGGGCTGATGCCTGGACGGCCCTCCGGCACCTCCTTATCCGCTACGCTGCCCTGAGGGCCCAAGGAGACGCCGAGGAGGCAAGGCGGATCGAGACGACTGTCCGGCAACACCCCTTCGCGGGAGTCTTGGCAGCTCTCATCCGCATGGCCAGAGGACCGGACGCGGAACTCCTGATCGGCCGGGATGGCCTCCAGGTGTTCGCAGCCCACCCGGAGATCAGAACCTGGGCATAGGAGGCACCTGCGGACTCTCGCAAGCCGGAAAAGCAGGGTAAACTATTGTTAGTGTGGTAGCTCGTGCACCATGGCTGGCGGGCGACCAGAGCTTCCTTCAGCTTCATCCTTGGCTGTCACAGCGCCCGAGCCCGCAGCCACTGCCGCCGCGCCTCTTGCCACGACGGCCGCGCTCCTTGCCACCGCTTCAGCACCATGAGCCATAGCACTGGCGCTCCATGGCACAGCCGCTGCGCCACATGCCGCAACGGCTGTGCCACAGGCCACAGCACCCGCGCCGCTTGCCACAACCGTTGCGCCCCATGCCTTGACGCTCGCGCCACATTTCCTGCCGTCCTCGAGCCCTGGAGGATCGTTCGCAGCCCGCTTCGGGCTGTGTTGAAATACGGGGCGTGACGATGGAACCCGTTCCGCTCGATTGGAAGGAGATCGAAGCCCGTCTGGGCGAGTTGGAGCCTCGCGAAGCCCGCGCGGTCGTCGTGGATCTCCTGATGGACGACATCTCCCCCCTCATCGCCCTCTCCCGGCTGCTGCTCGCCCTCGGCACCCCTGGAGAGACCGCGGAATTCCTCGCGGAGGTATCCCAGCAGTGGGGACGCCCCCTCGATCCCCGCATCCGCGAGATGGCCCGCCTGCTGAACGACAACCGGGAAGGGTGCGCCCGCGTCGCCCACATGCTCCGTGAGCACCCGGACCCGCGGACGAAGTTCGGGGATCCCGAACTGGCCCTGGAGACCTATCGCCGTTTCTTCGACCAATCCGTGGGCTGGAACGAGGAGGCGAGCGTGGCCGCCTACTCCCTGGGCGACGCCGGGCTCCTTCAGCGGGTGACGGACGAGGTCGTCGCCCAATTCGACGCCTGGGGGCTGCTCGGCCCGGACCGCCGGACGCTGGAGATCGGCTGCGGCATCGGAAGGATGCAGGCCGCCCTCTCCCCCAAGGTGGCCGAGGCCTATGGCGTCGACATCTCTCCGAAGATGGTCGAAGCGGCCCGGAGGCGCTGCGCCGGACTGCCCAACGTCTCCTTCTCCGTCGTCTCCGGCCGGGACCTGGCGGAATTCCCGGCCGAGCGGTTCGAGCTCGTCTACGCCGTGGACTCCTTCCCCTACATCCACCAGGCGGGCCCCGAGATCGTGGAGGCGCACTTCGAGGAGGCGGCGCGGGTGCTCGCCCCGGGCGGCGAATTCGTCATCCTCCACTTCTCCTACCGCGACAGCGCCGAGGAGGACCGCGCCGAGGTCCGCAAGCTCTGCCGCGCCGCCGGCTTCACCCTGGTGATGAACGGGGCCCAGCCGTTCAAGCTATGGGACGGGGTGGCGTTCAGGATGCGGAAATCCTAGACTTCCCCTCCGCGGGGCATCCCCGCGCCGTGATTTTTCCTTTCTAGAGGAGATACATCTGATGTCCGATTGGGTCGAAGAGGGCGAGAGTGCCCCGGATTTCTCTCTTTCCGACGACAACGGCCGGCAGGTCAAGCTTTCCGACTTCCGCGGCAGCCCCGTGGTCCTCTACTTCTATCCGCAGGACGACACGCCCGGGTGCACCAAGGAGGCTTGCGCCTTCCGCGACCGCAGCGCCGAGCTCCAGGCCAAGGGCGCCGTGGTGCTGGGCGTCTCCCCGGACGACGTGGCGAGCCACGGCCAGTTCCGGGACAAGTACAGCCTCAACTTCCCCCTCCTTGCCGACGCCGGCCACAAGGTGGCCGAGCGCTACGGGGCCTGGCGGGAGAAGAACATGTACGGCAAGGTCACCCTGGGGATCCAGCGCTCCACCTTCCTCATCGACGGCGACGGCAAGGTCCGGAAGCTCTGGAAGAAGGTCAACGTCGACGGGCACGACGAGCAAGTGCTCAAGGCGCTGGAGACGCTGTAGCCGCCCTTCTTGATCCCCTCCTCCTTCGGATAGACTACCGGCTCTTTTTCAGGAAGGGAGCGCAATGGATTTCTTCCAGCAGATGGTGGAGATGGAACACGAGCGGGTGTTGTTCTGCTCCAACCCGGACGTGGGCCTGAAGGCCATCATCGCCGTTCATTCGACCACTCTGGGGCCCGGGCTCGGGGGGGTGCGGATGTGGCCCTACAAAAGCACCGAGGAGGCGTTCGTCGACGCCCTCCGCCTCTCCCGCGGCATGACCTACAAGGCGGCGGCGGCCGGCCTCCACCTCGGCGGCGGCAAGGCCGTCATCATCGGCGACTCCAAGAAGGACAAGAGCGAGGAGCTGTTCCGCGCCTTCGGGCGGTACGTCGAGTCGCTGGGCGGCCTCTACATCACCGCCGAGGACGTCGGCACCGCCATGGAGGACATGGAGATCATCCAGCACGAGACCCGCTGGGTGACCGGCGTCTCGCCCGAGTTGGGCGGCGGCGGCGATCCGTCGCCGGTGACGGCGTTCGGGACCCTCCAGGGGATCAAGGCCGCCGTGCAGTTCAAGCTCGGCGAGGACTCGCTCAAGGGCCGCTCGGTGGCCATCCAGGGGCTCGGCAGCGTCGGCGGCTACCTGGCCGGCTACCTGCGGGACGAGGGTGCCAAGGTCTTCGGCGCCGACATCGACGCCGAGGCCGTCGCCCACGCCCGCGACGAGCTGGGAGTCGAGATCGTCTCCACCCAGGAAATCCTGGAGGTGGAGTGCGACGTCGTGGCCCCCTGCGCCCTCGGGGCCGTGATCAACGACGCGTCGATCCCCAAGCTGCGCTGCTCGATCGTGGCCGGCGCCGCCAACAACCAGCTCGCGGACGACCGCCACGGCCAGGAGCTGCACAACCGGGGCATCCTCTACGCCCCGGACTACGTGATCAACGCCGGCGGCCTCATCAACGTCTACAACGAGCTGATCGGCTACAACCGCGAGATCGCCATGCACATGGCGCGCGGCATCCATGGCAACATGATGCGCGTGTTCGAGATCTCCCGCGCGCAGTCGATCCCCACCCACGTGGCCGCCGACCGCCTGGCCGAAGAGCGGATCGCCCGTTCCAAGGGGCTCGGGACGCAGCAGTGGGTGCGGACGGTCCGGCGGCGGGCGAACGAGCCGTAGGGCCATGAACGTCGTCCGCTCCAGCGTCCTCGTCCTCTTCTTCCTGGCGGGATCGGCGTCCGCCGCGCCGCCGATCTGCGACGGCACCACGGTGCTGACGCTGATCGGCATGGACACCTCCACCGGCGGCACGCTCTTCGCGGTCCCCCCGACCGGCGACGGCAAGTCCTCCTGGATCGTGGAGCTGGACGGCGACGGCCAGAACGCCCGCGCCTGGCCAGACGATCCCAAGGGGCGCTTCGGCGGCTCCGTGGGTCCGGGCCCGGTGATCGCCGCCCAGCCGTGCGGGAAGTCGTGCCTGCAGCCCGTTCGCTGGAAGGAGGGCGTCTGGGAGCCGCTGGGCGAGTCCCTCAATGTCCCGGTGGCGGCGTCGGCCACTCCCACCTACGACCATACCGGAACGCCCTGGTTCCTCCTCCACGCCGCGGACAAGACGGAAGGGCAGCAGCGGGCCTGGGCCTTCCGCCTCCAAGGGAGCGAGTGGCAGAACCGGGGCTCGATGACCGTGACCGCCGTAGGCCAGCCCCCGGCGTTGCCCGCCCCGCAGCGCAAGGACGGCGTGCTCACCGGCACCGGCCTCTTCTCCGCCTCGGGCCAGCCGGAGGCCTGGGTCACCGGCCTCCCCGGGGTGACGGCGGCGCGGCGGGGACAGCTCATCGCCCTCACCGGCACCTCGGTGTCCTACGTTTCCGGCGACGGCGTGGTCTACCTCTCGGACGACTCCGGCAAGACCTGGCGCCGCTCCACCTGGACCCCCTGGGGCGGCAAGAGCGAGGCGGTGGCCCTCTGGCGGCAGGGGAAGGACTTCTGGGTCGATTTCCCCTTCGGAGACCATCGGGGCGCGCTGCGGCTGGTCTGGTTCGACCGCCGCCGCCCGTCCGAGGAGGTGGTGATCCTGACCCGCCTCACCCAGAGCGGCGACTGGGTGCGCGTCGCCGAGGCTCCAGGGCTGGTGAAGACGAAGAACGAGGACCTCCCGATCACCCAGATCCTGGTGCCCAAGGGAGACGTCTGGCTGCTCTTCTCCGGCTGCGCCGCCACGGCCAACGGCTCGGGGATCGTGCTGCGGGCCTTCGACGGGACCAGCCTCTCGCCGGCCCGGTTCGTGCCTATCCAATCGAAATAGAAAAGGGCGGGTTCTCTCCCGCCCTTCTTCGCCACGCGTCCCCGGCAGAGCTTCTAAGCCTTGGCATCCGGCGGGATGCGCAGCTTCTGGCCCGGGTAGATCTCGTCCGGGTCCTTGAGCATCGGCCGGTTGGCTTCGAAGATCTGGTGGTACTTGTTGGGATTGCCGTAGAACTGCTTGGCGATCTTGGACAGGTTGTCCCCCGACTGGACCTCGTAGTACTGCGCCTCGGGCTCGGGATTGACCACCGTGAGCTGGTCGTCCACCGCGGCGATCCCCTCGTGGTTGCCGACCACCAGGACCATCTTCTCGCGGTCCGCCTGGGTGTCGACCCGGCCTCTCAGCGTGACCTTGTCCCCCTCCATGTCGACCACGAGACTCTCGGTGTTGAAACCCATCTGCTTGAGCAGGCCGGCGAGGGCTACCTCTTTCTTGCGCTCCTCCAGTTGCTGGACCTCCTGGGCGGTGGGGCCGCCGGCGCCCTGGCTCTGCGGTGCTTGAGCCGGCTGGGGCTTCTTGTCGTCATCCCCGAGGCCCAACTTCTTCCCCACATTCTTGGCGAACTGGATCAGACCCATCCCATCCTCCTCTCGAAGAAGTCTGGCGGAAGACTATAAGAAATCTCTAATCCGAGGGAAGGAGGCGGGAGGACTCCCGCCTCCCGGTGGATGGAATCCGTCTGTTCAGGCGCGGACACCGGCTGTGGCCGCCGCCGGGATGCGCAGCTTCTGCCCCGGGTAAATCTCGTCCGGGTCCTTGAGCATCGGCCGGTTGGCCTCGAAGATCTGGTTGTACTTGTTGGCGTCGCCGTAGACCTGCTTGGCGATCTTGGAGAGGGAGTCGCCCGACTTCACCTCGTAGTACTGGGCCTCCGGCGCGGGGTTCTTGACGTTGAGCTGGTCGTCCACGGAGCCGATCCCCTCGTGGTTGCCGACCAGCAGGACGATCTTCTCCCGCTCCTCCTGGCTGACCACGTTGCCCCGCAGAGTGACCTTATCTCCCTCGATGTCGACGACGAGGCCTTCGGTGTTGAAGCCCATCTGCTTCACGACGCCGGCGAGGGCCGTTTCCCGCCTGCGCTCAGCCGCCTGGGCAAGCTCCCGCTGGTTGGCCGCTTGGTTGGCGGCGGGCTTGGCCTGGGCGGGGTTCTGGGGATGCTGCCCCTGGGACCGCTGCTGCGGCTTCTCATCGTCGTCGCCGATGTTGAGCTTGCGGCCCACGTTCTTGGCGAACTCAATCAGACCCATTGCGTCCTCCTTTTTTGCGTACTTCGAGTGTGGGGGAGCCGCCGGAGGGGTTCCGGCGGCGATTCCAAGGAGGATCTAAGTGCAAGATGGTTGCCGGGTCAGTAGTGATAGCGGCAGGCCAGGATCCGGATCTTGCTGTCTGATACTTCGTAAACGAGGCGGTGTTCCTGGTCGATCCTGCGGGACCAGCATCCCGCGAGATCGTGCCGTAAGGGCTCGGGCTGCCCGATTCCGCCGAAGGGGTCTCTCTGCACCGCTTCGATCAGCTTCATGATCCTGAGGGCCTTCCTGCGGTCCTGCTCCACCCACCAGGCCAGGTCCGCGAAGGCGGCGGGATCAAATTCCAAGCTTCGCACGTACCTCTTCCAAAGGAATCCCCTCCCGGCGCTCCCGGGCTTCCAGGATGCGCTTTCTCATCGCTTCACTTTGGAGGAGGTAGGCGGTCTCCCGCTCGGAGGCGATCTCCCGCCACAGATCGATCGGCACGATGACGGCCGTCGGGTTGCCGTTCTCGTCGGAGACGTACTGGATGTCGATCAGAGGTTCCGCCATGGGCTTGACTCCCGTCTCCATGATAGCAAGGCCTAACCCTTCCGCCCGATCTTCTCCGCCATCCTCTCGACGACCTCGTCGATGGTCAGCTCCGAGGAGTCGATGAGCGTGTAGGAGTCGTCGCAAGTCAGGGGGGAGTCGGTGCGGGTGCTGTCGCGGAGGTCGCGGCGGCTGAGCTCGTCGACGATCTGGTCGTAGGTGACGGCGTGGCCGGCGGTGGACAGCTCGTCGAAACGCCGCTGGAAACGGATGTCGTTCCGGGCGTCGAGGAAGAACTTGTAGGGCGTGTCGGGGAAGACGCGGGTGCCGATGTCCCGCCCCTCCAACACCGCGCCGTAGTCTCCGGCCGCCTCGCGCTGGAGGCGGACCATGCGCTGGCGCACCTCCGGATAGGCGGAGATCGTCGAGGTCGCCTCCCCCACCTCGGAGGTGCGGATGCGGGCCTCCACGGGCTCGCCGTCCAGGAGGACCTCGAAGCTGCCGTCGTCCCGGCGGCCCAGCCGCACGTCGGCCTCTCCGGCGATGGCCACCACCGCCTCACGATCCCGGGGATCGACCTCGTTTTCCAGGACTTTCAGCCCGATGGCCCGGTACATGGCGCCGGTGTCCATGAAGGGGACGCCCAGACGCCGGGCGAGGCGCCGGGCCGCGGTGCTCTTGCCCACGCCGGAAGGTCCGTCGATGGCCACGATCAGGGGCCGCGAGGTCATCGACGCCCCTGGCGGCCGGAACGGGGCGCCGTCGCCTTGCGGGCAGGCCCCTTCTTCTTCGCGGGGGCCTTCTTCGCGGCCTTGCGGACCGGCACGGCCTTCTTCGCCGCCGGCTTCTTCGCGGCGGGAGCGGCCTTGCGGGCCGGCCTGGACGCCGGCTTCTCCTCCGGCCCCCGGGCGGACTTCTGGAGCTTGCGGACCTCCTGCTCGGTCAGCTCCCGCAGGGCGCCCAGCGGCAGGTGGGGGTCCCGCAGCGGGCCGATGGCGACGCGGCGCAGCTTCTGGACGGGGTGGCCGACGTGGAAGAACATCTCGCGGATCTGGCGGGAGCGCCCCTCGGTCAGCTCGACCACCCACCAGGAGTTCTCGCTCTCGGGCTCCCCCCGCCGCCGCGATCCCGTTGGCTTGAAGGGATTGCGGGGGTTGATCTTCGCGGGCGCGGTGCGCCGGCCTTCGATCAGGATGCCCGAGCGGAGCCTCTCGATCTGCCCCTCGGTGGGCGTACCCTTCACCTTGACCTCGTAGGTCTTGGTGCTGCCGTAGCGGGGATGCGCGATGCGCTGGGCGAACTCGCCGTCGTCGGTCAGCAGCAGCAGCCCCTCGGTGTGGAAGTCGAGGCGGCCCACCGGCACCAGGGCCTTGCGCAGCGCCGGCGGGACGAAGTCCATGACCGTCGGCCGTTCCTGGGGATCGGAGACGGTGGACATGACACCCTTCGGCTTGTTGAGGAGCAGGTAGTGATGCTCGCGGTTCGGCTGCACCCGCTTGCCGTCCACCTTGATGGCGTCCCGCTCGGGGTCGGCCTTGTCGCCGATGCCGGCGACGCGGCCGTTGATGGTGACCAGGCCGTCGCGGATCAGCTCCTCGGCCTTGCGGCGGGAGGCGATCCCGGCCCGGGCCAGGATCTTCTGCAACCTCTCTTCGCTCATCTCCCCCCTCCGAAGAAGTCGTCTCCCCCTCTCCCGGGGAGGGAGCGGAGGGAGGGGCCGGGAGAGGGGGCCGGGGGGTGAGGGCTCACGGCTCGGCCTCCGACATCGCGTCCTCGCGGTCTTCCATCTCGGCGATCTCCTTGAGGATCTGCTCCTCGCGGTCCTCCCCGGCCGGACCGGCCTCCGGGAGCGTCATGGCTTCGGCTTCCGCCAGCCCGGCCATCTCGGCAAGGCCCGCCACGGCGCCGGCGTCGCCCGAGCCGAAGGTCTCCTCGAACTCCTCCAGGGGCGGCAGGTCCTTCAGGCTGTTCAGACCGAAATGAACCAGGAACTCCCGCGTGGTGCCGTAGAGGAAGGGTTTGCCCACTACCTCCTTGCGGCCGACGATGCGGACCAGCCGCCGCTCCAGAAGGGTCTTGATGACGCCCGCGGGATTGACGCTGCGCAACTCCTGCACCTCCGGGCCGGTGATGGGCTGGCGGTAGGCGATGATGGCCAGCGTCTCCAGGGCGGCCATGGACAGCTTGTTGCCGCCGGAGACGTCGAAGAACCGGCGCAGCCATCCCACCACCTCGGGCCGGGTGGCGATGCGCACGCCGCCCGCCACGTCTTCCACCATCACGCCCCGGCTCTCGCCGCTGTAGCGGGCGAGCACCGCCTCCAGGGCCTCGGCGGCCTGCTCCCGCTCCTCTTCGTCGAACATCTCCAGCAGCCGTGCGCGCGGCACCGGCTCGGAGGAGACGAAGAGGACCGCTTCGAGGGCCGCCTCCATGTCGCTCCGTTCGGTCATGCCCCGATCGCCTCCCGTTCTTCAGCCCCCAGCTCCCGCGTGGTGCGGTAGAGCAGAATGTCGCCGCTCTCGGTCTGGTGGACGCGCACCAGGTTGAGGCGCGCCAGCTCCAGCACGGCCAGGAAGGTGGCGATGGCCTCGGCGCGGCAGGAGCGCGTCTTGAGGTCGGTCAAGAGGTCGTAGGGCCGGCCGGCGTCCAGCTCGCCCAGCAGGCGGTCGAACTGCCCGCGCACCGAGTAGGCCTCGCCGCTGAGCTGGAGCGGCGGCGGGTGCTCACGGTCGTAGCGCAGCAGGGCCGTCTTCAGGGCGGAGAGGAGGTCGAAGAGCGAGACCTCGCCGAGATCGATCGCCTCCTCCTCGTCTTCCGGCGCGGCGGGCAGGGGCTGCGGCTTGCGGGTCCAGATGCCCATGCGCAGCCGGTCCACCTCGGCGAAGGACTGGGCCACCTCCTTGAGGCGCCGGTATTCCAGCAGGCGGTCCACCAGCTCCTGGCGGGGATCCTCCTCGGGCTCGCCCTCGGCCTTGGCCGGCCGCGGCAGGAGCATCTTGGACTTCAGATGGATCAGCACCGCCGCCTCGTAGATGTACTCGCCGGCGATGTCGAGATTCAGCTCCTCCATCAGCCCCAAGTAGGCGTGGAACTGGTCGCAGATGGTCGCCACCGGGATGTCGGTGATCTCCACCTTGTTGATCTTGATCAGGTGCAGCAGGAGGTCGAGCGGTCCCTCGAAGATGGGGAGCTGGACGCGCCAGGAGTCCGGCAGGCCGGCCGTTTCCGCCTGCGCGGAGACGGACGCCTCGCCGGCAGCCTCCCCTTCGGGAGCGCCCCCCTTGCGGCGGCGGCGCGCGCGGAGCTCCTCGGGTTTCGGCAGCTCCAGCGGCTTCGGCAGATCGTCGGGCGTATCCTCGCTCATCCGGTGAAGCTCTCCACCTTGCGCAGGGCCTTCTGGTAGTCGAGGCCCAGGGCCGTCCGTACCCGCTCCATGGTCTCCGCCGTCTGTTCCCGCGCCTTGCGGGAGCCTTCGAGGAGGATGTCGTAGACCATGTCGCGGTCCGCCAGCAGCTCCTCGCGGCGGCGGCGGAACGGTTCGAGATAGTCGATCAGGATCTGCGCCAGCAGCTTCTTGTCGTCCACGCAGCCGATCTGGGCCGCCCGGCACTCCCGGGCCACCCGCTCCTGGACTTCGGGAGGCGAGACCAGCTTGTGGAAGTCATAGAGGTTGCAAACCTCGGGCCGCCCGGGATCGCTGCGCTTCAGGCGCTGCGGGTCGGTGAACATCTGCTTGCACTTCTGCAGGATCACCTCCGGCGGATCGGACAGGTTGATGGCGTTGTTGTAGGACTTGGACATCTTGCGGCCGTCGATGCCCGGGACCTTGGGAGTGGCCGTGAAGAGGGCCTGCGGCTCGGGGAAGACCTCGGTCTGGTAGAGGTAGTTGAACCGGCGCACGATCTCGCGGCTGATCTCCAGGTGGCTGGCCTGGTCCTCGCCCACCGGCACGAAGTGCGCGCGGTAGACGCAGATGTCCACGGTCTGGAGGACCGGGTAGCCCAGGAAGCCGTAGGTCGAGAGGTCCTTGTTCTCGATCTGCTGGATCTGCTCCTTGTAGGTGGGCACGCGCTCCAGCCAGCCGAGCGGGGTGATCATCGACAGCAGCAGGTGGAGCTCGGCGTGGTCCGGCACCATGGACTGGACGAAGATGGTGGACCGCTCGGGATCGAGCCCGGTCGAGATCCAGTCGATGACCATCTCGATGGTGTTCTGCGCGATCTGCGAGGGATCGGCGTAGTCGCTGGTCAGCGCGTGCCAGTCCGCGGCGAAATAGAAGCAGCGGTACTGGTCCTGCAGCTCGACCCAGTTCTTCAGGGCGCCGAAGTAGTTGCCCAGATGTATCTTGCCCGTCGAGCGCATGCCCGAGAGCACAATCTTCTGTTCGGTCACTCGTCCACTCCTCAGGAGAGTTTTATCACCAGCCCCAGGATGCCGTAGAAGGGCAGGAGCAAAAACGGCAGGAGCCCCATGGCGGCCAGAACCCCGATCATAAAGCCGTAGGGGCGGATGGCCGCAAGCTTCTGCGCCCAATCCGGCGGCAGCAGGTGGAGCACGATCTGTCCGCCGTCCAGGGGCGGCAGGGGGATCAGGTGGAACGCGGCGACCAGGGCGTTGATGGAGGCCAGCCGCGCCAGGGTGAACATCACCGGGTAGGAGCGCACCGCCTCCGCGCCGGGCGCGTGCATCAGGGAGAGGAAGGCGGCCTCCCGCGCGTCCGGCCCCAGCGCCCGCACCAGGAGAACGAGGGCGATGCTGGCGAGGCTCGCCAGCAGCAGGTTGGCCAGCGACCCCGAGGCCAGGACGAAGATGTCGTCCCGGACGGGGCGGCGGAGCCGGGTGTCGGTCACCGGCGTAGGCCTCCCCCACCCGAAGACAGGGAGGCCGAAGGCCATCCGCAGCGCGGGGAACAGCAGGGAGCCCAGGGGATCGATGTGGCGCAGCGGGTTGAGGCTCGCCCGCCCCTGCTCGCGGGCGGTGTCGTCGCCGCACAGCAGGGCCGTCCAGGCGTGGGCGGCCTCGTGGACCGAGACCGCCAGCCACAGCAGCAGGAGCTGCACCAGGGCGCCGAAGAGAAGATTCGAATCCATCAGTGGGTCAGACCGCGGCAGAGACCGCGCCAGCCAGCCTCCCGTCGACGTCCAGCAGGAGCCGCTCGTTCTCGCGCAGGATCCGCGCCTCGCTCACCAGGGCGACGGCCTGGACAGCCAGGGCGGCGTAAAAGGCCAGGTGGTGGTGGCGCGCCGGCACGTAGTTCGCCGTGGAGGCGGCGCCCAGCGCGAACACGGCCAGCATCCCGGCCATGGCCAGCGGCACGCAGACATAGGCGAAGGGCTTGAGGCGGCGGACGTGGCGGCCCAGCTCCGGGTCCAGGCCCTCGCGCCGTATGGCTCCCTGCACCGCCCTGCCGGTGCCGATCAGGTAGAGCAGGATCCAGGAATGGGAAAACACCGCCAGCAGGGTGGACGCCAGGGCCACCAGCACGTGGGTCTGCATGGCGGCGTCCTGGGGCGAGGCGAGGGCGTAGCCCAGCGCGGCGGACGCGACGACGCCCAGGGTCGCGAGCACGCCGACGATCAACATGGAACGTTCCATCATCCGAGTCTCTCTCCTGCGACCGCGGCGCGCCAAGCCGCCGCGGCGTGGGCCGGCCGGTAGCGCTCCTCGACGCGCGCGCGGCCGGCGGCTCCCCGGCGCCGCGCCTCTTCCGGATCGGCCAGCGCCTCTTCCAGCGCCTTGGCCAGGGCCTCCGGGTCTTCCGGCGGCACCAGCCAGCCGGTCTCTCCGTCCACCACCACCTCGGGGATGCCGCTCACCCGGCTCGCCACCACCGGCACTCCCGCCTCCATCGCCTCCAGAATCACCAGCGGCATGCCCTCGTACGTCGAGGGCACGACCAGGGCGGCGGCGCCCCGGAGGAGCGTCCGTACCCCGGCGGCGTCGCGGGAGCCCAGAAAGGCGACAGCCGGGCCCAATCCCACCTCCCCCGCCTTGCGCTCCAGCCGCCCGCGGTGCTCGCCGTCGCCGGCGATCCGCACGATGGCCGCTGGATTCCGCCGCCGCAGCTCCCGGAGGGCTTCCAGCAGCACCTCCACACCCTTGCGGATGCGCAGGCGCCCCACGAACAGCAGGTAGCCCGGCGCCCCCTCCGGCTCCCCGGCCGGCGCGACTGCCAGCCCCCCCGTCACGTTCGGGACTACGCCCACGGGATCCGCGCGGTAGTCGCGCCGGACCTCGGCGGCCGTGGCCTCACTGGGCGCCAGCACCAGGTCGGCCGTCCGCGCCGTGAGCAGTCCCAGGAGGATCTGGAACGGCGCCTTGAGCCAGCGGAAGCGGACCTCGACGCCCCCCGGCCGGCCCAACACCCTGCCACCGGCGGTCAAGGGACGCACCGCCCGCAACTCCTCGACGTAGCTCACCTGGAGCAGGGCCACAAGGAAGGGACGCGGCTCAAGCGTTCCCCGGAGGATCGCCACCAGCAACGCGGCCAGAGCGCCGTCCGACTCGTGGACCTGGACCACGTGCGGGCGGAAGCGGCGGAGCGCCCGCCAGACCGCCGGCACCACCAGGAGCGGAAAGAGGACCTTGGGACCGACCGCCCCGCCAGGGCCGCGGCCCAGCACCTCGACTTCATCCCCGAGCTCCCGGAGGCCGGCCGCCAACTGTAGCACCTGTTCCCCGACGCCGGAAACGTCCCGCGGCGGCAGGGTGTTGGCGATCAGGAGCACCCTCATCTCAGGCCCTCCCTCCCAGATCCCCCCCGCCCAGGGCCTTCTCCAGCTCGCGCAGGGCCGAGCCCTCCAGGCGGCCCAGGAGCTCCCGGGCGTCGTCGCGGGCGCATACCAGCCAGTCCCAGTCTTCGGGCAGGCGGGCGACCCGCAGCGAGGGCACCCCGGCCTGGCGGGTCCCCAGCAGGTCTCCCGGACCCCGCAGGGCGAGGTCGGCTTCGGCGATCTCGAAGCCGTCCCGGGTGGCGGCGAAGATCTCCAGCCGTTGCCGGGCCGTACCGGCCAGCCGGCCGTGGATCGCCACGCAGACCGACTCGGCGGCGCCGCGTCCTACCCGGCCCCGGAGCTGGTGGAGCTGCGCCAGGCCGAAGCGCTCGGCGCTCTCGATCACCATCCAGGTCGCCTCCGGCACGTCGACCCCCACCTCGATGACGGAGGTGGCCACCAGGACCCGCGTCTCCCCCGCGGCGAAGGCGCGCATCCCCCGCTCCCGATCGGCGGCGGACATGCGTCCATGGAGGATGGCCACTGGAAGACCGGGAAGAGCTTCCCGGACCCGCTGCTCCACCTCGGCCAGGGAGGCGGCGTCGATCGCCTCGCTCTCCTCGATGAACGGGGCCACGACGTAGGCGCGGGCGCCAGCCTCGACGGCTTCGCGGAGGCGGCGGTAGACCCCGTCGCGCTGCCGGGCCGGCACGACCTCGGTCCGCACCGGCGCGCGGCCTGGCGGCAGCTCGTCCAGGACCGAGACGTCCAGGTCGCCGTAGGCCGTCAGGGCCAGAGAGCGGGGAATAGGCGTCGCCGTCATGACCAGCAGGTCCGGCCGGTCCCCCTTGCCGCGCAGCAGGTTGCGTTGGGCCACGCCGAAGCGGTGCTGCTCGTCGATGACCGCCAGTCCCAGCCTGTTGAACTCCACCGCCTCCTGGAACAGGGCGTGGGTGCCCACCACCAGCTCCGTCTCGCCCGCCGCCAGCTCCGCCCGGACCCGCTCCGCCTCGGCGGCGCCGCCGGTGAGAAGCCCCACCCGGTAGCGGCTCCCCAGCAGGCGCCGCAAGTTGGCGAAGTGCTGCTCGGCCAGCAACTCGGTGGGAGCCATGAAGGCTCCCTGCCAGCCGTTCTCCAGGGCCGCGGCCAGGGCGAGGGCGGCGACGATGGTCTTGCCGCTCCCGACGTCCCCCTGGAGGAGCCGGAGCATGGGATGAGGCGCCGCCAGATCATCGAGGATCTCCCCCAGGACGCGCTCCTGCGCGCCGGTCAGCGGGAACGGCGGGATCTCTCCCAGCGTCCGCCGCAGCTTCGGGCCGATCCGGAAGCGCCGCACCCGCGGCTCGCTCCTCTCCCGCTCCCGCAGCAGGGCCAGGGTGACCTGGAGCTCCAGCAACTCGCCGTAGATGATCCGCCGGTGCGCCGGGCTCCGGCGTTGGTTCAGCAGGTCCACGTCCACGTCGGGCTCGGGGTGATGGAGAGTCTGGAGGGACTCTCCCAGGCCAGGCAGACTGTACCGCCGGAGCAGCTCCTCCGGCAGGTTCTCCGGCACCTGGAGCAGGTCCACCTGAGGCAGCACGGCGGAGAGGATGCGGGCCATGGCCGCCGGCCCCACGCTTCCCGCGGCGGCATAGACCGGCGCGATCGGGCCGCCGGTTGCCGCGCCCGCGATCTCGACGGAAGGGTTCATCAGCTCCAGCTTCCCTTTCGCCTCCCGCACCTGCCCGTACAGGAACACTTCGCGTCCTTCCAGGTCCTGGTTCGCCAGGTAGGGTCGGTTGAACCAGACCACCGGCAATCCCTCCAGGGAGGCACGGACGAAACTGAAGCCCCGCCGGCGGGTGCGGATGAGGCGCAATCCCGAGAGACGTCCGCGGAAGGTCGCCGCTTCCCCGGCCCTGGCTTCGGATGCCGTGCGGGACACGCGCCGGTCCTCGTAGCGGGCGGGCACATGGAGGAGCAGGTCGCGGACGGTGCGGAGGCCGGCTGCCGCGAGGTCCCTGGCGCGGGCGGGACCCACTCCGCGGACGGTGTCGAGGGGCGCCGCTATGTCCAGGGTCCTACGGAGCCTCGAAGCGGAGGACCACCACGCCGCAGCGCAGCTCATCCCCCTGGCGGATCTCCGAGGGGATGCCGGTCTCCAGACGCTTGCCGTTGAGGAAGGTGCTGTTCATGGTGCCGATCTCCTCGCCGAAGAAGTACTTGCTGCCGCGGCGGTAGATCTTGGCGTGGCGACGGCTCACCGAGCGCTGGTTGTCCACCGGCGTGAGGTCGATGTCGGGGTAGATCCCGGTCACCGGATCCTTGCGGCCGATGGTGGTCTCCGAGCCGGTCGAGAGGGGGAACTCCATGCCGGACGGAGCGTGCACCAGGCGCTCCGGCCCCTCCGCCGCGACCTGCGCGTCGGGCCGGGGCATCTCGCGGGAGGTCACCTTGGTGCCCAGCACGGACTTCAGCATCTCGTCCGTCTCGCGCAGGCGGCGGGAGAGCTTGCGCATCATGCGCACGGCGATCTCCGGATTGCCGCGCAGGAGCTGGTCGAAGGTGGAGCCGTTGATCTCCAGCAGGCGGACGTCGGTGGCCGCGCGGGCCGAGGCGGCGCGGGGCAGGTCCTCCAGCACGGACATCTCGCCGAAGAAGTCCCCCTTCTCCAGGGTGGCGAGCACCTGCTCCTCGTCGCCGACCTGGTTGAGGATCTCCACCTTGCCCTCGTTGATGATGTACATCTCCGTCCCCAGCTCGCCCTCTTTGAAGATGTACTCCCCGGCCTTGAGGTCGAAGGCGTAGCCCCCCCGCCTGCCTTCGCCGGCGCCGCCGCTGCCACCGCTGGTGGTCTTGAACACTGTGTTGGCCATTCGACCTATCCTTCGCCGAGCACGAGACGCCCGTCTTCCAGACGCGCGGGCAGGCCCACAGGGAGCGTGCGGTTGGGAGCGAAGTGACCGCTCTCGAGACCCCAGGCGAGAGGCCAGGAGTACCCGGCGACGCTGCCGCCCACCAGCGCCGGCCAGTCCGCCGGGGCTCCGTCCGGCCCCTGGCCGTCCCCGATATGGCCGACGATCATACCCGCGATATTCGCGAGATTACCCGACAGGCCCAGGTGGGTCAACATGCGGTCCACGCGGTACGGCGGCTCATTGACGTCCTCCCAGAAGACGACTCCCCCCGCCAGCTCCGGCGCGAAAGGGGTGCCCAACGTGGCCGTGAGGAGGCTCAGGCAGCCGCCCAGGAGAGGGCCGTGGACCTCTCCCCGCGGTTCCCGCAGCCAGCGCGCGAACGGCTGCTCGGCGGGATATCGGCCCGCCAGAGCGCCCAGCAGGGAATCCTCCTCCTCCGGGCTGAGACCTCGCGCCAGCTCGCCGGCCACCAGGGGACCGTGGAACCCCACCAGGCCCAGGCGGCGCGCCAGCTCCAGCAGGAACGGCGTCAGGTCCGAATAACCCACGTAGGCGCGGGGATGGCGGCGCAGGAGGTCCCAGTCCAGCGCCGGCAGCAGCCGCAGCAGGCCGTGCCCGCCGCGGGCGAAGAAGATGGCGGAGAGGTCCGGGTCCGCCGCCAGCCGGTGGAAGGCGTCGAGACGCTCGGCGTCCGTGCCGGCGAAGAAGCCTTCCGGGGAGCGGGAGCTGAGGTTGGAGGCCAGCACCGGCTCGAAGCCGAGCCGCCGCAGGGCCGCCACGCCGGCGTCCAGCTTCTGAGGGTCGAGGACGCCCGAGAGCGCGGCGACTCCCACCCGGTCGCCGGGACCGGCGGGAGGAGGGAGTTGAGCGGGGGGGATCAAGACGCCGGAGAGCTCCGTAAGCCGAATTCTGTATCCCCGGCGCCGAAGCGCCGGCTCGCGGTCATTCCTCTGGGACCGGCGTTGCCGCCGGCCTCCAGCAACCTACCCGGAAGCGGCCCCGGGACCGGCCGAGGCCGGAACCGGAGGCGGGACGGGCGGCCCGCGTACCGCTCCCCTATTTGGTCTTGCTCCGCAGGGGGTTTGCCATGCCTCCAATGTCGCCATTGGAGCGGTGCGCTCTTACCGCACCGTTTCACCCTTACCGGATCCCCGAAGGAACCCGGCGGTCTGTTCTCTGTTGCACTTTCCGTCGCGTCGCCACGCCTCGCCGTTAGCGAGCCTGCTGCCCGTCGGAGTTCGGACTTTCCTCTCCGCGCCGGCCGAAGCCGTGCGAAGCGACCGCCTGGAGCTCTCCGGCGTGGGGATTCTACCCCGAAGAAGAAACAAGAACGGAAGGAAGGGACTTCCCCTAGCGGCGGTAGCGCTTGCGCTCGTACAGCGGCACGTCGATCTCCTCGTCCGGATCGACGACCTCCACCTCCGGCACCTCGCGGCCGCCGCTCCAGGACCGCCTGGCGGGCTCCGGCCCGGCCGCCTCCTCTCCCCGGAGGCGGCGTTGGACCTGGTCGAGGGCGGCCCGCAGCTCGACGTCCCGGGAGCCCAGCTCCAGGGCCCGCTGGAGGTTCTCCGCGGCGGCGCGCAGCCGGCGTGGATCCGAGTTCTTCGCCTGCAGCTTTCCCAGCAGAGCATGGTATTCGGGGCGGGAATCGGCACGGACCGACTGCTGGACCAGCTCGATGGCCTGATGGAACTCGTCGCTGGCGGCCAGCTCGCGGGCGCGGTCGTAGTACTGCCGCGCCACCTCTACCCGGCGGTCGGGCTCGGGGCCCGCCGCCTTCCAGGCCTCGGGGGAGAGATCGCGGTCGTACTCCTTCCGCCGCTCCGGCTCGAACAGGGTCAGGTAGGCCTGGGTGAGCCGCTCGAAGAGCATCTCCAGCACGCCTTCGCGCCCGTCCAGCCCCAGGTGCCGGGCGTTCCAGGGATGGACGAGCCGGGCGACCTGATCGTATGCCTCGTGAATCTCCTGAGCCGTCGCCGTGGGGGGTACGTCGAGGATCTGATAGAAGGTCGATTCTCCGGCCAGACGCAGCAGGCCGGCGATCCTCTCCCGGTGCGCCTCGGGATCGAGGTTGGGCGGGCGATCGGCCAGACGCCTGCCGATTTTTTCAGCGAAGAGACGCAGTTGCTCTTCCGTGGGACGTTGTGCGGCGTTGTCCATTGTCGATACATGACATTATAACGGCAAACAGGGGGGTCATGAAGAAGTCGCTCGTCCCATGGCTGCTGATCCTGGCCGTCGCCGCGGCCGTCCGCCTGCCGGCGCTCACCGCCGGGCTGCCCTACAGCTCCTATGTGGATGAGAACTACGTGCTGCACCAGGTCGTCCATCTCGTCTCGGACAGGACCTGGGAGCCGACGGAGTATTTCTATCCCCCTCTCACCCTCTACCTCATCGCCGCCGCGGCCACGGTCTACTCGCCCGTGTACGCGTCCGGCCACGGCCATCCGCTCCAGGAGGACTTCTCTCCCTTTCCGCCCCAGTACTACGACATCCTGGAGCCGTCCGAGCTGATCGTCGTCGGCCGGCTGGTGACGCTCGCGTTCTCGCTCGGGATCGTGGTCCTGACCGGGGTGCTCGCCCGGCGTCTGGCGGGGCGCCCCGCCGGCCTGGCCGCCGCCTGGCTCGCGGCCCTGGTCCCGGCGCTGGTGATCCGCGGCGCCGTCGTCAACGTCAACCCCTACGTGGTCTTCTTCGCCCTCGCCACCTTTCTCTTCGCCGAGGGCGCGCGCGAAGGCGACCGGCCGCGGCGCGACGCGATCCTGGCAGGGGTCATGGTCGGCCTGGCGACGGCCTGCAAATATCCGGCGGGCCTGCTCTGCCTCCCGGTGGCCCTCGCGGTGCTCCTCTCCAGCGCGTCCTGGGGGGAGAAGCTGCGCCGGCTCGTCCTCGCCGGCGCGGCGTCCGCGGCGGCTACCGTAGCGGCCAATCCGCCGCTCGTCCTGCGGTCGGGCGACGTCCTCAAGTACATGGGGATGCAGTCCTCGTTCTACGAGAACATCGAGATGGGGTCCTACTGGGAGCAGGCCGTCCACCGGGCGGAATGGGACCTGCCGCTCAACCACCCGGAAGTGGGGATCGTCTTCCTGATCCTGGCCGCGGCCGGCCTGATCCTGGCGTTCCGGGACCGCCGCTGGGCGCGAGCCCTCTGGGGCTGGCTCCTCTTCGGCATAGCCACGGGGGCCGTCCTGGCGTCCTACGACTTCCGCGCCTTCCGCAACCTGCTCGCCTTCGTCCCCCTGGCGTGTGTGCTGATCGGCCTGCTCTACTCCACGCTCCGCCAGCGGATCTCCCGCCCCCTCTGGTTGGACCTCGCCGCCGCCGCGCTGCCCGTCGTCCTCTTCACCCCGGCGCTGAACCAGTACATCCGGCATCAGCTCGCGCTCGTGGACTCCCGCGAGCAGGCCATCCACTGGCTCGCCGGGCATGTCGGTCCGCGGGACAAGGTGCTGGTCGCCGAGGAGGTGGCCTTCCTGCCCAGCCGCGTCGCGAGCCTGGGAAGCAGGACCGACGTCCAGAGCTGGGGGCGGGCGAAACGGCGGATCTACAGCCGGCGCTACCACTACCTCGTCCTGGGGATGCCCACCAACCCGCGGGGAGGCCTGAAGATCGGCAAAACCGCCACCGACGAGATCCTGGAGGACTACAGCCTGGTCGCCGGGTTCGGAAGCGACATCACGCACTCCCATGGCGCCAACTTCCGGGGCAACCAGCAGCAGGTCTACGTCCTGAAGAGGAAGCCCCGGCCGGACCGGGTCAGGGAGCCGGCGGCTCCTCCCCGGCGTGGAGCTGCTCGAAGATCCGCCGCCCCGTGACCGCGCCCAGGGCGTTCTGCAGATCCTCCAGGGTCGCCTGGCGGACCCCCTGGACGCTGCCGAAGGCCTGGAGCAGAAGCTTGCGGCGGCGGGGGCCGATGCCGGCCAGCTCGTCCAGCTTGCTGTGGAGCGTGCGCGCCGAGCGCCGGGCGCGATGGCGGGAGACGGCGAAGCGGTGGGCCTCGTCGCGGATCTCCTGGAGCAATCGCAAGCCGGGATCGTCCCGCCGCAGGCGCAGCGGCTCCGGCACGCCCGGCACGTAGACCTCCTCCTCCCGCTTGGCGAGGGAGATCACCGCCGTCTCCTCCACCCCCACCTCCGCCAGCGCCCCCAGGGCGGCGTTGAGCTGCCCGAGGCCGCCGTCGATGAGGATCAGGTCCGGCATCGCCCCCACCTCCTCCAGCACCCGGCGGTAGCGCCGCTCGACCGCCTGGCGCATGGAGGCGAAGTCGTCCGGCTGGGTCAGGCCCTTGATGTTGAAGGAGCGGTACTCGCCCTTGCGCATCTTGCCCTCCTCCCAGACCACCATGGAGGCCACGGTCTCGCCCCCCTGGAAGTGGGAGATGTCGAAGCCTTCGATGCGGCGCGGCGGCTCCGCCAGGTCCAGATGCCTCTCCAGGGCCACGGCCCCAGGGGACTCCGCGGCCCCCCGGAAGCGTCGCTTGTAGGCCTGCTCGGCGTTGTGGATGGCGAGCTTGACCCGCTCGGCCTTGAGGCCCCGGGAGGGCATGCGGATGTAGACCCGCTCGTCCTTCTTCTCCGACAGCCACTCGCACAGCGCCTCCTCCCCCTCGATGGCCACCGGCAGGTGGATCTCCTTGGGGATGAAGGTGGTGCGGTCATAGATCTGGGGCAGGACTTCGGAGAGCAGCGACTCCGGCGAGATGTTCCCCACCGACTCCCAGAACAACTCCCGGCGGTCCAGGATCTGGCCGCCGCGCATGATCAGGGCCACCACGGCGGCGTTGCCGGCCGAGATGTGGAAGCCGTAGACGTCGAGGTCCTCCTCCTCCACCGAGGAGAGCTTGCGCCGCTGGCTGACCGCCTCGACCTCCGCCAGGGTGTCCCGTAGCTGGGCCGCCCGCTCGTAGTCCATGGCCTCGGCGGCCTCCCACATCTCCTGCTTGATGCGCTTGATCAGGGGCTCGGTCCTGCCGGCGAGGAACAGCCGCGCCTGCTCCACGGCCTCGCCGTAGGCCTCCCGGGTGGTCAGGCGGGCCACGCAGGGGCCGAGGCAGCGGTGCATGTCGTAATAGAGACAGGGACGGGGCCAGGAGCCGTCCACCTCGATACGGCAGACCCGCACCTGGAAGAGCTTCTGGACCAGCTTGATGGCCTTGCGCGCCAGCCCGCCGGGCAGGAAGGGGCCGAAGTACTCGGCGCCGTCGTTGACGATGCGGCGGGTGAAGGCGATGCGCGGGAACTCGTCCCGCATCGTCAGCTTCAGGTAGGGGTAGGTCTTGTCGTCCCGCAGCAGGACGTTGTACCGGGGCCGCCGGGCCTTGATCCAGTTGTTCTCGAGGAGGAGCGCCTCGGCCTCGGTGTCGGTGACCACGTGCTCCAGGTCCACGGCCTCGGAGACCATGGCCGCCAGCCGCGGCTCGTGGTCGCGCAGCAGATAGGAGCCGGCCCGCTTGCGCAGGGACTTCGCCTTGCCCACGTACAGGACCTTCCCGTCGGCATCCTTGAAGATGTAGATGCCCGGGCGGTCCGGCAGGGACCGGATGCGTTCGGCGAGCTGTTCGTGGTGGTGGTGATCCATCGATCCCGCGCGCTAGCCGGCGTAGATCTGCAGCTCCCGCAGCTCCTTGATCTGGTCGCGCAGCGTGGCGGCTTCCTCGAACTCCAGGCGCTTGGCGGCGGCGCGCATCTCCTTCTCCAGGCGGGAGATCCGTTCGGCCAGGGGGAGCTCCATGTCGCCCGCGGTCTCGGAGAGGCGCGTCGGGCCCGCCGAGTAGAGGTCCAGATTGCTCATCGCCACCAGCGGGTTGTGGATGTCCTTCAGGATGGTCGCCGGCTCGATGCCGTGCTCCTCGTTGTGGGCCCGCTGCTTGACGCGGCGGCGCTCGGTCTCGTCGATGGCCCGCCGCATGGAGTCGGTGAACTGGTCGGCGTAGAAGATCACCCGGCCGTTGACGTTGCGGGCGGCGCGCCCCGAGGTCTGGATCAGCGAGGTCTCGCTGCGCAGGAAGCCCTCCTTGTCGGCGTCCAGGATGGCCACCAGGGAGACCTCCGGCAGGTCCAGACCCTCGCGCAGGAGGTTGATCCCCACCAGCACGTCGAACTCGCCGCGCCGCAGCGCCGTCACGATCTCCACCCGCTCCAGGGTCTCGACGTCGCTGTGCATGTAGCGGACGCGGATGTTCAGCTCATTGAGGTACTGCGTCAGCTCCTCGGCCATCCGCTTGGTGAGGGTGGTCACCAGGACCCGCTCCTTCTTCGCGACGATCTTGCGGATCTCCCCCAGCAGGTCGTCCACCTGGCCCTGGGCGGCGCGCACCTCGATGACCGGGTCCAGCAGGCCGGTGGGGCGGATGAGCTGCTCCACGATGACGCCGCCGGTGCGCTCCAGCTCCCAGGGGGCCGGCGTCGCCGAGACGTAGATCCGCTGCCCCATGCGGGCGTCGAACTCTTCGAAGGTCAGCGGCCGGTTGTCCAGCGCCGAGGGGAGGCGGAAGCCGAAGTCCACCAGGGTGGACTTGCGGGAGCGGTCGCCGTGGTACATGCCCCGCACCTGCGGGATGGTCTGGTGGCTCTCGTCCACCACCAGGAGGAAGTCCTCGGGGAAGTAGTCGAAGAGCGTCGGCGGCGGCTCGCCGGGGGCGCGGCCCGAGAGGTGCCGGGAGTAGTTCTCGATGCCGTGGCAGTAGCCGATCTCCTTCAGCATCTCGAGGTCGAACCGGGTCCGCTGCTCCAGCCGCTGGCGCTCCAGCAGCTTGCCCTGGACCTCCAGCTCGTCGAGACGCCAGCGCAGCTCGTCCGCGATGGTCTCGACCGCCCGCTCCAGCCGCGACTTCGGCGTCACGTAGTGGGTCTTGGGGTAGAGCGCCAGGCGGTCCACCTCGATGAGGCTCTCGCCGCGCAGCACGTCGAAGCGGGTGATGCGCTCGATCTCGTCCCCGAAGTACTCGACCCGTATCCCGAGGTCCTCGTAGGCCGGCAGGATCTCCAGCACGTCGCCGCGCACCCGGAAGCTGCCGTGGTAGAGGTCTAGCTGGGTGCGCTCGTACTGCATGTCCACCAGCCGCTTGAGCACCGGGTCCATGCCCTCGGAGTCGCCGCGGCTGAAGAACTGGAGCATGCCGAAGAAGGCTTCCGGCGAGCCGAGACCGTAAATGCAGGAGACCGACGCCACGATCACCACGTCCCGGCGCTCGAACAGCGCCTTGGTGGCCCGCAGGCGCAGGCGCTCGATCTCCTCGTTGATGCTGGTCTCCTTCTCGATGTACGTGTCCGTGGCCGGGACGTACGCCTCCGGCTGGTAATAGTCGTAGTAGGAGACGAAGTACTCGACGGCGTTGTGGGGGAAGAAGCTGCGGAACTCCTGGAAGAGCTGCGCGGCCAGGGTCTTGTTGTGCGAGAGGATCAGGGTCGGGCGGTTCACCGCCTCGATGACCTTGGCGATGCTGAAGGTCTTGCCGGACCCGGTGACGCCGAGGAGGACCTGTTCCTTGTCCCCCCGCAGGACCCCCTCGGTGAGCTGGCGGATGGCCTCGGGCTGGTCCCCCTGAGGCGTGAAACGAGATACGAGCTGAAAGCCTGCCATGGCTGGATTGTAAACGCGCCAGGCGGCCCGGGTTGTTCCCTATCCCGGCGGCGTCCCGCCGGAGCCGGAGGATGGTCCGCCGCCGACCACCCCCTCCAGCATCTTCGTGAGGTTCTGGACGTCCTCCCGGGTCATGGCGTTGCCCTTGCGGGCGATCTCCAGCATCTTGAATTGAAGGGGTTGCAGCTCCTCGGGTGTGACGCTGCCGTCCTGCACGCCCTTGCGGACATCCTCGAAGGCCCGCTGGAGACGTTCCTTCTCTTCAGGTGTGGTGTCCTTGGGGAGCTGCCCCAGGATGCCGGTTTCGGTCTGGCGGAGCGACCACTGGAGGATGGAGCTGGCGTTCTTGCCGACGTAGAAGAAGCCGGCCAGCAAGGCGATGCCGCCCAGCACGATCACGGCGAGGCAGCCGATGATCAGCGGCTTGGGGCAGCCCGACCGTCCTGAGGGGAGCGCCGGCTGGGGCGTCGGGTTGAACGGCGACGCGGGCGGCGGCGGGGGCTCTACACGCGGGGGCTCCATTCAGACCTCCGATCGGGTACTGGGACCTCGCCGCTTTTCTATCACGAAGGAACCTATAATGCGATCCATGGAGCACGCCGCCGATTCCCACACCCCGAGCCGCCGCCCCCGCCTCCTGCGCTGGACCCTGCCGATCCTGATCGCGCTGCTGGTCGGCGCCGTGAGCGGCGTCGCGGTGGCCGCCGCCATCCACATGCCGCGGGTCGACTCGCTGCTCAACTACACTCCCAACCTCGTCACCCAGCTCTACGACCAGCACGGGAAGGTCTTCGCCACCTACGCGCGCGAGCGCCGGGTGATGCTGAAGGAAGGCCAGATCCCCAAGGTGGTGCAGGACGCCGTGCTCGCCTCCGAGGACGCCAACTTCTTCCACCACGGCGGCATCGACGCCATGGGCATCCTGCGCGCGGCCTACACCGACATCCGCGCCGGCCGGGTGAAGGAAGGGGCCTCCACCATCAGCATGCAGCTCGCCCGCAGCGTCTTCCTCTCCCGGGAGCGGACCTGGCGCCGCAAGGTCGAAGAGGCCTTCCTGGCGGTCGAGCTGGAGAAGAACTACTCCAAGCAGCAGATCCTGGCCCTCTATCTCAACCTGGTGAACCTGGGCCATGGCAACTACGGGGTCGAGGCGGCCTCCCGCTACTACTTCAACAAGCCGGCCGCCAGGCTGACGCTGCCCGAGGCCGCCACCCTCGCCGGCATCCTCCCCGCCCCCAGCCGCTACAGCCCCTACCGCACCCCCGAGCTGGTGACGAAGCAGCGCGACCGCGTGCTGCGGCGCATGCTGGAGGAGAAGTTCATCACGCCCCAGCAGTACCAGCGGGCCGTGAGCCAGCCGCTTCTGGCGGCACCCCAGCAGGCCGAGGAGGTCTTCGCCCCCTACTTCGCCGAGGATGTGCGGAAGTACCTGGAGACGACCTACGGCGCCACCGCCCTCTACGAGGACGGTCTGCAGGTGCAGACCACCCTCGACCCCGAGATCCAGCGGTCCGCCGACAAGGCGATCCGCCAGGGGCTGGCGCGGCTGGACCACCGGCGCGGCTGGCGCGGCCCCATCGCCACTCTCGACGCGGCCGACCTGGAGAGCCAGCAGCTCCCCGCCTGGACTCAAGGCCAGCCGGTTCCGGACCGCTGGTACCAGGGCCTGGTGCTGGAGTCGGACGCCAAGACCGCCCGCGTGAAGATCGGCAAGGAGATCTACAGCCTGGAGCCCGAGGGGATCTCCTGGACCGGGCGCCGCCAGCCCAGCGCCGTGCTGAAGCGCGGCGACGTAGCCTGGTTCCGCTTCGAGGTCCCGGAGGTCAAGGCGAAGAAGCCGGCCAAACCCGGCGAGGCGCCGCCGCAGACGCCCCCGGCCCCGCCCCGGCTGATGCTGGAGCAGCAGCCGCGGATGGAGGCGGCGGCCGTGGTCATCGAGAACCGCACGGGCGCCATCCGCGCCATGGTGGGTGGCTGGGACTTCGAGCGCAACAAGTTCAACCGCATCACCCAGGCCAGGCGGCAGGTGGGGTCGTCCTTCAAGCCGTTCGTCTACGGCGCCGCGATCGAGGCGGGCTGGACCCCGTCCGACACCCTGCTCGACGCGCCCACCTCCTTCGTGGGGGCCGATGGCCGGCTCAGCTACCGGCCGCAGAACTACTACAAGAAGCACTATGGCATCGTGACCCTGCGGCGCGCCCTGGAGCAGTCCATCAACATCCCGGCCGTGAAGCTGCTGGACCTCGTGGGCCCCAAGCGGGTGGTGGACTTCGCCCACCGCACCGGCATCAAGACCTCACTGCCGACCTGGCCCAGCGTGGCCCTGGGCTCCACCGATCTGATCCCCCTGGAGGTGGCCTCGGCCTATGCCACGATCGCCAACGGCGGCGTCCACATCGTGCCGTACCTGACCGAGAAGATCACCTCCGCGGACGGCCAGGTCCTGTTCCAGCACTTCCCCGCCACCTACAGCGCCACCAGCCCCTCCGTGGCCTACGTCCTCACCCACATGATGGAGGGGGTGATCGACCACGGCACGGCGTACGAGATCCACGGCCTGCCGATCGACATCGCGGGCAAGACCGGCACCACGGACGACTACTCGGACGCCTGGTTCGTGGCCTACACGCCGAGCTACACGATCCTCACCTGGGTGGGCTACGACCAGAAGAAGTCGCTGGGCTCGGGGATGAGCGGCGCCGTGGCCGCCCTGCCGCTCTGGCGCCGGATTGCCGAGGACGGCCTCGCCAAGGGCTGGCTGAAGGAGGGGGAGACCTTCCCCGTGCCGGCGGGCGTGCTGGTGAAGGACATCGAGTACTACTCCGGCCTTCTCTCGGCCCAGGGCGGCCGCACCATCAAGGAGGCCTTCGTCTCCGGCACCGAGCCCAACCGGGAGTACAACGCCCAGTGGTCGACGATCACCAGCCTGCCGTGGTATCAGCAGAAGGCGTTCTACATCCCCAAGGAAGGCGAGAACATGCCGGGCAAGGCGGGCGCGACCCCGCAGCCGGAGCAGATCCAGGAAGACCCGGGGCCGGCGGACACGCCTTCCGAGACGCCCCCGCCGCCGGAGGACGAGACGAAGAAGCCGGAGCCGACTCCGCCGCCGCCCAATTAGGGATTGCCGGCTGGGGCGGCATGCCCTTCGAGACTTCACCCTCGGTCCCTCTCCTGAAGGAGAGGGAGGGCCCTACGATCAGCAATGTCGCCTGCTCAACGTTCCCCCTCTCCCGGTGTGGGCGGGAGGGAGGGGTCGGGAGAGGGGGCCAGGGGGTGAGGCTTCGAAGGGCAGATCGCCTCAGTGGCCGATGCGGGACTGAATCAGGCTCCTGGTTTTCTCCCCACCATCCCGAAATCCTGATACCCGAACAGAAGCTCATCCAACCGGTCCCGCAGCCGGTTGACCTGGTCGGCCAGCCGACGCTGGTCTTCGGGCAGGCGGGCCAGGTCGATCTCGGGGAGACGGTCGTTCGCGGGGAAGGGACGCAGGTCCAGCCGCTCCACGGGGTCGAAGCCGGCCAGCTCGTACATCAGCCGCAGGCTCTCCGGATGAACGGGGCGCACATGCGTGGGGTCGAGCCAGAAATTGCGGGCGGCCACCACCACGGAGAGAGGATTCGGGGTCTCCAGGATCAGCACGCCGTTGGGGCCCAGCGCCCGGTACGCCAGGCGTACCAGGCGGTCCAGGGCGCCCACCGGCAGGTGCTCGATGACGTGGAACGAGACCACGCCGCCCAGGCTCCCCTCCGGCGCCGCTTCCAGGGTCCCGAAGAGGTCGCCGACCTCCGCGTCCAGGCCCCGCTCGCGGCAGAGCTGGACCATGCGGGCCGAGGAGTCGATCCCCCGGCCGGCGATCCCCCAGTCGCGCAGCAGGGCCAGAGCCTCGCCCCGGCCGCAGCCGAGGTCGAGCACCGGCCCGGGTACTTCCGCCAGCCACAGCTTATAGGCGGCGATCCGCTCGCGGATCTCCTCCTCGGTGCCCCGGTAGCGGCGCTCCAGCTCCAGGTAGCCGTGCTCCTCGTGAGCGCGCGAGACGGCTTCCACAGCCTGCTCCCCGCCGCCGGAGCGCGCCACGGCCAGGGCCGCGCCGAGGCTGCCCAGCAGGTCGCGGGCCTCCCGCCGGTAGCGGTCCAGCTTCTGGTCCACCCGGGCGAAGAGGGCGTCGTTGTGGTGCATCAGCTCCCGGACCCCCTCGCCCTCCAGGGCCTCCAGGTACTCGACGCGCCGCTGGTGGTCCGCCCGGGCGGCCTCCAGCCGCTCCAGGTGCTCCAGCAGGATGAGGTTGAAGATGCGCTGCCGCTCCCAGAGGTCGTTCTGGGGGACGCGGACGAGGGGGCGGAGGAGGCGCTTGAAGCCGACGAGCAGCCGGCCGAGGAAACCGCGGTGGCTGCGGATGGGGAACGCGTGGTCCCCCGACCACAACCACCGCCAGTCGGAAAGATCCCGGGTGGGCTCGACGAGGAAGTCGTCGAGCTCGGGGGCGCGACGCTCGGGGACGCCGGGTCCGCTCGCCATCGCGCTCCCTGTCGCCGCTACTCTTCCGCCACCACCGCGACGGTCACCTCGGTGATGACCTCGGGGTGCAGCTCGACGCGCACGGGATGATCGCCGAGGGTCTTGATGCCCCCCTCGAGATCGATGCGGCGGCGGTCGACGACGAAGCCCTTCTTCTCCAGGACCTCCGCCACGTCGCCCGCGGTGACCGAGCCGTAGAGGGTGCCGGTCTCGCCGACCCGCTTGGGGATCTCGAGCCGCAGGCCCTGCATCTTGGCGCCGATCTCGGCCGCGGCGTCGCGCTCCTTGGCGTGCTGGGCGTCGATCTTGGCCCGGCGCTGTTCGAAGACCTTGATGTTGCCGGGCGTCGCCTCGAGGGCGAACCCCTGCGGCAGGAGGTAGTTCCGGCCGAACCCCGGCTTGACGTCCACCACCTCGCCGCGCTTGCCGAGGTGGCGCTGATCGCTGAGCAGGATGACTCTCACGTTCGCCTCCTGAACTAATCCGTGGTGAAGGGGATCAGCGCCAGGTGGCGCGCCCGCTTGATCGCCTGCTGCAACGGCCGCTGATGGTTGGCGCAGGTGCCGCTGATCCGCCGCGGCAGGATCTTGGACCGCTCCGGGATGAACTGCTGCAGGAGCTTGACGTCCTTGTAGTCGATGTAGTCGATCTTGTCGGCGCAGAACTTACAGACCTTGCGCCGCCGGAAGAAGACCTTTCTCGCACGTGCCATGGCTTAGACCTCCTCGTCCTCGGAATCGATGTCCATGGGCTCCCGGTCCTCGTCGGTCCGGGGACGCGGCGCGGCGCCTCCGGCCGGCTGGCGGCGGGCCGCCCGCTTGAGGTCCTCGTCCGTGCGGACCGTCAGGTAGCGCAGGATCTTGTCGTTCTGGCGCATACGGTGCTCCACCTCCGGCAGCGCGGTCGAGCCGTTCTCGCTGGAGATGTAGAGCAGGACGTACTTGCCCTCGGTCAGCTTCTCGATGGGGTAGGCGAGCTTGCGCCGGCCCCAGTTCTCCTCGCCGGTGATCTGGACGCCGCCACCGCCGGCGGTGATCATGTTCTTGTAGTCCTGGGTCATGGTGACGACGTCCTCGTCGGACACGCGAGGGTCGACCACGAACATCAGCTCGTACGTACGCATGTAGGGCTTGATGCCTCCCTATGGCCTGGTCGGTCCCGCTTTTCGCGGAACAGAGAGGTTGACGAAAGGCGCCGCCTGACGGCGCGCCTGGTGACAGAACGAGAGATTGTACACGGCAAGGGCGGAAAAGCAAGGGGGAACACGGACGGCCACGGACCAGCACGGACCGACAAGGACGACGAAGATACCGTGCTCGTCCCTGTGGGTCCGTGTTCGTCCGTGTCGCCTTTCCTAGCTGTTGAACCGGCCCATCGCCGTCTCGATCCCTTCCCGCAGCCAGGCTTCGCAGGCGTCGGCCGCGCGGACGATCATCGCCTCGGCCGCCTCCCGCTCCCCCTCTTCGAAAGGCGAGAGCACGAAGTCAGCGAGGTCCTCGCCCGGGGGGCGCTCGTCGCCCGGGGCGACGCCCAGGCGCAGGCGCGGGACCTCCGACGTGCGGAGGTTCTCGATCACCGACTCCAGCCCCCGGTGCCCCGCCGGGCTGCCGGCGCGGCGCAGGCGGAGCTTCCCCAGCGGCAGGTTGACCTCGTCATAGACCACCAGCACCGCCGACGGGTCGATCCCGTGCAGCTCGACGAAGCACCGCGCGGCGTAGCCGCTCCGGTTCATGTAGGTCTGGGGCTTGGCGAGCAGCACCTCGCCCTCGCCGGAAACTCCCGCGAGGGCGTTGCACTCCAGCCGGTCCACCGCGGTCTCCCAGCGCCGGGCGAGCTCGTCCACCACCCGGAAGCCCACGTTGTGGCGGGTGTCGCGGTACGGCTCACCCGGATTTCCCAATCCGAGGATGAGGCGCATGCGGCTGGCGGACTACTCCTCGGCCTTCTTCCGCTGGATGACCTCGGGCTCCGCCCGGTCCTCGCCCGCACCCTCGGCGGCCGCCTCGAGCCGGCCGTGGCCGAGCGAGACGATGACCTTGTCCGGCTCGTCCAGCAGGGTCACGCCCTGGGGCAGCTCGAGGTCCTTGGCCTCGGCGTGCTGGCCGACGTGCAGGCCTGTGACGTCGAGGTCGAGGTGCTTCGGGATCTCGCCCGGCAGGCACTCGACGTTGACCTCGCGGGTCACGAAGTCGAGCATGCCGCCCTCGGTCTTGACGCCGAATGCCGTGCCCTTCAGCTCGACGGGCACGGCCACGCGCACCTTCTGGTCCATCAGCACGCGCTGGAAGTCGATGTGGATGACCTTGCGGCTGACCGGATCCGTCTGCATGTTGCGGATCATCGCGTGGCGTTCCTTGTCGCCCAGCTTCAGGAGGAAGATGGGGTGCTCGCCCAGATGGTTGCGCAACATGTCCATCAGGGTCTTGCGGTCGACCTCGATGGCCACGCTCTCCTTGCCGCCGCCGTAGACGACGGCCGGGATCTTGCCGGCGGCGCGGGAGCGCCGGTTGGCGTTCTTCCCGGTCTGCTGCCGGGGGGAAACCTCGATGTTCATGGTCTCGCTCATGGAAATACCTCGCGTCTCAGACGAACAGGGAGCTCACGGAGCTGTTCTCGTGGATCCGGCGGATCGCCTCGCCGAGCAGGGACGCCACCGAGAGGGGACGCAGCTTCGGCAGGCGGGCGAGCTTGTCGTCCACCGGCGTCGTGTTGGTGATCAGGACCGCCTCCAGGCAGGAGTCAGCGATGCGCTGCAGCGCCGGCCCGGAGAGGATGCCGTGGACGCCCGCGGCGAGGACCCTGTCGGCCCCCTCCTTCTTCAAGGCTTCCACGGTCTTGGTCAACGTGCCGGCCGTGTCGATGATGTCGTCCACGATCAGGGCGTTGCAGCCGGCGACGTCGCCGATGAGGTGCATGACCTCGGCTTCATTGGGCGCCGTGCGGCGCTTGTCGATGATGGCCAGGCCCGCCGACATGCGCTTGGCGATGGCCCGCGCCCTCTCGACGCCGCCGGCGTCCGGCGAGACCACCACCAGGTTCGGGATGTCCAGCCGCCGCACCGCCTCCAGGATCACCGGCGCCGCGAACAGGTGGTCCACCGGCACGTCGAAGAAGCCCTGGATCTGGTCGGCGTGGAGGTCCATGGTCAGCACCCGGTCGGCGCCGGCGCGGGAGATCAGGTCGGCCACCAGCTTGGCCGTGATCGGCACGCGCGGCTTGTCCTTCTTGTCCTGCCGGGCATAGCCGTAATAGGGGATCACCGCCGTCACCCGCGAGGCCGAGGAGCGCTTGAAGCTGTCCAGCATGATCAGCAGCTCCATCAGGTTCTCGTTCACCGGGCTGGACGTCGGCTGCACGACGAACACGTCGGAGCCGCGGACGTTCTCCTCGATCTGGCAGAACGTCTCGCCGTCGGAGAAGTTGAAGGCGGACACCTTCCCAGCCTCCAGGTTCAGGTACTCGCAGATCTCCTGGACCAGCGCCGGGTGCGCCCGACCGCCGAAAATCTTCAACTCACCGGCCATACTCCCCCTCTTGGGATGGACGACAACGGAATCTCTGGGTTCCGGGTTTACCGCTCGAGCTGGTTGGGGCGGGAGGATTCGAACCTCCGGATGCCAGATCCAAAGTCTGGTGCCTTACCACTTGGCGACGCCCCAGGGATAGGTGCTCTTGCCCGACGACGACTCCGCGCACCCGGGCAGCCGCCTGGCGCACCCGCGCTTCGACGAACTCCAAGAGCCCGGCGGCGCCGCCGCCAGGCCCCAAAGCTTACACGGTCCAGAAGGAGTCGCGGAGATGGATCTCCTCGACCTCTTCCAGGGTCTTCTCCGGCGGAGCCGCGGCCAGGCCATGCGTCTCGACGACATCGCCGTCCGCGGACAGGCGCGCCGCCCGGACGCCACGGTCCGCCGGCTCCTCCCCCCGCTCCCCGAGGACGCGATCGTACTCGGCCAGGATCTTCTCCTCGATCATCCGGCGCGTCTCATTGTTCAGAGGATGGGCCACATCCTTGAACTCGCCGTTCTTCTTCTTCCGACTCGGCATGCTGATGAACAGCCCGTCCCGCCCCTGGATGATCTTGATGTCATTGATCATGAAACACTGATCAAAGACGATCGAGACGAATGCCTTCAGCTTCTCCTCTTGAATCGGAAAGACCTTGACCTCTGTGATCTCCATGTCCGCATCCTCTCCGGGTCATTCCCTGGTGGCCGACGCGTAAGGGTCTCGCCGCCCAGACGGCTACCCAACTTGCTGCGGCGGCTCCAGGAGTAGAAGGAGAAGAAACCCCATCTTCCCCTCGGAGGGCCTGGCTATACACGCGTCGGCATCTATGCCGGCATTATATACTGGCGGAACCTCCGGAGAGCACTCAGGACGGCCTTCCCAGGGAAACCCGGCCCCTCGGCGGCTCCACGCGGGCAGGCTTCGCCCCGCGCGGAGCGGACTATGGTAGTGGGGATGGGCGGGGGTGTCAAACCCCCGACTCGGGAAGGTCCGGCTCGCCGCACTCCGCCTGCCGGTAGCCGGCCGGGATCTCCAGCCGCGGCGGCTCGCGGTCGAGGTTCTCGCGCAGCACCTCGCGCCAGCGGACCTGCACGCCCCGCTCGCGGTCCGAGAGGATGGCCCAGTCGTCACGGCGGACCCACCAGACCGTCGGCGTGCTCCCCTCCGACAGGATCCAGCTCTGCACCAGCCCGGCCTCTCCCAGGGTGCCGGACCAGCGGCGGTCGGTGGCGTCGCGGAAGGCGAACTGCCGCCCCGCCGGCTCGGCGTTGGGGGAATCCGCGGCGGGCTCGGCGGGCACCCTGCCGAGCAGGAGCGACGGCAGCGAGAGCAGCGGGAACGGCCCCATGGGCACGCCGGCGACGTCGAAGCGCCCCTCGAACTCGCACCAGGTGCGGCTGCGGTGGTTCAGCCACAGCCCCGAGTCGTCGGAGACGTCCAGGCTCCACAGGGAGCGCCCGACCGGGTCCACAGCCTGGATCTGGTAACGGGCGGGCGACACCAGGCGGAGGGTGACCTTGAACGAGCCTTCCCCCTCCGGACCCGAATAGCTGACCCGGTAGAGCCGCTGCGAGCCGTAGGCCCCCTGCGGGATCTGCCAGGGCTCCAGGGCCGCGGCGGGCAGGGGACGGGGGGACGGCCCGCCCGCGCATCCCGCGGCCAAGGGGAGGAGGAAGAGGAGGAGCGCGCCGTGCCGGAGGAGGCCGGTTCTAAGGGGCCTTGCCGCCGAGATCGCCCAGCTTGCGCCGGACCTTGTCCGTGTCGTCGCCACCGATCTCGAGCGCTCTCTCATAGGCCTGCCGTGCCCTCTCCTTCTGGCCCAACGCAACATAGACATCCCCCAGATGCTCTTGCAGCGTCGCGTCCTCAGGCTCCAGGCGGACGGCCCGTTCGAGCTCCACGCGGGCGGCTTCCGGCCGTCCCATGCGGTAGTAGATCCATCCCAGAGAATCGATGTAGGCGCCGTTGTCCGGATCGAGCGCCACCGCCCGGGTCACCAGATCCAACGCCTCCTCCAGATGGACGTTCGCCTCGGCCATGGTGTAGCCGAGATAGTTCAGGGCGGCGTGGAACTCGGGATCGAGCTTCACCACCCGCCGCAGCTCGGTGATCGCCTTGTCGGTCTGCTTCGTCCGCTCGTAGGCGGCGCCGAGCATGAAGCCGAGCACCGGCTGGTCCGGCTTGGAAGCGGTGAGCTTCTCCAGCAGCGGGATCGACTCCTGGTGCCGCTCCAGCCGCTGCCAGGCCTGCGCCGCCGCCAGCGTCGAGGCCTCGTCGCCCGCCGTCAGGGTGGCGAAGGCCTTGGCGGCCTCCTCCTCCCGGCCGGCCCGCGACAGCACCTCGGCGCGCTTGCTGGCGACCGCGGGGGAGTCCCGCTCTTTGGCGAGCAGCTCCAGGGCGTCGTCGTGGCGTCCGTCGCGCGACAGCGCCTCGGCCTGGAGCAGCACGGCCGGCAGGCGGACCGCGGCGTCGGCGTCGGTCACCAGGGGTCCCAGCGCCGGCCCGACCTTCGCCCACTCCTTGCCGTCGGCCAGCATCTGCGCCGCTTCCATGCGGACCTGCGCCGCCTCCTCGGCCTTGCCGTCCTTCACCAGATCCTCGGCGAGCCCGGTCAGCAGCCGCGCCGCTTCGTCCCGGCGGCCGGCGCGCTGCATCACGCGGGCGGCGGTGGCCGCCAGGGCGACATCCTTGGGCTGGCTCTCGCGGACCCTGGACAGCAGATCCAGGGCCTCTTCGTTCTTGCCCTGCGCCGCCAGGATCAGACCCTTGAGCAGGGCGAGGCTCTGGCCGTCCGGGTCCTTGACCCGAAGTGCCTCGACCGCCGCCAGCGCCCCTTCCAGGTCGCCCGCCTGGTAGAGCGCCCAGGCGAGCTGCCGGCGCAGCCGCGGGTCCTCCCGCGTCTCCTCCGGAGCGCCCTTCAGCGTCTCCAGGACGGCCGCGGCGTCGCCGCGCTTGGACTGCAGGTCGGCCAGCGCGAGGCGCGCCTCGAGCGAGCCGGGATCGAACCCGAGGATCTCCTGCAGGGTCTTCTCGGCCTCCGCGCCCTTGTCCGCCCGCAGCAGCGACTCGACCAGCAGGGCGTAGGCCGTGCGCTGCTGCGGCACGTTGTTCACCAGCTCGCGGAAGACCTCGGCGGCCTTCTCCGGCTGATTCTGCTCCATGTAGATCCGGCCCAGGGTCAGGAACGACTGGGCGTCGAACGGATCGCGCCGCCGCACGGCCTCCAGCGCCTCGCGGGCGGTCTCGATGGCCTTGGGATCGCTGGCCGCGAGGTCGATGTAGACCTCGCCCACCGCCCGCAGCACATCGAGGTTCTCGGGGGCCAGCCGGCGGGCCGCGGACATCTTCTCCGCCGCCTGGCGCAGACTCTCGTCCCGCTGCGACGGGTTGCGGGCGTACTGGGCCGCGCGCGCCAGGAGCTGGCCGTGCTCCAGGAGCACGTAGACCGTCTCGGGAGAGTCCGGCGCCAATTTCTCGGCGCGCTCGAAAGCCGCCAGGGCTTCCTGTACCGAGCCCTCGACGGCGAGCAGCTTGCCGAGGGCGAACTGGTACGAAGCCGCGGACCGGTCGGAGCCGGCGGGCTGCGCGGCGGACAGAGTGAGAGGGATAAAGAGGATGCAGACGGCCGAAGCCGCGGAGAGACGATGCTTCACACAGCGCAGAATATCAGCGCTCCATGGCGCTTTACAAGGTTGTCGAGCCGACTCTATAATGTCGCCCTTGCGCTTAAGTAGCGGAAAGTGAACAAGTTACAGCCAGAAGGGAAACACCGGGCCCGGGGGACGGGTATACAGGTCGTATGGGCAAGCTGGGACAGCTCCTCGTAGCGCGCGGCTGGATCACGGTCCAGCAGCTCACGCGCGCCCTCAAGACGCAGAACGTCGGCGGCGGCCGCATCGGCACCTGCCTGCTCGAAATGGACGCCATCACCGAGGAGCTGCTGCTCAAGGGGCTCGCCGAGCACCTGGGCGTCCCCTCGGCCGCCGTGGACGACCTGCGCAACATCCCGGAGGAGGTGCTGGCGCTGATCCCGGACAAGCTCGCCCGGCGCTGCCGCGCCCTCCCGTTCCGCCTGGAGGTCGGGCGGCTCGACGTGGCGATGATCGATCCGCGCAACCTCTCGGCCCAGGACGAGATCGCCTTCGCCTCGGGCAAGCGGGTCAAGGTCTACGTGGCCCACGAGCTCCGCCTCCTGGAGGCCCTGGAGCGCTACTACGGCGAGGAGATGCCCTCCCGCTACGGCATGATCCTGGACCGGCTGAACCGCGCCCGCTTCCTCTGGGAGAAGCCGAAGGAAGACACCGCCGAGCACGAGGTGCACGACTTCTCCAGCCCCTTCGCCACGGCTCCCCGTCTGAAACCGCCGCCGCCCCTGCCGGACCTGCCGCCTCCCGTGGCCCGTCCGGTGGCGGCGGCCGCGGCGGCTCCCGCCGTGGCGGCGCCCGTCCCCGCGCCCGTCTCGCCGGCTCCCGCGCCCGCCGTGGCGGCGAGCGCCGCGCCGGCCCCGCAGGCCCGCCCCACTCGCCCCACCAGCGTCTCCCTGACTCCCGAGGAACGGGCGGAGCTCGGCGCCTTCGGCTGGAGCGAGCCCGCGGGCGCCGCCGACAGCGCCATCCCGGCCCCGGCCAACCTCGGGGACGCCGAGGCCGCCCTGGGCAAGGCCAGGAACCTCGACGAGGTCGGCCAGATCCTCCTCGGCTTCCTCGGCCGTACCCATCGGCGTGTCGCTCTCTTCCAGGCCACGCGGGACCGCGTCGTGGGCTGGCGCATCCACGGCGCCAACGTCGATCCCGCCGTCTTCTCCGAGTTCTCGATCGGCTTCGACCAGCCGTCGCTCTTCCTCAACCTGCGGCAGGGCGGCGCCGTCTACCTCGGCCCCCTGCCCCCCATGCCCGCGCACCGGCAGCTCGCCCGTGCCTGGGGCGGCGACCTGCCGCGCGACTGCGTGATGCTGCCGGTGCGCATCAAGGACCGGCTGGTGATGCTGATCTACGCCGATGGCGCTTCCAAGGGTCCGGTGGACCTGCCGCAGATGCAGCGCCTGGCCGCCGCCGCCACCGCCGCCGTGGAGCGCTGCATCCTGCAGCGGAAGCGCGGCGAGGCGAAATCCTGAGCCTCGTTCCTTTTTGTTGACACCTGTGATGACCCATTCTAGACTCGCCCCCGTTTCGGAGCCGCAATGATCAAGTCGGACATCGTCGACCGCGTCGCGGAAATCACAGACGTTCCCAGAGTGAAGGCGGCGCAGGCCGTCGACACCATCATCGAGGCCATGAAGAACGCCCTCTGCGACGGCAAGCGCATCGAGCTGCGCGGCTTCGGCGTCTTCCAGGTGCGCGACCGCAAGAAGGGCGTCGGCCGCAATCCCAAGACCGGCGTCGAGGTGGCGATCTCTCCCGGCAAGACGGTCCGCTTCAAGCCGGGGAAGGACCTGAAAAACCTCTGAGCGATGGTCGCCGCGACGGGCGGCCGGTCATCCCGCTGCCGCCCCCGCTCATCGAGCTCCTCCCTGCCCCGGGAGACGTCTTCGCCGCCGCCCCGCCCAAGGGAGAGCGGCCGCGCTATCTCCTCGCCTGCGTCCTCTTCGCGCTGACGTTCTTCACCACCACGACGCTGGGGCCGGTGATGGTGCTGTTCAGCCGCACCGACATGACGACCCCGGTCGGACCGGTGCTGGAGCCGGCGGTGATCGCGTGGACCTGGAGCAATCCCGCGCGGATCCTGATGGGGCTGAGCTTCTCGGTGCCGGCGCTGTTGATCCTGCTGGCCCACGAGATGGGGCATTACGTCGCCTGCCGCCGCTATGGGCTGCCCGCGACCCTGCCGTATTTCCTTCCGGTCCCCATGAACTTCGGGACGTTCGGCGCGTTCATCAAGATCAAGTCGCCGATCCACAGCAAGCGGCAGCTCTTCGACGTGGGAGTCGCCGGCCCCATCGCCGGCTTTGTCATGCTGGTTCCATTCCTTCTTTATGGGATCGCCCAGTCGCATCCGGCGCCGCTGGCGCTCCCTCCCGGATCTCCCCCGTCCGACATCCTGCTTCCGGGCCACTGCCTGGCGATCGAGCTGGCGGCGCGGCTCTTCCACGGACCTCTGGCGGAAGGGATGGTCCTGGACCTTCATCCCATGGCGCTGGCGGCGTGGCTCGGGCTCTTCGCCACCGCGCTGAACCTGCTCCCGCTGGGACAGCTCGACGGCGGGCACATCCTCTATGCCGCCCTGGGTCGCGGCCAGCGCAGGCTGGCGCTCCCCCTGTGGCTGGGTCTGGCGCTGATGGGCTTCTACTGGAGCGGCTGGCTGATCTGGTGCCTCGTGGTACTGGTGATCGGGCTCTACCACCCGCCCGTCTACGACGAGAGCGAGCCACTGGATGCCAAACGACGGTGGCTGGCCCTGCTGGCCTTGGTGATCTTCGTGCTGTCGTTCATGCCGGTGCCGCTGGATATCGTGGCGATCCAGTAGGTACGGCCAGTCAGAAATCCGCGATCAGGGTCACCGGCCCGTCGTTCACCAGCGCCACTTCCATGTGCGCGCGGAACTTCCCGGTCTCCACCTGGAAGTCGCGGGCGCGCAGGTCCTCCACCAGAGCGTCCACCAGCGGCTCGGCTTCGGCCGGGGGCGCGGCGCCGTCGAAGGAGGGCCGCCTGCCTTTGGCGACCGAGCCGGCGAGGGTGAACTGCGAGACGATCAGGAAGGCACCTCCCACGGCGGCGAGGTCGAGGTTCATCTTGCCGGCATCGTCCTCGAAAACGCGGAGGCCGGCCAGCTTCTCCGCCGCGGCCCGGACCTGCGCGGGACCGTCCCCCCGCTCGATCCCCACCAGGGCGAGGAGACCGCGGCCGATCCGGCCGACCACCTCGCCGTCCACCGTCACCGACGCCGACGACACCCGTTGCAGCACCACCCGCATATCGTCCTCTCCAGAAGGGTTCTTATTGCGCCCACCCGCGCCCGGGCTCCCGCCGGATGCTGCCCGGGTTGTGTGATACCGTAGCGGATTCGGAGGGAGAACGCATGGTCAACAAAGTGATCCTGATCGGCAACCTCGGCCGCGACCCGGAGGTGCGGTCGACCCCCTCGGGGCAGCCGGTCGCGAGCTTCACGGTCGCCACCAGCCGGCGTTGGCGGGACAAGAACGGCCAGAAGCAGGAACAGACCGAGTGGCACAACATCGTGGTCTGGGGCAAGCAGGCGGAGATCGCCGGCCAGTACCTGACCAAGGGCAAGCAGGTGTACATCGAGGGCCGTCTCCAGACCCGCTCCTGGGACGACCGCAACACGGGCGAGAAGAGATACCGCACCGAGATCGTCTGCGACACCTTCCAGATGCTCGGCCAGAAGGGCGGCGACTTCGAAGGCGGCCAGTCCGGCTACGGCGGCGGCTACGGCCAGAGCCAGGGCGGCTACGGCGGCGGCGGCCAGCAGCAGGGCGGCCCGTCCTACGATGAGGGCGGCTACGGCGGCGAGCCGGAAGAAGACGACATTCCCTTCTAGAACGGCCCCACCACCAAGGACCTGAAGGACACCAGGGACACCAGGGACCTCAAGGACGACGACCTTCACGTCCTTGAGGTCCCTGGTGTCCCTGGTGTCCTTTTCTTTTTCCCCCAACGCCTCCCCCCCTCCCTCCGTAAACAATCATAGAATCAATGCTGCAATCCCATAGGAGCCCTGAAGGGGGGTTCCAGAGGAGATCTTTCATGCAGTTCATCCTGAGACGTTCTCTGGTCTTCGCTCTCTTCCTGCTCGCCGTCCCGGCGTTCGCCGACTGGCGCTCCCTCGGCCCGGACGGCGGCACCGTCGTGGCGCTGGCGGTCGATCCCGGAGACTCCCGGACCGTTTACGCCGCCACCCAGATCTTCGGCCGTCTCTTCAAGACCGTGGACGGCGGGGAAACCTGGAGACTTTCCGATCAGGGGCTGCCGACGAACAGCGTCCTGCGGACCCTCGCCGTGGATCCGCGGCGGCGCGCCACCGTCTGGGCCGCGACGGCCCAGAACGGCGTCTACAAGAGCGCGGACGCCGGCGCGTCGTGGGCAACGTCCCTCTCCCCCCGCCCGGGCTTCGACGGCACGACCCACGACCTGGCCGTGGACCCCCGCCGGCCGGCCGTGGTGTACGCGGCCACGTCGGCGGGGATCTTCAAGACCGCCAACGGCGGCGGCGAGTGGAAGTGGAAGAGCGCGGGACTCCCCGGGGCGGATGTCTACGTCGTGGAAGCCGACCCGGGCCAGCTCGGCAGGGTCTACGCCTCGGCGGGCCTGAACGGCGTCTTCCGGACGCGGAACGGCGGCGAGACCTGGGAGCGCGCCGGCCGGGGGCTACCCGCCAACGACGCTGTCCTCAGCTTCGCCGCCGCCCCCGGGGTGGTTTACGCGGGGACCAACGGCGGGCGCGTCTACAAGAGCACTGACGGCGGCGCCACCTGGGCCCCCGCGAGCGCCGGGCTGCCGCGGGGGCGCGCCGTCGTATCCCTGGCCATTCATCCCCGGACTCCCAGGGTCGTCTATGCCGGCCTCTTCAACTACTCCCCCCTCTTCGGAGCGGGGATCTACCGCAGCGGGAACGGCGGCGCGTCCTGGGCTCCCGCCGTGGCCGGCCTGACCAACCAGGAGATCTGGGAGCTGGCGTTCGGCTCCCCGGACTCAGGGCTGCCCGGCACGCCGCTCTATGTGGGGACCGGAGGGGAGGCCTCCCCGGGCGGGGTCTTCCGCAGCGACGACGGCCGGACCTGGCGCCGGAAGGTCGGGGAGCTCTCGGCGGCGGCGGTGCGCGACGTCGCCGCCGAGCCGGGCGATCCAGGCGTCCTGTGGAGCGCGCTGGGCAATCTCGGGCTGTTCCGCAGCGCCGACGCCGGCCTCTCCTGGGCTCCGGTCTCCCTGGCGCCGGACGTGGCCCACGTCCGGGGGATCGCCGAGGACCCGCGCTCCCCCGGGACCCTCTACGCGCTGGCCGAGACGCTGTCCGCCGAAGGGTTGCGCCTGACGCTCTTCAGGACCACGGACTCCGGGGACTCCTGGACGCGTCTCGCCCCGCCGCCAAACGGAGTCTTCGACGTGGAGGTCGATCCCCGCACCGGCGACCTGTTCCTGCTCGGACAGAACTTCTCCCTCAGCACGGACGGCGGCGCCACCTGGAGCCGGCCGGCCGCCGGCTCCGTCGCCGGGTTCATCTGGGACGTGGCCTTCCCCGACTCCCCCGCGTCCGTCATCTTCGCCGCCGGTTACCTGCCGGGGGGGAGCCGTCTCGATCCGCCCAAGGCGCGGGTCTTCAAGAGCGCCGACGGCGGCGTCACCTGGACGCGCAGCGACGCCGGTCTGGAGGGGGTCTTCCAGATCCGGCGGATCGTGGCGCTCCCCGGCTCCCCGTCCACCCTGTTCGCCACCGACGGCAGCTCGATCTTCCGCACCACGGACGCCGGGGCCACCTGGCGGCGGACGTTCGGCCCCTCGCCGGTGGACTTCATCCGGGATCTGCTCGCCGGGCCGGACGGCACGCTCTACGCCTACTCCGCGGCCCGGGGCGTGTTCACCAGCCGCGACGGCGTGGACTGGACCCCGTTCGCCCCCCCTCTGCCGCCCGGCGCCGACACCGAGCGCCTCATCCTGGACCCGGACGACCCGGAGACGCTCTATGCCGCCTCGGGTTACGGCGTCCAGGTCTTCACCGCCCCTGATTCCTTTTGAAGGAGGATTCATGCGTTCTCCGTTCCTGGCGGCTGTCGCTCTCCTCACTCTGACCTCTCCGCTGCTGGCGGACGGCCCGCCGTGGGTCCCCCTGGGGCCCGGCGGCGGAGTCGTCCGTTCCCTGGCGGTCCATCCCACCGAGCCCAACGTGCTCTACGCGGTCGCCGGGACGAGGCTCTACAAGAGCGTCAACACGGGTTTTTCCTGGTCGGAGAGCAAGGGGCTCGGCGAGGTGGTCCAGGTCGCGCTCGATCCGTCCCGGCCCACGACCGTCTACGCGCTGACCCCCAGCCATCTCTTCAAGAGCGTGAACGGCGGCGCCACCTGGGCCGCGACCGCCTCGGCGGGCCTGCCCGCCATCCACCGGCGCATCGCGCTGGCGATCGATCCGTCCAATCCTTCCCGGCTCTTCCTGGTCTCGCCGCCGGGAGGGGTCTGGCGGAGCGGCGACGGCGGCCAGACCTGGCGGCTGGCCAGCCGGGGGTTGGGCACGGATTCCGGGAATGCGGTCACCGCCCTGGCCGTCGCTCGCGGCACGGTCTTCGCCGGCACCCTCTCCGGGCTGTACAAGACCACCAACGCCGGGGGCTCGTGGGCGCGGCTGGGAGGTCTGCCCGCCAGCGCGGTCCGGGCCGTGGCCGCGAGCGCCTCCGACCCCCGGTACGTCTACGCCAGCCTGGAGTCCGGGCTCTACCGCAGCCGGGACGGCGGCGCCTCCTGGGCCCAGACCACCGGGCCAGTGCAACACGTGCTTTTCCTGGCGGTCCACCCCCGTTTCCCGCGCACGGTCTTCGCCGGCGAGCAGGGCCTCTTCCGGAGCCGGGACTTCGGGAGGACCTGGACGACCTTGAGGCCCCGGACCATCGTCTGGTCGCTCGCCATCCACCCCAGGCCGTCGGCGGCGGACATCCTTTATCTGGGAGCGGGTCCCCGGGACCTCGAAACCGGGGGCGTGCTGGTCAGCACGGACGACGGCGCCCGCTGGACGGTGCGCAACCGGGGCCTCTATGAGCTCGCGACCACGGCGGTCGCCACCGACGCCGGCGGCGCCCTGCTGGCCGGCACGAAGGGTCAGGGAATGTTCCGCGTCGCCAACCCCAACGGCCCTCTGTGGTCGCGGACGAACGTGCCGGCCGGCCTCTCCACCGCCGGGATCGCCAACGCCGGGCCGGGGATCTTCTTCGCCCTGACCGACGACGGCTCGCTCTGGCGGACCACGAGCGCCGGGGCCTCCTGGGCTCCCGCGCCCGTCTTCGGCCCTTTCCAGATGGCGGCCGATCCCGCGGCGGCGGGGACCGTCTACGCCCTGAGCCTGCAACGGCTGGCCCGCACCACGGACGCCGGCGCTTCCTGGACGGACCTCTCCCGGCCGCCTCTGGACTGCTTCGTCGGGGACCTCGCGGTGGCGCCGTCCTCGCCGCCCGGCGCGCGGGTGCTCTACGCGGCGGGCGGCGGGCCCGGCGGACCACCCGCCTCCCCCTGCGGGACGTTTTCGGTCCTCCAGGTGGTCCCCCGGGTCTTCCGCAGCTCCGACGGCGGCGCTTCCTGGGTGGACGCCAGCGCCGGGCTCGAAGGCCAGCTCGCGGGTCCTCTCGCCGTGGATCCGCTGGACGCCAACGTCGTCTACGCGGCGAGCGGGGTCTTCAACTCCGTGGGTACGTCCGGCATCTGGAAAAGCGTGAACGGAGGCGCGACCTGGACCCGGCTCGGCGCGCCGTCCAGCAACCGCGTCACGGACCTCGTGGCCTCACCCGTTCCCGGCCGTGTCTATGCCGCCTTCAGTCCCCTGACCGGGATCTTCCGCAGCGACGACGGCGGCGCCACCTGGCGGCGGTGGGACGAAGGGATCGACGCCGTGGAAATCCTGGATCTCGAGATCGATCCCAGCGATCCCGGCCGCCTGTACGCGGCGACGGACCGGGGAGTCTGGGTGCTGGAGGAGATCGACTGATGAGAACGCTATCCGCTCTGTTTACTCTCGTGTTCCTCGCGCTGGCGGCGACCCTGGCCGCGGACGGTCCGCCGTGGGCACCCCTGGGTCCCGGCGGCGGCCACATCCTCTCCCTGGCGGTCAATCCCGCCAACCCGAACGTGCTCTACGCGGGCACCCCGGACAGCGCCTACAGGAGCGTCAACAACGGGGCTTCCTGGGTGAGGCTCGCGGGATTGGCCGGCGTGAAGCGGATCGTTCTCGATCCCTCCCGGCCCACGACCGTCTATGCTCTGACGTCCAGCCAGGTCTTCAAGAGCGTGAACAGCGGCGCCACCTGGACCTCGGTCGCCCCCCCGGGCCTGTCTCCCTCCACCTTCCTGTCGGAGCTGGCCGTCGATCCCTCGCGGCCTTCCCGGCTCTACCTGAGCACCGCGGACCAGGGGGTGTGGCGGAGCGACGACGGCGGCTCCTCCTGGCAATTGGCGGGTCAGGGGCTCGCGTCCTCCGTCAACGTCCTGACCGTGCCCCGCACGCCGTCCGGCACGGCGTTCGCGGGCACGATCCGGAACGGGGTCTACAAGACCACCAACGCCGGGCTGCTCTGGACGCCGGTGCGGAACGGGCTGCCCGCCGCCGAGCAGGTCCTGGCCCTGGCCGTGAGCTCCGCCGATCCGCGGTACGTCTACGCCAGCCTGACGTCCGGGATCTACCGCAGCGGGAACGGCGGCGCCTCCTGGACGCGGGCCGTCGCGCCCTCGGGCTCGGTCGTCGAGTCCCTGACCGTCCATCCGCGCTTCCCCCGCACCCTGTTCGCCGTCACGCGGGACGGCGAACTGTTCAGAAGCCGGGACTTCGGCAGGACCTGGACGCCCATCAGGCCGCCGGTGCACGTCGAGGTCTTCGCCCTCCATGCCGGACCGGGCCCGGAGCTCCTGTACCTGGGGGCGATTCCCGAGGAGCTCGACACCGGCGGCGTGCGCTTCAGCTCCGACGGGGGCGCCCGCTGGACGACGCGCAACCGCGGCCTCACCGATCTGAGGACGACGGCGGTCGCGGCGGGTCCCGGCGCGCTGCTCGCCGGCACGCTCGGCCCGGGCCTGTTCCGCGTCGCCAATCCCAACGGGCCACTCTGGTCGCGGACGCACGCGGGCTTCCCGGCTCCGCCGGGGGGCGTCGAGGTCGAGGAGATCACGCACGCGGGCGCCGGGTACTTCTTCGCCACGATCTCCGACGGCACGCTCTGGAGGACCGCCGACGGCGGAGCCACATGGAGCCGCGTCGCCGCCCTGGGAGGCCCCCGCTTCGAGGTGGCCGGCGATCCGGACGCCGCGGGGGTCGCCTGGGCCCTCACCTCCCAGGGGTTCTTCCGCACCACGGACGGCGGCGCTTCCTGGACCCCGCTGCCGGCGCTGCCGCCAGGCGTCGTCGTCCGCGATCTCCAGGCGGCCCCCTCCTCGCCTCCGGGCGCGCGGGTGCTCTACGCCACGGGCGCCGGGCCGCGGGTCTTCCGCAGCCCGGACGGCGGCCTCTCCTGGGTCCAGGGCGGCGCCGGACTGCTCGGCGACTTCGTGAACGCCCTCGCCGTAGACCCGCTGGACGCCAACGTCGTCTACGCGGCCGTCTGGTCGAGCACCGTCGGCGGAGGCCAGTTCGCGGTCTGGAAGAGCGTGGACGGCGGCCAGACCTGGGCGCCGACCGGCCTGCGGAGCATCGTCTTCGACCTCGCGGTCTCGACCGTCCCCGGACGCCTCTATGCCGCCACCCTGGGCCAGGGCGTTCTGCGGAGCGACGACGGCGGCGCCACCTGGCGCGAATGGGGCACCGGGTTCCCGGGCGCCGAAGACCTCGCCATCGACCCCGAGGACCCGGGCCGCGTCTACGCCGCCACGAGGAACGGCGTGTGGGTGTTGAAGGAGGACACACCTTGAAGATTTCGACGCGACTTCTCGCCGCCGGCGCCCTGGCTCTCCTGGCGGCGGCCTCCCCCCTCTCGGCGCGGCCGGGCTGGATACCCCGGGGCCCCTCCGGCGGCGTGGTCACGTCCCTGGCCAATGCGCCCGGCGCGCTCTACGCCGCCACGTTATCCGGCGTGTACAAGACCCTCAACGGCGGGGCCTCGTGGGCGTGGCTGCCGGGCGCCCCCGGCGGCGGTGGGCAGGTGGCCGTCGATCCACAACGGCCGGCGACCGTCTACGCCACCGGGCTGCTCCCCGGCGGGCCCCTGCTCGCGAAGAGCACGAACGGCGGCGCCACCTGGAAGCCCAGCGACCGCGGCCTGCCCAGGCTCTCCGGCGCCAGCGCGGCCACGGCCCTGGTCATCGATCCCTCCCGCACCTCCCGCCTGTACTTCGGCACGGGAGGTCGCGGGATCTGGAGGAGCCTCGACGGCGGCGCCACCTGGAGACCCGCCAGCCTGGGTCTGCCGGCCGGGGACAGGAGCTTCATCACCGCCCTCGCCGTGGGACCGGACGGAACGGCCTTCGCCGGCACGATCGCGGCCGGGGTGTTCCGCTCCACGAACGGCGGCGCGACCTGGAGCCCGCTGCGCAACGGCCTCCCCCTCCGCGACGTGCGCGCCCTGGCCGTGGCGCCCTCCGATCCGGACGTCGTCTACACCAGCCTGTTCGCCGGCGTGTTCCGGAGCGACGACGGCGGCGACTCCTGGCAGCCGGCGGGCGTGCCCGGGACCTCGGTCGCCAACGTCCTCGCCATCCATCCGCGCGACCCCCTCACCGTCTACGCCGGAACCCCGGGCGAGGGCGTGTTCAAGACCACCGACGGCGGCGGCTGGGAGCCCATCCTCGGGAACACCATCATCCTGTCCCTGGCCCTGACTCCCAGTGTGCCGGAGACGGTCTACGCGGGTACATCCTCCATCGGGTTCTTCACCGGCGGGGTGCTGCGCAGCGTCGACGGCGGCGCTCACTGGGCCGTGCGCAACCGCGGCCTCTCCGGCCTCGACACGCTGACGGTCGCCGTCGATCCCGGAAACCCGAATTTCCTGCTGGCCGGCACGGCCGGTCAGGGCCTTTTCCGTAGCGGCAACCGGGGTCAGGGCTGGGCGCGGGCCCCGCTGGGCTTCCCCACCACGGACCCCATCGGCGTCCGGGTCGAGGAGATCTTCGCCACGGAAACGGCGGGGATCTATTACGCGCAACTGGCCGGGGGCTCGCTCTGGAAGACCGAAGACACCGGGATCCTCTGGCGGGCGATCCCCCTTCCGGAGGGGACGCTCCGCCTGGCGCGCCTCGATCCGGCGACTCCGGGGTCCCTGTACGCGCTCATGACCACCGGGCTCTACTGGAGCGGAGACGACGGGGCCTCCTGGCTGCGGACGACCCAGCCTCCCCTGACCGTCTTCCACGATCTCGCGGTGGCCCCGTTTCCTTCGGACTCGCCGACCCTCTACGCCGCGGGAGCGGACGGGACGGGCCCGGCGGTCTTCCGCAGCCTGGACGGTGGCTTCACCTGGACCCTGGTCCTGCGCGTGCCCGGCTCGGAAGCGGTCGCCCTCGCCGTCGATCCCGAGGACTCCGAAGTCGTCTACGCGAGCGTCCTCCCCGGCGTCCCCGGGACTCCGGGCGCCGCCACCTACAGGAGCGGGGACGCGGGAGCGACCTGGCGGCGGGTCACCGACCAGGCCTTCAGCAGGATCATCCCCTCTCCCGTCGCCGGGCGCGTCTACGCCATCACCAGCGGCGGCGGGCTGGTGCGGTCCGTCGACGGCGGTCCGTGGCGCCCCTGGGGACCGGAGGCGCCGGGGGTGAGGGTCCACGACCTCGCCATCGATCCCCGCGACCCCGACCGGATCTACGCCGCCACCACCACCGGGGTCTGGTTGGCGGAGGAGGAGTAGAAGAAAGGACCTGAAGGACCTAAAGGACCTAACGACATAAACGACCTGAAGGACAAGAAGCTCTTGCCTGACCGTCCTTGAAGTCCTTTATGTCCTTTAGGTCCTTTAAGTCCTTTATGTCCTTCAGGTCCCTTGGGTCCTTCAGCTCCTTCAGCTCCTTTCCCCGGTTCCGTGCTACAGTCCTCCCACTGATTCATTGCTGTTGATCTATCCCGAGAGAGCGGGCGGGGAGACCTCGCGCATGAGCCCGCAGGAGCCAGCCGCGGCGGAGCCGTCGCCATGGCGGAAGGTATGGAGCGCGCCGGAGCCTGAGCTCTCGACCGCCGGATTCGGCGGCGAGACGCTGGTGGCCGGCGTGCGCCTCCTGATCGTCGTCGTCCTTCTCTACTTCCCCCTCGCCGAGCTGCTGCGGAGGCGGGGGGAGCACGATCCGCTGGCGCTCCTCACCACCGCCACCGTCGGCCTGGTGCTGGCGCTGATCGTCTACTCCGCCACCAACCGCCACTGGGGGCGGACCTGGATCGGCTTCGCCAGCAGCCTCCTGGACGTCAGCCTGGTCAGCGCCATGCTGGCCGTCTACCTGGTGGTGGGGCGGCCCCACGAGGCCATCAACAACCTGGTCCTCTTCCCCGTCTACTTCCTGGCCATCGCCGCCACCAGCCTGCGCCACGACTCCCGCATCTGCCTGTTGACCGGCTCCCTGGCCCTGGTCCAGTACGGGGCCATCGTCGCCTACGCCGACTGGCGGTGGGACCTCAACTCCGCCGCCTTCGCCCCTTACCCCTACGGCATGTTCCGCTGGGAGTCCCAGCTCTGGCGCCTGGCCCAGCTAGCCGGCGCCACCGGGATCGCGGCGACCATCGTATTGCGCGCCCGCGAGCTGCGGCTGCTGTCCACCCGCGACCGCTTCACCGGTCTGCTGAACCGCGCCGTGTTCAACGAGCAGCTCGAGCGCGAGGCCGCCTTCGCCCGCCGCGAGGACGGCCGCTTCGCCGTGGCGATGATCGACATCGACCACTTCAAGCGCTTCAACGACACCTACGGTCACGCCGGCGGGGACGAGGCCCTGCGCATGGTCGCCCGCACGCTGCGCGATTCCTGCCGCGCCACCGACGTGGTGGCGCGCTACGGCGGCGAGGAGTTCGGCCTGATCCTCCCCGGGGTGATGAGCGGCCGCGCCACCGACCTGCTGGAGCGCATCCGGCGCGTGCTGGCCGTGAAGCCAATCCACCTGCCGAACCGGTCCAAGCCGGTGAGCCTCACGGTGAGCATCGGCGTCGCCATCTTCCCCGACGACGGCCGCACCCCCGCCGACGTCCTGCGCTGCGCCGACCAGCGGCTGTATCAGGCCAAGGAGCAAGGCCGGGACCGGGTGGTCGGCCCCCAGCCCGCCCGGGGCCCCATCTCCACGGACCAGATTCCGGCGCCGAAGCTGCGGACGGTGGAACGGCCGGAAGACGAGGGGGACGAGACGATTTCGCTGCGGCGGGGGTAGATGTTCAGGGCTGCTTGCCCTCCCTACGGCGTGCCCTTGCGAGACCTCACCCTCGATCCCTCTCCCATCTCCCTGCCGCCCGCCCCCGGGAGAGGGAGGGCCCTGCGATCAAGGTCTTCTTGGACTTGGCAAGAGCGCCTGCTCATCGTTCCCCCTCTCCCGGGTGGGGGGACGGGGGATGGGAGAGGGGGCCAGGGGGTGAGGTCTCGAAGGGCACGCCGCCGGCAGTGCAAGCCGCCCTGAACGCCTACGCCCGCTCCACGAACTCCCGCAGGTGCTCCAGCGACTGCCGCACCCGCTCCAGCCGCTCGCCCGGGTTGCTGTTGCGCATGACGTGCACATAGTCGCGCGCCGTGCGCAGGGTGACCAGCCGCTGGCGGTAGTTGTCGAGGCGGGTGTTGGCCTCGGCCACCCGCGCCTCCAGGGCGGGATGGGAAAGCCGGGCCACCACCTCGGGCAGGGCCTCCAGGGTGTGGCAGACCAGCAGCACGTCGCATCCCGCCGCGAAGGCCAGCTCGCAACGCTCGGGCAGGTCGCCCCACTCGTCGAGGGCCTTCATCTCCATGTCGTCGCTGAAGACCAGCCCCTCGAAGCCGAGCCGGCCGCGCAGCAGGCCGCCGATGATCGACGGCGAGAGCGACGAGGGCCGCATGGAGGAGTCGTAGGCCGGGTAGACGGCGTGGCCGACCATCACCGCCCCGGCGAAGCGGCCCAGGGACTCGAAGGGCTCCAGGTCGGGCCGCAGCTCCTCGGCGGGCAGGAAGACGGCGGACATCTGGTGGTGGGTGTCCTCCCCCGCCGCGCCCAGGCCGGGGAAGTGCTTGAGGCAGCCGCCGGCGCCGCCGGAGTGGAGGCCGCGCAGGAACGCCTGCGCTCGCGAGATCACTTCCGCCGGGGTGGAGCCGAAGTAGCGGCCGTCGAGGGCGTTGTTCTGCCGCCCGCGGTCGATGTCCACCACCGGGGCGAAATCGACGTCGATGTCGAACAGACGCAGCGAGTGGCCGATCCAGCTCCCGGCCTGGAGGGCGTAGCTGGGCACGTGCCGGGCGAGGTCCGCGGCGGCCGGCGCCGGCCCCACCACGTCCTTGAGGCGGTCCACCCGCCCCCCTTCCTGGTCGATGCACAGCACCGCCTCCGGCAGCAGCCGCCGCAGGCCGACCACCAGCTCGTTGAGCTGCCGCTCGTCCTTGATGTTGCGCTTGAAGAGGATCACTCCGCCCGGCCGATGGGCGGCGAGAAGAGAGGCCGATGCCGAGTCCAGCTCGGGGCCGGGAATGCCGACGAAGACCTGCTCGGCTGGTCGCATAAGGGCGGCATCTTACACGACGCTCTCCCCGGGGAGAGAGGTTGAAAAAGGACCTAAAGGACCTAAACGACCTAAAGGACATAAAGGACGGAGGAGATCTCGTGTTTCGTCCTTGGTCCTTTATGTCCTTTAGGTCGTTTAGGTCCTTTAGGTCCTTCCTACCCCAGCCTGCTCTTCAAACTATGCAGCAGATTCAAAGCCCCCAGAGGCGTCATCTGGTTGAGGTCCACGTCGCGCAGCAGCGCCGCCACAACCTGTTCCGGCGGCGAGAACAGCGTCATCTGGGCCGGCTGGGCGCTCTCGGGCACGCCGCTGCCGCGGGCCAGGCGCGGGCGGCCGGTGGGGTCGTACTCCTGGGACTCCAGGTTGGCCAGGATCTCCGCCGCGCGCTCGATCACCGTCTCCGGCAGGCCCGCCAGCCGCGCCACGTGCAGGCCGTAGGACTTGTCGGCGCTGCCCGGCACCACCCGGCGCAGGAAGACGATGCGGTCCTCCCACTCGCGCACCGCCATGGTGCGGTTCACCACCCGGGGGAGCAGCGAGGCCAGCTCCGTCAGCTCGTGGTAGTGGGTGGCGAACAGGGTCTTGGGACGGCGGTTCTCGTGCAGGTACTCGACGATGGCCCAGGCCAGCGACAGGCCGTCGAAGGTGGCCGTGCCCCGCCCCACCTCGTCGAGGATCACCAGGCTCTTTTCCGTCGCGTGGCGCAGGATGTTCGCCGTCTCGATCATCTCCACCATGAAGGTGGACTCCCCCCGCGCCAGGTCGTCCGACGCCCCGACGCGGGTGAAGATGCGGTCGCAGACGCCGATGACCGCCTCGTCCGCCGGCACGAAAGAGCCCGCCTGGGCCATCAGGACGATCAGCGCCACCTGCCGCAGGTAGGTGGACTTGCCGCCCATGTTGGGGCCGGTCAGCAGGACGATCTGGGACTGGTCGCCGTCCAGCTCGGCGTCGTTGGGCACGAAGGCGTCCCGGCTCGCCTGCTCGACCACCGGGTGCCGCCCCTCGCGGATGCACAGCGGCGTGCCCGCCGGTCCCATACGCGGCCGTACGTAGCGGTGCCGCGCCGCCACCTCCGCGAAGGAGGCGAGGGCGTCCAGGGTTCCCACCATCTCGGCCAGCGCGGCCAGCCCCAGGGCCTCGGCGGCGATCTTGATCTTGATCTCCTCGAAGATCTTCTCCTCCAGGGCGACCTGCTTCTCCTCGGCGGAGAGGATCTGCTCCTCCAGCTCCTTGATCTCCGGCGTCACGTAGCGCTCGGCGTTGACCAGCGTCTGCTTGCGGATGTAGTCCGCCGGCACCCGCTGCTGGTTGGCGCGGGTGACCTCCAGGTAGTAGCCGAAGACCTTGTTGTAGCGGATCTTCAGCGAGGAGATCCCCGTGCGCTCGCGCTCCCGCGCCTCCAGGGCCAGGATGTGCCGCTTGCTGTCCCGCGTCAGGGAGCGGTAGCGGTCGAGGTCGGGATCGACGCCCTCGGCGATCACGCCCCCTTCCTGGAGGTTGGGCGCCGGGGCGGCCTCCAGGGTGCGGGCAAGGAACGCGTGCAGCTCCGGCAGGGGATCGGTCTCGGCCAGGCCGGCGAGCAGCGGGGACGCGGCGGGATCGACGGCGGCGATCTCGTCCAGCAGGGCCGGAGCCTCGGCCAGGGTGTCGCGCAGGGCCGCCGCCTCGCGGGGGGTGATCGTGCCGAGCACGGCCCGGGCCAGCAGGCGCTCGGGATCGGCCATGCGCCCCAGGATCTCCCGCAGCCGCTCCCGGCGCGGGTTGTCCATCGCCAGCTCCCCCACCGCCCGGTGGCGCTCGGCGATGTCGCCGGGATCGACCAGGGGACGGCGCAGCCATTCCCGCAGCGTCCGGCCGCCGGGAGAGGTGACGGTGCGGTCGAGCACGGCCAGAAGGGTGGTCTTGCGCCGGCCGGTCCCCGGCGCCGCCGCGCGCTGGCCGGCGAAAACCTCCAGGTTGGCGAGGGTGGCGGCGTCGAGCAGCAGGCGGTCGCGGGCCTCCCGCACCGCCAGCCCGCGGACGTGGGAGAGGAGGCTGCGCTGGGTCTCCTGACCGTAGGCGAGCGCCGCCGCCGCCGCCCGCACCGCCGGCTCCCCCTCGTCGAGGCCGAAGCCGCGCAGGGTGCCGACCTTGAACTGGCGCAGCAGCAGCTCGCCCGCCCGCTGGGGATCGAACAGACGGTCCCCCGCCAGCGGCGTGCGGCACGGGCACTCGCGCTCAGCCCACTCGGTGATCTCGAAAGGAAAGCCGTCCGCGCCCCGGTCGGAGTGGAACAGCACCTCACGGGGACGCAGCAGGGCCAGATCCTCGACCGCCTCCTCGGACGAGCGCCAGCGGCGGACGAAGAACGTGCCGGTCGAGAGGTCGAGGAACGCCCCCGCCCCCTCCTCGCGCTCCCAGACCAGGGCGGCGAGGAAGTTCTCCTCCTTTCCGTCGAGCAGTCCGGGATCGCTGAGGGTGCCGGGGGTGACCACGCGGGTGACCTCGCGCTTGACCAGTCCCTTGGCCTGGGCGGGGTCCTCCACCTGGTCGCAGATGGCGACCTTGAGGCCGGCGGCGAGCAGCTTGGCGAGGTAGGACTCCAGCGCGTGATGAGGCACGCCGCACATGGGGGCCTCGTTGTCGGTCCCCTTGTGGCGGGCGGTGAGCTGCACCTCCAGGATGGGCGCCGCCTGGCGGGCATCCTCGAAGAACATCTCGAAGAAGTCGCCCATGCGGTACATGACCAGGGCGTCGGGGTGTTGCGCCTTGACCTCCATGTACTGGCGCATCATGGGGGTCAGTGAGGTGACCGGCAGGGTGGTGGACATCGGAGGGGAAGTATAGCGGTGACGAGGGTGGCGGCAAGGTGGGATGAGATCACGGGAAGTGGTGCCGTTTCATCGATAGACGACCTGCGGCGAAGGCGGTAGAGACGACCCAGCCCGTTTAAGAACGCCCTCCGCAGGCCACCGTCGTCGGGTCGTCTCCGGGACGGAGATGGCGCCGCGATTCAGGCTGCCGTAGGACGAGGGGAGGTTTTTTGTGGCCCCCTCAACGGACGCGGCCAACGGACCGGCCTGCCCTTCGAAGAGACGCCCCGACGTGGAAGGCCTGCGGAGGGCGTTCTTAAACGGGCTGGGTCGTCTCTACCGCCTCGCAGGGAGGTTTTCGTACCGGAGGCGCGATATAAATCCCCCCATGCTCTCCCCCCTCCTCACCCTCGACGCCGGCTCCCCGCTCGTCAGCGTCGCCGTCTCCCGGAACGGGGAGGTGCTGGCCGAGCGCTCGATCGAGCTCCACCGCTCCTCCACCCAGCTCCTGGAGATGGTCCGCGACGCGCTCGGCGAGGCCGGCCTGGGATTGGGCGACCTCGGCGGCCTCGTGGCCCTGCGCGGACCGGGGAGCTTCACGGGCGTGCGCATCGGCCTCGCCACGGTCCTGGGGCTGCACCAGGCCCTCGGCACCCCCGCCACCGCCCTTTCCACCTTCGAGGCCCTGGCCGCCTCGGTGCGGTGCGAGGGGGAGACCGTCATCGCCGCCGTGGACGCCCTGCGGGGGGACTGGAGCGCGCAGGCGTTCGCGGACGGCGCCGCCCTGGGCCCGCCGGAGCTGACGCCCGGCCCGGAGCTGCCCCGTCTGGCCGGCGGACGGCCGGACGTGGTGGTGGGCTTCGGCGTCTCGCGGCTGGGCGAGACCGCGGACTGGCCGGCGGACGTCCGGCTCGTGGAGGCGGGTCCCCTGGCGGCCACGGCGGCGCGCCTGATCGCCTCGCGGGAGATCCCCTGGGACGCCTCCCTCCTCACCGCGGCCCTCTACAGCCGGCCGCCGGCGGTGACCCTGCCGAAGCCCCGCCGATGAACGTCCGGCCCGCCCGCGCCGAGGACCTCGACCGCGTCGCCCGCCTGGAGGAGCTCTCCTTCCAGGACCCCTGGGACCGCGAGAGCCTCGCCCGCGAGTTGGCCGATCCCCGCGTCCTCCTCCTGGTGGTCTCCCGGGAGCCCGACGGTCCCCTCGGCGGCTATGCCCTCTTCCGCCGGGTGGCCGACGAGGCGGAATTGCTGCGCGTGGGGGTCGATCCCGCGGAGCGCCGCCACGGCCTCGCCCGCGCCCTGATCCTGGAAGGCCTCCGCCGCTTGCAGGACGGCGAGATCCAGGTATGCTTCCTGGAGGTGCGGATCGACAACGTCCCCGCCATCACCCTGTACGAGACGCTGGGCTTCGGCAGGGCCGGCTTCCGGAAGGCGTATTACCGCGACGGGACGGACGCGTTGATCCTGGCCCTCGAGATGTAGGGGCCGGCCCCCGCGAGTTGCGTCCCCGCCCCGGAGAGGGCCGCTCCGGCCCCGGCGAGGGGCGAGCCGCCCCCGGCGATTGCGGGCCGCCCCCCGCGAGGGACGGCGCGGCCCCATCCGGGGGCGAGCGCGCCCTGCCGAGGGGGGAGCCCGCCCCCGCGGATCCACGGCCGCCCCCGCGAGGGCGCACCCGGCCCTCCGCGGGGCGGAGGCGGCCCTTCGAATCCCGGCGCCGCCCCTTCTTTCCCGCTTGACTTCCGCCGATATTTCTTTCTAGGATCTGGAAACAGCCGGACCGGGTGGGATTCCCCATCCCGGAACAAAAGACGGCCCGGAAGCGAGCGGGAACTCACGACCGGGCCTGACCACGCAAAGGAGACGAGTCCTATGCGCAGCTTGGACGATTGTACCCTTCCGTCTTCCCGCAACGCCTTTTCCCCTTCCTTCCTGCACCGCATCGCCGAGCGCGACGAGCCTCCATCGGCGGGTGAGGCCGACATGGCCGGTCCGTGGCGCGTCGTGGAGATCCCCGGCCGGGGCTTCGGATTGTTCCGTCTCGGTGAGTCGCCGGAGCGGGGTTTCGAGCCGGCGGTGGTCTTCCGAAGCCGCGGCTTCGCCCTGATGGCGGCGGCGGTGCTGCCGGGCACCGGCCGAGACCCCGCGTTCCGCCTGCGCCGGGACGCCGGTCCCGAGGGCTACGCCATCGAGGAAGGAAACGGTGGCGAGGTGCTCGGCTGGAGCGCCCTGTTCGACGAGTCCCTCCTCGCCGCCCTCCACGCGGCGGAAGTCCTGGCGAGGTCTCCGGAGTCGCTGGCGAACCTCCTGGAAGCCGCCGGCCAAGTGGCCCTGGAGAGGGCCGGGGCGATCCTCGACGAACGGGTATAGAGTGGGCTTACCCGGGGTGGCGGGGCCCGCCTTGATCCCCTCCCACCCCGGTGCTATCCTCGGCTCAGAACGCATGCTGACGCATCTTTCCATCACGGCGGCCCGCTCCATTCAGGGGCGAGGGCGTGCCCGTGGCCCGGAGCCGGTCGAACGGTGAGCCCGCTCGCCCACGGCCGCTCCTTTCCTACTTTTCTTGACGCAGGCACCGGTCCCATTTGGGTCCGGATCTCCATTCATGGAGTTTTGCTGAACCCGCAATAGGAGGCATGCCATGTCCCAGTACGACGACCTGAAAGCGGAGCTGATCAAGACGGATGACGAATTCCGCCGCCTCTACGAAGAGCACCAGGAGTACGAGAGGCGGCTGGAGTCGATCAACCAGAAGCAGCTCCTTTCCCAGGAGGACGAGGTAGAAGAGAAGAAGATCAAGCTGCACAAGCTGGTGCTCAAGGATCACATGGAACAGATCCTGCGTCAGCATCGGGAGGCGCGAGTCTCCGTCTGAGCCGACCATCGACCGGAGGCTCCGCGGAGACCTTCGAGGCAACTTGAAACCGAACGGAGCCCCCTGCCGATGAAGTTCGCTAAAGAAGGCTGGATCTTCGTCCTACCGTTCCTGTTCCTGGCCGGGCTGCTCTTCATCCTCGGGCGGCCCGGCTGGGGCGCGGTGGCCCTGGTGGCCGGCGTCCTGATCCTGCTGTTTTTCCGTGACCCCAAGCGGGCCTACGAGGGAGACGCCGGCTACGTGCTGGCCCCCGCCGACGGCCTCATCACCCGCATCGACACCCTCGAAGACCCCGAGTTGGGCCCCGGCCGCTACCAGCGGATCGTGACCTTCCTCTCCGTCTTCGACGTCCACGTCCAGAAGGTGCCCTCGGCCGGCGAGGTCACGGTCTCGCGCTACGCCGCGGGCAGGAAGGTGGCCGCCTTCCGCGAGGACGCCGGCGACGTCAACGAGAAGCACCTGGTCGTGATCCGCCGCCCTGACGGCGACTTGATCGGGGTACGGCAGATCGCCGGTCTCCTCGCCCGGCGCGTGGTGTGCTATTTGAAGGAAGGAGACCGGGTCCACCGCGGCCAGCCCATGGGGCTGATCAAGTTCTCTTCCCGCGTGGACCTGCTGGTCCCGGAGGGCTACCGCGTGCTGGTGAAGAAGGGAGACCGCCTGAAGAACGGCGCCACCCCGGTGGCGATGCCCGAGAAGGGGACGCGTTGATCTCCGAGCCCGCCTCCGCGCGGGCCGAGCCGCGGCGCGTCCGCCGCGGCGCCTACCTGCTGCCCAGCCTGTTCACCATGGGCAACATGGTGCTCGGCTTCTACGCCATCATCCTGGGTCTCGACGGCCGGTTCCGGATGGCGGGGCTGATGATCTTCCTGGCCGCCTTCCTCGACGCCTTCGACGGGCGGATCGCCCGCATGACCCACACCGAGAGCGAGTTCGGCAAGGAGTACGACTCGCTGGCCGACGTCATCACCTTCGGCGCCGCGCCGGGGATGCTCGCCTACCTCTGGGGATTGCGCGACTTCCACCGCGACACCTGGCTGCTGTCGGTCTTCTATCTGGTCTGCGCGGCCACCCGGCTCGCCCGCTTCAACGTGCAGACCCGGGTGGTGGACAGCCGCTACTTCGCCGGCCTGCCCTCCCCCGCCGCCGGCGGATCGATCTGCTCGATCCTGATCTTCGCGCCCGAGTACGAGGGGGACGTGAAGACCGTCATGCAGGTGATCATGGGGATCGCCCTGCTGCTGATCGGCAGCCTCATGGTCTCCACCTTCCGCTACCGCAGCGGCAAGAAGTTCGACCTGCGGAGGCGCTGGAGCTACCGGGCCTTCGTGCCGATCGCGGCGATCCTGCTGCTGCTGATCTACCTGCCGCGGGCGTTCCTGCTCGTGCTCACCATGTCCTACACTCTGTCGGCGCCGCTGGAGAGTCTGTTCTCACGCCTGCGGCGCGGCGGCGGCCCGCCTCCAGAGCCGGAGCCGCCTCCGCCACCTCCGGACGGGAGCCCGCTTTGAGCATCGCCATCCTCCACCCCTCGGGCCTCCTCGGCAAGGAGTTGCGGGAGACCCTCGAGAACCGCCCGGAATTCGGGTTCGACCTGCGCCTGCTGAGCACGCGGGACGACGAGATCGGCACCCTGACCGAGATCGCCGGGGCGGCCGCCCTGGTGGGCCGCTACGAGCCGGAGAGCCTGCGCGGCGTGCGCGTCGCCTTCTTCTGCGGCTCGATCGAGGACAACCGGCCCATCCTCAAGGAGCTGCCGCCGGAGACCACCGGCATCGTGCTCTCCTTCGACGCCACGGTGGACGACGGCTTCCCGGCGGTGGCCGGGGTGAACACGGACGCGGCGCGGGGACACCGGGTGCTGGTGTCGCCCCATCCGGCGGTGGTGCTGCTGGCCCACCTGCTCCACCCGCTGCGCGGCCTGGACCCGCAGGAGGCGGTAGCGACGGTGATCCAGCCGGTCTCGATGCGCGACGACGCCGGCCTGGAGGAGCTGTTCGAACAGACGCGGCAGATCATCGCCATGACCCGCCGCAGCCCGACGCCGGTCTTCGGGACGCAGCTCTCCTTCAACCTGCTGCCGACGCCGCTCTCCCCCGATCCCCTGGCGGCGCAGCTCCAGGCGTTGCTGGGGGGGCCGCCGCCAGTGGCGTTGCAGATCCTGCAGGGGGCGGTCTTCCATTCCGTGTCGGCGAGCCTCTACGTGCGCTTCGCCGGCCAGATCACGCCCGCGGCCGTGCGCAAGGCCCTCAGCGTGAGCCCGCTCCTGGAGGTGGCCGATAAACCCAAGCATCTCGGCCCCATCGACGCCGCCGCCAGCGAGAAGGTCATCTACGGCAACGTCCGCCGCGACGAAGCCGGCAGCCTCTGGCTCTGGGCCGTGATGGACAATCTCACCCGCGGCGGGGCGCTGAACGCCATCGAGATCGCGGCGGAGGTGGCGTAAAGCCGCGGAGCGCTTCCGTGGAAAAAATCCCGCCCACGCGGTATACTGTTGCGGCAGGAGAGACGCAAATGGCTGCCGAGCCCATCCAGAAGAGATTGTTCACGACCGAGGAGTATCACCAGATGCTCCATGCCGGCATCCTGTCGGAAGACGACCGCGTCGAGCTCATCGAGGGCGAGATCTGGGAAATGTCACCGATCGGCAGCCAGCACGCGGGAAGCGTGAACCGCCTCAACAGGACTCTAGGGAAAGCGTTTGGAGACCGGGTTGTCGTGTCGGTCCAGAACCCTGTTCACCTGGACGGCTACTCCGAGCCGCAGCCGGACCTTGCGATCCTGCGCTACCGCGACGATTTCTACACCGAGTCGCACCCCACCCCCGGAGACACCCTGATCCTGATCGAGGTCGCCGATTCCAGCGTCCAATTCGATCGTCAGGTCAAGATCCGCCTCTACGCGAAGAAGAGCATCCCCGAAACCTGGCTCTTCGTCCTCCCCGAGTCCCGGATCGAGGTCTACCGCGATCCCTCTCCAGACGGCTACCAGCAGGTCGCGATCGTCCGTCCCGGCGACCGGCTGTCCCCCCTGGCGTTCCCCGATCTGTTGATCGAGGTGGACGCCATTCTCGGCTGACCCAGGAAGCTGTAGTCTTCGCCGCATGAAGAGCGTCTGCGTCTTCTGCGGCTCCAGCCCCGGCGCCTCGCCGGTCTACCCCGAGGCCGCGGCCCATCTGGGCCGCGCCGTCGCCGGGCGCGGCCTCACCCTGGTCTACGGCGGCGGCCACGTCGGACTGATGGGCGTGGCGGCCGACGCCGCCCTCGCCGCTGGCGGCCGGGTGGTCGGCGTCATCCCCGAGGCCCTGGAAGCCAAGGAGCTGGCCCACCGCGGCCTCACGGAGCTGCGGGTGGTGGGCTCCATGCACGAGCGCAAGGCACTGATGTCGGAGCTGGCGGACGGCTTCATCGCCCTGCCGGGCGGCGTCGGCACGCTGGAAGAGTGGTTCGAGGTGTGGACCTGGAGCCAGCTCGGCATCCAGCGCAAGCCCTGCGGCCTGCTCAACGTCGCGGGCTACTACGACCACCTGCTGGCTTTTCTCGACCACGTCACGGCCGAGCGCTTCCTCGCCCCGGACCACCGCGCCATGGTCCTGGTGGACGACGACGACGCCCGGCTCCTCGACCGCCTCGCCGGCTACCGCCATCCCTACACCGAGAAGTGGCTGGACCGCTCGGAAAGATAGAAGCGGAGACGTCTTGACTTCTCCTGTCGCGTCCGATTACGCTTCCTAGCGTAAAGGCGGCGTAATTTCTCCGCCACGAGCCACTGGCCGGCACGGCTGGCCAGAAAGAACAACGGCCCGGACGAGCCATCACCTCGGCCGAGCCCAACCGCGCACAGGAGAGGCCCCCCATGCGTGATCTGGACGATCCTACCATTCGCAACGCTTTCGACGAGGAGTTCCTCCGCCGCTTCCAGGGCGAGGACGAACCAGGGTCCGCCGGCGAGGCGGACGCGGCCGGACCCTGGGAGGTCCACGCCGCACCCACCCCGGACGGCCGCGAGGCGTACGGCCTCTGGCGGCTGGGCGAGCGGCCGGAGTGGGGAGACCCGCCGGCCGGACTGTTCCGCGAGCGCTCGATGGCCCTGCTCGCCGCCGCCATCCGGCCGCTGCTGGGCAAGGAGCCCTACTACGTCCTCGGGCGGGACCGCTGGAGCGGCGGCTTTCCCCTCTTCCGCCAGAACGAGGCCGTGGGCTGGATCGACCTCTTCGACGAGGACTGGGCGTTCGGGCTCAACCTCCTGGAGAGGTTCACTCGCAGCCCGCAGGCCATGGCGACCCTGCTGGACGCCGCCGGCCCCCTGGCCCTGGAACGGGCCGGGCGAATCCTGCGCCATCGCGTGATGGACCAGGAGGGAAGGTAGTTGCAGGCGGAGACGGCCGCGGGCGGAGGGCTCCGCCCGCGGTCCGGCCGGCGGTCTAGTCGCGCGGCGGCGGGTAGCAGATGAAGCAGGCCGAAGAGCAGTCGTAGTAGCTCGTCCGCGTGCCCCAGGCGATCGTGTTGTTACAGCAGTCCTTTCCGAACTTGCCCACGACCGTGGTCTTGCTGGCGTCGCTGTAGTAGATGCAGTTGCCGGCCGGAGCGGCCGAAGACGTGTTCGCCGCGAAGAAGGCCACTCCCGCCACGCCGGCGGCGAGGGCGGCTTTACGAACAACCGAAGGAATCGACATCAGTTAGGCTCCTTTCCGCGCCCATAGCAAGGCGCGCATAAGACTGGAAAGTACCATGCCCCGCCGCGAAATTCCATCAGGCGCGGGGCGTGAGCCCCTCCCTAGAGGAGACCCTTGCGCAACGCCTTGGCCACGGCCTCGGATTGGGAGTGGACGTGGAGCTTGCGGTAGATGTTGCGGATGTGGAAGCGCACCGTGTCGGCGCTGATGTGCAGGCGCTGGCCGATCTCCTGGTAGCCGTCCCCCTCGGAGAGGCCGTGCAGGACGTCCCGCTCGCGCCGGGTGAGGAGGCAGTCCTCCTCTCCCCCGGCCGGCCGCGGCGCCGTGGTCCGCCGCAGCAGGGTCACCACCTGGCGGGCGATGTGCGAGCTCATGGGCGAGCCGCCCGCCCGGGTCTCCTGGATGGCTTCGAGCAGGCGCGCCGGCGGGGTCTTCTTCACCAGGTAGCCGCTGGCGCCGGCGCACAGCGCCTCGAAGATGCGGTCGTTGTCGTCGTAGATCGTGAGCATCAGGATGTCGAGGTCCGGGCGGATCTCCTTGATCCGCCGCACCCCTTCGATGCCCGACATGCCGGGCAGGACGATGTCCATCAGCAGCACGTCCAGGATCATCCCCCGCAGGCGCGGCAGCAGGCTCTCGCAGTCGCCGAAGGAACCGGCGCAACGGAATCCGGGGGTGCCGCCGATCAGGGCCGCGAGCCCGTGGCGGATGGTCGGGTTGTCTTCCACCAGAGCGACGTCGATCATGCTACTTCCCACGTTACTTCCCACCGACAGGACCGGTGAAGCGGACGACCGTTCCACAGCCGGCCGCTGATTCGATCTCCAGCCGGCCGCCGATCGCGGCGGCGCGGCGCCTCATGTTGCGCAGTCCCTCCCCCTCGGCGACGGCCGCGGGATCGAAGCCCCGCCCGTCGTCGCGCACGGTCACCTCCAGGCGCCGCCCCCGCAGGGCCGCGTCCAGCCGCACCTGCCCCGCGCCGCTGTGGCGCAGGGCGTTGCGCAGGGCCTCCTGAAGGAGGGCGTAGAGGCTCTCCCGGCAGGGGTTGGAAAGCCGGGCGTCCTCCAGGGAGGAGAGGTCTCCAGCCCGGAAGTCGATCCCCGTTTGCGCGAACGTCTCGCCGTAGGAGCTCTTCAGGCGCACGACCAGCTCGCGCAGGGAGTCCCGCCGGGGGTTCACCAGCCAGACGAGGTCGTTCATCCGGTCCACCAGCCGGCGGGCGGTCTCGCCGGCGTGAGCCAGCTCGGGGTGCGCGTCGGAGAGGATGGCGATCTCGGTGAGGCCGGCGCCGACATCGTCGTGGAGGTCCGCCGCCAGGCGCGTCCGCAGCCGCTCGTAGGCCAGGAGCTGCCGCACGCGGTAGGCGGAGACCACCGCCCCGGCCATGACCAGGGTCAGGGCCGAGAGGGAGAGGGTCCACGCCGGCCGCTGCCACCAGCGGAGAGGCCGGATCGTGAACGGCAGGGCCGCCGCGGCGCTCCAGGCTCCCCCTTCGCCGGCCGCCTGGACCTCGAAGCGGTAGGCGCCCGGGGCGAGATTGGTGTACTGGACCTGCCGCTGGTCCGTGCTGGCGCCCCAGTCCGGGTCCAGTCCGGCGAGCCGGTGGCGGTAGCGCACCTTGCCGGGATTGGCGAAGTCGATCCCGGTGTAGGAGAAGGCGAAGTAGCTCTCGCGGCTGTCGAAGGCCCGTCCGGCGGCCGGCAGGGGCAGCTCCTTGCCGAAGAGCTTCCAGCCGGTGACGTGCGCCCGGGGAGGGATGGGGTCCGGGCGGCGCTTCCCGGGATCGTAGACGCCGACGCCCCGCACCGTCCCGAACCAGAGGTGGCCTTCGGAGTCGCGGTCGCAGGCTCCGAGCATCCCCTCCTGGGAGGGCAGGCCGTCCTCGCGCAGGAGGGTCCGGGAGACCATTGCCGCGCCCGGCTCGAAGATGTTGATCCCCCGGTTGGTCGAGAGGTAGCGCCGTCCCTCCCCGTCCTCCAGGGCGCAGTAGACGGTCTCCTCGGTGAGGCCCTGGCGGCTGTCGAAGTTCCGGAACCGGCCGCCGCGGAAGACGGAGAGTCCCCGCGGGGTTCCCAGGAGGAGGCCGCCGTCCCTGGCCTCCGCGATGGACAGGACGGAGTCCGCCGGCAGGCCGTCCCCGCGGGTCCAGCGGCGCAGCGAGCCGTCCGGATCCAGGCGGGCCAGCCCTTCCCGCTGCAATCCGAACCAGACCGCGCCGTCCGCCGTGCCCGCGACGGTCCAGACGCTCTCTCCGGCCAGCGCGCCGCCCGGCAGGGTCTCCACCCGGCCCTCCCGCAGGACGGCCAGGCCGCGGCTGGTGCCGATGTAGGCCGTGCCGTCGGGCGCCTCGTAGACCGATCGCACCATATCCCCCGGCAGACCTTCCGTCCGGCCGTAGCGCCGGATGCGGCGGCCGTCGTCGACCCAGAGCCCCGCCGCCACCGTGCCGACGTAGAGCCGGCCGGAAGCGCCCCGGTGGAGGACGCGGACGGGATGGCCGGCGAGGTCCCGCCAGCGCTCGGGCCGCTCCCAGCGCCCGCCGTCCCGAAGGACCGTGAGGCCGCTCCCCGTGCCGAACCAGACGTCCCGGTCCTGCCGCAGGATCGCCCAGACGGCATGGTGCAGGTTGGTCGGCCCTGGAGGGGTCCAGCTCTCCAGGGCGCCGCTGTCGTAGAAGGTCAGTCCGGAGTCCGTGCCGAGATAGATCGTGCCGTCGCGGGTCTCATGGAGCGCGTAGACCCGCCAGTCGGGAAGGCCGTTCTCCCGGTCGATCCGGCGCCACTCCGCCGTCCCCCTGGAGAGCACCCGCAGGCCGGAAGCGTAGGCGCCGACGTAAAGCGAGCCGTCCGAGGCTTCGAGGAACGAATGGACCTCGTCGCGCGCCGGTCCTTCCAGATCGTGAACGAGCTCGAACCGGCCGCCGCGGTACAACGAGAGCCCGCGCTCGCCGCCGAACCAGACGCCGCCCCGCTGCGCCTCCCGGAGGGTGTTGATCGTCATCCCGGGGAGCCCGCCCTCACCGCGCAGGGGCTCCAGCCGGTCATTCCGGAGGACGAACGCGCCGTGCTTCAGGGTGCCGAGAAAGACGCCGTACCGGGCGGCGAGAAGGGAAAGGATGAAGGCGTCCTCCGGCAGGGCCGCCGGCAAAACCTCGTATCTGCCAAGGGACGAGCGCCTCACGAGCCGATGGTCGCGGGCGAACAGGACCGCGCCCCCGGGCGCGGCGGCGATGGCCGTCACCCGGCCGGCGCCGAGACCGCTGGCGGCCGGCAGGCGCTGGAACCGGCCGCCGCGGAACACGGCCGCGCCGTCGCCGTCGCTGCCGAAGAAGACGTCGCCGTTGGCCGTGGGCTGAATGGCGAGGATCTGCGCGGCCGGGACCCCGTCCTTGGGCAGGAAGCTCTCGAAGCGGTGGCCGTCGAACCGGCTCACCCCGGACTTGGTGCCCAGCCAGAGGAAGCCGTCGCGGTCCTCGGCGATCGAGAGCACCTGCATCTGCGCCAGGCCGTCCTCCACCGTCCAGTTGCGGTGGATCACGGTCTGGGCCCCGGCTCCGGGGACGAGCAGGGCGCACGCGGCGAGCGCCGCCAGCAGGGGGAAACGCATCCCCCTGCTTACGTTTGTAAGTAGATAAAGTTATCTATCAGGGCGGGTTTACAGCTCTGTCTTCAGAACAACGACCTAAAGGACCTAAGGGACCTAAAGGACTCAAAGGACAAGGACGAACCCGTCCTTGAGGTCGTTTAGGTCCTTTATGTCCTTTAGGTCGTTTAGGTCCTTCGTCTTGTAGGACCTAGTCGCCATCCCCCGCCGACGGCGCCGCCGGGCTCTCCAGCCCCTTCCCGCCCTGCCGCACCAGGTACTCCTCCACGAACAGCAGACGGTCCGGGCCGGCGCGGCGGATCACCGAGAGGAGGTCGTTCATGGTGGTGACCTCCTCGAGCTGTTCCTCGACGAACCAGTCGAGGAAGCGGACGGCCACGTAGCTGCGGCTGTCCTTGGCGATCTCCACCAGGTCGTAGATCTGGCGCGTGACCTCCTCCTCCCAGGCCAGGGCGCTGGCCACGGCCTCCTCGGCCGAGGAGAAGTCGCTCTTGGGGGCCGGCAGCGCCGGGACGCGCACATGGCCGCCCACGTCGTTGATGAACTTGACGAACCGCATGGCGTGCGCCCGCTCCTCCTCCGACTGGCGGTAGAAAAACCCGGCGAGCTGCGGCAGGGTCTCGGAGTCGAAGTAGCTGGCGATGGCGATGTACTGCATGGAAGCGCCCATCTCATTGCCGATCTGCTGATTGAACGCGTCGATGAGCTTTTCGCTGGCGAGCATCTGGACCTCCCTCCCTTGAGGAAACCGGAACGCCGGGATTCTATGTCGGACTCGCCCAACCTGAAAGCTCCCCGCCTGCCCTCGTTGCCGGCGGGTTTGCTGCTATCCTCCGTAAAAAGACCTGAGAGCTTTCGATGGACGACCGGAGCGAGCCCGTCCAGCAGATCATCGAGCGGCTGCAGTCCGGCGCCTCCCGGGAGGAGGACTTCCGCCGGCTGTTCGATCTGTACTCTTCGCGCGTCCACCAGTTCTTCCTCCACCGCGGCTTCCCTCAGCAGGACTGCCTCGATCTAACCCAGGAGACGTTCCTCGGGATCTACAGGGGCATCGGCGCGTTCCGCCGCGACTCGCGGTTCGAGACGTGGCTGTTCACGATCGCCGCCAACGCCTACCGCAAGCGGCTGCGGTCGAAGACGACCGGAAAGCGGGCGGGCCGGGAGACGGGGTTGGAGGACGGAGAGCACGGCGGCGAGATCGCCATCGCGGCGGCGGACGGACCGGTCCCGGGCGAGGGCCTGCTCCGTAAGGAGCGCTCGCGGCTGCTGCGCGAGGCCATCGAGAAGCTGCCGGCGCAGATGCGGCGCTGCCTCCTCCTCCGGGTCGACCAGGAGATGAGCTACCGTGAGATCGCGGAGGTGCTGCGCCTTTCGCCGGAGACCGTGAAGGTCCATCTCTTCCAGGCGCGGCGGCGGTTGCGGGAGGAGCTGGGTCCCTATTTCCAGGACCTGGCCGAGGAGGCGGCGACATGAGCGGACCGAACGACGAGCTGAGGGAGGCGGTCGAGGAGATCGTCGCGGCGGCGCGCCGGGATGCCCATCCGGACCCCGAGCGTCTGGCCGCCTACCACGCCGGCGAGCTGCCCCTGGCCGAGGCCGAGCGGCTCCAGGATCACCTCGTCGCCTGCCGCGAGTGCTCGGGGCTCCTGCTCGACCTCGACCGCCTGGCCGATCCCCTCTTCGGGGCCGAGACGATCCCGGAAGCGACGAAGGACGACCTGTGGCGCCGCGTGCTCGCCGGCGTCCGGCGGGAGGATGCCCCTCCCGCGCCGGTCGTCCCCATCCGCCGGCCCTCTTCCTCCCTCCGCCCATTCCAGGCCCTCGCCGCCGCGCTGCTGATCGCCACCCTCGGCCTCTCGCTCTGGGTGGCCTCCCTGCGCCGGACCGTCGGCGAGCTCTCCCGGCCCCAGGTCAACGCTCCGGTGGTGGACCTCTACGCCGGCACGGTGCGGGGCGAGACCAGCGCGCCGGTCCCCTCCATTCCGCCGGACATGGAGGTCTTCACGGTCGTCCTGAACCCCGCCGGACACCGTAGTGAGGATGGATACCGGTTGGAGATCGCGCGCCAGGGGGGCGCGGTGGTGTGGAACGGCGAAGGGCTGAAGCCGAACGCTTTCGGCTCGCTCAGTCTGACGCTGTCGCGGCGGCTGCTCCCGCCCGGGGACTACCGCTTCCGGCTCTTCGGCCGGACGGGGGGAAATGAACGGCGGATCGAGGAGTATGTGCTGCGCGTGGAAGGGCGCTAGCGTCCTCGCCGGCGCTTCCGCCCGGGCATCAATGCCCGGGCTAGCCGAAAAGAGCCCCCTGAAGGGGACTCCATCAGTCGGGTTTACCCGGCTGTTTTTGGGTAGCCCGGGCATTGATGCCCGGGCGGGGGTGTGGATCTTCCTTGCGGCGGCGCTCGTGGCCTGCGGATCTCCCCCGATTCCCCCAGCCTCTCCTCCTCTCCCTGCCGAGCGCGTCCTCCGCCTCGCCCCGGGCGCCATCCTCCAGGCGGACATGACCGGCGGCGAGACCCACGTCTACCGCTTCGACCTCCCCGCCGGCGGATTCGCGGACCTCGCCGTGGAGCAACTGGGGATCGACGTGGCCGTCCGCGTCGAAGATCCCCGGGGCCTCCCCCTCGCCGCGTCGGACAGCTTCTTCGGCCCGCATGGACCCGAGCCGGTCCCAGTCGTCGCCGGGACGGCGGGGACGCACCGGCTGCGGGTCCACGCTCCAGGTACGGGAAAAGGACGCTACGAGATCCGCGTCGCCGCCGTGCGGCCCGCCACCGGTCAGGACCGCGACCGCGTGGAGGCCGAACGCCGGTTCAGCGCGGGCGAGATCCTGCGCCAGCGGGGCGACAGGGCTTCCCTGGAAGCGGCGGTCCGCGAGGAGACGGCGGCCCGGGATCTCTTCCGCTCCCTGGGCGAGCGGGGCCGCGAGGCGGACGTCCTGTACGCCCTGGGATTCGCCCGGGTCTCGCTGGATTCCTACGCCGCCGCCGCCGAGGATTACCGGCAGAGCCTCGCCCTCTTCCGCACCGAGGGCCGCGAGCGGGAAGCCGGACGCACCCTCAACGACCTGGCCCTCGCTCATCGTTTCCTGGGGGACTCGCGGCGGGCTGCCGAGCTGTACCAGGAAGCCCTGGCCCTCAACCGCCGCGTCGGCGACCGCTGGGCCGAGGCCACCTCGTGGAACGGCCTCGGCCGGGTCTACGACGTAACGGGCGAGACCGAGAACGCCCTCTCCTGCTACGAGAAGGCGCTGGCCCTCTGGCGCGGGATCGGCGACCGCCGCCGCGAAACCTCGACCCTCAAGAACCTCGGCGAGCTGTACCTGAAGCTGGGCGATTCGGGGAAAGCGCTCGAACCCCTGAACGCGGCCCTCGTCCTCGCCCAGGCGGCCGGGCAGGACCGGGAGACCGGAGCCCTGCTGGCACTGATCGGACAGGCCCACAGCCGGGCCGGACAGCACGCGCGGGGCATCGACCTGCTCCGGCGCGCCCTCGACCTCCAGCGCCGGGCCGGCGATCTGCGCGGCGAAGCCGTGACGCTCAACGACCTGGGCTGGGCCTGGCTGCTGGCGCGGCGCCCCCGGGAGGCGCGGGACTGCTTCGCCCGCTCGATCCCCCTCCTCCACCGGCTCGGGGACGGTCCGGCCGAAGCCATCGCCTGGGCCAGCCTGGGCTGGGCCGACAACGAGTTGGACCGGCCCCGCCGCGCCGCGGAGTCCTTCGCCCGGACCCTGCCGCTCCTCGTCTCCTTCGGCGACCGGCGGTCCGAAGCTGCGGCCCTGCTCGGCCTCGCCCGGGCGCGCCGCCGGCTGGGCGATCTCCCCGGCGCCCGCTCGGCCGTGGAAGAGGGCATCCGCCGCATCGAGTCCCTGCGGGCCGAGGCGGCCGGTCCCGACCTCCGCACCGCCTTCTTCGCCTCCAAGCAGGACTTCTACACCTTCCGCGTCGACCTCCTGATGGCCATGGGCGATCCGGAAGGGGCGCTGCTGGCGAGCGAGGAGGCACGGTCGCGCACCCTCCTGGACCTCCTGGCCGAAGCCGGAGCGCGCCGGCGCGCCGAGACCCCCGCTCAGGGCCGTCCCGCGAGCCTGCGCGAGATCCAGGGAAAGGTTGTGGACCCGGACACCCTGCTCCTGGAGTACTCCCTGGGCGAGGAGCGGAGCTTCCTCTGGGCCGTGACGCCGGACTCCGTCGCCGCCTTCGAGCTGCCCCCCCGGGAGGAGATCGAAGAGACCGCCCGCCGCGCCTACGATCTGCTGACCGCGAGCGGCAGCACGCTCGCCCGGGGCCGGACCAGCCTTGTCCTCGACGAGCTTTCCCGCGTCCTGATCCAGCCGGCCGCCGGTCTCCTGGGCAGCCGGCGGCTGCTGATCGTCCCCGACGGCGCGCTCCACCTCCTCCCCTTCGCGGCCCTGCCCGTCCCCGGCGCGGACCGTCCTTTGGTGGCGGACCACGAGATCGTCACCGCCCCGTCCGCCTCCTCGCTCGCCCTGCTGCGCCGGGAAGTGGCGCACCGCGCGCCGCCGCCGGGGACGCTCGCGGTGGTGGCCGATCCCGTGTTCGCCGCGGGCGGATTTCGCCGTCTTCCCTACTCGCGCGATGAGGCCGAGGCCATCCTCGCCTTCGCTCCGCCCGAGGGGAGGCTGGGCGCCCTGGGCCCGGCGGCCAACCGCGAGGCCGTCCTGGGGAGCGGCCTGGGGAGGTACCGCATCGTCCACTTCGCCACCCACGGCGTGCTCGACACCGAGCGGCCGGAGCGCTCCGGTATCGCGCTCTCGCGGGGCTTCGTGCGGGCGGGCGAGATCTACCGGCTGGACCTGCCGGCGGACCTCGTCGTCCTCTCCGCCTGCCGCACCGCCCTCGGCAAGTCGTTCCGGGGCGAAGGGGTGATCGGCCTGACCCGCGCCTTCCAGTATGCCGGAGCGCGGAGCGTGCTGGTGAGCCTCTGGGAGGTGGAGGACCGCGCCACGGCGGAGCTCATGCGGCGCTTCTACCGCGAGATGCTGGTGGCGGGCCGCGCGCCCGCCGCCGCCCTGCGCGCCGCCCAGCTCTCGCTCCGCCGGGAGCCGGGCTGGGGAGCGCCCTATTTCTGGGCCGGCTTCGTGCTCCAGGGGGACGGCGAAGCCAGCCGATAAACCTTTGCGGCGCCGCCGGATCTACACTCGCGGCAGCCAGGATTCTTTCTTCCAAGGAGAGACGAAATGAACAACGAGCCCGAGAAGTCGCCGAACCCGTACGGCGGCGGCAACGAGTACGGGTACGGCCCCAAGGACAAGGACAAAGACAAGGGCAGGGACGGCATCCAGGACGGTCCGGTCGACGACAAGACCCAGCCGTGGATCGGCCCGCCTCCGCCGCCCCCGCCGCGAGAGACCTGAAGTGGCTACTTCATGGCCCCGCGCTCCCTGGCGGGGCCTCTTCTTTCCTATAACCCCTCCCACCCGGAACCGGATCTAAACCGTCGCACCTAGCAAGGAGAGCGACGGATGAGCATCGAGACCACGACAGAGCCCAGCGACGAAACCCTCCTCGCCGCGACCGCCCGGGGGGAGCTGCAGGCCTTTCATCTCTTCTATCAGCGCTACGCCGGCCGGATCCTCGCCTATGCCCGCCGGCTCACCCGAGATTCCGCCCTGGCCGAGGACATCGCCCAGGAGGTCTTCACCACCGTCTGGACCCGCGCCTGCACCTTCCGGCCGGACCGCGGCGGCGTCCCCTCCTGGCTCTACACGCTGACCCGCAACAAGCTGATCGATCACTGGCGGCGCACCGGCGCCCCGGCGGAGGTCGAAGTCACGGAAAACCTCCACCTGGCCGATCCCGCCCGGCGGGTCCACGAGATGGACCTCAGCGTCCGCCAGGCCCTCTCCCGCGTGGCGCCCGAGCAACGGGAGGCCATCGAGACCGCCTACTACCAGGGCCTCACCTACGAGGAAGCCGCCGGCGAGCTCGCCCTGCCGGTGGGGACCCTGAAGTCGCGCATCCGGGCGGGATTGAAGGCTATGCGGGAGGTGCTGTCGGAGGGGGGAGCGCTGCCGGAGATGGTGGGATAAGCCCCTGGGACCGCCGGCGTCCCGCCGGCAACAAACCAAAACTAGTAAGTTGCCGGCGGGACGCCGGCGGTCCCAGGGGAGTCC
>DASVAS010000031.1:0-93510 GCA_036376245.1 Thermoanaerobaculia bacterium | reverse complement strand
CCGCCCAGTTGGAGATCCCCCCAGCTCCAGCTTGACCTTCCTGCCGACTCTCAATCCGAGATTCTGGGCGTTGAAAGGAAGAGGTGTGCCTCAAGGAGGCTTCGGAAAGCGTTTTACTCCGATCCAACGCTCCAAACAGCCTGTTCTCCCTCCGCGGCACACCCTTCTTACGCCTTATTTACAGTCGCATGCCAGAAACTCGGTGCCTTTGTGGCCCCATCCCATAGCCCCCAACCAGCTCGTGAATAATCCGGGTTAGCCAAAGAGACAAACCCCAAGAGGCTTTTTCTTGGACTAACCTCTCCCTCTCTCCCGGTGTGGGTGGGAGGGAGGGGTCGGGAGAGAGGGCCGGGGAGTGAGGGCCCGGGCGGGCGGCGTCCCGCCCGCCCCCCCGGTGCTATCGTCCCCCGCACCATGGACCTCCGCCCCCTCCGGCGCCACCGGGACTTCCGGTGGCTGTACACCGCCCAGTTCGTCTCTTTCCTGGGCACGATGGTCACCTACGTGGCCCTGCCCTATCAGATGTTCAAGCTGACGGGCTCCTCCCTGGCCGTGGGCCTGCTCGGCCTGGCCGAGCTGCTGCCGCTCCTGGTGACCGCCTTCGTGGGCGGCGCCCTGGCCGACTCCGTGGACCGCCGGCGGATGATCCTGATCACCGAGGTGGGCCTCGGCCTGGGCAGCGCCACGTTGGCGTTGATGTCCCTCCACGGGAGTCCGCCCGTCTGGACCCTCTACGCCGTGGCCGCCGTCATGTCGGGCCTCAACGGCCTCCAGCGGCCCTCGCTCGACGCCCTGGGACCGCGGCTCGTGGATCCGGACGAGCTCCCCGCCATGGCCTCCCTGGCCATGTTCCGGGGCAGCATCGGCATGATCGCCGGCCCGGCCCTGGGCGGAGCCCTGATCGCCTCCACGGGCCTCGCCGCGACCTACCTCTTCGACGTGCTGACCTACGCGCTGTCGTTCTTCGCCATCCGGAAGATCCGGACCGTGCTGCCCCCGGAGTCGGCGGAAGCCCCGAGCCTGCACAGCGTGCTCGACGGCTTCCGCTACGCCCGGAGCCGCCAGGAGCTGATGGGCACCTACGTGGTGGATTTCGTGGCCATGGTCTTCGGCATGCCGCTGGCCCTCTTCCCCGCGCTCTCCCAGACCCGGGGCGGCCCCAAGGCCCTGGGCCTCCTCTACGCCGCGCCGGCGGTGGGGGCCCTGCTCGCCAGCCTGACCAGCCGCTGGGCGCCGCGCGTCCACCGTCACGGCCTGGCGGTGATGCTCGCCGCCACGGTCTGGGGCCTGGCCATCGTGGCCTTCGGCTTCGTGCAAGGCCTCGTGCCCTCCCTCCTCTTCCTGGCCCTGGCGGGAGGCGCGGACGCCGTCAGCGGCATGTTCCGCATGATCCTCTGGAACCAGACCATCCCCGACGCCTTCCGGGGCCGCCTGGCGGGGATCGAGATGGTGAGCTACATGAGCGGACCGCTCCTGGGCCACGTCGAAGCCGGCCTGGTCGCCGCCGCCTTCGGCCTCCAGGCCTCGGTCGTCTCGGGAGGAGTCCTCTGCGTCCTGGGAGTCTTCCTCTGCGGCCTCCTCCTGCCGCGCTTCGTGAGCTACGACGCGCGGGAGTGGAAGGCAGCCTCGGAAGGCTGAGCCCCAATCCCCCACCCTCCGCCGGAGCCCGGCAAACGCCGGCGGAGGGACAACGGTGCATCAATTGTCAAAGATCCCGCTACGGCGAGGCCGGCTTCGAGCCTCGGTGGACGCTCTCCGCTTCCTGGCCGTAGACTCTCAGGCCATTGTCGTGATAAGAACTGTTCATGTCAATGAGTCACCGGATGTGCGAAATCGGGGAATGCTACGTTCCCTCTTTTTCGGGAGGCATTCCCTCCTTTCCGCCTCGCGTTCCCCGGCTTTCGCCTCTCATTCCCCACGGGGAATGCGATCCGAAGACAAGGGAATGCTCCATTCCCCGCCTTTCGCCTGAGCCGAAGAGCAGGGAACGGGACATTCCCTCCCTTCCTCCTCTCATTCCCTCCTCTTCACGTCTGGTGGAATGCGGGGAATGGGACGCGAGAAGGAGGGAACGCGACGAAGAGGGGAGGGATCGTCAGGTGAAAGCCCTTTCTCCTCGCGTGAAAGGTCTTTCCCGAGGCGTTCCCTCCGGGGAATGCCTCGCGAAAAGGAGGGAATGGGCCATTCCCCCGCCTTCGCGTCGCATGAAAGGCGGGGAACATCGTCTGAAGTCGGGAATCCGAGACGCGAAAGGGGCTGTCTGAGTCCTGAATCGCTCTCGCTGAGACCGAAAAAGAGAAGCGCCAGACGTTGAACCCCCTCCCGCCGGCGCGCCGCGTCTTCGCGAGCCGGACGGAGGGGATGCTGTTCCTTGACAACTGAATCCATACGGGAGCCGTCCTCGAACCGGGGCCGGGACGGCTCTCGTGCGCCTCCCGAGGGAGGCGCGAATCCCACCTATGCGTCTCCAGCGGGCGCGCTGCTGTTCCCGCCTGCGTTCCGCTGGGGATTGCGTGCTTGTCATTCTCGTTCAGGGGGAGGTGCGATGGACGCCTTCCCACAATAGAGAGGAAGGCGGGTCTAAACCGCTCCGTGTTTGCCGTGGAGCTCCGCCGCCCGCAGAACGTCGTTAAGCCGGCCCTTCCGCAAAGCGGCCAAAGGGGTCTTGCCGTCTGTAGCGATGTTCTCCTCCAGGAAGAAGGCGAACTTCATCCAGGGATCCAATCTGGCAAGGGCGGCCAGCGTCTCTTCGAGCCCCGGCAGGACGCCGCCAGGGACGAGTTGCCAGGCCGGGAAGCCTAGGCCATGCCGGCCGTAGTCCACGGCGAGCAAGCGCCCCGCACGGTAGCGCTTGTAGGCAGCTTGGCGGGAGATGTTCAGGAGGGAGGCTACCTCTTGGACACTGAGGGTCCCCCCTTCCGCGGTCAAGAGGCGTTGCCTCGCTACAATGCCTCGGAGACGCGCTTCCGCCAGAGGGTCGTCCGGCTTCAACGCCGCCAGGCCCGGCTCGGACTCCAGAGCCGTCAAGAGAACGCCATAGTCAGAAGGGGCTGAGACGGCTTCACGCAGAGAGGCCTCGCCCATCTGCCGGGAGAGACAAGCGACGGCCCGAAGCGCCCGCCGGGTGAAGGCGCCACGAAGGGGGGCATCGCTGGGACGTACAAGCACGCGCACAGCCCGCTCGATGTCGTCCTGAGAAGGAAGGGTTGCGGTTGCTGCTGACATGGTAAGCTCCTGCAAGCTGGTTGACGGTTTATCAAACGTCATCAAGATGATAATCGGTGATCATGAAACCGTCAATCTTTCCGAGCTTCCTCCCGCAAGCTCATCCGGCGTAAGGCGAAAGATATCGATCAACAACTTGCTTTGGGCTTGATAGCTCTTGATAGGTTGATTCGTTTAGCCTCGCAGGCTCCTCTTGACATCCCCATATAAAGAGATGATGATGTTACTGGATAACGGGGGGTGTCATGAGAGAGACGAAGGCACTGCCGCAGGATCTCCTCGAACCTCTGAATGAGGCGCGTCAAGCCCTCAAGCTGTCCCAAGCGGCCATTGCTGAGCAGGCAAAGGTGCCTCAGGCCACGGTCTCCAACTGCCTCCGGGGCGGGAAGATCCAGAAAGAGAGCATCCTCGCGATCCTGAATGTCCTGACCTCTGTCCTAGGGGAGAAGGGCAGCGGGGGCGCGGTCTCGGCTGAGGAAGCCGCACGATTCACCCAGGCTATTCAGAAAGCCTATGCATCCTGTACGGCAGGGGAAGGCGCCGCCACTTTCCGGGCGCATCCGGGGGGCGGTATGCCCCCCAACGCTGTGAATCGACTGGATCGGCCAGCCCTCTGGCGCCAGATGGAAGAGACACTCCAGGATCATCCCTTCTCGATGGCCGTGGACGGCCCTCTCCAGTGCGGCAAGACTACGCTCCTCTTGCAACTCGCCGAAGCTGCGCGGAGGGAGCAGTTTCTGGTGGCCTGGTTCGACTGCCTCATGGTCACTGAGGGTCAGCCTTCCAGCGTCCTCTTCTCCGGCCTTGCCCGTACACTGGCCAGCGAATGGGGCCTTGATCTCCCCGCCCTTCCGCCCAGCGATTCCTTTTCCTTCAACCAGTGGCTTCTGGCGAGACGCCGGGCTCAGCCCGAGCCGCGATGTCTCCTGATCCTGGATCAGTTGACGGATCTGGAGATGGATCTGATCCAAGATCTGGAGTCCTCTATCAGAGTCCTGCATAACCAGCGTGGATTGCTGAATCTGAGTTTCGTCGTCGCTAGGTCCCCTAGATCGGTTGACTGCGAAGACTGGATGTTGAAGTCCCGGGGTTATTTTCACCCCCATGTAGATGTTGGCTGGTTCAGCCCGGTAGAGGTTCAACAGTTGGTGGCTCTTCATCCGAACTGTCCTCAGGACGGAGAGGTTGCCAGGATTTTATACAAGGAATTCGGGGGACAGCCGTACTTAATCCACTCGGCTATCAGTCGGCTCGCCATATTGGCAAGTTCGTTTGAGTCCTTGGATGAACTGCTTCATGAAATTGTGCAGGAGGCGTTAAGGCTGGAAGGACAATTTGGGTGGTTCTCTAGAGAGGTTGGGCGTGCACTAGAGTCCTGCAAGTCGGAAGAAATGAGGAGGATGATGTTTGGCAAAATGCTTCCGGTTGGACAAGAAGCTCAAGAATCTGATTTTTCTCATAACCTTGCCAAAAAATTTCTCGATATTCGGAGCTTCTGATGAATCCGCCTCTAAAGATTTCTGTTGGCGGTATGGTCCCACAAGGCGGATTTCTCTTTGTGCCGCGCCCGGAGGATGAGCTGTTTCTTGATCTGACGAGAGGAGCGGGTTGGTTTACTGTTTCAGGCTGTCGCACAATGGGCAAGTCGAGCCTGCTCTCCCGTTGGCGTAGTGCTCTCGAAGAAGAGGGGCTTCGTGTCGCCTATGTGGATGTTGCGTGGGCTGGCGCTCAGATAGAGACCATCGATGCATGGTTGAGAACTCTTGCCAAAGCACTCAGTGTAGAGCTTGGGGGCAGCCGGAATGGAGAGGAACTGCTGCGAGCGGAGCCCCGTGGAGCCCACGCCATGCGGCTCGCTCGGTTGTTCGATGAATTGGCCGAGGAGAGCCGCGCGCAGAGGCTTCTGTTGGCGCTTGACGAGATTGACTGGATCTCTCAGTACCCATTCGCACGGGAGATCCTGAGCGCTTTTCGGGGTTGCCAGACACAGTTCGCTCGACGGGCACATGGACCCTCCATTGGTATCTGCTTCATTGGGTTGCGCGCCTTCAACGAGCTTGGAAGTCCCTGGCAGGGAACGGGTTCGCCTCTGGGACAGGGATTTGTCATGGACGACTTTCCTTCCAATTCTGAAACGATCAGCGCTCTCATGGCGGCACTTTCGAATTCTTCCGAGCCTAGCGCTCAGGTGGCTCAGCGTATCCTGGAGCATACGGGTGGCCAGCCTTACATGACGATGCTTCTGGCGGACCGGGTTCGCCGAGCGAAAGCAGACACCCCTGAGGGGGTTGATCATGTAGCTGATCTCTACCTGGAGGCTCAGCGCTCGCAGCCGAGAGATCTCTTTCTGCACATCGAGAGTTTTCTTTTCGAGCAGCACGCCGACGCCTTTGCGGCGCTCTCCACTTATCTGGACCTGCTGGAAGGAAAGCGCGATCCTGCCGCCCGGGAAGCGCCTGGAACCCGGCTGCTCCTGCTCTCGGGGCTGATGCGTTTCCGGGGTGGCCGGCTGGAGGTCAAAGGGCCTATTTTCAAGCGGTTCTTCGACGCGGAGTGGGCTCGGCGCGCGATCTCTCGTCTTGCGACTCGGGACGCTGAGCGTGCCCGGCCCAGCCTTTGGATTCCATCCTCCCGGAAGCGGTTGTGCGTCTTTAACACGGGCGGCACCATCGGCATGGTGCGCCGCGGCAATGAGGTTCGTCCGCCTGAAGATCAGGCGGAGTTCCTTCGGAATTATGCCCATATCGAAGAAATCGCGGATATAGACTTCCAGCAGCTCTTCAATCTGGATAGCGTCAACGTCTCCCCCTTGGAGTGGGTCCATATCGCCAAGGCCATCCATGAGCGGCGAGACTGGGGTTACTCCGGGTTCGTCGTGGCTCACGGCACCGATACTCTCGCCCATACGGCCTCAGCCGTGGCTTTTGCTCTGGGCCCTCATCTGTCCTTCCCTGTGGTGTTCACGGGTTCCCAAACGACCGCCGACGTGCGGCACGGGGACGCCCACACCAACATGCTCAGGTCTTGCCTGGTGGCCCTTCAGCCCATTCCGGAGGTCGTCATATGCTTCGGCAATCACGTTCTCCGCGGGTGCCGTGCCCAGAAGCGGGATGAGCACTCGTTCGACGGCTTCGAGTCTCCGACGTTTCCGCCGTTGGCTGACATCCAGGAAACGGTCGAGGTACACCGCGCTCGTCTTCGCCCGTTGCCAGAGCCCTTGGAGGACATCGAGTTGCGTGCCGAGTTCGCCTCCGGCATCCTCATGGCACAACTCACGCCGGGGCTGGAGCCGGACTTCTACTGGCACTCCCTGCGGGCCACGGACGAAGAGGGGCGCAGGAGATGCCAGGGTGTGGTTCTTCAGACACTGGGGGCTGGCAACGTCGTCAGTGTAGAGCCGTTTTCCTTTTTGGATTTTGTGGACGAAGCCATTCGAGACGGTATCCCGGTCCTGGTGACCTCACCCTATGCATGGCAGTCCGGACCGGACCAGCAGTTCAGCCCAGCCAAAGCGCCCTTGGAACTTGGCGCGATCTCCAGTGGCCTCATGACGTCCGCCGCTGCGGTGACCAAGTTCCGCTGGGCGGTGGCTCAGGTAAAGCGAAGCCAGATCTCTGGCTCTCACTCTCCGAAGAATCTTATTGCGGAAGTCAGCTCCATCATGAAGAAAGATCTGGTGGGAGAGCTCACGCCATCGGACCTACATTTGCCAAAGGCTAATCGCGAGGAGATGCCATGGCCGAAAGAAGTAATCGGGGAGTCTTGATCATCTACACTGGTGGGACCATCGGATCCGCTTCTAGCGATCCGAGTGATCCCGAGAGCCCCCAAGTAGTTGTATCGTGGGAAAAGCTCAAGGAGGCTACGCCGGAACTGACGAAGCTTGAGAAAGCTGGATGTCGTCTCGGGTGTCACTCTTTTGAGAACCCACTGGACTCCTGCAACGTAGGTCCCGACGAGTGGCGGCAGATGGCGCAGGTGATCTTTGATCGGTACGAGGAGTTTGAGGGCTTCGTGATTCTCCATGGCACGGACACCATGGTCTACTCGGCGTCCGCCCTCTCCTTCATGCTGCGCGACCTGGGAAAGCCTGTAATCTTGACAGGCGCCCAGCGGTCGGCCTTGGTGGATACTCGCAACGATGCTACCCAGAACTTCATCACCGCGATCATGATCGCCAATCCAGCCTTCAGTGGAATCCCGGTCGTGCCTGAAGTGACGATCTTCTTCGGCGGCAAGCTGCTGCGAGGGAACCGGACCATCAAGAACGACACATCCGGCTACACGGCTTACGAGAGTCCAAATTTTGAGCCCTTGGGATTGATTGGAGACCAGTTCGTCCTCAACGAGCGATTGATCCGTCCATTGCCGGCTCCAGAGCGCCGATTCTCCATCCGTACGCGGCTGGATACGCACGTCATGCCTCTGTTCATCTATCCCGGAATTCCAACCGAGTTGGTGGAAAAGCAGCTTTCTGTCGAAGGCTTGCGGGCTGTCGTGGTTCAGTCCTTCGGCAGCGGCAACATCCCGACGCGGCCAGACTTCCTGGAAGCTTTCCGAAAGGCTCGGAGGGAGAAGGAGATCATTCTTGCCAACGTGAGCCAGTGCCGACGGGGGCCGGTTGAGCTGGGCATCTATGAAACGAGCGCAGAGCTCCTGGATGCTGGCTTCATCACCGCTGGCGACCTCACGGTCGAGGCGGCCCAGTGCAAGCTGATGTCTCTTCTTGGAGATCCGGATGTCACGGTCGAGGAGGTCGAGAAGCAGTACGAGATCTGTATGGCGGGAGAGCAAAATGCATCGCAGTACCTCACCAGCTTCAGCAAAAAGATGGATAAGGTCGAGCGCAAAGAAGGGGATGGGCAGCCGGGGCGTTTTCGCCTGCCTGGCAAGGCCCTGGACGGCCAGTGGAATCCTCAGCGAATCGATCGAGCCCTCCTCCGGCTTAGGAAGGGAAAAGTCAGCCTGCCGAAAGAGGACGCTGTGGAGTTTCGGGTCTTCATCAACGTGGACCCGGATCAGCCCTTGCGAGATGGCCATCCTCATTTCGCGGGCAAGTTCCGCAAGTGGCCTTCCGAGAAGACGGGTCTTGTCGTCTTTGACGTAACCAGGGCGACGCGAGCGATTGCAAAGCCGGGAGAGCGGGTCTCGTTTACCTTCACAGTGGAGACGGAGGGTGGATCCCTTTCCTGGGATGAGGCGGAGGTAGCCCTTTTCATCCGAGAGGCAGGAGTTTGAGGCATCTGGCTATGCAAAACCGAAATATAGAAGTCGCCGTACAAGCTGAGCAGCTTCTTAGGCCGGGAGAGGCATCCATTCCTCTGGCAGTCTTGCACACTGCAAGTTTCTTGGCAGATCGAGGCGTTTGGTTTCGTCTCTCGCGCAATGAAGAGGCGTTCAGTTGTCGGGATGCATCTCGCAAGCGCTGTCGTTTGGGGCATGTCGGTATTCCTCTTTGGGATGAATTGAAGTCGTTTCTAGGCTCTTTCCGTGATGAATCAGGTAGCCATCGCTATGTCGTCGCACATTGTCGAGGAGATCGGCGAATCAATATAGAAAGTTTGATGGAGGCTATCGGTGCAATAGAGCCTCCCGAAAGACTGGCTGAAGGAGAACTTACGCAGCTAGGCCTTCAATACGGCCTAATCAACCCATTCGAGACTTGGGAGCCCTTTGCAATTAATGGACCTTTGCTAACTTTACCAGTGACTCAGGTCTTTGATAAAGAGGTCCTGGAACGCGTGGGTTTGCCGGGAACATTGATGACTAATGCTGGAGATCTTTCATGGGCAGTTGAATTTGAGGCAGAGAGGCTTGTAAAATTTTTACATGGAGCGAAGGTCGCTAGGATTTCTATGCCTGATCCTGAGGAATGTTTGCATTCTTGGGAGAGAAGGGCCGCTCCAACCCTTGGAATCATAACTGGAAATGTCCCCGAATCTGGAATGGCTCTTTGGCAAGAAGTCATTGATCATGTCCGGAATATCTTGGGCGCCGAATGCCTCGGAGACATTTCCATGCCGCCGGTTGTGGTCCACAGCCTGCCCGCTCTTGGCCTAACGATGGAGTTGGAGCACCGCCGCGAAGCTATCTTGAAGGAGCTCCTCCCGGCCGTGGAGAGCTTGTGCCGCCAGGGAGTCCGGCACCTCGCCATCGCCTGCAACACGACGCATTACTTCACTCCCGAGATCCGCGAGGTCTGTGGGCGCCATGGGGTCGAGTTCGTTTCGGTTGCAGAGGTCCTTGCTAACTGGCTGCGCGCCAAGGGCGTGAATCGACTGGCTCTTATCGGGATCCGGTATGTGGCAGACCTCGGACGCTGGAGCGCTTATCGAGATCCGCTAGCCGGGTTTGAAGTCGAAGCGTTGAGCGACCGGGCCAAGGAGCGTTTGGAGGTCCTGGCGTACCAGGTGAAGGCTGAAGGAGTCAGCGAAGCCGGGCTCAGCCGGTTGCGGGATATTCTTCGAGACGAGGTTCAAAGTGACTGTGTCGTGTTGGCGCTGACGGAGCTCTCCTTGCTTCTAGCGCGTCAACGAAAAAAGGGGCGTAGCGGTAAGATTCTGATCGACCCCCTGGCTCTCTACGGGGAGGCCCTTGCATGCCGGTTCTTGGGATTGCCTTTTCCCCGGGAGGTTAACGAAAGCGGATGAGGTGACGCTTATGAGTGATGATCCCGACAATCCCTTGTCTCCTTCCCGAAAGGGAAGGCTCCGCCCACACTCCGGCCCGAAGCACATCGCGACAAGGCCGCTGCCCCTGACGCTTTGGGATGCCCCACTGTCTCGAATCTGCGAAGTCCAGTTTGATCCTCTTTATTTTGGCAAAGGCGGCGAGAACCGGTTCGATGCTCCTCGCGGGGAGTACGGGATTCTTTATGCGGCCGATACGGCCGAGTGTGCCTTCGTTGAAACCTGTATCTGGAATCACAAGCCGACCGGAAGCCGCCATTTGACCACCAATTTCCTCGAAGAGCGGAAGCTTACAGAAGTTTCCTTTGCGACATCTCTTCGGTTGGTCGATTTGACGGGCCCTGGGCTCGCTTTGCTAAAAGCAGATAGCCGGTTGACGACCGGAAGCTATAGGCTGAGCCAGTCATGGGCGCGTGAGTTTTGGAGACATCCGGATTCTCCGGATGGCATCTTGTATCGTTCTCGGCTCAATCCGTCGCTTTATTGTGTGGCCGTGTTCGATCGGGCCGAGGCCGGAGCTGCTTGGGTGGACCATGGCCCTCTTTACGATGCACGGCACCAAGATTTCTTGCGCGAGATGTTGGATCGCTACGAGATCGCTCTGTTGTGAGGCCATGGCTATTTGCCATTGTCCTCGGCTGCTGGAGTCTCCCGTCAATGGGTTGAGGCTTGCTGAAGACGATCAGGGCTCTCCCATTGGAGAGGCTGGGAGGGCTTATCAAAGATGTCTAAGCCTACTTAGACCGCAAAACGTCTTCCTTTTGGAGATCCTCGGCCGACAGGCGGAAGGTGTCTACACCGTAATCCGCCAGCCGCGAAAGGAAGACGACTCTCGGGATGCCAGCGAGGTGAGCGGCGGCCCCGGAAGAAAGGCGTCCAAGCTCGAAGAGCTTTACGGCGGCCGCCATGCGGAGCGCCTCCTCGGCCTGGCCTGCCGAGATCTTCAACGCCAGGAGGGTCTCGTCGGGGATCTCCATGGTGATGCGGCTCATACGGGCACTCTCCTTCAGGTCTGGTTCCTCCGTCAAGGATACACCTCCATCTCCTCTACCCGCCTCAGCACCTCCACGAAGGGCACGTCGGCGAAAGCCCCGAAGAGCGGGTGAGCCTTGAGCTTGCCGCGACTCGTGCGCGGCGAGGGTAGCCCGGTCAGGAAACGCGTGAAGGCCCTCGGTCCGGTCAGGGCTTTGGCCAGGTCCGGGGTCTCCCGGCGCAGGCTGATCGCTTCGCGCAGGCGGGCCTCGTCGAGATGGACGGGCGGCGGCGGGAAGAGCTTCGCGGGGTGGCCGTTCTCGCACCAGGAGCAGTGGCCGCAGGGATGGGAGAGGTGCTCGCCGAAGTGCGCCGCTAAGAAGGCGGTCTGGCAGCCGTCGTGGGCGGCTAGGGTCAGTACCTGGTCGAGGCGGGCGATCTCGCGGGTCTCGCGTTCCAGGGTGTGCCGGTGGAGCGATCTCGCCATTTCGTCCAGGTCGCCGGGTGGGCGGAGCCAGCGGTAGGGATGACGCAGGCCGGCGGCGCGGACTTCCAGCAGGCTCTGCTCGGCCAGGTAGTCGAGGGCCCGCACCAGACGGTCGCGGGGAGAGCCCAGGGCCCGCGATGCCGCTTCGAGATCGATGTGATGCCAGATCTTGGCCTTCTTCGCCTGCTGGAAGACGCCGCTCAGGAACTGCCGCCGCTCTCCCGAAAAGCGGTTCAGGATCTCCTCCATGGGCACGAGCGGCCGGAGCTCGTACTCCGCGTAGATCGGAGTGCCGGTCTCCAGATATCCCCCGAGCTCCAGGTAGGTGAGGAGGGTCCGCACCACCAGCAGCCGGATGTCGTGCCGCGCCGCGAGGTCGTAGAGCGAGAGCTCCATCCAGCCGCCGCCTTGCGGCCCTTGAGCGAGATCTTCGAGGAGGCTGCGCACGGCTTCGAGATCCGGCGTGTCGCCGTAGGCGTAGTTCTGGAGCGACAGGAGGTCGCCGGTACAGACCAGGGTCTCGCAGAGGGCGGTCTGGCCGTCCCGGCCGGCGCGGCCGATCTCCTGCGCCAGGTTCTCCAGGCTCTTGGGCAGGTTGTAGTGGATCACCTTGCGGATGTCCGACTTGTCGATCCCCATGCCGAAGGCGATGGTGGCGACGACCACCGCATCCTTCGAGGTCAGGAACCAGTCCTGTACCCGGGCGCGGTCGTCGTCCTCCATGCCGGCGTGGTAGGCGCGGGCCGGCAGCCCCGCCCGCGCCAGGGCCGCCGCCACCTCCTCGGACGTCTTCTGCTGGGTGACGTAGACGATGGCCGGGCCGGAGGGATCGCGAGCGAGCCGTTCGAGCAGCAGGGCGTCGCGGTCGGCGGCGAGGACCGGGGTGGTCCGGAGCAGCAGGTTCTCGCGATGGAAGCCGGTGCGGACGGCGCATTCGGGAGCGATGCCGAAGCCGCGGCAGATGTCGTCGAGCACCTGCGGCGTGGCGGTGGCCGTGAGCGCCAGGATGCGCTCGGCGCCGCAGAGCTTGCCGAAGCCGGCGAGCTTCAGGTAGTCGGGGCGGAAGTTGTGTCCCCACTCGGAGACGCAGTGCGCCTCGTCGACCGCGAAGAGCGAGACCCTGACGCGGGAGATCGTCTCCCGGAAGCGTTCGTTGTTGAAGCGTTCCGGGGCGACGTAGAGGAGGCGCAGGGCGCCCGCCCGGAGGGCCTCCATGAGGGCGCGCACCTCGTCGCCCGTGAGCGTCGAGTCGAGGCGGCCGGCCGCCACTCCGCGCCGGGTGAGCTGATCGATCTGGTCCTTCATCAGGGCGATCAGCGGCGAGACCACCAGGGTGAGGCCCGGCAGCAGGAGCGCCGGGATCTGGTAGCAGAGCGACTTGCCGCCGCCGGTGGGGAAGACGGCCGCGGCGGACTGTCCGGCCAGGAGGTGCCCGATCACCTCTTCCTGACCGGGGCGGAAGTCTTCGTAGCCGAAAGTCTCGGCGAGGGCTGCGCGGGCGGACTCCAGATTCGCATCGCCGCTGAACGGCGTTGTGTGTTCGGGGAACTCTCTTGACATGAGGAGCGAAGCATACAGTATCTTTCACCTCCGAAGATGCCCAAGCGTCTCCCTGAACGGTTCCAGGTCTGGATCGATGCCCGAAAGCGGCATCATCTCTCTCAAGTCCAAGGTTGAGGAATGGCTGAAGGAGGCAGGTAAACCGTCATGAAGAAGGTGGCTCTTGCTGAAGTCGAAGGCAATCTTCCTGAGTATCTGCGGATTGCGGAAGAGGAAGAGGTTCTGATTACCAAAAATGGTGAGCCCGTAGGGGTTTTGATTGGCTTCAGGACTGAAGAAGACTGGTTGGAGTACAAGATGGAGAACGATTCCCGGTTTCTCCGGAGGATCGAAGCATCCCGGCGAAGTCTCGCGGAGGGCCGCGGTGTGCGTCTTGAAGACATCAAGGATTAACCCCCCCTTCGTGTAGGGCGGTCCGGGTTCCCTCGCTCCGTTCTTTCGCTCTGATATGCTCCCCCCGGCCCCGGTCCGCCGGGCGCCTCTTCCCCCTATACCCGGGGGAATCCCAGTTTCAGAATCCGTTCCCAAGGGACTTACTTCTCGGAGGAGAACGTCTTGAAGATTCATGAGTATCAGGCGAAGGAGATCCTGCGCCGGTATGGGGTGGCGACCCCGCGCGGCAAGGTGACCGATGATCCGGATGAGGCGGCGCGGATCTGCCAGGAGCTCGGCGGCCGGTGCGTCGTCAAGGCCCAGATCCACGCCGGCGGCCGCGGCAAGGGCGGCGGCGTCAAGCTCGCCAAGTCCCCCGAGGAGGCCCGCGAGCACGCGTCCAGGATCCTCGGCATGCAGCTCGTCACCCACCAGACCGGCCCCGAAGGGCAGCTCGTCCGCAAGGTCCTCATCGAGGAGACCGCGGACATCGCCCAGGAGCTCTATCTCTCCATCACCCTCGACCGCGCCCAGGGCAAGCCGGTCATCATGGCTTCCTCGCAGGGTGGCATGGACATCGAGGAAGTCGCCGAGAAGGACCCCAAGGCGATCTTCCGCCAGGCGGTCAATCCCCATCTGGGGCTGCTGCCGTTCCAGGGCCGGGCGGTCGCCAACGCCCTCGGCCTCAAGGGGGCCACGGCGTCCAAGGCGGCCAAGTTGGTGACGGCGCTGGTCACGGCCTACATGGACACCGACGCGTCGCTCGCCGAGATCAACCCGCTGATGGTCACCGGCGGCGGCGACGTGATGGCGCTCGACGCCAAGATGAACTTCGACGACAACGCGCTGTTCCGCCACAAGGACATCCTGGAGATGCGCGACCTCGCCGAGGAGAATCCCCTGGAGGTCGAGGCCAGCAAGTTCAATCTCAACTACATCAAGCTGGACGGCAACATCGCCTGCATGGTCAACGGCGCCGGGCTCGCCATGGCGACGATGGACATCATCAAGCTGTACGGCGGCGAGCCGGCCAACTTCCTCGACGTCGGCGGCGGCGCCTCGCAGGAGGCGGTGAAGAACGCGTTCCGCATCCTGGTCTCGGACCCGCACGTGAAGGCGGTGCTGATCAACATCTTCGGCGGCATCGCGCGCACGGACCGCATCGCCCGCGGCGTGGTCGGGGCCATCGAGGAGCTGGGGAACGTCAACCTGCCCGTGGTGGTGCGGCTGGAGGGGACGAACGTCGAGGAGGGACGGCGCATCCTGCGCGAGGCGTCGTTCCAGTTCATCGTGGCCGAGCAGATGGCCGACGCCGCCGAGAAGGTGGTGGCCGCGGCCGCCGGCGGAAACAGAGGAGGAGCGTAGTCATGGCGATCTGGGTGGACAACGACACGCGCCTGCTCGTGCAGGGCATCACCGGCAAGGAGGGCACCTTCCACGCCCTCGGCTGCCGCGACTACGGGACCCAGGTGGTGGCCGGCGTGACTCCCGGCAAGGGAGGCGAGAGCGTCGAGGGCATCCCGGTGTTCGACTCGGTGGCCGAGGCCCGCGAGAAGACCGGCGCCAACGCGTCCATGATCTTCGTGCCGCCGCCGTTCGCCGCCGACGCCATCATGGAGGCCGCCGCGGCCGAGATCGAGCTGGTGGTCTGCATCACCGAGGGCATCCCGGTGAACGACATGCTGAAGGTGAAGGCCTTCCTGCGCGATCATCCGACGCGGCTGGTCGGTCCCAACTGTCCGGGCGTGATCTCGCCGGGCAAGGCGAAGATCGGCATCATGCCGGGGCACATTCACAAAGAGGGCTCGATCGGCGTCGTCTCGCGCTCGGGCACGCTGACCTACGAGGCGGTCTGGCAGCTCTCGAACCTGGGGCTCGGGCAGTCCACGTGCGTGGGCATCGGCGGCGACCCGGTGAACGGCACCAACTTCATCGACGTGCTGGAGCAGTTCAGCGCCGACCCGCAGACCGAGGGGATCATCATGATCGGCGAGATCGGCGGCAGCGCCGAGGAGGATGCCGCCGCCTGGGTGAAGGCCAACTGCAAGAAGCCGGTGGTGGGCTTCATCGCCGGCCGCACCGCGCCGCCGGGACGGCGGATGGGCCACGCGGGCGCCATCATCGCCGGCGGCAAGGGCACGGCGGCGGAGAAGTTCGAGGCGCTGCGGGCGGCGGGGATCCACGTGGCGGAGTCGCCGGCGGCTCTGGGCGAGACGATGGTGAGGGCGTTGGGGCGGTAGACCCTCACCTCCCGGCCTCCTCTCCCGACCCCTCCCTCCCATCCACACCGGGAGAGGAGGAGAGATTAGCCAGAAAGGCCGAAACGAAGCTTCTTGACTAACTGCTCCCTCTCTCCCGGTGTGGGTGGGAGGGAGGGGGCGGGAGAGAGGGTCGGGGAGTGAGGGCTCGAAGGGCATCGCGCCCGTCTGAGAAAAAGGCAAAGAAGACTCCATGGCTTCCGAAATCACCCGCATCCCCGGCTCGGGCTGGATGACCCTCATCGGAGGCGGCGAGTTCAGCTTCGGAGAAACGGAGGACGCCGACCGCGCCTGGCTCGAGAAGGCGCCGCCGGGACCCATCGGGTTCATCCCGGCGGCGTCGGGCTCGAACGATTACCCGCGGCATTTCGCCGACTACATGAAGGAGTTCGACCGCGAGGTGGAGATCATCCCCATCTACCGCTCGCGGGACGGGCGGCGCGGCAGGAACTCGGAGCGGATACGGGATGTCGCGGCCGTCTATATCGGCGGCGGGGTGACGGACCACCTGCTGGAGGCGATCGAGGACACCCCGGCGGCCGAGGCGCTGGCCAGGAAGATCGCCGAGGGCGGGATGGTGGTGGCCATCGCCGCCGCGGCGCAGTGCGCCGGCAGGTTCGCCCGCAGCATCTTCCGGGGGGACCTGATCCCCGGCTTCGGCTGGCTGCCGGAGGGAGTGGTGGAGCCTAACTTCGATCCCGGGCACGACCGCCGGCTGCGCAAGATGCTGGCCGGCACCGGGGTGCGGTTCGGCCTGGGGATTCCGGCGGGATCGGCGGTGCTGCTCGGTCCCGGCGGGGTCCTGGAGATGGTGGGAAGCGCGTTCGTGATCGACGGGCCGGAGGGGGATGTGGAGGCGTTCTGAGGTTTGCCCTACAATCCACCCGCCCGAAGAGGGCTTTGAACAACTGTCACGGCCGGTATGTCCGGCCCGACCTTATTAGATAGAGGGAGAAGAAGTCTTATGCAGATGACGTTGGCGATTCTGAAGCCGGACAGCGTCGAGGCCGGCAACGCGGGAAAGATCCTGGCTCACTTGCAGCAGGAGGGCTTTACAATCCGTGGCATCAAGATGCTGCGGCTGACCCAGACGCAGGCGCAGGCGTTCTACGAGGTGCACAAGGAAAGGCCGTTCTACAGCAGCCTGGTGGAGTTCATGACCAGCGGTCCGGTGATCCCGGTGGCGCTGGAGCGCGAGGACGCGGTGACCCACCTGCGGAAGGTGATGGGCGCGACGGATGTTTCCAAGGCTGAGGATGGGACGGTGCGCAAGCTCTACGGCACCTCGATCGAACGCAACGCCATCCACGGCAGCGACTCGCCGGAGAACGCCGCCATCGAGGTGTCCTTCTTCTTCTCGCGGGCCGAGTTACAGGCGGCCCGCTGAGGTACTGGCCATGGTCTACCGATTCCCCCACGCGGCCCCGAAGAGCCAGCTTCCCGAGGAGCGGCAGGGGCGCACGATCGGCCGCTTCTGTCTGGTGTGCGGGAGCATCTATCCCCTGAACCGCCTGCGGCATCGGGGGCGGGCCATGTACGGCCGGGATCACATCGCCTCTCCCTGCACGCACGAGGGGGAGGCGTTCGAGCCCGGCGAGAGCTGGTGGGAGCCGGCGGTCGAGGTGCTGCCGGAAGCGGTCACGGAGGCCGCGACGGATCTGGTCACGGGTTCCCCCGCCAAGGGGACTTCGCCATAAGGAGGGCCACCCGCCCAGGATGAGCGTGCTCAACTCCCGGCCGCAGGCCGCCCCGGTTCCTGGGGCGGCTTTCGCCTACCACCGTACGGGCCGGCTCGCGAAGTGGCTCGGCGACGGGAGAGGGCAGCGGATCGCCCTGTCTCTGGTGGCGGGGCTGGCGGGGGAGCTCATCTCGGGCTGGAGCGGCGGGCTCCTCTTTCCGTTCACGCCGGCCATCTCCCTGACGGCGGGTGTCCTCTTCGGCTGGCTGGGCATCCTCGGGGCGACTCTGGGGCAACTCGCGGCGGACTGGTTCCTCTGGCGGAGCTTCCCGACCGCCGTCGCGTTCTCGTCCTCCTTTTCCCTGACCGGCATCGCCGCCTGGCTGCTTTTCCTGTACGTCCCCAGGCTGGGACGGGGTCTGCCGAATCTCCGCTCCTTCCTCTGGACCCTGGCCGCGGCTCTGGCGGGCGGCGTCGCCGGTTCGGTGGCGACCTACCTGCTGGCACATCCCCCGGAGGCTCCGGCGATCTGGATCTGGACCTGGGCAACCGGCGCCCTGGTGAGCGTGGTGCTGCTGGCTCCGCCCATCCTGCTGGGGATGGACCGCCGGGGACGGGGCTGGCTGGCGTTCCTCCCCAATGAATTCCGGCCGCTCGATTACCAGCAGGAGCGGGAGATCGCCGGAGTGGGCGAAGAGACCGTGGTCCTGGCGCCGCCGCCTCCGGTCTTCGACCAGAAGACCGCCCGGGACGTGTGGATCGGGGCGTCCATGGTCCTGGTGACCGCCGCCGTCGCGCTGACGATGGTGGGGCTGCTCCCGTACTGGACCGGCTGGGCCGCCCTGCTGTACCTGCTGCCGATCCTCTGGGCGGCCCTGAACCACGGTCTGCGCGGGGGACTCCTGGCGGCTTCGGGGAGCGGCATCTGCCATCTGCTCGGTCTGGCTGCGATGGCGGTGTCGCACGGAGTGCCGGAGATCGGCCGGGAGGTCTGGGCCGGCAGGGCCGACCTGCTGATCCTGTCGTTCGCGGGCGCGCTGGTGGGATGGTCCCGGGAGCGGGAGCTGCGGCTGCGGGAAGAGTTGATCGAGTCGAACCGTCTGCTGCGGCGGGACCTGGTGCGGATCTCGGAGGCGCTGATGCAGGCCGTCGAGGCCAAGGACGCCTACACCGGCGGACATCTGCGGCGGGTGGGCGACTATGCCGTGGCGGTGGGGGAGAAGCTCGGGCTGCGCGGCCGCGACCTGGAGACGCTCCACTACGCGAGCCTGCTGCACGACGTGGGCAAGCTCGGCGTGCCCGAGTCGGTGCTTCGCAAGGAGGGTCCCCTCGACGCCGCCGAGGTGAAGATGATGCGGCGGCATCCCGAGATCGGGGCGCGGATGCTGGAGCGCCTCGATCTCCTGAACGGCGCCGCGCCGCTCGTCCTGCACCACCAGGAGCGCTTCGACGGCGACCTCGCCGGCCAGCACCCTGGCTACCCCCGCGGGCTCGCGGGGGAAGCGATCCCGCTGGGAGCGCGCATCATCGCCGTGGTCGACGCCTTCGACGCCATGACCACCACCCGGCCCTACCGGTCGGCATTGCCGCCGGACGAGGCCACGGCCGTCCTGCGCCGGGAACGGGGGCGGCAGTTCGATCCAAAGGTGGTAGACGCTTTCCTGGACAGCCTCGCCGAGCGTCCGTGGCGGACCTGATCCCCGATTGGGAAGCCCTGGACCGGCATCTCGCCCAGGTGAAGGGATGCCGGATCTGTCCGACGGTTGAGCCGCCGCCGGTGGCGGCCCGTCCGGAGTTCTGGCCGCGTCTGATGCTGGTGGGGCAGGCGCCGGGTCCGAAGGAAGTGGTCCTGCAGCGGCCGTTCGCCTACACGGCGGGATCGCGGCTCTTCTCCTGGTTCGCGCAGATGGGGGTCTCGGAGGAGGAGTTCCGGCGCCGGGTTTGGATGTGCGCGGTGATCCGCTGCTTCCCCGGCCGGGCGCCACAGGGAGGCGACCGCGTTCCCGCGCCGCTGGAGATCGCCAACTGCGCGCCCTACCTGGAGGAGGAGATCCAACTGATCCGTCCGGCGACGGTGCTGGCGGTGGGGCAGCTCGCCATCAAGAAGTTCCTCCCCGACCCCGCGCCGCTCCAGGAGCGGGTGGGCAGGGCCTTCGAGATCTCGCGGGGGGATGTACGGTTCGACGTCATCCCCCTGCCGCATCCCTCGGGGCGGAGCACCTGGCTGGTCCGGAAGGAGAACCAGGAGCTGCTCGACCGGGCGCTGGAGCTGTTGCGGGGGAGCGTGGGGTGGCGGGAGACGTTTCGAACCCTCACCCCCGGCCCCTCTCCCGACCCCTCCCTCCCTCCCTCACCGGGAGAGGGGAGAAGAGGTTCCTGATCTCAGGATCTCTCGCAGCTTGTCCACCGGAATCGCCTCCCCGGTGCGCCCCTGGTGTCCGGTGACCGTCGTCGCCTTGAGAAGCGAGTTGTAGATCGCCTCCTCGACCGCTTCTACCGCTGCCAGGAAGAGCGGGCTCATCGCGTCGTTCGTGACCTCTTCGACCGTCAGCGTCCGCTCCTTGGACTCGTACGGGACCAGGTTCTTGGTGGAGAACGCGATGACGAAGTCCCCCGAGCCGTTGCTCATGAAGGAGCCGGTGCGGGCGAGGCCCAGGACGGCGCGCTTGGCCAGGCGTTCGAGGTTGCGCGGGGAGAGCGGGGCGTCCGTGGCGAGGACGATCATGCAGGAGCCGTCCCCTTGATTCGGGGCGACCTGCTGCTTGAAGTCGTAGCGGCCGAGCTGCTCTCCCACGGGCGCGCCGTCGATCGTCAGGACGCCGCCGAAATTCGACTGCACCAGGGCTCCCACGGTGTAGCCGCCCAGCGTCTCGGGAAGCTTCCGTGAGGAGGTTCCGATCCCGCCCTTCCAGCCGAGCGCCATGGTTCCCGTTCCGGCACCGACTGAGCCTTCCTCGACGGGTCCGCCCTTGGCGGCGGCGATGGCGGCGCGGACGTCGGCGGCGGTCACGTGCCGCCCCCGGATGTCGTTGAGCCAACCGTCGTTCGTCTCCCCGACGATAGCGTTGACCGAGCGCACCTCCTGGTTGCCCGGCTGCTCCAGGGTCCAGCCGACGACCGCCTCGATGGCGGTGCCGACGGAGAGGGTGCTGGTGAGGACGATGGGCGTCTCGACGTTGCCAAGCTCCTGGACCTGAAGGAATCCCGCCGCCTTGCCGAAGCCGTTGCCGACGTAGACCGCGGCGGGCGTCTTGTTCTGGAACAGGTTGCCGCCGTGGGGAAGGATCGCGGTGACCCCGGTGCGGACCGACTCGTCCCGGATCAGGGTCCGGTGACCGACGCGGACGCCTTCCACGTCGGTGATGGCGTTGTTGGGGCCGGGCGGGAAGATCCCGGGCTCGACGCCCAGGTCGCGGATACGCGGCCGGGGTCCAGGGTCCAGGAGCAGCAACAGGAGGAGCAGGAGCCGCATGGTGTTCCTTTCAGTGACGGACGTCGAGTCCCGCGGGGCGTAGCGCCCTTTCCAGCCATCCCAGCAGCGCGTCCACCAGCAGCGCCAGCAGGGCGGCGGGGATGGCCCCGGAGAGGATCATCGTCGAATCGGCGAGCTGGAGCCCGGTGACGATGGGCTCGCCGAGACCGCCCGCGCCGATGAAGGCGGCCAGGGTCGCGGTGCCGACCGTGAGCACGGCGGCGGTGCGCAGGCCGGCGAGGACGACCGGGGCGGCCAGGGGGAGGCGGATCTGCCGCAGGATCTGTCCGGGCGTCATGCCCAGGGCCGTGGCGGCCTCGACGGCCTTGGGATCGGCGTCCCTCACGCCGGTGTAGGTGTTCCGCACGATGGGGAAGAGCGAGTAGACCCAGAGAGCCACGATCGCGGGAAGGATCCCCACACCCAGCAGCGGAATCATGAAGGCCAGCAAGGCGAGGGAGGGCACCGTCTGAAGCAGGCCCAGGAGACGGATCACCGCTTCGGCGTAGCGGCGGCGCCGCTCGAGCCAGAGTCCCAGGGGGATCGAGACCAGAGCGCCCAGCAGTAGGGCGGCCGCGGCGAGGCCGAGGTGCTCCAGCGTGCGCCGGGCGAGGGGGACGCGCTCGTCCCAGAGATAGGCCGGCAGGCTGGTCCTCCGGGAGACGGGCGGCGGCTCCGCCCCCGCCGCTTCGGGGTTGAGGAGCCCAAGGCCGCGGAGGGCATCCCGGGCCACCACGGCCTCGCTCTCGTGCTTCTCCTGGAGGCGGAGGTTGAGGGCCCGCATGGCGTCCTCGTCCAGGGCGCCCGCCAGAAGACCGAGGACGGTCCCGACCTCGGGATGCTCCTTCAGCGTCTCGCCCCGAACCAGGGCGGCGGCCTCGTAGGGCGGGAAGAAGCCGCGGTCGTCCCGCAGCACCTTCAGGTCGTAGAGGATCAGCCGCCCGTCCGTGGTGTAGACGTCCAGCGCGTCGATCTCCCGCGCCCGGGCCGCCCGGTACTGGAGGGCCTGCTGGAGGTGCTCGACTGAGGCGAATTCAAGACCATAGACGCGGCGCAGTCCCAGGAGGCCGTCCTCCCGGCCCACGAACTCGTGGCCGAAGCCGCCGCGCAGACGCCTGGAGACCCGCGCGAGATCCGAGATGGTCGAAAGATTCTCGCGTTCCGCGAGCTCCCTGGGGACGGCGATCTCGAAGGAGTTCTCGAATCCCAAAGGGGAGAGCCACCAGAGGTCCCAGCGGCGGAGGAATTCGGAGCGGACGCGGTTGAGGGTCTCGTCCGGGTCCCGCTTCGCGGGCTCGCCGAGGATGGAGACGAGGCCGGTGCCGGTGTATTCGGGATAGACGTCGATGGCGCCGGTCCGCAGGGCCTCGAAGCAGACCTGGGTGCCGGCGAGACCCAGCCGGCGTTCCACCTGGAGGTCGGTGCGGCTCTCCAGGAGCTGGGCGAACATCTCGCCGAGCAGACGGCTCTCCTCGAAGTTCTTCGAGCCCACCACGACGCGGTCCGCCGCGTGGAGGGGGAGGGCGGAGAGGAGGACGAGCGCGATGAGGGCCCTCACCACCCCGGCCCTCCTCTCCCGACCCCTCCCACCCTCCCTCACCGGGAGAGGAGGGAGAGGTTTGCCTTGGTAATCCCCCTCTCTCCCGGTGAGGGAGGGTGGGAGGGGTCGGGAGAGAGGGGGTAGGGGGAGTGAGGGCTCACACACGCCGCATCTCCAGGAGGGCTTCGACGTACGGGTCCGCCGGATGGGCGGCCAGCTCCGCGGGCGGGGCGAGCTGGAGGAGCCGGCCGGCGCGCATGACGCCGATCCGGCCGGCCAGTCGGAAGGCCTCGGCGAGGTCGTGGGTCACCAGGACGGCGGTCTTCCCGAGCGTCTTCTGAAGGTCCTGGAACTGGCGGTGCAGCTCCAGGCGGGTCAGGGCGTCCAGGGCGCCAAAGGGCTCGTCCAGGAGGATGACCTCGGGATCGGCCGCGAGGGCGCGGGCGAAGGCCACGCGCTGGCGCTGCCCGCCCGAAAGCTCGGCGGGATAGCGGCGGGAGTGCGTGTCCGGATCAAGCCCGACCCGCTCCAGCATCTCCCGGACGCGGGCACGGCGCCGCTCCCGGTCCCAATCCAGAAGGCGGGGGACCAGCTCGACGTTGCGTTCCACGGTCCAATGGGGGATCAGGCCGCCGTCCTGGGGCACGTAGCCGATGCGGCGCCGCAGGGCGATGGGATCGAGGCTGGAGACGGACTGTCCTTCAACGCGGACAGTGCCGGCCGAGGGCTCGACCATGCGGTTGAAGGTCCGCAGCAGGGTGGTCTTCCCCGAGCCGCTCTCGCCCACCAGGGCCACGGTCTCTCCAGGATGGACCGCCAGGGTCACCCCGGCGAGGGCGGCGGTGCCGTCGCCGTAGGTCTTGGCGACGTCCACTGCTTCGAGGACGGGGTCGGCAGGCACCGGGGTAGTCTAGCGTGACCCGGGTGCTACGATCCGGAGCATGAAAAGCGAGTCGCTTCGGTTCCCCGGCGCCAAAGGCCAGCTCCTGGCGGCGCGTCTGGACACCCCCCTGACCACGCCGGAAGCGTACGCCCTCTTCGCCCACTGTTTCACCTGCTCCAAGGACATCAAGGCCGCGGGGTGGATCAGCCGCGCCCTGGTGCAGCGGGGGATCGCCGTGCTGCGCTTCGATTTCACCGGCATCGGCCAGAGCGAGGGGGAGCTCGCGGAGACGGACTTCTCCTCCAATCTGGACGACCTGGTCGCGGCGGCGGACTTCCTGCGCCGCGAGCATGAGGCACCGCGCTTGCTGGTGGGGCACAGCCTGGGTGGCTGCGCCGTGCTGGCGGCGGCGGGGAGGATCCCGGAGGCGCGGGCGGTCGCCACCATCGGCGCGCCCAGCGACACCGAGCACCTGCGGAACACCCTGGTCCGCCTCTCGCCCGAGCTGGAATCTCAGGGCGAGGCCGAGGTCCATCTCGGAGGACGTCCCTTCCGCATCCGCAAGGAGCTCCTGGACGACCTGGAGGAGGACCACCTCCGCGGCGTCCTGGAGAACCTCCACAAGGCGCTCCTGATCTTCCATTCCCCGGTGGACAACGTGGTGGGCATCGATCACGCCCGGCGGCTCTTCGAGATGGCGAAGCACCCCAAGAGCTTCGTCTCGCTGGACACCGCGAACCACCTGCTCACCGATGAAGCGGACGCCCGCTACGCCGGCGATGTCCTGGCGGCCTGGGCGGGCCGGTACCTGGAAGGCGTGCAGACCGCCATGGAGACGGACCCCGAGGTAGGCCGTCCGGGAGAGGTGCTGGTGATGGGAGGCGAGAGCGGCTTCGTCCAGGAGATCGTGGCCCACCGCCACCGGCTGGTCGCCGACGAGCCGGTGGAGGTCGGGGGCACGGACAAGGGGCCGACGCCGTATGACCTGCTGCTGGCGGCTCTGGGGGCCTGCACGTCGATGACGCTGCGGATGTACGCCAACCTCAAGAAACTCCCCCTCGAAGGGGTCCGTGTGCGCCTGCGGCACGGCAAGGTCCACGCGGCCGACTGCGCCCGCTGTGAGACCAAGGAAGGCAAGATCGACCGGATCGAGCGGGAGATCGAGGTGATCGGCCCGCTGACCGAGGAGCAGCGCCTGCGGCTGCTCGAGATCGCCGACCGGTGCCCCGTCCACAAGACCCTGGAAGCCGAGATCGACGTCGTCAGCCGTCTTTCCTGAAACGCTCCGGCCTCATCAGGGTGCACCCCCGTCATCGGCAGGGGACACGCGTCCGGTCCGGCAGACGGCGCGGAGCCCGCTCCCCCCGTCCAAGCTGCTGAAAACAAACGGCTGCCCTTCCTGGAAAAGCCCTGGCACGCTTCGTGGAATCCATGGGTCGGTGAGCGGAAGGTTGGGACACAACGAGTAGATCCCCCGCTGGAGCCCGCGGAAGGGGGCCGGCGGAAAAGGATAGACAGAGTCTCCTCTCCCTCCGGTGCCGGGGCGGGTTTAACGCCCTCCGCCCGCCCTGGCCCTCTTTTTTTCTCCCCCGAGTCTTGCCTCTTTCCCACCAGCATCGATAGAGTCGTCCCGCGGGGAGGAGTCCGCTAACTCCTTTGTGATGCCCTATATAGCTGTTTATCGATGGTTCTCCACGCCCCTTATAATCGATCCGTGAGCGACAACGCCGAGGGGGAACCGCGCATCCTGCAGCGGTCCGAGCACCCCATCTCCCGCCGGGACATCGACAAGAACGCCCTCAAGGTCCTCTACAGGCTCCACAACTCCGGCTATCTGGCCCACATGGTGGGGGGGAGCGTGCGGGACCTGATGATGGGGCGCACGCCCAAGGACTTCGACGTCGGCACCAACGCCCGGCCGAACGAGATCCGCCGCCTGTTCTCGAACTCGCGCATCATCGGCCGGCGCTTCCGGCTGGTCCATGTCTTCTTCCACGACGGCAGCGTCGTCGAGGTCTCCACCTTCCGGAGAGATCCGGACCCGGAGGAGCAGCGGGGGGAGCCGGGCGAGCTGCTCATCACCAGCGACAACACCTACGGCACCCCCCGTCAGGACGCCTTCCGCCGTGACTTCACCATCAACGCCCTCTTCTACAACGTCGCCGACTACACGGTCGTCGACCACGTCGGCGGCATCGAGGATCTGGAGCGCAAGCTGATCCGGGCCATCGGCGATCCGGCGGTGCGTTTCCAGGAGGACCCCGTCCGCATGCTCCGCGCCTGCGAGTTCGCGGGGCGCCTGGGGTTCGGCATCGAGGCGCGGACCCAGGAGGCGATCCATCTCCACCGGAAGGAGCTGGAGAAGGCGTCGCCAGCGCGGGTCACGGAGGAGATCATCCAACTGCTGAAGTGCGGGCGGGCCGGGGCGGCCATGCAGTGGATGCTCGAGCTGGGACTCCTGGAGGTGCTGCTGCCCGAGGCCTACGCCATGCTCACCGCGGGCGAGCGGGGGCTGGGGGACTTCGGCCAGATCCTGCCGGTGATCGACCGCATGGTGGCTGAGGACCGTCCGCTCACCGACACCGGTCTGCTGGCGGCGCTGCTGCTCCCCAAGGTGATGCTCCGCCGGCTCGACATCGAGGCGACCAAAGGCAATCCGATGCGCCGCGCCGAGATCGAGACCATGATCCAGGAGGAGGTCGCGCCCTTCTTCTCCCGCCTGACGATCTCCAACCTGCGCTCCCAGCAAGCCCTCCACGCCTTGACCGGCTTCCAGCGCCTGTGCGAGCCGCAGTGGTCCACCCACGAGCGGGTGAGGCTGGCGCGCAAGCCCTGGTTCGACGACGCCCTGCTGCTGTTCGAAATCCTCGTGCGGGCGACGGGAGAGGGGTACGAGGCGTTGAAGGAATGGCAGGCCGCCGGCCGCCGCCGTCCCCCGCTCAAAGCTCCCGCCGACAGCGGGGAGCGGTCCCGTCCGCGTCGCCGTCGCCGGCGTCGCGGCCCCGCCTTGTGACAGGTTTCACAAACCTGCCGCGGTTGTCATAGCATAGGTACAGTCCGGGTTCAGGCCCCGGCCCGGGTTTCCGAGAGGAACATTCATGTCCTGGTTTTCCGATCTCTACAGGTCCGCGGTAGGCAAGAAGGCGGTGATGGCCGTCACGGGCATCATCCTCTTCGGTTTCGTGCTGGTGCACATGATCGGCAACCTCAAGCTGTACGAGGGTGCGTACACGAGCGGGGAGCACGCGGGGCGGGCGTACCTCGATGTCTACGGCGAGTTCCTGCGCAGCGTGGGGGAGCCGGCCATACCGGCTTACGGTGTCCTCTGGCTGCTCCGCATCGTGCTGCTGGTCTCCGTCGTCCTCCACATCTGGGCCGCCTGGCAGGTCACCCGCATGAGCCAGCAGGCGCGCCCGCGGGACTACGTGAGCCGGCCGAAGGTCCACACCACCTACGCCTCGCGGACCATGCGCTGGGGCGGGGTGATCATTCTCCTCTTCGTCATCTACCACCTGCTGCATCTCACGACGGGCACGGTCCATCCCGACTTCAGGGAAGGCGCGGTGTACCACAACCTGATCACCGGCTTCAGCGTCTGGTACGTCTCGCTGTTCTACATCGTGGCGCAGGTGGCTCTGGGCCTCCACCTCTACCATGGGCTGTGGAGCCTCTTCCAATCGCTGGGGTGGAACCATCCCCGGTTCAATCGCTGGCGGAGCGGCTTCGCGCACGCCTTCGCCTGGATCATCACCCTCGGCAACATCTCGTTCCCCCTGGCCGTGCTGACCGGCCTCGTCCGCTAGGAGCTCCGCGCCATGAAGCTCGACTGCAAAGTCCCCTCTGGTCCTCTGGAGAAGAAGTGGGATGAACACAAGGGGCACGTGAAGCTGGTCAATCCCAACAACAAGCGGAAGTTCACGGTCCTGGTGGTGGGCTCGGGCCTGGCCGGGGCCTCGGCGGCGGCGAGCCTCGCCGAGCTGGGGTACAACGTGAAGTGCTTCTGCTTCCAGGACAGCCCCCGCCGCGCCCACTCGATCGCCGCTCAGGGAGGCATCAACGCCGCCAAGAACTACCACAACGACGGCGACAGCGTCTTCCGGCTGTTCTACGACACCATCAAAGGCGGCGACTTCCGTTCCCGCGAGGCCAACGTCTACCGGCTGGCCCAGGTGTCGGTCAACATCATCGATCAGTGCGTGGCGCAGGGCGTGCCCTTCGCGCGCGAGTACGGCGGTCTGCTGGACAACCGCTCGTTCGGCGGCGCCCAGGTGGCCCGCACCTTCTACGCCCGCGGCCAGACCGGGCAGCAGCTCCTGCTGGGCGCCTATCAGGCTCTGGAGAAGGAGATCTCCACCGGCAAGGTGAAGATGTTCCCGCGCACGGAGATGCTCGACCTGGTGGTGGACGGCGGCCGCGCGGTGGGGATCATCACCCGCGACCTGGTGACCGGCAAGATCGACCGCCACGCGGGCCACGCCGTGGTGCTGGCGACGGGCGGCTACAGCAACGTCTACTACCTCTCCACCAACGCCAAGGGCTCGAACGTCACCGCCGCCTGGCGCGCCCATCGGCGCGGCGCTCTCTTCTCCAATCCGTGCTTCACGCAGATCCATCCCACCTGCATCCCGGCCTCCGGCGACTACCAGTCGAAGCTCACTCTGATGAGCGAGTCGCTGCGCAACGACGGCCGGATCTGGGTGCCGAAGAATCCGGGCGACACCCGCTCCCCCGAGCAGATCCCGGAAAGCGAGCGTGACTACTACCTGGAGCGCAAGTACCCGAGCTTCGGCAACCTCGTGCCTCGCGACGTGGCGGCGCGCAACGCCAAGGCGATGGTGGACGAGGGGCTCGGCGTGGGGCCGCAGAAGAACGGCGTCTACCTCGACTTCTCGGACTCCATCAAGCGCCTGGGCCGCAGGACCATCGAGGAGCGGTACGGCAACCTCTTCCAGATGTACGAGAAGATCACCGGCGAAGACCCGTACGTGGTGCCGATGCGGATCTACCCCGCCCCGCACTACACCATGGGCGGGCTCTGGGTGGACTACAACCTGATGAGCAACGTCCCGGGCCTGTATGTCCTCGGCGAGGCCAACTTCTCGGACCACGGCGCCAACCGCCTGGGAGCGAGCGCGCTGATGCAGGGGCTGGCGGACGGCTACTTCGTCCTCCCGTACACCATCGGCGACTACCTCTCCAGCTTCCTGGGCAAGGACGTCACCACGGAGTCGGACGCCTTCCAGGCCACCGAGGCCGACGTCAACGCGAGCATCCAGCGCATGCTCTCCAGCAACGGCAAGCGCAGCCCCGACTCCTTCCACCGCGAGTTGGGACGGCTGGTCTGGGACTATTGCGGCATCACCCGCACCGCCGAGGGGCTCAGGAAGGCCCTGGAGCGGATCCCCGCGCTGCGGGAGGAGTTCTGGAGCAACCTCCGCCTCCAGGGGACCGCCGGTGGCCTCAATCAGGAGCTGGAGAAGGCCGGGCGCGTCTCCGACTACTTCGAGCTGGCCGAGCTGATGTGCATCGATGCCCTGGACCGTGACGAATCGTGCGGCAGCCACTTGCGGGAGGAGTATCAGACAGCGGAAGGCGAGGCGCAGCGCAACGACGCCCGATACCAGTACGTCGCGTCCTGGGAATGGAAAGGGGTGGGCAATTCGCCGGCCCTCCACAAGGAGCCGCTGGAGTTCGAGAACGTGACGCCCACCCAAAGGAGCTACAAGTGATGAATCTGACCCTTCACGTCTGGCGTCAGAAGAGCCCCGCGGACGAGGGGCGGATGGTGAAGTACGAGATCCGGGACGTCAACGAGCACGCCTCGTTCCTCGAGATGCTGGACGTCTTGAACGAGAAACTCGTGGCAGAAGGCGAGGAGCCCATCGCCTTCGAGCATGACTGCCGCGAGGGCATCTGCGGCTCCTGTGGCTTCATGATCAACGGCGAGGCCCATGGGCCGCAGCCCGGCACCACCGTGTGCCAGCTCCACATGCGCCACTTCAAGAGCGGGGATGTGCTCTACCTGGAGCCCTGGCGGGTCCGGGCCTTCCCGGTGATCAAGGACCTGGTGGTGGATCGCGGCGCTTTCGACCGCGTCATCCAGGCGGGCGGCTTCATCTCGGTTTCCACAGGCAGCGCCCCCGAGGCGAACCTGACGCCGATCCCCAAGGCGCTGGCCGACCGCGCCTTCGACGCGGCCACCTGCATCGGCTGCGGCGCCTGCGTGGCGCAGTGCCCCAACGGCGCCGCGCAGCTCTTCACCTCCGCCAAGGTCTCCCATCTCAACATGCTGCCGCAGGGGCAGCCCGAGCGTTACGACCGCGCCCTGGCCATGGTCGAGGCGATGGAGAAGGAGGGCTTCGGGAGCTGCTCCAACTACGCCGAGTGCGAGGCTGTCTGCCCGAAGGAGATCTCCGTCGACTTCATCGCCCGCATGAACCGCGACTACCTCAAGGCCAAGGCCGCGGGAGGCTCAAAGCCGCCTGTCAACGCTGCTGGTTAGCGGAATCAATTACCTTTCAAGGCTGGTACCATTTTGGGAGAATTCAGTGTTGTAGTAGGCTCAGAGCATGGCAATCGATGATGAGGTGAGACGGGCTACGAAATTGCTGGAGACCATCATGCAGGCGGCGGGGATGACCCGGAAGGATCTGGACCAGAAGCTTGGCGCCGGGCCCGGGTATGTCAGCCAGGTGCTGACAGGGCGGATGGAGCTCAAGTTCCGCCACATCCTGGCGATCCTGCGCGCGCTGGACGTGGAGCCCAGCGTCTTTTTTCAGACGCTGTACCCGGAGGATCGTCCCGCGACCGACGCGGTGGTCATGGAGGAGTTCCTGCGCAGGTTCCAGAAGCTCGGCTTCGGAGCCCAGCCGGCCCCTCCGCCGACTCCCGGAATCAACCCCCAGGATTTGGAGAAGATGATTCAGGGGGCGGTGCGGGCGGCGCTGGCCGGGTTGCCGGGGGGGGATCCTGAGCCCTCCCGCGGGGGGAACGGCGCTGACGATTCAGGGCCCCGGGGAGGGAAGGGTCCCCGGGGCAAGAGACCGAGGACCTAGGTCGAGACGCGGCTCTGGTGAGCCCAGGCTCCCCCGAGCCGCTGCAACTCGGCCGACATGGCGCGGATCAGCGCTTCCGTCGCCTGATCCTTGTGGAGAGCCTTGCGCAGGACAAGCAGCGTTCCGATCGCCTCGCGCCGGATCTTGCGGGCGCGGAAGATGGCAATGGTCTCGTCGATGAGGCGCATGATCTCCGCCGTCCGTCCCTGCCGAAGCCACAGGGCGGTCATATCGAGGGAGACGAGCGCCACCTCATAGAAGAGCTTGGCCTGCTCGAAGCTCGCCCGCGCCTCGCGGAACCTCTCTTCAGCGCGCTGGTCATCACCCACGCCCGCCGCGATCCGACCCTCCAGCCAGTTCGCCTTGATGGCGTCGAGCCGTTCGACGTAGGAGGCGAAGAGATCCCGGCTGTAGGCGAACAACTGGTCGGCCTGCTCGGCTCGACCGCACTCGACGAGGCACCAGATCAGGTTGTGAAGGGCGACCATGACCAGTTTCGGTTCGCGGTTCGCCTCGATCATGCCGAGTCCCTGGCTGAAGAGCTGCACCGCTTCCTCGACATCGAAAGCGTAGCCCTTGGAGAGGCCTCTGCTGATGAGGGCGCGTCCCGCGGAGTGCTTGTCCCCCGTCTTGTTGTAGATGGCGTAGACAGCTTCCTGCAGGAGGCCGGCTTCCTGGAAGCGGCGCTGGTCCGTATAGAGGGAAGCCGTGAGGTCCATGATCTGGGCCAGGAGCAGGGGGGCTCCCGTCCCATGTCCCGCCAGTTCAAACGCTCGGGCGAGCCCGGCTTCCGCGCCGGGGAGGTCGTCCGCGATCCGGCGGGCGTTGCCGAGCTCCGCCCAGACCCGCGCCTGGAGGTCGGCTAAAGCCCGGGCGTCGAACGAGCTGTGATCGAGCCGTTCGGCCAGGTTCGCCGCGAGCGTCGCGGTCAGGATCATGCGCTCCGGATCGCTGTGCCGGAGGGCGCGGGAGCGCTCGATGAGCGTCTCGCAGAGATCCCACTCCTGTCTGGCTCTCTCTTCGAGCGAAACGTACGGCGGGATAACCTCACGCAGGGTGGGGAGGGCTTCCTGAACCCGGGCGGCATCCCTGGTCTTCGCACCCGCGTACCTGCGAGCGGTGGCGAAGGCCTTGAAGAGCGGGAAGTCGTACTCGAAGCCAGCTTCCTCCGCCGGCGACGGCTCAGTCCGCCCAGCGCTGAACATCGTGGAGGCCAGCGGCTGCATCCTCCGCTGACACGCGTCGCAGCCCCGGATCAGATGGGTCAGAACGGGCGCTGCCTGACGAGGGGACAGCTCGCCCATGAGAAAGCGGTCCAGATCGGCAGGGCTGGGGTGAAGTTCTTTGCGGTCTCCGTCAGCCATGAACCCTCCCAGAGCTAAATAAATGTCCCTTAATTATCGCACAAGTTTGAGATCGACGTCCGTTTCCGTTACCAGCCACCATTGGGATCGATCATGGCTCCGCGCGGCGCCGTGTCGGCCGTCTCGTCGTTCGTCACCCCGCTGAGGTTATGGACGTCCATCTGGATCGTTCCGGTCTTCCCCTGCCGGTTCCGTTCGGTCGGAGCGGGAGCCGGCCAGAATCCAAGCAGCCAGGCAGTGAGCTGGTCCACAAGGTTGGAAACGAGAGTGGCCTGGGGCCTGGCTGGCGCCCGGCGGCTCGCGGCGTCGGCTGCCGGAGGAGCGGCGAGCCATAGAGCCGCTGCTAGAGCCAGGACAGCCGTCAGGCGTCGGACGATTGGGGAAGACATGGGATCGATCCCTCCTTAACCCGCAGCGCCGGAGCCTCCACTGGCACCGTTGCGCGAAGAAAGCTCAGATGTATGAATCGCTATAGGGTAACACGGGGTAGACCACGGCCCGAGGTACCCTTCTATCTACTATGAGTGCCGCTCAGTGGCTAAAAGGGACAAACAAACCGCTCAACCCGTGAATTTGTAGCCCAGGCGGTGGACGGTCACGATGTGCTTGGGGTCGGAGGGGTTGTCCTCGACCTTCTTGCGGAGCTTCGCGATGTGCATGTCCACCGTGCGGGTGAAGGGAATGGCGTTGTAGTCCCAGACTGAATCGAGGAGGGTCTCACGGGTGACGATCTCGCCCCGGTGCTGGATGAAGTAGCCGAGGAGCTGGAACTCCCGGGGGGAGAGCTCGATCGGCTGGCTCCCCTTGCGCGCCTCGTGGCGCTTGAAGTCGATGGAGACGTCGCCGAAGCGGTAGGTCTCGGGCGTGGCGGCCGGCAACACGGCTGGGCCCCGGGCGCGGCGGAGCACGGCCTCGGCCCGGGCGAGCAGCTCCATGAAGCCGAAGGGCTTGGTGATGTAGTCGTCCGCCCCGAGCTTCAGCCCCAGGACCTTGTCGATCTCCTGGCCCCGCGCCGTCAACATGATGATCGGCACGTCGTTGCCGCTGCCGCGGAGGTGCTTGCAGATGTCCAGGCCGGTCATCTTCGGCAGCATGACGTCCAGCAGGATCAGGTCGGGCTCGTCGTTGGTGGCGAGGTGCAGTCCGGCCTCGCCGTCCTTGGCCACGGTGACGTCGTAACCTTCGTACTGGAAGCCGTCGCGGAGGGCGACGGACATGGCTTCGTCGTCTTCGACGATCAGGACTCGTTTCATCGCGTTCATGCCCGGGAAGCCTGCTCCTGGGCGCCGGCGGGAGCGGCCAGAGCGCTGGATTCAGGAGTTTCGATCGGCAGGTGGATCGAGAAGACGCTCCCCTCGCCCGGCCGGCTCTCCACCGTCACCTTGCCGCCGTGGGCCTCGACGATGTGACGGACGATGGAGAGCCCCAGGCCGCTGCCTTTGACGTCATGGACCAGGCCCGTGCCGACGCGGTGGAAGCGGTCGAAGATCTTCTGCTGCTCGTCCCGGGCGATGCCGACGCCGTGGTCCTGGACGGAGATGACGATGAGATCGCCGTCCCGCCGCAGGGAGACCTGGATGTCCTTCCTGTCCTTGGAGTACTTCACCGCGTTGTCGAGCAGGTTGCTCAGCGACTGGGCGATGGCGCCAGCGTCGATCCGGGCCGGCGGCAGAGGAGTGTCCGCCCCCTCGACCACGATGTTGAAACCGTCCTGCCGCAGCCGCACCTCGAAGGTCTTCAGGGTCTGGCAGACGACCTCGCGGACGTCGCAGCGCTCGAAGCGGTAGGTCTTGCGTCCGGATTCGATGCTGGCGAAGTCGAGGATGTTGTTGATGAGCTGCGTCAGCCGGCGGCTCTCGGTCTCGATGTAGTCGCCGTACTCACGGACCTTCTCGGGGTTGTCCACCCGGCCCAGGCGCAGGAACTCGCCGAAGACGCGGATGGAGGCCAGGGGTGTCCGGAGCTCATGGGATACGTTGGAGACGAAGTCGTTCTTCATCTCCGAGAGCTTCATCTCCCGCGAGGCCGTGCGCAGCGCCAGCATCAGGCCGCCCAGGAGCACAGCGGCGAGGGCGGCCGAAAGGCAGAGGTTGACCAGAAAGTTCCGCCGCGCCACCACGGCCGGCGTGGCGTGACGACTCTTGAGGCCGATGGTCCAGTCCGTGAAGACCAGGGAAAACTTCTGCGAGGCTTCCACGTCCCAGCTATTTTTAGTTTTGCCTTTGCCGGGGTCGTTGCCATAGAAGATGTCCCCCCTGCCGTCCTTGATGGAGACGACGGGCGCCCGATCCTGATTGGGGAACTGGTCCCAGAGCGCTTTCTTGATCGCCGAATGCAGGACCACGTTCTTGAAGTAGCCCTCGTCGAGGATCATCCCGGCGACGCCTACCAGTCTCGAAGCGTCGTCGGTGATGGGGTAGAGGAGGATGCGGTGGTTCGGATCCTTCTCCTCGACGACCAGGCGCACGGTCTCCAAGTACCCACCATCTTTGTGAACGATGGTCTTCCACGGTGCCACCGCCATATGGGCCGCCTTCGCCTCTGGAGACCACGCCGGCGGCTTGAATGAATCGCAGGAGGGCTCGAAGAAGAGCAGACCTTCGTCGTTGTAGAAGCTCATCACGAACAGATGACGGACCCCCTCGACGCCCTTCTTCTTGAAGTGATATGCCGCTTTGTAGAGTTGGGCCTGGGTGAAGACCGAGGGCTGGAGATCCAGCATCCGCTCCGCATAGCTGCCGTAGAAGCGCTCGACCTCGCCGGTGACGCCTTCGAGAAAGGTCTCGAGCGTCGCCTTCTGCACAATCTTGGAGCTCTGTTCGAGCTTGACCAGCCAGCGGTACTGAAGACCAAGTAGAAACAGCAGCGGCACCAGGACCGCCACGAATCCCACCCACAGGGCGTGCTTCTTCCGTAAGGCGTCGATCTTCATAGCCGTCCGCAAGTCTAGGGCATTCATCAGGATGCGCAAGGGAACCTCCCTTGTCTTTACAAATTGATTACGCCCTTTGCGACGTTTTACCGCGGATTGAGGACGTTTACGTACCTACGATTCTACGCTCCTCATCGTCGAAAGGAGGTTTCGGGATGAAACGGAAGACGACGTTCCTCGCGGCCCTCGCCGTGGCCGCCTCGCTGGTGCTGACGGGATGCGCGGGTGTGACGGAGAGGTCCTACGACGTTCTCGGCGATGGGGCTCAGAAGGCTCTCGACGTCACCCTCCGCGTTTCCGCCGGGGTGGTGAACTGGATGGCGGAGCCGCAGAACGAAGACGCTCCGTCTTGCCCCCGGACCTTGCCCGCGGCATAACCGGGAGCCGTAACGGCTCTCACTTCCGAAGGAGCTAGACGATGAAGCGCAAGACCTCTCTCCTCGCTCTCGCCCTGACTCTCGCTCTCACGCCGATGGCATTCGCCGGCGGTGAGAACTGCGCCCACAAGACGGCGGCCGCCCATAAGGAGAAGGCGGCCAAGCTCGCGGCCAAGGGCTGGCTCGGCCTAAAGACCGAGAAGGATGCTTCGGGTGCCTACCGGGTGGCTTCGGTCAAGCCCGGCAGCCCCGCCGCCGAGGCCGGCTTCCGCGCCGGGGACGTGCTGGTGGCCATGAACGGCGTCGCCCTCACGGACGCCAACAAGGACACCCTCAAGAAGGCCAAGGCGAATCTGGGCGTCGGCAAGCAGGTGTCCTACACCGTCCGCCGCGCCGGCGCCGAGCGGACTCTCTCCGCCACCCTCGCCCCGGTGCCGGACGAGGTACTGGCCGAGTGGATGAAGGAGGAAGAGGCCAGCACCCAGGTCGCCCAGGGCGGCAACTGACGCGCAAAGCTTGGACAGCCCCGCGGGATCCCCCCGATCTCCTCTCCTCTTCCGGGGTCCCGCGGGTTTTTTCTCTCGGATCAGGAATCCTGCCGGAACCCGATCTTCACGCACGCCCGGCCCAGATGAACCTCGTCGCCCGCCTGGAGGCGGACCCCGCGGCGGTCGTGGGCGCTGACGTCGATCGTCTTGCCGGTGCGGTAGATGCGGGTGCCTGAGGCGTTCTGCTCGGCGCGGAGCCAGAAGCCGCCGGTCTCGTCGTCCCAGGCGATGCGGGCGTGCTCCCGGGAGACCGTGGTGTTGACCTCCCCCTCCTCGTGGAAGGCCACGTCGTTGCGGCGGCGGACCCGGCCGTCGGCGTCCACCACCTCCTGGAGACGGCCGAGGTAGATGCGGGGGGTATCGAGCTCGTAGACGCGCTGCGTCGCCGTGCCCTTGAGCACCGTCAGCTCCAGAGTGGGGCGGGCGGTCCCGGGGACGGCTTCGGCGGAGGCGGCTTCGCCCTCCCGCTTGCCGTACTCGACGAAGAAGCGGCGCTCCCCGTACCGGGGGTCCGGCTCGTCGTCGAAAACGACCTCGACGTCCAGACCGGCGGGGATCGGGCAGCCGCGGTCGCGCAACCGCTCGGCGATCTGCCCCTTCAGGTCCCAGGCCTCCTGGACCACGGCCTCCATGGCCTGGCGGTCGTCCGGATCCGGGGTGAGGAGGTGGACCCGCAGGTGGTTGAAGGGGAGGAGGCGTTTGCCGTCGCCGACCGCGATGACGCGGCTCTCCACGTCGTCGAGGATGGCGCGGCGGATCTCCAGCGGAGAGGAGCCCTTGCGCCAGGGCTCCAGCACGTCGCGGATCTTGCCGAGGATGTCTTTCATGGCGTCTCTCCGGTGGCTCCGGGCTGCACGATGATACCCAGCTCCGCGGCCGCCCGCACGATCTCGCCCGCCGCGGGCGCCGCCAGCCGGCCGCCGTAGCCGCCATGCTCGACGACGACGCCGAAGGCGATCCGCCGACCGCCCTTGGACTCGTAGGGAGCGAAGCCGATGAACCACGAGTGCGAGGCCTTGCCCCGGACCTCGGCGGTGCCGGTCTTGCCGGCGATCCCCGGCGTCACCCCGGAGAGGAACCGCGAGGCCGTCCCCTGGGTGACCACCTCGCGCATGGCCACGTCCAGGAAGCGGATCAGGTCCGGCTCCAGGACCCGCGCCGGCGCGGCCGTCCGCCTGTTGGCCTCGCCCAGGACCCAACGCCCCTCGGGCATCGCCCCCTTGTTGGCCAGCGTCGCCGCCACCCGGGTCATCTGGAACGGGGTCGCCACCACCTGGCCTTGACCGTAGGCGGCCTGGGGCAGGGCGTCCTTGAGCTGCTCCACGGTGTTCGGCTTCGCCACGTCGATGCCGAAGATCTCCGCCGTCTCCAGCAGCGCCTGGGGACCGACGTCCAGCGTGCCGAGCTGGGCGAAGTAGGCGTTGCACGAGACCACGATCCCCTTCCTCAGGTTGACCTGGCCGTGCGGAACCTTGTCCGTGGGATCGTCGCGGATCGGCCGGCCCCAGCCCCGCACGCGGTTGCCCACCCGGCCGTCGGGGAGGAGCTGGCAGGTGAAGGTGTCGCGGGCCGCGTCCGGATCCTTGCGCAGGGCCGCCATGGCCGTGACCATCTTGAAGGTGGAGCCGGGAGGATAGATGCCGTAGCGCGCCCGGTCCAGGAGCTGGGGGTCGACCTCGCCCTCCTCGAGGCTTTCATCCGCCTCGACCGGCAGCCGCTTGGGCCAGGGGTAGCTCACCGAGGCCAGGAGGTCGCCCGTCTCGACGTCCATGACCACGGCCGCGCCGCCGTGCCCCGCCTGCCGGGCGTACTTCTCGACGATCGCCGCCGCCTGGAGCTGCAGCCGGGCGTCGACGGTCAGGCGCAGCGTCCGGTCCCGATCCAGGATCTTCCTGGCCTCCGGGTGGTCCGGCCGGTAGCGGTGCCGCAGCACGGGGATCAGCTCGCTGTAGTCGAGCTGGATCTCGCGGGTCTTCTCGCCGTTCGGCTGCTGAACCCCGACGATCCCGGCGAAGTCGTCGTACCCCTGAAGGCGGATGCGGTTGTCCCGCTCGGCGAAGGAGGTGTTGGGGGCGCCCCAGTTGGTCCGCTCGTTGAGGTCCCCCAGCAGGTGGAACGTCTTGCCCTCGAACGGATAGTAGCGGTCCCCGGGCTCCGGCCGCCTTGGGGGATCGACGACCGCTCCCAGCCGCTCCAGGATGGCCCGGCGCTTTTCGAGCTCGGCCGGGTCGCTGGTAGCGAGCAGGACGCCGTTGCGGTCCAGGATGTTCCCGCGGGGGATCTCGCGGGCGATGTCCGCCAGCCGGGGGTTGTACTGGAACCGGCGGTAACCGTCTCCCTGGAGGGTCAGCGTGCCGCGGGTGAGGAACTTGTTGGGACGGACCACCTGGACGTACGCCGCCTTGAGCAGGATCGCCGCCAGCACCACGCCCAGCCCGATCCCGGCCCAGCGCGCGGCGCCATGGAACCGCCGCGCCAGCCCCGGATCGCCGGGACGGGCGGAGACTGCCAGGAGCATCCCGAGGATCAGGAAGTTGGTGAACATGGCCGTCCGTCCCGAGCTGAGGAAGGGGGAGACCACGCCCGAGAGGGGGAAGACTCCCACCACGCCGCCCGCGATCAACAGGATCTGGAGGGCGATCAGCACCGTCAGCCCCAGGGCCAGGAAGAAGCTGTAGACGCCGCCGGAGCGGAACGCCGCCCGGAAGCCGCGGACGATCAGCAGCACGTAGAGGGCCATCACCGCCAGCAGGCCGAGGAAGCCCAGCTCCTCGCCCACGCCCGCCAACACGAGGTCGGTGTGGACCTCGGGCACCCGCTGCGGCTGGCCCAGCCCAAGGCCGGTACCCGTGAGCGCGCCCCCGGCCAGGGACCACAGGCCCTGCGCCAGGTGGTCGCCGCCCCGGAAGGTGTTGTCCCAGGGCGAGAGCCACATGGAGAGGCGGCCGCTCACCGTGCGCGGGATGCCCAGCTTGTGGCCGATCGCGAAAGCAGCCACGATGGCCGCCGTGCCGGCGAGGGCCATCCACGGCCGGCCGCGGGCCACGCAGTAGAGGACGAGGAAAGCGAACGAGAGGATCAGCGCCGGCCCGAGGTCCTTCTGGAGGAAGAAGAAGACCAGCACCAGGCCGATGGCGACGACCGGCGGCAGCAGGTATTCCAGCTTGGGCACCCCCAGACGGCGCAGGGCGCCCCCGGCGGACGAGCGGGTCTCCGGCAACTCGCGCAGGAACTCCCAGCGGTCGAAGAGGTAGCCGGCCAGGAAGAGGACGACCAGGATGCGGATGACCTCGACGGGCTGGAAACCCAGCAGGTTCACCTTGGCGTCGCTCCCCCCGGGGCCGCTGCCGAAGAGGATGAGGACGATGGAGAGGCCGAAGGCCGCCAGCAGGGGCGCGAAGGTCATCCGCCGCAGGGGCGAGCGCTCGTAGTCCACGAGGCTGCCGGCCAGCATCAGGGCGGCACCGCCCAGCACGCCCTGGGCGAAGGTGCGGAAGAGCAGGAGGTCCCGCAGGGGATCGCGGAAGCTCACCATCATCGCCAGCCCCAGCCCGGTCAGCACCAGCACCGCCGGCAGGATCAGCTCGTCCCCCGCAAAGCGCCGCATGCGCCAGACGAGATGGAGGATGGCGAAGGCGGCGAAGAACAGGGCTGTCCAGAGGAGGAACTGGGTCCGGAACTGGCCCGGCGCGCGGACGATCAGCCGCGGCTTGAGCCGCCGGATCTGCGCCCCGGAGAGGAGGGGGACCGACTCCGTGCCCTCGCCCCGGGCCTCCAGGCGCTCCTTCAGGGTCTCGAGCTGGGCGTTCCCCGCGATCTCGGCGGCGGCGACACGGATGCGGGAGAGCTCGCCGATGTTGGGGAGCCTGCCCTCGTGCGCCCGCTTCCAGATCTGCTCGGCCGCGAACGCCCGCTCCGCCGAGCTCTCGAAGACGTCGTCCAGGAGGGGGATGAGCTGTTCCGACCCCCGCAGCGCGTTGACGTTGACGACCTCCCCGGCGGCGAGTTGCTTCTCGACGTCTCCGACCGTCCGGGTGGCGCCCAGGTAGACGAGGACCAGCCCGAGCAGGACCACCACGGCCCCGGCGAGGAGGAGCACCCCCTCGCGCTGGCGGGAGGGAAGTCCGGGCATCCCCTGGACGGGGAAGCTCCGGGTGAGGGTAGGGATGCCTTGACGCCGCCGATCGGCGGCGGTGCTGCGGGTTACGGCCATGGGGTCTCTAGGTCCTCAATGGTGATTGCCATGCGTACGGTCTGCCCTTCACGACCTCACCCCCTGGCCCCCTCTCCCACCGCCCTCCCGCCCGGCCGGGAGAGGGGGAACGATGAGGAGGCCGCCTTGCCTGCGCCGAAGAGACCTCCCTCTCCCTCAGGAGAGGGACCGAGGGTGAGGTCTCTAAGGGCATGCCGCACGATCTGCCCATACCTCTCAAAACACCCCCAGGTCCCACAACCGGCTCAGCACCTCGTCGAGCTGCTTTTCGGTGGATGCGCGGTTGGCCCTGGCGTTGGCGAAGTTGCCGACCTCGCCGTACATGCCGATGGCCTGGGTGTAGTGGTCGCGGGCGCTCTCCAGGAGGCCGATCCGCTCGTCGCGTTCCTGGACCCGGGCGGCCTGGGACTGCAGCTCCTGGCCGCGCATCCGGTAGCCGTCGGCGAGCATGGCGCGTTCGCGGCGGCCCAGGGGGTAGCCCCGGCGGTCCAGCTCCTTCAGGGCCTTTTCGAGCTCGTCGAGGTTGAACTGCTCGTAGGCGTAGACGCGGGCCAGGCCCAGGTAGGGGTCCGGCCAGTCGGGAGCCATGCGCGCCGCGTCGCGGAACTCGCCGACCGCGTCCTTCACCTTCTGCCGGGCGTCGTCCCGCTGGCCCTTGTTCTTCAGGGTCTGCGACTCGATGCGGTCCAGGTGGCCGCGGGCGTAGATCATCCTGGCCCGGGTGGCGCGGTCCCGGAAATTGAGGTCCACCGCCGCCTTGAGGCGCTCGTGCGCCCGCTGCCAGCCGCGCTCCGTGGTGGAGGGGCTGTCCCCGTGGTAGCTCTCCAGGATCTGATCCGCGGATTTGAGCAGGGCCTCCCGCAGCTCCGTCCGTACCTCGCCCAGCCCCGAGCCCGGCAGGGCGAAGGAGGAGATCCGCTGATAGCGGCTCCACATCTGGTCCAGGTCCGGCGAGGTCTGGGTGGCCAGGTCGTGATGCAGCTCCGACGCCTCGCTCCGCACCCACATCTGGGAGATGACGAGGATCACGGCCGCCAGGATTCCCACCATCGCCGACATCCGGATCGGCAGGCGGCGCCGTCCGGGCGGGGGAGCCGGCGGCGGCTCGGGGATGCTGTCCGTCATCGGCAGCGCCGCAGCGGCGGCGGGCGGTGGCGGCGGAACGATCACCGGCACCTCTCCCGTCCGGCGAGTGGCCTCCGGACCCATCTCCCGGGGGGACTCCGCGGCCCGGTCGGTGCGGCGGGTCTCCGAGAGGGGAGCGGGAGCGGCGGCGGGCCGCGAGGTGCGCCGGGTGGCGTTCAGGTCCTCGGTCGCGGCGGGCCGGACCCGCGGCTGATCGCCGGGCAGCGGCCGGTCCTCGTTCCAGGCCTCCAGGTCCGCCTTCATCTCCGCCGCGTTCTGGTAGCGCCGGCGCGGGTCGAAGTCCAGGCTGCGGAAGATGATCTTCCCCAGCACCGGCGACGCGGCCATGGGCAGGGGCCGGGGCGGCTCGCCCGAGCGGATCTTTCCCTCGATCTCCTCGGGATCGTCCCCCGAGAACGGCGGATAGCCGGCGACCATCAGGTAGAGGACCACGCCCACGGCCCAGAGGTCGGAATGGAAGTCCACGCCGCCCCGGTCCAGGCGTTCCGGCGGCGTGTAGGGGAGGCTGCCGAAGAGGTTCTTGGTGAACCGGCGGGTCTGCGAGAGGTGCTTGGCGATGCCGAAGTCCAGCACCCGGACGCGGTCCTCGTCCTGGAGACGGATGTTCTCCGGCTTGATGTCGCCGTGGACCACGCCCACCTTGCGGCCGGCCACGTCGGCGGAGAACTGGTGGCAGCCTTCCAGCATCTCGCAGAGCTGCCAGGCGATGAACGCCGCCCGTTCCTCCGAGAGCGGTCCTTTGGCCAACACCTGCGACAGGTCCTCGCCGGCCACGTACTCCATGGCGACCCAGAAGAAGCCCGTGTCCTCTCCCCACTCGTAGACCGCCGCCACCTGCTTGGAGACGCCCGAGAGCTGCTTCTGGATCGAGACGCCGTTCTTCTCCGCCTCCAGCATGTCGGGATCGGCGTTCTTGAGGCGGACGACCTTGAGCGCCACCTCGCGGTTCTCCTGGGGGTCCCAGGCGAGATAGACGTCGCCGATGGCGCCGCGCCCCAGGAAGTCGCGAAGCTCGAAGCGGCCGACCTGCTGCGCCGTGAGCATCACCGGCTCCCCTGCCCCGCCGGCTGGGGCGCGCTGACGACGCGGATCGCCCGGTCGATGGGCGCGCCGCCGAAGGAGTTCCAGTTGAAGATCTCCTGCGCCCGTTCCGCGGACGGCAGGACGACCGCGCCGCCGCCGTTCCCCGCGATGCGGTTTTCGACCAGATCCGGCCGCGCCCCCTCCCGCACCTCGACACCGGGCCGGGGCACCGCCATGTGGCCGTTGCTGGCGATCAGGTTGTGCAGCAGGCGGGGGGCGGACTGGGCGCTCACGATTACGCCGCCGCCCGGGTTGCCGTGCAGGAAGCTGTAGCGGACCGACGAGCGGTCCGCGCCTGTGATCTCGATAGCCGCCGTGACCGCGCCGGAGATCTCGACCCCTTCGACATCCACCTCAGAGTCTGCCAGGCGGAGGCCCACCTGGAGGGGCGTCTGCGGGTCTCCGGCGATGCGGAAGCCGTGGAAGCCCGCGTCCACCACCCCCTGGGCCGTCACCGCCGGCACGCCGGAGCCCGGCGGCGGCAGGATTACCGCTCCCCGGGGGACGGCGCTGACCAGCCGGACGCCCTCGCGGAGCTGCACCGTCTCCCGATACTCGCCCGGCGCCACCAGCACCGTCTGGCCGGATCGGGCCTGGCTCATGGCCTCGCCGATGGTCGCCGTGCCGCCGTCCCCGACGCCCACGCGCAGGGCGTCCTCGCGGCCCTGTCCCCGGTCCAGGAAGGGGAGGCGCATCTGGCCGAAGGCGGCGAAGGCGGAAACCGCGAGGAGCGCACCGAGGAGGAGGCCGTAGAGGAGGAAGGCCGGACGGCTGGCGAGCGGGCTCGGGCGTGAGGATCTCGCGTGGGCCGCCCCCTGCATGCGGGGCCTGGGCCGGTCCTGGGTGGCGTCGAGCTGCCGTCCCCGGGCGCCGGAGGCGAAGCGCTCGCCTTCCACGATCACCACCGAGACGTTGTCCTTGCCTCCCGCGGCGTTGGCCTCGTCGATCAGCGCCTGGGCGGCCCCTTTGGGATTGCCGGCGTGGGCCTCGACGGTCGACAGGATCGTCCGCGACGGCACCAGATCCGAGAGCCCGTCGCTGCAGATGAGCAGGGCGGCGTCCGGCTCGAAGGGGATCCGGGTGACGTCCACGAATCCTTCCTCGTCCGGCTCGTGCGGGGCGGAGCCGACGTCGCGGAAGATCTCGTTGCGCCGGGGATGGCTCATCGCCTCGGCCTCGGAGATCTCGCCCACGTCCTCCCGCGAGCCCACGGGGGAGTGATCCTTGGTGATCTTGCGGATCTCGCCCTTCTTCAGCAGGTAGAGGCGGCTGTCGCCCACGTGGCCGATGGTCACCTGGGAGCCGTCCACCACGGCCACGGTGAGGACGCACGCCATGCCGGTCAGCGCCGGGTTGGCCTGAGCCCGCTCATAGATCTGCTTGTTGGCGAGGGCGATGGCCTCGCGCACCAGGCGGGCGGCGTCGGTGGTGCGCCGGGAGAGGCGGGCCTGGAGGATCTCCATGGCCGTCTGCGCCGCGATCTCGCCGCCGGACTCGCCGCCGACGCCGTCGATCACGGCGTAGATCCCCCGCTCGGGATCGCAGAGGACGCGGTCCTCGTTGTTGTCGCGCTCCATGCCCGGATCGCTCAGGCAGGCGGCCAGCGGGCGCTTCACCGGTGGGGCGGCCAAGCTACTTCTTCTCCCGCGCGGCGAGCGCCACGAGCAGTCCGGCCACGGCGAGCAGGGCCAGGAGGAAGACCAGGCGGGCGAAATAGAGCGCCGTCACGCCTTGGACGTCCTTTCGAAGTCGAGATAGACCACGCCGGCGAGGCCGATGCGGGCCTTCTCGGGAACCTCCACCCAGCGATCCAGGTCGCGCACCCCGCCTTCCAACGACTCCAGGCTGCGGGGCAGGGGGGTGCCGTTGAGGGTGGTGCCCAGCTTGCTCAGATCCTTGAGGCGGAACTTGCCGTCCGCCGTCCGCTGGAGCCGGGCGTGCTCCCGGGAGACGTCCAGGGAGGTGTCCAGCGAGAGATCCGCCCAGACGTCCGGGGCCGTGCGGCCGATGACGATCTCGTCCTTGGTCATCAGAAACGTATGGGTCCCCCGGTCGTCCTTATAGAGGATGCGGGCGTGGGCGTCGGGACCGGTGGCGATGGTGCCGCCCTCCGCGAGCAGATCCTTGCGGGTGGTCATGGGCTGGCCGCCGAGCTTGCGGGTGGTGGAGATGCGGTGGGTCTTGGACCCCACGCCCAGGTTGGCCTCGGGAGGACGGGCGAACTCGGAGACGACCTCGACATCGCCGGGGTTGAGGGAGTTGTTGGGATCCTCCTGGAAGCGGATGGTCCACTTCCCCTCGGCGCTGACGTACTTCGGGGCGGCGGGCTCGGCGGCTTCCTTCTTCTTGCCGGGCAGGAAGCGGCCGAAGTCGACCCGGTTGCCGCGGTTGAAGCGTTCCAGCTCCTTGTCCAGGAGCGCCCTGGCCTCACCCTCCAATTCGGGGAAGAGGCTACGCAGGCGGTCGTAGTCTTCGGCGTGGAGATAGACCTGATAGATGCTGGGGGCGATGATCTTCGTCACCAGCGGCTCGAGGCTCTGGCGCATGTTCTCGCCGATCGCCAGGACGATGTCCCGGCCCGTGGCGCGATCCTTCGTCAACGTGGGACCTCCCGAGGCGGCCGCAGGTCTCCCTTAGGGACCGCGAACGATCCTCCGAGTATATCTATACGAAGATCATGCCCGGGTAGTTACAGGGGGCTTTACCGTCCCAATCCGGAGGGATGGACAGGCACTCTGATCTCCGGTAAAATTTCTTTTGTGGGAGAGATTGGCATGCCTTTTCCGTACTCAGGCAACTTTGCTCATCCCTTGAAGCGCGATGCGGCTTCAGAGAGTGAGCAAGCCGCCCAATTGGCCGTCCTTGAGTCATTTCGAGGGCTGGCTACTGGTTGGGACAGCTATGAGGCGGAGCCGCCCAGCGATGACGCCATCGAGAACGCACGACGCATCCTCGTTGTGCTGTGGGAAAGCGAGGCGGGAGACGGGGTTCGTCTTTCCCCATCTGTGGAAGGTGGAGTGAGCATCGTATTCAGGACTCCAGACAAGAGGTACGCTGACATCGAATGCTTCAATGACGGCGAAGTCCTGGCGATCACTTCTGACCCCGCTTCCGAACCCGTTGTCTGGCCGGTCAACCTCGCGACCGGTGACATCCGGGACACCATCGGTCGTATCTCCCACTTCTTGAATGGCTGAGTCCGGCTCCGCGGTCGAACCCCCTCTTCCAGATCCCCGCTTCGACCCCACGGAACGCCTCTACAGGCGGATCCCGTGGAGAGATGTGGAGGCTGGGGCGGTCAGCGACGCTTCCATCCCGTCGCCGGCGTTTTCCGTAGACCGTGCCAAGTACCGGATCAGGCCGGCGGACATGCTGATCGACTATCCAGACCAGGGAGTTGCGGTGTTCCATGTGGAGGACATCCCGGCGTCGATCCTCAGCGATGACGGTCGGCGCTACGACTTCGGAGTCGAGCACCAACCGGTCCCTGACAACTACGCGCACTCTGAAGTCCACACCTACTACGGCGGCGAGAGGATGGATGACCTCGGGAAAGAGCCACCAAGGCAGGTCAGGAAGAAGTTTCGCGACCTTCTGCGGCAAAGGATAGAGATTCTGGAGATCTGACTCGCGTTCCCCGGATACGTAGAAACGCTGGGCAGCGACAGCCCTCAGATGGGGAAGCTTGGCCCCCGCGAATTCCGTCCCGCCCCGGCTGATTGCGTCCCGTCCCTCGTGTGGGGATGCACCGCCCCGATGAGGGCCGGACCTCCCCTCGTGGGGGCTGGTCCGCCCCCGCCGAATTTTGGACCGCCCTCCCTTGGGCCGCCCCGCAATCCGCGGGGGCCGCGTCGCCCCTCGTGAGGGGAATGCCGAAATCCTCTGGGGCGGAGACCGCCCTCCGGAGGGGCGGACCGTATTTCAACAGGGCTACGGGAGTCCCTTCGGGAAGAGAGGCGGCGCTCTCAAGGGAAAACGTCCGCCTTTCGGGTGAGCTGATCGCTCCTTCTTGGGATGGCTGAAGAGGCGCTTGACTGGTCCCTTGGTGGTCGGGACCATAGAGAATATGGAACCGCTCATGAGTCCTGAGACCGAGCAACTGGCCAAAGAGGTCGCCGAGATGGCGGGCGAAAGCACGGACGAGGCGATCCACAAGGCGCTGGAGGAGCGAAGGCTTCACCTCGTTCCGGTTATCCCGGCCCGCGAGCCTGAAGAGGGAGAGCGTGACCGTTGGATGAAGTTCCTCCAAGAGGAGGTCTGGCCCAAGGTAAAACCAGAGTTCCGGGGGAGATCCATGTCCAAAAAGGAGATGGATGAGATTGTGGGGTATGCGTCGGATGACGAGTGATCTCGATCCTGTATCCTCAGTCGAGGAGGCCCGCAAGGCACGTGTCGCAAAGTTACGCCGGTTTCTGGAGGAAAAGGTCTGGCCCAGTGTCCCCCGGGAAGTCAGAGGGAAGCGGTTGACCAAGGAAGAAGAGGAAGACATCCTCGGCTTCGGACCAGACGGCTGCTGAATCCCCTTGAATTCTTCCTCCCTTCATAGCAACCCATACGCCTGTGGTAATTTCTCGCCTCTGACAAGTCGATAGGAGGCGTTGGATGTCCATGGACGGCAAGGGCGACGATCCGCCAGGAAGTGGGATCTCCCGCCGTGCGTTCCTGCGGGGCGGTGCGGCGGTCGGGGTCCTCGGATCGGCGGCGCTGCTGGTCGAGGAGACGGCGGAGGCGAAGGCCCCGAACGCTCCGAAGAGGGAGGCGGGCGTCGAGGTCTGGGGACCGGGCAGGGTGCCCGTCCGGCTGCGGGTCAACGGCAAGTCCCACGACCTGATGCTGGAGCCCCGGACGACCCTGCTCGACGCCCTGCGCGAGGAGCTGGATCTCACCGGCGCCAAGCGGGTCTGCGATCGCGGCACCTGCGGCGCCTGCACCGTCCTCCTGGACGGCAAGGCGGCCTACGCTTGCAGCGTCCTGGCGATCGACGCCCAGCGCACGCCCGTCCAGACCGTCGAGGCCATCGGCCGTCCCGGGAAGCTCCACCCCCTGCAGGCCGCCTTCGTGGAGCACGACGCCCAGCAGTGCGGCTTCTGCACCCCCGGATTCATCATGGCCGCCAAGGCGTTGCTCGAACAGAACCCCAACCCCAAGCTCGCCCAGGTCCACGATGGTCTCTCCGGCAACTTCTGCCGCTGCGGCACCTACGCCGGCATGCGCAAGGCCGTGCTGGAAGCGGCCCCGCTGGTGGCGGCCCTGGCGGACGCCGAACCGGAGGAGGAAGAGGAGAACGAAGAGAAGGAGCCGAGGATCGAGGACGTCGAGGTCCAGGACGAGACCGCTCCTCCGGCCCCGAAAAAGGGGAAGGCCAAGAAGAAGAAAAAGAGGAGGGGCGGCCGTGGTTGAGCACTCCTGGCCCAAGGCGGAGGACCGCAAGCTCATCGGCCAGCGGATCTCCCGCCTGGACGGCCCCGCCAAGGTCACCGGCAGGGCGAAATACACCTACGATCTCCAGCGCAAGGGGATGCTGTACGCCAAGGTGCTGCGCTGCCCCCACGCCCATGCCCGGATCACCAAGCTCGACGTCTCCGCCGCCGAGGCGACGCCCGGCGTCAAGGCACTGCGGATCATCCAGGGCCAGGGGACCGAGATCCAGTGGGCGCTCGACGAGGTCGTGGCCGTGGCCGCCACCTCCGAGGCCGCGGCCGAGGACGCCATCCGGGCCGTCAAGGTCGAGTACGAGGTGCTGCCCCACAACGTCGACGACGAGAAGCTCGAAGGCGCGCCGGGCGTCCAGCCGGAGCCGGAGGAGGTCGCGGGCAATCCGGAAGCGGCCCTGGCGATCGCCGCCGCCCGGACCAAGGGCTTCTACGGCATGCCCCTCGTGGCCCACAACTGCCTGGAGTCCCACGGCCAGATCGTCGAGTGGACCGGACCGGACAGCGTGACGGCCTGGTGCTCCACGCAAGCGGTCTCGGGCGTGGCCACGCAGCTCGCTGAGGCGCTGGAGATTCCGGCCACCAACGTGCGGGTGATCACCGAGCACATGGGCGGCGGCTTCGGCAGCAAGTTCAGCATCGACCGCTGGGGCGTCGAGTGCGCCCGCCTCGCCAAGCGGGCCGGCGCGCCGGTCAAGCTGATGCTGGAGCGCGACGCCGAGCTGACGGTGGCCGGCGACCGCCCCTCCGCCTACGCCGAGATCGAGGTCGGGGTGAAGGAGGACGGCACCCTGATCTCCTGGATCTCGAAGTCCTGGGGCTCGGGCGGCCTGGGAAGCGCGGGCAGCCCGCCGCTACCGTACGTCTTCCAGATCCCCAACCGGCGGCACCAGCACTCGTCGATCCCCACCCACACGGCGAGCTCGCGGGCTTGGCGCGCCCCCAATCATCCCCAGGCGTGCTTCCTGACCCTGAGCGCGCTGGACGACGCCGCGGCGTCGCTGGGGATGAATCCACTCGACTTCTTCCTGCAGAACCTTTCGCTGACCCGGCTCGAGAGGATCTACAGGGAGGAATTCGCCATCGCTGACGAGCTGATGGGCTGGCGCCAGCGCTGGCATCCCCGGGGCGACGCGAAGAAGGGGCCGGTCAAGCAGGGGCTCGGCCTTTCCCTCCACACCTGGGGCGGCGGGGGGCACCGCAGCAACTGCGAGGTGACCGTCCATCCGGACGGCCTGGCCGAGGCCAAGATCTCCACCCAGGACATCGGTACCGGCACCCGCACGGTCATCGCCATCGTCCTCGCCGAGTCGCTGGGGTTGCCCCTGGACGGCGTCAACGTCAGCCTGGGGGACAGCCGCTATCCGGCCTCGGCTGGCTCGGGCGGCAGCACCACCGTGGGCGGCGTCTCCTCCGCCACCCGAAGGGCGGCGCAGAACCTGCTCGCCGTGATCTTCGCCAAGGCGGCTCCCCAGCTCCAGACCACCCCCGACCAGTTGGAAGCCGCCGAGGGGGTGATCCGGGTCAAGGGGGAGCCCGACCGCAAGATGACCTGGCGGCAGGCCGTGGCCCTGTTCGGCCGCACCCCGGTGACCGCCACCGGCGCCAACCCCGGCGACGGAGAGTTGACCGGCAGCGGTTCTGGGGGCGTCCAGATGGCGGACGTCTCGGTGGACGTCGAGACCGGCGTGGTCAAGGTCAACAAGCTGGTGGCGGTGCAGGACTGCGGCCTGATCATCGACCTCAAGACCGCCGAGAGCCAGGTCTACGGCGGCCTCATCATGGGCGTCTCCTACGCCCTTTCCGAGGAGAAGGTGGTGGACCCGGTGACGGGCATCACCCTGAACGTCGATTTCGAGTCCTACAAGATGGCCGGCATCGCGGACGTGGGCGAGCTGGTGGTCCGCATGATGACCGGTCCCGGCTACGACGAGCGTGGGGTGATCGGCCTCGGCGAGCCGCCGGTGATCTCGCCGGGCGCGGCCATCGCCAACGCGGTGGCGAACGCCATCGGCGTCCGCGTGCCCTACCTGCCGCTGACGCCCCGGCGGGTGCTCGACGCGCTGGACGCCAAGAAGGAGGGGAAGGCCTGATGCGGCCCTTCGAGTACGCGAGCCCGCGGACCCGCGAGCAGGCCGTCCGCCTGCTGGGCGTCCCCGGCGCCCTCCCCCTCGGCGGCGGCAGCGACCTGCTGGCCCTGATGAAGGACGGCGTCGAGACCCCCAGACGGCTGGTCAACGTCAAGGACCTGGAGGGGCTGCACGGCGTCCGCTCCGAGAAGGGAGGAGGCCTGCGCATCGGCGCCATGACCACCCTGGACGACCTCGCCGCCGACGCCGCCCTGGGTTGGGAGTATTCGGCGGTGGCCAGGGCGGCCGGGACCCTGGCCGGGCCGCAGATCCGCAACGTCGCCACCCTCGGCGGCAACCTCTGCCAGCGGCCCCGCTGCTGGTACTTCCGCAACGGCTTCGGCCTGCTGGCGATGAAGGACGGCCAGTCCATGGTGACGGCGGGAGACAACCGCTACCACGCCATCCTGGGCAACGACGGCCCGGCCTACTTCGTCCAGCCCTCGACGCTGGTCCCGGTGCTCATCGCCGTGGGCGCCCAGGTGGCGATTCTCGGCCCGGAGGGAGAGCGCCGGATCGAGCTCGAGAAGCTCTACCGCATCCCGGCGAGCGAAGGGGAGCGGGAGATCGACCTCAAGCCGGGGGAGATCCTGACCGAGGTCTTCCTGCCCCCCGCCGCCGGCCGCAAGATCGCCAGCTACGAGGTGCGGCAGAGGCAGAGCCTGGACTGGTCGCTGGCCACCGCCGCCGTGGCCCTGGAGATGGACGGCCTGAAGGTGAACCGGGCGCGGGTGGTGCTGGGCCAGGTGGCGCCGATCCCATGGCTCGCCACCGAGGCCGAGGAGCTCCTGGCCGGCAAGACGCTCGACGCCAATGTGGCAGGGCAGGCGGGGGAGGCTGCGCTCCAGAAGGCGAAGCCGCTCTCCCGCAACAAGTACAAGATCCAACTGGCCCGGATCGCCGTGAAGCGCGCCCTGCTCGCCGCGGCGGGTATCATGGAAAGAGAAGAGGAGGCCTGACATGGACCTAGCCAAGACGGGATCGCCCGGCCCTCAGGTCTGCTGCTCGCGCCTGCGCTGGAAGGGGATGTACGTCGATGTCGAGCGCGACCCCACGATTCCCAACCCCCGGGACGGCTTCTTCTGGTGCAGCCTCACCATGACCTGCCTCGGCCCCGACGGCCAGATCTGCCAGGAAGGGCGATGCTGCAGCGGCCGGACCTGCTTCGACCCGCTATGAGAGGAGCGGTCTTCCTGGTCCTCGGCCTCCTGGCCCTTCCCGTTCTGAGCCAGGAGACTCCCTCTCCGGCCCCTCCCTCTCCAGTCGAATCGAACAAGGCCCTGGTCCGCCGCTACCTGGAGGTCCTGAGCGGGGGAGACCTCGCGACCCTGGGCGAGGTGGTCTCTCCCGATTTCTCGGATCGCACCCCCGGCGCGCCGGCCGTCAAGGGCCCGGCCTCCATCCAGGAGACCCAGCGCCGCGCCCGGGAGCTCTTCCGGGACATCCGCTATACCCTGGACGACCTGATCGCCGAGGGCGACCATGTCGTGGCCCGCTACACGGTCCGGGCGCACCGGAGCGGTAAACCGGTCGAGGTCATGGGGATGACCCTCTTCCGGATCGAGGGCGGCAAGATCCGGGAAGCCTGGGTCGTGAACGACCAGATCGAGCTCTTCCGCCAGCTCGGCTACACCCTCCTGCCGCCCGCCCAGCCCTAGCTCGCTCCCTAATTTTGAGGGATCCTCTTATGCCCATTCCTAAAAATGTTTCCGGGAGCGGCAAGGCGTCGTCTTCAAGGCCCTATAAATCACGCGAGGAGCACTGAAAATTAGCGGGAGGGTGCACTCTTTTCGTGCCAACCTCCCACCGGGTGGACCAAGACGGTTGCCATGGTGGCTGCCGGGAGGGAGTCCGCCCAAGGAGCCTTTCATGTCTCGTCTGATGCGATCGACCGCCCTCGCCCTGGCCCTGCTCGTCCTGTGCTCCTCGACCCTTTACGCCTTCCCTTCGTCCGAGAGGCTGACCCGGGAGGGCTTCCTGGCCGCACTCTGGTATCAGGTGGTTGCCTGGATAACACCGGAAGGGACAAGCCGGGTGGAGGAGAAAGAGGGAAGTCAGATGGATCCGAATGGTGTTCCTTGCCATCCCACCATTCCTCATTGTCTTGAATCCGGAGTGAGCAGTTTCATGGGCGACAGTGACGACAAGTAGCCCAATTAGACAACCGGGTGCCGGCGTTAGAGGGCCGGCACCCTACTTTTTTCGGCAGATGTTTGTCACGATTTCCCGGCCAGCGGTAACTAGTCCTTTAGAGGTGGTACTCAGGCAGGAGGGGCCTGGTACCCGACAAGGAGGGGACCCTTGAAGATCCACCCCAACGACTTCTCGCTGGAGGAGTTTCTGTTGTCGCTGTCGAGGGAGCATCTCGTCATCGTGGAGCATCTCTCCCGATGCGCGACTTGTCGCCGGCGGTTTGTGGGCTTCACACGTCATCGCTCGGGGGTGCTGGCTAGAAAGGTCGCGGACGTCCTGCATTGGCGGGAAACCCCGGACTATGGACAGGTTTTACGGGAGCACGAGGAGTCTTTCAGGGAACGGGAGCAGTGCATGGCCAAAGAGCGTCTGGAAGCCCTTGGCCTGTTCGTCGAGCTGACGGGTCATCCCGCGGAGCAACGGGATCTCGTCCTCAGGAACTCTCCCCGTTTCCAGACCTGGGGGGTCTTCGAGCTCCTTGTCGAGCGGTGCTTGGAGACGAGCATCCAGAGTCCGCTGTACGCGGAAGAGCTGGGGAAATTGGCTCTCCAGCTTTCGGATCTCCTCGATACTAGCCAATATGGCGCTGAGGTTATCTGCGATCTGCGGGCAAGAGCGTTGGCGTATGTCGGCAACGCTCGACGAATCCGGTCCGAGCTCCAGGAAGCTGAAGAGGCATTTCAAAAGGCCTACGTCGAGCTGCAAAAGGGGACCCACGATCCGCTCGAACGCGCCATCTTATTGGATCTTGAAGCTTCGCTTCGAAGAGCCCAACGTCGGTTTGATGAGGCCTATAGACTCCTTCGGCGTGCAATCTCAATATTCCTGCAAACCGAGCAAAGGCACCGGGCTGGAAGGTCTCTGGTGAACCTCGCGACGGTCTTGCATGTTGCGGGAAACCTTCCGGAAGCAATACCTCTCCTTTATCAGGCGCTGGAACTGATCGACTCTGAGCAGGAGCCCCGACTCCTGCTGTGCACCAAGCACAACCTTATCGACGACCTTGCCGAATTGGGGCGATTTTTGGAGGCACAGAAGCTCTATCGTGACACTCGGGCGCTCTACCGTAATTTCCCGGATGCCTGGACCCAGAACCGCCGCAAGTGGGTCAAGGGGAAGATCGCACGAGGGCTCGGGCAGGCCGATCAGGCCGAGTCGCTCTTCCTGGCCGCTCGCGAAGGTTTCATCAATGAAGGCATTCCCTACGACACCGCCCTGGTCTCGCTGGAACTGGCCACCCTTTACTCCGAGCAGCGGCGGACGGCCGACCTGAAGCGGCTGGCGGAGGAGATGGTCCCGATCTTTTCCTCGCTGTACATCCACCGCGAGGCGCTCGCGGCCCTGGCCTATCTCAAGCAGGCTGCCGAGGCCGAGAGGGCGACCATGGATCTGGTGACCGGCGTCGCCGTCTACCTGCGGCGCGCCCAGCACGACCCCTCGCTCCGGTTCAGCGCGCCGGAGTGAGCGACCGCCGCCCTGCGGGCGCGAGGTTAGAATGCGGTCCTTGATCGACAGGTTTCGTCCGGAGGACCGATGCCCGACCGAGCGCCCGCCCGCGCCCCCTTTGCCGTTCTGCTGCTCTTCCTTTCCGCCGCGGTGCCTCTCGCCGCCCAGACGGTCACTCTCGAAGCGCTCCTGAGCACGCCGTTCCCGTCCGAGCTGCTGGCTTCGCCAACGGACGGGAAGCTCGCCTGGATCCAGAACGCCAACGGCGTCCGGAACGTCTGGGTGGCCGAGCCGCCGGAATACCGGGCGCGGCAGGTCACCCGCTACACCCAGGACGACGGGCAGGCCCTCGCGGGGCTGGAATGGTCGCGGGACGCCAAGACCCTCTTCTATGTCCGCGGCGGCGGCGCCAACCGGCAGGGCGACATCCCCAACCCCGCCAGCGACCCGGCAGGGGCCGAGCAGGCGATCTGGCGCGTCTCCCTCGACGGCGGAGAACCGGCGCGGGTCGGGACGGGAAGCTCGGTGGCCGTCTCGCCCAAGGGAGACGGCATCGCCTTCCTGCGTGGTGGCAAGGCCTTCTGGACGGCTCTGGACGGCAAGGAGCCGGTGCAGTGGATCCAGGCGCGGGGGGGCGTCCGGCAGCTCCGCTTTTCTCCGGACGGCTCGAAGCTCGCCTTCGTGAGCCCCCGGGGAGATCACTCCTTCGTCGGCGTCTACGACATCGCGGCGAAGACGGTCCGCTGGATGGCCCCCAGCGTGGACCTCGACAATGATCCCGCCTGGTCGCCGGACGGTTCGCGTCTGGCGTTCCTGCGCGCCGCGAATTCCTCGAAGATCCTCCTCTTCCGTCCCGAGCCGAGCGCGCCTCATCCCTGGTCCATCCTGGTGGCGGACGTGGCCACGGGCGAGGCGAAGACGGTCTGGCGGGCCGATCCCGGCCCGGGCAGCGCCTTCTTCGCCATGGTGGCCGCCAACCAGTTGCTCTGGGCGGCGGACGACCGGATCGTCTTCCCCTGGGAGCGCGACGGCTGGCTGCACCTGTACTCCGTCCCGGCCACGGGCGGCAAGGCGACGCTGCTGACTCCAGGGGAGCTCGAGGTGGAGTACGTGAGCCTCTCGCCGGATCGGAAGCAAGTCGTCTACAGCTCGAACCAGGACGACATCGACCGGCGGCACGTCTGGCGGGTGGACGCGGCCGGCGGCCGTCCGGTGGCCCTGACCAAGGGGCAGGGGATTGAATGGCTGCCGGTGATGACCAGCGACGGCAAGGGGTTGGCGTACTTCCGTTCCGGGGCGCGGCGGCCGGCCGAGGCCGTGATCGAGGTCGGCGGCGGCGCGGCGCGGGCGATGGCGCCGGGAACGATCCCCGCCGACTTCCCCGAGAGCGCGCTGGTGGAGCCCGAGCCGGTGATCTTCAGCGCGTCGGACGGCCTGCGCATCCACGGCCAGCTCTTCCGGCCCCCGGACCTGAAGGCGGGGGAGCGGCGTCCGGGCATCCTCTTCTTCCACGGCGGCTCGCACCGCCAGATGCTCCTCGGCTGGCACTACAGCCCCTACTACTTCAACGCCTATGCTCTGAACCAGTACCTGGCGAGCCGAGGCTATGTGGTGCTGTCGGTGAACTACCGCGCCGGCACGGGATACGGGCTCGACTTCCGGGAGGCGCCGGGCCAGGGGGCCACTGGCGCCAGCGAGTTCAACGACGTGCTGGGGGCAGGGCTCTACCTGCGGAGCCGGCAAGACGTCGATCCGGACCGCATCGGGCTCTGGGGCGGATCGTACGGTGGATATCTGACCGCCCTGGGGCTCTCCCGCGCCTCGAACCTCTTCGCCGCCGGGGTGGACATCCACGGCGTGCACGACTGGAACGTGGGGACCCGCACTTTCTTCCCCGACTACAACCCGACGCCGGAGGAGGAGCGGCTCGCCTTCGAATCCTCTCCCATGGCCTCGCTGGCCGGCTGGCGCTCGCCGGTGCTGGTGATCCACGGGGACGACGACCGCAACGTCTCCTTCAGCGAGACGGTGGACCTGGTCGAAGCGCTGCGGGAGCGGAACGTCGAGGTGGAGCAGCTCATCCTGCCGGACGAGATCCACAGTTTCCTGCGCAACGCGAGCTGGCTGGCGGTGTACCGGGCCACGGCGGAGTTCTTCGACCGCAAGTTGAAAGAAGGAACGGCGCCGATGCGTTCTAGGGAACGATGATCGTCACCCGCAACGCCCCGCCCGGCCTGTATCCGATCCGCGGCATCATGAGCGTCTGCCATCTCCTGGTGGAGGGGGAGGACGCCTGGCTGCTGGACACCGGCATGGCGGTGGAGCCGGTCCTGGTCCGCCGGCTGCTGCGCCGGCTGGGCCTCTCGCCGCGATCGGTCCGGGGAATCCTCCTGACGCATGGCCATCTGGACCACGCGGGCAACCTGGCCGCTCTCAAGGAGTGGACGGGGGCGCGCGTGTACGGCCATCCCGCCGAGCAGCGGCATGTGGACGGTACCTATCCCTATGAAGGGACCGCTCGCTGGTGCGGCCGGCTGGAGGCGGCGGGGAGGTGGGCCTTCCGCTACCGCACGGCGACGATCGACGAGCACTTCGGCGACGGCGACGAGCTCCCCTTCTGGGGCGGGCTACGGGTGGTCCACCTGCCCGGCCACACGGAGGGGCACTGCGGCTTCTACAGCGCCCGGCACGACCTGCTCTTCTCGGGGGACCTCTTCGCCAGCTACTTCTTCGGGCCCCACCTGCCGCCGCCGATCCTGAACAGCCGGCCCGCGCTGATCCCCGGGAGCCTGCGCAAGGTCCTGGTTCTCGATCCCCGGTGGATGGTCCCCAACCACTACGACATCCTGGACGGCGAATTGCACAAGAGGCGTTTCGTCAGTCTGTGCCGCAGGAAGCTGGAGCGGCCCGTCGAGCTGGGAGTGGAATCCCGGCGATAGGAGCGATTCATGGAAGGCATGGAAGGCCTCTTGATGCTGCTGGGTGTGGTGCTGGTGCTGGCGGGGATCGCCGGGACGGTCCTGCCCGCCCTGCCGGGAGCGCCGCTGGCCTTCGTGGGATTGCTCCTGGTGGCCTGGGCGGACGACTTTCAGAAGGTCGGCTGGTTCACGCTGGTCATCGTCGGCCTGCTGGCCGCCCTGACCTTCCCCCTGGACATCATGGCGGCCAGCCTGGGAGCGAAGCGGGTAGGGGCGAGCTGGCTGGCCCTCGTCGGAGCCGCGATCGGCACGGTCGTCGGCTTCTTTTTCGGCCTGCCCGGGCTGCTCCTCGGCCCGTTCATCGGAGCGGTGGCGGGCGAATACCTCTCCCGGCGCGACCTGCGTCAGGCCGGCCGGGTCGGGGTGGGCACCTGGGTCGGCTTCGTGATCGGCGTCGCGGGCAAGATGGCCCTGATCTTCATGATGATCGGGGTCTTCGCCTTCGCGTATATGGTCTAGCTAGCCCCCTTCGTCCTGCACCAGCGGCTCGATGCAGTTCGGGAGATCGTTGGTCGGGCTGTTCACCAGCCGGCTGACCGGGAAGGCTTCGAAGTCCTCCGAGGAATGGGGGACCAGGAGCGGCTGGAGCTTCGCCATGTCCTCCACCTTCGGGTCCAGCCAGAGATCGAAATTCTCGCGGTCCAGGATGACCGGCATGCGGTCGTGCAGGGGACGCATGAGGTCGTTGGCGTCCGTGGTCAGGATCGTGAAGGTCTCGACCGGCTGGCCGCGCTCCGGGTCCCGCCAGGAGGACCACAGGCCCGCGAAGGCAAAGGGCTTGCCGTCCTTGCGGTGGATCAGGTACGGCTGCTTGAGCTTCCCTTCCTTCTTCCATTCATAGAAGCCGTCGGCCGGGATGAGGCAGCGCTTCTTCTTGAAGCTGGTCTTGAAAGAGGCCTTCTCGACGACGGTCTCGGAACGGGCGTTGATCAGCCTGTTGCCGATGGCCGCCTCCTTGGCCCAGTAGGGGATCAGACCCCACTTCAAAAGGTCCAGCCGGCGCGGCGCGCCGGGCTCGGTGACGCGCACCACCGCGGCCTCCTGCGTCGGCGCCAGGTTGTAGCGCGGCGGCAGGGGCATCAGCTCGGAGATGTCGAAGAGGAGGGCGAGGTCGTCGCTGGGGGTGCTGAGCGTGTAGCGTCCACACATAGGGATGTCCTCATGCTGAGGCGGCGACCCGGTCGGGGGTTTCCGCGAGGCCAAGATATTCGTCGAGGGTGAAGCTGTCCACCTGGATGGCGTCGAGCCGGGCTTCGGCGGCCTCCCGGGCCAGCTCGGGCTCGGTCAGGCTCCGGCTGACGAGGAGGAACGCCCGTTCGAGGCGTCCGACCGCTTCGTCAGGATCGGCGGGCAGGTACAGATCGGCCGTCAGGCGGTCCCGCTGCTCGCCGGGGGTCTGGAGGATGGCGGCGAGGCGTCCACCCTCCCGGTCCGAAGGCGCGGCGCCGAGCGGGTTGACGCGCGCCCAGAAGGCGGCGGGGCCGCGCATCCAGAAAGCGAGCGGTCCCTCGAAGTTGCGGTAGAGACCTTCGAACGCCTCCTGGACGCGGGCGAGGCTCCAGTCCAGGGACCAGCGGACCAGGGGGAGATCCTCCTCCCTCCGTCCCTCGGCTTCGAACCGGCGGAGGGCGCAGAGACCCAGATACATCCAGGAGAGGGCGTCGGCGAAGCGGCCAGAGAGCTTCTCCTTGAATTTGAGCCGGCCGCCCAGGGAGAGCATCGCGAGGTCGGCCAGGGCCGCGAACCGGGCCGAGGCCCAGGCGAGCCGCCGGTAGTAGCGGGCCGTGGGGCCGGAGACGGGCGAGCGGGCCAGCCGGCCGCGCGTGACCCCCAGGAGGGCCGAGCGGATCAGGTTGCCGGTCAGAAAGAGCCCGTGTCCGATCAGAGCGCGGCGGAGCGCCCTGCCGTCGCCGGCGGCCAGGGCCTGGATTTCCTTCTGGGCGTACGGATGGCACCGGATGATCCCCTGGCCGAAGAGGATCAGCGTGCGGGTGAGGATGTTCGCCCCTTCGACCGTGATGCCGATGGCCGCGCCCGTGTAGCCGTCCGCCAGGACGTTCCGCGGTCCCCGGCAGAGGCCGGCGCCGCCCAGCACGTCCATGCCGTCGATCACGATCCGGCGGAGGAGCTCGGTCTCCTGGAGCTTGACGATGGCCGAGACCACCGACGGCCGGTTTCCGGAGTCCACGGCGCCGCAGGTGTAGACCCGCGCCGCCTCCATCAGGTACGTGAGGCCGGCGATGCGCGCCAGCGGCTCCTCGATCCCCTCGAACCGGCCGATGGGCTTGCCGAACTGCCGGCGCACGGCGGCGTAGGCGCCCACGACGCGGGCCGCCAGCTTCGCCCCGCCCGCGGACTGGGCCGGCAGGGAGATGGAGCGTCCCGCCGAAAGGGCCTCCATGAGCATCCGCCAGCCCTTGCCGGCCCCCGCCGCGCCGCCGGGGATGGCGTCCAGGGGTACCACCACGTCCCGGCCCTCGGTGGGGCCGTTGGGGAAGGGGATGCCCAGGGGATCATGCCGCCGGCCGATCTCGACTCCCGGCGTGGAGGTGGGGACGAGCACGCAGGTGATCCCCACGTCTTCGCCCTGGCCCAGCAGGTTCTCCGGGTCGCGCAGGCGGACGGCCAGGCCCAGCAGGGTCGCCACAGGCGCAAGGGTGATGTAGCGCTTCTTCCAATTCAGACGCAGAGAGATCCGGCCGTCCCGACCCCGGAAGACCACGCCTTCGGAGGTGAGAGAGGCGGCGTCGGAGCCGGCCTCGGGCTCGGTGAGGGCGAAGCAGGGGATCTCCTCGCCCCGCGCTAGACGGGGGAGGTAGTGCCGGCGCTGCTCGTCCGTGCCGTAGGCCAGGAGCAACTCGGCGGGTCCCACGGAGTTGGGGATGAGGACCACTGCCGAGAGCGGGAGGGACCGGGACGCCAGCTTGCCGAAGATGGTGCTGCACGCCAGGGCCGAGAAGGCATGCCCGCCATACTCCTGGGGGATCGTGAGGCCGAAGAACCGCTCGCGCTTGAGGAAGTCCCAAACCCCCCTCGGCAATTCGCGCCGGCGGGAGAGCTCCCACGGGTCCACCATCCGGCAGGCCTCCTCGACAGGGCCGTCGAGGAACGCCCGCTCCCGTTCCGTCAGCTCCGGATAGGGCTCGGCGAGCATGCGCCGGAAGTCCGGCCGTCCGGAGAAGAGGCCGCCTTCGATCCAGACGGTCCCCGCTTCGAGAGCCTCGCGCTCGGTCTCGGACATGCGGGGGAGGAGATCCTTCAACTTCATCTCCTGTGCTCCGTCCACTCCCCGCCCACGCAAGTCGCCGCCACAACCGCCTCCGTGGCCCCGAAGATCAGCGAATCCAGCAGAGTCTCCGGCGTCCATCCTGCCAGGGAAGGTGAATCCAGATCGATCGCCGCGAAATCCGCCCACAGTCCCGGCTCGATGCGGCCGGCCTCGATCCCCAGCGCCTTGGCGCCTCCGACCGTCGCCGCCTCCAGGAGGGTCCTCGAGACGCTGCCTTCCGCGTCCCGCAGCGCGCCCCGGCTCTCGGTGGCGAGGCGCTGGGCGTACTCGAGCCAGCGCATCTCCTCGATTGGGGAGATGCGGGCGTTGGAGTCGCTGCCGATGCAGAAGGCGCCGCTCGTGGGGTGGGTCCTCGACGCGGTCGCGATGCCGTCGCCCAGGTTGCCCTCGGTGAGCGGACAGAAGCAGGCCATGCCGCCGGCGGCGAGGTAGCGCTCCATCTCCTCGGGATCGGTATGGGTGCAGTGGACGGCGGTGATATCGGTGGCCGTCCCCAGGGTCTTCAGCAGCAGGGCCATGGGGCGCTGCCCGTAGTAGGCGAGGACGTCGTCGATCTCCCGCCTCTGCTCCTCGACGTGGATGTGGAACGGCAGGTCGCGGCGCCGGGCCTCGGTGTAGATGGCGGCGAGATCGTCCGGGCCCGCGGCGCGCAGGCTGTGGACGGAGGCGGCGAGGGTCTCCCGGCGGGGATCGAGACGGGCGGCGAGGCGGTCCATCTGCTCCCAGTAGACCTGGGGATTGGGGGACCTGAAGCGGCGCTGCGGCCCCTCCAGCGGCTGCCCCACACCCCCCGTGTGGTAGTAGGACTGGATCAGGGCGATGCGGATGCCGGCCTCGGCGGCGGCGTCCAGGACCGGGGCGTCGAAGGCGTAGTCGGCGGCGTCGGGGGACTCCTCCCGGTGGTGGAAGTAGTGGAACTCGCCCACGGTGGTGATGCCGGCGGAGCGCATCTCCCGGAAGGTCTGGAGGCAGAGGGCGCGGAATTCGTCCTCCTCCAGTCTCCCTACGAGGCTGTACATGGCCTGCCGCCAGGTCCAGAAGCTCCCGGCGCCTGCGGGGAAGGTCTCGCCGCGCCCGCGCAGTCCCCGCTGGAACGCGTGGGAGTGCGCGCTGATCATGCCCGGCAGGAGCGCCCGGCCGGCGAGGCGCAGGTCCGGCGCGAGGCCCAGGGAGCCCACGGACTCGATGCGGCCGTCGTCAGCGACCTCGACCTGCACGCCGGCTTCGAAGACGCGACCCGTCCAGGTGAGATCCGCCTCGAAGACCTTCATTCCTCCTCCTCGCAGAACCGCTGGATCGTCCGCGCCAGCAGCCCCCGGGCGGCCGCGAATTCGTCCTTGGGGAGGAACTCGTTCGGCTTGTGGGCCACCTCGATGGAGCCGGGGCCGAAAATGGCGCAGTCCATCCCCAGCCTCTGAAGCCAGCCGGCGTCGGTGGCGAAGGAGACCGTGGACTGCGCGCTCTGGCCCACCAGGGAGCAGAGATGGCGGTGGATGGGGGAGGCCTCGTCCAGGAGCATGGGAGGGCTGTCCGAGAGCGTCCCGATCTCCGGCTCGAACGGCGCGGCGGCCTCCCGGACCACCCGGCGGATACGCTCGGCGATCTCCTCGGAAGCCAGGCCGGGCAGGGGGCGGAAACCCAGCTCGACGTCGCAGCGGTCCGGCACCACATTGATGGCCGCGCCGCCGTGGACCGTGCCGACGTTCAGAGGTACGTAGGGGACCTCGGGAAAAAGCTCCCGGTTGGGAAGCTCCTCCGCCTCCAACTCGCGCCGCAGAGCCGCCAGGGCCACGATCACCCGGCCGGCGGGCTCGATGGCGTTGACGCCCAGGTGAGGATAGCCGCTGTGGGCCGAGACGCCGTGGAGCGTCACGCGCAGCTTGGCGTGCCCCTTGTGCGCCCGCGCCACCCGCAGGGAGGTGGGCTCGCCGATGATGGCGCTCCGGGGGAGGCTCGCCGCCCGGGGGAAGCTCTCCGTGAAGTGTTTGGCCCCCAGGGTGCCCACCTCCTCGTCGTAGGTGAAGACCAGCGCCAGGGGCGCCCGCCAGCGCTCGGCCCGCGCCTCGGCGGCGAGGTTGGCGGCGACAGCCAGGAACCCCTTCATGTCGCAGGAGCCCCGGCCCACCCAGCGATCCCCCTCGTCGGTGAGCCGGAAGGGATCGTTCCGCCAGCCGTCCTCGTCCGCCGGCACGACATCCATGTGGCCCGAGAGCACGAGCCCCCGCCGGCCGCCGTCCGGCTCGGGGCCGATCCAGACGATCACGTTGGCCTTGTCGCCGCCGGGGGAGAGGTTGCGCTCGACGCGGACGCCGGGGCGGTCCAGGTAGTCGCAGAGGAAGTCGGCGATGGGGAGGTTGCTGTTGCGGCTGGTCGAGTCGAAAGCGACCAGCCGCGCGAGCAACTCGGCATCGGAAAGCGGGGCCATGCTCGGATCTTACCCGCGCTGCCGCTCCAGGAGGACCATCATCAGCAACCCGAGCACGGCCGGGACCTCCTCGTGCGGGGCGAGCGGCCCGCCCGTGTTCTCCATCTCGAAGCTGCTCTCCAGGAACGAGCGGTGCTTGGAGACGTGGAGCGCCGGCTGGCCCGAGCCGGCGCGGTTCACGTCGTACTTGGGATGGATGAAGTAGCCGGTGAAGAGGCCGATGATGGGGATCTCCCCGAGGAAACCGTCGATCACCTTGGCCCACGGATTCGCCTCCTCGATCCGGAAGATCGTCTGCCCGGTGGCGTCCTGGATCTCATAGGTCGCCTTCCAGAGCGAGCGCATGCCCTGCCGGCTGATGGAGCCCACGACCTGCCCCATGTTGTCCGTGAACGTGTAGCGGGCGTTCCAGTCGAGCCAGCGGTCGGCGTTGATCTCGTAGGCCTGCTGCGACTGCGAGCTGTCGGAGAAGACGCGGACCTTCTCCTTGAGCTTCAGGAGCTTCTGCTTGACGTAGAGGATCTCCCGGCCGGCGGCGTCGCGGACGAAGATCTGCGGCGCCAGCGCCACGATCTTGAAGCTGAGGGAGAGCGGATATTGCAGCGGGTGTTGCATGAGAACCCCCCTTTCCACAGGAGATGACTACGGGAACTGCGACGGGCTGAGCCCGATGCTCACGATGCTGCACCCCGGCACCGCGGAGAGGCCCAGTCGCCGGGCCTCCTCCAGCACCTCGGCGTCCGCCGAGCCGGGGTTGAACCAGACCTCCTTCGCCCCCTTGTCGGCGATCTCGGGCAGCAACTCCAGGGTCAGCGGCGGCGGCAGGTAGACGCTGATCCGGTCGAGCTCGGCGGGGATGTCGGCGAGCCGCTTAGAGGCGGGGAGCCCCTCGATCTCCGGCTCGCTGGGGTTCACCGGGAACACCTCCCAGCCGGCCTGCTTGTAGGCGCGGACGCACTTGTTCCCGTACTTGCCACGGTTGCTGGACGCTCCCAGGACGGCGATGGTCTTCATGTCTTCACCCTCCACTCCTCACGATCATGCGGTCGTCCCCCATCCGGCGGGTGGCGCCGGTCGAATCCAGGTGCTCGAGCAGGGGGATGGCCCACTTGCGGGTCAGTCCGAAACGGTCCTTGAAGTCGGCCACGGTGAAGCGGTCCCAGGAGGTGGCCAGCAGGTCCCGCCGCAGGGCGGCCAGCGCGGAGGAGGCCAGGATCAACCCGCTGGGGAGCTTCGCGAGCTGGCCGCGCGCCACCAGGTGGCGGAGGACCCCTTCCAGGATCTGCGGCTTGGCTCCTAACTCCTGGGCGATCTCGCCGGGCGACGGCGGCGCCAGCCCGGCCTTGTCGAAGCGCTCCAGGACGGCGGCCGAGAGCTTTGACTCCTCGCCGGTGAGCTGGGCGCTGCGCCCCGGAAGGGTGACCTGGTCCCCATGGACGGCGAGCACCTTCTGGGCCGCCAGCCAGCCGAGATAGACGTCCGACATGTCCGCCGCCCGGCCGCGCAGGATGCGCCGCACGGCCTCGGCCTTGGAGATGAACTCGGCGAGGCGGTCCTTCTGGAAGTGTTCCTTGAGCACGCGGCGCGCCCGGTCCGTGACTCGCTGCACCGCCGCCGGGGAGAGCCAGCGCCGGCCGCGCCCCGGCCCTTCAGAGACCTCGATGAGCTTCTGCGCTTTCGCCAGTTTCGCGAGCTGTTCCGCCACCCGGGCCGGCGGCAGGCCCAGACGTCGGGCCAGCTCCGGGGCCTCGATTCCGCGCTCGCCCGCCTCCTGGGTCCAGAAGGCCAGCGCGGCGGGGAAATCCTTCTGCAGCGCGCCCAGGGCCTGCTGGAGGATCGTGCCCCGGTGCCGCCGCCAGCGCGGGTCGAGGATCTCGCCGCCCCCCAGCGTGGCGGGCGGGGAGGGGCGGCGGAGGATGTAGCGGTCGCCGCGCAGGGCCGAGACCGGGGACTGGAGACGGATCTCCACCGGGCCGGTCTCCCCCGGCGCGAGCCCCTCCGCGTTCAGCGGGCGCATGCGGCCGAGGACCTCGCTGGCGTAGAGGTGGAGCCGCACGGGCACGAAGCCCCGGATGGGCGCCGGGGCGTCCGGCAGCAGGGTGAAACGCGCGAGCAGGCTGGTGGTCGCGTCGAAGGCCTCGGGGAGGCCGAGCTGCATGCCGCGGCTCAGATCCTCCAGGGCGACGCCGGTGAGCTGGAGGGACGTCCGCTCGCCCGCCTCGGCCTCCTCCCGCGGCTGGCCGTGCACCTGGACGCTCCGCACCCTCACCCGCTCGCGCCGGGGCAGGATCTCCAGGGTGTCGCCCGGGCGGACGGCGCCGCTCGCCAGGGTCCCGGTGACCACCACGCCCAGACCCTTGAGGTGGAACGCCCGGTCGATCGGCAGGCGCGCCGGCCGCTGCCGGTCGTCGGGCATGGCGTGGCGGGCCGCCAGGTCGAGCAGCGTGGCTTTCAACTCGGGGATCCCCTGACCCGTGGCGCTGGAGACCGGCAGGATGGGCGCTCCCGCGAACGGGGTGGGGGCGAGCAACTCCTCGACCTCCAACTGGGCCAGCTCCAGGAGATCGGACGAGACGAGGTCGACCTTGGTCAGGACCACGATCCCGGCGGGGATGCCCAGCAGCGAGCAGACGGCCAGGTGTTCCCGGGTCTGCGGCTTCACCCCCTCGTCCGCGGCCACCACCAGCAGCATTACGCGGATGCCGCCGAGGCCGGCCAGGGCGTTGTGGAGGAAGCGCTCGTGCCCGGGCACGTCCACGAAGCCAAGCTGGAGGTCCCCTTCGGTGAGGTGGGCGAAGCCGAGGTCGATGGTGATGCCACGGGCCTTCTCCTCCGCCCAGCGGTCGCAGTCGATCCCCGTGAGCGCCAGCACGAGGCTGGTCTTGCCGTGGTCGATGTGGCCGGCGGTGCCTACGATGGCGCGGCGCATCAAGCGTTCTTGGCCAGGACTTCGCGGGCGATCCGGTTGATCGTCGCGCCGTCCGCGCTGGAGCCGAAGCGGGCCAGGACCTCCTTCATGATCGGCCCCATGGCCGCCGGTCCCGAGAGGCCCTTCGCCGCCACGACCTCCTCGATGGCGGCCCGGATCTGCCCCTCGTCCACCTGCGCGGGCAGGTAGGCGGAGAGGATCTTCTGCTCCGCCTCCTCCTTGGCGGCCAGCTCCTCACGCCCGCCGTTGCGGTACTGCGAGGCGGCCTCCTCGCGCTGCTTGATCGCCTTGCGAACCAGGGAGACGAAGCCGGCCTCGTCCACCTCGCTGCCGCGGCGGATGCGCTCGTTCTTGATCTCCGTCAGGAGCATCCGCAGGGTGGAGAGCTTCTCCTTCTCCCCCGATTTCATGGCGGTCTTCACGTCGGCCTCGATGCGTTGCTGCGGCGGTATGGTCGTCATGATCGGGATTCTATACCCGCGACGTTGCGGCGCTTGTTGAGATCGTATTATCATTTCAGTCCGATGGAGAGGGGATCATGAAGAGGGACACGCAACAGCGCCGCGCCATCCGCCGCGTCATCGAGGAGTCGGGCCGTCCCCTGGGACCCAAGGAGGTGCTGGACGCCGCGCAGACCCATTGTCCGGGCCTGGGAATCGCCACCGTCTACCGCACCTTGAAGAGCCTGGTGGAGGAAGGTGCGCTCACGCAGGTGGAGCTGCCGGGGGAGCCTCCGCGGTACGAGGCCACCGGCAAGCACCACCACCACCACTTCCACTGCCGTGCGTGCGACCGCGTCTTCGAGCTGGAGGGATGTCCCGAGGGGTTGCGCCGCCTGACGCCCCCCGGCTTCTCTCTGGAATCCCACGAGCTGGTGCTCTACGGCCGATGCCCGGGCTGCGCCGCTTGAGGGTCTTCCTGCTCCTGGCTCTGGCCGCGTTCGCCTGCCGCCCGGCCGCCGTGCCCGGGGACGGCCGGTTACAGGTGGCCGTGAGCGTGCCGCCGCAGGCCTACTTCGTGGAGCGGATCGGCGGCCGGCACGTGGAGGTGGAGGTGATGATCCCCCCCGGCTACTCCCACGTGGACTATCCCCTCACGCCCAGCCAGATCGCTGGCCTCAGCCGCGCCCGGGTCTACGTGGCGGTGGGGCACCCGGCGTTCGAGTTCGAGAGCGGGAGGATTTTGCCCTTTCTGCGAGAGAATCCCGGGGTCCGGATCGTGGACATGTCCCGCGGCATGCGGCTCCTGGAGGGCTCCGGGGAAGAAGGGCACGAGGACGAAGACCATGGCCACGAGGGCGGGGACCCGCACGTCTGGGTCTCGCCCGACACCGTGGCGGTGGCGGCGCGGAACATCGCGGCGGCCCTGGAGGAGATCGATCCGGCCCACGCGGCGGAGTACCGGGCGAACCTGCGGTTCTTCGAGGCCGACATCGCGGCGCTGGACCGGGAGATCCGGGCCGAGCTGGCGGGCGTCCGGGGCGGCCGGTTCATGGTCTACCACCCCACCTGGGGCTACTTCGCCCGGCAGTACGGCCTGGAACAGGTGGCGATCGAGGCCGAGGGCAAGGAGCCCAGCGCCGCGCGCCTGATCCGCCTGATCGACGAGGCGCGTCGCGACGGCGTGAAGGTCGTCTTCGTGCAGGGCGGCTTCCCCCGCAAGAGCGCGCAGGTGATCGCCGACTCCGTGGGCGGCCGCCTGCTGGTGGCCGATCCGCAGGAGCGGGACTGGATGAACAACCTCCGGCGGGTCAGCCGGGAGCTGAGCGAGGCGCTGCCCCATGCCTGAGAGACCCCTCGTCGAAGTCCGGGACGTCACCTTCGGCTACGGTCAGGAGGTGGTGCTGGACCATGTGGACCTGGACGTCCAGACCAGCGACTTCCTGGCCGTCATCGGTCCCAACGGCGGCGGCAAGACGACCCTGCTCAAGGTGATGCTGGGGCTGCTCCGCCCCTGGTCCGGCGAGGTCGTCTGGAACCTCCCCGTGGGGGATTCGCGGGGCCGCCTCGGCTACGTGCCGCAGTTCTCGACCTTCGACAAGGACTTCCCCCTGCGCATCCAGGACATGGTCCTGATGGGCCGGCTGGGACGCCGGAGCCTGCTGCGGCCCTACGGTCGGGAGGACCGCGCCGCCGCCGACCGCGCCCTCGAGCGTCTCGGCCTGCGCGGCGTCGCCCGGGCCCACGTCTCCGAGGTCTCCGGCGGGCAGCTCCAGCGCGCCCTGATCGCCCGCGCCCTGGTCGCCGATCCGGCGATCCTCTTCCTGGACGAGCCCACGGCCTCCATCGACGCCGAGTCCCGGGGGACCCTGCGCGACCTCCTGGAGGACCTCAACCGTTCCATCCCCATCGTCGTGGTCACCCACGACGTGACCTCGCTCGCCTCCATGGTGCGGCGCATCGCCTGCATCAACCGCAAGCTCTTCTACCACGGCGATCCCGAGCTCTCCCTGGAGGTCATGGAAGAGGTCTATGGTTGCCCGGTCGAGCTGGTGACCCACGGCGTCCCCCACCGCGTGCTGCACCACCACCATCACCACTGAGAGACAAGCCCTTGCCCGGATTCTTTGAAGCCCTCTCCTACGACTTCCTGCGCAACGCCGTGGTGGCCGGCGTGCTGGCCAGCGTGCTCTGCGGCGTCATCGGCACGTTCGTGGTGGTGAAGAAGCTGGCCTTCATCAGCGACGGCATCAGCCACGCGGCCTTCGGCGGCATGGGGGTCTGCTTTTTCCTGGGGATCAACCCGCTGCTGGGCGCCGTGCCCGTGGCCCTGCTCTGCGCCCTGGCGCTGGGGTCGGTGGACCGGCAGACCATCCGCTCCTACGACGCTCTGATCGGCGTCCTCTGGTCGGTGGGCATGGCCGTGGGCATCGTCTTCCTCTACAAGACCCCGGGCTTCGCGCCGAACCTGATGACCTACCTGTTCGGCAACATCCTCCTGGTCTCCCGGCGCGACGTCCTCGTGATCCTGGCGCTGACCGCCTTCGTGCTGCTGACGGTCTTCCTTTTCTTCAAGGGGATCGTGGCGGTGGCTTTCGACGAGGTGTTCGCGAAGGTGCGGGGCGTCCAGGTGCGGCTCGTGATGTCGCTGCTGCTGGGGATGATCGCGCTGTCGGTGGTGATCCTGATCCAGGTGGTGGGGATCATCCTGGTGGTGGCGCTGCTGACCATCCCTTCGGTGGTCAGCCTGATGCTCTGGAAGGATCTGCGGAGCGTCCTGCTGAGCTCGGTGCTGATCGGCGTCGGAATCACCCTCGGCGGGCTCTTCCTCTCCTTCTCCTACGACCTGCCGTCGGGCCCGGCGATCATCCTGCTGGGAGCGGTCCTGCTGGTGGGGGTGTACGGGATGAAGAGGCTGCCCCGGCGAGCGGCACGCCCCTTGCTGGAATGAAGGATAGCCCGCTCCTTCCCCTTGCCGGGGTGGAGAGCGGGAGGACTTTCCTTCCATCAGGAGGTATCCATGGCCCTACTGACCCGAGACGACGTCCAGGGCGCGCAGCTCAGCGTCATCAGCCAAGAAGAAATCCGTGACCTCCTCCAGCACGCGGACCGCCCGTGCGTTTCGATCTACATGCCCACGTTCCGGGCCGGAGCGGAGGCGCAGCAGAACCCGATCCGCTTCAAGAACCTCCTGCGCATGGTCCAGGAGAGGGTGGCGGAACATCAGGGCATGCGCCCCGCAGACGCCGCGGAGCTCCTGACGCCCCTGCGCGAGCTGGTGGACAACCAGACGTTCTGGCAGACCCAGAGCGACGGCCTGGCGGTCTTCTTCTCTCCGGGCGCCTTCCGGGCCTTCCGGATTCCGGCCGAAGTCGGCGAGCTGGCGGTGGTGGAGAGCCGTTTCCACCTCAAGCCGCTGTTCACGCTCCTCAACAACGACGGGCGTTTCTACATCCTCGCCATCAGCCTGAAGAACATCCGCCTGATCGCCGCGACCCGCCACCGGGCCGAGGAGATCGAGCTGCCGCCGGACATCCCGCGCAGCTTCGAGGAGGCCCTGGGGCCGCTGACCCGGAACTACACTCAGCTCCAGAACAGCAGCCCGACCCGGACCGTGTCGCGGACGACCCTCTTCCATGGGCACGGCATGGCCGAGGACGACCTCAAGGCCGAGATCCAGCAGTTCTTCAACCTGGCGGACAAGGCCCTCCTAAAGCATATGGACCGCGACGTGCCTGTGGTGCTCGCCGGGGTCGAGTACCTCCTCCCGCGCTACAAGAGCACGACCGAGCACCCGCGCGTCCTCGACGAAGGCCTCACGGGGAACGCCGAGGGCCTCTCCCCCGCGGAGCTGCGGGACATGGCCCTGGAGATCGTCGAGCCCATCCTCAACGAAGAGCGCCGGAAGGCCGTCGAGCGCTATGGCGACCTGATCGGGGCCGGCCGCGCCTCCTACCGCTACGAGGAGATCCTGCCGGCGGCGCACGACGGCCGGGTGGACACTCTCTTCGTGGCCCGCGGCGTCCGCCTCTGGGGCTCCTACGACGCCCAGAAGCGGGAGGTCCGCCTCCAGGAAGACCAGGAACGGCAGCGCAACGGCGGCCAGGACCTCCTGGATCTCGCGGCGGCGCAGACTTTCCTGAACGGCGGCAAGGTCTTCGCCGTGCCGCAGCAGGAAGTGCCCGACGGGCAGGCGATGGCGGCCATCTTCAGGTACTAGCTTCTTCGGGCGGCGTGCCCTTCGAGAGGCCGCGAAGCCCTGGACGTGCCATACTCCGCCCCCGTGACCCCGCCCCCCTCCGTTTCCCTCGGCGAGGCCACCCGGCTCTGGGCCAAGGTGGCCTCGCTGTCGTTTGGCGGGCCGGCCGGACAGATCGCGGTCATGCACCGCCTCCTGGTCGAAGAGAAGAAGTGGATCAGCGAGGAACGGTTCCTCCACGCCCTCAACTACTGCATGCTGCTGCCCGGCCCCGAGGCGCAGCAGCTCGCGGTCTACACCGGCTGGCTGCTCAACGGCACCGTGGGCGGTCTGATCGCCGGGACGCTCTTCGTGCTGCCGGGTATCGCGGCCATCCTCGGCCTCTCCATCCTCTACGTGGAGCTGCGAGACGCCACCCTCGTCGCCGCCCTGTTCTTCGGCCTCAAGCCGGCGGTGCTCGCGGTGGTGGCCGAGGCGGTGGTACGTATCGGGAAACGGGCCCTCAAGGACCGGTTCCGGATCTCCCTGGCCGCCCTGGCGTTCATCGCCATCTTCTTCTTCGGGGTCCCCTTTCCAGCGATCGTCGTGGCTGCGGGGATCGCCGGATACTTCGCGTACCGGGCGGGGGTCCTGGCGCCCCCTTCACAGCCGGACGCGGCGGAGGGAGACGACCGCGTAGCCGATCAGGCGGCCCTGCGGACCGTCCGGCCCTCCCTGGGACGCAGCCTGCGGGTGCTGTCCGTCCATCTGATCCTCTGGTGGGGACCGGTCCTCGCCTTCGCCCTCTGGCTGGGCCGGGATCACGTACTGGTGGAGGAGGGGCTCTTCTTCGGCAAGATGGCCGTGGTCACCTTCGGCGGCGCCTACGCGGTCCTGGCCTACGTAGCCCAGCAGGCGGTGGAGGTCCAGGGTTGGCTCCGGCCCGGCGAGATGCTGGACGGCCTGGGGATGGCGGAGACCACGCCGGGCCCGCTCATCATGGTCCTGCAGTTCGTAGGCTTCCTCGGCGCGTACCGGAACCCGGAGCCGTTCTCCCCCTTGACGGCGGCGCTCCTGGGCTCGCTCCTCACGACCTGGGTGACGTTCGTCCCCTGCTTCCTCTGGATCTTCCTCGGCGCCCCCTACATCGAGTCGCTGCGGGGCCGGGCGTCGCTGACGGCCGCGCTCTCGGGCGTGACCGCCGCCGTCGTCGGGGTGATTCTCAACCTCGCGGTCTGGTTCTCCCTCCACACGCTGTTCGCCCGAGTGGATGGCAAGGTCCCCGAGTGGTCGACCCTGGACCCCGCCATCCTCCTGCTGACGGTCGCGGCGATGATCGCCCTGTTCCGCTTCAAGGCCGGGATGGGGTGGACGTTGCTGGGGAGCGCGTTGCTGGGAGCGCTGGTGAGCCTGCTGCGGGGGTGAGGCCCAGCGCCTTCTCCAGCTCCGTGTCCCGCCCGTAGAGGTCTTCCCGGAACTGCACGACTCCCGCGTCGTCCACCCAGACCGTCCAGTAGACGAGGTGGACGGGCCAGGGCTCCTTGAAGACCACGCCCTTCTCTTCCCCCTTGGCGATGATGGCCTCGATCTTCTCCTTCGTCCACGCGGGGTCGTCGCGGCCGAGGAGGTGCTCGGCCAGCTCGACCGGCTGCTCCAGGCGGATGCAGCCGTGGCTGAAGGCCCGCGAGGCGCGGCTGAAGGAGGAGCGCGACGGCGTGTCGTGCAGGTAGACGTTGTAGGGGTTGGGGAACATGAACTTCACCCGGCCCAGGGCGTTCTTGCGGCCGGGCTTCTGCCGGATGGAGAGCCCCCGGCCGTCCGTGGCGTTCCAGTCGACGCTGGAGAGCCGGGCGCCTCCCGGGCCGGCGAAGACCTCCATCCCCTCGCGGTCGAGATAGCCCGGATCGCGCCGCATGCGGGGGACGATCTCGTTGCGGACGATGTTCGGCGGCACGTTCCAGTAGGGGGCGAGGACGAGGTAGGTCATCTCGTCGCTGAACATGGGCGTCTTCGTGGCGGGCTTGCCCACCACCACCTTCATGTCCAGGGTCGTCCGGCCGTTCTCCACCACGTCCAGCACGAACCCGGCGATGTTGACCACGATGTAGCGCTCCCCCAGGTCGCGGGGCATCCAGCGCCAGCGCTCGAGGTTGACCTCGATCTGCCGCAGGCGGTCCTCGGACGGCACGTTCAGGATCTCCAGGGTGCCCTTGCCCACGACGCCGTCCGGCTCCAGGCCGTGCCGCTCCTGGAAAGCGGTCACCGACGCCTGGAGGGGAGCGTCGTAGAGGTCCCGCCCCTCCGGCGCGTCGGCGGCGAACCCCGAGGCCTCCATGCGGGCCCGCAGGGCCTCGACGCGCGGGTCGCGATCGCCCGGGCGCAGGGTGTCCCCTTCCGGCACGGCGGGCCAGCCGCCCCGGGCCACGATCCCGCGATAGAACCCGCGGGCCAGCTTCAGGCCCCTGTAGATGGGATGGGAGGGGGCCAGATCGTCCAGCACCCCGTGCACCCGCCTCTGGTCCAGACCGGTCTGGAGGAGGCCGGGGAGATCCGCCTCGGTGCTCTCGTACACGCAGTCCCGGTAGACGGCCGAGGGGTTGACCCGGCCGTTGCGGAGGTGGGCCCCCAGGGTCAGGAAGGCGTGGGTGAACAGGAGGTCCAGCTCGGCGAGCTGCGCCGCGTCCGGGGAGCGCCTGGCCGTTTCGGCCCGCCGCCGCAGCTCCGCGAGGAGGTAGTCCTCGGGGTTCAGGCCGTCGCCGGCCGCTCCCTCGATCGCGGCGAGGAGGTCGTCCACGTCCCGGCTCGGCCCCTGGCCGTCGCTCCAGGCCGGGGCGAACCCCCGGCGCTCGTAGAAGCAGGGCAGGGCCGCGGCGGCGCGGAAGGGGAGGCCGCCGGCGGTCAGCTCCGGGGGCTCGCCGGAAACCGGAAAGAGCGACCGGAGGATGAATTGGACGCGCTGGGCAGGAGGAGCCTCCTGGACCGGAGCCGGGAGCGGTCTCGCCCCGGCCAGCGTGAGCAAGGCCAAAGCCCCCAGGCAGAGGGCGGAAATCCGTCGGAGACGCTTGGCAGCACGGGCTCGCAATGGCATGGTGGTGGATATCACTATGGGAAAGGAAACCCTGTCCTGACATTTAGTGTAGGAACCGGCCGATTTGTTACAGGCGCCCCGCGGCGGGGTCCGGGAATCGTCGGGGGGCTCTCCAGGTTGAAGAGCTGGGTTAACATGCCGTGTTCGTCCTGAGGCGGACGAGAGCGCCGCCATCCCGAAGGATTCACCGAACGTTTGGAGAACCGTATGAAAAAGTATGTGACTCTCGCCGTCGCGGCGCTCGTCGCGATGGTCGGTGTGGTGGGCGCCCAGCAGCAGTCCGGCCAGCCGGCCCAGAAGCCCGCGGCCCAGTCCGCCCAGCCCCCCGCCGCCCAGCCGCAGGCCGGCAAGCCCGAGTCCGTGGCGGACCGCGCCAGCTACGCCATCGGCTACAACTTCGGCCGCCAGTTCAAGCAGAACGACATCACCGTCAACAACGATCTGCTCATGAAGGGTCTGCGCGACGCTCTCGGTAATGGGCAGGCGTCGCTCACCGACGAGGAGATGCAGACGGCGATGCAGGCTTTCCAGCAGCAGGTCATGCAGCAGCAGGCCGACAAGCAGAAGGCGGTAGGCGAGAAGAACAAGGCCGAGGGGGAGGCGTTCCTGGCGAAGAACAAGGAGCGCGCGGGGGTCAAGACCACGGCGAGCGGTCTCCAGTACGAGGTCCTGAAGGAGGGCACCGGCCCGCAGCCGAAGGCTACCGACACCGTGACCGTCCACTACCAGGGCACCCTGATGGACGGCTCCGAGTTCGACAGCTCCTACAAGCGGGGCGAGCCCGCCTCCTTCGTCCTCAACCAGGTCATCCCGGGCTGGACCGAGGGTGTGCAGCTCATGAAGGTCGGCTCCAAGTACAAGTTCTACCTCCCGGCCGCCCTCGGCTACGGCGACCGCGGCGCCGGCGGCATCATCGGCCCCAACGCGCCGCTGATCTTCGAGGTCGAGCTGCTCTCGATCGGCCAGCCGAAGGACGAGGAGCCGCCGGCGGAGGACGAAGGCCAGCCGCAGAGCCAGGGCGAGCAGAAGCCGCCCACGCGGTAGGGCCCGATAGGGTCCGCTGGTTGAAGGGCGCGGCGATGCCGCGCCCTTTTCATTTCCGGTCCAGCACCTCCGCCCGCGCCGCCTCGACGTCCTCCAGGCACGCTTCCATCCGCTCCCGGTGGGTGCGGAAGGAGACCACGCAGATCCGCAGCGCGAAGCGTCCCCGCAGCCGCGTGCCGGTGAGGTAGACCCGCTGGCGGACGTTGACCCGTTCGATGAAGCGCTTGTTGAGCTCGTCGAGCCGCTCCTCGGGCACGCCCTCGGGGGCGAGGCGGAAGGCCAGGAGCGAGAGCTGCGGCTCGGCCAGGATCTCGATCCCTTCCATTCCCCGCAGGCGGTCCGCCGCCATCCGGGCCAGCGCCAGCTTCTCCTCCAACTCGGCCCGGAAGACCCCCACGCCGTGCATCCTGAACGGCAGCCAGATCCGCAGCCCCCGGAACGGCCGCGACAGCTCGGGGGAGTACATGGAGAAATCCATCCGCTCGGGATCGGACTGCATGTGTGGCATGTAGTCCGCGGTCAGCTCGTGCGCCCGCCGCAGGGCCTCGCCGTCGCGCACGAGCACGGCGCCCGTGCCATAAGGGAGGAAGAGGCCCTTGTGGGGATCGAGGACGATCGAATCCGCCCGCTCGATGCCGCGCATCGCCCGCCGGCCCTCCTCGGTGAGCAGGAAGAAGCCGCCATAGGCCGCGTCGATGTGCAGCCAGAGGCCGTGGCGCTCGCAGAGGTCCGCCACCTCGGGGAGGGGATCCACCGCGCCCGTGTTGGTGGTGCCGGCGCTCGCCGTGACGAGGAACGGAGTGAGCCCCTGGCGGCGGTCCTCCTCGATCCGCGACTCCAGGGCGTCCGGCCGCAGGCGGAACTGGTCGTCGGTCGGGATCGAACGGACGTTTCCCTCCGGGAAGCCGGCGAGGATGGCGCCCTTGGCGACGGAGTAGTGGGCCTGGTCCGAGGTGTAGATGACGCCCGAGAGGAAGTTCTCCGGCAGCCGCTCACGGCGGGCCGTGATCAGAGCCACGAGGTTGGCCAGGGAGCCGCCGCTGGTCAGGGTGCCCCGCGCCTCGGCGGGATAGCCCGCGAGGCGGCAGAACCAGGCGATGACGTTGGCCTCGATCTGCGCCAGGGCCGGGGCGGCGGCATAGACCGACGAATAGCGGTTGACGGAGTCGGCGATCAGGTCCGCCACGGCGGCGTGGAAGAGGCCGCCGCCGGGGATGTAGGCGAGGTACCCGGGGCTGGCCGTGTTGAAGCTCGGCGGCACCGCCCGGTCGAACAGCAGGTCCAGGAGGTCGGAGACGGCGGTCCCCTCTTCGGGCAGGGGCTCCCAGGCCAGCACGCGCGCCAGCTCGTCCCCGCCGGAGGTGTCCGAGACGCGCTGCCGGGGGAGGGACTCGATATGGGCGACGATCCGGTCGAGGGCGGCGGCCACCAGGGACCGCATCTCGCCGGCGGAGAGCTCCAAGGGGTGGTCGGGTAGCTCGGGCATGAGCGGGAGGTTATCGCATGGAAGCCCTCACCACCCCGGCCCTCCTCTCCCAGCCTCCCCCCAGGCCGCCGGGAGAGGAGGGAGAACGGCAGGAAAGGACCTAAAGGACATAAACGACCTAAAGGACCTAAACGACAAAGGACGGGTCCAGCGTTTTCGTCCTCTGTCGTTTAGGTCCCTTGGGTCCTTTAGGTCATTTAGGTCCTTCCGTCCTTTCCCCCTCTTTCCCGGGGGCAGGGGGAGTGAGGGCCCCCCGGGCCAACCCGTCCAGCAAGGCCAGCCTCTCCCCGGGCTCCTCCGGCAACATCCCGGCGTCCACGCAGCGCCCCCCGCGTACGGCCAGCGCGCGGACGGCCCGGGGCGCGAAGGGCTCGATCTCGTGGGAGACCACCACCACCACGGCCCCCGCCGCGATCAGCCGGTCGACCCAGGCCAGGAGATCCTCGCGGGCTCCCCGGTCCATGGCTTCCAGGGGCTCGTCGAGGAGGACGTGCCGGGGCGCGCCCACCAGGGCGGCGGCCAGCACGGAGCGGCGGCGCTGCCCCATGGACAGCTCGCGCACCGAGCGGTGGCCGAGCCCGGAGAGGCCGACCCGCTCCAGGGCCTCGCGGCCGCGCTCGACCGGCTCGCCGCGCAGCCGGCAGACCAGGGCGAGGATTTCCCGCACGGTGGCGTAGGGCGTCAGATCGGGCTGCTCGGGCACGTAGGCGAGGGTCCGCCGGGCTTCCACCTCGTCCGTCCAGAGGTCGTGACCGTCGATCTCGACCCGGCCCGCGTCCGGCCGCTCGACGCCGGCCGCCATCTTCAGGAGCGTGCTCTTGCCGCAGCCGTTGGGACCGAGCAGCAGGGTCAGGCCCGGCCCGATCTCCAGGTCCACGCCCGAGAGCACGGGCTCGCCGGCGCGGTAGGAGAAGGCCGCCTGGTGGAAGCGGATCACGACGCGCTCCAGGACTGCGGATCGCCCGCGGCCAGATGGTGCAGCTCCAGCCAGCGGCTGACCTTCTGCCGCCGCTCCCGCTCCGCCGCCGCCCGCACGGCCCAGGGGGTGAGCGCCAGCGTCAGCAGGGCGGTCCAGGGGACGAGGGCCACCAGGGCCGCCAGGAACGATCCCTCCATGAGGATCTCCCCGACAGCGCCGGTCTTGCGCTCGGGGGCGCGGCGCATCGCTCCGGCGGCGCGGACGGTCACGAGCGGCAGCAGGCCCAGGACCGCCAGCGCGACGGGATCGATCGCCACCGCCAGCGCGACCAGCGGCACGGCATGGAGGCCCAGGAACAGCGCGTCCGACACCACGCGCCGCGACGCCGACCAGGGCAGCGAGCGGGACCACGGCCAGGCCGGCCGCCGCACCGCCAGGGATTCGCCGATCTGGGCGAACAGCAGCACGAACGCCAGCCCGCCGCCGAGCAGGGCGGCCAGGCGGACGTGCTCCGGCGCCAGGGTGTTGTTGGATACGAAGGCGAACGCCGCGCCCACGGGGAGCAGGCCGAAGAGGAAGGCCCCGAAGAGAGTCCATCCCAGGGCCCGCCAGGCGATCCGGAATTCCAGCAGCCCGCCCGCCGAGCGCCGGGCTGAGTGGGCGGCCGGGGGGCCGATGCGCGCCAGGGGACCCGCCGCGAGGTCCGCAACCACGAGGAGGACGGCGCCCAGCGTCATCATCCTCCAACCGCCGGACCCCGCCGCCACTGCGGCCCCCAGGGCCAGGGGCGAGGAGAGCCATCGCCGCCGGGCCGGCGTCGCCGCCACCGCCATGGCCAGGGCGGTGAGGGCGAGCCCGAAAGCATCCTCCGCCAGGGTGACCGCCGTCCGGGAGGCGAAGGACGCCACTACCAGCAGGCCGAGCAGGATCGGCGTCTGGGCTGCCGTGATCGCCAGCCCCGCCGCCCGCCGGTGCGCCACGCCGCTGACCGGCAGGTGGCGCATCCATCCCCCCAACCCCCGGCAGACCCGAGGGGCAGCCTCCATCGCCACGCCGAGGAAGATCACCGCGGTCATCAACCCCGATCCTCCCGACGACCGAGGACCGAAGAGGACGTGGGACAAGGAGGTCAGGAAATCGTTCCCGAGGAGAAAGCCGGCCCCGACCGCGGCGGCCACGGCCGGCACCAGGACCCGCATGGCGAGGCGGGCGCCGACGGCGAGGTGGAAGCGGAGAAGGGGAGCGAGCACGGGGGGATAGTAGCGGGTTCAAGGAGACTCGTGATGACGGAGCGGCCTGCCCTCCGAGACCTCACCCTCGGTCCCTCTCCCATCTCCCTGCCGCCCGCCCCCGGGAGAGGGAGGACCCTGCGATTGAGGTCTTCTCGATCTCGGCAAGATCGTCTCCTCATCGTTCCCCCTCTCCCGGGGAGGGTTGGGAGGGAGATGGGAGAGGGGGCCTGGGGGTGAGGTCTCGGAGGGCGGACCGCTCCAGCTACCCGCATCCTACTGAGGCTGCTTTCCTCCCACCTTCGTCTCCGCCTCGCAGGCGTCCGGGACGTTCGTGATCGCGTTCACCCGTTTCGACTGCCTCCCGATCTCCGTGTCCGCGCAGCAGCTCAGGATGGCCTCCAGGAGCGGCTGCGCCGCCTTGGGGTCGCGTCCCTCGATCCAGTTGCCGGCCGTGGCGAGGATCTCCGCTTTCCCGGCGCCGTTCGGCAGCAGATCCGCCGCTTCCTTCGCCAGCTCCACCCCCCGGTATCGGTAGTGGAAGCGCTTGAAGGGAGCGGTCCGGGTCTTCCTCGCCCGGGCGATCTCGTCCTTGGTGGGGCCGAGGCGGCTGAACGCGCCCTTGGCGCGGGCCTGGGCGAAGGGTGGATTCTCGTACTGCCCCTCGTGAAGGAACCAGTCGGGCTCCAGCTCCGTGCCGCTCAGCTCCAGCCCCTGGTGGCGCAGGATGCACGCGGCGCGGAACAGGGACCGGGAGCGCTCCTCGGCCGACTTCTGCGGGTCCCTCCCTTCTGCCATGGAGCGCGCCAGCATCCTCACCTGCTTTCCCAGGGAGGTGGGCAGGAACTTCTCCGCCTCCTGGTAGCGGCCCTCCCGTACCAGCCGCCGCCCGACGAGATAGCGCAACTCGTACGCGATCCGCTCCTGGCTCGGCGAGACCATGCCCGCGTAGAGCATCGTCCAGTTGTCTCCATACTCCTCGGGACGGTGCGACGCCAGCTTCACCGGCCAGCTCTTCTCCATGTAGGCGGTCAGCTCGTCCGTCGTCAGCACCCGCTCGGCGATGTAGGCGCCGTCGGTCCAGTAACCGCCGTCCAGGAGGTTGTAGAGGGCGAAGGTGTAATCCCCCTGCGCGAGCAGCACGGCGCCGGTCTCGCCGTCGGCGTGGGGGCGCGTCACGGGCTGCACCGCGTGCTCATAGGCCAGGAACATGTCGTCTTCGGAGCCCACCCCCGGAGGGGAGAACTGTCCGGCCAGCCTCAGGGCGGCCTTGGCCTCCTCCAGCTTGCCGGCGCGCAGAAACAGCCGGGCCTGGATCCAGTTCGTCATCGCCCTGCCCCCCGAGGCGCGCTTCAGCCACTCTTCGGCGGCGGCGAAGTCCCCCGCCCGGTACGCCACCCAGGCGAGTCGCTCCGCGTCCTCGACGTTCCGGGGTTTGACCTCCTGGATCGCCTCCAGCCACTTGCGGGCCGGCGCCGGATCGAGCGGACCGTCGTAGTCCTTCCGGTCCCAGCGGGAGACCACGTAGGCGGTCATGATCGGGCGCGCGTCGTCCGAGGACGCGATCTCCTTCAATGCCTTGGGATCGTTGAGTGCCTTGGAGGCGACGTGCCGCATGGACGCCACCGCCGTCGGGTCCCCCGTCCTCATCTGCAGGTAGTAGAGCGGCAACGCCCTTGCCGGGCGGTCGAGGTCCAGCTCCGCCCGCGCCTGCCAGCCGATGCTCGCGGCGGCGAGCCCAAGAGGATCGGGCAGGAGGTCGTCGATCACCAGCTCGCGGGTGTGCTGGAACCAGCGGATCGCCGCCTCCGGATCGTCCTTGAGGTTGGCCTTGCCGAGCATGAACGCCGCCCATACCGAGCGGTTGCGGCGCTGGGCGGCGGGACGGTCGAGCAGCCTTTTCCAGTAGGCTCGGGCATCCGCGAGGCTCCCACGGTGGTAGGCGAGGGCTCCGCGCAGATAGTCGTCGATCTCGCCCGGCAGGCCCGCGGGCACCCGCAGGTCCGGCGGCGGCTCGGGGCGGGGCGGCGCCTGGTTGGCCCAGGCGGCCTCCTGCTGCCAGGAGTCGACCGCCTCTCCGTAACTGGCGAGGGCCTCCCGCACCTCGGTGTACTCGGCCAGCAGCGTGCGGTTCGACGTCAGCGACGCCAGCTCCGACAGATCCACGTCGGCGGTCTGCCGGTAGGGGCCCCGCTCCGCCACCACGGCCCTGGGGAGCGGCTTGGGACGCTCCCCAGGCCTGCCGGGATAGACCACCCGGAAGCGGTCCAGGGGGCCGGCCATTTCCGCGAGGACGGTCCGGAACCAGGTGGTGGGAGCCTCCATCATGCGGCTCTCGTCCGTCACGAACCAGTAGGGAAAGAAGGGGCCGCAGGCCCAGACGGCGACGGCGCCGGCCAGGGTGGCGGCGAAGGCGAGGAGAGCGGCTCTAACCAGGTTCCTTGGGCAGCTCAAGCGAGACCTCCGTCCGGTCGGCGAAGCGCAGCCAGGCGATGGTCCGGCGCTCGCCGGGGCGCAGGACTCCGCCGCCGGACTGCTGGAGACGGATCTCGCCCGGGGCCTGGACCAACCTGTATACGGACAAGCCGTCCGCCGCGATGGGGGCCGCGCCCTTCCATCGTACCCGAACCGTGGCGGGCGAAGGGGCCTCGGCCTCGCCCGCGTTGACGAGGTCGATCTCCACCAGCCCCGGCTCGGGCTCGCGCCGCGACGCCTGGATCTCCCCCCGGGGCGTCCGGCCGGCCATCACGGCCTGGAGGGTGGATGCGGACCAGTTCATCCGGTCCCCCTCCACCGGCAACCGGTACCAGAGGATGCCGGCGAGCTCCGCCGGCCGGTCGCGCGTCCAGAGCTGGACCAGCCCGGCCATGGCCTCGGGATCGCTGCTCACCTTGCGCACCCGGGTGCCCGGGGGCAGCGAGAAGAGCGAGCCTTCGGCCGAGACCCCCAGGAGCTTCCCGTCGGGATTGAACATCACCGAGTAGCTGTAGGTGGGGAGGGCCACCCGGAACGGTTTCCGGAACCGGGCGATCTGCTCCACCCACCACCGCGCCGTCTCCGGATCGCACAGGACGAGCGCCGTACCGCCGCCCTTTGGCTGCGTCACCGAGTGGACCTGGAGCACCCAGCCGTCCGCCTCATGGATCAGATCGCGGAAATCCTCGCGGCGGCCGGTCCAGGTCGGCAGGGCGGTGATGACGAGCGGCGTCTTGCCGGTCTCCGCGCGCAGGATGGAGAGGAAGGCCCGGTAATCCGCCAGCTTGGACTCGGGGCAGTCGTAGTCGATCTGGATCTCCGCGAGCTGGAGCCCTTTGGCCCGCGCCTCCGCGAGCACGTCCCGCACCACCCGCCGGACGGCGTCCGCCCGCTTCGGATCTTCCATGAACCGGCTCGGGAACGACGAGACGCGGACCGCCACCCCCACCGGCCGGCCGGACGCCTTCAACGCCGCCGGATCGAGCGGAATGCGGAAGATCCTGGGGAGGTCGCCCCGCAGGTCCACCTCGGCCGTGAGCGCGACGACCCGCGTGAAGTCGGAAGCCTTCCGGACGGCTTCCTGCACGGCCGGGGTCCAATCCCGCTGCCACACATAGGCCTCCTGGGGCAGGGGACCGGAAACGCGTTTGTCACAGGCGGCGAGGAGAACTAGAGGGAGGAGAAGGAGGATGCGGATGCTGCTGTTCACGGGAGAGGAGGATATCCCGGAGGCGGCGTTCCGGGGCCCCCCTGCCGCCCCAGGTTGAAACCGTGGGGCTACCCACGATTGTCCCTGAAGGGACGGTCCGGACCCGTGTTTCACCCATCGGGAACATTGCTGTTACGATCACGCGGTGGCCATCCTCCTTCCGGATATCCGCCCGACGCGCCGTCACCGGCCAGCCCCGGAGGGGCGTAGGGACATAGCCCCGGGTTTCAACCCGGGGTACGCGGCCCACCCCCAACCCATGAAGCCCCGGAGGGGCGCCGGCCCCGCCCTGAAGGGGCGGAATTTGAATAGCCTGGGGTTTCAACCCCAGGTCAACGGCCCCCCCCCTCCTCCCCATCGCAAGCCCCCGAAGGGGGCGACATTGGCGATGGATGTCGCCCCCTTCGGGGGCTCTATGGAAGTATTTGTTGCGTCCTCGGACCTGGGGTTGAAACCCCAGGCTATTCAAATTCCGCCCCTTCAGGGCGGGCCCAGGTTTGCAACTGGATTGCCATGCTAAAGCGAATCCGCCTCAAGGATTTCAAGAGCTTCGTGGACGAGGAGGTCGATCTTGCCCCTCTGACGTTACTTGTAGGGGCGAATGCCTCGGGGAAGAGCAATTTTCTCGATGCCATTAAATTTCTTCATGCACTCGTTTGGGATATGTCTTTATCCGAAGTCCTAAACGGAGAGGAAAAGTCTAGGCCTGATTCGTGGCCTGGTTTGCGCGGTCGTGCAGAAGAGACTCCTCGCGCAGGGACCTCAACTTTCACTGTCGGGAGCTTATGGGAGGCTCCTTTGGGAGAATTCTCCAAGGATACCCTCGAAAAAGTCGACATTCGGTACAGTATTTCTTGTAACATCCAGCCATTTCCTAGGTTGGATGCAGAGACTCTTTCTGATGCTATAGGAAATAAGCTCTTCACGAGTAGAGTCCGGGAAGACAAGCTTAAGGTCTACTGGGAACCCGAAACCGCACCCAAAGAATCTGTTCTAATCTCCTGGCTAGATCAGAGCCTCTTATGGTTGATCCTTGGCAGTACAAACCAGCCGAGATCCTATTGGATACCTGGCCAAGTGGTGGAGCATGCCTCTAGTTTAAGTGAGGCGCTAAAGGCTGTTCGCATGCTGGAGATCAACCCATCTGTTATGCGAGGCTACGGTCGCCGTAGTCTACACTTCGGAGACAAGGGGGAGAACTTTTCGGGAGCACTTGCCGATCTCTTCCGAGATCCGTCGACGAGAAAATCTTTTGTCCACTGGCTTGCCGAGCTCTGCGCCCCTGAAATCGAAGACATCGACTTCCTTGAAGTCAAAGAGCTCGGCGACGTCATGGCCATGTTCGTCGAGAACGGCGGTAAGCGCATTTCCGCCCGCAGTGTCTCCGACGGCACCCTCCATTTTCTCGGTACGCTGCTCGCCCTGCGCACCGCCGAGCCCGGCTCCGTGATCCTGATCGAGGAGATCGAAACCGGACTCCACCCGACGCGCATCCGTCTCCTGGTCGAATACCTGGAGACCGTCACCCGCGAGCGTGACATTCAGGTTATTGCCACGACTCACTCGCCGGTCGTGCTGCAATGGCTGAGCGACGAATCCCTCCGCAATACCGTGGTCTTCGGCCGCGTCCCCGAACACGAGGGGACGATCATGCGCCGCCTGGGTGACCTGCCTCACTTCGAAGAGGTGATCCAGAAGAAGGGGATCGAGGAGCTGTTCTCCACCGGCTGGCTGGAGATGGCTTTGTGAAGGTCCTGGTGATCCCGGAGGACCCGAAACTCGATCAGTACATCCTCAAGCCCATCGTCGAGCGGATCTTCGAGGATCTGGGGAAGTCTCCCCGCGTGACGGTCCTCCCCAAGCCCCGACTGCGCGGCGTGGCCCAAGCCCTGAATTCCGCGATCCTGGCCGACATCGTCGCGACCTACCCCATGAACGACCTCTTCCTGGTCCTCGTGGACCAGGATGGCGACCGGAACCGCGCCGCCGTGGCCAGCGCCCGGGAAGGGGAGCACCCGGGCCGGCTCTTCGTCTGCCTCGCCGTCGAGGAGGTCGAGGTCTGGATGCTGGCGCTCCACTCCGACACCCTCGGGACCCGCTGGCAGGACGTCCGGAGCGAGATCCATCTCAAGGAGCGCTTCGCCGAGCCCTTTCTTCGCGAGCGGGCACCCAAGCTCGATCTCGGCGGCGGCCGGGTCTGGGCGATGCGGGACCTCGGCCGTCAGTGGAGCGGAGTCCTCCGTCGCTGCGAGGAGCTCGGCGAGCTCAAGCGGAAGCTTCAAGCCTGGCTCGCCGGTCGCTCCTGACAGCCCAATCTTCGGTTTGCGATGAGAACCGGTTGACATCCAGGCAGCCTTCCGACACAATGAGTTTGCAATGCAAACCGGTTCATCTGGAAGAAAGGAGAGCCGTCCAATGCAAACCGTCAGGCGTCTGACTCCAGCCGTCCTCTCTGTCGGGGCCATTCTCGGAGTGATCGTCACCTTTGCGTTTTTCCTTGACCGGCCCTCCGAGGCCGGAATCGGCGAAGGGATCGACACCGCCTGCATCGCCCGCATCCGGCAGCCGGAATCCAGTCCCCCCGAGGTGATCGTGGCCAACGAAGACCTCCAGCGTCTCGCCGGCAACTACATGCAGACGGAGATGGGGCTCGTGATCAAGATGGAGGCTCTGGAAAACCGTCTGCGGGCCACCGTTCTGCAAGGCGCGCCATTCCCCCCCTCTGAGCTGATTCCCGTTTCACCGACCTGCTTCCGCTGGGAAGGGAAGGACCTGGCGCCCGGGCTTACCGCGGTGTTTCACGTCGATGAAAAGGCCGTCGAGCTCACGATCGTCCAGCCCGGCAAGCCGGAGGTGGTGATGAAGCGCACACCGGGGAAGCAGACGGCTGGTTGACGGGCACCGGCCTCGGGAGCAGAATAGGGTTTGTAAAGCAAACCGGATTGGGAGACCGAGATGGAAACCCCAGACCTCGAACGCATCCGCTTCACCACCCGGCATTTCCATGATCTCCAGGGACTGCGGTTCGGGGTGCCCCTGGGGTTGATCCTCCTGGGGCTGGGAAGTCCGGCGATGCCGCGGCTCGCGCTGTTCCTGGGGGCGCTTCTCCTGATCCTGGGAGCGAGGCGGTACTACAGACGGTATGGCGAGGTCGAGCGCCCCATCGATCCCGACATGGACCTCTATCCGGTCTCCATCTTCAACCTGGCCGGTCCGATCTCACGGCTCCATGGCCACCGGCAGGTCACGCCGGTCGCCCGCTGTCTCCTGGTGACCGCGGTGCTGGTGGTGCTGCCGTTCGCGTACTTCCAGGCGCTCCCGCCCAACATCGTGATCCAGGGGGATGTCTCGCTCGGCCAGCATCCCCAGGTCACCTCCGAGTCCGCTCCTTATTTCGGCCCGGCCTGGATCAAGGAGTATCCGAACGGCGGGCGGATGCGGCCGCCGTCCATGCTCAAGGCCGTCTTCGCGCAGACCGCCTACGTCCTCTCCGGCGCCCTGTTCCTCGGGCTCTGGCTCTGGAGGGGGCGCCGCCTGTCCCAGGGCTACCATCTGGCGCTCGCGGTCCCGCTGCTGGGTCTCGCGGCCTTCGGCACGTCCCTGGGGTTCTTCGCCCGCGCGGATGGGGAGATCCCCCGGCTCCTCGATCTCGTCCTTCCGGCCCTGGTCTATCCCGGCGTGGCTCTGTCCCTCTGCGGCGCCGCGATGATCCTGGCCGGCCTCCTCGATCACTGGCAACTCGTCCGGGCGCTGGGATGGCCCGAGGCGGAGGAAGAATAAAGATGAGCGTCACCCCCTTCGAGCAGCTCGCGAACCTGGACCGCCTGGTGCACGATCCCGCCCGGCTCTCCATCCTGACGGCGCTCTCGGCGTGCGAGCGGGCCGATTTCCTGTTCCTGCTGCGGATCACCGGCCTCACCAAGGGAAACCTCTCCTCCCATCTTTCGAAGCTCGAAGAGGCGGGCCTGGTCGAGATCGAAAAGCGCTTCGTGGAGAAGAAGACCCAGACCCTCGTCCGCCTGAGCGACGCCGGCCGGCAGACGCTCGATAGCTACTGGAAGCGGATGGAAGAGCTACGCGAGAGCGCCGCCCAGTGGACGCCCGGAAACGCCGCGCTGGCGCCGTCCACAAACTAGTTCTCACCAAGGAGCGATCGATGAATTGGAAGCGCGCATTCGTCGCCGCTGGGGTCGTCGTGTCCTTTTTGTCCGTCGTTTCTCCGGCTTCGGCCCAGGACGACAAAGTCGATGAATACGTCAAGACCGCGATGGCGGAGCAAAAAGCCCCGGGCCTTTCCATCGCCGTGGTCCGCAATGGCGAGATCGTCTACGCGAAGGGCTACGGAGTTTCCAACCTCGAGCTGAACGTCGCCGCCACGCCCGACACCATCTATCAATCCGGCTCGGTCGGCAAACAGTTCACCGCGACGCTCGTGATGATGCTGGTCGAGGAAGGCAAGCTCGCTCTGGACGCTCCCGTCAGCAAATACATCGAAGGGACGCCGGAGGCCTGGAAAGGCATCACCGTCCGCCATCTGCTGACGCACACTTCGGGGCTCTCGAATTCCATCTACGGCAGCCTCGACTTTCGCCGGGACTACACCGAGGACGAGTTGTTGCAGCGGTTCGCGAAGGTACCCCTCGACTTTCAGCCCGGCGAAAAGTGGAGCTACAGCAACCCCGGCTACGTCACGCTCGGCATCCTGATCCACAAAGTGACCGGCAGGTTCTATGGCGAACTGCTGCGGGAGAAGATCTTCGGGCCGCTGGGCATGACCACCGCCCGCATCATCAACGAAGCGGACATCGTCATGAACCGCGCCGGCGGCTATCGTCTCGAAAACGGCGAGATCAAGAACCAGGAATGGGTTTCTCCCACGCTGAACACGACCGCCGACGGCGCGCTCTACCTGACCGTGCTGGACATGGCGAAATGGGACGCGGCGCTCTACACGGAAAAGCTGCTGAAACGGTCCTCGCTCGATCAGATGTGGACGCCGGTCAAGCTGAAGGACGGCAAGACCGAGCCGTACGGCTTCGGCTGGCAGCTCGGCGAGATCCGTGGCCACCGCATCATCCACCATGGCGGGGCATGGCAAGGCTTCACCTCGTACATCCTGCGCGTCGTGGATGACAAGCTGACGGTCATCGTCCTGACCAACTCCGCCAGCGCGCGGCCGGGTGCGATCGCGAATCGTATCGCGAGGATCTATCTCCCCGAGCTGACACCGCCGGAGCATCAGGCCGTTGCGATCGATCCGCGAATTTTCGACGCCTACGCCGGCGCCTACGAGATGGAGCCCGGTTTCCTGATCACCGTCTCCCGCGAGGGCAGCCAGTTCTGGGTGCAGGCGACGGGCCAGTCCAGAGTCGAGCTGCTCGCCGGACCCGAGGCGGTCTTCTTTTTCAAAGATGTCGACTCGCGGATCACCTTCGTCAAGGACGCGAGCGGAAAGGTGGCGCACCTGATTCTCGATCAGGGCGGCTTCCGGCGGGAGGTGAAGAAGGTTCGGTAGGAGTTGCGACACCTTTCCGGGAAGATGTTGCAACGTCGCCGGACTGTGGCCTGTCTCCGCGGAGGTTGTTGCAACTTCCCCGAAAGTTGTTGCGACTTCCGTGGACGCCGGCCCGATGTCCAGAGACATCGTCCCGCCGTCCGGAGACAGGCCGCCGTCTCCAGACGATGGACCGTCTCTCCGGAGGTTGCAACACCACCGCGTCGCCGCCGTCCTTTTCGGTCGGGGGCAACAGGCCAGCGAGTTATCCCACCTTACGGACTGTCTGGGGCTCCGAGACCAGCCGCTTGGGAGGAAGTGAGATCACCTCTCGGCCGCTCTTTGCTTCTTCCTGCTGCAAAGCAGCCACAATGGCTTTGATGTCGTAGCCATGCTTTTTCGCATAGGCATCTCGGCCTGCCCGAACTTCTTCGAAGATGGGGTCTTTGGTCATCGCTAATCCTCCATCAATTCCTCAGGGGTGCAGATCACCGGTGCCTGAAGACCTGCGTCTCGACAGATCTGATCAATTTTCAGGCGGATCCTGGCGTTGGCAATATGGGTACAGTTCCAGGTCAGGAGAAAATCCATACCATTCACCACGGAACCGCGATATGGACCGCATCCACTGCCGCCTTTTCAGGCAGAGCGCTTTCGGATACGAATCGTTCCGCCAGGTCTGAAACTTCTCCGGTGATCGCGAGCACAGGAAGCCCTTCTACTGCCGCCAAGCGCCGAGCCGCCGCGGCACCGTCGCCTCGGCCAACCTCACCAATGACAGCTTGGGAGACGTAGAGGTCGAAGCGCTGACGTTTCTCCCACCATTCGCGGGTCATCTGCTGATGAGCGGCTTGGACGATGTCGCGACTCGGTAAGGCCGTCAGGTAGCTGATTACCGAAGTCTCCAAGAAGACTTTCGCCCTTGAGACTTTCTCTCGATCCTTAGATGGCCTGGCCACATCCTTACCTCGCTCAGCGATGAAGTGTATGCGACCGTGGATACCCCGGCAACTCGCTCTCCTGGCCGCGAAGTTGCACTCCGGGTTCCTGTAAAGGGTCCCGGAGGGCCGACATCCCGAGGAGAATCGACATGCGTCGCAGCATCGCCGCCGTCCTTCTCGCTGTTTGTTTCGCCGCATCTGCGTCCGCTTTGGAGGACGCTCGACCCCGGTGGGCCGAGGTCGAGCGCCTGATCTCCGAAGAGAAGCTCAACCAGGCTTCGGAACGGGTGGACGCGATCCTGGCCGCGTCGCGGGCGGTGGGGATGGAGGAGGACTGGACGCGGGCGCTGATCCAGGGCGCCCTGCTCCGCGACGCCACGGAGAGGTTCGAAGGCGCGGTCCGGCTGTTCCAGGAACGGCCCTGGCCCGAGGGGGCGGTCCACAAGGTTCTGCTGAACCTGTTCTACGCGCGGTCCCTCGACGTCTACGGGTCCAGGCTCTGGATGGAGCGGCGGGAGCGCATCGCGTCCCGGGAGGAGACCGGCATCGAGCTGTGGACTCCAGAGCAGATCGGCGGGGCTTCCCTGGCCGCCCTGCGGGAGGCCTGGAGCCTGCGTGAAGAGCTGGGAGACCTGCCCCTCTCCCGCTTCCGGGGGTACCTGATCCCCAACGACTACCCCGAGGGGATCCGCGACACGCTGCGGGACGCCCTGACCTATCTCTATATCGAGAAAGTGCGGCCCGAGGAGGCTGTGGCGGCCCTGCGGGACCTGGAGTCGTGGCACCAGGCGGCGGGCCGGCGCGAGGCGGCCCTGGAGGCGAAGCTGGAAGGGGCGCGCCGGCGGCATGGGAGCCTGGACCGGGAGGAGGACCGCAAGACCCTCCGCCAGGAGCTGAAAAAGGACCTCGAAGCGTTCCGCGATCTTCCCTGGTGGTCCATGGGCATGGCGGTTCTCGCCGATCTGGAGCAGGAGGCCGAAGAGCCCGGCCGCCTCCGGCGTGCCCGGGAGATCGCCCTGGCCGGGCGCGAGGGCTTCCCGGGCTCCCTGGGCGCGGAACGCTGCCAGCGCCTCGTGGAGGCGATCGAGGCCCAGGCGTTCCGGCTGGAGGCCATGAGCAGCGACGGCCTGGGCCGGCGCTCGATCCAGGCGACGCACAGAAACCTCCCCCGTCTCCATTTCCGCGCCTACGGGATCGATCCCCGGCGATCCGCTGAAACCCGGGGGTGGTATCCCCGTGGGGAAGACGTCGAAGCGCTCCTCCGCGACGCCCGGCCCGCCGCCGAGTGGCGGGTGGATCTGCCCGCCACGCCCGACTTCGAGAGCCACGTCACCTGGGTCATTCCACCCATGAGCCGCCCCGGTCTGTATCTGGTCGTGGCCTCCATCCTGGAGGATTTCTCCTGGACGTCGAACGCGATGCAGGCGGTGGTCCTGCAATTGGGGGATCTGACGCTGCTGGTGGACGGCTTCTCGAGCGGAGATCTGGGCGGGCTGGCTCTCTCCGGTGCCACGGGGGAGCCCCTCGAAGGGGTTCGGATCTTCCTCTACGAGCATGATCGGAGCGGGGGAGAGCGGACCCGGCTGGCCGGGGAGACGGTCTCGGGGCCGGACGGCTCGTTCCGCTTCCCCGGCGCGCACGAGAAGAGCTATTCCCTGATCGGCCAGAAAGCGGAGGAGACGGCTCTGCTCACCGGATTGGGCCGCTTCCGGGTGCCGGAACCCAGGAAGCTCGGAACGCTCCTCTACACGGACCGCGCCGTCTACCGTCCGGGCCAGAAGGTTCTCTGGAAGACGCTCGCCTGGCGGGGATCGCCGGAGGACGGTTTCACGGCCGCCCGGGGCGAGACCGTGACGGTGACGCTCGTCTCTCCCGACGGCCGGACGGTGGAGACGCGGACCGTCCCGGTGAACGACTTCGGAACGGCGTCCGGCGAATTCGTCCTCCCCGCGGGCCTTCTGGGAGGCTGGGGCCTGCGGAGCGAGGCCGGAGACCCGAAGGCCTGCTCCTGCGGTGGGGCGAGGCTCCAGGTGGAGGAGTACAAACGGCCGACCTTCGAGGTCTCCCTGGAGCCGGGCGGACCGCTGCGGACCGGGCATCCCGCCCGGATCCAAGGGAAGGCCCTCTATCACTTCGGCCTCCCGGTCGTCGGCGGCGAGGTGCGGTGGACGGTGAAGCAGTACAAGGTCGGCGGAGAGCCGCCGCGAGGCTATCTCGGGCAGCGGTCCTCCCCGCCCGCGCTCTCCGGCGTCTCGGCCCTGGCTCCGGACGGGTCCTTCGAGATCTCCTTCACCCCCGGCCGGCAGGACGAGCCCGGGGAGTGGACCTGGTGGGTGTCGATCTCCGCCGAGGTGACGGACGAGGGGGGCGAGACCCGGAGCGCCGAGCGGACGGTCCGCATAGGCCGCGCCTCGATCGAGGCCGCGGTCGCCACCGACGCCGGATTTCTCCCCGCCAGCCTGCCCGCCTCGCTGACGGTGGTCCGCGGCGACCTGAACGGCCTGCCCCGGTCCGGCATCGGACGCTGGACCCTGTACGAGCTGCATCAGCCGGAGCGGATCCTCCTGCCGGCCGAGATGCCGCCCCTGGACCTCGAACCGGCGGAGCTCCGCACGCCGGGCGATCTCCTGAGCCCGCGTTGGCGGGAGTCCTCCCCGGAGGAGAGGATGCGCGGTTGGGAGAACGGCCGGCGCGTCCAGGGCGGCGGCCTGCGCCATGGCGAGGACGGCCGGGCGGAGGTGCGGCTCCCGGAGCTGCGGCCGGGCGCCTACCGGCTGGTCTATGAGACCGAGGACGACTTCGGCTCCCGGGTCGAGGCCCGGCGCGAGCTGATCGTAGCCGGCGAGCGGGCGTCCCTGGCCCTGCCGGCGGTCCTGGCGCTGGAGTCGCCGATGGCGCGGGTCGGCGGCACGGTCCGGCTGCTGGCCCACTCGGGAATCCCCGGTCAGAGACTCTTCCTGGAGATCTTCCGCAACGGCGAGGTGATCGAGCGCCGGCGGCTGCGGGGCGGCGAGGGGACGGCGGTCGTCGAGATCCCCGTCCGCGAGGCCGACCGCGGGGGCTTCGGCGTCAAGCTCCTGGCCCTGCGGGACCACCAGCTCTTCGAGCGGTCCGCCCAGGTGCGCGTCCCCTGGGATGACCGCGAGCTCATCGTCCGCCTCTCCCGCTTCCGCGACCGCGTCCGGCCCGGAACCCGGGAGACCTTCCGAGTGACGGTCCGCACCCCCGACGGGACCCCGCCCGAGGCCGCCGCGGCCGAGCTGCTGGCGTCCATGTCCGACCGCAGCCTGGACCTCATCGAGCCCTACGAGCCGCCCAACGCCCTCGCGGTCTTTCCCGACCGGAGCTGGCTGCCGGACCTCTCTTCGCCGTTCGGCCAGCAGGGGCTCTGTTATCAGAGCGACGGCCGCGCTACGAGGCAGGATCGCTATCTGCGAGGCGACCGGCTGCGGTCGATCCCGCCCGTGGTGAGCGAAGCGATCTTCGGCGACCTGGTCTCGTCCGTCGACGGAGCCGCTCCCCCGGATATGCAGACGGTCCGGCAGACGGTGACCGTCATCGCCAAGAGCCCCAGGTTGGACGAGCGGCGGGTGTCGCTCGGGTGCACCGTCGCGCTGGGGCCCGTCCCGACCGGCTCGCTCGCTCCTCCGGTCGAGCCCACTTCGCCCCTGCGCCGGCGGTTCGACGAGACGGCCCTCTGGCGGCCCCACCTGCTCACCGGCCCGGACGGCACGGCCACGATCGAGCTGACCGTGCCCGACTCGGTCACCGTGTGGAGCCTCTGGGTCCACGCCCTCACCCGCGACTTGCGGATGGGATCGGCCCACGCCGAGACCCGCAGCGTCCGCGACCTCACCGTCCGCCCGGTCCTGCCGCGCTTCCTGCGCGAAGGGGACGGGGCGGAGCTGCCGGTGGTGGTGAGCAACGCCTCGCGGTCCCGCCTGCGGGGGGAGGTGACGTTCGACCTCCTCGATCCCGAGACGGGGGAGAGCCGGCTGGCCGACTTCGGCGTGGCGCCGGGCGAGGCCCGCCTCCCGTTCGACCTGGCGGCGGGGGGCAGCGCCGGATTGAGCTTCCCCGTGGCCGTGCCGCCAGGGCTGGGGGCCGTGCAGGTGAAGGTGACGGCCGCCGCGGACGGTCTGACGGACGGCGAGCTGCGGGAGCTGCCGGTGCTCCCCGCCCGCGTCCACCTCGCCCAGTCGCGCTTCGCGGCCCTGGAGGGGAAGGAGCGCCGAAGCCTGACCTTCAGCGGCGGAGACGACCCCACGCGCGTCGGCGAAAAGCTCGTGGTCACCGTGGACGGCCAGCTCTTCGACGGCGTGCTGCGCGCCCTGCCGTACCTGACCGACTACCCGTACGAGTGCACCGAGCAGACCCTCAACCGTTTCCTCTCCACGGGGATCGTCACCGGGCTCTTCGATCGCTATCCGGCCGTGGCCCGCCGCGCCGCCGAGCTGGCGGAGCGCGAGACCCCGCTGGAGACCTGGGACGCCGCCGATCCCAACCGCAAGGTGGCGCTGGAGGAGACGCCGTTCCTGGCGGAGGCCCGGGGAGGAAACGTGGGAGAGAGGGCGCTGGTCAAAGTCCTCGATCCCCGGGTGGCCCGGGCCGAGCGCGAGGCGGCGCTGGCGAAGCTGCGGCAGGCGCAGCGTCCGGACGGCGCCTTCCCCTGGTGGCCGGGCGGCCAGGCCTCGCCCTACATGACGGTCTATCTGCTCCACGGCTTCGCCCGCGCCGCCGAGGCCGGCCTGGAGGTCCCCCGGGACGTGGTCCAGAGGGCCTGGACCTGGACCGCCGGCCACGTCCGGAAGGAGTGCGGGGAGAAGCTAGACGACCCCAGGTGCCGGGAGCTCCTGGTCCTCCTCAACTACGCGGCGTCGTCCTATCCCGATCCGTCCTGGGTGGGGGAGGCGTTCTCGGAGGCGGAGCGGCGGAAGGTCCTCGACGCGACCTTCTCCCAATGGGGGAGCGTCTCCCGCTGCCTGCGGCCGCTCCTGGCTCTGACGCTCCTGCGCATGGGCCGTCCCGCGGACGCCCGGCTCGTGCTCGACAGCGTCATGGACCTGGCCCGGACGACCGAAGAAGGCACCTTCTGGCAGGCCGAGGAGCGCTCCTGGCTCTGGACCAACGACACCATCGAGGGCCACGCCTTCGCCCTGCTGGCCCTGATGGAAGTGCGGCCGTCCGATCCCCGTCGGCACGGCCTGGTCCGCTGGCTGTTCCTCAACAAGCAGCTCAACCACTGGCGGTCCACCCGGGCCACAGCCGAGGTGCTCTACGCCCTGGCCCGCTACCTGGAGCGGGAGGGGAGGCTGGAGGCGCCCGAGGAGGTGATGGTGCACGCCGCCGGCCGGGAGGAGACCTTCCGCTTCGAGCCGGACGCCTACTTGGCCGAGGCGCGGCTCGTGGTGCCGGGCGGCGAGATCGGCGCCGAGCCACCGCGGGTAGAGGTGGAGAAGGAGACGCCCGGACTGGTCTTCGCCACCGCCACCTGGCACTTCTCCACGGAGGAGGCGCCGGAGGCGGACCAGGGAGGCCTCTTCGGGGTCTCGCGCCGCTACTTCCTGCGGGTCCGCGAAGGCGGGGAAGCGGTGCTGCGGCCGTTGGAGGAAGGGACCGTTTTACGGCCCGGCGACGAGGTCGAGGTCCAGCTCCGGCTGCGGAGCCGGGCCCCGGCGGAGTACGTGCACGTCCGCGATCCCCGTCCCGCCGGCCTGGAGCCGCAGAACCTGCGGTCCGGCTGGCAATGGAGCGCCGGAATCTTCCACTACGAGGAGACCCGGGACAGCGGGACCAACTTCTACTTCGAGAGCCTGCCCGCCGGGGAACTCACCCTGCGCTACCGCCTCCAGGCCGCCACGGCGGGCACCTTCCGCGCCGGGCCGGCCACCGTGCAGTCGATGTACGCGCCGGAGTTCACGGCCTATTCGGAGGGAGCGGTGGTGCGGGTGGAGGGGCGGGAGTAGTACATCGTCCCCCGAAAGCCTTCCCTGGGGGTGGCAATCGGGAGCTAGGAGGCCCTTCCCGCCAGCACCGTCACCGCCCCGTGGACGCCCTCGACCACCATCGCCATGCGCGGGTAGTCGCGTGCACCGCGCTTCCCATCTCCTCATATTGAGCTCGGCAAGATCGTCTCCTCATCGTTCCCCCTCTCCCGGTTGGAGGGGAGGGGGCTGGGAGAGGGGGCCAGGGGGCATATGCGCTAACTTAACGAGCCCGAGGCGAGTTGTAGAGAGTTTTGAATAGCTTGAGGGGCTTGCTTGACTCTGGCTCGGGGAGAGTCAAAGAAGTGGCGAGTCATCTCAGAGGCCCTGCGAGTCAGGTCCGCAAAG
>DASVAS010000022.1:0-70604 GCA_036376245.1 Thermoanaerobaculia bacterium | reverse complement strand
GGACTGGGACATGAGATCGACCGGTCGATCGCCGACGAGGTGGCTCACTCCTCCTATAAGACTCCGACCAAGGTGGCCGAGCTCCTGGTCGAGCAGGTGGCCCGCCGCGAGCTGGCGATCGACGAGCTGCAGCGGCGTTTCGTGCGCGAGGCCCTGGAGCCGCTGCGCGCCGGCCGCGAAGCGCTGGGCCGCGCCGAGCGGGGCGTGAGCCTCGCCCGGATGCGCCTCGCCGCGGCCGGAGACCGGATCGAGGAGCACGCCCGCGCCCTGGCCCGCCTGGGCCGCAGCGGTCTGCGCCAGGCGGAGAGGCGGCAGCGCGAGCTGCGCGCCCGGCTCGCCGAGCTCGCTCCCCGGCTCATGGAGGGCGGGGAGAGGGAGCGCGTCCGGGTGGGCGAGCGCATCGCGGCCGGCGCCCGAGGCCGACTCCGCGAAACGCGGGCCACGATCCAGGGGATGGAGCGGCTGTGCGCCCAGCTCTCCCCCGAACGCACGCTGGAGCGCGGCTTCAGCCTCACCCGGGGACCCGGGGGCATTCTGCTCCGGGACCCGTCCCAGGTCGCCGCCGGCGATCTCGTCAAGACTCAATTGGCCGGAGGGAGCCTCACGAGCCGAGTGGAGGAGCCATGAACGACCTGTTTTCACAACCTTCCCCCGGAGCGGCCGAGCCCCCCGCGCCCCAAGACCAGCCGGCCCTGAGCTTCCGCGAGGCCATGGAGGAGCTGGAGGGCATCCTGGAGCGGATCGAGGGCGAGGAGATCGACATCGACCGCCTCGCGGAAGAGCTCCGGCGCGCCGCCCAGCTCCTCGACCTCTGCCGCGGCAAGATCCGCAAGGCCGAGGTCGAGGTCACCCAGATCGTCCAGAGCCTCGAGGACCCTGAGAAGAATGGGGAGGAGTAATGGTAGCCAGAACATGGGACGAGCACATTGAGATCACGCCTGGAGTGGCCGGTGGCAAGGATCGCATCGCTGGCTGCTGCATCACCGTCCAAGACATTGTGATCTGGCATGTGGGCAAGGAGCCGATAAGATCGCCACCGAGCATGCTCTCGCAATCTCCGATATCTGCGCTGCCCTCGCCTACTTGACTAGGGCCGGGTGAGTAAGGCATTTGTGGAAGAGTTGCGGCGGCCGATTCTTCGAAGCTGCGGGAAAGGCTGCACGCCCGCGAGCCTCATAAGCCGCTTCCTTAAATCAGGCCAAAAAATTTTGTCAAATTAACAATAAGGAACCTATAGTGTTCGTAAAGAAATCCAACCCGGGCATGCACAAAGACTTCAAAATAGCTACGTTCTCTTTTGAAGAGCAAAGTATTCTGAAGTTCATGAGCCGAGAGTGGTACTTGACTAACAGCGGTTCGCCCATTCATTTGGGGAACTCAGAGTTCCGATTCTTCCTTATGAAGCCTACCGAGATTTTCTCGGAAATGTTCAATATAGAGAGAGAAATTATCGCCGTCTTCAGCCCCTACGAAAACTTCGAACCCCGCTCTTTGGATGCCTTTGATGCCGTTCAGTCGAGGCTCTCAAACCTAAGAGTTGAGTCCGTATGCAGGGTTCTTATAAGTAAGGATGATGGTGTAGAGTCAAAAATTGACTCTATCTTGAAAGTAGATCCAGAGCAACCTATTGTTATACCCTTCACCTATCAAGAGTTGACGTCTCCATATGATGCGTTTTTTCTTCGCAACAGGTTCCGAAAGCATTTTTATTCTAGAGATCTGTTCTCTTTCTTGTCTCCTTTGCGAAAGGATCTATATTTCTTCGGTCGAAGCGCGCTTATCCAAGAATTGATCAATCGACATCGCTCGGGTGAGCATACGAGCTTGTTCGGCCTTCGAAAAAGCGGGAAGACTTCTATCATTTATGCTGTAGAACGATCGATGCTTGCAAGTTCCGAGCAATTCGTCTCCATTGATTGTGAGAGTCCTTCTATACACAAGCTCCGGTGGAATGAATTGCTCCAGAGAATTGTCCTGCAGGTTCATCGCGCAAAGGGATCAAACTGTAAATTGCAAGCGGTAAGTAGTTATACTGAGGAAAGAGCTGCAGATCTGTTCAGTGAAGAAATGCTGAAGATTCATCATTCGCGAAAAGCCTCGCCAGTGCTCGTGATATTCGACGAAATTGAAAGAATCTCACCAGGAACGGGATCTTCAAGTCACTGGCGAGAGGGCGCTGACTTTGTCTATTTCTGGCAAACGGTGCGAGGCTTCTATCAACGCCACCCCAATGTAATCACTTACATGCTTGTTGGAACCAACCCTAGTTGCATCGAGAAGTCGATTATAGCCGGGCATGAAAATCCTCTATTCGGGTCCATTCCTTCCCAGTACGTACCTTCTTTTACGCTGGAGCAGGTACAGCAAATGGTGAACAAGCTTGGAAGATACATGGGGCTTGACTTTGATGGGCTCGTTATTTCTAAGCTCGCCGAAGACTTTGGAGGCCATCCATTTTTAATAAGGCAGATCTGCAGTAATATTAATAAAGAATGTAAGGGTGACAGGCCGGCTTTGGTAGATAAATCCCTATATGACAAGATCAAAAAAGAATTCATGCGCAATACAGCAGAATATATGGAGATGATAGTACAAGTCTTGAGAGATTGGTACCCCGATGAATATGAAATGCTAACATTTCTCGCGCAGGAAGATTGCGAAACATTTAACCATTTCGCGAATGAGCACGCTACGTATACTAAGCATCTGATTGGGTATGGACTGATCAAGCCTGGTGCTGGCGGATATTTCTTCAACATCGATGCCGTAAAGGGACATCTAATCGCTAAGCATAGGTTCGAGCGACTAAATCTTTCAATGGAAGAGAAGGTCGCTGAGGTATCCACAAGAAGAAATCGGGTCGAGAAAGACTTAAGGGTGGTAGTACGCAACGCTCTCAAGATTGCCTTGGGGAAAACAAAGGCTACAGAAAAAGTACTTATGGCCGTGCCTGAGAGTAGAAGAACAAAGCTGAGCAATTATGATGTTGATGCTCTTTTGGACAGGGACGCAAGCCCGCTCTTCTTCTTGGAGCTTGTTAACGTGATCAGGAGAGAGTGGGATGTCTTTGGGAAAATGGTAGACATAGATAAGGCTAAGTTTATCTTCATTCTTGAAGAGATCAATTCCTTGGGTAGGCCGGATGCGCACGCAAAAAACATAAGCGCGGATGATTTCTCGCAGGTAAGGTTGCATTTTAGAAAGATGGAAACATTTTTGGAGGAGTGGACCACCTGAACCAAAGGCCAGGGCAAGTACAGGCAGCAACGCGCATTGTGAAGCTTACGCTTGTAAGCCATTGCCAAGGCTCTGGAGAGCCCACGCTGCGGGCGTTTAGGGGGATGACGTGAGGCTCCTCTAACGCGATTCTTAGTAGTTGTACCTGGACGAGCATGTCTCTAGGGACGTGGCCGGGACTCCGCCAGCGGTTAGACTTCCTCACTTCTGGAGTAACGAGAGAGCTGAGGAGACGGAGACTCCTCCTGCGTAAAGAGGAGTAGCTTGATGGCCCAGCTTCTCGACCTCTGCCGCGGCAAGATCCGCAAGGCCGAGGTCGAGGTCACCCAGATCGTCCAGAGCCTCGAGGACCCGGAGAAGGCCGGCGCGGAGTGAGCAGCCGCGATCTGCGGCGCCGGCGCCTGCCCCGCCGGCCGCCGCGGTCCTCGGGCCGGATGCGGCGCGGCCCCTCGGGAGGACCGATCCTCAGAACGCCTCCACGTCCGCCCGGCTGACCAGCCGTCCGGGCGCGTTCTCGTAGGTCTTCTTCTCCTGGGTGGCGGTGTCCGTCACCGTGATCGTGTACCGCACGTCGGAGAGGGCGCCGTAGTAGACCCAGAAGCGGCCGTTGACGCCCCGGCCGTCCAGCACCTTGATCATCAGCTCCAGGTTGTCCGCGCCGAAGAACCAGAAGGCCCCGGTGTCGCCGGTGAGCGGCACGGCGCGGGCCCGGACCTTGCTGTTGGTGCGCGGATCGACCGCCTCCACCTCCACCAGGAAGCGGCCCTGGTTGAGGCAGAGGCCCTCGGTCGAGGGCTGGCAGGCCGCCGCCGCCCCGATCGCCGTCGCGGGGAGAGGAGGAGGAAGAGACCGCGAGACGACCGGGGCGACGGCGGCCTGCGCAATCTCCGCCGCGATAGAAGCCGCGTCCGGGAACGCCTGGACGTCCGCCCGGCTGGCGAGGCGTCCCTGGGGGTTGTGGTAGGTCTTCTCGGCGCCGGTCCGGGTGTCGGTCACCGTGATGGTGTAGTCCACGTCGGAGAGGGCGCCGTAGTAGACCCAGAAGTGGCCGTTGACGATGCGGCCGTCCAGCACCTTGATCAGCAGCTCGAGGTTGTCTTCACCGAAGAACCAGAGGGCGCCGGTGTCGGCGGCCAGCGGCTGGGCCTTGCCGGTGCCGGACTCGCCGCCGGGCCGGGTCCAGCTCACCCGCACCTCGAAGCGGCCGTTCTCGCCCAGGCAGAGCACCCGCGAGCCCCGGGCGCAGGGGACGGGGGCAGGCGCCGCGAGCTGTTGTCCGAACACGCCGGAGCCGCTGCCGTCCTGCCCTGGGAGCGGCGCCACCTGGAAATCGCTCACCTGGACGCTGGTCCAGGCGGCGGTGAAGCCCCCGCGGCCGTCCGCGGCGATGGCCGGACTGGACTGGATGAACTGGAGAAAGGTGTTCACCCGGAAGATATCCCCCAGAGGCTGCCAGGAGGGACTGAAGAACCGCCCCATGATCCCGCCGTCAGGGTCGAGCTCGAACCCGCCCCACAGGACCAGCAGGTTGCCATCGGGGCCGGCGGCCACCGCTGGGCGGGAGAACTCGCTGGCGCTCTCCGTCAGCAGGAAGAGCGGGCCGGATCGGCTCCCGGAGGTGTCGAAGCGCTGGGCGGCGACGGTGAACTTGCTAAAGCTCACACTATCACCGTCGCTCCAGACCACAGAGAAGCCACCGTCGTCATGCGCCACGGGGACGGCGTCGACGGCATAGCCGGCGTTGTTGGCCTCGACGCGGAATTCGGGGCCCTGGGGTTGACCGGCTGCGAATACGCGCCGGGCCCAGACATCAGGGTTCCCGGATTCCCGCCCATCAATCCAGGTCACCATGGCCTCTCCGGAAGGCTGGACCGCGATACCGGGACGAACTCTGAATCCAGTCTCCTGCTGGCTGACCTGGAAGGCTCCGGCCCTTGGTCTTCCGAGGGCGTCGAGCTCCTGCATCAGGATGCGGTAGCTCGCAGCGATCACCGAGGTCCAGGCCACGAGAAAGCCTTCGGTCCCCCGTGAGACCAAGCCGATGTCGAGCAGGGATTCGTTGGAAGAGGGAGACGGATGGCTGCTGGCGCTGTAGATCGTGAGCCGCGGGCCCAGAGGCTCGCCGTTCGCGTCGTAGCGCTGCGCCATTACGGACGTACCATATGGCTTGACCCAGGCGACCAGGAAGCCGCCATAGGCATCGGCGGCGATCTGGGGGATCGCAACCCCGCCGTCTACGGTCAGCTCCGGCGAGACCGACCGGCCCAGGTCGTCGAAGACCCGGCCCTGGAGTCCCTGGAACTCATCGACCCAGACCACCATGGAGCGGCCGGGCTGGCTGGCCACGGCCGGATTGAACTGGTCTCCCAGGAAGGTGGCGTTGGCCTGGAACTCCTCGCCGCGCGTGCGCACCGGCGGCTCGGCCGCGGCGAGGGGAGCGGCCAGCGCCGCCCCCAGCAAAAGTGAGAGATAGCACCTGGACAGGACTCCTGAAACCATGAAATCCCTCCTTCAGGTCGCGATCAGAAAGCCTCCCCGTCCGCACGGCTGACCAGCCGTCCGGGCGTGTTCTCATACGTCTTTGTCGTCTGGGTGACGGTGTCCGTCACCGTGATCGTGTACCGCACGTCGGACAGCGCCCCGTAGTAGACCCAGAAGCGGCCGTTGACGGAGCGGCCGTCCAGGATCTTGATCATCAGCTCGATGTTTCTGGCGTTGAAGAACCAGAAGGCGCCGGTGTCCCCGGTCAGGGGAATCGCCTTCGCCTGGACGACCGCGTCGTTCTGCAAGGGATGGTGGAACTCGACGGAGACGCGGAACCGCCCCTGGTCCCCCAGGAAGAGGGCCGCCGCGGCGCCTCCGACGGGCGTGTCGTAGTCCAGCACCGCCGCGGACGGAAACGCTTCGACGTCCGCCCGGCTGGCGATCCGGCCCTGCGGATTGCGGTAGCTCTTCTCCGCGCCGGTGACCGTGTCGCGGACCGTCAGCGTGTACTCGACGTCGGAGAGGGCCCCGGAGTAGACCCAGAAGTGGCCGTTGACCTCCTGGCCGTCGATCATCTTGACCATCAGCTCCAGGTTGTCCGGACCGAAGAACCAGAAGCTTCCGGTGTCCTTGGACAGCGCCAGGGGCTTGCCCGTGCCCTCCTCGCCGGAGCGCTTGCGCCAGGCGACCCGCGCCGCGAAGCGGCCGCCGGGTCCCAGGCAGAGGGTCTCCGCGTCGGTGGCGCAGAGGCCGGCGAAGCCCCGGCCGAGGACGCCGAAGCCTTCGCCGTCCTGGCCGTGCCGCTGCACGATCTGCGTCGGGACGGGAATGGGGAAGTAGGAAGGCGGGAAGTAGCCGCTGGTCCACAGAGCCACGAAGCCGCCGGCGGGAGAGGCGGCCACGGCCGGATCGCTCTCGTCGAAGTTGCCGGGGGTGACCAGGAAGGCGTCGCCGCGGGGCTGCAGAAAACGGTCGAAGAGGCGGCCCTGGATGCCGTAGCGGTACTCGTAGGGCTGCGCCGTGGGCTTCAAAGTAGTCCAAAGCACCAGGGCGTTGCCGGACCGGTCGAGGGCGACGGAAGGTGAGGAGGAGTCGTTGGACGTGCGGTCGGAGTACAGACCAACTTCCACGGGAGGATCCTGGAAGGCCCCGCCGCCGTTCACGGCCCGGAGGCGGACCTTGCCGTTGTCGACCCAGACGATGGCGCCGTCCCCTTCCGGATAGAGGACCGGAACGGCCAGCGCCCCGTAACCGGCTTCGATTTCGGACGACCAGGTCTGGCTCGGCCCGTTGAAGCGCCTCGCCCTGACTCCCCCTGAGGAGTCCCAGGTCACGAGAAGGCTGCCGTCGGAATGGATCGCCACCCTCGGATACCCGTTGCTTTGGTAGTGGGCGGGTCCGATCAGCGTTTCGTCCACCCGCACCGGATCGCCCAGCGGCAGGCCGTCCGCGCCGAAGCGCCGGACGAAGAGCCGCTGATCCAGGCTGAAGAGGCTGTCTTCGTACCAGACCACCACGAAGTTGCCGGCGGCGTCCATGGCCACGCTGGGGCCGCGGTGGATCCTGTCCCCCGAAGGGCTGATCCGCAGGCTGGTTCCCGGGTCGCTCCTGCTCTTGAAATGCCGCCCCACGATCCGGTTCTGATCCACCCAGACCGCGGCGAAGCTGCCGTTGGGGCTGCCGGCCACCTCCGGGTAGTTCAGATAGGAAAGGACCGACGCGCCGGGATGCAGCACGATCTCGCCGGGAACGGGAGCTCCGGCGGTGTCCAGGAAGCGGGCCTTGATGGCCCCTCCCGTGTCGTCGTCCTCGACCCAGACCGCGACCATGCCGGCCGGACCCAGAGAGGCCAGGGAGGGGGCATACTGGAAGCCCTCCGCGGACGGAGTCATGACGGTCTCCGGTCCGGCCGGGACGAGCTCGGCGGCGGAGGCGGGGAGCGCGCCCGCGAGGGCGGCGAGGAGACCCCGGGAGATCAGGCCCTTCACACTCATCCTCATCTTCTCCTCCTGACAGGATATGGTGAAAACAGAAAATTCCTTTCCTCAGGGAAGCGGGAACGCCTCCACGTCCGCCCGGCTGACCAGCCGTCCGGGCGCGTTTTCGTAGGTCTTCGTCTCGCCGGTCTCGGTGTCCTCGACCGTGATCGTGTAGGCCACGTCGGAGAGGGCGCCTTGATAGACCCAGAAATGGCCGTTGACCGTCCGGCCGTCCAGGACCTTGAGGACCAGCTCGACGTTCTCCGCGTTGAAGAACCAGAAGGCGCCGGTGTCGCTGGTCAGGGGGATGGCGTGCGCGTCGCCGGGCTGGCCGTTGCGCGGGTCGGTGAAGCGGACCTCCACCCGGAAGCGCCCGCCGAGGCAGAGCTGGGTGGTCGCCGTGGCGCAGCTCGCGGTGGCGAGGGCGAAGCGCTGGCCGAAGACGCCGTAGTAGTGGCCGTCCTGCGTCCCTTCGCCATATCCCGAAGGCGGCAGGATCGGCAGCTCCCCCCGGCCGCTGGTCCAGGTCGCGACCACGTCGCCCTGGCCGCTCACGGCCACGGCGGGCTCGATCTGCTCGTCGGCCGTGAAGGTGTTGATCCGCGCCGCGGCGGACCGGGGCTTCCAGGCGCCGTCGAAGATCTGCCCGAAGAGGCCGCCGTCGGGATCTTCCGGGATGGCCCACTGGTGCCAGACCACCAGGACGTCGCCGGAGGGGAGGAGGGCGGCGGACGGCGGGGTGACGCTGGGGCCGGAGCTGAACTGGAGCTGGACCGCATCGCCCGCCGGCTGCCCGTCCGCGCCGTACCTCCGGGCGTACAGGCCCTGGACGTTGTCCGGGATGGTGCCCACGTAGGCGTAGGTCGTCCAGACGATGGAGAACCCGCCGTCCGCGTGGAAGACCGGCACGGGGTGGTCGTGATAGCCGGGCAGGCGCGAGAAGCCGTTCGTGCTGACCGCGAAGGGCTGGCCGGCCGGCTGGCCGAGAGCGTCGAGGCGCCGGGCCCGGACGTCCGTCTGCAGGAATCCGTTGGCGACCGTCCAGGCCAGCGCGTACCCGCCCGCCGGCGAGGCCGCCAGGCGGAAAGCGCTCTCCGTGCGTTCGAAGGCCGCTTCCTGCCCCAGCGGGTCCCCCTGGGCGCTGAAGCGCCGCGTCCGGGTGTTCCCGGCGTCCTTCCAGGCCACCAGGAAGCCGCCCGCGGCGTTCGTCACGACCGCCGGCGAGCTCTGGCTTCCATTGGCGTCGGAGCCGATGCGGAACGGGGCCCCGAGCGATTGGTCGTCCGCTCCGTAGACGCGGGCGAACAGGTCGTCGGCTTCGGTCCAGACGACCATGAATCCGCCGGTGGGGCTGGCGGCGACTCGGGGCGACCACGCCGCGTTTCCGGCGTTGATCGTGACCTCGCCGGTCCGGGGGTGTCCCGCGGCGTCGAACCAGCGCCCGCGGATCAGGCCGTTGTCCACCCAGACCACCAGGAAGCCGCCGTCGGCGCCGATCGCCACCGACGACTGCTGCTGGAAATAGGGTGTGGTGAGGTTGACGGGGATCTCCGGCCCCTGCCGCAGCAGGGGCGACGGCGGCAGCGAGGGGTCCACCGGCGAGTCGGGCTCGATCGCGAGGGCCTCGGCGATGAGCGGGGCCGGGGGCTCCGCCTTGAAGGCCTCGGTGTCGGCCCGGCTCACCAGCTTACCCGGGGGGTTCTCGTAGGTCCGCTTCATCGTCGTCCGCGTGTCGGTGACGGTGATCCTGTAGGCGACGTCGGAGAGCCCGCCGTAGTAGACCCAGAAGTTGCCGTTGACCGTCTGGCCGTCCAGGACCTTGATGACCAGCTCGACGTTGGAGTTGCTGAAGAACCAGAAGGTGCCGGTGTCGCTGGTCAGCGGCACGGCGTGGCCGGGACCGGAGCCCAGCCCGGGGACGGTCCAGTCGACCTCCACCTGGAAGCGGCCGCCCTGGAGGCAGAGCCGGGTGTCGGTGGCGGCGCAGCTCTGGGCGGCGCCCAGGGCGGGGAAGGCCGCCGCGAGGAGGAGGACGAGGGGGAGAACGCGGAATACTGCTCGCATTAGAAAGCTCCGATATCCGCCCGGCTGGCCAGCCGGCCGCGCGGGTTGTCGTAGGTCTTGGTTGTGTGGGTCAGGGTATCGGTGACGGTGATGGTGTACTGAACGTCGGAAAGGGCGCCGTAGTAGATCCAATAATGGCCGTTGACGGTCCTGCCGTCCAGCGCCTTGATGACCAGCTCGGCGTTGGCGTCGCCGAAGAACCAGAAGGCGCCCGTGTCGCTGGTCAGGGGGACGGCGCGCGCCGTCCCCGGCTGGCCCGTCCGCGGATCGGTGAATTGGACCTCGACCCGGAAGCGTCCGCCGAGGCAGAGCTGGGTCTCGTTCAGGGCGCAGCTCGCCAGGGTGAAGCGCTGGCCGAAGACGCCGAAGAACTCGCCGTCCTGCGTCCCCTGGCCGACGCCGGGGGGCGTGAGGATGCCGATGTCTTCGTAACCGCTGCTCCAGGCGGCGACGATGCCGCCGCCGGCGTCCACGGCCAGGGCCGCTTCGGTCTGCTGGTCCGCCGTATAGGTGTTGACGCGGCTCGCGCCGCCCACCGGAGACCAGGAGCTGTTGAAGAGCTGGCCGTAGAGGCCGCCGTCGGGGTCCGGGATGAGGCCGTCCTCGAACCAGACCACCAGGCTTTCCCCGGAAGGGAGAGCGGCGGCGGCGGGTCTCGCGTCGACGCCCTGGAGGCCCGTCCGGAGCGCGACCACGGGGGTGACCGGCCGGCCCAGAGCGTCATACCTGCGGGCGTAGACCCCCGCGGCGCCGGGGAAGGGCAGGAAGGCGGAGGTCCCCCAGACGATGGAGAAATCGCCGTCCGGGTGGAAGAGCGGCGTCAGGAACTGGTGGGACCCCGCGTAGCGGCGGACGTCGTCGGTGTTGACCCGCAACGCCTGGCTGTGGAGGGGGACGCCCGTCTCGTCGAGGCGCAGCGCCAGGATGTCGGTCCCGAAGACCTCGGCGCCTTCGTTCCACACCAGCACGAAGCCGCCGTCCGGGGACCCCGCTACGGCGGGCAGGCCGGGGGACGGCCGTTCGATGCCGAGCTCGAGGCCCACCCGCTGGCCCTGGTTGTCGAACCGCTGCCAGCGGATCGGCCACGGGCTGTCGGGGATCCCGAGGACGTTCACCCAGGCCACGAGGAAGCCGCCCGCGGGATCCGCGGTGACCGACGGAGAGAACGGGCTTCCTGGGCCGGCGCCGATCCTGATCTCGCCGGTGAGGGGCGTCCCGTCGGCGCCGAAGAGGCGCCCGAAAAGGGCGGGACCGTCCAGCCACACCGCCATGTATTCACCGGTGCGGCTGGCGGCCAGGCGCGCGTTGGGCGGATCGCCGTTGATCGAGGCACGCAGCCGGACCTCGCCCGTCAGCGGCTGTCCCGTGGGGCCGTAGAACCGGCCGAAGACGTCCCGCAGGGTGGTCTCGGGATTCTTGTCCGTCCACGCCACCATGAACCCGCCGTCCGGCCCCAGGGCCACGGCGGGGGAGCGCTGATCCCCCTGGGAGGTGACGTTGGACTGGAATTCGGACCCCTGGCGCAGCAGGCGGGACGACGGCAGGGACGCGGTGTCGGTGGGGATTCCCGGGGCCTCGGGCAGGAAGGCGCTGGTGTGGGAGCGGCTGACCAGCCGTCCCGGACGGTTGCGGTAGACCTCCCGCGCCCCGGTGTGGAGATCGAAGACGGTGAGGGTGTACGCCACGTCGGAGAGGCCGCCGTAGTAGACCCAGAAATGGCCGTTCGCCGGCCGCCCGTCGAGCACCTTGAGGACCAGCTCGACGTTGGAGTTGTCGAAGAACCAGAACAGTCCGGTGTCAGCGGTCAGGGGCACCGCGTGCCCGTGCCCGGACCGGCCGCCCGGGATCTGCCAGTCGACCGTGGCCACGAAACGTCCGCCCTGGAAACAGAGCTGGTCGTCCCGTTGGGTACAGATCACGCCCTGGCCCTGTCCGGTGGACGGATAGAGGGCGGCCAGGACGGTCCAGCTCAGCAGAACAGCCCAGCGAAGACGGAGACGGAGCATGATTCCCTCCAAGGAAGCGAAACGAACAGCTTTAATGTGACCGTAGCATAAAATCCGGGGTGAGTCCATGGGAATAAAGCAAGTGAGGAACAATCCCCGCCTGGGATAGGATCGCCCCCCGAGATCCGCCCCCGGCCCTTCTCATCCTTTAGAAGCGTGGAGGCGGGGCCCGTTCCCGTCCCGGAAGGGCGGCCGCACCCCCGGCGGGGGCAACGCCGCCCCCGCAAAGGCGGCTCCGCCCCTCGCGAGGGGCGCCTCTCCCCCTGGTCGGGCCGGACCCGCCTGATCGGGGGCCGTCAGAGCCCCGCCAGGGGCGTTCCCGTACCCGCGAGGGCCGCCGCATCTCCCGCCGGGGCAGCGGCGGCCCAAGGCAGGGCGGAGTTGGCCCCGCGTGATGATGGAAACGCCCTGTCCCGAATTTCCTTGAAGCTGCACTTAGGTAGAGGACGACATTAGGTTCATAAAACCCATGAATCCGATTCGGTTTCGCCATCCGTAAATTGTTCGAGCGGAGCTTTAATTCATTTCCCCTCACCGGCCTGACAGGCGCTAGCAGCCTCTCGAACCGGTCCTGTTGCAAAGTTTCCACGCCACTGGTCTTCGGTGGAGGGCCCCTGATACGTGTCCTCGTTCGATGGGAGTGCGCCTGGACAGCGGGTTGGATCGATTATCAGTGGAGCCCAGCCGGATGACGGAGATCTCCGAGACAATCCCCTACGAAGGCGCGGCGACACTCGCTGAGGCCCTGCGGCTGCGGGCGGCGCTGACCCCGGAGCGGCGGGCCTACACCTTCCTGGCGGACGGCGAGGAGGAGGCCGGCAGTCTCGATTATCGCGAGCTGGACGAGCGGGCGCGGGCTATCGCGGCGGCCCTGCGCCGGACATGCCGCGCCGGGGACCGGGCGCTGCTGCTCTTCCCCCCGGGCCTGGACTTCGTGGCCGCCTTCTTCGGCTGCCTCTACGCCGGGGTGATCGCGGTGCCGGCCTATCCGCCGCGGTCCGCCCGCCTGCTGCCGCGTCTGCAAGCCATCCTGGAGGATTCGCAGCCGGCGGCGGCCCTCTCCACCACCGCCGCCTCGGCGCGGGTGGCCGGCTGGCTGGCCAAGGCGGGGATGCCCGCCCTGCCCTGGCTGTGCACGGACGAGATCCCCCGCGAGCGGGCGGCCGAGTGGCGCGACCCGGAGCTGCCGGGGGACGCCGTCGCCTTCCTCCAGTACACCTCCGGCTCGACCTCCACTCCCAAGGGGGTCATGGTCTCCCACGCCAACCTGGCCCACAACCAGCGGGTGATCCAGGCGGCCTGCGAGCACGGCGAGGACTCGGTCTTCGTGAGCTGGCTGCCGCTCTACCATGACCTCGGGCTGATCGGGAACCTCCTCCAGGCCACCTGGGTGGGGGCGCCCTGCGTGCTGATGTCGCCGGTGGCGTTCCTCCAGAACCCGGCGCGGTGGCTGCGGGCGGTGTCGAAATACCGGGGCACCACCAGCGGCGGGCCGAACTTCGCCTACGACCTCTGCCTGCGCAAGGTGCCGGCCGCCGAGCGGGAGCGGCTGGACCTGTCGTCCTGGCGGGTGGCCTTCAACGGCGCCGAGCCGGTGCGGGCGGAGACCCTGGCCCGCTTCGCCGAGGCGTTCGCCCCGGCGGGCCTGCGCCGCGAGGCGCTCTATCCCTGCTACGGCCTGGCCGAGGCCACGCTGATGGTCTCGGGCGGCCGGCCGGACGAGCCGCCGGCGGCGCGGAGCTACGACGCGGACGCCCTGGCCGCCCACCGGGCCGAGCCCGGCGCCGGCCGGGAGCTGGTGGGGAGCGGCCAGGTCCTGCTGGACCTGCGCGTCGCCGTCGTGGACCCGGAGACGGGCGTCCCCTGCCCGCCGCGCGGCGTGGGCGAGATCTGGGTGGCCGGGGAGAGCGTGGCCCGTGGCTACTGGAACCGTCCCGAGGAGACGGAGCGCACCTTCGGCGCCCGGCTGCCGGACGGCGACGGTCCCTACCTGCGCACCGGCGACCTGGGCTTCCTGGACGGCGGCGAGCTGTTCATCACCGGCCGCATCAAGGACCTCATCATCCTCCGCGGGCGCAACCACTATCCCCAGGACGTCGAGCTGACGGCGGAGCGCAGCCATCCGGCCCTGCGGGGCGCGGTGGGCGCGGCCTTCTCCGTGGACGTGGCCGGCGAGGAGCGGCTGGTGGTGGTCCACGAGGTGGACCGCCACGCCGGCGGGCTGGACGAGGTGGCGGAAGCCGTGCGCCGCGCCGTGGCCGAGGAGCACGAGACCCTGGTCCACGAGGTGGTGCTGGTTTCCCAGGGCGGCGTGCCCCGCACCACCAGCGGCAAGATCCAGCGCCGGGGATGCCGCGACCTTTATCTATCCGGCGAGCTGAGCCCGCTGGGCCGCAGCCGCCTGGACGCCGCGGCCGAGCCCGAGGCCGCCGAGGGTCCCCTCCGCGACGCCCTGCTGGCGGCCCCGCCGGGCGAGCGGCTGGACCTGGCCGAGCGCTGGCTGCGCCGCGCCTTCGCCCGCTTGGCGAAGGTGGACGGCGCCCGCATTGATCGCATCGATCCCGAGAAGCCGCTCTCCGGCTTCGGCATGGACTCCCTGGTGGCGGTGGAGCTGAAGAACGCCGTCGAGGACGAGATGGGGGTGGCGCTGCCCATCGCCGGACTGCTGGAGGGGATGTCCCTGCGAGAGGCGGCGCTGCGGATGCTGGAGGCCGAGCCCGCGGAGGCCGCCGCCGGATTGACGCAGGGCCCCGGCGCCGGCGAATTCCCTCTCTCCTGGGGCCAGCGGTCGATCTGGATCCTCCACCGCCTGGCGCCGGAGAGCGCCGCCTACAACATCGCCGGCGCGGCCCGCATCGTGGGCGAGGTGGACCCGGGGCGCCTGCGGCGCGCCCTCCAGTCCCTGATGGACCGCCACCCCGGGCTGCGGGCCACCTTCGCCTCCACGCCCGCAGGGCCGGTGCAGCGCATCCCCGAGCGGATTGCGGCCGCTTTCCTCCGGGAGGACGCCCGCGGCTGGAGCGAGGAGGAGCTGCGCCGCCGCATGCAGGAGGAAGCCTTCCGGCCCTTCGACCTGGAGCGGGGACCGGTCTTCCGGGCCGCCCTCTTCGACCGCGAGGACGGCGCGCGGCTGGTCCTGGCGGTCCACCACGTGACGGCCGACTTCTGGTCCCTGGCGGTGCTGGTGCGGGAGCTGGGAGCGTTCTACAGGGACGGCGAAGACGCCGGCCTGCCGGCGCCTGTCCTTCACTACACCGATTTCGCCCGTTGGCAGGAGCGGCGGCTGGAAAGCCCCTGGGGCGAGGAGCTGTGGGCCTGGTGGCGGGACCGCCTGGCCGGCGCGCCGCCCCTGGACCTGCCGACCGACCGTCCCCGCCCCTTGAGCCAGGGCTTCCGGGGCGGCACGCTCTTCCGCCGCCTGGACGCGGACGTCTCGGCGCGCCTGCGCGCCATGGCCGAAGCCCGGGGCTGCACGCTGTTCGTGGCGCTGACCGCGGCCTGGTCCGCTCTGCTGGCCCGCCACACCGGCCAGGAGGACTTCCTGGTGGGCATCCCCACCACGGGCCGGCCGACCGGCCGGCTGGGCGGCGTGGTCGGGTACTTCGTCAACCCGGTGCCGCTGCGGGCGGATCTCGCGGGGGACCCCGCGGCCGGGGAGCTGCTGGGCCGCTTGCGGGCCGCCACCCTGGACGCCATCGCGCACGGCGATTTCCCCTTCGGCCTGCTGGCCGAGCGTCTGCAGCCGGAGCGCGAGCCGGGCCGGCCGCCGCTGATGCAGACCGTGGTCGCCCTCCAGAAGTCGCCGGCGCCGGACCTGGAGGCCCTGGCGGCCTTCGCCGTGGGCGAGGCCGGCGCCCGGCTGGAGCTGGACGGGCTGACCCTGGAGTCGGTCTCCCTCGATTCTCCCGCCTCGCAGTTCGACCTGATGCCCATGGCGGCCGAGCTGGACGGCGGCCTCGCCCTCTCGCTCCAGTTCGACTCCGATCTGTTCGACCTCGCCACCGCCAGGCGGTTCCTGGGCCGCTTCGCCGAGCTGTTGCGGTCGCTGGCGGCGGAGCCGGGGCGGCGGGTCTCGGAGCTGGACCTGATGCCCGAGGCCGAGCGCCGGCAGGTGCTGGAGCTGTGGAGCCGGTCCGAGCCGGGCCGGCGGGACTCCGCGTTCGTCCACCGCCTGGTAGAGGCGCAGGCCCGGCGGGCTCCGGGCCGGCTGGCGGTCGACGACGGCGTCACGGTCCTCACCTACGGCGAGCTGAACGCGCGGGCCAACCGGCTGGCCTGGCGCCTGCGCGAGCTGGGCGTGGCGCCGGAGGTCCCGGCGGCGGTCTGCCTGGAGCGTTCCGCCGCCTTCGCGGTGGCGTTGCTGGCCGTGCTCAAGGCCGGCGGCGCCTATCTCCCCATCGATCCCTCGTACCCGGCCGAGCGGCTGGCGTACCTGCTGGAGGATTCCGGGGCGCCCGTCCTGCTCACCCGCCGCGGCCTCCTCGACCGGCTGCCGGCGGGCGCCGGGGCGCGGGCGGTCTGCCTGGACGATCCGGACTCCCATTATGGCTCCGGCGATCCGGGCGACCTGGCCGTGCCGCTGGCGGCGGAGAGCTGCGCTTACGTCATCTACACCTCGGGCTCGACGGGTCAGCCCAAGGGGGTGCAGATCTCCCACGCCAGCCTCTCGAACCTGGTGCGCTGGGTCATCCTGGACCTCTACGACCTGACGCCGGCCGACCGCGCCATGCAGGTCGTCAGCCCGTCCTTCGACGTCTCGGTCTGGGAGGTGTGGACGGCGCTGGCGGCGGGCGCGAGCCTGCACGTGCCGGACGAGGAGACCCGGATTTCCCCGGCGCGGCTGGCGGCCTGGCTGGCGGAGAAGGGGATCACCACCGGCTTCCCGCCGACCCCGCTGGGCGAGGCGCTGCTGGAGGAGCCGGCGCTGGCGGCCACCCGGCTGCGCAACCTCGGCGTGGGCGGCGACCGGCTGCGGCGGGCGCCCCGGCCGGACATGCCCTTCCGGCTGTTCAACCTCTACGGTCCGGCCGAGTGCGCGGTGGTCAGCACCTGGGCGGTGGTGCCGGAGGCGGGCCTGCCCGGCTCGGCGTCGCCGGCCATCGGCCGTCCGGTCCCCGGCGCGCGGGCCTACCTGCTCGGTCCCCATGGCGAGCCGGTCCCGATGGGCGCGCCGGGCGAGCTGTGCGTCGGCGGTCTGGGCGTCGGCCGCGGCTACCTGCGTCGGCCCGCGCTGACCGCCGAGCGCTTCATCCCCGATCCCTTCTCGGGCGAGCCCGGGGCGCGGCTCTACCGCACGGGGGATCTCGCCCGCTTCCGGCCGAACGGCTGCCTGGACTGCCTGGGGCGGATCGACCGGCAGGTGAAGATCCGCGGCGTCCGCGTCGAGCTGGGAGAGGTCGAGGCGGCGCTCGCCGCGCATCCGGACGTGCGCGAGGCGGTGGTGGAAGCGCGTCCGTTCGGCGCCGGCGGGCCGGCCCTGGTGGCCTGGGTGGTGCCCGGGAGCGATGGGATCGACACCCGGGAGCTGGCGGACTTCCTGCGCCGCACCCTGCCCGAGGCCCTGGTGCCCGCCGCCTTCCTGACCCTGCCGGCGTTGCCGCTGACGCCCAACGGCAAGCTCGACCGCCGGGCCCTCCCCGATCCGGCCCGCGAATCGGGGGACGGCGAAGCCCCGCGCACCGCCACCGAAAGCCGGCTGGCCGCAATCTGGTCCGGCCTCCTGGGCGTCGAGCGGATCGGTCCGCGGGACAGCTTCTTCGACCTCGGCGGCCACTCGCTGCTGGCGGCCCGCATGACCGCCCGCCTCCAGGAGGAGCTGGGCGTCGAGATCACCCTGGCCCAGGTCTTCGCCAGCGCCACGCTGGCCGAGCTGGCGGCCCTCGTGGAGGAGAGCCAGTCTGAGAGGGCAATCCCCCTCCTGCCCCGGGACGGCTGCGACTTCCCGGTCTCCTTCGCCCAGGAGCGCCTCTGGTTCCTGGAGCGCCTGACCCCCGGCCTGCCGGTCTACAACGTGCCGGCGCTGCTGCGGCTGCGCGGGCCGCTGAGCGTGCCGGCCCTTTCGGCGGCGCTGGACAGCGTCGCGCGCCGGCACGAGGCGCTGCGCACCACGCTCCCGGAGGTGGCGGGCGGCCCGGTGCAGCGAATTTGGAATCCGACGGATCGGTCGGATGGCTTCGCCCTTGAAACCGAGGACTTGGCGGGGGCGGAGGAGCCCGAGGCGGCGGCCCGGCGGCGCGCGTCGGCGTCGGCGGCGCGCGCCTTCGACCTCCAAGAGGGGCCCCTGGCCCGGGGGCTGCTGCTGCGGCTGGCGCCGGATCACCACTGGCTCTGCCTGACGGTCCACCACGCCGTCACCGATGGCTGGTCCACCGGGGTGCTGCTGCGCGAGATGGCGGCCCTGTACCGGGGGGAGGAGCTGCCGGAGTTGCCGGTGCAGTACGCCGACTACGCGGCCTGGCAGCGACGCGAGCTCTCCGAAACCCTGGAGGAGCGCCTCGGCTACTGGCGGCGCCGGCTGGAGGGGGCGCCCACCGTTCTGGAGATGCCCGCCGACCGGCTCCGGCCGGCCCGGCAGAGCTTCCGCGGCGGCATGGAACGGCTGGACCTCGGCCCGGTGGAGGCGGCGCGGCGCAAGGGGGCGACCCCGTTCATGGTCCTGCTGACCGCCTTCCAGGCCCTGCTCGGCCGCTACACCGGCCGCGAGGACCTGCTGGTGGGCGCGCCGGCGGCCGGCCGGGGCCGGCGGGAGCTGGAGGGGCTGGTCGGCTTCTTCGTCAACCTCCTGGCCCTGCGGGCGGATCTCTCCGGCGATCCCACCTTCGAGGAGCTGCTGGAGCGCAACCAGCGGCCGGCGCTGGAGGACCTGGCCCACGAGGACGTCCCCTTCGAGCGGGTGGTGGAGGCGGTGGCCCCCGGCCGCGACCTCTCCCGGCCGCCGCTGGCGCAGGTCGTCTTCGCCCTCCAGAACGCCCAGCCGCCGCTGGAGCTGGCCCCCGGCCTGCCGGCGCGGGTGGAGGAGGTCCACACCGGCACCGCCAAGTTCGACCTCACGGTCTTCGTGGACGAGACCCCTGACGGCTTCGAGGCCCGCGCCGAGTACGCCGCGGACCTCTTCGACGCCGCCACCGTTCAACGCCTGCTGGCTCATTTCCGGGTGCTCCTGCGGGGGATCGCGGCCCATCCGGAGGCGCGTCTCTCGGAGCTGCCGCTGCTGACGGAATCCGAGCGCCGGCTGCTGCTGAACGAGTGGAGCGCCACGGCGCCGGCGGCGGCCCCGTTCCTGATCCACGAGCGGATCGCGGAATGGGCGGCGCGGACGCCGGACCGGCCGGCGCTGATCTCAGAAAACGAGACCCTCACCTACGGCGAGCTGGACCGCCTGGCCGGCCGCCTGGCCGGCGCGCTGATCCGGCGCGGCGCCGGACCCGAGCAGGTGGTGGCGGTGCGCATGGAGCGGTCGCCGGCCATGGTGGTCGCCTGGCTGGCCGTGCTCAAGGCGGGCGCGGCCTACCTGCCCCTGGACCCCGCCCATCCGGCGGAGCGCTTGGCGTCGCTGATCGCGGACGCCGGTGCGCGGATCGTGTTGACCGGGGAGGATCTGGAGGTCCTGGAGGGCGAGGCGGACGAGGCGTGCCCGGCGGTCCCGACCGTCCCGATCGACCCTGAGGGGCTGGCCTACCTGATCTTCACCTCCGGCTCCACGGGCCGGCCCAAGGCGGTCGCGGTGCGGCACGCCGGCCTGGCCAACCTGGCCGCCGCCTACGGGCGGCTGCTCGGTCTCGGGCCGGAGGACCGGCTGTCGCAGGCGGCGGCCCCCGGTTTCGACGCCGCCGTGGCGGAGGTCTGGCCCAGCCTGGCGGCGGGGGCGGCCGTCGCGTTCCTCCCCGAGGGAGTCCTGGGCGCGCCCGGGACAATTGCCTCCTGGCTGGCCCGCCAGGGGATCACTGTCTGCTTCCTCCCCACGCCGCTCATGGAGGTCGTCCTCGGCGAGCCCCTGCCGGAAGGGTTGGCCTTGCGCTGGTTCTGGACCGGCGGCGACCGTCTCCAGGGTCGCCCCGCGCCCGGCGCGGCCTGGGGCCTGATCAACGCCTACGGCCCCACCGAGTGCACGGTGGCGGTCACCGCGGGCGTGGTCGATGCTGAAGGAGAGGGCCCGCCGGACCTCGGCCTTCCTCTCGCGGGCTGCCGCGTCCACATCCTCGACCGGCGCGGCCAGTTCGTGCCGCCCGGCGTGCCCGGCGAGCTCTGCGCCGGCGGCGCCGGCGTGGGCCGCGGCTACCTCGGCCGTCCGGATCTGACCGCCGAGCGGTTCGTGCCCGATCCGTTCGGCCCGCCCGGCTCCCGGCTCTACCGCACGGGCGATCTGGCCCGCTTCCGGCCGGACGGGCGGATTGACTACCTGGGGCGCATCGACCAGCAGGTCAAGATCCGCGGCGTCCGTATCGAGCCGGGCGAGGTCGAGGCGGCGCTCCTCTCCCATCCGGGAGTGCGGGAAGCGGCCGTCCTTCCCCGCGAGCACGCCGGGGAGAAGCGGCTGGTGGCCTGGCTGGCGGGCCGGGAAGGCCTGCCGGCGGCGGCGGAGCTGCGGGACTTCCTGCGCCGCACCCTGCCAGAGGCCATGATCCCCGCCGCCTTCGTGGTCCTGCCGGCCCTGCCCCTGACGCCCAACGGCAAGGTCGACCGCAAGGCCCTGCCCGATCCCGAGTGGGAGGACCGGGAGGGGACGGCGGGCGCGCCGCGGACGCCGGTGGAGGAGTTGGTGGCCGGGATCTGGGCCGGGCTGCTGGGCCGCGAGCGGGTGGGAGTGGACGAGGACTTCTTCGCGGCGGGCGGCCATTCCCTGTTGGCCGCGCGGCTGGTCGCCCGGCTGCGCGACGCCTTCGGCGTGGAGCTGCCGCTGGCGGACCTCTTCGCCCATCCGACGGTGGCGGAGCTGGCGCGGGAGATCGAGAACGCCCGCCGCGATGGCGCCGTGCCCGCGGCCCCGCCGCTGGTCCCGGTCCCCCGCGAGGGGGCCCTGCCCCTCTCCTTCTCCCAGGAGCGCCTGTGGTTCCTGGAGCGGTTCGAAGGGGGAGGCGCGGTCTACAACGTCCCGATCGCCCTGCGGCTGCGCGGCCCGCTCGACGCCGGCATCCTGGGCGGCGCCCTGCGGGAGGTCGCGCGGCGGCACGAGTCGCTGCGCACCACCTTCGTGGAGGAGGCCGGCCAGTCCCGGCAGGTCGTCTCCCCCGAGCCCTCCCTGAAGCTGCGCTGGATCGAGACGGACGAGGCCGGGGCGGTGCGGCTGGCGGCCGAGGAGGCGCGGCGGCCGTTCGACCTGGAGCGCGGTCCGCTGGTCCGGGCGGTCCTGGCCCGCGTGGGCGCGGACGACCATGTCCTCCTGCTGACCCTGCACCACATCGCGGCGGACGGCTGGTCCATGGGGATCCTGTTCGACGAGCTGGCGGCCCTCTACGCGGGGGCGCCCTTGCCGGGGCCGCCGCTCCAGTACGCCGACTACGCCGTCTGGCAGCGCGGCTGGCTGGCCGGGGAGGCGCTGGAGGTCCGCCTGGCCTTCTGGCGCGGCGAGCTGGCCGGCATGCCGGCGGCCCTGGACCTGCCCACGGACCGGCCGCGCCCGCCGGCGCAGACCTTCCGCGGCGGCGCCGTGCCGGTGGCGCTGGCGCTGGGGCTGGTCGGCGGCCTGGCCCGCCGGCGGGGAGCCACGGCCTTCATGACCCTGCTCGCCGCCTGGGCCGCCGTCCTCCAGCGCTGGTCGGGCGCGGAGGACCTGGCGATCGGCTCGCCGTTCGCCGACCGTCCCGCCGGCGTGGAAGGCCTGATCGGCTTCTTCGTCAACACCCTCCCCCTGCGGCTGGAGCCGGCCGCCGGGCGGACGTTCGCGGATCTCCTGGCGCGGACGCGGGAGCGGGTGCTGGGGGCCTACGCCCATCAGGACATCCCCTTCGAGCGGCTGGTGGACGAGCTGGCGCCGGGGCGCGACCTCTCCCGCGCCCCCCTCTTCCAGGTCGTGCTCGCCCTCCAGGACGGCCCCGGCGTGGAGCTGCGCCTGCCGGGGATCGAAGCGGAGGCGATCCCCGTCCACAACGGCACGGCCAAGTTCGAATTCATCCTCGCCCTGGCCGGCGCCGGGGACGGCGCCCTGACGGGAGGGCTCGAGTTCAACGCCGACCTCTTCGACGCCGGGACGGCGCGGCGCATGGCGGGCCATCTCGCCACGCTGCTGGAGGCCGCGGCGGCCGATCCGGACCGCGAGATCGCGGATCTCCCCCTGATGACCGCAGGCGAGGCCGCCCAGGTCCTGACCGGGGTGGCGGGAGACGCGGTGGAGTGGCCGGGGGACGTGCTGCTCCACGAATTCTTCGAGGCGCAGGCGAAGCGAACCCCCGACGCCGTGGCCCTGATCGGCGGCGCGGAGCGGCTGACCTACCGCGAGCTGAACGAGCGGGCCGACCGCGTGGCCCGGCGGCTGCGGGCGCTGGGCGTCGGCCCCGAGGTGCGGGTGGGCGTCTTCCTCCAGCGCACGCCGAAGCTGTTGATCTCCATGCTGGGCATCCTCAAGGCCGGCGGCGCCTACGTGCCGATCGATCCGGCCTACCCGCGCGAGCGCGTCGAGGCCATTCTGGAGGACTCGCAGGCGCCGGTGGTGATCACCGACGAGATGCTCCTCGAAGAGGAAAGTCCGGAGCTGGCGCCCCTGCCGGTGCGAATGGGCCGGCTGGCCTACGTGATCTACACCTCGGGCTCGACGGGACGGCCCAAGGGCGTGGCCATCGAGCACCGCACCGCCTCGGCCCTGATGTGGTGGTCCCGGGACTATTTCAGTCCCGAGGAGCTGCGGGGCGTGCTGGCTTCCACCTCCATCTGCTTCGACATGTCGGTCTTCGAGCTGTTCGCGCCGCTGGCGTGGGGCGGCACGGTGATCCTGGCCGACAACGCCCTGGCCCTGCCCGATCTACCGGCGCGGGACGAGGTGACGCTGATCGACACCGTCCCCTCCGCCATGGCCGAGTTGCTGCGGCAAGGGGCCGTGCCGGCCTCGGTGAAGACGGTCAACCTCGGCGGCGAGCCGCTGCGGAAGGAGCTGGCGCGGCGGGTCCACGCCGTGGGAACGGTGGAGCGCCTGCTGAACCTGTACGGCCCCTCGGAGGACACCACCTTCTCGACGGTGGCCGAGGTGGGCGCGGAGGGCGAGCCGACGATCGGGAAGATCCTCACCAACAGCCGGGGCTACATCCTGGACCGGCGGCTGCGGCTGACGCCGGCGGGGGTGCCGGGCGAGCTGTACCTGGGCGGGGCGGGGATCTCGCGCGGCTACCTGGGGCGGCCGGACCTGACGGCGGAGCGCTACGTCCCCGATCCGTTCTCGGGCATCCCCGGCGAGCGCCTGTACAAGACGGGCGACCTGGTGCGGCTGCGCAACGACGGCGAGCTGGAGTTCCTGGGCCGCCTGGACCACCAGGTGAAGGTGCGCGGCTTCCGGGTGGAGCTGGGGGAGATCGAGGCGGCGCTGCTCGCCCACCCCGGAGTCCGCGACGCGGCGGTGCTGGCCCTGGGCGACGGCGGCGACCGCCGGCTGGCCGCCTACGTGGTGGGTGGGGAGGACGCCGCGTCCCTGCGCGGATATCTCAAGGAGAAGCTGCCGGAGTACATGGTGCCCTCGGTCTTCGTGGCCCTGGACGCCCTGCCGCTGACTCCCAACGGCAAGGTGGACCGCCGCGCCCTGGCCGCCCTGGCCCCGGAGACGGGCGGCGCGGCGGACGGGTACGCGGCGCCGCGCAATCCCATCGAGGAGACCCTGGCCTCCCTGTGGGCCGAGGTGCTGGAAGTCGAGCGCGTGGGCGTCCACGACAGCTTCTTCGACCTCGGCGGGCACTCGCTCCTGGCCGCCCAGGTGGTCTCGCGGGTGCGGGAGACCCTCGGGATCTCGCTGCCCCTGCGGCGGATGTTCGAGGTGCCCACGGTGGCGGGCCTGGCCGGCGAGCTGGCGGCCCTGGGGGCCGTCTCCGGCCTGGCGCAGCCGCCGCTGCTCCCCGTGGACAGGAGTGGCGATCTGCCGCCGTCCTTCGCCCAGGAGCGCCTCTGGTTCCTCGACCGCCTCGACCCCGGCAGCCCGCTGTACAACCTGCCGGCGGCGGCGCGGCTCACGGGGCGGCTCGACGTGGCCGCCCTGGCCGCCGCCCTGGGGGAGATCGTGCGCCGCCACGAGGCCCTGCGCACCGTTTTCGTGGAGGCGGCCGGCCGCCCCGTGCAGCGGGTCGTTCCCTGGCGTCCCTTCGAGCTGCCCGTGGCCGACCTCGCGGCCCTGCCCGAAGAGGCGCGGGCGACGGCCCTCGACCGGCTGTCGCGGGAGGAGACGCGGACCCCCTTCGACCTGACGGCGGCCCCGCTGGCGCGGGCGCTGCTGCTGCGGGCGGGCGAGGGCGATCACGTGCTCGTCCTCACTCTCCACCACATCGCCTCCGACGGCTGGTCGCTCAACGTCTTCCTGCGCGAGCTGTCGGCCCTCTACGGCGCCGCCGTGGCGGGGCGGCCGTCGCCGCTGCCGGAGCTGGCCGTCCAGTACGGCGACTACGCCGTCTGGCAGCGGGGCTGGCTGCGGGACGAGGTCCTGGAGGGACAGCTCGCCTGGTGGCGGACCGCCCTCGCCGGGCTGCCGCCGGCCCTGGACCTGGCGGCCGACCGTCCGCGGCCGGCGGTGCGCGGCCTGCGCGGCGCCTACCTGCCGGCGCGGCTGACCGGCAGCCTCGCCGAGGCCGTGCGGGCGCGGGCGCAGGCCGAGGGGGTGACGCCGTTCATGCTGCTGCTGGCCGCCTTCCAGGCGCTGCTCTCCCGCTTCAGCGGCCAGGAGGACGTGGCCGTAGGCGCGCCGGTGGCCAACCGCAACCGCATCGAGACCGAGCCGCTGGTCGGCTTCTTCGTCAACATGCTGGTGCTGCGGGGCGACCTCGCCGGCGATCCGGTCTTCCGCGAGCTGCTGGGCCGCGCCCGGACGTTCACGCTGGGGGCCTGGTCGCACCAGGACGTCCCCTTCGAGAAGCTGGTGGAGGAGCTGTCGCCACAGCGGGACCCGAGCCGCACGCCCCTGTTCCAGGCCTCGCTGGCGCTGCAGAACGCCGCCGCCTCGCCGCTGGCGCTGCCCGGCCTGTCCGCCGAGCCGCTGGACGCCGACGCCGGGGTCTCGCGCTTCGACCTCACCCTGCTGCTGCGGGAGACGGAGGAGGGCTTCGCGGGCTCCCTGGAGTACGCCGCCGATCTGTTCGACGCCGTCAGCATGGAGCGGCTTCTCGGCTGCTACCGCGCGCTGCTGGAGGCCGCCGCGGCCGATCCTGGCCAGCCGCTCTCCGAGCTGCCGCTGCTGACCGCCGGCGAGATCGGAGAGTTGCTGGCGGAGTCGGCCGGGGACACCGCGGAGTGGCCGGACGACATGCTGCTGCACGAATTCTTCGAGGCCCAGGCGCGGCGGACGCCCGACGCCGTCGCCCTGATCGGCGGCGCGGAGCGGCTGACCTACCGCGAGCTGAATGAGAGGGCCGACCGCGTGGCGCGGCGGCTGCGGTCGCTGGGCGTGGGGCCGGAGGTGCGGGTGGGCGTCTTCCTCCAGCGCACGCCGAAGCTGTTGATCTCCATGCTGGGCATCCTCAAGGCCGGCGGCGCCTACGTGCCGATCGATCCGGCCTACCCGCGCGAGCGCGTCGAGGCCATTCTCGAGGACTCGCAGGCGCCCGTGGTGATCACTGAAGAGATGCTCTTCGAAGAGGATGATCCTGAGCTGGCGCCCCTGCCGGTGCGCATGGGCCGCTTGGCCTACGTGATCTACACCTCGGGCTCGACGGGACGGCCCAAGGGCGTGGCCATCGAGCATCGCACCGCCTCGGCCCTGATCTGGTGGTCCCGGGACTACTTCAATCCCGAGGAGCTGCGGGGCGTGCTGGCTTCGACCTCCATCTGCTTCGACATGTCGGTCTTCGAGCTGTTCGCGCCGCTGGCCTGGGGCGGCACGGTGATCCTGGCCGACAACGCCCTGGCCCTGCCCGATCTACCGGCGCGGGACGAGGTGACGCTGATCGACACCGTCCCTTCCGCCATGGCGGAGCTGCTGCGACAGGGGGCCGTGCCGGCGTCGGTGAAGACGGTCAACCTGGGCGGCGAGCCGCTGCGGGGGGAGCTGGCGCGGCGGGTCCACGCCCTGGGCACGGTGGAGCGGCTGCTGAACCTGTACGGCCCCTCGGAGGACACGACCTTCTCGACGGTCGCCGACGTGGGCTCAGAGGGGGAGCCCACTATCGGCAGGATTCTCACCAACAGCCGGGGCTACATCCTGGACCGCCGGCTGCGCCTGACACCGGCGGGGGTTCCCGGCGAGCTGTACCTGGGCGGCGCGGGGATCTCCCGTGGCTATCTGGGGCGGCCGGACCTGACGGCGGAGCGCTACGTGCCCGATCCGTTCTCGGGGATTCCCGGCGAGCGGCTGTACAGGACGGGCGACCTGGTGCGGCTGCGCAACGACGGCGAGCTGGAGTTCCTGGGCCGCCTGGACCACCAGGTCAAGGTGCGCGGCTTCCGGGTCGAGCTGGGGGAGATCGAGGCGGCGCTGCTCGCCCACCCCGGCGTCCGCGACGCGGCGGTGCTGGCCCTGGGCGACGGCGGCGACCGCCGGCTGGCCGCCTACGTAGTGGGCGGGGAGGATGCCGCGTCCCTGCGCGGGTACCTCAAGGAGAAGCTGCCGGAGTACATGGTGCCCTCGGTCTTCGTGGCCCTGGACGCCCTGCCTCTGACCCCCAACGGCAAGGTGGACCGCCGCGCCCTGGCCCGCGTGGAGCCCGACTCCCAGGGCGGCGCGGCGGAGGAGTACGTGGCGCCGCGCAATCCCATCGAGGAGATCCTGGCGCCGCTGTGGGCCGAGATCCTCGGTGTCGAGCGGGTGGGCGTCCAAGACGATTTCTTCGCCCTGGGCGGCCACTCGCTCCTGGGCGTGCAGTTGCTCGCCAGGGTCCGCGAGGTCTTCGGCGTCAAGCTGCCCGTCGGCTCCGTTTTCACGGCGGCCACCGTGGCGGGCATGGCGGAGCTGGTGATGGTGGAAATGGCGGCGGTGGCGGGAGAAGAGCTGCTGGAGGGGATCTTCGAGGAGGGTCTGGAGACCCACGGGGAGGCGCATGGCTGAGTCTCGCAAGGACCTTTCAGGGTTGTCCGCCGACAAGCTCCGCCTCCTGATGGAGCGGCTGCGTAAGCAGGACCAGGCCGCGGCGCCGCGCATCGGCCGGGCGCCCCGGGACGGCGGTCCGCTGCCGCTCTCCTTCTCCCAGGAGCGCCTCTGGTTCCTGGACCGCCTGGAGCCGGGCAACGCGGCCTACAACGTCCCGGCGGCCCTGCGCCTGACCGGCGGGCTCTCGGTCCCGGTCCTCGCGGCGGTCCTGCGCGAGATCGCCCGGCGGCATGAGGTCCTGCGCGCCACCTTCGCGAGCGCCGGGGGCCGCCCGGAACTGGCCGTGGCCGGGGAGCCCCGGTTCCCGCTGCCCCTGGTCGACCTCTCCGCCCTGCCGCCCGGACGCCGCGAGGCCCTGGCCCGCGAGCTGGCGGCGGCGGAGGCCGCGCGGCCTTTCGACCTGGAGCGCGGGCCGGTGGCCCGGGCGGCGCTGCTGCGGCTCGCCGTGGACGAGCACATCGCGCTCTTCACGTTCCATCACATCGTCTTCGACGCCTGGTCCACCGGCGTCCTCGCCGGCGAGGTTTCCGCCCTGTACAGGGCCGCCGCCGCCGGTGCCCCGTCGCCTCTCTCCGAGCCGCCGCTCCAGTACGCCGACTATGCGGCCTGGCAGCGGCAACAGCTCCAGGGCAGCGCCATGGATGCCCTCCTCGCCTTCTGGCGGGGCCGTCTGGCGGACCCGCCCGCCCCGCTGGAGCTGGCGTCCGACCGGCCGCGCGGCGGCGGGCGCTTCCGCGGCGCCATGGAGGCGGTCGCGCTCCCGGCCCCCCTGCTCGCCGGGCTGGCGCGCGCCGCCGCGGAGCGCGGCGCGACGACCTTCATGACGCTGCTCGCGGCATTCGAGGTCCTGCTCCACCGGTACACGGGCCGCGAGGACTTCACGCTCGGCACCCCGGTCGTCAACCGTGACCGCACCGAGGTCGCGGGCCTGATCGGGTTCTTCACCAACACTCTCGTGCTGCGCGCCGGCCTCTCCGGCGCGCCCGGCTTCAGGGAGCTGCTGGCGGAGGTGCGCGAGCGCGTCCTGGCGGCGTTCGCCCATCAGGAGCTCCCCTTCGAGCGTCTGGTCGAAGAGCTGGCGCCCGAGCGGAACCTGGCGCACGCGCCGCTGTTCCAGATCCTGTTCACGGCGCAGAGCGCCGGCCTGCCGGACCTGGACCTCGGCCCCGGCCTCGCCGCCTCCTATCTGGAGACCGGGGCGATGACCGCCAAGTTCGAGGTCTCCCTGAACCTGGCCCCCGGAAACGAGGGCTGGACCGGCGCCTTCGGCTACGACGCCGGCCTGTTCGACCGGGCCACGATCCAGCGGCTCGCGGGCCACTTCCGGGTGCTGCTCGAAGGGATCGCCGCCGCCCCCGAAACGCGGGTCTCCGATCTGCCGCTGCTGACGGAAGGGGAGCGCCGGGAGCTGACCGGCTGGAACGGGACCGGGTCGGCGAGGGCCGGCCGCCCTGTGCACGAGACGTTCGAGGAACAGGCGGCGCGGACCCCGGACGCCGTGGCCCTGGTGTTCGAAGACCGGTCGCTCACCTTCCGCGAGCTGGACGGCCGGGCTGACGGGATCGCCGGGCGGCTGCGCCGCCTGGGGGTGGGCCCCGAGGTCCGGGTGGGGCTCTGCGCCGAGCCCTCGCTGTGGCTGATCCCGGCCCTGCTGGGCATCCTCAAGGCCGGCGGCGCCTACGTGCCCCTCGATCCCCAGCTCCCCGCCGAGCGGTTGGCCGCGATGCTGGAGGACAGCGGGGCGCGGGCGCTGGTGGCCCCGGCGGAGCTGAGGGAGCGGTTCGGGGATCTCGGAATCCCGGCCGTCGATTGGGAAGCCGGCGGGGCCGCCGCGGCTCCCGAGAGGACGGCGGGCCCGGAGAACCTCGCCTACGTCATCTATACCTCGGGCTCGACCGGCCGCCCCAAGGGGGTCATGGTGGAGCACCGGCAGCTCGCCGCCTACGTCGGCGGCGTCCTCGGGCGCATGGAGCTGCCCGCCGGGTCGAGCTTCGCCACCGTGAGCACCCTGGCCGCCGACCTGGGCAACACCTCGGTCTTTTCGGCGCTGGCTTCGGGCGGCGCCCTGCACGTGATCGCCCGCGACCGGCTGCTGAGCCCGGACCTGCTGGGCGGGCGGGCGGTGGACTGCCTGAAGATCGTCCCCTCGCACCTGGCGGCCCTGCTGGGCGCGGAGGGAGCCGCGGGGATCCTGCCGCGGCGGCTGCTGGTCACCGGCGGCGAGGCCCTCCCCGGGACGCTCGTCCGCAGGGTGCGGGAGCTGGCGCCGGAGTGCCGGGTGCTCAACCATTACGGCCCCACCGAGACCACCGTCGGCGTCCTGACCTTCCCCACCTGGGCCGGGGAGGAGGGCGGCGCGGCCGTCCTGCCGCTGGGCCGGCCCCTGCCCGGCGTCCGCGCGCACGTGGTGGACCGGAGCCTCCAGCCGCTGCCGGCGGGCGTCCCCGGCGAGTTGCTGGTGGGCGGATCGCAGGTGAGCCGCGGCTACCTCGGACGGCCCGGCCTGACGGCGGAGAAGTTCGTCCCCGATCCGTTCGGCGGCGAGCCGGGGGCGCGCCTCTACCGCACCGGCGACCTGGCCCGCTGGCGGCCGGACGGCGCCGTCGAGTTCCTGGGGCGGATCGACCTCCAGGTCAAGGTGCGGGGATTCCGCGTCGAGCCGGGGGAGGTCGAGTCCGTGCTGGCCGCCCAGCCCGGCGTGCGGGCGGCGGCGGTGCTGGCGCGGCCCGATGGTTCGGGGGGCAACCGCCTCGTCGCCTACGTCGTCGGCGCCGTGCCCGCCGATCTGGACCGGCGGCTCCCGGCCCACATGGTGCCGTCGGCCTTCGTCGTCCTCCCCGAGCTGCCCCTGACCCCCAACGGCAAGGTCGACCGCCGGGCCCTGGCCGCGATCGAGCCGGAGGCCGCGCCCTCCTCCCAGGAGTACCTGCCGCCCCGCAACGCCGCCGAGGAGGATCTCGCCCGCGTCTGGGCCGAGGTGCTGGGCGTCGAACGGGTGGGGGTCCGGGACGACTTCTTCGCCCTCGGGGGGCACTCGCTGCTGGGCGTCCGCCTGCTCTCCCGGGTGGAGGAGGCCTTCGGCGTCCGGCTGCCCGTGCGCGCCCTGTTCCAGGCCCCGACCCTGGGGGAGATGGCGGAGCGGATCGCCGCGGCGAAAGGAGAGGGGAAGCCGGAGCCGATCGGGCGCGCCCCGCGGGACGGCGGCCCCCTGCCGCTGTCGTTCGCCCAGGAGCGGCTCTGGTTCCTCGACCGCTTCGCGCCCGGCAACGCGGTCTACAACGTCCCCTCGTTCGTGCGCCTGCGGGGCCGCCTGGACGCCGAGGCTCTGCGCCGCACCCTTTCCGAGGTGGTGCGCCGCCACGAATCGCTGCGCACCACCTTCGGCGAGCGCGGCGGCGTGCCGTTCCAGGTGATCGCGCTGCCCGCGGAGGTCGACCTGCCGCTGATGGACCGCCGCGGCGATGAGGACGACATGCTCCGTGAGGAGGCCCGCCGGCCGTTCGACCTCGCCCGGGGGCCGCTCTTCCGGGCGTCCCTCCTGCGGCTCGGGGACGAGGACCACGTCCTGCTCCTCAACATCCACCACATCGTCTCGGACGGCTGGTCCCGCGGCGTGCTGATCCGCGAGGTGGCGGCCCTCTACAGTGTCCTGTCCGCCGGCCGGCCGTCGCCGCTGCCGGAGCCGCCCCTCCAGTACGCCGACTATGCCGTCTGGCAGCGGGAGCGCCTGCGGGGCGAGGTCCTGGAGGCGGAGCTGGCCTTCTGGCGCGGGCGCCTGGCCGGCACGCCGCCGCTGGAGGTGCCGTCCGACCGGCCCCGGCCGGCGCGGCCGAGCTTCCAGGGCGGCCTGCTGGACCTCGACGTTCCGGAGGACGTGGCTGGCCGCCTGCGCGCCGTCTGCCGCGCCGAGGACGTCACCTCCTACATGGCGCTGCTGGCCGCCTTCCAGACCCTGCTGCTGCGCTACAGCGGCCAGACCGATTTCGCCGTGGGCTCGCCGGTGGCCAACCGCGACCGGGGGGAGACCGAGGGGGTGATCGGCTTCTTCGTCAACACCCTGGCCCTGCGGGTGGACCTCTCCGGCGGCCCCGCCTTCCGCGAGCTGCTGCGGCGGGTGCGGGAGGCGGCCGTCGACGCCTTCTCGCACCAGGAGATGCCCTTCGAGAGGATCGTCGAGGACCTCCAGCCCGAGCGGCAGGAGGGCCGCAATCCGGTCTTCCAGGTCATGCTGGCCCTGCAGAGCCAGCCCTGGCCGGCCCTGGAGATGGGCGGGCTGGAGGTGTCGGCCCTCGAAGTCGAGACCGGAACCGCCAAGGTCGACCTGGGATTGACCTGGCACGAGCGGGAGGGCCGGCTCCTCGGCACCCTGGAGTACAGCGCCGACCTGTTCGAAGCCGCCTCGGCCGGACGCCTGGCCCGGCACGCCGTGGCCTTGCTGCGCGCCGCCCTGGCGGAGCCGGACCGGACGCTCTGGGACCTGCCTCTGCTCGCGCCGGAAGAGCGGCGGCAGCTCGTGGTGGGCTGGAACGGCGCTCCGGAGCCCTCCGCGCCGGAGACGACCCTGGACCGGCTGATCGCCGCCCAGGCCGCCCGCACCCCCGGCAACGTGGCCCTGGTCCGCGAGGACGGCTCGACCGTCACCTACGCGGAGCTGGACCGCCTCTCGGACCGCCTGGCCCGCCGGCTCCGCCGCCTGGGCGTGGGTCCGGACGTGCCGGTGGGCGTCCACCTGCGGCGCTCGGCCGGGCTGGTGATCTCGCTGCTGGCGGTCTGGAAAGCGGGCGGCGCCCACCTGCCCCTCGATCCGGCCTATCCCGCCGAGCGGCTGGCCTTCATGCTGGAGGACTCGGGCGCCCGGGTGGTGATCACCCGGGAAGACCTGGCGTCATCCCTTCCCGCGAGCGGCGCCCGCGCCCTGATCCTCGATTCCGCCGCGGAGGAGGAGGAGGACGCCGGCGAGGCGCCCGCCGGGGCGCTCCCGCGCGGCCTCGCGTACATCCTCTACACCTCCGGCTCCACCGGCCGGCCCAAGGCGGTGGCCGTCGAGCACGAGGCGGCGGTCCGTCACTTCCGGACCATCGTGGAATCCTGGGAGCTGACGGCGGAGGACCGGGTCCTCCAGATCCACTCCCCGAGCTTCGACCCCTGGTTCGAGGACACCGTGGCGCCCCTGCTGTGCGGCGCCGCCGTGGCGATCTGCGGCCCCGAGGCCTGGGAGCCCGCCCGCCTCCTCTTCCGGGCCGCGGAGATGGGGGTCACCGTCATGCCCCTGCCCACCACCCTCTGGGACCAGTGGGTGCGGGACTCGGCCCTGGGACCGCAGCCCGAGCACCGGGTGCGCATGGCCACCGCCGGCGGCGAGGCCATGTCCGGCGAGGTGGCCCGGCTCTGGTGGCGCTCGCCCCTGGCGCGCATCCGGCTGGTCAACGGCTACGGACCCACCGAGGCCGTGGTCACCATCCGGTTCCACGACGTCAGCCGCGAGGCCGCCGAGAGCGCCGGGGCCTCGGTGGAGATCGGCTCCCCTTATCCCGGCAGGACCGCCTACGTGCTCGACCGCGAGGGCGGCCTGTTGCCGCCGGGCGTCCCCGGCGAGCTCTTCCTGGGCGGCCAGGTGCTGGGCCGGGGATACGCCGGCCGCTCCGATCTGACCGCCGGGCGCTACCTCCCCGACCCCTTCGCCGCCGAGTGGGGCGGCGGGCCGGGGAGCCGCATGTACCGCACGGGCGACCTGGCCCGGCGGCGGCCGGACGGCATCCTGGAGTTCCTCGGCCGGACGGACCACCAGGTGAAGGTGCGGGGCTTCCGCATCGAGCTGGGGGAGATCGAAGCCGCGCTCGGCGGCCACCCGGGCGTGGGCCGGGCGGTGGTGGTGGACTGGAAGGCGCCGGCCGGCGACACCCGCCTGGCGGCCTTCGTCGTCCCCGCCGCGGCGCCGGCGCCCGCCGAACCGGACCTGCGGAACCATCTGGCGGCGAGCTTGCCGGCCTTCATGATCCCCGCGGCGTTCACCGTCCTGGAATCGCTGCCGCTGACGCCCAACGGCAAAGTGGACCGTAAGGCCCTCGCCCGCAGGATGGAGGAGGCCGCCCCGGCCGTCCAGGAGCACGTGCCGCCCCGCAACGGCGTGGAGGAGCTGCTGGCCGGCCTCTGGGAAGAGCTGCTGGGAGCGCCCCGGGTCGGCGTCAACGACGACTTCTTCGCCTTGGGCGGCCACTCCTTGCTGGCGATCCGCCTGGTCTCGAAGGTGGACGACACTTTCGGTGTCCACCTGCCCGTGCGCGCCCTGTTCCAGGCCCCTACCCTGGAGGGGATGGCGGAGCGGATCGCCGAGGAGTTGGCCCTCCTCCTGGAAGGGAGCGCCAGGGAGGAGGAGCGGATCGGGCGCGCCCCCCGGGACGGCGATCCCCTGCCCCTTTCCTTCGCCCAGGAGCGCCTCTGGTTCCTCGACCGCTTCGCGCCGGGCAACCCGGTCTACAACATGCCCGCGGCGGTCCGCCTGGCCGGCCGGCTGGACGTGTCCGCCTTGCGCCGGACGCTCCAGGAGCTGGCGCGGCGCCACGAGTCGCTGCGCACCACCTTCGGCGAACGCGACGGCGTGCCGTTCCAGGTGATCGCACCGGCGGTGGAGATCCCCCTGCCCACGGTGGACCTCCACGGCGACGAGGAGGAGATGCTCAGGCTCGTCCGGGAAGAGGCGCGCCGTCCCTTCGACCTCGCCCGGGGGCCGCTGTTCCGGGCGGCCCTCCTGCGGCTGGCGGACGAAGACCACGTCCTGCTCCTGACCGTCCATCACATCGTCTCGGACGGCTGGTCCCTGGGTGTCATGATCCGGGAGACGGCGGCCCTCTACGGCGCGCTGAGCGGAGGCCGGCCGTCGCCTCTCCCGGAGCCGGCTCTCCAGTACGCCGACTACGCCGTCTGGCAGCGTGGCCGTTTGCGGGGCGAGACGTTGGAGGCGGAGCTCACCTTCTGGCGCCAGCACCTGGCCGGCGTGCCGTCGCTGGAGCTGCCCGCCGACCGCGGCCGGCCGCAGCGGTCCAGCTTCCGGGGCGGCGCGCGGGATCTCGCCGTTCCGGGGGACCTCCCGGACCTCCTCCGCGCCTTCTGCCGCCGCCAGGGGGTCACCTCCTACATGGCTCTGCTGGCCGCCTTCCAGACCTTCCTCCTGCGCTACGGCGGCCAGACCGACTTCGCCGTCGGTTCCCCCGTGGCGAACCGCGACCGGAGCGAGCTGGAAGGGATCGTCGGGCTCTTCGTCAACACCCTGGCCCTGCGGGTGGACCTCTCCGGCGACCTCACCTTCCGTGAGCTGGCGCGGCGGGTCCGCGAGGTCGCCGTCGCCGCCTTCGCGCATGGGGAGATGCCCTTCGAGCGCATCGTGGCCGACCTGCATCCCGAGCGCGACCCCGGCCGCAACCCGGTGTTCCAGGTCAGCCTGGCATTGCAGAGCCAGCCCCGACCGGAGCTTGCCATGGGCGGGCTGGGCCTCTCGGTCGTCGCGGCGGGGACCGGGACCGCCAAGGTGGACCTCAGCCTCGTCTGGCAGGAGGAGGCCGACGATCTCCTGGGGATCCTCGAATACAGCGCCGACCTCTTCGACGCCGCCACCGCCGACCGCATGGCCCGCCACGCCGCGGCTCTGCTGCGGGCGACCCTGGAAGAGCCGGACCGGCGCCTCCAGGAGCTCGGCCTCCTCTCCCCGGAGGAGAGGCGGCAGCTCGTGGTCGACTGGAACGGCGTTCCCCAGCCCGGCGTTCCGGAAAGCACCCTGGACCGGCTCATCGCGGCCCAGGTCCGCCGCGCGCCGGACAACGTAGCCCTGGTCCGGGAGGACGGCACGACCCTCACCTACGGCGAGCTCGACCGCCTCTCCGGCCGCCTGGCCCGCCGGCTCCGGGCTCTCGGCGTGGGTCCGGAGGAGCCGGTGGGGGTCCACCTTCAGCGTTCGGCCGAGCTGGTGATCTCGCTGCTGGCCATCTGGAAAGCCGGCGGCGCCCATCTCCCCCTGGACCCGGCCTATCCCGCCGGGCGGCTGGGCTTCATGCTGGAGGACTCCGGCGCCCGGGCGGTGATCACCCTGGAGAGCCTGGCGCCGTCCCTGCCCGCGAGCGGCGCCCGCATCCTGACCCTGGATTCCGCCGCGGAGGAGGAAGGCGGCGAGGCTCTCTCCGGGGCGCTCCCGCGCGGCCTCGCCTACATCCTCTACACCTCGGGCTCCACCGGCCGGCCCAAGGCCGTGGGCGTCGAGCACGAGGCGTTGGTCCGGCATTTCCGGACCATCCTGGAGGCCTGGGAGCTGACGGCGGAGGACCGGGTCCTCATGATCCACTCCCCGAGCTTCGACCCCTGGTTCGAGGAGACCGTGATCCCCCTGCTGTGCGGCGCCGCCGTGGCGATCTGCGGCCCCGAGGTCTGGGAGCCCGCCCGTCTCCTCGTCCGGGCCGCCGGGATGGGAGTCACCGTCATGCCCCTGCCCACCACGCTGTGGGACCAGTGGGTGAGGGAGTCGGCCCTGGAACCGCAGCCCGGGCACCGCGTGCGCCTGGTCACGGCCGGCGGCGAGTCCATGTCCGGCGAGGTGGCGCGGCTCTGGTGGCGCTCGCCGCTCGCGGCGATCCGCCTGTGTAACGGCTACGGTCCCACCGAGGCCGTGGTCACCGTCGATTTCCACCCCGTCAGCCGGCAAGCCGCCGAGCGCGCCGGGGCGGCGGTGGAGATCGGCTCTCCCCTTCCCGGGCGGACCGCCTACGTGCTCGACCGGGACGGCGGCCTGCTGCCTCCGGGCGTACCCGGCGAGCTCTGCCTGGGCGGCCAGGTGTTGAGCCGGGGGTACGCTGGCCGTCCCGACCTGACCGCCGAGCGCTTCTTCCCCGATCCCTTCGCCGCCGAGTGGGGCGGCGAGCCCGGCGGCCGTCTGTACCGCACCGGCGACCTCGCCCGGCGGCGGCCGGACGGCACCCTGGAGTTCCTCGGGCGGATCGACCACCAGGTCAAGGTACGGGGCTTCCGGATCGAGTTGGGAGAGATCGAAGCCGCTCTCGGCCGTCACCCGGCGGTAGGCCGGGCGGCGGTGGTGGACTGGAAGGCTCCGTCCGGCGGCACCCGGCTGGCCGCCTTCGTGGTTCCGCGGGCGGCGCTCGCCCCGGACGCGGCGGGCCTGCGCGCCTACCTCGGATCGACCCTGCCGGCTTTCATGGTGCCCTCTTCCTTCGCCCTGCTGGAGGGGCTGCCCCTGACCGTCAGCGGCAAGGTGGACCGGAAAGCCCTGGCGCGGCTGGCCGCGGAAACGGCCACCGTCATGGAGGAGTACGTGCCGCCCCGCAACTCCCTGGAGGAGTCGCTGGCGTCCCTCTGGGAGAAGGTCCTGGGGGTCTCCCGGCCCGGCGTGCACGACGACTTTTTCGCCCTGGGAGGTCACTCGCTGCTGGCCGTTCGCCTGCTCGCCAAGGTCGGCGACGCTTTCGGGGTTCGCCTGCCTGTCCACGACCTGTTCCAGGCCCCGACCCTGGGCGGGATGGCGGCGAGGATCGCCGAAGAGAGGGCGGCCGCCGCCGCCGCGCAACGGACCCCCGGGGAGACGGAGATCCGGCGCGTCCCCAGGGACGCCGGCCCCCTTCCCCTCTCCTTCTCCCAGGAGCGGCTCTGGTTCCTGGACCACTTCGCCCCGGGTAGCGCGGTCTACAACATCCCCTCCGCCGTCCGCCTCGCCGGCCCTCTGGACACGCCGGCCCTGCGCCGGACGCTCCATGAGATGGCGGACCGGCACGAATCGCTGCGCACCACTTTCGGCGAGCGCGAGGGAGTGCCGTTCCAGCGGATCGCGCCGGCGGCGGAAGTCCCCCTTGCCCTGGCCGACCTTTCCGCTCTGCCTGTGGCGGCGAGGACGAGGGAAGTGGACCGCCTCGCTCGCGAAGCGGCGAGCCGGCCGTTCGACCTGTCCCGGGGTCCGCTGTTCCGGGCTTCCCTGCTCCGGCTCGGAGCGCGAGAGCATGTCCTGCTCCTGACCGTCCATCACATCGTCTCGGACGGCTGGTCCCAGGGGGTGCTGATCCACGAGATGGCGGTCCTCTACGAGGCCCTGGCGGCGGGCCGGCCTTCGCCGCTCCCGGAGCTTCCCCTCCGGTACGCCGACTACGCCGTCTGGCAGCGCGAACGCCTCCAGGGTGAAACCCTGGAGGCGGAGCTCGCCTTCTGGCGCCGGAGCCTGGCCGGCGTGCCGCCCCTGGAGATGCCCGCGGACCGGCCCCGGCCTCCGGAGCCGAGCTTCCGGGGCGACGTCCTGGACCTGGAGGCGCCGGAGTCTGTGCCAGGCCTCCTGCATGGCTTCTGCCGCGAGGAAGAGATCACGGCCTTCATGGCCCTGCTGGCGGCCTTCCAGGCCTTTGTCCTGCGCTACAGCGGCCAGACCGACTTCGCCGTCGGTTTTCCCGTGGCGAACCGCGACCGCAGCGAGCTCGAAGGGATCGTCGGCCTCTTCATCAACACCCTGGCCCTGCGGGCGGACCTCGCCGGCGCCCCCACCTTCCGCGAGCTGGCGCGGCGGGTCAGGGAGACCGTTCTGCCCGCCTTTTCCCATGGCGAGATGCCCTTCGAGCGGATCGTCCTGGACCTCCAGCTCGAACGCGATCCGAGCCGCAATCCGGTGTTCCAGGTGATCCTGGCGCTGCAGAACCAGCCTTCGCCGGAGCTGGCGGTGGGCGGACTGGAGATGTCGGTCCTCAAGGCCGGGAGCGGGACCGCCAAGGTGGACCTGAGCCTCGTCTGGGTGGAGAGGGCCGGCCGGCTCCAGGGAGCCCTCGAATACAGCTCCGACCTTTTCGACGCCGCCACGGCCGCCCGCATGGCCCGCCACGCCGGCGCTCTGCTCGAGGCGGCCCTGGCGCAGCCGGACCGGCCCCTCACGGAGCTCGCCATGCTGTTGCCCGAGGAGCGGCGGCAGCTCGTGGTGGACTGGAACGGCGTTCCCGGGTTCGACGCTCCGGAAGAGACCCTGGACCGGCTCATCGCGGCCCAGGCCCGCCGCACCCCGGACAACGCGGCCCTGATCCGGGAGGACGGCACGACCGTCACGTACGGGGAGCTGGACGACCTCTCCGGCCGTCTGGCCCGCCGGCTCCGGCGGCTCGGCGTGGGCCCGGAGTCGCTGGTGGGCGTCCACCTCGAACGTTCGGCCGAGCTGGTGATCTGCCAACTGGCCGCCTGGAAGGCCGGCGGCGCCTTTCTCCCCCTGGATCCGGCCCACCCCGCCGAGCGGCTGGCCTTCATGCTGGAGGACTCCGGCGTCCGGGTGGTGATCACCCTGGAGAGCCTCGCCTCCTCCCTGCCCGCGACCGGAGCGCGGATCCTGGCGCTGGATGCCGGCGCCGAAGAGATTCCCGGCGACGCTCCCCCCGCGGGGCCCTCGCCGAGGAGCCTCGCCTACGCCATCTATACGTCCGGCACCGCCGGCCGGCCCAAGGCCGTGGGCGTCGAGCACGAGGCCGCCGTCCGTCACCTCCGCGCCGTCGTCGCATCCTGTGCCCTGGCGGAGCGGGACCGGGTGCTCCCCCTCTATTCTCCCAGCTTCGATCCCTGGATCGAGGGGACGGTGGCGCCGCTCCTCCGCGGCGCCGCGGTGGTGCTCTGCGGGTCCGAGCCCTGGGCCCCGGAGCGCCTCCTCGACCGCGTCTCCGCCCTGGGCGTCACGCTGATGGACCTGCCCACCGGCGTCTGGGACCAGTGGGTCCGTGGCGCGTCGGCCGCCGGCGAGCCGCCCGGTCACCGGTTGCGCGGCGTCATCGCCGGCGGCGAGGCCATGTCCGGCGAGACGGCCCGGCTCTGGTGGCGTTCCCCCCTCTCCGCCATCCGGCTCCGCAACGCCTACGGCCCCACCGAGGCCGTGATCACCTTCCAGTTCCACGAGGTGAGCGCGGAAGCGGCGGCGAGGGCCGGGACCGGGTGTGTGGAAATCGGCTCTCCTCCCTCCGGGCGGACCGCCTGCGTCCTGGACAGCGACGGCTGCCTGTTGCCTCCAGGCGTCCCCGGCGAGCTATGCCTCGGCGGCCGGATCCTGGCGCGAGGCTATCTCGGCCGGCCCGGATTGACCGCCGAGAAGTTCGTCCCTGATCCCTTCGCCGCCGAGTGGGGCGGCTCCTCCGGCGCCCGCATGTACCGCACCGGCGACCTGGTCCGGCGGCGGTCCGACGGCGTGATCGAGTTCCTGGGCCGGATCGATCATCAGGTCAAGGTGCGGGGCTTCCGCATCGAGCTGGGGGAGATCGAGGAGACCCTGGCCCGCCATCCCGCCGTCCGCCAGGCGGTGGTCGTGCCCTGGAAGACCCCGGACGGCGACACCCGGCTGGCCGCCTTCTTGGTCCCGGCGGCCGAGCCCGCCCCCGATACGGGGGCCCTGCGGTCCTGGCTGAGGGAGGCTCTGCCGGGCTTCATGACGCCCGCGGCCTTCCTGCCGCTGGAGTCGCTGCCGCTGACCCTCGCCGGCAAACTGGACCGCCAGGCCCTGGCGCGGAAGGCCGCGGAAACGGCCCCCGCCGGGCGGGACTACGTGCCGCCCGCCAACCCTCTCGAGGAAGCGCTGGCGGCTCTCTGGGAGGAGGTCCTGGGGGTGGCCCGGGTCGGAGCCGATGACGACTTCTTCGACCTCGGAGGGCACTCCCTGCTGGCCATCCGCCTGATCTCGCGGATCGACGACGTCTTCGGGGTCCGCCTGCCGGTGCGCGCGCTGTTCCAGGCCGCCACCCTGGGCGGGATGTCGGAGCGGCTCGCCGAAGAGATCGCCGCGCAGGCGGGCGACGAGCTGCTGCCTTCCCCGCTCTCCGCGGCGGAGCTGCGGCGGCTCGTGGTGGACTGGAACGGCGCTCCCCTGCCGGATGCGCCGGCGGCCGCCCTCGACCGGCTCGTCGCGGCGCAGGCGGCCCGCACCCCCGGCCGGGCGGCGATCGTGGACGAGAACGGCGCCGTCGTCACCTACGGCGAGCTCGACCGCCGGTCCGACCGGCTGGCCCGCCGGCTCCAGCGGCTCGGCGTGGGGCCGGAGGCGCCCGTGGGGGTGCTCCTGCAGCGTTCCCCGGAGCTGGTGATCGCCCTGCTGGCGGTCTGGAAGGCCGGCGGCGCTTATCTCCCCCTGGACCCTGCGTATCCTGAGGACCGGCTCACGTTCATGCTCGAGGACTCCGGCGCCCAGGTGGTGATCACCCCGGCGCCCCTGCCCATGAGCCGCGTCCAGGCCGTGGCGGTCGATGATCCCGAGGACGGCGCCGGCGGCGGTGAGGCGCCCGCCGGGGCGCTGCCGCGTGGCCTCGCCTACGTCCTCTATACATCCGGCTCGACCGGCCGGCCCAAGGCCGTGGGCGTCGAGCACGAGGGGCTGGTCCGGCACCTCCGGAACATCGTCGCCTCCTGGGAGCTGACCGCGGAGGACCGGGTCCTCATGCTCCACTCCCCGAGCTTCGACCCTACTTTCGAAGACGTCGTGGCGCCCCTCCTCGTCGGCGGCGGCGTGGTGATCTGCGGCCCCGAGGTCTGGGAGCCGGCCCGGCTTCTTTCGCGAGCTTCCGCGCTGGGCGTCACGGTCATGCCGCTGCCCACCACTCTATGGGACGAGTGGGTACGGGAGACGTCCCTCGCGGGGCCGCCGGAGCACCGTGTCCGCATGGTCACCTCCGGCGGCGAGGCGATGTCCGGCGAGACCGCCCGGCTGTGGTGGCGCTCGCCGCTCGCGAAGATCCGGCTCCTCAACGGCTACGGCCCCACCGAAGCGGTCATCGCGATGAAGTACCACGACATAGACGGCGGGATCGCCGAGAGGACCGAAGGAGCGGTGGAGATCGGCTCGCCCTATCCCGGGCGGACCGCGTACGTCCTGGATCCGGACGGTAACCCGCTGCTCCCGGGTGTCGCCGGCGAGCTCTGCCTCGGCGGTCAGATCCTGGGCCGGGGCTACGTCGGGCGGCCCGAGCTCACCGCCGAAAGGTTCGTCCCCGATCCCTTCGCGGCCGAATGGGGCGGCGAGCCCGGGAGCCGCATGTACCGCACCGGCGATCTCGCCCGGCGACGGCCCGACGGCGTCCTGGAGTTCCTGGGCCGGATCGACCATCAGGTCAAGGTGCGGGGCTTCCGCGTCGAGCTGGGGGAGATCGAGGCCGCCCTGGACCGCCATCCCGGGGTGGGCCGGGCGGCGGTGGTGGCCTGGAAGGCGCCGGCCGGCGACAACCGGCTCGCCGCCTTCGTGGTTCCCGCCGCGGACCCGGCTCCCATGGCGGCCGGTCTGCGGGCCCATCTGGCGGCGACCCTGCCGTCCTTCATGGTGCCCTCGGCGTTCTCCTTCCTGGAGTCGCTTCCCCTCACCACCAGCCACAAGGTGGACCGGCGGGCGCTCGCGCGCATGGCCGCGGAGCTGCCCTCCTCCGGCGAGAGCTATGTGGCCCCCCGCAACGCGCTGGAAGAGCTTCTCGCTCCCCTCTGGGAGGAGGTCCTCGGCGTCGAGCGGATCGGGGTCCACGACGACTTTTTCACGCTGGGCGGGCACTCCCTGCTCGCCATCCGCTTGATCTCGAAGATGGACAACGCGCTGGGAGTGAGGCTGCCCGTGGGCGCGCTGTTCCACGCGCCGACTCTGGGAGAAATGGCGGAGCGGATCGCCGAAGCGCTGGCCGATCAGGCCGGCGACGAGTTCCTGCGGCAGATCTCGTCCGAGAGAGAAGAGTACGAGGAGAGTTCTCATGGGTGACCGTTCGAAGCTGGTGAAATCGCTCTCCGCGGACGAGCTCCGCCGCCTCACGGAGCGCCTCAAGAAGGGGCAGGGGGGAGCCGAACGGATCGGACGCGCGCTCCGGGACGGCGGCCCGCTGCCGCTCTCCTTCTCGCAGGAGCGCCTGTGGTTCCTCGACCGTTTCGCGCCGGGCAACCCGGCCTACAACATCCCGTTCTTCATCCGGCTGGGCGGCACCCTCGACCCCGCGGCCCTGGGCGGCATCCTCACCGAGGTGGCGCGCCGCCACGAGTCGCTGCGCACCACCTTCGGCGAGCGTGACGGCGTGCCGTTCCAGGTGATCTCCCCCGCCGCGGAGATCCCCCTCCTCCTGGCGGATCTCTCCGCTCTGCCCGCGGCGGCGCGGGAGGGCGAGATGCGACGCCTGGCCCTGGAGGAGGCGCGCCGGTCCTTCGACCTCGCCCGCGGCCCGCTGTTCCGGACCACCCTCGTCCGGCTCGCGGTCGAAGATCACGCCCTGCTCCTCAACCTGCACCACATCGTCTCGGACGGCTGGTCCCATGGCGTGCTGATCCGCGAGATCGCGGCCCTCTCCGAGGCGCTGGCCGCTGGCCGGCCGTCGCCGCTGCCGGAGCTCCCCATCCAGTACGCCGACTATGCCGTCTGGCAGCGGAACCGGCTGCGCGGTGAGATCCTGGAGCAGGAGCTGGCCTTCTGGCGGCGGCGTCTCGCCGGCACGCCCCCTCTCGAGCTGCCGTCCGACCGGCCGCGCCCGCTCCAGCCGAGCTTCCGCGGCGACCGGCTGGAGGCGGACACGTCCGCGGGCCTCGCCACCCGGCTCCGCTCCTTCTGCCGCGAGGAGGACGTCACCTCCTACATGACCCTGCTCGCCGCCTTCCAGGTCCTGCTGCTGCGCTACAGCGGCCAGACCGACTTCGCCGTCGGCTCGCCGGTGGCCAACCGCAACCGCGGCGAGCTGGAAGGGCTGATCGGCTTCTTCGTCAACACTCTGGCCCTGCGGGCCGACCTCTCGGGACGCCCCACCTTCCGCGAGCTGCTGCGGCGGGTCAAGGAAGTCACCGTCGAGGCCTACTCCCACGAAGAGATGCCGTTCGACCGCATCGTCGAGGATCTCCAGCCCGAGCGCGAGGCGAGCCGCAACCCGGTGTTCCAGGTGATCCTGACGGTGCAGAGCTCCTCGGGACCGTCGCCGTCCATGGGCGGGCTGGACCTGGCGGTGATCGACGTCAGGAGCGGGACCGCCAAGGTCGACCTGATCCTCTTCTGGCAGGAGGATGCGGGGCGGCTGCTGGGAGGCCTGGAGTACAGCTCCGATCTGTTCGACGCCGCCTCGGCCGGGCGCATGGTCCGCCACGCCACGGTCCTGCTCCAGGGGGCCCTGGAGGACCCGTCCCGCACGCTCTGGGAGCTGCCGCTCCTGGACGCCGCCGAGCGCCGCCAGACCCTCGTCGAGTGGAACCGCACGGCCTCCGCCTATCCCCGCGAGACCCCGGTCCACGAGTTGTTCGAGGAGCAGGTCGCGCGGGCCGGCGACGCCGTGGCCCTGGAGTTCGCGCAACAGCGCCTGACCTACGCCGAGCTCAACGCGCGGGCCAACCAGGTCGCCCACCGCCTGCGGCGCCTGGGAGTGGGACCGGAGTCGCTGGTGGTCCTCGCGGTACCGCGCTCGGTCGAGATGATCGTGGGCATGCTCGGCATCCTCAAGGCCGGCGGCGCCTACCTGCCCCTGGACCCGGGCCAGCCGCCGGAGCGACTGGCCCTGCTGGTCGAGGAGTCGCGGCCCGCGGCGCTGGTCACCCTGGAGGAGCACCTGGCAGCCCTGCCGGATTTCGGGCCCCGGGCCGTCTGTCTGGACCGCGACCGCGGGGAGCTGGCGCGCGAAGCCGCGGACAATCCCCGCAGCGGCGTGACGGCGGACAACCTCGTCTATGTCCTCTACACCTCCGGCTCCACGGGTAAGCCCAAGGCCGTGACCGTCCCCCACCGGGGCCTGGTGCGGCTGATCCGGGGCGCCGACTACGCCCGCCTGGACGCCGGCGAGACCTTCTTCCAGTTCGCCCCCCTCTCCTTCGATCCGTCGACGCTGGAGATCTTCGGCGCCCTGGCCAACGGCGGCCGGCTCGCCGTGGCGCCGCCCGGAGCCTACTCCCTGGCCGAGCTGGGCCGCGTCATCCGCCGCCACGGCGTCACCACGCTGTGGCTGACCTCCGGCCTGTTCCACCAGATGATCGAGGAGGGGCTCGACGATCTGGCGGGCGTGCGCCAGCTCATGTCCGGCGGCGACGTGCTGTCGCCGCCGCACATCCGCCGCGCCCTCGCCGCCCTGCCGGGGGTCGAGATCATCGACGGCTACGGCCCCACCGAGAACTCCTGCTTCACCACCTGCTACCGGGTGGACCCGGCGAACCCGCCGGCCGCCTCGGTGCCGATCGGCAGGCCGGTGGCCAACACCACGGTCTACATCCTGGACGGCGAGCTGCGGCCGGTGCCGGTGGGCGTCCCCGGCGAGCTGTGCACCGGCGGCGACGGCCTCGCCCGCGGCTACCTGGCCCGGCCCGAGCTGACGGCGGAGCGGTTCATCCCGAGCCCCCTGGCCGGCGAGCACGACGAGCCCGGCGCCCGCCTCTACCGCACCGGCGACCTCGCGCGCTGGCGGCCGGACGGCGACGTCGAGTTCCTGGGCCGCATGGACAGCCAGGTCAAGATCCGCGGCTACCGCATCGAGCCCGGCGAGGTGGAGGCGGCCCTGGCCGAGCATCCGGCGCTGGCGGAGTGCGCCGTCGTGGTGCGCCGCGAGGAGACGGGCGAGCGCCGCCTGGTCGCCTGGTACATCCCGTCGTCGCCGGTGACGCCGGCGGAGCTGAAGGAGCACCTCGGCGCGCGGCTGCCGGCCTACATGGTGCCGTCGGCGTTCGTGGAGATCGGGGCGATGCCCCTGACGGTCAGCGGCAAGGTGGACCGGCGCGCGCTGGCGCGCATGGAGGCGCCGGCCGGCGACGGCCCGCACGAGCTCTACGCCGAGCCCCGGACGCCCGTAGAGAAGGCGGTCGCCGCCATCTGGCAAGAGCTGCTGCGCCGGGAGCGGGTCGGCCTGCACGACGACTTCTTCGACCTGGGAGGGCACTCGCTGCTGGCCACCCGCGTGCTGTCGCGGCTGCGGGAGACGCTGGGGGTCGAGCTGCCCCTCACGGCCCTGTTCGAGAAGTCCACCCTCTCCGCGCTGGCCGCCACGGTGGAGGCGGCCCTCGGGGAGGGAAAGGCTGGCGGCCCGGCGCGAGAGGAGGTTCCGGAGGGGCCGAACGAGCCTCTCTCCTTCTCCCAGGAGCGGCTCTGGTTCCTGGAGCAGCTCCAGCCGGGCACTTCGGCCTACAACGTTTTCAACGGCTTCCGTCTGCGCGGAGCCATGGACGCCGGCGCCTTCGCCGGCGCGCTGCGGGAGATCGCGCGCCGGCACCAGGTGCTCCGGATCACCCTCGGTGAAGTCCAGGGGGAGCCGGTCCAGCGGGTCTCGCCGGACCGGCCTCTGTTCCTGCCGCTGGTCGACCTCTCGGGGCTCCCCGCGGACCGGCGCGAGGAGGAGCGGGTCAGTCTGTCCGTCCAGGAGGCCCGGCTCCCGTTCGACCTCCGTCACGGGCCGATCTTCCGCGCCCTGATGCTGCGCCTGGCGCCCGAGGAGCATGCGGCGGTCCTCACGATCCACCACATCGCCACCGACGGCTGGTCCACCGGGGTCCTCTTCGGCGAGCTGGCGGTTCTCTACGAGGCGGCGGTCCTGGGGAGGCCCGCGTCGCTGCCGGAGCTCCCTCGCCAGTACTTCGATTTCGCCCGCTGGCAGCGGGACTGGCTCCAGGGAGAGACGCTGGAGAAGCTCCTCGCCTACTGGCGGCGGGAGCTGTCCGACGCGACGGAGCTCCTCGATCTGCCCACGGACCACCCCCGTCCTCCGGTCCGCAGCTTCCGCGGCCAGACGGTCGACTTCGAATTCGACGCGGACCTCTCCCGCGGCCTGAAGAGTCTCGCCCGCGAGGGGAGGTCCACGCTGTTCATGGTCCTGCTCTCGGGCCTGCAGGCGCTGCTCGCCCGCTACAGCCGCCAGACCGACGTCTCCGTGGGCACGGTCATCGCGAACCGCAACCGCGCCGAGTGGGAGAAGCTGATCGGCTTCTTCGTCAACTCCCTGGTGATGCGCGCCCGCTGGGATGGCAATCCCTCGTTCGCCGAGCTCCTGGGCCAGGTGAGGAGGGTCACCCTCGGCGCCTACGAGCACCAGGACCTGCCCTTCGAGAAGATGGTCGAGGATCTCCAGCCGGAGCGGAGCCTGGCCTACTCGCCGCTGTTCCAGGTGATGTTCGCTCTGCAGAACAACGAGGCGCGGTCCATCGACCTTCCCGGGCTCCATATCGAAGGCGAGACCCCCAGCGCGGTCACGGCCAAGTTCGACCTGACCGTCCTGATGGGGGAGAAGGACGGCCGGATTCTCGGCACGATCGAGTTCGCCACCGACCTGTTCGACGAGCCCACGATGGCCCGGCTGGCGGCGCACTTCCGCAGCCTGCTGACCGCCGCCGCGGCGGCGCCGCGGACCGCGCTCTCCGAGCTGCCGCTCCTCTCCGCGGCCGAGCGCGGGCAGATCCTCCGCGAGCTGAGCGCGGGCGATCCCCTGCCGCCCCTGGACGCGGAGAACGCGGAGGACTTCCTCCACCGCGCCTTCGAGCGTCAGGCGGAGCGGACGCCCGGCGCCGAGGCCCTGGTCTGGCGTGACGTCCGCTGGACCTATCGGGAGCTGAACGCCCGCGCCAACCGGCTGGCCCAGCGGCTGCGGAGCCTGGGCGTCGGCCCCGAGTCCCTGGTCGCGGTGCTGATGAGCCGCACGCCGGACCTGGTGACGGCCCTGATGGCCGTGCTCAAGGCCGGCGGCGCCTACGTCCCCATCGATCCCAACTATCCCGGCGAACGGATCGCCTTCGCCCTGGAGGACACCCGGGCCGGGATCGCGATCGTGGACGAAGAGCTGGCCGGGCGTGTGGCCGGGCTCCACGCCGTGACCCTCCCCGGCGCGCTGGACGAGCGGCTGCCCCACGACGAGGAGAACCCCGGGGTCGAGGTCGACGGGGAGAACCTCGCCTACATCATCTACACCTCGGGCTCCACGGGACGCCCCAAGGGGGTGGCCATCCGCCACCGGTCGGCCGCCGCCCTGATCCCCTGGTCCCGGTCGGTGTTCAGCGACGAGGACATGTCGGCGGTCCTGGGCTCCACCTCGATCTGCTTCGACATGTCGGTCTTCGAGATCTTCGTCACCCTGGCCAGGGGGGGCAGGATCATCCTCGCCGCCGACGCCCTGGAGCTGCCGCTGCTGCCGGCCCGGGACGAGGTCGTCCTGGTGGACACGGTCCCCTCGGCCGTCGCCGAGCTGGTCCGGTCGGGGGGCGTGCCCGCCAGCGTCCGGGTGGTGAACCTGGGCGGCGAGCCCCTGAAGCGCGCCCTCACCAACGCCGTCTACGGCCTGGGACATGTCCGCGACGTGTTCAACCTCTACGGCCCCTCGGAGGACACCACGTTCTCCACCTGGGCGCGGATCGAGGACTACGCGGAAACGGCGTGCAGCATCGGCCGCCCGCTTTCCGGCGGCTGCCTCTACGTCCTCGATCCGGAGATGCGGCCGGCTCCCCTGGGGGTGCCGGGGGAGGTCTACATCGGCGGCGTCGGGCTCTCCCGGGGCTACCTGAACCGGCCGGAGCTCACGGCCGAGAGGTTCGTGCCCGATCCCTTCGCCACGGACGGCCGGACCGGCGGGCGGCTCTACCGCACCGGCGACCTCGCCCGCTACCGGCCGGACCGCCAGCTCGAGTTCCTGGGCCGCATCGACCACCAGGTCAAGATCCGCGGCTACCGCGTCGAGCTCGGCGAGGTCGAGTCGGCCCTGTTGCGCCACCCGGCGGTCCGCGACGCCGTGGCCATGGCCCGAGGCGAGGACGCCGAGCGGCGGCTGGTGGCCTACGTGGTGGCGGACCTGGAACCGGAGCCGCCCCTGCGGACCTGGATGCGGGAGATCCTCCCCGAGCCCATGGTGCCGGCGGCGTTCGTCCATCTCGACGCGCTGCCCTTGACGCCCAACGGCAAGGTGGACCGCAAGGCCCTGCCCGACCCGGAACAACCCGCGGCCGTGGCGGACGGCGACCACGTCGCTCCGCGGACGCCCCTGGAGACGGCCGTCGCCGCCGTCTGGGAGGAGATCCTGGGCGTCCGCCGCCTGGGCGTCCACGACGACTTCTTCGAGCTGGGGGGCCACTCCCTGCTGGCCACCCGGATCGTTTCGCGGTTGAACGCCGATTTCGGCGTCACGCTCTCGGTCCGGCAGATCTTCGAGACCTCGACCATCGAGGCGCTGGCGGCCGAGATCGAGAGGGCCGGAGGCCAGACCAGGACCGCCGTCGCCGTGAGCGAGCCCATACCGCGCCGCGCCGCCGGCGACCGCTCCTCTCCGCTCTCCTTCTCCCAGGAGCGGCTCTGGTTCCTGGACCGTCTGGAGCCGGGCACGAACACGCTCAACATCGCGGTCACGGTCCGGCTGACGGGAGCCCTGCGCGTCGAGGTCCTGGCCGCCGCCCAGGAGGAGATCTTCCGGCGGCACGAGTCGCTGCGGACGGTGTTCCTCGCCGTGGACGGCGTGCCCCGGCAGCAGGTGCTCCCGTGGATCGAGATCTCCCTGCCCGTGGTCGACTTGGGGAGCCTGCCGGCGGCGGCCCGGGACCGGGAGGCGGCCCGGCTCTCCCAGGAGCACGCCATGTGGCGGTTCGACCTGACCCGGGGACCGCTCCTGGTGGTGACTCTGCTGCGCCTGGAACCGGGGGTCCATCATGCCCTCGTGGTCTTCCACCACATCGTCTCCGACGGCTGGTCGCTGGGCATCTACCTCCGGGAGCTGGGGGTGTTGTACGAGGCTTTCGGACAGGGGCTCCCGGCGCCCTTCCCCGAGCTGCCGATCCAGTATCCCGACTTCGCGCTCTGGCAGCGGCGGGCGATCGGCGGCGCCCTCGAGAAGGAGGTCGCCTACTGGATGCAGCGGCTCGCGGGCGAGATCCCGCCCCTGGAGCTGCCCACGGACCGGCCGCGCCCGGCCATCCAGACCTACCGGGGCTTCAGCCGTCATCTCACGCTCCCGGCGGAGCTGGCGGCGCGGCTCCAGGCCCTGAGCCGCCGCCACGGCGCCACCCTCTTCATGACGCTCCTCGCCGCCGCCAAGGCGCTGCTCCAGCGCCTGAGCGGCCAGGACGACATCGTGGTCGGGGCCCCCATCGCCGGCCGCCAGCGGGTCGAGACCGAGGGGCTGATCGGCTTCTTCCTGAATACCCTGGTCCTGCGTACGGATCTGGCGGGCAATCCCTCGTTCCATGAGCTGCTGGACCGTGTGCGGACCGTCACCCTGGGCGCCTACTCGCACCAGGACGTGCCCTTCGAGGCCCTGCTCGCCCGCCTGCCGCAGCAGCGCGACCTGTCGCGGACGCCGCTGTTTCAGGTCATGTTCAACATGCTGAACATGCCGGGCGGGGAGGCCCGCCTGACGGGGCTGACCCTGGAGCCGCTCGCGATCCCCGAGCTGCCGTCCAAGTTCGACCTGACTTTCTACGTCGCCGAGGGCGAGGCGGAGATCTACGTCCATCTCGTCTACAACGCCGACCTCTTCGACGCCGGGCGGGTCGACGAGATCCTGGCTCAGTACGCGCTCCTCCTCGAGCAGGTGACGGCACGGCCGGAGATCTCCATCCAGGAGCTGTCGCTGGCGACCGCCGCGGCGCGGGCCGTCCTGCCCGATCCGGCCGCGCCCCTGGACGCGGGCTGGGTGGGGGCCATCCACGAGATCTTCTCCGCCCGGGCCGGCGATGCGCCGGAGAGGCCGGCGGTCGTCGACCGCGAGGGGGTGTGGACCTACGGCGAGCTCGAAGCCGCCGCCAACCGCCTGGCCCGGTGGCTGGCGGCCGGGGGGGTCCGCAAGGGCGACGTGGTGGCGATCTACGCCCACCGGAGCGCGCCCCTGGCCCTGGCCGTGCTGGGGACCCTCAAGGCCGGCGCCGCGTTCACCATGCTGGACCCGGCCTATCCGCCAGTCAGGCTGGCCGACATCCTGAGCCTGTCCGCGGCGCGGGCCCTGATGCGCCTGGAAGCGGCGGGGCCGCTGCCGGACGCGGCGGAGGCCTGGCTCGCCGAGACCGGCGTCCCGCGGCTGGATCTACCCCGGGGCGGAGCCGCCGCCGCGCTGGCCCCGCTGGAGGGTTTCTCCAGCGCGCCCCCGGCCGTCGCGGTCGGACCGGATGACGTGGCCGTGGTGGGCTTCACCTCGGGCTCGACCGGCAAGCCGAAGGGGATCGCCGGCCGGCACGGTCCGCTCACCCATTTCCTGCCCTGGCAGTGCGAGCGCTTCGGGCTCCACCGGGACGACCGCTTCAGCCTGCTCTCCGGGCTGGCCCACGACCCGCTCCAGCGCGACCTGTTCACGCCCTTCTACCTGGGCGCCACCGTCGTGGTCCCCGATCCCCAGGACCTGGGGATCTCCGGCCGGCTGGCGGACTGGATGACCCGGGAGGGCGTCACCGTGGCCCATCTCACCCCGGCCATGGGCCAGATCCTCACCGAGCGGCCCGCCGGGGGGACGCTCCGGCAGGTCCCGAGCCTCCGTTTCGTCCTGCTGGTGGGCGACGCCCTGACGCGCCACGACGTGGCGCGGCTGCGCAAGCTCGCGCCTGCCGTGACGGTGGTCAACCTCTACGGCTCCACCGAGACCCAGCGCGCCGTGGCCTATCACGTCGTGGACGGGGACGGCGACGAGCGGAGCCCGCAGGTGCTGCCCCTGGGCCGCGGCATGCGGGACGCGCAGCTCCTGGTGATCAACCGCGGCGGTCTGCTGGCCGGCGTCGGCGAGGTGGGCGAGATCGCCATGCGCAGCCCCCACCTGGCCCAGGGTTACCTGGGGGACGCGGCCCTCACGGCGGAGAAGTTCCGGACCAACCCGTTCACCGGCGATCCCGCGGACCGTATCTACCGCACCGGCGACCTCGGCCGCTACCTGCCGGACGGCGAGGTGACCTTCGCCGGCCGGGCGGACCTGCAGCTGAAGATCCGCGGCTTCCGCATCGAGCCGGGGGAGATCGAGGCGGTCCTCGGCGCCCTGGCCGGCGTCCGGGAAGCCGTGGTGGTGGCCCGGGAAGACCGGGGCGAGAAGCGGCTGGTGGCCTACATCGTCCCCGAGGGCGCCGGGGTCTCCCAGGCCTTCCTGCGCCAGTCCCTGCGCGAGCGCCTGCCCGCCTACATGGTGCCCGCGGCCTTCGTGCTCCTGGAGCGGCTGCCCGTCACCCCGAACGGCAAGGTGGACCGCCGGGCCCTGCCCGCCCCCGCCGAGGACGCCGGGACGGCCCAGGCGTTCGTGGCCCCGGAGAGCGACCTGGAAGAGAAGATCGCCGCCGTCTGGCGCGAGGTGCTGGGGGTGGAGAAGGTCGGCGTCGAAGACAACTTCTTCGACGTCGGCGGCCATTCGCTGCTGCTGGTCCGCCTGCATAGTCGTCTCCAGGAGGCCCTGGGGAGGGAGATCTCCCTGATGGATCTCTTCAGCCACCCGAACATCCGCTCCCAGGCCGGGCACCTGGGCGGCCGGACGGCGGCGGTGGCGCGCCGGCGGGAGCCGGAACGGCGGACCGCCAGCGGCCGCGTGGCCGTCGTCGGCATGGCCGGCCGGTTCCCCAGGGCCAAGGACCTGGAGGGATTCTGGCGCAACCTGCGCGACGGCGTGGAGGCGATCTCCCTCTTCCCGGACGCGGAGCTGGCGGCGGCCGGAGTTCCCGAGGAGATCCTCCGCAACCCGAAGTTCGTCAAGGCCCGGGGGGTCCTGGAGGACGAGGCGATGTTCGACGCCTCGTTCTTCGACTATTCGCCCCGCCAGGCCGAGCTCATGGACCCGCAGCTCCGGACCTTCCTGGAGGCCTCCTGGGAGGCCCTGGAGTCCGCGGGCTACGACGCCGAGCGCTACGCCGGCAGCGTCGGCGTCTACGGCGGCGTGACGCTCTCGACCTACTTCCTGAACAACCTCGCCACCAACCCCAAGCTCATCCAGGAGGTCGGCCCCTACCAGACGGCCATCGCCACCGACCGCGACTTCCTGACCACGCAGGTCTCCTACAAGCTGAACCTGCGGGGCCCCAGCGTCAACGTGCAGACCGCCTGCTCGACCTCCCTGGTGGCCGCCCACCTGGCCTGCCGGGCGCTGCTGGCCGGCGAGTGCGACATGGCCCTGGCCGGCGGCGTCTCGATCAAGGTCCCGCAGGTGAGCGGCTACATGTACCAGGAGGGTGGCCTCGACTCCTCCGACGGCCGCTGCCGCTCCTTCGACGCCAGGGCGGACGGCTCGGTCTACGGCAGCGGCGTGGGCGTGGTGGTGCTCAAGCGCCTGGAGGACGCCCTGGCCGATGGCGACACGATCCACGCCGTCATCCTGGGCTCGGCCATCAACAACGACGGCTCGGGCAAGGTCGGCTATACGGCCCCGAGCGTCGAGGGCGAGGCGCGGGCCATCGCCGACGCCCAGGCCGCGGCGGGCGTCCCCCCCGAATCCATCGGCTACGTGGAGTGCCATGGCAGCGCCACGGCCCTGGGCGACCCCATCGAGGTGGCGGCGCTGACCCGCGCCTTCGCCACCTCCGAGCGCGGCTTCTGTCCCATCGGCTCGGTGAAGACCAACGTCGGCCATCTCGGGGCGGCGGCGGGCGTCGCGGGTCTGCTCAAGGCGGTCCTGGCCCTGGAGCACCGTCAGATCCCGCCCAGCCTCCACTTCGAGACGCCGAACCCGCGCATCGACTTCGCGTCGAGCCCGTTCTACGTCAACGCCCGCCTGGCGGACTGGCCGGCTGACCGCGGCCCGCGGCGGGCCGGTGTCAGCTCCTTCGGCCTGGGCGGCACCAATGCTCACATCGTGCTGGAGGAGGCGCCGGCTCCCGAGCCTCCTGGAGCCGCGAAGCCCTGGCAGCTCCTCGTGCTCTCGGCCCGGACGGAGACAGCCCTGGAGGCCGCCACGGACCGGCTGGCGGACTGGCTGGAGCGGCATCCGGACGCCAGCTTCGCCGACGCCGCCTACACGCTGCAGGTGGGCCGCCGGGCCTTCGCCTTCCGGCGGGCCGTGGTCTGCCGGGACGCGGACGAGGCCCGCGGGATCCTCGCCCGGCGCGATCCGCGGGCGGTGCGGACGGCGTGGGCCGAGGCCGGCCAGCGTTCGGTGGCCTTCCTCCTGCCGGGAGTGGGGGACCACTACCCCGGCATGGCCAAGGGACTCTACGAGAGCGAGCCCGTGTTCCGCGCCGAGATCGACCGCTGCGCCGAGGTGGTCCGCGAGGTGCTCGGATACGACCTGAAGGAGGCGATCTTCGCCGGCGCCGCCCGCGCGGAGGGCGCCGGCCTCGACCTGCGGAAGATGCTGGGCCGCGGGAGCCGGGACGGCTCCCTCCTGAACCGTACCCTCCACCTCCAGCCCGCGGTCTTCGCGGTGGACTACGCCCTGGCCCGCCTGTGGGAGTCCTGGGGCGTACAGCCCGAGGTCCTGGCCGGCTACAGCCTGGGCGAGTACGTGGCGGCCTGCCTGGCCGGCGTCTTCTCCCTGGAGGACGCCCTGCGGCTGGTGGCCGAGCGCGCCCGCTGGATCGAGGAGCTGCCCGCGGGCGAGATGCTGGCGGTCTCGCTGTCCGAGGCCGAGGTCCGGCCCTGCCTGGAGGGCGGCCTCTGCCTGGCGGCCACCAACGGGCCGCAGCTCTCGGTGGTCTCCGGCCCGCCGGAGGAGGTGACCGCGCTGGCGGACCGCCTCGCGGCCGAGGGCGTGGCCTGCCGTCGCCTGCCCACGACGCACGCCTTCCATTCGACGATGATGGAGCCGGTCGCCGAGCGGCTGACGGCGCTGGCGCGCACCCTCCGGCTGTCGCCGCCGCGCATCCCCTGTCTCTCCAACGTGACCGGGACCTGGCTGCGGCCCGAGGATGCCACCGATCCCGGCTACTGGGCGCGCCACCTCCTCGGCACGGTCCGCTTCTCTGAGATCCTCGCGGAGCTGTGGAGTCAACCCTCGCGGCTTCTGCTCGAAGTCGGCCCCGGCCAGGGACTCTCCGCCCTGGCGCTGCAACATCCCGCCGCGGGCGAGGCCCGGACGGCGATGCCGTCGCTCCCCCACGCCCACGAGGGCAGGCCGGACGACGCCTTCTTCCTGGAAGCGGCCGGCCGGCTCTGGCTGGCCGGCGCCGCGGTGGACTGGGACGGCGTCCACGCCGGCGAACGCCGCCGGCGTGTGCCGCTGCCGACCTATCCGTTCGAGCGCCGCCGCTACTGGGTGGAGCCGAACCGCTTGGTCGCGGCCGCCGAGAGCCCGGACGATCCGGCGAGCTGGGTTTACGCACCCGCCTGGCGGCGGGCCAGGCCGCGGAGCGCGAGCCGGCGCGGAGAGGGGATGGGCCTCGGTCTCGCGGCGGGCGGCTCCTGCCTCCTTCTGGGTCCCGGCGGGGATCTGGCGGCGGTGGCCGAGCGTTTCCTCTCCCTCCACGGCGTCGCGGTCCGCGGGGCCGGAATGGACTCCGGCTTCCCCCTCGGCGCCGTGGTCCTGGTGGGGGACGGCTCCGAAACCCTGGAAGACGCCGCGGCGCGTCTGGGCGCGGCCCGGGGTCTCGTGTCCGGCGGGGCCGGTTTCGGGCTCGTCCTCTCCTGGCGCGGCGGCGGACCGGAGCAGGCGGCCGCCGCGGTGTACGCGGAGCGGGTAGCCCTGCGGGAAAGCCAGGAGTCAGCCCTTCCCTGGCGGGTGGTCGCCTTCGAAGGGCCGCTGCCGCCTCTCGCGCTGGCGGTGGAGGCGCTGGAATATGCGCTGAGCCTCGAGGACTCGCAGGTCGTCGTAGCGCCCCCGGCGGATCTGGCTCTCAAGGCGGAGGAGGCGCCGGCCCGGCACGAGCGTCCGCGCCACCTCCAGCGCGCCCACGTGGCGCCGCGCGACGAGGCCGAGGTCCGGCTGGCCGGCTACATGGAGAGCCTGCTCGGCATCGCCGGGATCGGCATCCACGACAGCTTCTTCGAGCTGGGCGGCCACTCTCTGCTCGGCACCCGCCTGCTCTCCAAGGTGCGGGACGAGATGGGGGTGGAGCTGCCGATCACCGCTCTCTTCGACAACCCCACCGTCGCCGGCCTGGTCGAGACGATCGCCGCGCTGCGCGAGGCCGGACCGGTCGCGCCGCCGATCCTGCCCGTGCCGCGGGAGGGCGACCTCCCGCTCTCGTTCGCCCAGGAGCGCGTCTGGTTCCTCGACCAGTTCCAGCCCGGCAGCTCCGCCTACAACATTCCCGCGGCGCTGCGGCTGACGGGCAGGTTCGACGTGGCCGCGCTGGAGCAAGCCCTGACGGAGGTCGTCCGGCGCCACGAGGCGCTGCGCACCACGTTCATCAACCGCGACGGCCAGCCGGCGCAGCGCATCGCCCCGCCGGCGCCCGCGGCCCTGCTGCGGGTGGACCTGACCGGCCTGCCCGCGGCCGCCCGCGAAGCCGAGGTCCACCGGCTCGCCATGGAGGAGTCCCGGCGGCCGTTCGACCTCGCCGCCGGCCCCCTGCTGCGGACCGTGCTGGCCGAGCTCGGCGAGGGGGACCGCCTCCTCCTCGTCAACGTACACCACATCGTTTCGGACGGCTGGTCGGTGGGAGTCTTCGTCCGCGAGATGGGGGTCCTGTACCACGCCTTCTCGGCCGGCGAGCCCTCGCCCCTGCCGGAGCTGCCGGTCCAGTACGCCGACTTCGCGGTCTGGCAGCGCCGGTGGCTCTCGGGGGAGGTCCTGGAAGCTCACCTGGCCTATTGGCGGCAGCGCCTGGGCGGCGACCTGCCCGTCGTGGAGCTGCCCTCCGACCGTCCCCGTCCGGCGGTCGAGACGTTCGCCGGCGGCCGCCGCTACATGGCCCTGAACGCCGGGACCGCCGGGAAGCTGGAGCGGCTGGGTCAGGAGCGGAGCGCGACCCTGTTCATGGTCCTGCTGGCGGGCTTCGACACCCTGCTCCACCGCTACTCCGGCCAGGAGGACCTCGCGGTGGGCACCCCCATCGCCGGCCGCGTCCGGGCCGAGCTCGAGGGGCTGATCGGGATGTTCGTCAACACCCTCGTGATGCGGGTGGACGCCGGAGGCGACCCCTCCTTCGGGGAACTGGTGGAGCGCGTGCGGGAGACCGCCCTCGGCGCCTACGCCCACCAGGATCTGCCGTTCGAGAAGCTGGTGGAGGAGCTGCGGCCCGACCGCAGCCTCGGCCACTCGCCGCTGTTCCAGGTCCTCTTCATCCTGCTGAACGCCCCGTCGCCGCCTCTGGACCTGCGGGATCTGACCGTTCAGGCCCTGGATGAAGGGTGGCACGGCACGTCGCGGTTCGACCTCACGTTCACCCTCACCGGGACGGCGCAGGGGCTGGGGGGCTACCTGGAGTACAAGACCGACCTCCTCGAAGCCGCCACCGCCGAGCGCTGGGCCCGGCATCTGGAGAACCTCCTCTCCGCGGCCGCCGCGGCGCCGGAGCGGCGCCTCTCGGAGCTGCCCATCCTCTCCGAGGCCGAGCGGCGCCAGATCCTGGAGGCGTGGAACGACACCGCGCTGGAGGTCCCCGCCGAGCCCGTCGATCGGTTGATCGCGGCGCGGGCGGCGCGCACCCCCGACGCCGTGGCCGCGGTCTTCGGCGCCGAACGCGCGAGCTACGCCGAGCTCGACGCCCGGACGGACCGCCTGGCCCGCCGTCTGCGCTCTCTGGGCGTGGGGCCGGACGTCCTGGTGGGCGTCGCCCTGGAGCGGTCCCTCGATCTGCTCGTCGCCGTTCTGGGTGTCCTGAAGTCCGGCGGCGCCTACCTGCCGCTGGACCCGGCCTATCCGGCCGAGCGCCTGGCCTTCATGCTCCAGGACAGCGGCGTGCGGGTCCTGCTCTCGGAGTCCAGGCTGGCGGGCGCCCTGCCGCGGCACGAGGCCGAGGTGCTGCTGGTCGATCTGCTGGGCGACGTTCCGGGCGTGGACGAGAGCGAAGTCGAGCCCGCCTGGGAGGCCGGCGCGGACAACCTCGCCTACGTCATCTACACCTCGGGCTCGACCGGCCGCCCCAAGGGCGTCCAGGTCACCCGCGGGACGCTGGCGAACTTCCTCGCGTCCATGCTCCGCGAGCCCGGCCTGCGGCCGGACGACGCGCTGCTCGCCGTCACCTCGCTGTCGTTCGACATCGCGGCGCTGGAGCTCTACCTGCCCCTGCTGGCGGGAGCCCGCATCGAGATCGCCTCGGCCGAGGAGGCCGGCGACGGCGCGAAGCTCCTGGAGCGCATCCGCACGGCTGGCGTCACCGCCGTGCAGGCGACCCCCTCGACCTGGCGCATGCTGCTCGACGCCGGCTGGGAGGAGACCGACCGGCTCCGTCTGGCCCTGACCGGCGGCGAGGCCCTCCACGGCGACCTCGCGGCCCGCCTGGGCCGGCACGCCGGGGAGGTCTGGAACGTCTACGGCCCCACCGAGACCACGGTCTGGTCGGCCGCCCTGCGGATCGACGCGGACGCCGACGGCGTGCTGCCCATCGGCCGGCCCATCGCCAACACCAGCCTGCGCGTGCTGGACCGGCGCCTGCACCCGGTCCCCGTGGGCGTGCGCGGCGAGATCTTCATCGGCGGCGACGGCGTGGCCCGGGGCTACCTCGGCCGGCCCGAGCTGACTGCCGAGCGCTTCGTGCCCGACCCCTGGAGCCTCCGGGCCGGCGGGCGCCTGTACCGCACGGGCGACCTCGGCCGCTTCCTGGCCGACGGCCGCATCGAGTTCCTCGGCCGCGCCGACTTCCAGGTCAAGGTCCGCGGCCACCGCATCGAGCTGGGCGAGATCGAGGCCGTGCTGGCGCAGGCCCCGGGCGTGGCCCAGGCGGCCGTGGCGGCCCGTTCCGACTGGGGCGACCTCCGCCTGGTGGCCTACGTCGTGCCCGCCGGCGAGGCCCTCTCCACCGCGGAGCTGCGCGCCTTCCTGCGCGGCCGGCTGCCGGAGTACATGGAGCCCGCGGCCTTCGTGACCCTGACGGCCCTGCCGCTGACGCCCAACCGCAAGGTGGACCGCAAGGCCCTGCCCGCCCCCGAAGCCGGAGCCGCGGCCGGCGCCTACACCGCCCCGCGCAACCCGGTCGAGGAGGTGCTGGCCGGCATCTGGGCCGAGGTCCTGCGCGTCGAACGCGTGGGGATCGACGACGACTTCTTCGCCCTCGGCGGCCACTCCCTGCTCGCCACCCAGGTCGTCTCCCGCGTCCGGCGCGCCCTGGGCGAGGCGCCGCCCGTGCGCTGGGTCTTCGAGCGCCCCACCGTGCGCGGCTTCGCCGAGCGGCTCGGCCAGGGCGCCGGCGGCGCGGCCGAGGCCCAGCCGATCGTGCCGGTGCCGAGGGACGGCGACCTGCCGCTCTCCTTCGCCCAGGAGCGGTTCTGGTTCCTGAACCGGCTGGAGCCCGAGGGCCACGGCTACAACATGTCCGGCGGCCTCCTGCTTACGGGTGAGCTCGACGTGCCCACCCTCGCGGCGAGCCTCTCCGAGGTCGTCCGCCGCCACGAGGCGCTGCGGACCGTCTTCCCGGACCGGCACGGCGACCCCGCGCAGGCGATCCTCCCGGCGGCTCCCAATCCGCTGCCGGTCGTGGACCTGTCGGCCCTGCCGGCGGCGCGCCGGAGCATGGAGCTCGACCTCAGGCTCCGGGAGCTGGCGCGGCGGCCGTTCGATCTCGCGGCCGGCCCGCTGCTGCGGACCGTCCTCCTGCGCCTGGGCGAGCGCGAGCACGCGCTGACCTTCTCGGCCCATCACATCGTGGCCGACATGTGGTCCACCGGCCTGCTGCTCCAGGAGATCACGGCGCTCTATCCGGCGGCGCTCCGGGGCGAGCCTTCGCCGCTGCCCGAGCTGGCGATCCAGTACGCCGACTACGCCGCGTGGCAGCGCGGCTGGCTGACCGGCGAGACGCTCGACCGGCTGCTCGCCGGCTGGCGCACGCGGCTGGCGGGGGCCCCCGCGGCGCTGGCGATTCCCACCGACCGGCCGCGACCCGCGGTGCAGACGTTCCGGGGCGCCAACGCCCCCTGGACCGCCGGCGCCCGCCTGACCTCGGCGGTCCGGGCCCTGGCCCGCGGCGAGGGGGTCACCCTGTTCATGACCCTGCTCGCCGTCTGGCAGACCCTGCTGCACCGGTACAGCGGCCAGCCCGAGATCGTCGTGGGCTCGCCCATCGCCGGCCGCAACCGCCAGGAGGTCGAGCCCCTGATCGGCGTCTTCATCAACACCCTGGCGCTGCGCGGCGACCTCGCGGGAGAGCCTTCGTTCCGCGAGCTGCTCGCCCGGATCCGCGAGATGGCGCTGGAGGCCTACGCCCTCCAGGACCTGCCCTTCGAGAGGCTGGTGGAGGAGATCCAGCCGGCCCGCGACCTGGGCCGCACGCCGCTGTTCCAGACCATGCTCGTGCTGCAGAACGCGCCCGCGGGCAACCTGGAGCTGCCCGGGCTCGCGATGAAGCCCTTGTACATGCCCAGCGGCGCCGCCAACTTCGAGCTGACCCTCTGGGTGGTCGAGGGGACGGAGATCGCGGCCTCGCTTGAGTTCAACACCGACCTGTTCGAGCGCGGCACGGCCGAGCGCATGCTGCGCCATTTCGAGTCCCTGCTGGCGGCCGCCGCCGGCGACCCCGCCTGCCGGATCGGCGACATGCCCATGCTGGACGAAGAGGAACGGCGGCAGATCCTCACCGCCTGGAACGACACCCGGGTCGACTGGGCGTCCCCCGGTCTCGTCCACCAGCTCGTCGCGGCCCAGGCCGAGGCACATCCGGAGGCGGTCGCCCTGGCGGCCGGCGGCGTGGAGGTCACATACCCGGCCCTCGTTGCCCGGGTCCACCGGCTCGCCCGCCGTCTGCGCCGCCTGGGAGTGGGCCTGGAGACCCGCGTGGGCGTCTGCCTGGAGCGTTCCGTGGACCTGCCCGTGGCGCTGCTGGCGGTGCTGGAGGCCGGCGGCTGCTATCTCCCGCTCGACCCCTCCTACCCCCGCGAGCGTCTGGCTTACATGCTGGAGGACTCGGCCGCGCCGGTCGTGATCACCCAGGAGTCGCTGCGGGAGGCCCTGCCGCCTCACCAGGCCCGGGTCCTCTCGCTGGACGGCGACGCCGGCGCCGTCGCGGCGGAGATGCCGGAGCCCCCCGCGGTGGACCTCGATCCCTCCAACCTGGCCTACGTGCTCTACACCTCGGGCTCCACGGGCCGGCCCAAGGGCGTTCAGGTGCCGCACGGGGCGCTGGTGAACTTCCTGCTCTCGATGCGGGAGCGGCCCGGGCTCGGCGCCGGCGACGTCCTGCTGGCGGTGACCCCCGTCTCCTTCGACATCGCGGGCCTGGAGCTCTATCTGCCGCTCCTGGCCGGGGGGCGCGTGGTCCTCGCCACGCGCGAGGAGGCCCAGGACGGCGCCCGCCTTCAGGAGCTGATCGCCCGCTCCGGGGCCACCGTTCTCCAGGCCACCCCCGCTACCTGGCGCCTCCTGGTCGACTCCGGCTGGCGCGGCGACCTACGTCTCAAGGCCCTCTGCGGCGGCGAGGCACTGCCGGAGGCCCTGGCCGCCCGGCTCCTGGACCGGGCCGGCGAGGTCTGGAACCTCTACGGCCCCACGGAGACCACCATCTGGTCGACCGCGCAGCGGATCTCGCGCGGCCGCCGGCCGACGCTGGGCAGGCCCATCGCCAACACCCGGGTCTACATCGCGGAGGCGGACGGACGGCCCGCTCCCCCCGGAGTGCCCGGCGAGCTCCTGATCGGCGGCGACGGCCTGGCCCGGGGCTATCTCGGCCGGCCGGACCTGACCGCCGAACGCTTCGTGCCCGATCCTTTCGGCGGCGACGGCGCCCGGCTCTATCGGACCGGCGACCTGGCCCGGTACCGGGCCGACGGCGACCTCGAGTTCCTGGGCCGCGTCGACTTCCAGGTCAAGATCCGCGGCCACCGGATCGAGCTGGGCGAGATCGAGACTGTCCTCGGGCGGCACCCGTCCGTGGCTCAGGCCGTCGTGGTCGCCCGGACCGAGAGCGAGGGGGACGCGCGCCTCGTGGCCTACGCCGTGCCGGCTCCCGGGGCCGCGCCGGCCAGTGTCCAGGAGCTACGGGAGCACGTGCGGGCGAGCCTGCCCGAGTACATGACGCCCTCCGCCGTCGTGATCCTGAAGGCCTTCCCGCTGACGCCCAACGGCAAGGTGGACCGCAAGGCCCTCCCCGCCCCCAAGACCGAAGCCGTCGCCTACACGGCGCCGCGCAACCCGGTCGAGGAGGCGCTGGCCGGCATCTGGGCCGACGTCCTGCGCGTCGAGCGCGTGGGCATCGACGACGACTTCTTCGCCCTCGGCGGCCACTCGCTCATCGCCACCCGGGTCGTGGCCCGCATCCGCCAGACCCTGGGCGAGACGCCGCCGGTGCGCTGGATCTTCGAGCAGCCCACGGTCCGCGGCCTGGCCGCCCGCCTCGGCCAACAGGCCGGCGGCGAGCCCGACACCCCGCGGCTCGTCCCCGTGCCGCGCGGCGGCGATCTGCCGCTCTCCTTCGGCCAGCAGCGGCTCTGGTTCTTGAACCGCCTGGAGCCCGACAGCCCGGCCTACAACCTCCGCTTCGCCATGCGCCTGCTCGGCGGCCTGGACACGGGGGCTCTGCAACGGACCCTGGGCGAGATCGTCAGGCGCCACGAGGCGCTGCGCACCACCTTCCAGACGGAAGGGAGCCAGCCGGTGCAGCGCATCCACCCGCCGCAGACCTTCCCACTGGCGATCGTCGATCTTTCCGGGCTGCCCGAAGCGGAGCGGCAGGAAAAGGTGCAGCGGCTCGCCGCGGAGGAGGGGGGGCGGCCCTTCGATCTCGATCGCGGCCCGCTCCTGCGCGCCAGCCTGCTCCGGCTCGGTCCGGCGGAGCACGTGGCCCTGCTGACGCTCCACCACATCGTGTCGGACGGCTGGTCGGTGGGTGTGCTGGTCCGTGAGATGGCGGATCTCTATAGAGCGTTCGCGGCTGGCGAGCCCTCGCCGCTGCCCGAGCTGCCGCTCCAGTACGCCGACTTCGCCGTCTGGCAGCGCGACTGGCTGCAAGGCGAGGTCCTCGCGAGCCAGCTCGCGTACTGGCGCCGGCGGCTGGCGGGCGCTCCGGCCCTGCTCGAGCTGCCCACGGACCGGCCCCGTCCGGCCGTGCAGCGCTTCCATGGCGGCCTGCGGCGGCTCGCCATCGATCCGGAGCTGGTCCGCCGGCTGCGGAGCCTGGGCCAGGAGCGGGGAGCCACGATGTTCATGGCCCTGTTCGCGGCCCTGACCGCGCTGCTGCGGCGGTACACGGGCCAGGAGGACCTCGTCCTCGGCACGCCCATCGCCGGCCGCGGCCAGGTGGAGACGGAAGCGCTGATCGGGCTCTTCCTCAACACCCTGGTGCTGCGCGCCGACCTGCCCGGCGACCCCGATTTCCACGCCCTCCTCGACCGCGCGCGCGACGTGTCGCTCGAAGCTTACGAGCACCAGGACCTGCCGTTCGAGAAGCTGGTCGACGAGCTGGATCTGCCGCGGGATCTCTCCCACACCCCGCTGTTCCAGGTCCTCCTGGTCCTGCAGAATGCCCCCATGGAGCGGCTGGACCTGCCCGGGCTCACCCTGCTGCCGCTGCCGGGGATCGAGGGGACGACTTCCAAGTTCGACCTCTCGATCAGCTTCACGGAGATGGGCGAGGGCCTCGCCGGGCTGTGGATGTACAACGGCGACCTGTTCGATCCGGCCACCGCCGAGCGGATGTGCGGCCACTTCGAGCGGCTGCTGGCCTCCCTGGTCGGGGAGCCGGCGCGGCGGCTGTCGGACCTGACCCTGCTCACCGCCGCCGAGCGCCGGCAGCTCCTCGAATGGAACGGCACGGCGGCGGACTATCCGCGCGAGCGCTGCCTGCACGAGCACATCGAGGCCCAGGCGGCGCGCACGCCCGAGGCGGTCGCCCTGGTCTACGAAGGCGAGACGCTCACGTACGGCGAGCTGGACGCGCGGGCGGACCGGCTGGCGCGCGCGCTGCGCGGCCTGGGCGCCGGCTCCGAGACGCGGATCGGGATCTGCGTCGAGCGCTCGCTGGAGATGATGGTCGGGCTGCTGGGCATCCTCAAAGCCGGCGCCGCCTACGTGCCGCTCGATCCTTCCTATCCCGCCGACCGGCTGGCCTTCATGCTGGAGGACTCGCAACGCGGCCTTTCGTCGCCGCTGCTGCTGACGCAGAGGCGGCTGCTCGACGTGCTGCCGGAGCACGCCGCCCGCGTGGTCTGCCTGGACGAGCCGCTGCCCGAAATCGAAGAGGAGATCGCCGGTCCGCCGGACGCCGGCCACCTCGCCTACGTGATCTTCACCTCCGGCTCGACGGGGCGTCCCAAGGGTGCCATGAACAGTCACCGCGGGATCGTCAACCGGCTGCTGTGGATGCAGGAGGCCTTCGGCCTGACGCCGGAGGACCGGGTGATCCAGAAGACACCGTTCAGCTTCGACGTCTCGGTCTGGGAGCTGTTCTGGCCGCTGATGGTGGGAGCGCGGCTGGTGATCGCCCGCCCGGGCGGCCACCAGGACGCCGCCTACCTGACGGGGCTGATCGCCGGGCAGGGGGTGACGACCATCCACTTCGTGCCCTCGATGCTCCAGGTCTTCCTGGAAGCGCCGGGGCTGGACCGCTGCGGCTCGCTCAGGCGGGTGGTGGCGAGCGGCGAGGCGTTGCCAGCGGACCTCGAGCGCCGGTTCTTCGAGCGCCTGGGGTGGACGGGAGCGGGCCTGTTCAACCTCTACGGCCCGACCGAGGCGGCGGTGGACGTGACGGTCTGGGCCTGCGAGCGCGACAGCCGGCGCCTGACCGTGCCCATCGGGCGGCCGATCGCCAACACCCGCATCCACCTGCTGGGCCGCCATCTGGAGGAGGTCCCGGCCGGGGTGCCCGGCGAGCTGTACATCGGCGGCGCGCAGGTGGGCCGCGGCTATCTGGAGCGTCCCGACCTGACGGCCGACCGCTTCGTCCCCGATCCGTTCGGCGAGCCGGGAGCCCGCCTGTACAAGACCGGTGACCTGTCGCGGTACCTGGCGGACGGCGCGGTCGAGTTCCTGGGCCGCATCGACCACCAGGTGAAGATCCGGGGCTTCCGGATCGAGCTCGGGGAGATCGAGTCCGCCCTGGCGGCTCAATCCTCCGTGCGCGAGGCGGTGGTGGTGGCGCGGCAGGGCGCGTCCGGGCTCGGCGCCGGCGACTGGCGCCTGGTGGCCTACGTGGTGCCGGAGACGGGACAGGAGATCGATCCGGCCGCTCTGAAATCCGCCCTGGCGGCGTCGCTGCCGGAGTACATGCTGCCCTCGGGCTGGGTGGTGCTGGAGGCGATGCCGCTGTCGCCCAGCGGTAAGGTGGACCGCCGGGCGCTGCCGCGGGAGGAGCGCGCCCTGGGGACCGCGGCGGAGGCCGTGGCGCCGCGCGACGCCCTGGAGCGCTACCTCGCCGGGCTGTGGAGCGAGCTCCTGGGCGTCGAGGCGGTCGGCATCCACGACGACTTCTTCGCCCTGGGAGGCAACTCGATCACCGGCGCCGTGCTGATCAACCGGCTGCAGGAACGGCTGGGCGAGATCGTGCACGTGGTCGTGCTCTTCGACGCGCCGACGGTGGCGAAGATGAGCGCCTACCTGGTGCGCGAGCACGCGGCGGCGGTCTCCCGGCTCTTCGGACTGGAGATCCACGGCGCCGCGGCCGCTGAGGAGCGCCGCATCGGCGCCGCGGAGATCGAGCGCTTCCGCGCGCTGATCGTGCCGCTGACGGCGGCGCCCGCGCCCGCGGCGAAGAACCGCCGGGCGGTCTTCGTGCTGTCGCCGCCGCGCTCGGGCTCGACGCTGCTGCGGGTGATGCTGGGCGGCCATCCGCAACTGTTCTCGCCGCCGGAGCTGGAGCTCCTGGGCTTCGGCACCCTGGCCGAGCGGCGCGAAGCCTTCCCGGGACGCGACAGCTTCTGGCTGGAGGGCGCCCTCCGCGCCGTCATGGAGATCCGCCGCTGCGGCGCGGAAGAGGCCCGGGCGCAGGTGGCCGACCTGGAGGAACGGGGCGCCACCACCGCGGAGCTCTACGGGCTCTTCCAGGAATGGCTGGGCGACCGCATCCTGGTGGACAAGACCCCCTCCTACGCCCTCGATCCGGCCGTGCTCCGGCGCGCCGAGGAGGTCTTCGAGGAGCCGGTCTACATCCACCTGATCCGGCATCCGTACGGGATGATCCACTCCTTCGAGGAGGCCAAGCTCGACCAGCTCTTCTTCCGCCGCGAGCACAATTTCGCCCGCCGCGAGCTGGCCGAGCTGATCTGGCTGGTGAGCCACCGCAACGTCTCGGAGTTCCTGGCGTCGGTGCCGGCCAATCGCCAGCACTGGGTGCGCTTCGAGGACCTCGTGGCCGATCCGGAAGGGGAGCTGCGGGCGCTCTGCGCGATCCTCGGGATCGACTACCACCCGGACATGGCCGAGCCCTACAAGGAGAAGTCGGCCCGCATGACCGACGGCCTCCATGCCGAGTCGCGCATGCTGGGCGACGTCAAGTTCCACCAGCATTCGGGGGTGGACCGGGGAACGGCCGGGCGCTGGCGGGAGACCTACCGGCGGGACTTCCTGGGCGAGGCGACCTGGGCTCTGGCCGAGGAGCTGGGCTATCCGGTGGAGCGGGCAACGTCGGCGGCCTGGACGCCGATCGCGCCGGCCGCCGTCGAGCCGGGGAGCGCGTGGCCGCTCTCCTTCTCCCAGGAGCGCCTGTGGGTGCTGGACCGCATCGATCCGGGCAGCCCGGCCTACAACCTCCCCGTGGCCGCGCGCCTGAGCGGCCGGCTGGACGTGGGCGCGCTGGCGGCGAGCCTGACGGAGATCGTCCGCCGCCACTCGGTGCTGCGGTCGTTCTTCGCCGAGACCGCCGACGGCCCGGTGCAGGTCGTGGGGCCTGCCGGGCCGGTGCCGCTGCCGGTCGTCGATCTGGAGGCCCTGCCGGCTCCCGCGCGGGAGGCCGAGGCGCGGCGGCTGTCGCGGCAGCTCGCGCGGCAGCCGTTCGATCTCGCGCGCGGCCCGATGCTGCGGGCCCTGCTGGCGCGCTTCGGGACGCAGGAGCACGCGGCCTTCTTCGTGATGCACCACATCGCGGGCGACGGCTGGTCCACGGGCGTGCTGATCAGCGAGATCTCGGCGCTCTACGCCGCCTGCTGCGAGGGCCGGCCTTCGCCGCTGCCCGAGCCGCCGATCCAGTACCTCGACTACGCCCGCTGGCAGCGGGAATGGCTCACGCCGGAGATCCTGGAGCGGGAGATCGCCCATTGGCGCGAAGCGCTCGCCGGGATCGAGACCCTGCAGCTCCCGACCGACCGGCCCCGGCCGCCGTTCCAGACCTTCCTCGGCGCCACCCACGGCTTCACCGTGCCGGCGGCGACCGCGGCGGCCCTCAAGGCGCTGGGCCAGCGCCAGGGCGGCACGCTGTTCATGTCGCTGCTCGCCGCCTTCGCGACCCTGCTCCAGCGCTACTCGGGCCAGGACGACGTCGCCATCGGCTCGCCGACCGCCAACCGGACGCGCTCGCAGCTCGAAGGCCTGATCGGCTTCTTCGTCAACACGCTCGTCCTGCGCAGCGACTTCTCGGCGGCGCCGAGCTTCGAGAGCCTGCTGGCCCAGGTGCGTCGGGCCTCGGTGGCGGCCTTCTCCCACCAGGAGCTGCCGTTCGAGAAGGTGGTCTTCGAGCTGCAGCCTGAGCGCAACCTGGCGGTGTCGCCGCTGTTCCAGGTGATGTTCGCGATGCAGAACGCCCCGGCGGGCAGCCTGTCGCTGCCGGCGGGACTGACCCTGAGCCCCTTCGCCACCGAGATCGGCACGGCGAAGTTCGACCTGACGCTCAACGTGTTCGAGCGGCCGGACGGCCTCGCCGGGTCCCTGGAATACAACACCGACCTGTTCGACCGCTCGACGATCACCCGCATGCTGGGCCACTTCGGGCGGCTCCTGGAGGCGGTGGCGGAGGCGCCGGGGACGAGCGTGGACAACCTGCCGCTGCTGTCGGCCGGCGAGCGGGATCAGCTCCTGGTGGAGTGGAACGCCACCGGCCGCGAGGTGCCCGCCGGGCTCGTCCACGAGTGGATCGCGGTCTGGGCGGCGCGTTCGCCGGAGACCGTCGCGGTGAAGGCCGGAGGAACGGAGCTCACCTACCGGGCCCTGGATGACCGGGCCAACCAGCTCGCCCATCACCTGCGGCGGCTCGGCGTCGGACCGGAGGTGGCCGTGGGCGTCTGCCTGGACCGCTCGGCCGACCTGCCGGTGGCGCTGCTGGCCGTCCTCAAGGCGGGCGGCGCCTACGTGCCCCTCGACCCCTCCTATCCGACGGAGCGGCTGGCCTGGATGCTGGAGGACTCGGCCGCGCCGGTGGTGATCACCCAGGAATCGCTGCGCGACGCGCTGCCCCCGCACCGGGCCTGGGTGGTCTCACTGGACGCGGACGCGCCCGCCATCGAGCTGGAGAGCCCGGAGGACCCGCAGGTGGAGGCCGATCCGGCCAACCTGGCCTACGTGCTCTATACCTCGGGCTCGACGGGCCGGCCCAAGGGCGTGCAGGTGCCCCACGGCGCCCTGGCCAACTTCCTCTCCTCCATGCGCGAGCGGCCCGGGCTCGGCAAGGACGATGTGATGCTGGCCGTCACGCCCATTTCGTTCGACATCGCCGGCCTGGAGCTGTACCTGCCGCTGCTCGCCGGGGCGCGGCTGGCGATCGCGAGCCGCGAGGAGGCCCAGGACGGCGCCCGCCTGCAGCGGCTGATCGCCTCGTCCGGCGCCACGGTCATGCAGGCCACGCCCGCCACCTGGCGCGTGCTGGTGGAGTCGGGCTGGCGGGGCGACCGCCGGCTCAAGGTCCTCTGCGGCGGCGAGGCGCTGCCCGAGGCCCTGGCCGGCCAGCTCCTCGGCCGGGGCGGCGAAGTCTGGAACCTCTACGGCCCCACCGAGACCACGATCTGGTCCACGGTGCAGCCGGTCGCCGCCGGCCGCCGGCCGACCCTCGGTCGGGCGATCGCCAACACGCAGGTCTACGTGCTGTCGCGCGGCGGCCAGCCGGCGCCGGTGGGCGTGCCCGGCGAGCTGCTGATCGGCGGCGACGGCCTGGCCCGCGGCTACTTCGGCCGGCCCGACCTCACCGCCGAGCGCTTCGTGCCCGACCCCTTCCGGGCCGGCGGCTTCCGCCTCTACAGGACGGGCGACCTGGCCCGCTTCCGGTCGGACGGCGACCTGGAGTTCCTGGGCCGCATCGACTTCCAGGTCAAGGTCCGCGGCTTCCGCATCGAGCTGGGCGAGATCGAGGCCGCCCTCGGCCGGCATCCGGCCGTGGCCCAGGCCGTGGTCGCGGCCCGCGCCGAGCGCGAGGGGGACGCGCGGCTGGTGGCCTACGTCGTCCCCGCCCCGGGGGCCGCGCCGGAGCCCCAGGAGCTGCGGGACCACGTGCGGGCGAGCCTGCCCGAGTACATGACGCCGTCCGCGGTGATGATCCTGGAGGTCTTCCCGCTGACGCCCAACGGCAAGGTGGACCGCAAGGCCCTGCCGGCGCCGGAGCGCGCCGCCGGCGGGAGCGTCTACGTCGCCCCTTCCACCCCCACCGAGGAGGCCATCGCCGCCCTGTGGGCCGAGGTGCTGGGCGTCGAGAGGGTCAGCGCGCGGGACAACTTCTTCGAGCTGGGCGGCCACTCCATCCTGGCCACCCGGCTGATGTTCCGCATCGCCGAGCGGCTGGGCGCCGACCTGCCGTTGCGGGCGCTGTTCCAGGCGCCCACCGTGGCCGAGCTGGCCGCCGCGGTGGCGGCCCGCCGCGCCGAGGGCGTGGAGGACTTCTCCGGCGGCCTGCCGCAGATCGAGCCCAACGTCGCCGAGGCCGCCCTGCCGTTCCCGCTGACCGACGTGCAGGAGGCCTACTGGATCGGCCGCAGCGGAGCCCTGGAGCTGGGGTCGGTCTCGACCCACCTGTACTTCGAGATCGACGTGCCGGAGCTCGACGTGGCGCGGCTCAACCACGCCCTGCGGCGGCTCATCGAGCGCCACGGCATGCTGCGGGCGATCGTTCATCCCGACGGCAGGCAGCAGATCCTCCCCGAGGTGCCGCCCTACGCGGCCGCCGTGCTCGACGTGCGCGGGCTCGCGGCCGGCGAGGCCGAGCGGGGGTTGATGGAGGTCCGCGGCCGCATGTCGCACCAGGTGCTGCCGGCCGACCGCTGGCCCCTGTTCGAGATCGCGGTCTCGCTGCTGGACGACCGGGTGCGGCTGCACGTCAGCCTCGACCTGCTGATCGGCGACGCCTGGAGCTTCCGCATCCTCGGCAGCGAGCTGGGCCGGTTCTACATGGACCCGGACCTCGACCTGCCGCGGCTGGAGCTCTCGTTCCGCGACTACATCCTGGCCGAGGCGGCCCTGCGCGAGTCCCGGGCCTACCAGCGCGCCCTGGAGTACTGGCGCGGGCGGCTGGCCACGCTGCCGCCGGCGCCGGCCCTGCCGCTGGCCAGGACCCCCGCGGAAATCGAGTCGCCGCGCTTCGTGCGCCGCAACGGCCGGCTCGACCGCAAGGCCTGGGAGCGCCTGAAGAGCCGGGCGAGCCGGGCGGGGCTCACCCCGTCCAGCATGCTCCTCGCCGCCTGGACCGAGGTCCTCGCCGCCTGGTGCGAGAACCCGGACATGACCATCAACCTGACGCTGTTCAACCGCCTCCCCCTCCACCGCCAGGTGGACGAGATCGTGGGCGACTTCACCTCGATCACACTGCTCGCCGTGGAGCGGCCCGAGAGCGCAGCCTTCGAGGCGCGGGCGCAGAGGATCCAGGAACGGCTCTGGGACGACCTCGACCACCGCCTGGTGAGCGGCGTCCGCGTGCTCCGCGAGCTGTCGCGGATGCGCGGCGGGGTGGGCACCATGATGCCGGTGGTCTTCACCAGCACCCTGAACCAGGCCGAGAAGGCGGAACCGGAGGCGGCGGAGGAGGAGCCCCGGGAAACCAGGGGCGGTTGGGTCTACGGCATCTCGCAGACGCCACAGGTCTGGCTCGACCACCAGGTCACGGAGAGCCGGGGCGCCCTCAGCTACAAGTGGGACGCCGTCGAGCAGCTCTTCCCCGACGGGATGCTCGATGACATGTTCGCGGCCTACGAGGGGTTGATCGGGCGGCTGGCGGACGCGGAGGAGGCCTGGGGCGAGCCGGTGCGCGACCTGCTGCCGGCCAGCCAGCTCCGCCTGCTCGCCGAGTACAACGCCACCGCCGCGCCGGTCCCGGCGGGGCTCCTCCACGAGCCCTTCCTGGCCTGGGCGCAACGGACCCCGGACGCCGACGCCGTGATCACCTCGGCGAAGCGGCTGACCTACGGCCAGCTCGACCGCGCCTCGCTCGCCCTGGCCCACCGCCTGCGGCGGCTGGGCGTGCGGCCCAACCAGCTCGTGGGCATCGTCATGGAGAAGGGCTGGGAGCAGGTGGTGGCCGCCTTCGCCATCCTGCGCGCCGGCGGCGCCTACCTGCCCATCGACGCCCATATGCCGGCCGAGCGCCTGCATTACCTGCTGGAGCGCGGCGAGGTCGCCGTGGCCCTGACCCAGCCGGCCTTCGCCGGCGCTCTCGAGTGGCCGGGCGGCGTGGCGAGGATCACGGTGGACGATTCGGACTTCGCGGGACCGGCCCTGGAGCCGTTGCCGGCGGCGCAGGGGCCGGAGGACCTGGCCTACGTCATCTTCACCTCCGGCTCCACGGGTCTACCCAAGGGCGTGATGACCGACCACCGAGGCGCCCTCAACACCTGCGTCGACGTCAACCTGATCTTCGACGTGGGGC
>DASVAS010000030.1:0-22177 GCA_036376245.1 Thermoanaerobaculia bacterium | reverse complement strand
CTTTGCGGACCTGACTCGCAGGGCCTCTGAGATGACTCGCCACTTCTTTGACTCTCCCCGAGCCAGAGTCAAGCAAGCCCCTCAAGCTATTCAAAACTCTCTACAACTCGCCTCGGGCTCGTTAAGTTAGCGCATATGCCCTCCCCGGGAGAGGGGGAACGAAGAGGAAGCGCCTTCTTTTCTCCCTCCTCTCCCGGGGAGGGGGGCGCAAGGCGGGAGAGGAGGGCCGGGGAGGTGAGGGCTCCTACTTCTGCTCCGCCGGCACCACGCCCGGCAGCACCACGGGCCGCTTGGCCCGCGAATCGAAGTCCGACATCAGCTTCTCCTGGGTCTGCCCCTTGGGGACGATGACGTCGATCAGGGGCGGCTGGTTGGTGGCGCCGTCCCTGCCGCCGCCGAACCTCTCGGCCCAGCGGCCGGGGGAGACGGGGAGGATCATCAGCGCCCTGCCGCCGCTCGGCCGGCCCATCATCCGGGCGAGGTCGAAGGACTGCAGGAGATCGGCGCCGGAGGTGGCCACGACGTAGCTCCAGGCGGCCTTGGCGGGGCCGCCCAGGAAGATGCCCGGCACGAAGAAGCTGATCTTCTGGCCGCGCACCCGGATCTCGGTGGGGAAGAAGACCCGTTGGTCCACGTCCACCGGGATCTGCCGCTTGAGCGCCTCGACCTCCTCGTTCGTGATGGTGCTGCCTTCCTTCTGGGCGTCCTCGTTCAGGATCTTGACCAGCATCCGCTTCAGCTCGGCCTTGGCCTCGTGCGGCCGGGGGGTGAGGATGATCGCCTTCTCCCAGGCGAACGCCGGATCGATCTCGGCGTTGCGGCCGGGGAGCATGGTGAGACCGCCCGAGCCCGGGGCGCGGTCGGTGTCGATGTAGATGTCGAGATTCTGGAGGTAGAAGCCGAAGCGGGCGGCCTCGACGAGCTCGGTTCCGAGGCCGTCGATGATCTCCCGCCCCGGCAGCTTGATCGGCTTGGCGAAAGTCGCTTCGAAGCGGGTGCCCTGCCCCTCCTGCCGGGCCGTCAGCGAGAGGAGATCCAGGTCGCCGCGGCCGAAGTCGCTGTTGTCGGGATAGACGTACTGGCCGTCGCCGTAATCGTCCCCTCTGGGATCGGTCAGCTTGAAGATCTCCTTGGCGCCGAAGGCCGGCGCGGCGAGGACGATGGCGACGAGGAAGATCGCGACGAGGCCGGACAGGAAGAGCGTGGTGCGACTGCGATGCATGGGCGTCTCCGGTTGGATGGATTCCTGGGGGAGATTCTAAGCGAAGGGGCGGGGTTACCCCGCCCCTTGTCGCCGGGAAGCTGCCTAGAAGCGGACCTTCATGAAGGTCTTGATCCGCTGCTGCTCGAACTCCCGGGTGATCAGGCTGTTCCAGCCGCCGAAGCGGCCGCGGAAGCCCGGCGACCCCACGGGCACGCCGAAGTTGTTGGCCGTGTCCGCGTCCGCGAACTGGGTGACGAAGCCGCCGCCGAAGTCGGGATCGAACTCGCCCCAGTTGTACTCGTAGTTGAAGCCGAACTCGGCGCCGCCGACGGTGTATTTGGCCTGGAGGATCACCTTGTTCTTGTCGTGCTGGCCCGAGGCCATCGAGTGGAGCTGGTAGGCCTGGAAGGCGGTGTTGCCGTCCTTGAGGTCCACGTCGTAGTTCTCATAGGTCAGCGAGCCGTAGAGGTTGCCCGTGAACTGGTAGCCGGCGCCGAGCTGGATGAGCTGGTAGTCCATCTCCCGGTCGTCGTCGGACAGGCTGTCGAAGGGCTTCCACTGGTAGCCGGTCACGCCGTTGACGGTGATCACCGGCGGGTTGAAGTAGATGGCCGCGGTCGAGAAGCCGCCGAAGTAGTTGTTGGCGTTGTTGGCGCAGCCCACGCCGCCGCCCGGGCAGTCGCCGGGCCGGAAGGGCAGGAAGCGCGACTCGGTCATGCGGTCGTCGGTCTCGTCGATCCACTTGATCTTGCCGAAGACGTCGATGCCGTTGCCGATGTTCACCACCGTCTTGCCCCGCAGCAGGAGGATGTCGGTCTCCCGGTCCTGGAAGGGCGCGTAGGCGTTGCGGAACGAGTTGATGCCGGCGTCCGACTCGAAGTTCGGGTAGGGGCTGTTGTCGATGGCGTGGGTAACGTCGCCCCAGGCCTGCCAGTTGGTGTTGTAGTCGATCTTGGAGTACTCGGCCGCGAGGTCGAAGTTGCCGACGGTGATGGTCGGGACGATGGTGATGCCCTTCCAGCCGATCGCGGACTCGGCCATCGACTCGTCGAAGTCGGTGAACTCGTTGTCGACGTTGACGGTGGCGACCTGCTGGGCCGGGCCCTGCCAGCCGCCGTAGCCGATGCGGGTCGGGTTGCCCGGGAACACGCCGAAGGCGGAGTTGTCCGGGCCGGGGAAGGCGAAGGCGCCGTCGTTGCCCTCGGTGAGCAGGACGTCCGACTCGCGGCGGGCGGCGAGGACCGAGACGTACTCGGCGCCGATGTCGAAGTACTCGAGGTTGAAGGAGAGGCCGATGCCGAACGGATCGTTGATGTCGACGTTCAGCTTGAAGGTCTCGTCGTCGTGCTTGCCGGCGGGCACCGGGGAGAATCCGGAGGTGCCGAAGCCGGTCGGCGTGCCGAAGACCGGGTTCGACTCCGACTCGGAGAAGTAGGCCTGGCCGCGGATGTCGAACATCGAGCCCGGATGGATGCCGAAGCGGAAGCCGTAGACGTCGTTCTTGTAGCGGAAGTCGACGTCGCGGCCGTCGTCGAAGTCGCGGTCGGTGGCGTCCACCTCGATGTCGCGCACCCGCTCGATCATGCCGCTGAAGTCGAAGAAGGAGCTCGGCGTGGAGCGGAACTGGAAGGCGTAGGCGCCGTCCGCGCCGGTGTAGTCGCCGGTGTTGAAGTTGGGGCCGGCCCACAGCCGCGGCAGCGAGAGCCGCATCAGGTCATAGCTGAAGTTCTTGAACGGCGAGCCCTGGAGCAGGACCGCCTTGGCGTTCTGGCGGTCGATGTAGCGGATCTTGCCGATGGTGAAGGGATCGAACATGCCGAGATCGGTCGAGCCGATCGTCGCCGCGTCGAGGAGCCTGTAGCCCGGCGTGATGCGTACGATCACGCCGCGCACCTTGATGTACTCGTTGGACCGCGGATCGAACTCGCCGCAGTCGCCGCCGACGCAGGGCGGGCCCGGCGGCTCCTCGAAGGCCGGGTTGCGGCCGCCGAAGCCGCCGAAGTTCGTCCACTGGTTCTGGGAGAAGCGCGACTGGATCCAGGCGCTCACCTCGACGTACTTGGACGGCTTGGAGAACATGAACAGGTTGAACTCGGTGCCCTGGCCGTTGTCGCCGTAGCCCTCGCCCGGGATGGTGGTGAAGTTGTAGAGGCTGCCGTCGGTGCGCTCGGTTCCCCAGAGCCACTTGGTGTAGGTCTCGCCGACGATGGTCATGATGGTGCCCTGGGCATTCGCCGGCACGGCGGCCAGCGCGCCCAGGAGCACGAGACAAGCGATCGCGAACCCCCTGGAAAATCTCATGTCAGTTCCTCTCCTCCGGATCGGAGTCGGTCCTAGGATTTGCGGACCATCTTGAGGACGGCGCCCTGCTTGGCGGTGCCGTCCGGGTTGCACTCGTACTTCAGCATCGTCTTCTGACCGTCGGCGTCGCTCGCCAGGATGTCGACGACGTGCGGGTCGCAGTCGGTGTCGGTGCCGCCGCCGAAGCGGTGCTGGCCCTCATACTCGTTGACCTTGCGGGTGAGCAGGTCCTTGCCGTCGGGGAAGCCCTCGTTGGACTGGACCACCACCTGATAGCCCCAGGTGGACGGATCGCCGCCGCCGAGCTTGTCGAGGTCGACGGAGGCCGAGAGGGTCCGGCCGGCGCCCTTGACGCGGTCGGGGATGATGATCCCGGCCTGCATCGCGCCCGCCTTCTGCTCGACCTCGGTGCGCACGCGGCCCGGGGGCTGGGGCGAGAGGATGACCAGCTTGTCCCACTCGTTGCCCTCGGCGAAGGTGACGTTGAGGCCCGGAGGGGCTTCCTTGTTGCCGCCCGGGGCGTTGTCGATGAAGATGAAGACCATCTGCACCGAGAACCCGCCGCCCATCTTCCAGGGATCTTCGAGCGTGGTGTTGAAGGTGACCTGGAAGTCCGCCTTCTTGCCCTTGACGTCGACGTCGAAGCCGGTCATGTCGAACGAGCCGCGCTTGTACACCTGATCGGTCGGATAGGTGTAGTTGCCCGGGCCGTTGTCGTCGTTGGCGGGGTCCTTGAAGGACACGCCGCTCTGGGCGGACGCGGCGCCCGCCAGCAGCAGGCAAGCCGCCGCGGCCGAGACTCCCACTCTCCAGAAACGCTTGGACATTTGAAACCTCCTTGTTGTCGGGCGTCAGCCCTTGACTGCGCCGGCCGTAAGACCGGAAACCAGGTATTTTTGCAGGACCATGAACAGCGCCATCACCGGGATGGCGGCGACGATCGAGCCTGCCGCGAAATAACCCCACTGTTGCGAGAAGCCGCCGACGAAGAAGCGCAGGCCCACGGGACCCGTGTACATGTCCTCGCGGTTCATGAAGGTGGCGGCCTGAATGAACTCGTTCCATCCCGTCATGAAGGAGAACAGGGCGGTCACCGCCACCGCCGGCTTGGCCAGCGGCAGGACGATGCGGAAGAAGATGGTGGCCTGCGAGGCGCCGTCGATCAGCGCCGATTCCTCCAGCTCCTTGGGGATGGTGTCGAAGTACCCCTTCATCATCCAGACGCAGAAGGGGATGGCCGTCACCGTGTAGATGAGCACCAGGCCGATGTAGCTCGACCCGAGGCCCAGCCACTGGACGAGGATGATGTACAGCGGGATCAGCATCAGGGTGCCGGGGAACATCTGCGACACCAGGAACGCCATCAGGCCCGCCCGTCTTCCCGGGAAGCGGAAACGGGAGAAGGCGTAGGCGGCCGTGCAGGAGAGGAACACTCCCAGCACGGTGGTGGCGCCGGCCACGATCACGCTGTTGAGCAGCCAGCGGGCGAACGGCTGGTCGGTGAACAGCGACCGGAAGTTGTCGAACGAGATCTGTTCCGGCCAGGGGATGACGGCGCGCACGCGGTCCCAGGCCGTGGCATTGGCCGGCACGTCGGCGATGGCGAGGCTCTGGCCGCCGGAGAAGGCGATGGAGAGCACCCAGAAGATCGGGTACACGGTGAGGATCACCATGAAGATCACGAACAGGTGGAGCGGCCAGTGGGCCGGCTCGTCGTCCAGCCGGTTTTTCATCCGATGGCCTCCGTCGCCCGGGTCACCCGGTTCTGCCAGGTGCCGTAGATGAACAGGATCATGAAGATGATCGTGGAGTACGCGGCGGCGTACCCGTAGCGGTACTGCTCGAACGCCAGCTTGTACGACTGGGTGATCAGGATCTCGGTGGCGTGCGCCGGATCGCCGGCCGAGACCAGATAGATCACGTTGAACTGATTGAAGGTCCAGATCACCGACAGGATGACGGCCGGGATCAGCGCCGGCCGCAGCGACGGCAGCGTGATCGAGGTGAACTGCTGCCAGCGCGAAGCGCCGTCCACCCGCGCCGCCTCGTACAGGTCGGACGGGATCGACTGCAGCGCGCCCAGGGAGATGACCATCATGAACGGGAACGACAGCCAGGCGTTGGTGGTCAGCACCGCCAGGAACGAGGTGAACGGCCGGTCGAACCAGGGGACGGCCGGTCCCCCCAGGAGCTGGAGGATCTGGTTGACGACGCCGAACTGGCGGTGGAACATGCCCTTGAAGATCAGGGCCGTGATGTAGTTGGGCGTCGCCCACGGCAGGATCAGCAGGACGCGGTAGAACGGCCGCAGGGCGAAACCCTTGAGATTGAGGATCAGCGCCAGGATCAAGCCCAGCGTGACGCCGATCGCCACGTTGGTGACCGTCCAGATGATGGTGAAGAACAGCGTGTAGTAGAAGTTCTCGTAGTTCCAGATCAGCCCGTCCGCCGTCCGCCGGGCCACCCCGAAGTCGGTCACGATGTTCAGGTAGTTCTGCAGTCCCACCCAGGTCTCGTAGACCGACTTGTCGCTGTTGTAGACGTTGGAGTTGGTGAACGACAGGGCGATGCCGTAGAAGAACGGGAAGAAGACCAGCACCAGCATGCCGATCATGGCCGGCAGGGTGTAGGCGTAGGCCGCCCGGTGCTCCACCAGGGCCATTCCCGTGCGGGCGGCGAAGCCGAGGCCCACGAAGCTCAGGAGGACGAGCGAGACCAGGGCGAGGGTGACGACCGTGCGGGTCATCCGGCTGGCGTCGCCCGCGACCATCTCGCCGAGCTTGCCTTCGTCCACGCCGGCGGCGGTGACCAGGCCGCGGGACTGGCGGAATTCGTCCACGTCCCACAGCGTCGGCTCCAGGGGCTGGCTGACGGGCAACTGCTGCTCCACGAGCAGGGTCTCGGCCTTCTTCGCCTCCTCGGCCACCCGGGCGGCCACGGCCTTTCCCGTGGCCTGGCGCTCGGCCCGCAACGCGCCCACGGCCCAGCGGCTGAAGCCCACCAGGGCCGCGATCAGCAGGACGGCCGCCGCGGCGGCCAGGAGCCAGCGGCGCTCGCCCACGGCCATGGAGAGCAGGAACAGCAGAAGCACCGGCGCGAGCCAGGAGGCCAGGAAGGGCAGCCAGGCGAAGGGGGCCGGCTCGGGCTCGACTTTCGTCTCGATCTGGACCATGCCGACGGCCGCGCCGCCGCTCTCCACCGGGGCGGAGAGCAGGACGATGCCCTCCGGACGGCGCTCGATGCTGATCTCCGGGGAGCGGGCGGCCCCCTCGGCCCCCTCGCGGTTGCCCTGGACGGCGGCGCGCAGCTTCTGGCCGAGGTCGAAGAGGGGCTTCTCGTCCAGCGTCAGGGCGCGGGGGGCGGCCTTGTCGCCGGCGTCCTCGGGAGCCGTCGAGGCCTCCAGCATGCGGTCGTCCAGCTTCACGACCCGGATGGCGCGGACGTCCGGGTGCTCCTGGGCGAAGCGGGCCACGGTGCGGCGGACCGCCTCACCCGCGGCGTCAGCTTCGGTCTCGGCGGCCGGCGCGTCCAGGGCCGCAAGCTCGTCGCCCAGGCCCATGCCGCCCCCGGAGTCCTCGGCGGGAGGGGGAGCTTCCGCCTCGGGAGCGGGGATCTCCTCGCCGAGGCCGAATCCGCCGTCTCCAGGCGCGGCCTCGGCGGCGCTGCCGCCGCTCGCCCGGTCCACCACCGAGGCGAGGGCGGAGAGGGTGACCACGGCCTGGCGCTCCGCCCGCTCGCGATGCTCCGCGGCCCGGGCTCCGGAGAGCAGCAGGGCGCCGATCCCCACGCCGAGCAGGGCGGCGAGGGCGAGGCCGATCAGGAAGCGGCGGCGATGCGAGACGGGGCGGGCGTCAGCGGTCATGGCGTCACTTCTTCATCAGGTTGGCGATGCGTTCCAGGACCTCTTTCTGGGCCTGGTCCATCGCGGCCTTGGGCGCGGCCGTCTTCTTGACCACCGTGCCCATGGCCGTGGTCGCGGGCGACCAGACCATGGACATCTCCGGCAGGTTGGGCATGGGCACGGCCACGTCCACCTGCTGGCGGAAAGCCTTGAGGATGGGGTCGGCCGCCACCTGGGGATCGGCGTAGACCTCCTTGTTGGCGGGCGTCTGCCGCCCCTCCAGGGCCATGACCTTGCCGGCCGGCACGTCGGTCAGGTACTTGGCGAAGGCGTAGGCCTCCTGCTTGTTCTGGGACGGTTTGGCCACGTAGACGCCCTCGACCGTGATCCACGGGCGCATCGGCTTGCCGCCGGCCTCGCTGATCTTGGGCAGCAGAGCGAGCCCGAAGTCGATGTTCTGGTTGATTTCGCCCAGGAACCAGGGGCCGGAGAAGACCATGGCGGCCTTGCCCTCGTTGAACAGCGAGGTGATCAGGGCCGTCGAGGGCTCGGCGGGCATGAATCCCTGGTTGATCCAGCCCAGCAGGTAGTTGAGCGACTGGATGTTCTGCGGCGAGTTGAGGGTGGGCTTGCGGTTGGGACCGAAGACGCCGCCGCCGAAGCCGTTCATCAGCGCCGCGTGGTAGTAGAAGTCGGAGTACCAGTAGGCGAGCCCGAACTTGCCGCCGCCGGTGAGCTTCTTGGCCTGGGCGGCCAGCTCGGCGGTGGTCGCCGGCGGCTTGGGCAGCAGCTTCTTGTTGTAGATCAGGGTGAGGGTCTTGAAGTTCAGCGGCAGGCCGTAGGTGTTGCCCTGGTAGGTCATGGCGTCCAGGGTGGCCTTGAGATAGCGGCTCTTGGTCTTGGCGTCGATGAAGAAGTCCAGGGGCTCGACGGTGTTGCCGGCGGCGATCCAGCCGCCGAGGCGGTCCTGGGCGAAGATGAAGACGTCCGGCCCTTTGCCGCGCGGCACCGCCGCCGTGATCTTGTCGGCGAAGGCGTCGTAGGGCACCGCCAGGGTCGTCGCCTTGATCTTGCCGGCGTTGGCCTTGTTGAAGTTGTCGACCACCTTTTCGAACGCCGCCTTCTCGCCGCCGCGGTAGCCGTGCCAGATCACGATCTCCTTCTGCGCCAGGGCGAGGGCGGGGAAGACGAGCGACAGCGCGAGCGAAGCGACGATGCCGCGGACGATGTTGGGTCTCATGCGGTGTGTCTCCTTTTGCGACGTGTTCAAGCCAGCCGCTTTTCCGTGGTGGCGTCGAAGAGATGCCCGGCGTCCACCTCGATGACCAGGGGGACCTCGGCGCCCATCCGCGGCGCGCGGTGCGGATCGACCTTGGCGACCAGCAGGTCCTCCCCGACCCGGCCGTGGACGATGACCTCGTGGCCCAGGGGCTCGACGAACTCGACCTTGGCCGTGACGGGCACGGTCCGGCCCGAGCCGTCGCGGGCCGCCTCGCGGATGTTCTCGGGGCGGATGCCGAAGACCACCTTGCCGCCGTCCTTGCCCGCCGCCGCGGCGCGGGCCGGCTCCGGCACCGGGACGCGGAACCCCGAGGCCACCACCGTGGCGCCGCCGTCGGCCAGGGTGGCGGGGACGAAGTTCATGGGCGGCGTACCGATGAAGCTGGCGACGAACATGTTCGCCGGCATCTCGTAGACCTCCAGGGGAGTGCCCACCTGCTGCAGCTCCCCCTTGCTCATCACCGCGATGCGGTCGCCCATGGTCATCGCCTCGATCTGGTCGTGGGTGACGTAGACCGTGGTGGTCTGGAGCGACTTCTGGAGCCTGGAGATCTCGGCGCGCATCTGCACGCGCAGCTTGGCGTCGAGGTTGGAGAGCGGCTCGTCGAACAGGAACACCGAGGGGTTGCGGACGATGGCGCGCCCCAGCGCCACGCGCTGCCGCTGGCCGCCGGAGAGCTGCTTGGGCTTGCGGTCCAGGAACTCGGTGATGGCCAGGATGCGCGCCGCCTCGTCCACCCGCCGCTTCATCTCGTCCTTGGGCATCTTGCGGATCTTGAGGCCGAACTCCAGGTTCTCGCGCACGGTCATGTGGGGATAGAGCGCGTAGCTCTGGAACACCATGGCGATGTCGCGGTCCTTGGGGGGCACGTCGTTGACGGTCCGGCCGCCGATCTCGATGGCGCCGCCCGTGATCTCCTCCAGGCCGGCGATCATCCGCAGCGCCGTGGACTTGCCGCACCCCGAGGGGCCGACCAGCACCATGAACTCATGGTCGCGGATGTCGAGGCTCAGGTCGGGAATGACCGTCACCGGTCCATAGGCCTTCTTGACCCCCTTGAACGTCACCTCTGCCATAGGCATTCTCCCCAGCGTTTCTTATCAGAGCCGTTCCCCGCCCGCCCCGTCCCCCGGGGTAGGTCCCTCAGCGCGCCCGGCCGGCTGTGAAGATACGCGCGTCCCGTGGCGCCACCGGCGCCTCGATCCGCCCTCCCGCCCGGGCGACGTCCTCGCCGGTCCAGGCGTCCCGGACCGGCGAGTCCCCCCAATCCGCGGGGACGTCGAAGGCCGCCGTGGCCGGCGCCGTCCCGCGGTTCACCGCCACCACCACCGCGTCCCCGCTCGCCTCGTCCCGTTTCAGGAAGACGAGGAGATCCCCCTCCGAAGAGACCGGTGTGTGGGTCCCCCGGGAGAGCGCCGGATGGGCGCGCCGGATGGCGATCAGCTTCTTGTAGTCGGCCCGCAGCGCCTCGTCCCGGCGGTCGCCCGCCCCCGGCTCGATCGGCCGCTCCCCCCAGGGCATGTCGCTGCGGTTGTCGGGCCAGTCGCCGCCGGGCCGGCCCACCTCCTCGCCGTAATAGATCATCGGCGCGCCGCCCGCCGTGAGCTGGAGGATGGCCGCCAGCCGGAACAGCGCGCGGTCCCCCTGGAGCTGGAAGAGCGCGCCCGGCACGTCGTGCGAGGAGAGGTAGGGCGAGAGCAGATAGCCCTGCCGCACCTTCTCGCGGCTCTTCAGGTAGCGGTCGAAGGCCACGGTGCGCCCGCGCCCCTGCACCCAGGCGAGGGCGTTGCCCTGGAACGAAAAGTCGAACCCGGCGTCCATCTCGTCGCCGGCGAACCACGGGTCCAGGGACTGGGCGTCGCCCCCCCAGACCTCGCCGATCAGGAAGAAGTCCTTGCCCAGGCGCTCGCGGGTCCGCCGCCGGTGCTCCTGCCAGAAGTCGTGCGCCACGTGCTTGACCGTGTCGAGGCGGAAGCCGTCCAGCCCCGTCCGTTCAGCCAGCGCGATGTGCGCCTCCAGGAGGTAGTCGCGCACCTCGGGCAGCTCGGTCTTGAAGTCCGGCAGCCCGGAGACGCACGACGTGACGTCGTCCTGGCCGCAGGTGCCCAGGGACTCGACGCGCAGCCAGCTCCGGGTCTTCGGGTCCTTGAGATAGTTGGAGTCGTAGCCGGCGTGGTTGTAGACCACGTCCAGCAGCACCTTCATCCCCCGCGCGTGGGCGTCGTCCACCAGGGCCTTGAGGTCGGCCTCGGAGCCGAAGCGGGGATCGGTCCGGTAGAAGTCGTCCGCCCAGTAGCCGTGGTACCCCCAGTCCGGGAAGCCGGCGCCGGTGACGAAGCCGTCGATGTTCTTGACCACCGGCGTGATCCAGATCGCCGTCGCCCCCAGGTCGGCGATCTCGTCGAGTCGCTGGCGCAGGCCCGCCAGGTCGCCGCCGTGGAAGGTGCCCTTGGCGTTGCGGTTCACGCCGGCGTTGTTGCGGGAGTCGCCGTCGGCGAAGCGGTCGACGACGACGAAGTAGATGATCGAATCCCGCCAGCTCTCCTGGGGAACGACCGAGACAGGCTGGACCGGCGCCGCCGCGGGCGGGGCTGTGGCCGGGGCGGGTGGAGATGCGGTGCCGCAACCCGCGAGCAGGACGCCGGCGAGGAGAGAGGCGCCGCCCAGGCGGGGCCAGGGGCGGCGCGAGAGACGATCTGGCTCGGACGGTTGAGAGCGCATCGAGCTCCCCAGGGCGATTTTTCTGTCAAGTGACCCCTGAAGACCCCCGATTCTAGGAAGCCCATGACGGAGCTGTCAATGGCGGGTGACCGGCCGGCAAAACTTGTTTTTGCAGAGTGATACAGGTTGGGGACCGCGCCCCGGCGAATCCCTCGTGGCATGGAACGTGTTAGGTTTCCACCGGAAGGGAGGTGCCACACCATGCCTACTGGAATCGGATTGATGGGGCTGGGGCGGATCGGGAGGAACATCTTCCGCATCCTCTATAAGAACGAAGACCTGCGGCTGGAGGCGGTGAGCGACGTCGCCGATCCCGCCGCGCTGGCCTATCTGCTGCGCTTCGACACCATTCTCGGGCGTTTCCCGGACGAGGTGAGCATCCGCGACGGCCACCTCTACGTGGCGGGGCGGCAGGTGAAGATGATCACCGAGGAGAAGGGCGCCCAGACGACGCCCCCCTGGGGGGACCTGGGGGTGGACGTGGTCATCGAGGCGACCTCGAAGTACCGCACCCGCGCCGAGGCGGAGCGCCACCTGGCGGCCGGCGCCAAGCGGGTGATCCTCTGCTCGCCGCCGGCCGAGCCGCCGGACGTCACCATCGTGCAGGGCGTCAACGAGGAGCAGCTCCGGCCGGAGCACCGCATCGTCTCCAACGCCTCCTGCACCGCCCACGCGGCGGGGCCGGTGCTGGAGATCCTCAACGACGCCTTCGGCATCGAGCGGGCGTTCCTCACCACCGTCCACGCCTTCACCAACCAGCAGCGGCTGGCGGACGTCCCCGCGGACGACCCGCGGCGGGGCCGGGCGGCGGGGGAGAACATCATCCCGCAGGAGACCAACTCCGCCGAGGTGCTGATCGAGCTGGAGCCCCGCTTCAAGGGCAAGCTCACCGCCCACTCCATGAACGTGCCGGTGCCCAACGGCTCGGTGGTGGACCTGGTCTGCTGGCACGAGCGCCCGATCACCGTCGAGGCGGTCAACGAGGTCATGCGCACGGCCATCGCCACCGACCGCTTCGAAGAGGTGCTGTACTACGAGGACGACCCCATCGTCTCCTCGGACATTCTGCTCACCCCCTACTCGGGGGTCTACGACAGCCTCGCCACCATGGCGCTGGGGAGCCACGTCTCCAAGACCCTGACTTGGTTCGACAACGGCTGGGGTTACGCCCACCGGGTCGTCGACCTGCTCCGCCGCTTCGAGCGGTTCGACAAGGAGGCCGCGCAATGAGCGTGAAAGTCGGCATCAACGGCTTCGGCCGCATCGGCCGCAGCGTCTTCCGCATCCTCTCCAACCGCGACGACATCGAGGTGGTGGCGATCAACGACCTGTTCGAGAACCAGCAGCTCGTCTACCTCCTCAAGTACGACTCCGTCATGCGGGTCTACGACAAGGAGGTCACGGCCGACGACGACTTCATGTACGTCGACGGCAAGAAGATCGCCATGACGGCCGAGAAGGATCCCGCGAACATCCCCTGGGGCAAGCTGGGCGTGGACATCGTCATCGAGTCCACCGGCGTCTTCACCAAGAAAGAGCAGCTCCAGAAGCACCTCCAGGCTGGCGCCAAGAAGGTCATCCTCACCGTGCCGGCCAAGGACGAGATCGACGCCACCATCGTGGTGGGGGTCAACGACGACACCCTCAAGCCCGAGCACAAGCTGGTGTCGAACGCCTCGTGCACCACCAACTGCCTGGCACCGATCGCCAAGATCCTCCACGAGCGCTTCGGCATCGAGGAGGGCTTCATCACCACGGTCCACGCCTACACCAACGATCAGCGGCTGGCGGACGTCCCCCACAAGGATTTCCGGCGCAGCCGCGCGGCCACCCAGAACATCATCCCCACCACCACGGGCGCCGCGCGGGCGGTGGGCAAGGTGCTGCCCCAGCTCAAGGGCAAGCTGGACGGCATGGCCATGCGCGTGCCGGTGCCGGACGGCTCGATCGTGGACCTGGTGGCCAAGGTGCGCGAGCGGCCGGACACCGCGGCGGTCAACGCCGCCGTGCGCGAGGCCGCCGCGGGGCCGCTGACCGCGATCGTCGAGTACAGCGAGGTGCCGCTGGTCTCCACCGACATCATCGGCAACCCCCACTCCTCGATCTTCGACGCCCTCTCGACCCGCGCCACCGGCGACGGCTACGTCAAGGTCGTGGCGTGGTACGACAACGAGTGGGGCTACTCGAACCGGGTGGTGGACCTGATCGACCGCATGGCGGCGGTGGGGTAGGACCGCTTAGAGAATGGCCAAACGTGTCGGCATCCTGACCGGGGGCGGCGACGTCCCCGGTCTGAACGCGGCCATCCAGCAGTTCGTCTGGCGGATGGAGGAGGAGGGCTACGAGGTGCTGGGGCTGCGCCGGGGCTGGGCGGCCCTGCTCAACGTCGAGCCCTACCACCACGCCGACAACTCCAACTGGCTCATCCAGCTCAACCGGACGAACACGCGGACGATCGACCGCAGCGGCGGCACGATCCTGCACAGCTCGCGCATCAACCCCGCGCTCACCCAGCCCGACGCGGTGCCCGAGCACCTCCGGGGGCGTCAGCACAAGACGCTCCCGGACGGCCGCATCGACCTCACCGACGCCGTCCTGGACGTCCTCCGCTATCTCGACCTCGACACCCTGGTGGCCATCGGCGGCGACGGCACGCTCTCCTTCGCCCGCCGGCTCCACCTGGAAGGGGTCAAGATGATCGGCGTGCCGAAGACCATGGACAACGACGTCTACGGCACCGACTACTGCATCGGCTTCTCGACCGCCGTCACGCGCTCGGTCAACTTCATCAACGACCTGCGGACGGTGGCGGGCTCGCACGAGCGCTTCCTGGTGGTCGAGCTGTTCGGCCGCTACTCGGGGGAGACCTGCCTGCTGGCCTCCTATCTAGCGGGGACCGACCGCGCCATCATCGCCGAGGTCCCCTTCGACGTCGACCGGGCGGTGGAGATGCTGGCCCTGGACAAGCGCACCAACCCCAGCAACTACGCCGTCTGCGCCATCTCGGAGGGCGCCTACCCCCTGGGTATGAAGCCTTTCGAGACCGGCGACGCGGACGCGATCGGCAACCGCGAGCTGGGCGGCGTGGGGCGCCACCTGCGCAAGGCGCTTCAGAAGCACACCGGGGACCGGGTGATCTATCAGCGCCTGGGCTACCTGATGCGTTCCGGTCCCCCCGACTCCCTGGACCGCCTGGTGGCCAAGAACTTCGCCGTCATGGCGGCGGACCTGATCCTCACCGGCGAGACCGGCCGCCTGGTAGCCATCCAGAACGGCCGCTACACCAGCGAGCCCCTGGAGGTCGTGGGCGAAGGCAAGAAGCAGGTGAACGTGGAAAGGTTCTACGACGTCCGGGAGTACCGGCCGAAGATCATCGGGGTGATGGGGCTGCCGATGTTCCTCTGCTGAGGGCCTGCCTGCAAGGACCTAAACGACCTAAAGGACCTAAAAGACTCAAAGGACGAGTAGCTCCAGCGTCGTTTATGTCCTTTATGTCGTTTAGGTCCTTTAGCCCCTGACCTCACTCATCAACGCCAGCGTGTTCCCCTCGGTGTCCTTGAGGAACGCCATCCACAGCTCGTGGTCCGGCATCTTCGCCACCAGGTGCGGCTCGGTGCGGAACTCGGCGCCGCGCTCCTTCAGGGCGGCGTGGGCGGCGTGGATGTCGTCCACCTTGTAATAGAGGATGGAGGAGGGATGGTCGAATTCGGGGTCCTCGGGAGTGCCCACCATCAGGCGGACACCGCCGCAGTCGAAGAAGGCCATCTTGGGCGGCGCCTGGAAGAGCAGGCTCAGGCCCAGGGTGTCGCGGTAGAAGGCGACGGCCCGGTCGAGGTCATGGGCGTTGAGGGAGATCTGGCCGATCTTGGAGATGTGGGGCTCGGGCATGACAGAAGAGTCTAGCCCAAGCCCCACATGCCGGAGCGATCCTAGCTCTCAGCGGCTCCGCAGGAGCAGCAGCCGCCGCCGGTCTGCGGCGTGCCGCCGCAATGCGGAGCGCCCAGGCCCTTGGACGCACACCAACTGGCGCACTGCCAGTCGAAGCAGCAGCCCGGGGAGGCGAAGCAGAGGGGGCCGGTACAAACCGCCTGGGCAGGCTGAGGGGAGCCGGCGAAGGCGAAGGCAGAGAGGATCAGGGCGAGAGCGAGTAGTCCCATACGCTTGGTCATTTTATGTTCTCCTTGAGTTTCGTGGTCAGTTTCAGCCAACACACACGCAGCAGCCGCTTCCAAGAGAAGAGGTGCCGCGAATGGTGAAAAAGGACACAGGGACACCAAGGACATCAAGGATTTGGTCCCTGGTGTCCTTGGTGTCCTTCAGGTCCCTTTCCGGCTTCTCTGCAGCCGCCGCCGCGCCAGCGGCGAGTCGATCCCGGCGAGCAGGGCCTCCCGGTCCTTCTCCGGAATCTGCCGCTGGTGGGTCAGGGCGCCGAGGCACCAGACGCGGTCCCGCTGCGCTCCCAGCGCTTCCAGCAGGGGCGGGGCCTCCGAGAGATCGGCCGGCGCGCCGGCGCGGAGGATCTCGCCGAGGGCGCGGCGGCGGGCCCAGCCGTCCGGGAACCCTTCCAGCAGGGGACGCAGGGCCGAAGAGGGCATCTTCCTGATCTCCTCCCGGTGCTCGTGAAGGATGCGGAAGCGGGCGAGGAGCGTGGGCGCCTCGTCGAGCTCGGCGGTGAAGCCAGGGGAAGCCTGCCGGACAGGCTCCGGCCGGGGCTCGGCGGCGGCGACCGGCGCCGGCTTCGGCTGGGGCGGCGGCGCGGGAGCCTCCACGGGCTTGGGCTCCGGCGGCAGAGCAGCCTGAACCGGAGGCGGAGGAGCGGTTTGGACCGGCGGCGGCGCGGGCGCCGGGGCCGGAGCGGGAACAGGAGCCGGAGCCGGCGACGGCGCCTTCATGGCTTCGAAGGGCGGCGGCGCCGGAGGCCGCCGGGCGGCGGGCTTCGGTGGCGGAGCGGTGGCCGGGGCCGCGATGGCCGGCGGCAGCCAGGGAGCGGCGGCGTCTCCCCCGATCAGCTCCTGCTCCACCGCCTGGACCCCCTCCCGCAGGCGCGCGGCCCGCTTGGCCGGATCCTTGATGTCGGAGAGGAGCTGCGGCAGTTGCGACGTCCCCTTCACCTGCGCCCGCTCGATCATGGAAAGGAGGGCGGGCGAGGCCTGCTTGCCGCTCCGCTCGGCGATGGCGTGGACGACCTCGTCGGCGTTGTCCAGGCCGAGCTGGGCGGCCACGAGGAGCCGCTGATCCGGGTTCATCTGGCGCAGCAGAGACCAGGCGCGGCCGAGGATCTTCAGCCGCTCGAAAGGGGAGTAGGTCCGCCCGAGCTGTTCGATCAGCTCGGGCAGGGTGGTCGGAGGAGGCGACGCCATGGCCTACCTCAGGACGCCGACGGCGGGCGGTGCGGAGGCGGCTCAACCCGTACCAGGCCCTCGGTCACGGCGGTCGGGATCTTGGAGACGTCCTGGAGGAAACGCTTGAGGTCCACGCCCGCGAGCTGCTCCATGATCGGCGAGAGCTGGGAGAGGACCTGCACCACGTCCTGGCTGAGCTTGGCGGCGCCGGTCCCCTCGTGGCCGTTGCCGTTGCTGATGATCGTCGTCTGGCCGGCCCGCGACAGCGGCTCGGCGATGGCGGCGGCGATCTCCGGCAGCACCTTCAGAGCCTCGATGGAGAGGCCGGCGTCGTTGTAGAGCTTGAGGGCCTCGGCCAGCAGGCGCCGGGCCTCGGCTTCGGCCTGACCCTTGGCCTGGATGGCCTCGGCTTCGGCCAGACCGATGTTCCGGCGCATCACCGACTCGGCCTCCGCCTTGGCGAGACCCTCGGCCTTGACCGCCTGGGCCGCTTCCTCGCGGCGCCGGCGTTCGGCCGCGGCCTGACGCTCGATCCGGTACTGCTCGGCGTCGGCGTTGCGCTCGGCCTCGTACTTCTTGGCGTCCGCCTGCTCGCGGATCGTCGCGTTCAGCTCCAGCTTGCGGCGCTCGACCTCGCGCTCGGCGATGGTGATGTCCTGGACCTTGGTCTCCATCTCGCCGGCCTTGACCGCCTGCGCCCGGGCGACGTCCACTTCCTTCTGAATGGCGGCGCGCTTGAGGGAGAGCTCCTTCTCGGCGTCGGCGATCTCGGTGTCCACCCCGAAGCGCTTCTGCTCCTTCTGCTGGCGGGCGATCTCCTCCTCCAGCTTGGCGTCGCGGTCCGACTGCGCGGTGGCGATACGGGCGTTCTTGAGCGCCTCCTGGATCTTCGGCTGTCCCAGGGAGTCGAGGTAGCCCTCGGAATCCTGGATGGCCTGGAACACGAAGGACTTGAACTCGAAGCCCATGCCCTCGAGGTCGAAGTGGGCCTCGTCGCGGACCTTCTCCTGGAACCGCTTCTGGTCCTTGTAGAGCTCTTCCAGAGTCAGGGTGCCGATGATGCCGCGAAGGTGTCCGGCCACCGTCTCCTGGATGGTCGAGCGGATGTGCTCCGGGGGCACGCCCAGGAAGCCTTCCGCCGCCTTGCGGATGTGCTCGACGTCGCCCTTGACCTTCACCTGGGCCACGGCCTTGACGTTGATGGGGATGCCCTGGCTGGTGTAGACGTGCTGAAGGTCGATGTCCAGCGTCATCATCCGCAGGGAGAGCATCCTGTACTGCTCCCAGGCGGGGAACACCAGGGTGCCGCCGCCGCGGACGATGCGGAAGCCCTCTGTGACCCCCCGGTCATCTTTCACCTTTGTGCCGAAGAGCTTCCTGCGGCCATAGACGATCAGCGCCTCGTCCGGCCCGGCCTTCTTGTAGAGAAAGCGGATAAGGGAATAGACGAGGACGAGCGCGAAGAACAGGGCGACGGCAACACCGGCAACGGAGCCCATAGACAGCATAGGCCACTCCTTTTCTGGCAAGTCAACGAATCCTACCACCATAGGGTGTCGCGGAGGGCCAGGACGTTTCGGGAGGCGGACGCCAGCCTGGGTCGAGGGGCGCAACCTCTTGCACACATTTCCAGTCACGTCCTTGTAGAGACGTCCACAGACGATGTAGCAACACCTGCCGAGGCCACCGCCGGCGTGGCGTCTCTTCGAAGGGCAGAACGCCTCAACGGGCAGGCTCTCCTGAAGTCTCTTTCTCGGCCGGAGAAGGAAGGGCAGCGTTGGCCCCCCGTTCAATCCAGATGGCCCGAGGATGCGGTCTGCCCTCCGGGAGAGAGACGCCACGCCGTCCCCGTGGCCTCCCAGGCGGCGTCGTTTGATCGTCTGTGGCGTCTCTACAAAGGCTGCGGACCGGCAAGCTTGTCCCGATGCCGCACTGTTGGCTCTGTCCGCCAGCCCGCCGTCAGGGAGCAGGCCCTTCGCGGGAGATTGTAAACGTGTTCAATGCCGCATAAATCACCTTGCCGAGTTTGTCGCTGAGGGAAGCTTAGGAGGCGTTGCTCGGCGAGTTGACGAGATCGCTATAAGCGCGTATGCTGCTCGCAAGTAGCTGGAGTGGAGCAGGTTGGCATCTCTTTGGGGCCTTGATTGACTGGAGAAGGGTAAGGCTACCGTCGATAAAAAAAGATGCCACATTTAAAGGTGGTTTATGCGTCGACTCCAAGGTCGGGCGACCAAGTGACAACCATAATCTCGCGGACGACTTCAAGAGAAAAGGCATGGCCACGTCAATCTTCTGGCCCCAGTTCGGCTTCGCATGCTTTGGCGCCGTGGTGGGCTCCCTGACCAGTTATGTTGTCCAGCGGGCCGAAAAAGAAAAAGTAGGTGTCCGGTGGCTCGGCTCGCTAATTGTCGTCATCAGCGGTGGCGCAGTCACCGTACTTACAAACCAGAGTTCGTTGCCGTTCCTACCGTTTGTGCCCTATGCGGTGGGGCTCGCCGCTGGTTTTCTTCTCAGACCGCCATTCAACTTTCTCCGGCGCTATATGGAAAACGAACTTTCTGCGGACTCAATGAAGTCGCGCCAGGATGCAGCGGAGATCTCCGCAGCGAAGTCGGCTGCGGCAGGGAGCGAAGCCAGGGCGGCTAGCTGCGAAAGTCAGCTGCAAGATCTTCAGCACCGCCTGAATACCTATGAATCACTCGAAAACGAGATCCTTGGAGTGCTCGCCGCAGGTGAGCAACTCACCCTGGCAAATTTGGCAAGTCGTCTGCGCCGAAGCGATGTTGATGGCCTCCGTCTCGTAACGCTTGCCGTGGCCTCTCTTGAGAAGCAAGGCCAGATCACCGGCACAGGGAGCCTCGTAGCTCCCTCGCTGAAGCGCAGCCAGCGGAGCTCGTCTTGAGTCGTTGTGTGACTGGCCAACTAACTTAAAGATATTGCCAACCACCTTGAGCCATGGCCGCCAGAAACGGAACCGCATACTAATGCGGTTTCGCCCCTGAAGCCCAGCGTTATGCCCGCATGGAGCGTCAGGGATGCATTCGTCACAAGCTGGCTACCGCGAGCTGTACAACCTGATTCTAAGCGAAGATAGCCCGCTGCTTTATGGGGACATCCTCGTGCCTTGGGTGGAGTCGCATGCGGCCGAACGGGAATGGCTTCAATCGTTCGCTTCGCGCCGCGGTGACCCGATTCCCCAGGCCGATATCGAAGATTTGTGGCAGTTGTATGCCCTGAGTCGCCTCATCGAGACACTGCTGCTCGGTTTTCAGCAAGGACAGGCCGATGGCTCTGACTGGCGCGGCCCCAGGATTTCGGCTGACGAGTATCTGCGGTTTGCTGGTTTGCTCGGGCTGACAGCTATGGACACAGCGACCTTTTCGCCGATTTATCACGAGATTGTTGAGGTTGAGGAGGCGAGTGACGAAGATCAGCCGGTGAAGCTCGTCGCGACCTTTTTGGCCCGGTCTCCTGCTGGGAGACATGGTTTTTTCACGGGCTGGCGTGCGGGTTTCGGGTGGCAGGCAGTTCATCCGCAAAGATGTAGCCGAGTCGTCCACCCTCTATTGGGGATTTCGCCGAAAGAACCGGCCCTGTCAGGATTTGTCGCATGGCTGGGGAGGCAACTCGCAGTGTCGAACACGTTTTCGGCGAGACTATCGCGTAGGCGAGGAGCGTTTGAGCACTTCGTGCACGTCCGTGAAACTTTACGGTCGTTCTTTGTGAGAAGCCTGAAGACCTGGAGGGCCACAACAGACCCTCCAGACTTCAGCTACGCGCGACGTCTTGAGGTAGTCAAAAAGGTTCTTGTAGAGTCGGGCAAATCTCGCCCAGGTTACACACGCCGCAATCGTTGCAGCAGGACCAGCAGGATTCGGCCGCCGAGCAGATTCCGTCACCGCATATGGCGCACTGGCCGCAATCGTTGCTGCAGGTGGAACAACTCTCGCCCCCGGTACAGAGTAGGTCACCACAGACAGGACAGGCACCGCAGTCCGTCGGACAGGTCGAGCAGCTTTCGCCCGCCGAGCAGATACCATTGTTGCAGACGGCTCCGGAAATCCGAGCGAGAGACATATAGGTGTTGAGGCCTCCGCTCAGGATGTCGAAGAAGTTTCTGTTTTCGCCATAGCCGGAGCAGGAGTTCCCTTCGCACCACCTGTTCCGATTGGCGTCGGAGACAGTGGCCCACCACGGAATGTCCTGATCGTCCATATAGAGGAAGCCCGTCTGTAGGGCTTGGGGAAAGCCTGGGGCTGCGAAGACTCCGTAATCCCAGCCGAGAGCGGGAAAGCTCGCGGAGCTTTGACCGGAAGCAGGAAATAGGCAAAACGACAGGATGACATCTTTGTACGTTCCGATCACCCCCGGTATATCGGAGCTGCTGGTGGGGTTGTTATCTTCGGAGTCCACCTGGCGAGTAATTCTGGTGGTGCCTGGGGGACACGAAGACCAGAGAGACACCAGCATGTAAGGTTGGCTCGCACTCGTGAACAGCGAGCTGTCTACAGAACAAATCTTGAGGGTGGTGTTCCGGTTGGAGATCGATGCTCCGAGCCAGCCGCCGCGGTTATTGGCATTGTTGTTGTCTTCATTGTCGATATGGACCGTGAACGGTCCTTGCGTCTGTGGAGGACAACCAAGAGTGCTTGCAAGCACTCCGACGTTGGAGCTCTGACCGAGCGTGGGTATCGGTAAGACCAGCGCGAGGATGTAGACCCAAAGGACATTCGAGTGGCGACTCATCACCAACCTCCTGCTCGGAAAGAAGCCGTTCTATGTCATTAGCAGCGCGTTCAGACATGCTGTTGCGCTCGTGAATGAGGGATCAGGTGTGTTCCGACGGAGGATGCAAGAAGTGCCCACCCAACCCTCACCTGCGAGAGCACCGGCAGGGAAGCGTTGCCGGCGGAATTCGGAAGCGTACTGCGAGAGGCCTCTGCCTATTGCAGGCTACGCGCATTTATGGCAGAAAGTCAAGACATGTTTTGCTTGTCGTGTCTCTGGCTTGGGGAGAGTCTCAAGGCCGGCGCTCGGCCTCAGCCTCCAGGCTAGGCTCTCCAGGCGCGAGCGCAGGGGCACGAGCGGCCTTCGCAGGCGGTTGCTCCCGCAAGGCTGGGAAAGTGCCTGGGAAAGTGCCTGGCACGCGGGAGGGGGCTTCTCTTCAAGTACTGTATGAGGCGGCCTGGACCGGCCTCTGGCGATGTCACCTCCCCTGATTTTGTCCCAGAGCGCTCCCAGATTCCCCACGCGTTCCGCGTCTCTCATCCCTCTCGGTGACTCGCCAAGCCCCGAAAGCCCCTGATTTTCGGGCTCCGGACACACCTCTCCCTCGAAATCGTCCCGGGCGGGCCGAGCTGGGAAAGTGCCTGGCACGCGGGAGGGGGTTTTTCTTCAAGTACTGTATTAGGCGGCCTGGACCGGCCTCGGGCGATGTCACCTCCCCTGATTTTGTCCCAGAGCGCTCTCAGATTCCCCACGCGTTC
>DASVAS010000019.1:0-55970 GCA_036376245.1 Thermoanaerobaculia bacterium | reverse complement strand
GGCGAAGCCGGGCTCGATCAAGCCGCACACGAAGTTCAAGGGCGAGGTCTACATCCTGACGAAGGAGGAGGGCGGCCGTCACACGCCGTTCTTCAACGGCTATCGTCCGCAGTTCTACTTCCGTACGACGGACGTGACGGGGGTGGCGAAGCTTCCGGAAGGCACGGAGATGGTGATGCCGGGGGATAACGTGAACCTGGAAGTGGAGCTGATCGCTCCGATCGCCATGGAGAAGGGCGTGCGCTTCGCCATCCGCGAGGGCGGCCGCACCGTCGGCGCCGGCACCGTCACGGAGATCGTGGCGTAACGATGAATTGCTTTGCAGAGGCACAGGGCTGAGGTCATCACATGGTCAACGAGAAGATCCGCATACGCCTGAAAGCGTTCGACTACCGCATCCTGGACACGTCGACGCACGAGATCGTGGACACCGCGCGCCGCACCGGCGCCCGGGTCGTGGGGCCGATCCCTCTGCCCACCCACATCTCGCGGTACACGGTGAACCGCTCGCCGCACGTCGACAAGAAGTCGCGGGAGCAGTTCGAGATCCGGACGCACAAGCGTCTGCTCGATATCTTCGAGCCCACCAGCCAGACGGTCGACGCCCTGATGAAGCTGGAGCTGCCGGCGGGCGTGGACGTCGAGATCAAGGCTTTCGGCAAGTAAGGCGCCGCCGAGGAGGATGCTGGCGATGGAAGGAATTCTGGGACGCAAGGTGGGCATGACCCAGATCTACGTCGAGGACGGGACGGCGATCCCGGTGACGGTGATCAAGGCGGGGCCCTGCCTGGTGGTGCAGCGCAAGACCAAGGACACGGACGGCTACGAGGCGGTCCAGGTCGGCCTGGTGGAGGAGAAGCCGGCGAAGGTGAACCGGCCGCTGGGCGGTCACTTCAAGAAGGCCGGCGTGACGCCGGTGCGGGAGGTCCAGGAGTTCCGCCTCGCCGACGGCGAGGACGCGAACCCGGGCGACGAGGTGCGGGCTTCGATCTTCGAAGAAAAAGAGTGGGTGGACGTCGTCGGCACCAGCAAGGGCAAGGGCTATCAGGGCGTGATGAAGCGCCACGGCTTCGCCGGCGGCCGCGCGTCGCACGGCTCGATGTTCCACCGCGCGCCCGGCTCGATCGGCTCGTCGGCGTATCCGTCCCGCGTGTTCAAGGGCATGCGGGCCGGCGGCCGGATGGGCGGCGAGCGGGTGACGGTGAAGAACCTGCAGATCGTGAAGATCGACGCCGATCAGAACCTGATCTACGTGCGCGGCGCCGTGCCCGGTCCCAAGACCGGATATCTGGCGATCCGGCGGGCGAAGCGGGGCTAGAAGGGGAGCCTGCGATGAAGATTGCGGTAAAGAATTTCGACAACAAGCAGGTGCGGGAGATCGAGGTCCCCGAGGAGATCTTCGGGTACCCGTACAAGCAGCACCTGATCCACGAGGCCGTGCAGGCCTACCTGGCCGGGCTGCGGGCGGGCACGCACAAGACCAAGACCCGCTCCGAGGTCTCCGGCTCCGGCCGCAAGCTCTGGCGGCAGAAGGGCACCGGCCGCGCCCGCACGGGCGACATCCGGAACCCCAAGTGGCGCAAGGGCGGCACGGTGCACGGCCCGGTGCCGCGCAGCTATGAGAAGGACCTCTCGCGCCGCGAGAAGAAGAACGCGCTGAAGTCGGCGCTGTCGCGCAAGCTCGCCGACCAGTCGATCCTGGTCCTCGAGAACCTCGAGGTCGACAACCACAAGACGCGCGAGCTGCTGAAGCGGCTGAGCGGTCTGGGCGTCGAGGGCAAGGCCCTGCTGGTGGACAGCATCGACAACCACAACCTGGCGCTGGCGTCGCGCAACGTGCGCGGGCTCAAGGCGGTGGACGCGCTGTCGGTCAACGTCTACGACGTGGTGGACCGTTCGTTCCTGGTGCTCAGCGAGAACGCGCTGAACCGCCTGGTGGAGGTGCTGGCGAAATGAGAGTGCAGGAGATCATCCGCCGCCCGCTGATCACCGAGAAGTCCACGGAGCTCCGCGAGGAGGGCAACATCGTGGCTTTCGAGGTGGCGCGGAACGCCAACAAGATCCAGGTCAAGCGCGCCGTCGAAGCCCAGTTCAAAGTGAAGGTCGCCGAGGTGCGGATCAGCAACGTGCACGGCAAGACGCGCCGGCAGGGCCGCTTCGTCGGCCGCCGCCCGGACTGGAAGAAGGCCTACGTGCGCCTCGCCGAGGGCGAGAAGCCGATCGAGTTCTTCGAGGGGATGTAAGCGATGCCGACCAAGCAGAGGAAGCCGATCAACGCGTCGAGCCGGTTCCAGACCTACCTGACGTTCGAGGAGATCACCCGGGACACCCCGGAGAAGTCCCTCACCAAGGGCAAGGTGAAGACCGGCGGGCGCAACAACCGCGGCCAGCTCACCTCGTGGTGGCGCGGCGGCGGCCATAAGAAGCGCTACCGGGTCGTCGACTTCAAGCGCGACAAGCACGGCGTGCCGGCCAAGGTAGCCTCGATCGAATACGATCCCAACCGCTCGGCGCGCATCGCCCTGCTGCACTACGCGGACGGCGAGAAGCGCTACATCATCTGGCCGGACGGCCTCAAGGTCGGCTCCCAGGTGATGTCGGGCGAGAACGCCGAGGTCAACGTCGGCAACGCGCTGCCCCTGCGCAAGATCCCCCTGGGCACGGTGATCCACAACATCGAGCTCAAGATCGGCAAGGGCGGCCAGATGGTGCGCAGCGCCGGCGGCGGCGCGCAGCTGATGGCGCGCGACGGCGGCTGGGCCCAGGTCAAGCTCCCCTCGGGCGAGGTGCGGCGCGTGCACGTCGAGTGCTACGCCACCGTCGGCCAGGTGGGCAACCTGGACCACGAGAACGTCTCCATCGGCAAGGCGGGCCGCAACCGCTGGCTGGGCTGGAAGCCGCACAACCGCGGCGTCACCATGAACCCGGTCGACCATCCGATGGGCGGCGGCGAGGGCCGCACCAGCGGCGGCCGCCATCCCACGACGCCGTGGGGCGTGCCGACCAAGGGCTACAAGACCCGCAACAACAAGCGGACGGACGCCATGATCGTCCGCCGCCGGAACAAGAAGTAAAGGAGCGAGCCCATGTCGCGTTCACTCAAGAAGGGTTACTTCATCGACGACCACCTCTACCAGAAGGTGGCGGCGATGAACGACCGGGGCGAGAAGCGGGTGATCAAGACCTGGTCGCGCCGCTCCACGGTGATCCCGGAGATGGTCGGACACACGCTCGCGGTGCACAACGGGGCGAAGTTCATCCCGGTGTACGTCAGCGAGAACATGGTGGGCCACAAGCTGGGCGAGTTCGCCATGACACGGACGTTCCGCGGCCACAGCGGCAAGAAGGCCGAAAAAGGGGCCCGTCCGCGGTAAGCGGCGGACGGAGAGGAGAAGGAGTCCAACATGGAAGTGACAGCGCGGCTTCGCTACGCCCCCGGCTCGGCCCAGAAGATGCGGCTGGTGGCCGACCTGATCCGGGGCAAGGGCGTGCAGGATGCGGTGAACCTCCTGGAGGTCACCAACAAGGTGGCGGCCCGGCACGTGCAGAAGTGCCTGAAGTCGGCCATCGCCAACGCCGAGAACCGGGATGACCACGTGGACGTGGACCGTCTGTTCGTCAAGGAGATCTTCGTCGACGGCGGACCGGTGATGAAGCGGGTGCGTCCCGCGCCGATGGGCCGGGCGTTCCGCGTCCTGAAGCGGTACAGCCACATCACGATCAAGCTCGACACCCGCAAGGGTGAAAAGTAGGAGACGACGAACGTGGGTCAGAAAACACACCCGTACGGGTTCCGGCTCGTCTACAACAAGACCTGGCACTCGCGCTGGTACGGCGACGCCAATTACGCCGACACCCTGCACGAGGACCTGAAGCTCCGCAAGCGGCTGAAGAGCCGCCTGGGCCACGCGGGGGTGTCGGAGATCGACATCGAGCGCGCCGCCGACAAGCTGCGCGTGACGATCTACACCTCTCGCCCGGGCATCATCATCGGCCGCCGCGGCGCCGAGGTGGACAAGCTGCGCGACGACCTCCAGAAGGAGATGGGGCGCGAGGTCCACATCAACATCCAGGAGATCCAGCGGCCGGAGCTGGACGCCCAGCTGGTGGCCGAGTCCATCGCCGGGCAGCTCGAGCGCCGCGTCTCCTTCCGCCGGGCGATGAAGAAGGCCATGGAGTCGGCGTTCCGCTTCGGGGCCAAGGGCGTGAAGATCATGGTGGCCGGCCGTCTGGGCGGCGCCGAGATCGCGCGCTCCGAGTGGTACCAGGAGGGGCGGCTGCCGCTCCACACGCTCAAGGCGGACATCGACTACGGTTTCGGCGAGGCGCGGACGACCTACGGCGTGATCGGGGTCAAGGTCTGGGTCTACAAGGGCGATCTGCTCAAGGAGAAGGGCCGCCGCGCCACGGCGTAGGCCCGGAGGAATCTCGCCATGTTGATGCCTAAGAAGGTCAAGTTCAGAAAGGCCCACCGTGGCCGGCGCAAGGGAGTTTCCAAGGGGGGCACCTACATCGCCTTCGGCGATTACGCCCTCCAGGCGCTGGAGCCGGGCTGGGTCACGGCGCGGCAGATCGAGGCGGCCCGTATCGCCATCTCCCGCCACGTCAAGCGCGGCGGCAAGGTGTGGATCCGCGTCTTCCCCGACAAGCCGGTCACCAAGAAGCCCCTGGAGACCCGCATGGGCAAGGGCAAGGGCAACCCCGAGGAGTGGGTCGCGGTGGTCAAGCCCGCGCGCATCCTCTACGAGCTCGAGGGCGTGCCGAGGGAGGTGGCGGAGCAGGCGATGCGCCTGGCCGCCCACAAGTTCGGGATCAAGACCCGGTTCATCACGCGGCACGACGAGCTGAGGTGAGACGATGAAGGCTTCGCAAGTACGCGATTCGACGACCGAGGAGCTGAAGGACAAAGAGCGCGAGCTCGCCGAGCAGCTCTTCGCCCTGCGCCTGCAGAAGGTCACCGGCCAGCTCGAGAAGCCGGCCCGGGTGCGGCAGGTGCGCAAAGACCTGGCGCGGGTGCTGACGGTCCTGCGTGAGCGTCAGTTACAAGGCAAGTAGGGAGCTGAGACATGGCGGACATGGCAGAGACGACACAGCAGGACGCCGCGACCGCGGCCGGCTCCGGCAAGGGGCACCGGCAGGTCAAGGTGGGCCGCGTGGTGAGCAACAAGATGGACAAGACCGCGGTGGTGGCCGTCGAGGAGACGGTGACCCACCGGCTCTACCATCGGAGCATGAAGAAGACGAAGAAGTTCCACGCCCACGACGAGGAGAACCGGTGCAACGTCGGCGACGTGGTGGAGATCGTCTCCAGCCGTCCGCTCTCCCGGACGAAGCGCTGGCGGGTCCGCGAGATCGTGAAGCGGGCCGAGTAGGAGGGTGCGACCATGATCCAGATGGGAACGATTCTCGACGTGGCGGACAATTCAGGCGCGAAAAAGATCGCCTGTATCCACCTGCGCGGCGGCTCGGCGGGCCAGTACGGCCGGCTGGGGGACGTCATCACGGCCTCGGTCAAGGAGGCCGCGCCGGACGGCACGGTGAAGAAGGGCGCGGTGGTCAAGGCGGTGATCGTGCGCACCGTCAAGGAACAGCGGCGCAAGGACGGGAGCTACATCCGTTTCGACCAGAACTCGGCCGTCCTGGTCAACGACGCGGGCGAGCCGATCGGCACGCGCGTCTTCGGCCCGGTGGCGCGCGAGCTGCGCGAGAAGCGGTTCATGAAGATCGTCTCCCTGGCGCCGGAGGTCATCTGAAATGCAGAAGGTTCACATCAAGAAGAACGACAACGTGATCGTGACGGCGGGCAAGGACCGCGGGGCCCGCGGGCGCGTGCTGCGCGTGCTGGCCGGCGACGGCAAGGCCATCGTCGAGCGCGTGAACATGATCAAGCGGCATACCCGGCCGAATCCCAACAAGGGCGTGCAGGGCGGCATCCTCGAGCGCGAGGCGCCGATCCAGCTCTCCAACCTGATGGTGATCTGCCCCGAGTGCAAGGAGCCGTCGCGGCTGGGCCGCAAGCGGCTCGAGGACGGGCGCGGCGTGCGGGTCTGCAAGAACTGCGGCCATACCTTCGGCTAGGCGTAGAGAGGCGAGTCTGACATGGCGAAGAACAAAGACACCAAGGGCGGCAAGGCCGCGAAGTCCGCGCCGGCCCCGACCGGGCCGGGCGTCCCGGCTCCCGCGGGCTACACGCCGCGCCTGAAGCAGAAGTACGGCGAAGAGGTCGTCGCCAAGCTCCAGAAGGAGTTCGGCATCGACAACGTCATGGCCGTGCCCAGGATCGAGCGCATCTCCCTCAACATGGGGATGGGCGAGGCGATCCAGAACATCAAGGTCCTGGACGACGCCGTCGAGGAGATGGCGGCCCTGTCCGGCCAGCGCCCGGCGATCACCCGCGCGCAGAAGTCCATCGCGGCCTTCAAGCTGCGCGAAGGCATGCCGATCGGCTGCCGGGTGACCCTGCGCGGCGACCGCATGTGGGAGTTCCTGGACCGCCTGATTTCCATCGCGCTGCCCCGCGTGCGCGACTTCCGCGGCGTGCCGAGCAAGAGCTTCGACGGCCGCGGCAACTACACCATGGGCATCCGCGACCACCTGATCTTCCCCGAGGTGGACTACAACAAGGTGGAGAAGCCCAAGGGGATGAACATCACGATCGTGACGACGGCCGGCAACGACGAGCGCGCTCTCTATCTGCTGCGCGAGCTCGGCATGCCGTTCATGCGCTAGGAGGCTGCCCGTGGCGACGACTGCGAAAGTGGCAAGAGAGACGAAGAAGCTGAAGTACGAGGTGCGTCACCGCAACCGGTGCCGCCTCTGCGGGCGCCCGCGCGGGGTCTACCGGAAGTTCGGGCTGTGCCGCATTCACCTGCGGGACCTGGCCCTCCAGGGCTATCTGCCGGGCGTCATCAAGGCGAGCTGGTAGGCGAGGAGAGACGAGCAATGAGCATGACCGATCCCATCGCGGACCTGTTGAGCCGGATCCGCAACGCGCAGATCGCCAAGCACGACCGGCTCGACGTCCCGATGTCGAAACTGAAGCTGGAAGTCGTGAAGCTCCTCAAGGAAGAGGGCTTCGTCAAGAATTTCCGGGAGATCGAGGGGGTTCCCGTGGGTACGTTGCGCATCTTCCTGCGCTACACCCAGGAGGGCGTCCCGGCGATCTCCAACCTCGAGCGGATCAGCAAGCCGGGCCGCCGGGTCTACCGCAAGGCGGACGAGATCCAGCCGGTGCGCAACGGCCTCGGCATCGGGATCATCTCGACTTCGCAGGGTCTCTTGACCGACGCCCAGGCGCGCGAGCGCCGGGTCGGCGGCGAGATCCTCTGCCAGGTCTGGTAGGAGAGAGGACGCCATGTCGCGAATTGGAAGAATGCCGATTCCCATCCCGAAGGGGACCAAGGTACAGGTCCAGGACGGGCTGTTCGTGGCCGAGGGGCCCAAGGGGCGCGTCGAGCAGACGCTGTTCCCGGGCTACCCGGTCGAGGTGGAGAACGACACGGTCCAGATCTCCCGGCCGGGCGACACCGGTCCCGAGCGCTCCAAGCACGGGCTGCTGCGGGCCCTGCTCGCCAACGCCGTGCAGGGCGCCTCGGCGGGCTTCGTCAAGCAGCTCGACATCGTGGGCGTCGGCTACCGCGCCGAGGTCAAGGGGGACAAGGTGCAGTTCGCCCTCGGCTACTCGCACCCGGTGCTGTTCGACATCCCCGCGGGGATCAAGATCGAGATCGACAAGAGCAACCGGGTCACCGTGTCCGGCGCCGACCGCCAGCAGGTCGGTCAGGTGGCGGCCGAGATCCGCAGTCTCCGCAAGCCCGATCCCTACAAGGGCAAGGGCGTCAAGTACACGGGCGAGGTCCTGCGCCGCAAGGTCGGCAAGGCCGGTGGCAAGTAAGGGGACCCTACGATGAGCGATCACGTCACGTTGCGTATGAAAGCGAAGCGGGAGCGCCGCGAGCGCGCCCACCTGCGGGTGCGCAAGCGCGTCCGCGGCAGCGCCGAGCGGCCGCGTCTGTCGATCTACAAGAGCCTGCGCTTCATCTACGCGCAGATCATCGACGACGAGCGGGGGACGACCCTGGCGGCGGCGAGCTCGGCCGATCCGGCGATCAAGGAACAGGTGGGGAGCTCCACCTCCAGCAAGGCGGCCGCCAAGCTGGTGGGCGAGCTGGTCGCCGAGCGGGCCAGGGACAAGGGCGTCGACAAGGTGGTCTTCGACCGCGGCGGCTACGTCTACCACGGCCGTGTTCAGGCGCTGGCCGACGGGGCCCGCGAAAAAGGTCTGCAATTCTAGGCATTGAGTGAAGGAGACGAGCTTGGCCAGGGACTTCGAACGCGAGAGCGAATTTTTCGAGCAGGTCGTCCACATCAACCGGGTGACCAAGGTGGTGAAGGGAGGCAAGAACTTCTCCTTCTCCGCCCTGGTGGTGATCGGGGACGGCAACGGCCGCGTGGGCTACGGCGCCGGCAAGGCGAAGGAGGTGCCCATGGCGATCCGCAAGGGAATCGAGATCGCCAAGCGGAACATGGTCCAGGTGCCGCTCAAGGGCACCTCGATCCCGCACGAGGCCCTGGGCGAGTTCGGCTCGGGCCGCGTGCTGCTGAAGCCGGCCTCCGAGGGCACCGGCGTGATCGCCGGCGGCCCGGTCCGCGCGGTGGTGGAGACGGCGGGCATCCAGGACATCCTGACCAAGTCCCTGGGCTCGACCAATCCGCACAACGTGGTGAAGGCCACCTTCGACGCTCTGCTGATGCTCCGCAGCGAGGCGGACGTGATGAACATGCGCGGCCTCGGCGACCGGCTCAAGGAGAAGGCGGCCCCGGCCGCCGCGGCTCCGCCGGCCGGGGAGCCCGGCGCTTAAGCCTTCAGGGGTGAACGATGGCGACGAACGGTGAAGTCAAGAAGATCAAGATCCGCCAGGTGAAGAGCGTCATCGGCTCCCGCCGCGAGCATCGCGAGGTGCTGAAGGGCCTGGGACTGCGCCGCATCCGGCACGTGGTCGAGCGTCCCGACACCCCGGCGGTGCGGGGCATGGTGGCCAAGGTCCAGTATCTGGTGGAGGTGGAAGAATGAAGCTGCATGAGCTCTCCCCCGCGAAGGGGAGCAAGCATGCCCGCAAGCGGGTAGGGCGCGGCCCCGGCTCCGGGCTCGGCAAGACGTCGGGCCGCGGCGAGAAGGGCCAGAAGTCCCGCACCGGCTACAGCAGCCGGCCCGGCTTCGAAGGCGGCCAGATGCCGCTCGTCCGCCGCGTGCCGAAGCGCGGGTTCACGAACATCTGGAAGACGGAGTACTCGGTGGTGAACCTCTCCCAGCTCGCCGACTTCGAGGGCGACGTGACGCCCGAGGCGCTGCGCGAGCGCGGCCTGGTCCGCTCCGGCAAGAAGGTCAAGGTGCTCGGGGACGGCGAGATCGGCAAGCCGCTGCGCGTCGTCGCCGACAAGTTCAGCAAGTCGGCCCGCGAGAAGATCGAGGCCGCGGGCGGCCGCTGTGAGGAGCTGCAGGCGTGATCGACAGCGTCCGTAACATCTTCGCCATCCCGGACCTGCGGAAGAGGGTGCTGTTCACCTTCGGGCTGCTGGCCGTCTACCGGATCGGCTGCCACATCCCGACCCCGGGCGTCGATCCCCAGGCCCTGCTCGAGTTCATGAAGGCGGCCCAGGGGACCTTCCTCGGGTTCATCAACACCTTCACCGGCGGCAGCCTGCAGAAGATCGCGGTGTTCGCGCTGGGCATCATGCCCTACATCACCGCGTCCATCATCCTGCAGCTCCTGACGGTGGTGTGGCCGTACCTGGAGAAGCTCTCGAAGGAGGGCGAGCTGGGACGGCGCAAGATCACCCAGTACACCCGCTACGGCACGGTGGTCATCTCCCTGATCCAGGGCACCGGCATCGCTTTCTGGCTCGAGAAGATGACCACGGCCAACGGCCTGCCCCTGGTGCCTGATCCAGGGTGGGGCTTCCGGGCGATGACGGTGATCACGCTGACCACCGGCACGGCGTTCGTCATGTGGCTGGGCGAGCAGATCAGCGAGCGGGGCATCGGCAACGGCATCTCGCTCATCATCTTCGCCGGCATCGTGGTGGGCCTCATCCCCGCCATCGGCACTACGGTGGAGCGCGTGCAGCGCGGCACCCTGCAGCCGCTGGTGCTGATCCCGCTGCTGGTGTTCATGGTGTTCGTGGTCGCCTTCGTGGTCTACATGGAACGGGCGCAACGGCGCATCCCGGTGCAGTACGCCAAGCGCGTGGTGGGCCGGCGCGTCTACGGCGGCCAGAGCACCTACCTGCCGCTGCGGGTGAACACCGGCGGCGTCATCCCGGTGATCTTCGCCAGCTCCGTGGTGACGGTGCCGACGGTGATCGCGGGCCTGTTCCAGAACGAGGGCGTGCAGCGGGTGGCCAACTACTTCTCCTACGGCCAGCCGATCTACTACCTCCTGCAGGTGGTGACGATCGTCTTCTTCGCGTACTTCTACGTGTCGATCATCTTCAACCCGCAGGACCTGGCCGAGAACATGCGGAAGTACGGCGGCTTCATCCCCGGCATCCGCCCCGGCAAGCGGACGGCCGAGTACATCGACCGCATCCTGACCCGCCTGACGCTGGTGGGCGCGCTCTACCTGGCGGCGGTGACGGTGCTGCCCGAGTTCCTCCTGACCGGTTTCAACGTGGCGGGCATCCCGGGCATCGGTCCGCGGATCGCCGGCGCGTTCCCGAACTGGTTCACCGAGGGTCTCAACATCGACTTCTACTTCGGCGGCACGTCGCTCCTCATCGTGGTCGGCGTCGCGATGGACACGATCCAGCAGATCGAGAGCCAGCTCGTGATGCGCAACTACGAGGGGTTCATGAAGAGAGGCCGCATCCGTGGGCGACGGGGCTGAGACGGGCGCCCGCGTCGTCCTCCTCGGCCCGCCGGGAGCGGGGAAGGGAACCCAGGCCCAGGTGCTCTGCCAGCGCCTGGGCGTTCCCGCCATCTCCACCGGCGACATGCTGAGGGAGGCGGTGGCCGAGGGCACGGAGCTGGGGGCCAAGGTCCAGGGGATCATGGCTTCGGGCGCCCTGGTGGACGACGCGACCATGGCGGAGGTGGTGCGGGAGCGGCTGGCGAAGCCGGACGCCGATCGCGGCTTCCTCCTCGACGGCTACCCGCGGACCCTGCCGCAGGCCGAGACGCTGGCGGGCATCCTCCAGCGGGCCGGTCAGGACCTGGACGCCGTGCTGCTGGTCGACGTGCCCGAGGACGAGCTGGTCCGGCGGGCGCTGCTGCGGGGGCGGGGAGACGACAAGGAAGAGGTGATCCGGGAGCGTTTGCGGGTCTACCGGGAAAAAACCGCGCCCCTGATCGGTTATTATAGGGAGCGCGGTCTGCTCCGCGAGCTGGACGGGAACCGTCCGGTCGAAGAGGTGACGGCCCGCATGCTCGAAGTCTTCGGGGTGAGCTGATGGCCGCGGTGCTCAAGACCCCGGGCGAGATCGAGCTGATGGATCAGGCGAACCGGATCGTCCACAAGGTGCTGGACGAGGTCGGTGCCCGCATGGTCCCCGGGGTCACCTCGCGGGAGCTGGACCGTCTCGCCGAGCGCGTCATCCGCGAAGCCGGCGGAGTCCCGGCGTTTCTGCATTACCGGGGCTATCCGGCGACGCTGTGCATCTCGGTCAACGACGTCATCGTGCACGGCATCCCCGGCGACGTCCCGCTCCGGGAGGGGGACATCGTCGGGATCGACTGCGGCGTCCTGTACAAGGGGTATTACGGGGACGCGGCGCGGACCTTCGCCGTCGGCGAGGTCGGCGAGGCGGCCCGGAAGCTGCTGCGGGTGACGGAGGAGGCGCTGAACCTCGCCGTCGCCCAGGTCCGTCCCGGAGCCCGCCTCCAGGACATCGGCCACGCGGTGCAGCGCCACGCCGAGAGCCACGGCTACTCGGTGGTGCGGGAGTTCACGGGACACGGCATCGGCACCTCCCTGCACGAGGACCCGCAGGTGCCCAATTTCGGCTCTCCCGGCAAGGGGCCCAGGCTCCGGCCGGGGATGGTGCTGGCGATCGAGCCGATGGTCAACGCCGGCCGCAGCGGCGTGAAGATGGACGCCGACGGCTGGACGGCGCGTACCGAGGACGGGTCGCTCTCGGCCCATTTCGAGTTTTCGGTGGCGGTGACCCCGTCGGGGGCGCGGGTGCTGGGCAGGGACCGGATTTCTTAGGAGAGAGGAAGGACGTTTGTCCAAGAAAGAAGAGGCGATCGAGGTCGAGGCGGTGGTGGTGGAGCCGCTCCCCAACGCGATGTTCCGCGTCGAGGTGGAGCTGAACGCCAGCAAGCACCAGGTCCTGGCGCACATCTCCGGGAAGATGCGGAAGCACTTCATCCGCATCCTGCCCGGCGACCGGGTTCTCGTGGAGCTGTCGCCGTACGACCTCAACCGCGGGCGCATCGTCTACCGTCTGAAGTAGACGCGGCGGCCGGAAAGGAAGTCGGGAGATGAAAGTACGTACATCGGTGAAGCGGATCTGCCCGAAGTGCAAGGTCGTCCGCCGCAAGGGCGTCGTGCGGGTGATCTGCGAGAACCCGAAACACAAGCAGCGTCAGGGATAGGGAGTCGTTATGGCACGCATCGCAGGAGTCGACCTGCCGCAGAACAAGCATGTCCTGATCGGGCTCACCTACATCTACGGCATCGGCCGTTCGCGCTCCAGGGACATCCTGGCGAAGGCCGAGGTGCCCGAGGTGACCAAGGTCCGGGATCTGACCGAGGATGAGGCTCGCCGCATCCGCAAGGTGATCACGGACGAGGGCCGCGTCGAGGGCGATCTCCGCAAGGAAGTCAGCCAGAACATCAAGCGGCTGATGGAGATCGGCAGTTATCGTGGCGTCCGCCACCGCCGGGGCCTCCCCGTGCGGGGCCAGCGGACGCAGACCAACGCCCGCACCCGCAAGGGCCCGCGCCGCGGCGCCGTGGCGGGCAAGAAGAAGGCGACCAAGAAGTAATTCAGGGGAACCAAGTAGATGGCCAAAGCCGAAGGCAAGAAGGACAAGAAGGGCGCCAAGCGGAAGGAAAAGCGCTCGGTGCCCCATGGCGTCGCGCACATCCAGGCGACCTTCAACAACACGATCGTGTCGATCTCCGATCCGGAAGGGAACGTCCTTTCCTGGTCGTCGGCCGGCCGCATCGGGTTCAAGGGCTCGCGCAAGGGCACGCCGTTCGCCGCCCAGGTCGCGGCGCAGAACGCCGGCAACAACGCCAAGGACGCCGGCGTGCGGTCCGTGGACGTGATGGTCAAGGGTCCGGGAGCCGGTCGCGAGTCGGCGGTCCGCGCCCTCCAGGCCGCGGGGATCGAGGTCAAGTCCATCAAGGACGTGACGCCCATCCCGCACAACGGCTGCCGGCCGCGCAAGCGCCGCCGCGTCTGATCGTACCGCCAAGCAGTCTCGGGACCGCCGAGCCTACGAACGCCCCGGGTGTGCCGGGGCTTCTCGTGCGTCTTCCCAAGTTGAAGTCCCCGTAGCCTCGGGGAGAGGACGTCGAAGTCAAGGAGAGAGCCAGTGGCGAGATATACAGGGCCCGTCTGCCGGCTGTGCCGGCGCGAACGGATGAAGCTGTTTTTGAAGGGAGACCGCTGTTTCAAGGAGAAGTGCGCCGTCGAGCGGCGGAACTTCCCGCCCGGCCAGCACGGCACCCGGCGCGGCCGGCGGACGCTCGGCTACGGCCTGCAGCTCCGCGAGAAGCAGAAGGTCAAGCGCATCTACGGGGTGCTCGAGTCCCAGTTCCGCAACTATTTCGAGGAGGCGGACCGCCGCAAGGGGATCACCGGCGAGAACCTGCTGGTCATGCTGGAGCGGCGCCTGGACAACGTGGTCTACAGCCTCGGGTTCGGCGCCTCGCGCGCCCAGGCCCGGCAGTTCGTCCGCCACGGCCACGTGACGGTGGACGGCCGCAAGATCACCATTCCCTCCTACCAGGTGCGGGCGGGGCAGACGGTCTCGGTCAAGGAAGCCAGCCGCCAGAATCCGCTGATCCGCGGCAGCGTCGAGACGGCGCGGGGCCGCGGCGTGCCGGAGTGGCTGGAGCTGGACGCGGAGAACACGACGGGGAAGGTGCTGCGGCTGCCGGTCCGCGAGGACATCAAGCTCCCCATCCAGGAGCAGCTCATCGTCGAGCTCTACAGCCGCTGACGGTCGGGTGGAACCCCAGGGAAGGAGTTTTTCTATGCTTTGGAAAGGATTTCAGCGCCCCAAGCGCGTCGAGGTGGACCACGACACCCTGACTCCGACGTACGGCCGGTTCACGGCCCAGCCGTTCGAGCGGGGCTTCGCCACCACCATCGGCAACGCCCTGCGGCGCTGTCTGTTGTCCTCGATCGAGGGCGCGGCCATCACCGCGGTCAACATCGAGGGCGTGCTGCATGAGTTCTCCTCGATCCCGGGCGTGGTCGAGGACGTCACCGACATCATTCTGAATCTCAAGCAGATCCCGATCACCCTGCACACGGAGGACCCCAAGGTGCTCTCCATCGACGTGCAGGGTCCGGGCGCCGTGACGGCCGGCCAGATGACCGAGGACCCGCAGATCGAGATCTTCGATCCCAACGTCCACATCGCGACCGTCAACGAGGAGGGCCGGCTGAAGCTGCAGGCCCAGATCAAGCGCGGCCGCGGCTACGTCTCGGCCGACCGCAACTTCGACGAGGCCATGGGCATCGGCTGGATCCCGCTGGACTCCGCCCACAGCCCGGTGCGGCGCGTCAACTACCGCGTCGAGGCGGCCCGCGTCGGTCAGGCGACCGACTACGAGCGCCTGATCCTCGAGGTCTGGACCAACGGCACGGTGCGGCCCGAGGAGGCGGTCTCCCTCGCCGCCATGCTGCTCAAGGACCACCTCGGCATCTTCATCCAGACCGAGGAGAGCCTGCGGCACGACGGCAGCGAGTTGGGCCGGGAGGACCTGGCCGGGCTCGACGCCCTGCTGGCCAAGAACATCGACGAGCTCGACCTCTCGGTGCGTTCGGCCAATTCGCTCAAGAACGCCAACATCCACACGCTCCGCGACCTCGTGCGCCGGACCGAGAAGGACATGTTGGAGACCAAGAACTTCGGCAAGAAGTCGCTGGAAGAGGTCCAGGAAGTCCTGGACAAGCTGGGTCTCTCCCTCGGCATGGACGTGCCCGCCGCCGGAGCTTCGGCCTAAGGAGAGGAGATCATGCGTCACGCGGTCAGAGGCAGAAAGCTGGGACGGACCTCCTCGCATCGGGAGGCCCTGTTCCGCAACCAGCTCCAGTCGCTGGTGGAGAACGAGCGGATCGTCACCACGCTCCCCAAGGCGAAGGAGCTCCGGCCCATCGCCGAGAAGGTCATCACCCGCGGCAAGCACGGCACCGTGCACGACCGCCGGTGGGTGTTCCGCTGGGTGCTGAAGCGGGATCTGGTCAAGAAGGTGTTCGACGAGATCGCGCCGCGCTTCCTGGAGCGTCCGGGCGGCTATCTGCGCATCGTCAAGCTCGGACCCCGTCAGGGCGACGGAGCCGAGATGGCGGTCTTGGAGCTGGTGGAGAGGGCCGAGGAGGCCGCCGCTCCGGCTCCGGAGGCTCCCAAGGAATCGGGCAAGAAGGTCCGGGCCAAGAAGGAGCCTGAAGAGAAGAAGGAGAAGCCCAAGAAGGAGGCCAAGGAGCCCAAGTCCAAGAAGCCTCCCAAGGAAGCGGGCAAGCTCAAGGACACCAAGCCGAAGGCCGACACCAAGCGGCGCGTCAGCGCCCCGCGGAAGACCGAAGGCTGATCTCCAGCTTCTCCACGTTCGATAGGACGGCCGGCGTTCGCGCCGGCCGTTCGCTTTAGAATCTCTCCTCCGTGAGCCGGCCTTCCTTTTCCTCCCGCCTCGGACGCAACGTCTGGGCCCTCGCCGCGGTGAGCCTCCTCACCGACGTCTCCAGCGACATGACGTACCCGCTGCTGCCGGCCTTCCTGGCGACCGTGCTGGGCGCGAGCGCCACGGCCGTGGGGGCCATCGAGGGGGCGGCGGAGTCCACGGCGGCCCTCCTGCGCCTGGCCAGCGGCTGGTGGTCGGACCGCGTCGCCCGGCGCAAGCCCCTGGTCATGGCGGGCTACACCCTGGCGTCGGTGATCCGGCCGCTGATCGGCCTCACCCAGGCCGCCTCCCAGGTGCTGGCCATCCGGGTCGCCGACCGGGTGGGGAAGGGGATCCGCGGCGCCCCCCGCGACGCGCTGATCGCCGACTCGGTGGATCCGGCCATCCGCGGCCGGGCCTTCGGTTTCCACCGCGCCGCCGACCACGCCGGCGCGGTGGTGGGGCCCCTGCTCGCCTTCGCCCTCCTCCAGTGGGGGCGCCTGGACCTGCGGACGATCTTCCTGCTGACCGCCATCCCCGGAGCCCTGGCCGTGGCTACGCTCTGGTTCGGCGTGCGGGAGGTCCCGCGGACCGCTCCGGACAAGACGAAGCGGCTCGATCTCCGGATGCCCCTCGGGCGCCGGTTCTGGTCCTACCTGGGAGTTCTCTTCCTCTTCACGCTGGGGAACTCCACCGACGCCTTTCTCCTGCTGCGGGCGGGGCAGCTCGGCGTCGAAGCGGCCCTGATCCCGATCCTCTGGGCCATGCTCCACATCGTGAAGTCGGCCTTCAGCACCCCCGGAGGCATCCTCTCCGACCGCGTCGGCCGCAAGCCTCTGATCGTCGCCGGCTGGCTGCTCTACGCGGGGGTCTACTTCGCCTTCGGCCGGGCCTCGGAGCAGTGGCAGGCCTGGGCGCTGTTCGCCGTCTACGGCGTCTACTTCGGCCTGACCGAGGGAGTGGAGAAGGCGCTGGTGGCCGATCTGGTCCCGGCCGAGCGGCGGGGGACGGCCTTCGGCTGGTACAACCTCGCGATCGGCCTCGGGGCCCTGCCCGCCTCGCTGCTGTTCGGCGTCCTCTGGGACCGCTGGGGAGCCACCTCGGCGTTCGACTTCGGCGCGGCCCTCGCGCTGGTCGCCGCGCTCGGGATCGCGGTGGTGGCGCCGCGGCGCGCGCCGGTTGAGCCCGCGCCCTGAAATGCTCTATGCTTCAGTGACATTCTGAGTGTATTCCCCAAGGAGCTCAGCCATGAGCTGCATCCGCCGATTCCACCTCTCCGTCTTCCTGCTGCTCGCGCTTGCCGCCGCCGCTCGAGCCCAGGCTCCCGACCCGGCCTCCCTGCTGCAGGAGATGACCGCGGCAAGGCTGGAGCCGTCCCGGGCCGTGTCGCTCAAGAACCTGAAGCTCGGCACGGGGCTCGGCATGCTGTACCTCGACGACGGTGTGCTGATCCCCTCGACGCCGGTGGGAGGCAAGACCGTGGAGATGGTCTTCCTCGGCAAGGGCCGGATCGGTGTCGAGCCGCCGGACGACATCGAGGCCGGCCAGCTCGAGCTGTTCACCGGCGGCACGCGGCTGGAGGAGGAGTTCACCGAGATGGTGATGGTCCTGGGGCTCGACGCCGCCACGGAGGCCATCCTGCGCAAGCCGAAGGTGGAGTCGCTGGACGCCGCGTTGGCCCGCCGGGCCGGGGAGCTGTTCGCGAAGTGGAAGGGAGGGCCGGAGAGGAAGGTCCTGAACGTCGACTCCGCCGTGCTGCGGGACGTCGTCGGCGACGCCGCCTATCAGGGTTTCTTCGCGGCCTGGTTCCGCGGCGGCGAGCTGGGGGATTTCCTCTATCTCGTCGAGCCCGACGCCGAGGAACAGGTCACTCTCGGCGGCTTCAAGCCCCTGGAGGCGACCGAGAAGGAGAAGCGCAAGGCCTCCCGGGAGCTGGAGCGCGCGCAACGGCGGGGAAGGCTCATGGGGGTGGACCTGGACGAGCTCCTGCTGGGACAGTGGGACACCTGGCTCTCCGCCTCGCTCCGGGGGCGCGACGGCAAGGTCAACCCGGGGCTGGCCACCTTCGAGCCGGAGAAGTACACGCTGGACATCACCCTGGCGGACGGCGACCTGAAGCTGACCGGCCGCGCCCGGCTCGACCTGAAACCCACGGTGCGGGGCGTCCGCACCGTCGCCTTGCGGCTCAACAACGACCTCCAGGTCGACAAGGTGACGGACGGCTCCGGGGCTCCTCTCTTCTTCCTGCGCGCGGGCCGCGATCTGACCGTCTTCCTGCCGGGCGCTCCCGCCGATGACGAGCGGCCCGTCGTGGTGGTCGAGTACTCGGGCCGCATGGTGGAGAAGGACGGCGGCAGCTACGCGCTCTACGACACGCAGGAGTGGTACCCCCACGCCGGCAGCGTCGACCGGGCGCCCTACGACGTGACCTTCCGCTGGCCGAAGCGGCTGGAGCTGCTCTCCGCCGGCCGGCGCCTGGACGGCGGCGAGAAGGACGGCGCGCGCTGGGAGCGGCGCGCCTTCGACATCCCGGTGGCCGGCTTCGCGTTCGAGGTCGGCAAGTACCGGATCGAGACGGCGCGGGCGGGCCATGTCCAGGTGAGGCTGGCCTTCGACCCGGACGTCAACCACATGGGCAAGGAGGCCCGCGAGGAGATCACGAAGACCGTCACCGATTCGCTCACCTATTTCGAGGAGGTCTTCGGCCCCTATCCCCTGGACGAGATGACGGTGGTGACCGTGCCGCGGGGCTTCTCGCAGGCCATGCTCGGGTTTTTGACGCTCTCCAGCCTGATGATGACCGACCTGGGGGTGTGGAATCTGTTCCTCGGCCTCGAGGACCGGCGGACCGTGATCGCGCACGAGGTCGCCCACCAGTGGTGGGGGCACCGCGTGGGCTGGGTCGGCTACCGCGACCAGTGGATCAGCGAGGCGATGGCCAACTACGCGGCGCTGCACTATGCCCGCAAGAAGCTGGACTGGAAGGGCCGCTACGGCCTGGGGCCGACCTCCGGCTGGCAGGACAGCCTGACCGACACCACCGCCGACGGGCGGGTGATCGAATCCCTGGGGCCGGTGGTGCTGGGCCAGCGGCTGATCTCCAGCCGCTCGGGCGACTCGGACGCCTACCAGGCCATCGTCTACAACAAGGGGGCGGTGATCCTGGACATGCTGGCCCGGACCCTGGGGGAGGAGAACTTCCTCAAGGTCCTGAAACAGATCGTCAAGGTGGCGGACAACCGGTCGATCTCGACGGCGGACTTCCTGTCGCTGGTGGAACGGATCACCACGACCGACCTCAAGTGGTTCGCCGACCAGTTCGTCTACGGCACCGGCCTGCCCGAGGTCTACTACAGCTACCGGATCGAGCCCAGGCCGGACGGCAAGTGGCTGGTGAGCGGCGAGGCCCGGCAGCAGTCCCCCTACCGCTTCCGCTACCGGGCCGTGAAGACCGCCAGCGGCGGCTTCGACGTGGCGCGCGAGAAGCTCGACCAGGTCCAGATGAAGGGGACCTCGACGCTGGTGGTGCCGGTGGCGATCGCGGTGTACGACCCGGCGCGGGAGGGCAAGAAGAAGGAGAAGGCGGTCGGCAACGCCATGGTCCAGGGCAACATCATGCTGCAGGGCGAGAAGACGGACTTCGCGATCGACGTCGAGTACGAGCCCAAGGGCTTCTGGCTCAACCGCAACGACGAGGTCTTCGGCATCTTCTTCGACGGCAGCCGCAACCCCAAGCGGATCCTCTACTTCAAGGGGCTGGACGCCGCGGCGGCGGGCCGGATGGCCGAGGCCGAGTCCTTTTTCACGCAGGCGCTCGCGGCCGAGGTGGAGTCCGTGCCCGATCCCGGGGCCGCCCGCAACAAGGGCCTCCTCAAGGAGGAGGGGCGCCTGACGGACGCGCAGATCGAGATCAGCCGGTCGCGCCTGTACCTCGACCAGGGCCGGCACACCGAGGCCAAGGAGTCCTTCGACCGGGCCCGCCGGCTCATGGGGGAGTACCGGGGCTGGTTCACCGAGGAGCTGAAGATCCTGGAATCGCGGCTCGAAATGTCCCGCGGCGTCTACGACAAGGCGTTCAAACGGCTGAACAAGGGATTGCTGCGCGGGGGCGGGCTGGACAGCACCGAGGGCTACGTGCTGCTGGCCATCGCCGCCAAGGAGACGGCCCACAAGGAAGCCTTCGAGGAAGCGATCAAGGCGGCCAAGGAGAACGGCGCCGACGTCAGCGTCCTGACCGGCGGCGCGTCCTGATTCGTCAGATCTTCCCGCCCCGGGCCGCGGCCTCGCGGGCGATGGCGCCGTAGCCCAGGGTCCTCGCCTGCTGCGCGATGGCGGCGAGGCGGTCCGGGCGCTCCGCGGGTCCCGCCGCGTCGGCCAGGGCCAGCTCGGCCAGGAGGCGCAGCTCCAGGAGACCGGCGCGGGCGGCCTGGTCGGCCACGCCGCGCAGGACCTCGGGCTTGCCGCCGTTCAGCCGGGCCGCCGCGAGCTCCACGAAGAGCCGCGGCCGCAGCTCCTGGTTTCCCTGGATCAGGGCGGCGGCGCGGCCCACCGTCTCCCGGGCGCGCGCGGCGTCGCGGCGGGACTCCAGCGACAGGGCGGAGACGGCGAGGGCCATGGCCTGCTGCCCGGTCGTTCCCTGCCGGCCGAGCTCTTCGAAGGCCAGGCCGGCGAGCGAATCCGCCCCGGCCGCGTCTCCGGACGCCAGCTTCACGGAGGCGAGGGCGAGCCGGCTCTCGGCGGCGGCGCCCCTCTCGCCGATCTTGTCGCGCAGGCCGAACGCCTCTTCATGGAGCTTCAGGGCTTCTGGGAGCTTCCCCTCCCGGGCCGAGACCTCGCCCAGGCCGAAGAGCGCGGAGGCGTAGGCGCTCCAGTTCCTGGTCTGCTGGCCGAGGGCGCGGGCCGAATCGAAGGAACGGCGCGCGGCCGCCAGCTCCCCCTGGTCGAGAAGGACGCTGCCGAGGTTGTTCAGGGAGGCGATCTCGCCGATCTTCTGGCCGATGCGCCGCCGGATGGCCAGGGCCTCTTCATGGCGGCGGCGGGCCGCGGCCAGGTCCCCCTTGCGGCGCAGGGTCACGCCGAGGTTGTCCAGGGCCGAGGCCTCGCCGCCCTGGTCCCGCAGCTCGCGCCGGATCGCCAGCGCCTGCTCATACCCCTGGGCCGCCGCGGCGAGGTCCCCCCGCCGCAGGAGCACCCCGGAGAGGTTGTTGAGGGCGAAAGCCTCGCCGGAACGGCTGCCGATCTCGCGGCTGATGGCGAGGACTTCGCCGTAGAGGTCGCGCGCCCGGTCGAGGTCCCCCTGGTGCCGCAGGACCACGGCGATGTTGTTGAGGGCCCCGGCTTCGGCGCCCCGGTTGCCGATCTCGCGGTAGGTCTCCAGGGCCTGCTGGTAGAGGCGGCTGGCGCCCGTCAGGTCGCCGCGATCGTAGAGCACGTTGGCGGCGTGGGTCAGGGCCTCGGCCACGCCCGCCCGGTCGCCGGCCCGCTCGTGCAGGCCGCGCCCTTCTTCGCAGGCCGCCAGGGCCTCGGCGGGCTTCCCGAGGTTGCGGAGGGCGCGGCATTCGAGCAGGCGCGCCTGCGCCATGATCATGGGAGCGCCCAGGGTCTTGCCCCTGGCCGCCGCCCGGCCCGCCGCGGTCCGCTGCCGCTGGAAGTCGGGGAGGGCGCCGGCCGCCACGGCCTCGGCGAGATCGATCCGGGGATCGTCGCTGAAGGGGGGCGGCAGGGTGCGCAGCGCCTTGACGGTGGCGAGGGCGTCCCCGATCCGCCCCGCGGCGGTCTGGACGGCGGCCAGCCGGAGCCCGTGCTCCAGACTGTCGGGGAACAGCGACCAGAGTTTCCAGTAGGTCTGGGCGGCCCGGTCCCAGTCCTGCGTGGCTTCGCGGTAGCGCCCCTCGATCAGCAGCCGTTCCTCCCGCGGGAGATTGCCCGCCAGGTCGAAGGCGGCCTTGGCCTCGTCGCGGGCCCGGCCGTCGTAACCCAGGGCGGCCCAGGCGGCGGCCAGGGCGGAATGGCACATGGCGTTGCCGGGCTCGGCGGCCACGGCCCGGGCGAGCAGGTCGCGGGCTCCCACGGGATCATAGGTGCGCAGGCGCTCGATCCCTTCGGCGTAAAGCCGGGCGGCCTCCGGGCTGGCGGGCAGGGCGGCCCGCACCTCGCCGGAATCCGAATCGGAGATCTCCTCCGTCCCCAGCTCCCGGCGCAGGCGCCTGCCCACGCGCGAGACCAGGTCGAAGAGCTGCCGCTCCTCGCCGGTCTCGGTCAGCCGGGCCGTGGTCTCGCCCCGGGCGGTGTCCTGCAGGAGGAGGTCGAGGCGGATCGTCTTGCCCGCGGCGCCGTCGATCGCCACATAGGAGCCGAGGACCACGGCGTCCGTCCCCAGGACCTTGCGCAGGCGGGCGAGGGTGTCGGGGGCGAGGCTGTTGGTGTTTTCGAGACCGAGCTCCACCCGCGCCCGCGCCACGTTCTCGCCGGCCACGACCCGCACCCCGCCGCCGGCCGCCAGCTCGGTCGATAGCATCTCCGCCAGGGCGGAGGAGAGCCAGGCGGTCCCGGAACCGCCGGAGAGGTCCTTGAAACCCAGGACGGCGAGCGACCGCCGCGGGACCACGTTCTCGACCGGCAGCGCGAGGATGCGGCCGGAGGCGGTCTCCTGGTCCGCCTTCCACTGCCCGTACCGGTAGACGCCCACGGCGGCGGCGAGCGCCAGCAGCGCCGCGAGGAGGAGCCACTGCCGGGCGGCGGCGCGTGGCTTCGCGGGTTCCTTGCGGACAGGCGCCGGGCGAGGGACGGCGGCGGTGACCGGCTCGGGAGCGGGGAGGGGGGCGAGGACCGCCGCGACCGCCTCCGGCGCGGAGGCGAAGCGGTCCGCGGGATCGCGCTCCAGGCAGCGGAGGATGGCCGTCTCCCAGCGCGAGTCCAGGCCGGGGGCGTGGACGCGGGGCGGGACCGGCGCCTCCCGCAGGCGCTTGGCCGCCGTGCTGAGGGCGTTGTCCCCCAGGAAGGGGACCTTGCCGGTGATCATCTCGTAGAGCAGGATGCCGAAGGAGTAGACGTCCGCCGCCGCCGTGACCTCGGCGCCCTCGACCTGCTCGGGCGCGAGGTAGGCCGGAGTGCCCACCACGGCGGCCGCGGCCGTCAGGGTCAGCCCCCCCTCGTTGCCCGACTCCAGCCGGGCGAGGCCGAAGTCCGTCACCACCGCCCGGGTGCCGCTGCGGCCTTCGACCAGCATGACGTTGCCGGGCTTGAGGTCGCGGTGGACGATGCCGGCCTGGTGTGCGGCGTCGAGCGCTTCCGCGATCTGGCGGGCGACGGGCAGCGCCTCGGCGGGCGTCAGCGACCCGCCGCGCTGGAGGCGCTGGGCCAGGGTCTCCCCTTCCAGCAGCTCCATGGTGAGGAAGATGACCCCCTCCGGATGCCGGTCGTCGCGGTGGTGCGAGACGTCGAAGATCCGGCAGGCGTTGGGGTGGGTCACCTTGCGGGCGAGCTGGATCTCGCGCCGGAATCTCTCCACGGCGAAGGTGTCCCGGGCCACCTCCGGGCGCACGGTCTTGAGGGCGACCCGCTCCCGCAGCTCCAGGTCGTCCACCTCGTAGACCTCCCCCATGCCGCCGCGGGCGATGAAGCGCGCCACCCGGTAGCGGCCGGCGAGGGTCTCGCCGGGAGCGAAGCCGGGCTCCTCGGGCCGGCGCGGGATCGCGGAAGGTGTCGTGGCCGAGACGCTCGGGAGGACGCTCGCGGCGCCGGTGGACGGCGCGTTGTGGACCGGGAAGGCCAGGTACGTGGGCGGTGTGGCGCCCAGCGTCGCGGCGGGATCCGGAGGCGCCGGCGGCGCTCCGCCGGGGCGGCGGACGCCGAAAGTGGTCTTGCAGGACGAGCACTGGACGCGCACCCGCGCCGGCATCTCCGTGGCCAGGGAGAAGCGCAGCCGCAGGCCGCAACCCGGGCAGGTGACGTTGAACGACGACGGCGTAACCGCGGAATGCTCGCTCATCTCATTGGAATTTGCCCCTCATCTTAACCCACCCTCGGCTCTCTTGCCGTGCCCGCCGCGCATCTGAGAGGATGCCCGGACCATGAAATCGATGCGACTGCCGCTCCTGGCCCTGCTGATCGCCGCCTGCTGTCTGCCGTCTGTCGGAACCGCCCAGGAGAAGAAGAAGGAAGAGCCGAAGCCGGCCGAGGAGGGGGCCATCCCGGCCGCGCCGCCGCGGGCGGAAGGCGAGGGGCCGTTCAACCGGCTGATCCTGCGCGGCGCCACCCTGATCGACGGCACCGGCGCGCCGCCGATCGGCCCGGTGGACATCGTCATCGAGAAGAACCGCATCGTCCGGATCGCCAACGTGGGCAACCCGGGGCTCGCCGTCGATCCCCAGCGCCGGCCCAAGGCCGAAGCGGGGGACCGGGAGCTGGACGTCCAGGGCATGTACGTGCTCCCCGGCTTCGTGGACATGCACGGCCACATCGGCGGCAAGGCGCAGGGCACGCCCGCCGAGTACGTCTTCAAGCTCTGGATGGGGCACGGCATCACCACCGTCCGCGATCCCGGCAGCGGCAACGGCATGGACTGGACCCTGGACCACAAGGCGAAGAGCGCCCGCAACGAGATCACGGCGCCGCGCATCAAGGCCTACATCGGCTTCGGCATGGGCCACGAAGGGCCGTTCATCAATCCCGACGACGCCCGCAAGTGGGTGGACGACGTCGCCGCCAAGGGGGCGGACGGCGTGAAGTTCTTCGGCTACCGGCCGGAGATCATGCGCGCGGCCATCGAGGAGATCCGCAAGCAGGGGCTGCGCAGCGCCTGCCACCACGCGCAGATGGACGTCGCCCGGGTCAACGTCCTGACCTCGGCCCGCTGGGGCCTCACCACCATGGAGCACTGGTACGGCCTGCCCGAGGCCCTGTTCGAAGGCCGCACCGTCCAGGACTACCCGCTCGACTACAACTACGCCGACGAGTCGCACCGCTTCGGCCAGGCCGGCCGCCTGTGGAAGCAGGCCGCGCCGCCGTACTCCGAGAAGTGGAATCAGGTGATGGACGAGCTGATCCGGCTCGACTTCACCATCGACCCCACGCTGACCATCTATGAGGCCAGCCGCGACCTGATGCGGGCCCGCCGCGCCGAATGGCACGACGAGTACACCCTGCCCTCGCTGTGGGACTTCTACGCCCCCAGCCGGCAGTCGCACGGCTCGTACTGGTTCTACTGGACCACCGAGAACGAGGTGGACTGGAAGAACAACTACCGGCTGTGGATGACCTTCCTCAACGAGTACAAGAACCGCGGCGGCCGGGTGACGGCGGGCTCGGACTCGGGCTACATCTACAAGCTCTACGGCTTCGACTACATTCGCGAGCTGGAGCTGCTCCGCGAGGCCGGCTTCCACCCGCTGGAGGTGATCCGCTCCGCCACCCTCTACGGCGCGCAGGCCCTGGGGGTGGACCGCGAGATCGGCTCCGTCGAGCCCGGCAAGCTGGCGGACCTCGTGGTGGTGGCGAAGAACCCGCTGGAGAACCTGGGATCGCTCTACGGCACCGGCGCCATCGAGCTGGACGCCGACAACAAGCCCGTGCGCGTGGGCGGCGTCCGCTACACGATCAAGGACGGCATCGTCTACGACGCCCCGAAGCTGCTGGCGGACGTGCGGCGGATCGTCAAGGAAGCGAAGGAGAAGGCCGGCCGGCCGGTGCTGTACCAGCCGGGGATGGAGCCGCCGGCCCCGGCCGCCGGTCCAGCGCAACCCGGCCGTCCTTGAGGACCACCACCGGGTTCCGCACGGCCGAGATGTCCCGCAGCGGATCGCCCCGCACCGCCACGAGGTCGGCGAGGTAGCCCGGGGCGATCCTCCCCAGCTCCTTGTCCATGCGCAGGACGGCCGCCGCCGTGAGGGTGGCGGCCCGCAGCGCCGCGGGCGGCGTCATCCCGTAAGCCACCATCAATTCCAATTCGCGGGCGTTGTCGCCGTGGGCGAACACCCCCACGTCGCTGCCGTTGGCGATCGTGACCCCCGATTTGAGGGCGCGGGCGAACATCTCGCGCGAGTCCCGCACCCGGGGCGGCTCGGGATCGCCCGGCTTCCAGCCGGCGTAGCGGGAGATCGCCTCCGAGGCGGCCAGGGTGGGGCAGAGGGCGACGCCCTTCTGCTTCATCAGGGCCAGCAGCTCGTCCGTGGCCCCGGAGCCGTGCTCGATGGTCGCCACCCCGGCGAGGACGGAGCGGCGGATGCCCTCCTCGGTGTTGGCGTGGGAGGCCACCAGGAGCCCGGCGGTCCTGGCCTCCTCCACGGCGGCGTTCAGCTCCTCCTGGGAGAAGGTAGCCGTCGAGGGTCCGCCCGGCCGCCTGCGGTAGTCGGCGTAGACCTTGATCCAGTCCGCACCGGCGGCGATCTGCTCGCGTGCCGCCTTGCGCATGGCGTCCGGACCGTCCACCACCTGCGCTCCCTTGGGGATGTCCCAGCGGGGATCGAAACCGGCCGGCCCGTAGGCGCCGGTGGCCACCAGCGCCCGGGTGGTGGCGATCACGCGCGGGCCGGGAATCATTCCGGATCGGATGGCGTCCCGCAGCGCCACGTCGGCGAAGCCCGCTCCCTCGGTGCCGAGGTCGCGGACGGTGGTGAACCCCGCCTCCAGCGTGGCCCGCGCCGCCACCACGCCGCGGATGGTCCGCAGCTCCAGCGGCTCCTTGAGGACCTGGTCGTCCCAGGAGGTCTCGTTGTAGGGATGGAGGAGCAGGTGCGAGTGGAGCTCGATCAGGCCCGGGATCAAAGTGAGGCCCGAAAGATCCAGCTTCTGAGAAGCCTGAAGCGTCCCCGCCGGGGCGATCCGCGCGATCCGGCCGTCCTCGATCAGCACGTCCTGGCCCGCGAGGAGACGCTCGCCGGACGGATCCAGGACCCGCGCGCCCGTCAGGAGGAGACTGTCAGCCGCCAGACCCGGCGAGACGACGACCGCGAGGATCGCCAGGCAAAGGGCGGCGGCTCTAGTGATACCCCGCTCCGGGATAGAGGAGGTTCAGCGCCAGCAACTGGATGGGGTCCAGGATGTAGGGGAAGATCTTCCATGCCGCCAGCAGGCCGATCAGGGAGAACATCGGCTGGTGGAGCAGCTCCCGGTAGCGCCGCGCCGTGTCGTCGCCCATGAACGCCGGCAGGATGGCGCTGCCGTCGAGGGGAGGGAGGGGGAGCAGGTTGAAGACGAACAGGAGCAGGTTCAGGGAGAACAGGATGGAGACCGGGGTCGCGGCCGCCATGCCCCAGGTCCCTTCCATCCCCGCCACGACCCGGGTGAAGTTGGCGCGGTCCGGGGAGTCGAACACGCCGGCCAGCATCCCCGCCCGGATCGCCAGCCCCGAGACCAGCACCAGCAGCAGGTTGGCCGCCGGCCCGGCGGCGGCCATCAGGGCGGCCCGTTTCGGATAGCGGTGCGCCCACGTGGGATCGTAGGGGGCGCTCGCCCAGCCCATCATCCATTGGCCCTGCGTCGAGGCGAAGGAGATGATGGGGACCAGCACCATGCCGAACGGCTCCCGTTGGATATGGGGCCACGGGTTGAGGGAGACCTGCCCTCCTTCATAGGCGGTGGAGTCCCCCAGCTTGTAGGCGGCGAAGGCGTGCCCCGCTTCGTGGAGCGTGGTCGAGAACAGGAAGACCACGAACCAGGTGAGGCCGAGGACGAAGAGCTGGGGATCGGGATTCACGCCCGGCTCAGGTACTTGTTCTCACGCGTGTCGATGATGATCCTGGTGCCCACCTCGATGAAGGGCGGCACCTGGACCGTCAGGCCGGTCTCCATCTTGGCCGGCTTGTAGGACGCGCTGGCCGTGGCCCCCTTCATGCTGGGCTCGGTGTCCACCACCTCCAGGGTCACCGTGTTGGGCAGGTCGATGCCCACCGCGCGGTCCTCGTAGAAGTCGATCTGGATCACCGTGTTGGGCAGCAGGTAGAGCATGGAGTCGCCCAGGGTGTCGTCGTCGAGCGTGACCTGCTCGTAGTTCTCCTGATTCATGAAGTGGTGGCCCGAGGGATCGGAGTAGAGGTACTCCATCGGCACCGTGTCCAGGATGGCCCGCTCGACCTTCTCGGTGGAGCCGAAGCGGTGCTCGAAGCTGTTGCCGTTGCGGAGGTTCCGCATCCGGGCCTGCACGAAGCCGCGCAGGTTCCCGGGCGTGACGTGCTGGGCGTTCATGACCCGGCAGACGTCGCCCTCGAAGAGGATGCACATGCCGGTGCGCAATTGCGATGCTTGAATCAAGGTCCTGTCTCCCGTGATGGTGATATGGATCGGGGAACGGGCGCCGCGGAACGGGCGCCCGGTTCCTTGAGGATTCTACAACCTGCGGGCAGGAGCGGTAGCGGTCCTACGACTCCTGCTCTTCCTTGCGGTGCTTCTGGTACTCGGCGATCAGCTTGTCCTGCACCGGCCGGGGCACTTCCTCGTAGTGCGAGAACTCCATGTGGAAGCTCGACCGGCCCTGCGTCATGGCGCGCAGGATGCGGTCGTACTCCAGCATCTCGGACATCGGCACCAGCGCCTTGATGACCTGGCTGCCGTTGACGGCGTCCATGCCCTGCGGCCGGCCGCGCCGGTGCGACAGGTCGCCCATGATGTCGCCCGTGAACTCCTCGGTGGTGGTGATATCCACCTTCATGACCGGTTCGAGGATGGTCGGCTTGGCGTTGGCCATGGCGTCCTTGAAGGCCAGGGAGCCGGCGATCTTGAACGCCATTTCCGAAGAGTCGACGTCGTGGTACTGGCCGTCCATGAGGCGGACCTTGAAGTCCACCACCGGGTAGCCGGCGAGATAGCCGCGGCGGCGGGCCTCCTGGATGCCCTTCTCGACCGCCGGCCGGTAGTTCTGCGGGATCGAGCCGCCGAAGATCTCGTCCACGAAGGAGAAGTCCTCGCCGCGGGGCAGCGGCTCCATCTTGATCTTGCAGTCGGCGAACTGGCCGCGGCCGCCGCTCTGCTTCTTGTGCCGGCCATGGCCGTCCGCGGGCTTGAGGATGGTCTCGCGGTACGGCACCTTGGGCGGGTGCAGCAGGACGTCCACGTGGTAGCGCCGCTTCAGCTTGGCCACCGCGATCTCGATGTGGAGCTGGCCGTTGCCCGAGAGCAGATGCTCGTGCGTCTCCGGGTCGCGGCCGGCGTGCAGCGCGATGTCTTCGTCCATCAGGCGGTGCATGGCGTCGCCGATCTTCTCCTCGTCCCCCTTGGACTTGGGCTCGACGGCGAAGGCCATGGCCGGCTCGGGGAGGTCGATCCAGCCGAGCTTGAGCGGCCGGTCCTTGGCGCACAGGGTATCGCCCGTGTTGGAGACCTTGAGCTTGGCGACACCGCCGATGTCGCCGGCGATCAGGTGGTGGACGTCCTTCCCCTGTTTGCCCTGCAGCTCCAGGAGATGGCCGACGCGCTCGGCCTCCTCGGCCCGCGAGTTGTAGGCCATGGCGTCCGCCGGCAGGGTGCCGGAGACGACGCGGAAGATCGAGATCTTGCCGGTGAACGGATCGGAGAGGGTCTTGAACACCAGCGCCGCCAGCGGGCCGGAGGGATCGGCCGTCAGCTCCACGTCCTCGCCGCCCACGTTCTTCGCCGGGAAGGTCTTGCGCTCCGCGGGCGAGGGGAGGAGGGCCAGGATCGAGTCGAGGATCACCGACGGTCCGATGCCGTGGCTGCACGACGACAGCGTCACCGGGAAGATCTGCCGGTTCGCCACCGCCTTGCGCAGGCCCGACACCAGGTCCTCCTGGGAGATGGTACCGTTCTCGAAGAAGCCCTCCATCAACTGATCGTCGGTCTCGGCCACCGCCTCGACCAGCCGCGCGCGGTGGGTCTCGACCTCGTCCGCCACCTCGGCGGGGATGTCGGTCGGCGTCGCCTTGCCGTTGCCGTCCTTGGAGAACTTGTAGGCCTTCTGGTTTACGAGGTCCACGACGCCGGAGAAGCCGGCTTCGCGGCCGATGGGGACCTGCACCGGCAGCGCCGAGCGCCCGAACCGCTTGTGCAGCGACTCCAGGGCGCGGTCCAGGTCGGCCCGCTCGCGGTCCATCTTGGTCAGGTTGATGAGGACCGGCAGCCCGAAGTCCTCGGCGCAGGCCCACACCCGCTCGGTGTTCACCTCGACGCCGGCGACGCCGTTGACGCAGAGCAGGACCGAGTCGGCGGCCCGCATGCCCGCCTGGGTCTCGGTGAAGAAGATGCCGTAACCGGGACAGTCGAGGAGATTGATCTTGTGCTGCTGCCAGGGGACGAAGCAGGGGGCCAGGCCGATCGAGATCTTGCGCTCGACCTCCTCGGGGTCGAAATCGGTGAAGGTGTTGCCGTCTTCCACCCGATGCAACCGGGTCGTCACGCCGCCGGCGTACAGTAGAGCGCTCACGAGAGTGGTCTTGCCGGTGTCGTTATGGCCAGCAACGGCGACGTTGCGCAGTTTCTCCGGGCTATCCACCTGCATCGTCATGAACCTCCTTCAGGGGCAAAGATCAAGGCCGGCAAATATAACACAGGGCAGGCCCTGCGCCAGTTTCGTCCCATGGCGTGTAAATGTAAAAAGGACATGCACTTAGGTCCCCTAAGGGTTTGACTCGGGGACGGCTCCGCCCTAGAATGTGCCCTGCGAAAAAGCTCTGACCATGCTGCCCCTCACTCCGACCCGGCTCGGCCGCTACGAAATCCTCGATGAGCTCGGCAAAGGCGCCATGGGCGTCGTGTACCTGGCCCGCGATCCCCTGATCGGCCGGCTGGTGGCGCTCAAGACCTTCCGCATCGGCTACTCCGTCAAGGATCAGGAGCTGGAGCAGTTCCGGGTCCGCTTCATGCGCGAGGCGCAGAGCGCCGGCATCCTGACCCATCCCCACATCGTGACCATCCACGACGTGGTCGAGGCCAGCGAGGAGGGCTTGGCCTTCATCGCCATGGAGTACGTCAAGGGCACCAACCTGAAGCTCATGCTCCAGGGGGACCAGCCGCTGGCGCTCCCGTTCGTGCTCGACATCGTCTCCCAGGTGGGAGATGCGCTGGACTACGCCCACGCCAACCGGGTGATCCACCGCGACGTCAAGCCGGCGAACATCCTGATCACCCCCGAGAACCGGGTGAAGATCACGGACTTCGGCATAGCGCGGCTGGAGAGCTCGAACCTCACCCAGGAGGGGCAGCTCCTCGGCACGCCCAACTACATGGCGCCCGAGCAGATCCAGGGCAAGGAGGTCGACCACCGGGCGGACCTCTTCTCCCTCGGCGTGGTGCTCTACGAGATGCTCACCCGCCACAAGCCGTTCCAGGGCGAGAACCTGACGGTGGTGAGCCACCGCATCGTCTACGACCACTTCACGCCGCCCCGGGACTACGTCCAGGGCCTGCCGCCGGGGCTCGACCGGATCCTCGCCCGCGCCCTGGAGAAGGACCCCGGACGCCGCTATCAGCGGGCGCGGGAGATGGTGGACGACCTGCGCCGCGTCGTGGAGTCGTCCTCGGTCCAGCGGGACGACCTCAACGAGACCCAGAGCCTCTCGGCCACGATGGTGCTGCCGCCGCCGGACGTGCCGCCTCCCCCGCCTCCTCCGGCGGCGGCGAAGCCGTCGGTCCTCGGTTGGTGGAAGAAGAAGCCGGCGCCGGTGCCGCCGCCGCCCGTTCCCGCGGCCGACCCCGGGACGGGAACGGGATCGCGGTCCGGGACGGGGAGCCAGACGCCGGTCCCGGCCATCTCCGAGGCGGACACCCTGGCGACCAAGGCGCCGCCGCCCCGCCCGAAGACCAACCCGCGCCGGATGCTGATCGCGGCGGTCGTGGGGCTGGTCCTCGCGGCCGTGGTGGCGGCGGGGCTGACGTTGGCGGGAAACGGGATCCAGCCGACTGCGAAGGGACGGGATGCGCAGGAGGACGCGTACCGGAAGCGGGTCGTGTGGTTGACGGACGAGGCTGAAAGGCGTCTCAACGCCGCCGACTACGACACCGCTCTGTCTCTCTACAACCAAGCACTGGCGCAGGCCCCGCGGTCGCGGACCCTCAGAAGAGGGCGGGAGAAGGTGCTGCTTGAGAGGGAAAAGTTCCAGAGGATGTTGGGACACGAGCAGGAGATCGTCCTCGCTCTCCAGGACGCCGAGAAGCTGCTCGCCGATCGCCGCTACAATGACGCGCTGGCCAAGGCCGCGGCAGTGCTGAAGGCAGACCGTGGAAACTTGGAAGCCGTGGACATCATCGAGAAGGCCCGGGAGGGGTTGGCGCGCACCGGGCCGCGCACGGCGCCGACATCTCCCTGGCCGCGGGAAGCCCGTCAGGGTGAGGAGATCGCGGACACGCCTAGTTTCCCCACGGAGTCGGATCCCGGCCAGACGACGGAGACCGCTCCTGCCGCCGAAGCAAGAACGGCCAACCTCAATGTCCACTTCAGGTCCGAGGCATCCGGTAGCGGTACCGTGATCGTGTTCGTGAACAACGTGGAGCGGTACCGTGGCGAGTTTTTCCCGGGTCGGAGCGGCGGCTTCCTGAAGTCGGCAAGGGAAGACCGGCGGGAGTTCAGCAGGAATCTGGAAATCAGACCAGGCCATGCCGAGATCCGGGTCCACGTTACGCTGGAAGGCAAAGGGGCTGACGTGGAGAGACGCACGGCGACTTTTTCGGGCGGTGACCGCCTCAATCTCGACATCCGGTTCTTGGGGCCGAAACAGCTCTCCGTCAACCTGCAATAGGCCCAGCCTGGGCGACCTCGGGCTCCCCCTCCGGAGCCCCCACTTCCATCGTCCCCAATCCCGCGAACTGCGGCTCCAGCTCCGCGGCCGGCCCCACGGCCACGACCGCGATCCGGTCCGGGTCGAGATGGCGTTGCGCCACCTCCAGCAGCTTCTCCCGGGTCACGGCCAGGATCCTCTCCTGGTACCGGTTGTAGTAGTCGTCCGGCAGGCCGTAGACCGCGATGGTCTCCAGCCGCTTGGCCAGGTCGCCGACGGTCTGCAGCGTGTAGGGGAAGACGCCCACGATGTAGCTGAGGGTCTCTTCGAGCTCCTCGGGCTCGACCAGGGCCTCGCGGATCCGCCGCAGCTCCGCGAGGACCTCCCGCGCCGCCGCGCCCGCCGACTCCGTCTCCACCGCCGCGCTCACCGAGAAGGGACCCGGCCCCAGCCGCGCCGTGAAACGGCTCGACGCGCCGTAGGTGTAGCCGTGCCGCTCCCGCAGGTTGAGGTTGATCCGGCTGGTGAACTTGCCCCCCAGCACGGTGTTGAGCACGACCAGGGGGACGTAGTCCGGATGGCCGCGGGGGACGCCCGCGTGACCCAGGCGCAGCTCCGTCTGCGCCGCTCCGGACCGGTCCACGAGATGGACCGCGATCCCCGGCAGGGGAGCGGGCCGGATCTCGGGCGCCGCCGGCAGCGCGGGCTCCGGCCCGCGGACCCCGCCGAACAAACGCTCCGCGTCGCGCACGAGCTCCTCGGGATCGAAGTCCCCCACGGCGATGAGCTGCGAGCCGGCCAGCCCGAAATGGCCGCGGTAGAACGCCAGGACCGACGCCCGGTCCAACTGCGGGATGCTCGTCTCGGTGCCCGCCAGCGGATGGGCATAGACGGTGCCCTGGTAGATCACCTCATAGAGGCGGTCGTCGGCCAGCGAGGAAGGGTCCTGGTTCCGCCGCACGATCTCGGCCAGCCGCTGGCTGCGGATGCGCTCCACCTCCTCTTCCGGGAAGGTGGGGTCGAGGAGCACCTCCTGGAGGAGGCCGAAGCCGGCTTCGCGATGGTTCGCCAGCAGGCCGACGGCGACGTAGCCCACGTCCCAATCCGCCCCGGAGCTCAGATAGCCGCCCATCCGCTCGGCCGCAGTGGCGATCTCCATGGCCGACCGGCGGCCCGTGCCCTCGTCCAGCAGCGAGGCGGTCAAGGCGGCGAGCCCCGTTTTGCCTTCCGGGTCGAACTGTCCGCCCGCGGGGGCGACCACCTCCAGGCTGGCCAGGGGAATCCCGGAGAGCCGCGCCGCCAGCACCTCCAGGCCGCTCGTCAGCCGCGTCCGCACGAAGGGGGGAAAGCCGAAGTGGCGGATCTCGCCGGGCGGCGGCGGGACCCTGCGGTCGATCGGAGGCCGGCTCATCAGCTCTCCTCGCGCGGGACCACCGTCACCACGACCCGTTCCGTCTCGCCGCACCACCCGGCCGCGTAGTCGGTCAGGTCCCGCGGGGTGATCTCCAGGTAGCGGCCGGCCTCGCGGGCGACGCCGCCGGGATCGTCGAAATAGGTCGTGAACTGGGAGAAGAGGTCGGCCACGTTGTCCAGCTTCTGCAGGCTGCTGTAGTAGTCGGTCAGCATGCGGTTGCGGGCCCGCTCCAGCTCCTCGGGCGCCGGCGGCCCGGCGGCCGCCTTGGCCACGTGGCGCAGCAGCACCTCCTCGATCTCCGCCGGATCGACCCCCGGGCGGGCGGTGGAGACGAGGAGGAAGGTCGCCACCGCCTCGTAGGGGCTCACCGAGGCGCCGACGTCCTGGGCGATCTGGCGCTCGTAGACCAGCTCGCGGTAGAGGGGGCTCGACTTGCCGCCGGCGAGGACGCCGGCCAGCAGGTCCGCCGCGTACCAGCGCCGGTCTCCATAGGCGGGAGCGCGGAAGCCGATGTAGACCCGGGACAGTTGCACGTTGTCCGGCAGCACGGTCCGGCGCTCGCCGTTCAGGGGGATCAGGGGCGCGGAGACCGGCGGCACGGGCGGCCCCGGCGGGATCTCCCCGAACCAGGTGTCGATCTTCGAGAGCGCCTCCGACGGCTCGAAGTCCCCCGCCACGGTGAGCACGGCGTTGTTGGGCGTGTAATAGGTCTGGAAGAACTGCCGCACGTCGTCCAGGGTGGCGGCCTCGATGTCTTCCATGTAGCCGATCACCGGCCAGTGGTAGGGATGCCCCTCCGGATAGAGCAGCTCGTGCAGCCGCTCGCCGGCCAGGCCGTAGGGCTGGTTCTCGATCCTCTGCCGCCGCTCGTTCATCACCACGTCGCGCTGGGTCTCGAGGTTCTCCGGGGTGAGCGCGGGCAGGAAGAAGCCCATGCGGTCCGATTCCAGCCAGAGCGCCAGGTCGAGCTGGTGCGCGGGCACGGTCTCGTAGTAATTGGTGCGGTCGTACCAGGTGGAGCCGTTGGCCACGCCGCCCACCTGCTGGATGTAGCGGAAGTGCTCGTTGGTGCCGACGTTGGCGCTGCCCTGGAAGAGCATGTGCTCGAAGAGGTGGGCGAACCCGGTGCGGCCGGGCCGCTCGTTCTTGGAGCCGACGTGGTACCAGAGGTTGACGGCCACCAGCGGCAGGGCCGGATTGCGGTGGAGAACGACCTTGAGGCCGTTGTCGAGGGTGTGGCGCTGGAAGGGAAAATCGAGCTCGGACGTCGCGTTGGGAGTCATGGGGATGGACGCGCCGGGAGACGGCCGGGCACGGCGCTCCGGCAGTGTATTGACCCCCGTCGAGGGGTGTCAAGGACGGGGCGTAAGATCTGCCGCTTGCATTACGCTAGGTTACCGCCTATACTTCCGCCATGTCCTACCTGACCGAACGGCAGAAAGAGATCCTGGAGTTCATTCAGGAGTACCGGAAGGACCGCGGAATCGCCCCGACCCACCGGGAGATCTGTGACCGTTTCGGCTTCTCCTCCTACGGCACGGCCTACAAGCACCTGAAGCTCCTGCAGCAGAAGGGCTTCCTGCGCCGCGACTGGAACCAGAAGCGGGGGATCGAGCTGATCCGCGCCATCCCGGGGGCCGAGACCTCCGAGCGGGACCTCCCGCTCTTCGGCGATATCGCGGCGGGCAAGCCCATCGAGGCATTTACCGGCAACGAGCGGGTGACCGTGCCGGGTCACCTCCTCAACCCCCGGGGCGGCGACCACTACGTCCTGCGGGTGGTCGGCGAGTCCATGATCGACGAAGGGATCTTCGACGGCGACTTCGTGATCGTGCTGCGCCGCGACACGGCGCAGCCGGGGGAGATGGTGGTGGCGCTGGTGAACAGGGACGAAGCCACCCTGAAGCGCTTCTACCCGGAAGGCCCCGTGGTCCGCCTGCAGCCGGCCAACCCCACCATGCAGCCGATCCGCGTCCCCGCTCAGGACGTGCAGGTGCAGGGCGTGGTGGTCGGTCTGATGCGGAAGTTCTAGGAAGCCGCGGTCCAGAAATGCTGGAGAGAGGACCTAAACGACCTAAGAGACCTAAAGGACCTAAACGACATTGAGGTACCGTTCTCTGAGTCCTTTAGGTCGTTTAGGTCCTTTAGGTCCCTTGGGTCCTTGCTCAAGAGGATACCCACCATCGGGGACTGCCGCGCAGGCTCCTGGCGCTCTCCCGAGGCGCGTAGTCTTCCGCCGTGGCGCATAGCGCTTCGCGGAGACGCGTAGTCGAGATCCGAGGCGCGTAGACTTTTCCCGGGACGCATAGGAGAACGCTGAGGCGCAAAGACGCGGGCCGAGACGCGTAGTCGTTTCCTGGGACGCGTAGTGAAGATCTGAGACGCGTAGACGTTTGCGGAGACGCGTAGTAGAAATCTGAGACGCGTAGTCGAGATCTGAGGCGCGTAGATTTTTCCTGAGACGCAAAGACGGACTCCGAGACGCGTAGATTCTTGCCGAGACGCGTAGTCCGGCTCCGAGACGCGTAGCGGGCCGCTTCGCGTCCCGGCGCCTTTCAGGCGGACGCCCCCTATTTCGTTTCCGTTCCTCTCCTGTACAATGCGCCGCACAAATCATGGATCTTGATCGTCTCCTGAAGTTCATGACGGACAAAGGGGCGTCGGACCTTCATCTGAAGCCGACCCGCCCGCCCTTGCTGCGCATCAACGGCCGGCTGCTGCCGATCGAGGCGCCTCCCCTGAAGCCGGAAGACCTGACCGAGATGCTGATGGGCATCCTCAACCCCCGGCAGAAGGCCAAGCTGGAGGAGCGCTACTCGGTCGACACCGGCTACGGCGTGCGCGGGCTCGCCCGCTTCCGTTGCAACATCTACATGCAGCGCGGCAACATCGCCGCCTGCTTCCGGCGCATCCCCTACCAGATCAAGAGCCTCGAGGAGCTGGACCTGCCGCCCGTGCTCCTGGAGCTCTGCGAGCTGCCCATGGGGCTCGTGCTGGTCACCGGTCCCACCGGCAGCGGCAAGTCCACCACCCTCGCCGCCCTGATCCGGTACATCACCATGCGCCGGCCGGTGCACGTCATCACCATCGAGGACCCCATGGAGTTCCTGTTCACGGACGACATGGCCTCGATCTCCCAGCGCGAGGTGGGGACGGACACCGGCACCTTCTCCGAGGCCCTGCGCAACGCCATGCGGCAGGACCCGGACGTCATCATGGTGGGCGAGATGCGCGACCCGGAGACGGTCTCCACCGTGATCACGGCCGCCGAAACCGGCCACCTGGTCTTCTCGACGCTGCACACCAACAGCGCGCCGCAGACCGTGGACCGCATCCTGGACACCTTCCCGTCGGACCAGCAGGGCCAGGTCCGCGCCCAGCTCGCCCAGATCCTCAAGGGGGTCGTCTCCATGAAGCTGGTGGAGCGGGCGGACGGCCAGGGCCGGGTGGCGGCGCTGGAGATCCTGCGCGCCTCCCCGAAGATCAACAAGATGATCGAGGCGGGGGAGATCAGCTCCATCCACGAGGAGATGGAGTCGTCCGTGGGCTATTACCGGATGCAGTCGATGAACCAGTCGCTGCTCGCGCTGCTGGTTCATGGCACCATCAACTACGCGGAGGCGATGCGCCAGTCGCCCGATCCGGAAGACCTGTCCCTGAAGCTTCGCAAGATGTTCCCGCTGATCGAGGAGAAGGGAGGCGAATTGAGCCCCAACACCGCGGATTTCTCAGAGATCACCGAGCTGCAGCAGTTCAAGCGGCTGTATGAAGAGCAGGAGGAGAAGACCCGGCTCCGCCTCGCCGAGAAGGACGAAGAGATCGCCGGCCTCCACCAGGCCATCCGCCAGCGCGACCAGCAGGCGGAGGAGATGCAGTCCCGTTACCAGGAGATGCTCCAGGAGCGGGAGCGCATCCGCGGCGACTACGCCCGCCTGCGCCAGGAGGCGCAGGAGAAGATCGACAAGCTGATGGAGCGCATCAAGGAGCTGAACCAGAAGCTGATGGGCGGCGGCGAGTCGAGCGGCGGTCAGCGGTCAGGGATTTTCCGGTAAAGAGGAGAGGAGGGCCACCGCCTCCTCCCTCGTCCCCACCCTCCCGTCCACCTGCGCCTGACGCACGGCGGACAGGGCTTCCCCCACCTTCGGTCCGGCGGGAATTCCCAACAGCTCCTGCACCTCCTGGCCGGTGAGGAGGCGCGGCGGATCGAAAAGGATCTTCCCCTCCCGGCGGGCCAGGTCCACCAGCGGACGCAGGGCGGACCTCCAGCGTGCCGGGTCCCCGCTCCGCGCTCCCAGGGACACCGCCACGGTGGCCCAGAGAGGGCCGGCCTGGTGCAGGAACCGGCGGCGGCCGATCTCGTCCTCCGGCAGGCTCTCGAAGCTCAACAGAAGCGCCACCTTCGCGGCTTCGCTACGGATCAGATAGCCCGCGTCCCGAAACTTCTCCAGGGAATCCGCCGGCAGGTGGGCGAACGCGGCGGCCCAGCGGGCCGTCTTCGCGTCGATGGAGACCTCGGGATCGAGCTTACGGATGTCCAGAACGCGCGCGGGCAGGGCTTCGAGCTCGCCGATGGCGCCGCCCGGCCGTCCGGGCTCGCCGGGCGTCCCCAGCCAGAGGCCGGGATAGAGGTCCAGCGCCACCAGCAGGGCGAGGCCGCGATGGGCGTCCGGATGATCGAAGAGGAAGGACAGCTCGTCCCGCACCCGCTCCGCCGCCACGTCCACGATCCGCGCCGAGCTGCGGCGGGCGAGGGTGAGCGTGTCGGGGTCCGCGGCGAAACCCGGCAGGCGCAGGAGCATCCGGGGCAGCCGCAGGACGCGCAGCGGATCCCCCGTGAAGCTCTCGGGCGTGGTGGCGCGCAACAGGCGGCGCTCGATGTCCCCGAGACCGTCGAAGGGATCGGTCACCTCGCCGCTGCGGATGTCCAGCGCCACCGAGTTGAGGGTGAAATCCCGCCGGGCCAGATCCTCATGAAGGGACATTTCGGCGCGATCCCAGAGGTCCACGTCCACATCCGCCGCCACCAGACGATAGGCCGCGAACTCCTTGCCGCCCAGCAGGACGAACCGGGCGGGCAGGGCCGCCGCCAGGGCGTCCGCGATTTCCCTGCCGCGGCCGGAGACCACCGCGTCGATGTCCTTGCTCGGCAACCCCAGGGCGCGGTCCCTCAGGATGCCCCCGACGAGATGGCATTCCGTACCCTCGGCCACGGACGCCAGCGTCTGTACGGCAGGATGGTGGAGAAGTAGGCGAAAGGCGGGGAGCATGAGGTATGGAACCGTGCCTTCAGGCACATCCGTGGGTAGCCCCAGGTTTCAACCTGGGGCGGCAGGGCGATCTCCCGTCGGAACGTGGTGCCGCCCCCGCCCCAGGTTGAAACCTGGGGCTACCCGCGATTGTCCCTGAAGGGACGGTCCAAACCAACCCTTCGACGAAGAAGCCTCACAATCCGGTCAACGGGCGCTATCATCTTTTTATGAAACCGATGGCTTTCCTCTTGACCGGTTTCCTCCTCCTCCTCGCCGCCTCCGGGGCGGCCCAATCCCAGGAACCCCAGGAATCCTTCGAAGACGAGATCTCCGTCTCCCTGGTGGAGATGGTCGTGCGCGTGGTGGACACCTGGGGCCGGCCCATCCTGGATCTGAAACCGGAGGACTTCCGCGTCCGCGTCGGCAAGGAGGAGATCCCGGTGGCCGGGCTCGAATGGATCTCCGCAGAGGACGGCGAGATCCCCGCCGCCGCTGCCGAGGCGCCGGACGGCGAAGGCCAGGAGGTCACGGTGGCCCTGCCCAGGCCGGGACGGCTGGTGGTGTTCTTCGTCCAGGCCGATCTCAACCCGACCCGCATCAGCGGCCAGCTCCGCATGCGGACCCGCACCCGCGAGCTCCTGGACACGCTCCATCCGGGGGACCGCGTCGCCGTGGTCTCCTACGACTCCCATCTGAAGATGTGGCAGGACTTCACGCGCGACCGCGAGGTGGTCCACACCATCCTCGACGAGGCGATGCTCTACAGCCCCGAGCGGGAGATCGCGCCCGTGGGGGATCCCTCTCTCGCCCGCGGCTTCGATTTCGCGGGGGCGAAGAAGGCGGCGTCGGCGGAAAGGGCCCTGGAGCTGACCGCCCGCGCCATGGAGCCCCTGCCGGGCGAGAAGATCATGATCTATCTCGGCTGGGGCCTCGGACGGTTCGGCGACGGCGGCGTCCAGATGACGCCTTCCTACGCTCCGGCCGTGAAGGCGCTGCGCGACGCCAACGCCTCCGTCTTCGTCCTCGACGTCACCAGCGCCGACTACCACTCCCTTGAAGAGGGACTCGAGCAGGTCGCCGCCGACACGGGCGGGCTGTATCTCAAGACCTTCCGCCTGCCGAACCTCGCCACCGAGGTCCTGTCCAAGGCCATCTCCGGCTATTACCTCCTCACCCTCGACCGCGGCCAGATGCCCGCGGACGAGGGCGTGATCGAAGTCGGGCTGCGACAGAAACGCGGCACCGTCCTCGCCCGGCCCGTGGCCGTGCGTTGAATCCGGTCCGATCCACCCATCTCCTGGCCCGAGCATTGCTTCAGATCGCGGGCCGGGGCTAAACTGTAACTTCAAGGCCATGGCACTAACCCACGAAGATGTAAAGAAAATCGCCACGCTGGCCCGGCTCCGTTTCAGCGCGGAAGAAGAAAGCAGGCTCACCGGTCAGCTCGCCAGGATCGTCGACTACATCGATCAGCTCCAGCGGTTCGAAGGCGCCGAGCCCGTGGTCCACCAGGAAGGCGTGCGCGAGATGGAGGACCGGCCCCACGACTGCCTCCCCCGGGAGGAGTTCCTGGCCAACGCTCCGGCGGCCATGGACTCCTTCCTGCTGGTGCCCGAGGTGAAAGGAGGGGGCGGCCATGCCTGAGCTCTGGGAGCTTGCGGCGGAGGAGATCGCCCGCCGCGTGCGCGCCCGCGAGGCGTCGGCGGCCGAGGTCCTGGAGTCCTGCCTGGCCCGCACGGCCCGCGTCGAGCCGCTGATCGCGGCCTATCTGGAGATCTTCGATGACGAGGCCCGCGCCCGCGCGGCGGAGCTGGACCGCCGCGTCGCCGCCGGCGAGGACCCCGGCCCCCTGGCCGGCGTGCCCGTGGCCCTCAAGGACAATCTGAATCTGGAAGGGCACGCGCTGACCTGCGGGTCGCGCATCCTGGAAGGATACGTGGCCCCGTACACGGCCACGGCCGTCGAGCGCCTGCTGGCGGCGGGGGCCGTGCCGGTGGGGCGGGGCAACATGGACGAGTTCGCCATGGGCTCGTCGTGCGAGAACTCGGCCTACAAGCTCACCCGCAACCCGTGGGACCTCGCAGCGGTGCCGGGCGGGTCGAGCGGCGGGCCGGCCGCGGCCGTGGCGGCGGGGAGCGTGCCGCTGTCCTTCGGCTCGGACACCGGCGGCTCGGTGCGCCAGCCGGCCGCGCTCTGCGGCCTCGTGGGCGTCAAGCCCACCTACGGCCGGGTCTCCCGCTACGGGCTGGTGGCCTTCGCCTCGTCCACCGACCAGATCGGGCCGATGGCCCGCAACGTCCGCGACGCCGCCCTGGGGCTGCGGGTGACCGCCGGCAACGATCCCCGCGATTCGACGTCCGCCACCGGGCCGGTGGAGGACTATCTGGAGCGGATCGAGGAGGGGATCGCCGGCCTGCGGGTGGGGCTGATCCGCGAGGCCGATCCCTCGGCGCTCGGCGGCGCCGTGGCCGCCAACTGGCGCCAGTCGCTGGACCGGCTGACCCAGGCCGGGGCCGAGCTGGTCGAGGTCTCGGTGCCCAGCGTCGAGGCCGCGGTGGCCGTCTACTACGTGGTCGCCACCTGCGAGGCCAGCGCCAACCTCGCCCGCTTCGACGGCGTGCGCTACGGCCGCCGGGCCGAGGGCGCGGACAACCTGGCCGACCTCTACTTCGAGAGCCGCAGCGAAGGCTTCGGCCCCGAGGTGAAGCGGCGCATCATGCTCGGCACCTTCGCCCTGTCGTCCGGCTACTACGAGGCCTACTACGGCCGGGCGCGCGGGGTGCTGGAGCGGATGCGGCGCGAGCTCGACGCCGCGTTCGAGCGCGCCGACGTGCTGGCGACCCCCACCAGCCCGACGGCCGCTTTCCGTCTCGGCGAGAAGGTGGACGACCCTCTCGCCATGTATCTCTCGGACATTTTCACGACCCCCGCGAGCCTGACCGGGTTCCCCGCCATCGCCGTCCCTTCGGGGGCGGACGACCAGGGGCTGCCGCTCTCGCTCCAGGTCATGGGACGGCCCTTCGCCGAGGCCCTGCTGTTCCGCGTCTGCCGGGCCTTCGAGCGGGAGACGGGCTGGGTGGTGGCTCCCTCGCTACGGGGAGCGGAGGTAAGCTGAATGAGAAAAGCAGTCGCCAGCGGGGCCGCCGTATCCGCCTTTCTTTTCCTGCTGGGACTGCTGGCCGCCGCGCCCGCCGCCGCCGTGGCCGACCGCGGCGCCGTGCGCGTGCAACTGGAGGAGGGGACGGTGGCCCTCCTGAACGAGAAGGGGATCGCCGTCGAATCGGCCCCCAGGCGCGGCGAAGGGATGCTCGCCTTCGCCCGCCGTCTCTGCGGCGACGCCGCCCTCGCTCCCAGGGTGACGCAGGCCAACGGCGGCTCCGCCGAGCTGCACGCCGGCGTCCGCTACACCGTCCCCTTCGACCTGCTCTCCCAGGAGTGGCAGATCAAGGCCGTGAAGGCCCTCTTCCCCGAGGACAAGGCCGAGGCCGACGGCTGGCACCACAAGGTGCGGGGCATCGGACCCCTCCAGCGGGAGAGCCTGTGGCAGCTCGCCGGGTGGTTCACCGGCAAGGGGGAGAACTTCCGCGCCATCCGCGAGTACAACGAGCTGCTCGACGACGACGTGGCCCGCGGCAAGATGGTCGCCATCCCCTCCGAGCTGCTGCTGCCGGGGTTCAAGGCGGTCCTGCCGGTGCCCGAGAAGCCGTACCTCCTGGAGTACGGCGCGGACAAGGACGGCGAGTACGCGGTCTACCGCCTGCGGCCCGGCGAGGCTCTGTACTCCTCGGTGGTGGTGCGCTTCACCGGCCGCGTCTTCGCGGCGGACGTGAACGCCACGGCGCAGCAGATCGCCAGGCGCTCCGGCATCCCGGACGTGACGGACATCCCGATCGGCTACCGGGTGAAGATCCCGTTCGACGTGCTGCAGCCCGAGTTCATGCCCGAGGGGCACCCCAAGCGCAAGGAGTACGAGGAGAGCCTGCGCGCCAGCGCCCACTTCAGCAACCAGGTCAAGGTCAAGGGCCTCGCCGGCATCACGGTGATCCTCGACGCCGGCCACGGCGGCCAGGACGCCGGGGCGACCCTCAGCGGGGTGTGGGAGAGCCTCTACGTCTACGACATCGCGATGCGGATCAAGCGGGTGCTGGAGACGCAGACCGGCGCCCGGGTGCTGGTGACCACCCGCGACGGCGGCGACTTCCGCGTCCAGGACATGGACGTGCTGCCGTTCTCGCGCGGCCACGCGGTGCTGACCACGCCGCCCTATCCCATCGCGGACGCCAAGGTGGGGGTGAACCTCCGCTGGTACCTGGCGAACAGCCTGTTCCGGCAGACGGTGCAGAAGGACAGCGATTCCCAGAAGGTGGTCTTCCTCTCCATCCACGCCGACTCGCTTCACCCCTCGCTGCGGGGCGCCATGGCCTACATCCCCGCCGCCGAGATGCGGGACGGCACCTTCTCCAAGGGGGGCGCCGTCTACACCTCGCGCAAGGAGGTGCGGGAGAGCCCGCAGGTGACCTTCGCCAAGGAGGACCGGGTGCGCAGCGAGGGCCTTTCGCGCGAGCTGGCCAAGCAGGTGATCGCGGCGTTAGCGGAGTCGGGGCTGCCCGTCCATCCCTTCAAGCCGGTGCGCGACCGCATCCTGCGCAACAACGGCGAGTGGGTGCCGGCGGTGCTGCGCTACAACTCGATCCCGGCCAAGATCCTGCTGGAGGTCTGCAACCTGGCCAACGAGCAGGACCGCAGGCTCATCCAGACCCGGGCCTACCGCCAGAAGGTGGCCGACTCGGTCGTCCAGGGGCTGCTCGCCTACTACGGCCAGGACGCCGGTCCGGGAGGGGGGGAAGTGGCGAAGGCGAAGTAGGGCGGAGCTCGCCACGGACGGGCACGGACCCGCACGGACCCTCACGGACAGGCGAGATCTGTCCGTGAAAGTCCGTGTTTGGGTCCGTGTTTGTCCGTGCTACCCTCTATTTGTTGAAGAATCTCGGGAACTTTCCGGAGACCCCGCCGGTCTATGAGAACAGGGCGAGAGTCGTCGAGCCGCCCTGGGAGGAGTCGGTGGGCGTCGCCACGGTCTATCCTGCCGTTCATCACCACGATGTAGCCCTGGACCTCGCGCTCGTCGAGCGCCATCGCTGCGGCGACATGCAGGCCTTCGACGAGGTCTACGAGCGCTTCGGGGAAATGGTGTACAACCTGGCGCTCCGCCTCGCGGGCAACCGCGAGGAGGCCGCCGACCTCACGCAGGAGATCTTCCTGCGCATCTATCGCCACCTGGGGAGCTTCGGGGGTCGATCCACCCTCAAGACCTGGGTGTTTCGCATCGCCATCAACCACTGCCGCGATCGCCTGTCGCGCCATGTCCCGACGATGCAGTCGATCGACGCCGACCCCGAGGAGGGGAGCGTCATGATCGCCGATCCGTCCCGCGGGCCGGAGGAGCTGGCGGTCGCCGCGGACCAAGGGCGCCGGGTGATGGAAGGGCTCGCCCGGATTCCACAGGTGTTTCGCGAAGCAGTGGTTTTGAGAGACCTGGAAGGTTTATCCTATGAGGAGATTGCTGAAGTTCTGGGGGTCCGGGTCGGGACCGTCCGTTCGCGGATCGCGCGGGGACGCGACCAGCTTCGCAGCCTCCTGGAGAGAGAACTATGAATCGACACGCTACCACTGAGCAGCTTTCGGCCTACCTCGACAGAGAGCTCGGGGCGGTCGAGCTGCGCCAGCTTGAAGCCCATTACGCGTCCTGCGAGGAGTGCAGCGCGCGGCTGGCCTCGATGCGGCGCGTGGTCCGTGGCCTGGACAGCATCGGCCGCGCCGTGCCGCCGCCCGCCCTGCGCCAGCAGATCCGCCGTCAGGTGATGACCCAGGCGATGATGCCGCCCACCGGATTGCGGGCGGTGTTCGAGAGATTCTGCCTGCACCTGCTGCCACCGCAGCCCTCGGTGCGCACAGCCGCCGTCATGGGGCTGGCCCTGGTCGTCGGGCTGTTCGTCTACAACCACATTCCCACCGGACCCGTGGAGCCGCAGGAGGACGTCATCGCGGGGGCCTATGACGACACGCCCATCTCCTCCCCGATCACGACCAGCAAGGTCGCGGGCCGGGAGTTCATCTGGACCGATTCCGGCTGGATCCAGCGGGGCCTGGAAGGCAAGGCCCCGGAGGTCCACGTCGAGGCCGGCAGCCCGCAGGGCAAGGCGTTGCTGAACAAGTATTCGGGTCTCGAGTGGCTGCTCGCCGACGGCTCCCCGGTCCTGCTGCGCTACAACCTGGGGACGGTGGAGATCCGTCCGAAGTCGCCGACCCGCGTGCTCGGCTACGAGCGCGAGGTCCAGGCCGGACAGGTGCTGGAAGCGTAGAGGGCCTCGAGTCCGCGTTGCCAGCGGGGGTGGGGTGCCTCCGAGGCCTCACCCCCTGGCCCCCTCTCCCACCGCCCTTCCACCCAACCGGGAGAGGGGGAAAGTCCCGCGATCCAAGGAATCCTTCAGCGTAGAGACCTCCCTCTCCTTCAGGAGAGGGACCGAGGGTGAGGTCTCGCAGGGCAGGGCCTGCGGAGGGCAAGGCCTACTTGTACGGCTCGATTCCCTCGATTTTCCAGCTCTCGCCGCCTACCTGGACCTCATCCCCCGGCTTCTTGCCGAGGATCTCCTTGGCGAGGTCGGACTCGTAGGAGATGACGTCCTCCTCCGGCTTGCTCTCCCAGGGACCCAGAATGGTCATCACCCGCCCGCCGCCCCCGCCGGACAGGCGGACCCGCGAGCCGATGCGCGCCTCGGAGGCGTCCATGCCGGCCGTCTCGATGATGCGCACCCGCGAGAGGTCGGAGTTCAGGGCGGCGGCGCGGGCGTTCAGGTACTCGTGGCGCTGGCGGGCCGACTTGTACTCGAAGTTCTCCCGCAGGTCGCCCATGGCCCGGGCCTCCTCGATCGCCTTGCGGTTGGCCGGGATCTCCACCGTCATGATCTGGTGCAGCTCCGCCCGCTTGGCGTCCACCGACTCCGCCGTGGCGTAGAGCGGCGGCGGGCCGGTCTCCTTGCGCAGGGCCTGGAAACGCAGGTGGATGGCGTTGATGAGCTGGTCGCGCTGGTAGGGCTCCAGCGCCGACGCCCGCTGCACCGCGTCCTCGGCCTGGGCGGCCTGGTCTTCCGTGAGATGGGTGAGCAGGCGCGGCACCGTGCCGCCCGACTCGGCCAGCGCCAGGAGCCGGAGGCGGTAGGAAGCGAATTCGTCGCGCGAGAGGGTGGTCAGGATCTGCTGCAACAGCCGCAGCGGGTTGCGCGTGCGCAGGGCCTCGTCCACCGCCGCCCGTTCGGCCAGCCAGGTGAACGCCGCCGGATTGCGGTGCGGCTGCGCCAGCAGGCTGTCCAGGAAGCGGTCCAGCTCCTTGCGGGCGCCCTGGGCCACGCCGTCCGCCAGCAGGTCGAGGGCGCGGGGATCGATCTCCCTGGTCATGGCCTCGCGGAAGATCAGCGGCCAGTCCTCCCGTCGCTCGCGCACCATGGTGTAGGCGCGCTCGCGCAGCAGGCGGTCCTCGATCCCCGCGAAGACCTTGGCCGGCTGGACGGACAGGAGGTTGTCCGGGGACCAGTCGGCGTCCTCGGGGACCTTCGCGCCGCTGCGCTCCAGGGCGAACCAGATCTCGAAGGCCAGCCCGGGGTCCTCGTCCAGGACGCTCTCGGCCACCTCGGCCAGGTTCGCGGCCATGCGGTCGCGCAGGCCGGTGTCGCGGGCGCCCTCGCGGCGGAGCCGCTCGATCCTCTTGCGCGGATCGGCTTTCTCGAAGCCCTTCCACACCGAATCCAGGGCGTCGCCGCTGCTGTCGGCCCAGCGGTAGGTCTGGCGCGCGCCGCTCCCGGTGGCCACCAACTGGGGGTGCTTGCGGGCCGCCGCCCACCAGGAGGTCCACTGGGATTCGGCGACGATTCCCGCCAGGATGTCCCGGATCTCTCCGGCCGTGAGCTGGCGGTCGTAACTCTGGAGGACGACCCGCAGCAGATCGGGCGGGGTGAGCGCCTTCAGGGACGCCGGCTCCTCCAGCTTGCGCCGCAGCACGTGCTCCGGCGGCAGCGGCTTGAGGAGCTTGGGCGCGGCCTTGAAGCCCACGGTCAGACCGCGGATCTTCTCGAAATCCACCTTGAAGCTCTCCAGCCCGAGGTTGGCCTCCGCGACCCGGCCCACGCCCTTGCCTTCCATGGCCACCACCGTGCCGACGTCGAAGGCCAGCAGGCTCTCCAGCCGGTCCACCTTCTCCCAGATCTTGGGGACGTCGCCAGGAGCGCGGTGGAGGCCCACCGCCTCGTACAGGGCCTTGTAGATGGAGCGGTCGGAGTAGAGCTTGCCGAGGGTGGAGGAGACGGTGGGGTGGATCTTGTCCGGCGGGAGGAAGATGCCGCCAGCCCGTTTCAGGAATTTCAGGCGGACGGCCCAGAGGCCGTTCTCCCGCAGATGGTCGTCCATCAACTCCAGCAGGGAGCGGGCGCGCGGTTCCTCGCCGGTGCCGACCAGCGCGCGGGCCACGCCCACGTAGTAGTCGACGTCCGCCGGATCCTTTTCGAGGCGCGACAGCCAATCGGCTTCGATGGCGTCGAAATCGCCCTTGGACAACTGATTCTGGGTGTCTCGCGAAATCGTCATAGGGAGGGAGGAAGATACCAGATTCTATAAGCTACGCGGCATGTCCGAAGGCCTCACCGAGCCGCGCGGCCCGGCCGACGACGCCGTCCTGGAGCCTGAGCTGCACCGCCGCCTGCGCGAGGCCGGCCCCGAGGAGCTGGCCGCCCTGGTGCGGGAACATGCCGGGGAGCTGCCGCCGCCGGCCGTCCGCCACGTCCTGGCCAACCCCTACTGTACGGCCGAAATCGTGGAGCGGCTCGCCGCCGAGCGCCACCTCCTCTCCTTCTACGAGGTGCGCCGCGATCTGGCGCGGCATCCCCGCACGCCCGAGGTCCTGGCCCTGCGCTTCGTGCCCGGCCTCTACTGGCGCGACCTGGCGGAGATGGGCCTCGACGCCCGCCTGCGCCCCGTGCTGCGGCGCGCCGCCGAGCAACACCTTCTCACCCGCCTGCCGGAGATGGCGGTGGGGGAGAAGGTGTCCCTGGCCCGGCGCGCCAGCGCCGGCGTCCTCGCCCACCTGCGGCACGATCCCAACCCGCGGGTCGTCGCCGCCCTCCTCGACAACCCCCGGCTGACCGAGGGGACCCTCGCGCCGCTGGTGGCGAGCGCGGCGGCGCCGCCGGCCGTCCTCGAGCTGATCGCCGGCGACCGCCGCTGGGGCGTGCGCTATCCCCTGAAGGTCGCCCTGGCCCGGAATCCCTCGACCCCTCTCGACACCGCCTGGCGCATCCTCGGGACGCTGCGAAAAGTTGATCTGAAGCCCATCGCCGCCGATCCCCGCGTGCCCGAGCCGCTGCGCCGCCGGGCGCGAGTCTTGCTGGGAGAAAGGGGTTGAGCGAATGGAGGATCGTCTCCAAAGCTACGAAAGAACGATAAATATTTGACCCCGGACGGAGTGCCGCGTAAAGTTAGAGCCGCGTGCCGAAAATCGTGTCAAAACGAGAGACAGTTCCGCCCCAGAAGACCGACGCCGCACCTCCCGGCGAACCCGCCGCCGAGGGGGCCCGTCGTCCCAACCGCCAGCCGCCGTGGGAAAAAGAGGCGGGCGGTGGTGGCGGCGAGAGCGGCTCGTTCGGCGAATGGCTGCGCCGCCAGCGCGAGATGCGCGAGATCAGCCTGCGCGACATCGCCGACCGCACCAAGATCAGCCGCCGCTACCTCGAAGCCATGGAGGCGGACCGCTTCGACCTCCTGCCGGCGCCCATTTTCGCCAAGGGCTTCCTCCGCGAGTACGCCCGCTACGTCGGGCTTTCCCCGGACGACGTGGTCAACCACTACCTCTCCGTGCACCATCCGGAGCAGTTGGCCGGCGATCCCAAGGAAGACACCCGGGTGCGGACCCGGCCCAAGACGGTCGATCCCGGCCAGCCGCCGGTGCGCCGCAACTGGAGCCAGGGCCTGGCCCTGGCCGTGGCCGGGCTCGTCCTGCTCGTCCTCATCGCCGTCCTCGCCTGGTTCGCCGACCGCAAGCGCGACGAGCCGTCGCCGGACACCCAGGCGCCGCCGATCGCCGCGCCGCCTCCCGCCCCCGTCGCGGTCCCGACGCCCGCGCCGCCGCCGGAGCCCCGCGCGCCGATCGAGGTCGTCATGGAATTCTCCGGCGAGTGCTGGGTGGACGCCCTGATGGACGGCAAGACGCGCCGCGCCGAGAACCGCTTCCCGGGGGAGGCCCTGCAACTCGAAGCGCAGAAGAGCATCGCCCTTCAGCTCGGCAACGCCGGCGTCGTGGAAGTGCTGGTCAACGACTATCCGATGCGGCTGGACGCCCAGCAGGGCGAGGTGCGGAATCTCGTCATCGACCTCAACACGGTGCAGGCTTTGAAAGCCGAGAGCCAGGCTCCGCACTGACCGTGGCTGACAGCCAGTCCTCCCTTCGCGAGCAGGTGCGCTCGGGCGGCAACCGCCAGCTTCAGCTCCTCGCCGCCGAGGGACTGCTCCCCCTTCCCCCAGAAGAGCTCATCGCCCTCCAGGTGGACCTCGCCCAGGGCGAGGACGCCGAGGTGGCCGGCCGCGCGCGCGCCAGCCTCCAGAGCGTCGACGTGCGGCTCGCCAGGGCCTTCCTGGAGCGCGAGGCCGGAGAGGAGGTCCTGGGCTGGTTCGCCGAGGAGGGGGCGCACCCGGTCCTGCTGGAGGCCGTGCTGCGCCGCCGCGACGTCCCCCGCCGCCTCCTGGCCCGCCTCGCCCGCCGTCTCCCGCCGGACCTCCAGGAGGTCCTGCTCCTGCGCCAGGACGCCATCGTCGAGGAGCCTTTCATCCTGGAGGCCCTGGAGGAGAACCCCGAAGTCTCCGGCTACTCCCTGCGGCGCATCGCCGAGTTCCGCGAGCACCTGCTGCCCCGGCAGCGGTCCGTGCCCGCTCCGGCGACGTTCGAGGAGATGGACGACGCCGCGCTGGAGGCGGCCCTGGACGAGGTCCGGCCCCTCCCCGAGTCCGGCGAGGTCGACGTCGAGAAGACCAAGCTCTCCGAGGGGCAGATCCGCATGCTTCCCGTGCCGGCGCGGCTCAAGCTCACCCGCGGCGCGCCGCGCACCCTGCGCTCGATCCTGTTGCGCGATTCCAACGCTCAGGTCGCCGTTTCCGTGATCATCAACAACAATCTCACCGATCAGGAGGTAGAACAGACGGCTTCCAGCCGCGCGGTGGTGGACGAAGTCCTGGAGATGATCGCCAAGAAAAGGGACTGGGTCGCCAAGTATCACGTCGCCAAGGCCCTGGTGTTCAACCCCCGGACGCCCCTGCCGACGGCCATCCGTCTGGTGGCCCGGCTCTCCGTGCGGGATCTAAAAGAGTTGGGGCGGGACCGCAATGTTCCCGACGCCGTGCGCTCGACAGGCCTGCGTTTGTATAGAATCAAGCAGCAATAGGACGACAGACATGGCCAGGGACTTCTACTCTGTCCTCGCGGTGCCGCGCAACGCCACCGAGGACCAGATCCGCCAGCGCTTCCGGGAGCTCGCCCGCACGCGCCATCCCGACCTGTTCCAGGGGGAGGCGAAGAAGCGGGCCGAGGTCGAGTTCCAGGATCTCACCCAGGCGTTCAACGTGCTGAGCGATCCGGAGCGCCGCCGCAGGCACGACGTCGAGCTGGTCCGCCCGGAAGAGCAGGGCGCCCCCGACGGCCGCCAGCTCGCGCGCGTCTACCTCCAGCGCGGCGTCAAGGCCTACAAGGAGAAGAGCTGGCCCGAGGCGGCGAGCAACTTCGATCTGGCGACCAAGTCCGATCCGCGCAACGCCCAGGCCTGGCATCACCTGGCCCAGGCCTGCAGCCACCAGCGCAACTGGCTCCCGCAGGCGGTGGCCGCCATCGAGCAGGCCTGCCAGCTCGAGCCGATGAATCCCTCGTACCTCAAGCAGGCCGGCCGCATCTGCGCCCTGGCGGGGCAGGCCGAGCGGGCCGTACAGTATTACCGGAAGTCGCTGCAATGGGGCGGCGACGACCCTGACGTGCGCCAGGTCATCGACGAGCTGACCCGCTCCTCCTCCTCGCCGCGGCGGGGACTCTTCGGGAAGACCGGCTGATGTTGCGGATCAGGGCCTGTGGACTCTCGGACGTGGGGCTCACCCGGGCCCACAACGAGGACTACTTCGAGATCGACCCCCAGCACAGGCTCTACGTGGTGGCCGACGGCATGGGCGGCCACAGCCACGGCGAGGTGGCGGCCCAGATCGCCGTCAACGCCATCCGCGACTTCATCACCCGCAGCGCCGACCGCGACACCACCTGGCCCTTCGGCATGGACGGGAACCTGGCGCGCCACTCCAACCTCCTGAAGATGGCCGTGCGCATCGCCCACGACCACGTCCTGCGGGCCATCAGCCGCGACGGCTCCCTCTACGGCATGGGCACCACCGTGGTCGGCCTCCACGTCGACGGCGCCACGGCCGCCGTGGCCCACGTGGGGGACAGCCGCGCCTACCGGCTGCGCAACGGCCGCTTCGAGCAGCTCACGCAGGACCACACCTGGGTCAACGAGCAGGTGGTGGCCGGCTTCCTCTCCAAGGAGCAGGCCCGTTCCCATCCGCTGAAGAACGTGGTCACCCGCGCCCTCGGCGGCGAGAGCGACGTCAACGTCGACATCCGCGAGGTCGAGGTCCAGCCGGGCGACTTCTTCCTCCTCTGCTCGGACGGCCTGACCGGCATGCTCTCCGACAACGACATCCGCGACCGTCTCCTCTCCGGCCGCAGCCTCCACGAGATCTGCCGCAGCCTCATCAACGACTCCAACTCGCGCGGCGGCATCGACAACGTCACCGTCGTGCTGCTGGCGGTCGAGGAGGCGGAGGAAGGGGAGGAAGAGGAGACAGTGGCGGATTGCGAGGCGACGCGGTAGGACAGCGAAGGACCTGAAGGACCCAAAGGACGTGGAAAGAGTCTTTTACGTCCTTTAGGTCCCTTGTGTCCTTTAGGTCCTTCGTCCTTTCAGCTCAGCTCCCGTACGTATACCCCTGCCGCGTCTTCACCCGGAACTCCGGGTTCACCGTCTTCACTTCCACCCGCTGGAACCCGGTCTTGCCGGCCGGGCGCTCGGTGGAGTAGCTGAGCAGGTAGTAGCCGTTGTTCTCCTGGGTGATCTGGTCGAGGGCCGTGGAGTAGTTGGTGACGTTGAAGAAATACCGGCCGCCCGTGTCCACCGCCATCTTGTTCAGGGAGTCGCTCAGCGTGTGCTCCGTGTCCGGCGGCGTCAGGTCGATCATGTAGGCCGCGACGTTGTTGTCGTTCATCACCTGCACCGTCGGCTCGAAGAACCGCTTGTCCGGCGTGAACTGGCCGAAGGCGTCGGTGCGGCCCGGCAGGCCGTAGCTGAAGATCAGCAGGTTCTTGCGCGCGCGGATGGAGCCGCCGGCCTTGGCGAGCACCTGCATGGCCTCATAGAGCGTCGAGGTCTCCTTGCTCAACGCCCTGCCCGTGGGCAGGCCGGCCAGCAGCGAGGGACCCTTGCTGGTGTCGATCCGGGAGGGATAGTTGCCTTCCAGGTGCTTGCCCTTGATGGCGTCGTCGATCGCCTGCACCAGCGCCTTGCGGTCGTTGGTGAAGTCCTGCTGCACCTTGAGGCGGGCGTCCCAGCTCATCACCGCCACCCAGTCGTTGGGGAGCAGCTCGCTCTGTACCCAGCCCTTGGCGCGCTTGGCGGCTTCCATCTGCTGCGAGAGCAGGCGCGGGGCCTCCTGGGCGGCGTGCCGCATGTCGTCAAAGAGGAGGATGAAGTAGCGGTCCTCCGTCCCCTGCTCGACGCTGGCGCCCTGCTTGGCCAGCGCGGGCGAGGACTCCAGCAGGCGGCGGTTGCTGTAGAACGTGATGCCGCTCAAGTCCACCCGGCGGCCGTTCTCCGTCACCACGAAGTCGTCGGGGCCGAGGCCCACGATCACGTTGCCCTGGGAATCCGTCACCAGGACGTCCAGAAGAACCTCGTTGACGTTCACCGTGCCCTGGAACTGGCCCGGCTGATCCTGGGCCACCGCGAAACCGGCCAGGGCGCAGAACGCCGCGAGGACGAGCGCCGTCATCCGAAAAGTTCGAGACATGGGAAATCTCCTTTTCTAGATCCGGACTGCGGGAAACTCATCGTTTTCGGTCCGGCCTACTAGAGAGAGCAAGGGCCGGACCAGGATTATTTCCCAGGGAGCGGGAGAGTGTTCGTCCTCTGGGGGAGACGGAAGCCGTCCCCTGGGCCCTCACCTCCCCGGCCCTCCTCTCCCGACCCCTCCCTCCCACCCACACCGGGAGAGGAGGGAGAGGTTTGTCAAAGACAGCGCCTTCCGTCCTTGCTGTCCTTCTGTCCTTCCCCCTCTCTCCCGGTGTGGGTGGGAGGGAGGGGTCGGGAGAGAGGGGGTAGGGGGAGTGAGGGCTCACCCGAACCGCGCGTAGAACCCGCCCGCCGCCGCCGTGGCGCGCAGCGCGTCGCTCGGCCGGAACCGCTCGCTGACCGCGCTCTCCAGGCGCTCCAGTGTGGCCATGATCACCCCCAGGCCCTCCTGGTCCGCCCAGCGGCAGAGCCCGCCCCGGAACGGCGGAAAACCGGTGCCGAAGATCAGCGACAGGTCCAGGTCGCCGGCGGTCCGCACCACCCCCTCCTCCAGGCAGCGGGCGGCCTCGTTCACCATCGGCAGCACCATGCGGTCGGCGATCACCCCCGGGTCCGGGTTCGACACCCGCGGCTGGATTCCCAGCAGGGTGTAGACCTCCGGGTCCGGACCCTTCCGCTCCCGCCCCTCGTAGCGGTAGAAGCCCTTGCCGTTCTTCGTCCCCAGCCGGCCGCTCTCCGGCGTCCGGTCCAGCCAGTCGGGGATGGGCAGCCGGTCGCTGAACGCCTCGTGCAGGATGTGCGCGACCTTGGTCGCCACGTCGATCCCCACCTCGTCCGTCAGCTCCATCGGGCCCACGGGCATGCCCCACTCGGTCATCGCCCGGTCCAGGTCCTCGATCCGGTAGCCCTCGTCGAGCAGCCAGAGCGCCTCCACCGAATAGAACATCAACAGCCGGTTCACCAGGAATCCCGGCGCGTCTTTTACGAGAACCGGCGTCTTGCCCAGCTTGCGGGTGAAGTCGAACACCGTGTTCACCGCCACGGGATCGGCCCCCGCGGGCGCGATCACCTCCACCAGCGGCATCTTGTGCACGGGATTGAAGAAGTGCATCCCCACCACCCGGCCCGGGTTCGGCGTTTTCGCGCCGATGCCCGCGATCGACAGCGACGACGTGTTCGAGGCCAGGATCGCGTCCTGCGGCAGGTGCTTCGCCGTCTCCGCCATCACCTCCTGCTTGACCTTCATGTTCTCGACGATCGCCTCGACCAGGAAGTCCACCCGGCCGAAGCCCGAGTAGTCGAGCGTGGGGTGGAGCAGGGCCATCTTGCGCCGCGCCTCGGCGGCGGTGAGGCGGCGGCGCTCCACCTGCTTGTTGAACAGGCCGGCCGCGTGCTGCATGCCGCTGGCCAGGGCCTCGTCGCGCACGTCCTTCATCCGCACCGGCAGATCCTCCTCGGCGGCGATGAGCTGCGCGATGCCGCCGCCCATCACCCCCGCCCCCAGCACTGCCGTGCTGTGCACCTCCCGCGGCTGGACGCCCGGCAGCCCCGCCTCCTTCTTGTTCTCCTCGGTGAGCTTGAAGACGTGCACCAGGTTCTTGGAGATCCGCGACGTGGCGAGCTCGGACACGGCCCGCGCCTCGGCGTCGAAACCGGCGCTCGGCCCGTCCTCCACCCCCACCCGCACCACCTCGATGGCGCGCAGCGGCGCCGGGTAATGCCCGCGGGTCTGCTCCAGCGTCTTCTTGCGCGCCTGGTCGAACAGGATCTTGCGGCCCACCGGGTTCTTCTCCAGCAGCGTCTCCTTGAAGTCGAAGCCCCCTTCCTCGCGGCGGGGCTTGTCCCTGCGCTCCAGGGCGAAGTCCCGCACCGTGTCCAGGAAGCGGGCGTCGGGCATCAGGGCGTCGACCAGCCCCAGCTTCAGGGCCTTCTTGCCGACCACGGTCTTGCCGGTGAGGATCAGGTCCAGGGCCTCGGCGATGCCGATCCGCCGCGGCAGCCGCGTCGAGCCGCCCCAGCCGGGCAGGATGCCCAGCCGCACCTCGGGAAGTCCCATCTTCGTGTCCGGCCGGTCGCTCGCCACCCGGTAGGTGCACGCCAGCGAGATCTCCAGCCCGCCTCCCAGGCACACGCCGCGGATCGCCGCCACGGTGGGGAAGGGGAGGGATTCCCACGCCGAGAACAGCCGGTGCCCGATCCGCGATCCCGCCTCGGCCTCCACCGGATCGGTCACGCGGGCGATCTCCTCCACGTCCGCGCCGGCGATGAAGCTCCCTTCCTTGCCCGAGAGCAGGATCAGGCAGCCGATGTCCTTCCGGCCCGCCAGCTCCTCCAGGACCGCCTCCAGCTCCTGGAGCGCGCCCCGGGTGAACACGTTGACCTTCTTGTCCGGCGAATCGAACGTCAGCGTCGCCAGGCGATCGGCGCCGACATCGAGATGGAAGATGGATGGCATGGGCAGGACCCTCCTCTGGAAACGCTCCCGGGGGAAGAGTATCTGAAGTGGCCTTCTTGGTGCCGGAGGTAGATGAGACGACCTGCCCTTCGAGGCCCTCACCTCCCCGGCCCTCCTCTCCCGACCCCTCCCTCCCACCCACACCGGGAGAGGAGGGAGAAGTCAGCCGAGAGAAGCCAAAGAAGCTTTTTTGACAAACCCTTCCCCC
>DASVAS010000015.1:0-18490 GCA_036376245.1 Thermoanaerobaculia bacterium | reverse complement strand
ACGGGGACGTAGAATGTGAAACGAAAGGCGGGGCTTCCGCGCCAGAGAGAGGGGGAGGAAACCGGATGGAAGAGAAGAACGTTGACGTCCTGATCATCGGCGCCGGCCTGGCGGGCCTGACGCTCGCCCGACAGCTCCTGCTCAGCCGGCCGGAGATCGACATCCTGATGCTGGACCGCCTGCCCGAGATCCCGTCGCCGAAGCAAAAGGTGGGGGAAGCCACGGTCCAGATGAGCGGCTACTACTACTCGCGCGTGCTGGAGATGGAGGAGCACCTCCTGCGGGAGCACTTCCTCAAGTACAACCTCCGCTTCTACTGGAAGAGCGAGCGCGGCGGCGAGGTGTGGGAGGACTTGAGCCAGTCCTACATCCGCAAGATCTCGAACATCGCCACCTACCAGCTCGACCGCAACAAGTTCGAGGCCGCGGTCCTGGAAAAGAACCGCGAGAGCCCGAGCTTCGAGCTGGTCAATCCCATCACCGACCTGAACGTGGACCTGTCGGAGGACGGCGGTCCGCACTCCTTCAGCTTCCAGGTGGACGGCCGGGAAATCTCGGGCCGTGCCGGGTGGGTGGTGGACTCCTCGGGCCGCGGCCGCTACCTGGTGCGCAAGCAGAAGCTCGACCGCCCGAGCCCGATCAAGCACGGCTCGTCGTTCCTCTGGGTCGACGGTCTCCTGGACCCGGAGAAGTGCACCAACCTCGACCGGAAGCAGATCCGCCTCCGCCCCGAGCGCTCGGCGCTGGGACATTTCCCGACCTTCCTCGCCACCAACCACTACTGCGGCGAGGGCTACTGGTTCTGGGAGATCCCCCTCCACGGCAAGACCAGCCTGGGGCTGGTGTTCGACTCCGCCAACGTCAACTTCAAGGACGTCTCCTCGCCCGAGAAGCTGGTCGAGTGGATCTGCCGCGAGTACCCGCTCTACGCCCGCGACCTGCCGAACCGGAAGATCCTCTATCACTCGGGCTTCACCAGCTTCGCCCTGGACAACGGCCAGACCATCTCCCCGGCCCGCTGGGCCCTGGTGGGAGAGGCCTGCCGCTTCACCGATCCCCTGTACAGCCCGGGCGGCGACCTGATCTCCACCTACAACACCCTGGTCGCCGACGCCATCCTGACCGGCGACCAGAAGGAGCTGGAGACCAAGATCCGCTTCTACGAGCCGCTGGCGCGGGCGATCTACGAGGCCTACGTCCCCAGCTTCGCCGTCAGCTACTGCACGCTGGGGGACCAGGAGTGCTTCTCGCTGCGCTACGTCTGGGAGCTGACCGTCTACTTCGCCTACTACGTCTTCCCGTTCATCAACGACCTGCACACCGACCAGCGGTTCCTGCCCGCCTTCCTCCGGCGCTTCGGCCAGTTGGGGCCGATCAACCAGGGCATCCACCGCCTCCTGGCCGCCTACTACCGGTGGAAGAAGGAGAACGTGGAGATGCCCTCGCCCGAGCCGGTGTTCTTCGAGTTCATGGAGGTGGGAGCCCTGGCGCAGTCCGAGCTGACCTTCTACAAGGTCGGGGTCGACATCGAAGAGGCCAAGCAGGTGCTGGACGAGCAGCTCGAGAACCTGCGGGACCTGGCGCGGTGGACCGCCGCGCACGTCGCCGCCGCCGTGCTGGACGATCCGCGGGCGGTCACCAACGCCGCCTTCATCCGCGGCATCGACATCAACGACCTCCAGTTCGATCCCGAGGCCATGGCCCAGCGTCTCGAAGCCGCCTGCCGCGAGACCTCCGAGACCTATACGTGGCGCTTCGAGGTCCCCTGCATGGCCCGCTTCCGCACCGAGCGTCTCGCCCCGGCGGCGGAGGCGGAGGTGGCCGGAGGCTGACTGTGAGCGTCCTCTCCGTAGTCGATACCTCCGCGATCGATCATGCGCCGGGACTCGAAAAGGCCTTCTCCGTCATCCCGGAGGAGCGTTCCGGCTCTCTCGCGAGGGTGGAGGGACGCGTCCCGTCCTGGCTGCGCGGCGTCTACTATCTGAACGGTCCCGCCCGCTTCGAGCGCGGCGGCGTCCGCTACGGCCACTGGCTGGACGGCGACGGCATGGTCTGCGCGTTGCGCTTCGGCGCCGACGGCGTCGGCCTGACCGCGCGGTACGTCCGCAGCCGCAAGCTGGTGGAGGAGGAGGCGGCGGACCGCGCCCTCTACCGGACCTTCGGCACCACGTTCCCCGGCGACAGCCTGGTGCGGGGGATCGCCCTGGAGTCGCCGGTCAACGTCAGCGTCTATTCCTACGCCGGCGCCCTTCTGGCCCTCGGCGAGCAGGGCCTCCCCTGGGAGCTGGACCCGGAGACCCTGGAGACGCGGGGGATCTACAACTTCGGCGGCGCCCTGAACCCGGTGAGCCCGTTCGCCGCGCACCCGAAGATCGACCCGGAGACGGGGGAGCTGTTCAATTTCGGCATCTCCTTCTCGGCCTCCCACCCGAGCCTCAACCTCTACCGCTTCGACGCCGGGGGCGGGCTGATCTACCGCGCGCGCCTGCCCCTGGAGGAGCCGCGCTCCCTCCACGATTTCTGCCTCTCCGGCCGGCACGCGGTCTTCTACCTCGCCCCCTACCGGCTGGACATGCAGGCCCTGATGGGCGAGGGGGGGACGCTCCTGGACTCGCTCCGTTGGGAGCCGGAGCGCGGCAGCCGCCTGCTGATCGTCCGCCGGGACGACGGCGAGTCCGTGGCCTCCGTGCCGGTGGGGGAGCGCTACGTCCTCCACGGCATCAACTCTTTTGAGGATGGCGACCGTCTGATCGTGGATGTTCTGGAGCTGGACCGTCCCGTCTACGACCAGTACAACGTCCCCGACCTCTTCCCGGACGTGGCGCCCGGCCGTCCCGTCCGCCTCGTGGTGGACCTGCGCACCGGCGAGCTGACCGGCCGCCAGGAGATCGCCTACGCCCGCGCGCCGGACTTCCCCGCCTTCCACCCGGACCTGGCGGGCCGCCCCTACGAAGACTTCTGGATGCTGGGCATCTCGAAGACCGGCCACCCCGGCCGCAAGACCTTCGACCAGGTCGTCCATGCCAACTGGAGCCATCCGGACCGCGTGGACGTCTGGCAGGCTCCGCCCGGCTGCTACCTCGGAGGCGAGCCCGCCTTCGCGCCCAACCCTTCGGGAAACGGGGGAGCGGTGATCTGCCAGCGCTTCGACGCCGAGAAGGGGGAGAGCGCCTTCCTGGTGTTCGACGCCTTCCGGGTGGGAGACGGGCCGGTGGCGACGATCCCGCTGGAGTCGCCGCTGCACCTGGGGTTCCACGCGATGTTCGTGCCAGAGTGATTACTTTCAGCGAAGGCGTTCCAGTTCCTCTTCCAGGAGACGGAGCCGCTCCTCGGCGGCCTGCCGCGCCTGCGCCTCCTCGTTGTACCAGAGCAGCCGTTCCCCGGTCGCGGGGTCCGTCATCCGCAGGCGCTCGCCCTCGCGCTGGAATCGGAGACCTGTGGTCCGGCTGATCAGCGAACCGTCAGGCTCCAGGGGGATCGGCTGGTAGCGACCCTCGACGAGGCGCAGACCCTGGAGAGACGGCTTCAGGTACTCGCCGTACGGGTCGAACATGAGGTATTCCTCCACCCCGATCCGCTCGTATTTCTCCCTCTTGTCGCGCTGGTCCTCGCGGCGGGTCTTGCGGGAGGTGACCTCGATGACGAGGCTCGGCGGCTGCTCCTCCCAGAGGAGGTAATTGGGGCGGTCCCACTTGGTGACCCCTTTCGCCAGAAGGACATCCGGAGCGACGCAGGCCCTGGGGTTGCCCCGCTCGTAGCAGAGGAACAGGTCGCCGCCGACCCAGATGTCCGGCATGTCGATGTAACGACGCTCCAATCCCTGGATCAGATCGAACATGACCTTCCTGTGCAGGGTCGTCTCGGCCATGGGCTGGCCGTCGGAGGTGGGGTATTCGATCTCCTGCTCGAGCGGGATCGCGTTCATGCGTGCCATCCTTTCCCCGACGGGTCGCGGAATCAAAACACGAAATCCGCCGGGACGCAACTCCTGCTCCCTATGGTAGCACGAGCCAGGATCGCGCTTGCCTCCCGGTGGTCCGATCTGATCAAGCCTCCTTCCGGCGACTGAACCGCTCCGTTTCGGTCCGAAACTTACGGAATCGAATTCCCGGATGGGACCGTAGCGGTCCGAGGTTTACGGAATTCGGCGGCCGCTCAGAACGTCTCGCTGGTCGAGACCAGCCACTGCAGGCTGTCGATGTCGCCGCTGCGGTCGAGCGGGTAGGCGATGTCGAGGTGGAGCACGGCGCCGCGCGAGGAGCGGCTGGAGCCGAGGCGCAGACCGAAGCCGATGTCCTTCAGAACGCGCTGCTCCTGCTGGTTGAGCTTGGAGTCTCGCCGCGAAAGGGAATCCACGAACCAGGCCTGGCCGGCGTCGAAGAAGACGGCGCCGCCCACGTGGACGAGCTTGAACAGCTCGAGGTCGCTGAAGAAGCGCTGCTCCACCGTCAGCAGCACCCGCCGGTCGCCCAGCTGGTAGCGCAGCGGATAACCGCGCAGCCCGCTGTCCCCGCCGAGGAGGAGCTGCTCCTCGCCGTCCAGCCGGCGGGCGAGGTCCGCGCCCAGGGAGACGTAGAGGAGCTGCTCGCCGAAGTTCCGCAGGTAGTAGCGCACCCGTCCGCCGGCCACCAGGTTCTCGGCATCGCCGTCGCCGTAACGGGTGGAGCCGCCGATCTGGCCCAGGATGAGCTGGCGCGGGGTGGGGCGCCAGCCGGCAGAGAAGGCGCTCTGCAGGATCCAGCGCTCGCTCTCGGCCCCGAAGGTCGGGGAGGAGAATCCGAGGAGGAAGTTGAACTGCCGGCCCAGGTTCACGTCTTCGGAGCGCTGGATGCGGTTGAGGTCGCGCTCGACGATGTAGCGGTCCTCGATCAGCTCGAAGCCGACCCAGGGGTAGGCCAGGGTACGGTCCGCCGGCAGGGGGATCACCTCTTTGGGGAACTTCCGGGATTTCTCGAAGTCCTCCTTCGAATAGGTGAAGCCGGTCATCCAGCGCCGGGTCACGCCGTTCACCAGCCCGCGGGAGAGGCCGCCGTAGACCTCCAGGAAGTCGTTGCGGTGCTCGAAGCCGCTGGCCACCTTGCCCAGCTTGAAGATCCGCTCCAGGCGCTCGTCGCTGAAGAGGCGCATGCCCGCCGCCCAGCGGGTGGAGAGAGAGTAGAACGGCTTCTCCAGCTCGAAGCGCGACCGGCTGCCGTCGCTGTTGTCGGCGTAGGAAACGGTCATCCGCACCCGGCTTCCCAGCACGTTGGGATCGCGGAAGCGGATGAGGTTGGAGGTGCGGTCGACGGTGCCGATGCGGGCCACCGACAGCTCCTTGCCGGTGCCGAAGAGGTTGGTGTCCGCGATGGAGGCGCTGGTGTCGTTCTCGCCGCCGGAGCGGCTGAAGCTGGCGGTTCCCTCCAGGGTCCAGACGTCGCGGGTGGTGACCTCGACGTCCACCTTGCCGTCCTCCCGCAGGACGGGCTGGATCTCCACGTCGTAGAGATAGTCGTTGTCGCGCAGCAGCCGCGCCGACTCGGCGATCAGCTCGGGGGAGAAGGCGTCGCCCGGCTGGAAGGTGAGCTGGCTCTCGATGACGCTCGGCCGGGTGGTCCGGTGCAGGCGGTTGGCGAGGCGGAAGATCTTCTTGTCCTCGCCCGGCTCGTCCGGGTCGAAGATGTCCTTGGTGACGATCCGCACGTCGCCGATGACGCTGCCCGGCGGGATCGCCAGCATCTCGGGACTGACGCCGAGCACCGTGCCGGAGGCGTTCTGGGTCCAGGACCACATCCAGAGGAGAAGCTCGGGGGAGGGCTGGGGCTGCGCCTGCGCCGGAACGCCGAAGAGCATGGCTCCCAAGAGACCGGAAGCCGCCACCCGAAGGGCGCGGACGACGAGGGAAGGGCGGCTGGGACCGCGGCTCGATTCCATGCAGCTAATTCGTGCAGGCCATCAGGTTTACGGATCATATACCGGAAACGTTGTTCGGGGGTGTCCTGGAAAGGACCCAAAGGACATAAACGACCTAAACGACCCAAAGGACTCCAAGGACAGGGCTCTCTCGTCCTTTGAGTCCTTTAGGTCCCTTATGTCCTTCGGGTCCTTTCCAGCGTCCCGTTTCACGCCAAACCCGCACTTATCAAGGGAGGCGAAACAGAACCAGGCAGGAGACAAGCGTGGCTTTCAAGACCATCACATACGACGAGATCCGCGGGCTGGTCCGGCTGGAGGACGTCATCGAGCCGGTGCGGGAATCCTTCAAGAGCTACTCCATGGGCCGGGCGAACATCCCGCCGGTCCAGCACCTGGAGATGCCCCAACGCCAGCGCGGCGCCCTGCACATCAAGACCGGCCACGTCGAGCCCCTGGACTTCTGCCTCGTCAAGGTCGCTTCGACCTTCCCCGAGAACACCCGCCGCGTGCCGCCGATGCCGTCCATCAACGGCGTCATCATGATCTTCAGCGCCCTCGACGGCCAGCCCATGGCGGTGATCGAGGACCGCGCCTGGATCACCCAGGCCCGCACGGCGGGCGCGGGCGCCGTGGCGGCCGAGCTGCTGGCCCGGCCCGGCGCCTCCACCCTCGGGATCGTCGGCTCGGGCACGCAGGCGCGGCTGCAGGCGCGGGCCATCCTCCACGTCCTGCCCGGCCTCCAGACCCTGCTCGTCTGGGGCCGCAACGGGGAGAGCGCGCGGCGGTTCGCCGAGGAGATGCGGGCCTCCCATCCCGGCCTGACGGTGCGGGTGGAGGAGACGCCGGAGGGCGTGGCCCGCGGCGCGGACGTCCTGGTCACCACCACCTACTCGGGCGAGCCCCTGGTCCGCGGCGAGTGGCTCTCCGCAGGGTCGCTGGCGATCGGCATGGGCGCGGACTCCATCCACAAGCGGGAGCTGGACGCGGACGCCCTGCTCAACGCCGACCGGGTCTACGTGGACAGCCGCTCCCAGAACCAGATCCTGGCCGAGGTCGGCCACGGCATCCGCGAGGGTCTGTTCGGTCCGGAGCGGATGGACGGCGAGGTCGGCGAGGTCCTCAACGGCTCGGTGGCCGGCAGAACGTCGGACCGCCAGCGCATCGTCTGCAAGCTGACGGGGGTGGCGGTGCAGGAAATCTTCGTCTGCGACTATCTGCTGCGGGTGCTGGGCCTTCTCTCCGAGGAGACTACCGCGGAAGGCGTGCTGGCGCCTGTGTAGGGCCCTCACCACCCCCGGCCCCTCCTCTCCCGACCCCTCCCGCCCTCCCTCACCGGTAGAGGAGGGGAGAACAGCAATAAAGGACAGCAGGGACACCAAGGACTCCAAGGACGAACAAGCACCGTCCCTGTTGTCCTTGAGGTCCCTGGTGTCCTTGGTGTCCCTTGGGTCCTTTTCTCCCTCTTCCGGTGAAGGTGAGGAAGGGAGCGGGAGAGGGCCAGGGCGAGGTTCGCTACCCGACCGGCGCTTCGACCTTCAGCATCCGGCCCCAGGCCTGGCGGAGGTTCTCGGGGAGGTCGAGCGTGGGGAAGATCTCCTTGACCTCCTCGCGGGTGACGTACATCCAGATGTCGTCCCACTGGGCGTAGCGCAGGAGGTGGGAGATGACCCAGGCGCGCTGCTCCGGGGTTCCCTGGTGGAGAAGGCGGAACGCTTCCTCCTGGGAAACCCGCTGATCGGGAAAGAAATAGAGGGAGTCCTTGCGCTCCTGCGATTCGCGACCACGACCCGGCCCTTGCATGGGTCCCAGTATAGCCCAGAGCGGTCCCCCCTTGACCGCGCCGCGCCGTCCGGTTAGATTTCCAACGCTCGAAACGCTCGATACAAACGGGCGGGCATAACTCAGTTGGTAGAGTGCAAGCTTCCCAAGCTTGATGTCGCGGGTTCGAGTCCCGTTGCCCGCTCCAACGTTTCTCCTTTCCGGAGGCGGCCGCGCCGACCGCGTTGGCCGTGCTTCATGGTTATGGGGCTATGGCCATATTCCGCCGCGACAACGGTTTCTCCTCTCCCGCCGCCGGCGGAAGTTCCGAACCCGCCAACGGTTCCCAGAGACAGCGCCGCATCACCCACATCGCGGCCGGCACCCGCATCCGCGGCGAGGTGAGCGGCCCGACCGAGCTCCTGATCGAAGGCGAGGTCGCCGGCGAGATCCGGGTCGAGGATACGGTGACCGTCGGCGCCGAGGGCGTCGTCAACGGGCCGATCAGCGCGCCGGTGGTGCGGATCGGCGGCCGCGTGGTGGGCAACGTCCACGCCACGGACCGCCTCGAGATCTCCGCCTCGGGCAGCCTTGAAGGCGACGTGGACGCGCCGCGGATCGCCATCGCCGAAGGGGCGTTCTTCAAGGGCTGGTCGAATCGAAAAGGCGAGCGGAAGACGTCCTCGTCACCTCTTCCCAGAGAATCCTGAGATCCTCCGGCGGCGCCGCCTCGAAGGAGAGCCGCTCGCCCGTCCCCGGGTGCTCGAACGCCAGCCGCCATGCGTGCAGAGCCGGCCGCGGGAAATCCCGCAGCGGCGCCTGGACGGGCCGCGGCAATCCCTTCCAGCGCGCTTCGCCGTAGACCGGATCCCCCACCAGGGGGTGGCCGATGTGCTTGAGGTGGACGCGGATCTGGTGCGTCCGCCCGGTCTCCAGGTCGAGCGCCAGCAGCGAGATCCCGGCCGCCGCCGCGAGCGTCCGGTAGCGCGTGCGCGCCGGCCGGCCGCCGGGCAGCACGGCCATCTCCTTGCGGCGCTGCGGATGCCGTCCGATGGGCGCGTCGATGGTCCCGATGGGCGGAGCGGGCGCGCCGTAGGCGATGGCGAGGTAGCGCTTGTCCACCTCGCGGGAGGCGAAGGCGCGGGCCAGACGGTGGTAGGCCGCCACCGTGCGCGCCACCACGAGGACGCCGCTGGTGCCCTGGTCCAGCCGGTGGACGATCCCCGGCCGGCCCGGTCCCCCCACGCCGGCCATCTCGGGATAGCGGTCCAGAAGGTGATGGGCCAGGGTGCCGGTGGAGCGGCCGGCGCCCGGATGCACGGTCAGCCCGGCCGGCTTGTCCAGCACCGCGAGATCGCCGTCCTCGTAGAGCACCCGCAGGTCGCCCGGCTCGGGGAGCACGCGCTCCTCCCTGGGCTCCGGCGGCTCGCACTGGACGAGGTCGCCGGCTGCGACCGTGGCGGCAGGCTTGGCTTCGCGGCCGTTGACGCGCACGAGCCCTTCCGCGATCCACTTCTGGACCTGGTTGCGGGGAACGTCGAGACGGGCGGCGACGTGGCGGTCGAGGCGCTCGCCGGCGGCGTCCGCTTCGACGGACCAGGAGGTCACGGCTCGGCCGGAGCCGCCGCGGCGGGCGGGGTCTTCTCCCGTTGATGATGGCGCGGACGGAAGCTGTCGATGGCCATCAGCACGATGCCGACGGAGATGGCGCTGTCGGCGACGTTGAACGAGGGCCAGTGATGGTTGCCCACGTAGACGTCGATGAAGTCGGTCACCGCGCCGCTGGAGATGCGGTCGATCAGGTTGCCGATGGCGCCGCCCACCACCAGGGCCAGGGCGGTGAGGAGGATGCGGTCCTTGCTGGGCGTGAACCAGAAGTAGAGGCCGACCGCCGTCAGCGCTCCGAGTCCCAGGAGGACGAGCAGCAGCGAGCCGCCGCCGTGGTCGGTGGCGAAGAGGCCGAAGGCCACGCCGGTGTTGCGGACGTGCGTCAGGTTGAGGAAGCCCGGGATCAGCGGGTGCGCCGTGTGGTGGGGGAGGTGGACCTCCACCAGCCATTTGGTCCACTGGTCGAGGACGAGCACGGCCAGCGAGATGAGCAGGTAGCCGAGCTTCCGCGCGTGGAGAAGGAGGTCTTCCCGCTTCGCCGTCCTGGAGGGGGTCTGTTCCGTCGTCTGCACGCAGGGCTCTCCTTACGAATCGCGGTCGAAGCACTCCCGGGCGGCTCGCGCCACCGCGGCCAGATCGGTCTGTCGCTGGAACATCCGGATCGCCGCGATCCCCGACGCTCCCGCCGCCGCCACCTCCCCGAGGCGCTCTAGTGTAACCCCGCCCAGCGCGTAGACGGGCAGCCCCGCCGCGGCGGCGCGGGCCAATTCCGCGACGCCCACCGGAGCCCCTTTGCCGGGGGTCTCGTACACCGGGCCGAAGGTCACGTAGTCGGCCCCCTCGTCGCGCGCCCGTTCCACCTCCTCCACGCGATGGGTGGAGCGGCCGATGAGGACGCCGCCGCCGAAGCGGGCGCGTAGCGCGGCGGCGGGGACGCCGTCCGCGGGGAGGTGCACGCCGTCCGCTCCCGCCGCCAGGGCGACGTCGAGGCGGCCGTTGACCAGCAGGCGGGTCGCCGGGGACAGGGCGGCGCGGGCCAGGCGGGCCAGCCCGAAGAGGGAGCGGTCGTCGAGGTCCTTCTCGCGGATCTGCACGGCGCCGACCCCGGCCTGGCCGAGGTCGCGGAGCCAGTCGGCGAACGGGATGGAGAGGGAGGCGCGGTCGCTGATCGCCATCAGCCTAAAGGTTGGGGGCACGGAATCTCCGCCGGAAGATCAGCTCGTCGAGGTCGTGGGCCCCCCAGACCAGATGGATCAGCCCGAACCCTGTCACCGCCGCCCGGAGCATGGGATGGAGCCCGACCGTCCGTACCAGGTCGAGGGGGATCTGGATCATGGACCGGTCCCACACCGGGCTCCAGGGGGCCAGCACGAGCAGGGTCCCCGCCTCGATGCAGTAGAGGATGAACAGGATGCGGAACAGGGACGAGGATTTCATGAAGGGTGTGATTCTAGCTGTGTTTCCCTTTGGGGCGGCATGCCCTCCGAGACCTCACCCCCTGGCCCCCTCTCCCATCTCCCTCCCAACCCTCCCCGGGAGAGGGGGAACGATGAGGAGACGATCTTGCCGAGATCGAGAAGACCTCAAGCGTAGAGACCTCCCTCTCCCGGGGGCGGGCGGCAGGGAGATGGGAGAGGGACCGAGGGTGAGGTCTCGCAAGGGCATGCCGCCCCAAATACAAAAGGGGCGCGGCACATCGCCGCGCCCCCGCTTGTACGCGGTAGGACCGCGTGGGGTTTTACTGGTTGTCCCGGCCGTCGCCCCGCGAGCGCTCCCGGGCCTGCGGCCGCGAGCTCTCGCTCCCCCGCGAGGAAGAGCGCGGCGGCTCCGAGGGCCGCACCGAAGGCGACGGCTTGCTCCGCTCCCGCTCCACCTGCGGCGAGGGCCGCGACTCGGTGCGCGGCTCCGGACGCGACGGCGCGGAGCGTGCCTCGGGGCGCGATTCGGGGCGCGGCTCGGGACGATACACCGGCCGCGAAGGCTCGGCCTCGCGGCGCGGCTGCTCGTAGACCCGTGGTTGCGGCGCGGGCCGCTCATAGCTCTCCGCGCCGCGGCTCCGGGACGCCGGCGGGTCCACCCGCGGCCTCTCCCGAGGGGGCTCCGCGTTCCGCTCGGGACGCGGCGCCTCGGGCTCGGGCCGGCTGGGCTGTTCGCGGACCGTCGGCTCGCTGGGGGCCGGCCGGTCGTTGTCGCTGGAACGGTCCGGCTCCCGCTCGATCACCACCCGGCTCGGCCGTTCCGGCTCCGGCCGGGGCGAGCCGCCGTCCGCCTCGGGGGCGGGCCGGCTGGGCCGCTCGCGGACCGTCGGAGCGCTGGACGGACGGTCGTCGTCGCCGGAACCGGAGCTGGAACCGGAATCGATCACGACCCGGCCCGGCCGCGCCGGCTTGTCCGGCTTGGGCGTGCCGCCGTCGGCCTGGGGAGCGGGACGGGCGCTGGGCCGCTCGCGGACCGTCGGCTTGCCGGCGTCCACCGACGGGCGGCCCGACGAGCCGGGCTGCTCGCCGCCGGGGGTGAAGCGCGGCTTGGCCGCGCCGCCGTCCGTCTGCGGAGCGGGCCGGCTGTCCGGAATCTCGCGGACGGTCGGCTGACCGCCGCCGCCGCGCGACGAGCCGCCGTCGCCGAGGACCACGCGCGGCTTGCCCGGGGCGCCGGTGTTCCAGGAGTCGTCCCGCTCGGCCCGGACGGGCTTGCGGCCGAGGGTGCTCGGCTTGAGCGGCGTGCCGTCCAGCGGCTTGCTGTCGTCGGCCGCCACGGCGCGGCGGATCTCAGGCGACAGGTCCGGCTTGCGGGCGATGAACGAGGTCACGTCCCGCAACTGGTCCGGCTTGGTGCGCATGGCCCGCAGCACGTCCTCGGGGTTCTTGCCCCAGGTGCTGGGCTTCAGCGGCTTGGTGTCGGTCGTGATGAAGCCCCGGCCCGGCGTGCCCTGGCCGCGCGGCACGGCGTAGCGGTGGACGTCCCGCCGGCCGTCCCAGTAGCCGTCGCGGTAACCGTGGTGGTAGCCGTGGTCGTAGCCGCTGAAGTAGCCGGCGTTCACGAACGACCAGTGGTCGTAGTAGCCCCAGTCGCCGCCGGCCCAGCCGTAGACGCCGAAGCGGAAGCCGAAGCCATGGCCCCAGTGGGAGCCGTAGTAGCGGGTGTAGTAGCCGGTCGGGCACCAGCCGACGTGGCTCGATCCCCAGTACCAGTAGACCCAGGCCGGAGCCCAGCGGTAGCCGGGCGCCCACACCCAGCCGTAGCTGGGGAAGTAGTCCCAACTGCCGTAGTGGTAGGGCACCCAGCCCCAGGGCTCATAGGAGACCCAGGTCAGGCCGGCGGGGGTGTAGATCCACCGTCCCTGCCAGTAGGGCCGCCAGTCGGCGGTCACGTTGGGACGCCAGTAGTTGCCGCCGTCGATGGTGACCCAGTTGCCGTGGCGGGTCAGCGGCGCCGCCTGGTAGCGCAGGCTGTCGTCCACGTACCGGAGGTCGGCGGACGCGTACTCGTCCTCGAGGCGGCGGGCCCACTTCTCCAGGGAGTCGAAACCGCCGGCTTCGCGGACCTCGATGCGGGCGTAGCGGTCGCCGTCGATCACCACCGACTCGTCGGCGCCCACGCGCGAGGAGCCGCGGTCGGTCACCACCTGGGCGGAGCCCTTGCGGACGACCACCTCGCTCCAGCCGGCGCGGTCGGCGGTGACGCGGAAGACGCCGTAGTCCTGGATCCAGACCGTGGCGCCGGGGGTCTCGATGCGCGGCAGCTCGTCGCCCAGGGATTCCTGGACCGCGGTGAGCTGGATGTTGCCCTCGATCAGCCGCAGCACGGACGCCCGGTCGTCCCGGTCGGGCGAGGCGGCCAGCCGTTCGAGGATCAGCTCGCTGCCGCCGTCGATGCGCAGGATGTTGCGATCGGCGAGAATGACTTCTACTCTGGACCGGCCGGGGACCAGGATGCGGTCGCCGGCCAGCACGGGTTGGTTGATCTCGGCATTGGAGCGCTCATCGGAACCAGCCTGCACCAGCGTGGCCGAACCTTCCAGCACGCGGATGTAGCCGTAGCTGTCGCGCTCGCCGGCCGCGGCCGGAGCCGCCGCCAGCGAGAAGAGCGCCAGGCCGAGCGTGAGAAGGGACACGAGTGGCTTGGTGAGAGAGTTCATTTTCCCTTGTTCTCCATAGAAGGACGATACCTTCGCCCTCTACAAAGAGCAACTTCCGGGCCAGGGGGACTATTCCTTTTCGCACGCCGCGGAACGCCCTTTTTTCCTGGGGCGGGCTGGCTATAATGGGCGCGTTCCGGCAGGCGCGGTGTCCACCCAAGGCGTCACGGGCGTCCCCCGCCGCCGTCATCCGCAGTCTGTGAAAGGGCTTCCCTTGGCACTCAACTGGTTCGGCGGCAAGAAGCAGCAGGACTCCCGGGAGTACACGATCGACGACCTCATCGTCCTCGAGCGGTACGACGAGGCCGCCGACCGTCTGCGCGCCCGGCTGAAGGACAACCCCAACGACCTGCACTCCCACCTCAAGCTGGCCGAGGTCCAAACCCAGCTCCGGCAGTTCGACAAGGCGGTGACCGAGTACGTCTTCGTGGCCGAGGAGTACGCCCAGGACGGCTTCCACGACAAGGGCATCGCCCTGCTCGCCAAGGCCATGAAGCTCGCCCCGCTCGACCAGTCGCTCCGCTTCAAGATCGAGAAGCTCCAGCACGAGAAGGAAATGGAGCACGTGCGGACCCTGGCGCTCGAGGGATTGAGGCAGGCCGGCGGCCAGGACGCCGGCAACTCGGCGCTGGAGATCAAGCGCCTCTGGCGCGAGCTCGCCGGCAGCTCCGTGGTGCGCAAGCTCCCCGCGGAAGGGTTGAAGCGTTTCTTCGCCACCACGCGGATCGTCCGCTTCGAGCCGGAGGCGGATCTGGTGGGAGAGGGAAGCCAGGAAGGGTTCGTATTGTTGATCGTGAACGGCGTGATCGAGGCGTCCATCCAGCACGGCGGACGCCAGGTCATGGTGCGCACCTTCACCACGGGCGACATCCTGGGCGAGAGCGCGCTCCTGGAGCGCGGCGTCTGGCCCGCCGACTACCGGGCGGTCGAGCCCGTCACCGCGCTGATGCTGACCCGCGGGGGACTGGAGCAGAACCTCCAGGGCAACCCCGACCCGCGCGGATTCATCGAGACGCTGCGCGAGCAGCACAACGACCGCGACGTCGCGGCCACGGTCCGGCGTCTGCGGAGTGGTACCTGATGGCCATTCTGGCGATTCGCATCTATCCCGATCCGGTCCTGCGGGTGAAGTGCCGCGAGGTCACGGAGTTCGACGCGCGCCTGCGCAAGCTGGCCGCCGACATGGTGCAGACCATGCACGCCGCCCCCGGCGTCGGCCTCGCCGCGCCCCAGGTGGGCTCCGACCTGCGCCTGGCCGTGGTCGACACCTCGGTGGGCGAGAACCCCGCCGAGCTGAAGGTCCTGGTCAACCCGCGGATCGTCCACCGCGAGGGGATGGAGGCCGACACCGAGGGCTGCCTCTCCCTGCCGGGGCTCACCGACAAGGTGGACCGGCCGCTGAAGATCACCGTGCAGGCCCAGGACCTGGAAGGCAAGCCCTTCGAGCTCCAGGCCGAGGACTACCAGGCGCGCGCCGTCTGCCACGAGGTCGACCACCTGGACGGCATCCTCTTCACCGACCATTTGCGGGGCCTGCGCAAGGAGCGCGCCCGCCGCGCCCTCAAGAAGCTGGCGGCCGACCAGGAGGTGACGGTTTGAGGCGCCTGGCGGTCGGCCTGCTGGTCCTGGCGCTCGCCGCCGCCTGCGGCGGCGGGGGAGGGGGCGGCGGGGGGCCGACCGCGCCGCCGCCGCCGGTGACGCAGCCGCAGATCGTCTTCACGCCGCAGGGCGCGGCGGGGGCCAACAGCGTCTCTCTGGCGAGCGGCGCCGCCACCACCGCCAACACCCTGTTTCTGGAGGTGCGGGCTAGCCAGGTCACGGACCTCTACGGCGTGGCCTTCGATCTCTCCTATCCCGCCGCCCAGCTCCAGTTCGTCCAGGCCTCGCCGGGCCCCATGCTGGGCGCCTCCGGCTCCGTCCAGGCGGCCTCCGGCGGGGCGGGCAGCCTGATCGTGGGCGGCACCCACCTGGGCAACGTCCCGGGCTCGAACGGCTCGGGAGTCGTCATGATCCTGCAGTTCAACGCCATCGCGGCGGGGCAGGGCACGTTCCAGTTCTCCCGCAACTCGGTCCTCGACTCCGACGGCGCCATCCAGGGCGGGGTCTCGTGGGTGGCGGGGTCGGTGCAGGTGACGCGGTAGGCCAAAGGGCAACACGGACGAACACGGACCCGTCAAGGACGAACACGTCGTCCCCGTTGTCCGTGTCCGCCGGTGGTCGTCCGTGTCTGTCCGTGTTCCCCTGCTATAGAATGCCGCCCCTAAGCCATGGCTAACGAGCTCACACTCTTCAACACCCTCGGCCGCAAGCTGCAACCGTTCCAGCCCTTCGTCCCCGGCGAAGCCCGGATCTACGTCTGCGGTCCGACGGTCTACAACGAGGTCCACATCGGCAACCTCCGCACGTTCCTCTTCCAGGACATCCTGAAGCGGAGCCTGCGCTACCTCGGCTACCGCGTCACCCTGGTGATGAACCTCACCGACGTGGACGACAAGACGATCCAGGGGGCGCACAAGGCCGGCGTTCCTCTCGACGACTACACCGCGCCGTTCATCGAGACCTTCCTGCGCGACACGGACGCCCTCCACATCGAGCGGGCGGACGTCTTCCCCCGCGCCACCCGGCACATCCCGGAGATGATCGGCCTGATCGGGGACCTGCTGGAGAAGGGCTACGCCTACCGGAGCGACGGCTCCGTCTTCTTCAGCATCGGCAAGGACGACGACTACGGCCGCCTCTCCGGCTTCGATCTCGAGCAGGCCCGCCAGGGCGAGCGCGTGGCCAGCGACGAGTACGGCAAGGAGGACGTGCGGGACTTCGTGCTCTGGAAGGCCGTCAAGCCCGGCGAGCCCTCCTGGGACTCCCCCTGGGGACCCGGCCGGCCCGGCTGGCACATCGAGTGCTCGGCCATGAGCATGAAGTACCTGGGCGAGACCTTCGACTTCCACCTGGGCGGCGTGGACCTCATCTTCCCGCACCACGAGAACGAGATCGCCCAGAGCGAGTCGGCCACCGGCAAGCCCTTCGTGCGCAACTGGCTGCACGCCGAGCACCTGATCGTCGACGGCCAGAAGATGTCCAAGTCCCTGGGGAACCAGTACACGCTCCCCGACCTGCTGGCCCGCGGCTGCTCGGCCCGGGCGCTGCGCTACCTCTTCCTCTCGGTCCACTACCGGCAGAAGCTCAACTTCACCTTCGAGTCCCTGGAAGGCGCCGTGGGAGCCCTGCGCCGGGTGGACGAGATGCGCTTCCGCCTCGGGCACGCCCAGGAGAAGGGGGAGCCGGACGCCGGCGTCGCCGAATCCGCCGGGCGCCTGCGCCAGGACTTCGCCGCCGCCCTCGCGGACGACCTCAACCTCGCCGCCGCCCTGGCCGCCGTCTTCGCCTTCGTCAAGGAGGTGAACGTGGCCATCGAGCAGGGGAGGATCGGCTCCGGCGACCGCCAGCGCATTCTCGACGCCCTGGCGGACGTGGACCAGGTGCTGGGCGTGCTCGATCCCGCCCGGTGGCCCGAGGGGCAGGCGCAGGACGACGACGCCGCGGAGATCGAGGACCTGATCGCGCAGCGCAACGCCGCCCGCAAGAGCCGCGACTTCGCCGCCTCCGACCGCATCCGCGACGAGCTGACCGCCCGCGGGATCGTCCTCGAAGACACGCCGCAGGGGACCCGCTGGAAGCGGCGGTGAGCGACGGCTTCCGCGAGCAGCCCCACAACCGGGGCCGGGGCAAGGTGGGGGAGGACGACGCCGTCCGCCACCTGGAAGCCCAGGGCTACCAGATCCTGGCCCGCAACGTCGTCAACCACGGCGGCGAGATCGACGTCGTGGCGATGGACGGCAAGACCCTCTGCTTCATCGAGATCAAGGCGCGGGACGGCGACCGCTACGGCCTCTCCATCGAGGCCGTGGGCTTCACCAAGCAGCGCCGCCTCTCCCGGGCCGCCGCCCTCTACCTGACCGTCCGCGGCTGGCACGGCCGCGCCTGCCGCTTCGACGTCCTCGGCCTCGACCGCGAGGAGAGCGGCTGGCGCTACACCCTGATCCGCAACGCCTTTCCCTACAACCCCGGCCCGCTCCGGCGGCGCTGGTAGGAATACGGCCTCCCGGACCGGCGTTGTACCGACGCGTCAGGGACACTTGACAGCCTCGGGTGCCCTGAATATTCTTTGCCAGCCTGTCAGGCGGGAATAGCTCAGTGGTAGAGCACAACCTTGCCAAGGTTGGGGTCGCGGGTTCAAATCCCGTTTCCCGCTCCAGAATGTAAGCCAGAGACTCGCGGACGTTTTCCGCGTTCTGCTAAGATCGAGGGCCGCGAAAGCGGCCCTGTCCGTCTAAGGCGACGTAGCCAAGTGGTAAGGCGAGGGTCTGCAAAACCCTTATTCAGCGGTTCGAATCCGCTCGTCGCCTCCAAGATCTCCTTCCTTTCCCGGATCAAGCCTCAGAGGACTGTTTCCTCCGACATGCCTCTATGACTTTCGAGCGCCTGCCGCAACGCCTCGTCCCTCTCGCCCTCTGCCTGCTGGCGGCGGTCGCGGCCACCTGGCCCCTCCTGCCGTCCATCGCCGGCGCTCTGCCGCTGGGGACCGAGCACGAGGCGACCGTTCCGCTGTTCAACCTGTGGAGCCTGTGGTGGGACGCGGACCGCGTGCCGCACGGCTTGGCCGGGCTCTGGAACGCTCCCATCTTCCATCCGCTCGAAGGGACCTTCACCTTCTCGGAGCCGATGATCCTGCAGGGGGTCAGCCTCTCGCCTCTCTGGTTCCTGGGCGCTCCGCCGGCCGCGATCTACAACCTGGCGATTCTGTTCACCCTGGTCTGCAACGGTCTCGCCACCCGGAGCCTGGCGCGGGCGCTCGGCGCATCGCGCGAAGCGGCCCTCCTGGCGGCGCTCGCCGGCGTCACCCTCCCCTACACCGCCAAGGTTCTGGGGGTGCTCCCCGTGCTCCCCCTCTTCGGCACGATCTGGGCGCTCGCGGCCCTGGTCCGCTTCGGGAAGGAGGGCGGGTGGCGGCCCGCCGCGCTCGCGGTCCTGTCGTTTGCCGCGCAGTTCCTCGCGGGGCAGCAGATGGCGCTCCTCTCCCTCCCGTTTCTTCTC
>DASVAS010000012.1:0-55935 GCA_036376245.1 Thermoanaerobaculia bacterium | reverse complement strand
TTCCGGCGCGGTTTTTAAAGCTCCGCCAGAGTTTTTCAAGCTCCGCGACGATTTTTAAAGCTAAAAAACCGCCGCGGAAGCTTATCTGACGTTTTTCGGCTGTTGGACCGTTCCCAAGGGCTCACGCCTTGTCCCGGAAGGCTTCCGGCGAGGTGATCGTGTACTTGAACGTGTCCGGATCGAGGCAGTCGCGCCGGCCTTCGGCCGTCTCCGCCTGGGGATACATGAAGAATCCCGGCGGGCCCCCTTGGCGCGGGGGAGCTCGACGTCGTGGGCGTGGTTGTAGGCCAGCCAGTTGCCTTCCCAGCCGCCGCAGAGGGAGCGGGCGACGGGCGGCAAGAGTGGAAAACCCCTGGGAGCGCCGGCGTCCCGCCGGCAACCAACTTGAAAACGAGTTAGCTGGCCGGCGGGACGCCGGCGGTCCCAGGAGGGATTGACCCGGGAGGCCGGGTCCTGCGGTATGGTACGGCTTGCTTCCGGGTTCCCCGGGAGCGTTCTCCTGTAGAGACGAAGCTATGCAGACCACGGTCAGCGCGGAAGAACTGCACGAAGCATGGCGCCTGCTGTCGCCCGAGGAGCGGGTCGAGAGCTTCGGCTTCCTCTCGCCCGAGGAGGCCCAGGACTTCTTCCTGGAGATGCGGCCGGCCGATCAGCTCATGATCATCCGCCAGTCGCCGCCGGCCCTGCGCCGCGGGTGGATCCGCCTGCTGGCGCCCGACGACGCCGCCGACCTGCTCCAGGAAGAGGAGGAGCCGGAGGATCGCGCCGGGCTGATGGCCCTCCTTGATCCCGCCACCCGCCGCGAGGTCACCGCCCTCCTCGCCTATGAAGAGGACGACGCCGGCGGCCTGATGAGCCCGCGCTACGCCCGCCTGCGTCCCGACATGACCGTCGACGAGGCCATCGGCTACCTGCGCATGCAGGCGCGGCAGAACATCGAGACCATCAACTACGCCTACGTCCTCGACTCCCAGCAGCACCTGCTGGGCGTCATGTCCCTGCGCGAGCTGTTCACCGCGCCGGGGGACAAGAAGGTCTCCGAGGTCATGAACACCGACCTGGTGAGCGTCTCCGAGGACACCGACCAGGAGAACATCGGCCAGCTCCTCGCCCGCCACGGCCTCATCGCCATCCCGGTGCTCGACGCCGACGGCCGCATGAAGGGCATCGTGACCTTCGACGACATCGTGGACGTGGTGGAGGAAGAAGCCACCGAGGACATCCAGAAGATGGGCGGCTCCGAGGCCCTCGACGCCCCCTATCTCCAGGTGGGACTGCTGGAGATGGTCCGCAAAAGGGCCGGCTGGCTGTCGGTCCTGTTCATGGGCGAGCTCCTGACCGCCACCGCCATGGGCTACTACGAGGAGGAGATCGCCCGCGCCGTGGTGCTGGCGGTCTTCATCCCCCTGATCATCAGCAGCGGCGGCAACTCGGGCTCGCAGGCCACCACGTTGATCATCCGCGCCCTGGCCCTCTCCGAGGTCCGGGGGCGCGACTGGTTCCGGGTCTTCCGCCGCGAGCTGATGTCCGGCCTCTGTCTCGGCGGCATCCTCGGCGTGCTCGGCTTCCTCCGCGTGGCGCTTGGCCAGGCGGTGTTCGGCACCTATGGGGACCACTACCTGGCGATCGGCCTCACCGTGGCGTGCAGCCTCCTCGGCGTCGTGCTCCTGGGGACCCTGGCGGGATCGAGCCTGCCGTTCCTCTTCCGCCGGCTGGGCTTCGACCCCGCGAGCGCATCCGCCCCCTTCGTCGCGACCCTGGTGGACGTGACGGGGCTCATCATCTACTTCAGCGTGGCGAGCCTCTTGCTCTCCGGGACTCTGCTGTGAAGCGCCGCGTCCTCCTTCTCGTCGTCCTTGCCTCCCTGATCTGCGCCGCCTGCGGAGTGGAGACTCCGTCCCCCGGCGCCGCGCCCCCAAAGCCCTCCGGAAAGGGGACGCCCGGATCCGCCAAGGCCGCGCAGCCGCCTCTGGAGATGGAGCTGCGGCGTTGGGAGAAGCCGCGGGAGCTGGTGCGCATCCGCACCCGGGGCGTCAGCATCGGGCCGGCGGACGGTCCCCTGGCCTGGAAGTTCTTTTCCGACCCGGGCCGGGCCGACGAAGCCTGGTACTTCCTCCGCACCTACGCGCCGTTCCAGATGAGGTTCGTCCAGGGAGAGCTGGCGTTCCGGGGGCGGGGAAAGGTGAAGCCCGGCGTCGCCGAGCAGCGGATGATCCTCGAATGGGCGCGCCGGACGGCGGCCGAAGCCGCGGAAAGCCGTTCAGCGGCAGCGTACGGGCTGGTCCTCGCGTGGCACCGGGGGGGTACCTCCGGCAACTGTGAAGACCTCGCCCTGTACCTCACCGGCGAAGCCGTGGCCACCTCCTGCGGCGTGACCGGCGAGGTGCGAGGCCGTCTGGAGCCGGGGCAACTCGGGCGCGTCTTCTCCTGGTTCGATCAGATACAGGCCTTCCAGGCCGGCCAGGTCCAGGAGAACGATTCCCGTTCCGGCTCGCTGCAGACGCGTCTGATCTTCGCCGGGCGCGGCATCCGTCCGGCCACGCCGCGAGAGCAGACCGAGATCCAGTCCTTCGCGGGCGCGCTCTACGCGGAGCTGGCGGCCCGGAGGCTCGGGGGCGCACCACCGGTTCCAACGCCGCCACCGGGAAAGCCTGGGACGAAGCCCGAAATCGCCGCGGAGACGCCGCCCCAGCGTCTTCTTCTGCCGCCCGATTTCATGAAGCCCCGGCCGCAGGGGCCTGTCCTGCAACTGCCGGAGAAGCCTCCGCCGCCGCCGAAGGGGCCGGTGGGGGAGGGGGCGGGAGCTGTTCGTGAGCCTTCGGGTACACTATAGAATCTCTCCTGGCGAGGTGAGGAGGTCAAGCTGTGAAGAAGATTGAGATCTCTGCGGCCTCGCGGCCCTTGTCGGAATACGCGAACGAACTGGATGACGAGATCGTGATCCTGACGTCTCAGGACAGGCCTGTGGCTGCTCTGATCCCCTTGACCGATATCGACGAGGAGTCTAGGGCTTTGAGCACGAACGAAGTGTTTCTCGATCTTGTCGAGCGTGCCCGGGAAGAGGTGCGAGCGGGGAGGACCGTCCCTTTTGAAGAGGTGAAGCGCAAGCTCTCTACCTGATCTTCAATCTTCTCACCGCCGGCGGCGCTGTCACCAAGGGCATGAAAGCTCACATTGATGGGAGATTTCGCCAGATGGTTGATGCATGACGACCGGAAAGATCTGTTTGAAATCTTCGTCGCCCTGGTCCTGAATATCTTTTTCCTCCTGCTCATCGCGCTGCTGCTCTGGCCTCCGGGCAAGGCGACGCTTGCGCTGGCCCTGGCGAAGGGGTATGTCGTCCTGTGGGTCATCCTCTGGGCGGTGGCTGCGCTGGTTCACCGCATCCAAAGCTGGTTCCGAGTCAACCTGGACGATCGTCCCAATGCTTTTATGATCTCGAATCTTGCCGTCAGTTGCTTCCTGCAGGCGGGCTGGGCGGCTTTTGCAGTCCTGACGATCCATGGCTTCCTTCCCGGCGTGCCTGTCTGGGGCATGGTTCTCTTGTACCTCGCCGGGGTCCTGTCCTGTCTAGCCGCCTTCTTTGCAGTCTCTTCGTTCTACCAGGGGTCGCTCTACAGACTGGTCAGCCTGCCTCTCGCCCTGGTCAGCTTTCTGATCTTCAGCTTGTGGCCCGCCGGTGGCCGCGCGATCTTCGGGTGGTATTTCCGGCTTTGGGGAGGAGGGTAAGCGTGCCTAACAAAATCGGCCCAACGGGCCGAGAGAAGTAGCCCAGGGCTGAGGCCGAAGGCCGATGCCCTGGGTAAAAGGAAACGGTTATTAAAGCGGCCTGAAGGGCCGCGAGAACCACGTCTGAACCGAAGTGGGCTGGCCCCAACAGAAATTCTCGCGGCCTTTCAGGCCGCCGGAATGTACGGGGGCTGTCTCACCCAGGGAATCGGCCTTCGGCCTCATCCCTGGGCTTCTAGTTCTCCCGGCCCGTTGGGCCGGTTTGTAAACCGGTTTTGTTAGGTCTTCCAGGCTCTGACGGAGTATTCTCTCCCTATGCCGACCATCCTCTCCCACGCCGTCGCCGCCCTCGGGCTCGGCGCCGCGTTCTTCGGACGCAAGGCGCAGGCGCGGGTTCTCGGTCTGGGAGCGGTCTGCGCGGTGTTGCCCGACGCGGACGTGATCGGCTTTCCGTTAGGCATCCGCTATGGGGATGTCCTGGGGCACCGGGGCCTGAGCCATTCTCTGGCCTTCGCCGCTGTATTGGCCACGCTGGTCCTGCCTCTGGCGCGCCGGAAGGATGATCCGGAGATCGGCCGCGCGAGGCTCTGGGCCTATCTGTTCACGGTCACCGCCTCGCATGGACTTCTGGATGCCATGACCGACGGCGGTCTTGGGATCGCCCTGCTCTCGCCGTTCGATACCACCCGGTACTTTTTCCCCTTCCGTCCGATCGAGGTTTCGCCGATCGGCGCGCGCTTCTTCTCGGAGCGCGGGCTGGCGGTGATCGCGAGCGAGATGATGTGGGTTTGGGCGCCGTCGGTCGTGCTGGCGATGTTGGCTTGGACGGCTACTTCCCCAACACCCCCCGATACCCGCCGCTGATCAGCGCCGCGATGTCCGCGAGGATGCGCGGCAGGGCGAGGCCTCCGGGGCAGGCGAGGTAGCGCGGCTCCCAGACGGGGCCGAACTTGTCCTTGTACTGCCGCAGGCCCTGGAAATTGTAGAAATGCTCGCCGTGCCGGAAGACCAGGGCGCCCATCCGGTTCCAGAGCGGCGCCAGGGAGCGCGCTTCCAGGCCGGACAGGGGAGCCATCCCGAGGTTGAACCAGCGATAGCCCCGCGCCGCTCCCCAGAGCATCAGCTCGATGAAGAGGTAGTCCATCACCCCGTGGTGAGCGTCGCCTGTATGGCGCATCAGGTCGAGCGACAGCTCCTCGCCGCCGCCGGACGGCCAGAGATTGGCGAAGGCCACGATCTTCTCCTGCTTCCGGACCAGTGCGATGGGGAAGCGCCGCAGGTAGTCGCGGTCGAAGAAACCCAGGGAGAATCCCTTCTCGCGGGTGTTCTTGCCGCCCATCCAGTCGTTCGAGATCCGTTGCAGGTCGTCGAGGAGCGCCTCGTCCACCCCTTCGACGGGGATCACCTCGAAGCGGCAGCCTTCCTCCTGGGGCTTCCGGTACGCGTGCCGCAGCTTCTTGCGGTCTCTCCCTTCCAGGGTGAAGCCGGACAAGGGGACTCGCGCCTCCTCGCCCAGCTTGACGAGGGAGAGGCCGAGGTCCACGTAGAGGTGGAGGCTCTCGGGACCGACTTGATAGAAGCAGGTCCATCCCCCGTGACGGTCGGCCAGCTCGCGGAACCTCCAGGCGAGCTCGCTACGTTCCCGGGCGGGACCGACCGGATCGCCCATCGAGACCCAGCTCCGGCCTTCGACGCCGTACATCAGGAAAGCGTCCCCGCTCTGGTTGAAGAGCAGCTCCTTGTCGCCGAGCAGGGCGAGCCAGGCGGAGGTCTTCGGCGAAGCGGCGGCCACGGCGGCGGCGCGCTGGAGCTCTTCCGGCCCCGGCAACGAAGGCTCGGGCGGCGCCGGCCGGAGGAGGCGGCCGATGCCGAGCGCCAGGGCCAGGGCCGCCACTCCCACCGAGGCGCGGAGGAAGCGGGGCGCGTTGCCGAGCAGCGTGAAATGCCACCACAGGTCGTGCGAGTAGTCGACGTGCTTGTAGGCGAAGAATCCGAGCCAGAGGGAGCCCAGGATCACGATGGCGATGGCGGCGATCCAGCCGGGGGTGAAGGGCTGGGCGGTGAGGGCGGCCTTGCGGTGGAAGTGGCGGTGGCAGGGCGCGAGCGCTGCGAGCATCACCGCCAGGATCAGGGCCTCTTCCCAGTCCAGACCCTTGGCCAGGGAGAAGACGACGCCGCTCGCCAGCAGAGCCAGGGTGAGCTGATAGGCGGCGTCGAGCCGCCGTTGCAGGCCGATGGCCAGGAACAGCAGGGCGGCGCCCGCGAGGCTGCCCAGGAAATGGGAGACCTCGATGACCGGCAGCGGCAGGATGTCCCGCAGCCAGCTCAGGCGGGAGTGGACCGCCGGGGTGGCGCCCGAGGCGAGGAGCACGGCGCCGCCCACGAAGGTGGAGCTCGCCAGGAGCTGCGGCACGACGTCCGGCGCCCGTCCGCCCACGCTCCGCGCCAGGCGGCCCATCTGCTCGCGCCGCCGTCCCAGCTCATAGACGGCCAGCGAGGCCACGGCGAGGAGGAAGGGGAGGAAATAGTAGACCCCGCGCCAGGCGACCATGGCCGCGAGGAGCTGCGGCCGCGGCAGCTCCGGCGGCAGGAGCAGCACCATGACGGTCTCGAAGACCCCGAGCCCTCCCGGCACGTTGCTGATCAGGCCCGCGACCTGGGCGAAGAGGAAGACGCCGAGGAAATGCGCGAAGGTGAGGTTCCACGCATCGGGCAGGAGGCTGTAGAGCACCGCCGCCGCGAAGATCCAGTCCGCGCAGGAGACGGCGATCTGGGCCAGCGCCACCGGCGGGCGGGGCATCGGAAGCTCCATCCCCCGCAGGATGAACGGCCGGCGGCGGAGCGCCGAAACCGCGAGGTAGGCGGCGATCAGCCCCAGCAGGAGAGCGCCCAGCGGACGGAGGGTCGCGACCGGCAGCCCCAGCCGCGCCGGCAGGACGATGGGCTCCGCCAGGAACACGGCGCCGGAGAGGGCGCCGAATCCCAGCCAGAAGGTGAGCTGGCTGAACAGCACCACCCGGGCGACGTCGAGAGCGGTCAGCCCCCATCCCGAATACAGGCGGGCGCGCAGCGGCGTGCCGGTGAGGAGAGGCAGCCCGAGGGTGTTGCTGAAGGCGTAGCCGGTGAAGGAGGCCAGGGCCACCTTGCGGTAGGGGAGGCGGAGCCCCAGGAAGCGGAGCGCCAGGGCGTCATAGCCGGTGAGGGCCAGGTAGCCGCCGGCCGCGCAGCCGAACGCGAGGAGGACGCGCCGGGCCGGCAACGCGTCCAGGAAGCGGATGACGTCGCGGTAGTGGAAGTCCCGCAGCTCGCGATGGAGGAGCCAGAGAGCCAGCGCGAAGAAGAGCAGGCTCAGGGCGGGCTTCAGCTTCGCGACGCGGTCTCTCAAGACCTGCCGTCCTGCATGGCCCGATCCTCCCTCAGAACCAGCCCTTCCGCTTGAAATACATGACCAGCCCGCCGGCGACCACGGCCATCAGCGTCAAGGCGGTCGGATACCCGAAGTACCAGTAGAGCTCCGGCATGTTCAGCGGGCTCGCCTCGCGGTGGAAGTTCATGCCGTAGACGCCGGCGATGAAGTTCAGAGGGATGAAGATGGTGGAGATGATCGTCAGCACCTTCATCACCTCGTTGAGGCGGTTGCTGGCGCTGGAGAGATAGACGTCGAGCATGCCGGAGGCGAGGTCGCGGAAGGTCTCGATCATGTCGATCACCTGGATGGTGTGATCGTAGACGTCGCGCAGGAAGACCTGGGTCTCGGGGCGGACGATGTCGGACTCTTCGCGCTGCAGGGCGTTGATGACCTCGCGTTCCGGCCAGGCCGAGCGGCGGAGGAGCAGCAGCTCCCGTTTCACCTGATGGATCGCCTGGATCGTTTCCGGCGTCGGGTTCAGGACGACCTCGTTCTCGAGCTCCTCGATGCGCTCGCCGTACTTTTCGAGCACCGGGAAGTACTCGTCGATCAGGGCGTCGATGAGGGCGTAGAGCAGGTAGTCCGGCCCCATGCGGCGGATCTGCCCCTTGGCCTTGCGGATGCGGTCGCGCACGGCCTCGAACGAATCCCCCGGCACTTCCTGGAAGGTGATGATGTAGTTGCCGCTGAGGAAGAAGCTGATCTGCTCCGTTTCGAGCTCGCCGTCGCGCATCAGCAGCGACTTCATGACCAGGAAGTGGTAGCTGCCGTAGTCCTCCACCTTGGGCCGCTGCCCGCAGTTGAGGACGTCTTCCAGGGCCAGGGGGTGGAACCCGAACAGCTTGCCGATCTTCTCGATCACCGTCACGTCGTTCAGGCCCTCGACGTTGATCCAGGTGACCGTGGGGGTGTCGCAGTAGGGGGCGAGGTCCTCGACGCGGTCGATCTTCTTCTCGACCAGCTTGTCGGGCCCGTAGTCCATCACCGTGACGCGGATGGGGCCGGTGGCCGTCGAGTCGGGAGGAGTGAGGGTCCCGGGGGCTGTGCCCGGACGGTGATACCGCTTGCCGATCTTCATCTTCCTGCCGGCGCGCGCCATGGTTCCTCCTGCCCGCTCCGCGGGCGGCGTGACGCTGATTATCTACCGAGAGCCCTCACCCCGACCCTCTCCCGCCCCCTCCCACCCTCCCTCACCGGGAGAGGGCGCCCCCGCCCGTTCAATACAAGCCAGAAAAGCAGTCTCCCCTCCTCTCCCGGTGAGGGAGGGCGGGAGGGGGCGGGAGAGGAGGGGCTGGGGGTGGTGAGGGCCTATCCGCAGTCGCCGTGCCCCTGCGCGCTGGCCAGGGCGGCGCAGGCGTCCACCTGGCTGACCGAGGTGGCGGCGAGGGGATGGGCGGTCCTGCGGATGATCTCCGCGACCTGGGCGGGGGTGAGCTTCGGATTCTTCTCCAGGAGCAGGGCGGCGATCCCGGAGACCTGGGCCGCGGCGAGGGAGCTGCCGGAGAAGAAATCGTAGGAATCCGGGGGAGCGGTGGTGAGGATGTCCACGCCCGGGGCCGCCAGCGACGAGAGGGTCTTGTCCGGCCCGGTCAGGCCGCCCCGGAGAGGATCGCTGCCCCGCAGGCCGATCACCCCTTCCCGGGTGGCGGGGAAATCGAGGGACGGCCCGCCGTCGGCGGCCACCACCACGATCCCGCGGGAGAGGGCGGCGCCGAGCAGGCGGCCGAGGATCGGGTCCTTCGGGCCGGCGAGGCTGAAGTTGAGCACCTGCGCGCCCTGGGCGACGGCGAAGTCCACGGCCTGGGCCAGCGTGTAGCTGTTGCACATCGCCCCGCGCCGGGACGGCAGGTGCCAGCAGGCCTTGAGGGCGAGGATCTGCGCCTCCGGGGCCACGCCGACGATCCCGACGTCGTTGTTGGCCGAGGCGGCGATCACTCCGGCGATGGCGGTGCCGTGGACGTCGGTCGTGAACGAGCTCTGGCCCTTGCCCGCGAAGTCCTGGGCCACGATGACCCGCCCCCGCAGGTCGGGATGATCGATGTCCACTCCGGTGTCCACCACGGCGACGCGCACCCCCTTGCCGGTGGCCATGCGGTGGGCCTGGTCCAGGCGCAGGGTCTGCGAGTTGTACTGGAGATGGGCCAGCGGATCGTTGTAGGCCTGGGTCTCGAAGGTCTGGATGGTCTGGGCCAGGCCGACCAGCGGGTCGGAGGAGAGGCGGCGGACGACGCTGTCGGCGGAGCCCCGGAGGACTTCGAAGACCGCGCACTGCTCGCCCAGGGAGGTCATGGTCCAGGCGCCCACGAACCGCAGGCCGTAGTTGCGGGCGATCTCGGCGGAGTTCTTCGCCCAGATCGAGGGCGGGGCCGGCGGATAGGTGACCATCACCTGCTGGCTGGCGCTTGCCTGGCTGGCGCCCGCGGGAGGCTCCGCCGGCCGGGGAACGGAGCCGGCGCAGGACAGGGTCAGAAAGATCCCGGCGAGGAGCGCTCCGAGGCGAAGGGGCGGGATCATCGGCCGTCCTGCGCGGCGCTGGAGTCCGGCTGCGCGAAGGTCACCTGGGGCTCGGAACGGAGGCGGGCCAGCACCACTTCCCGGTCGCTGCCGTCCGGGATCTCGACGGTGTAGACGCCGAGGGGGGAGGGACCGGCCCGGATCTCGCCCCGGAAGGCCAGCAGCAGCTCGCGGATCTCCCGCTCGGTCGTCCCCGGGGCGAACATGACCCGCAGTTGTTCACCTGCGACCGGCGGCGGGGAGGGGTCCGAGAGCGTGACGTACTCGGCGGGCCGCGGCAGGGCCATCCAGATCAAGGCTCCCACCAACACCAGGATCACGGCCGCCTGGGCGAGGAGGGCGCGGCGCGCGAAGCGAGGCGTGTCGCCGAGGAGCCGGGCAAGCCGTCCCCGGCCGCGCCGCTCCGCTTCCTCGCGCTCGTGCTCTTCGACGCGGGCCAGCAGGCGCTGGAACTGGACGGGGTGGGGCGAGGGGGAGGCGTCGCCGGTCTCCCGCACCACCGCGGCGGTGCGGCGGCAGGCCCTCTCCTCCTCCTGGCAGAGGAGGCACTCCGCGAGATGGGCCTCCACCCGCTCGCGTTCCTGATGAGAGAGGGTGCCGTTCACGTGCCAGGGCAGCAGCTCCCAGACCCTCCGGTGGACCCGCTCGCGGTCCTTCCGCTCCCTCATTTCGTTCGTTCTCCCGAAAACCTAGCCAGCATGACTGGAAACGCCCAGGTCCGGCAGCATCTCCCGCAGCCGGCGCCGGGCGTGAAACATCCTCGTCTTCACGGTGTTGACCGGGCAGCCGACGATCTCCGCGATCTCCGGGTACCCGAGCCCCTGGTAATAGGCCAGCTCGACCACCGCCCGCTGCTCCGGCGGCAGCGCTCCGAGGGCGCGCCCGAGGACGGTGGCGAGCTCGCGCCGCGCCGCCAGGCTCTCGGGCTCCTCGCTGTCCACCGGCTCGGGTCCGCGGTCGGGGCGCTCGCGGTCCTCCGGATGCCGCGTCAGCGCCTTGAGCGCCTTGTGGTAGGCGATGCCGAAGATCCACGTCGAAGGACGGGAACGGCCGTCGAAGCTCGCGGCGCCCTTCCAGATGGCGAGCATGACGTCGTTGAGCACCTCCTCGACGAGGTCGGCGCGCCGCGTGATCTTCATCACGTAGCCGAACAGGCGGCGGAAGTAGAGGTGGTACAGCGCCTCGAACGCTTTGCGGTCCTTGGCGGCCACTTGGCGCAGCAGCGCCAGCTCGTCGTTCTGCGGCATGCCGGACTGTATGTTCCGCCAACGGGGGAAAAGGTTCAAGGGAAGGCGAAAAGAACCTTTTGCGGCCGGCGGGGAACCCACCACGCGAAAGGAGGGACCTGTCATGTCGCGGATCCAAAGGCATCTCTGGAAGTCGGCCGGGGCGCTGGCGGCGGTCCTGCTCGCCCTGTCCTGCGGAGGCGGCGGCTCGTCACCCACGGAGCCGGGGGGCGCCGGCCCCAAGACCGTCACGGTCGTGGTCAAGGACAACTCCTACGAGCCACGGACGGTGATCATCAATCCCGGGGACACCATACGCTGGGTGATGCAGGGGACCACCCCCGACCACACCGTCACGGCCCTGAACGGCGCGTTCGACAGCGGCAATCGCCTGGCCGCGTCGGGAGCCGTGTTCGAGCGGCGCTTCCTGGAGGCCAATCAGACGTTCGACTACTCCTGCCAGACGCACAAGGACTGTTGCAACATGAAAGGATCGGTCCGGGTGGGCGATTCCGCGCCCCCTCCGACCCCTGGATACGAATAGGAGAAGAATCCATGCCGTCCAGTCCTGGCGCCCTGAAGCTCGTTCCGGTCGTCCTCGCCGCCGCCCTGCTCGCCCCGTGGTCCGCGCGGGCGGCCACCGTCACCGTCACCGCGACCTCGAGCCTGACCTTCAGCCCCCAGACCGTCACCATCCAGCCCGGTGACACGGTCCTGTGGACCAACGGCGGCGGGACCCACAACGTCCGCGCCGACGACAACAGCTTTTCGAGCGGCGAGCCGTCCTCCGACGCCTGGACCTTCTCCCACACCTTCAACACGCCCGGCACCTACGGCTACTACTGCACGCTGCACGGCGCCCAGGGCAACCTCGGCATGGCCGGCCGGGTGATCGTGCAGGGTCAGGGCGGAGGAGAAGAGCAGCGGGGGACGATCCGCTTCAGCCTGGCGGCCTACTCGGTGAGCGAAGGGGCGGGGACGGCGACGATCAACGTCCAACGCGTCGACGGCGACGACGGCGCGGTGACGGTCCTGTACAGCGCCGTCGGCGGCACGGCCACCTCGGGGCAGGACTTCACGCCGAAGAGCGGCACCCTCTCCTGGCCGGACGGCGACGACGACCCCAAGAGCTTCACCTTCACGATCCTGAACGACACCGCGGCCGAACCCAACGAGACGGTCCTGCTCAACCTGACCAACCCCACGGGCGGCGCCATCCTGGACGACGCCCGCAGGACCGCGACCCTGACCATCCAGGACAACGACGGCGGCAGCCCCGGCGGCCCGCTCACCGCCCCTTCCAACCTCCAGGCCACGGCGGGCTCCACCTCCGAGATCCTGCTGGCCTGGAACGACACCTCGAACAGCGAGACCGGCTTCCGCGTCGAGCGCCGGACGGTCGGCGGCGCCTTCCAGGAGATCGCCGCGGTGGGGCCCAACGTCACCAGCTACATCGCAACCGGTCTGGACCCCGCGACCTTCTACCTCTTCCGCGTCCGCGCCGCCGGCGCGGGGACGGCGAATTCCGGCTACTCGAACGAGGCCGGGACCGCCACCCTGAGCGAGATCGCGCAGTGCGTGGCCGGCCCCACGGCCCTCTGCGTGAACAACAACCGCTTCAAGGTGGAGGTCGACTTCTCCACGGGGAGCGGCGCCAGCCCGGCCATGGCGCAGCCGGTGCCCACCGCGCCGGACTCGGGGCTGTTCTACTTCTTCTCGGCCGCCAACCTCGAGATGCTGATCAAGGTCCTGAACGCCTGTGTCGATCCCTACAACCACTACTGGGTCTTCTACGCGGCGACGACCAACGTCGAATTCGCCGTCGTGGTGACCGATACCCAGACCGGCCGGACCAGGGGGTATTTCAATCCCCTGAACCGGACGGCGCCCCCCATACAGGATGTCACTGCTTTCGCGACCTGCCCTTAGCATCCTTCTCCCGCTGTTCCTCTTGGGCTGCGGCACGGTGAAGTCCCCGACCGAGCCGCCGCCCGAGGCCGGGAGCGCGACGGCCTTCGCCTTCGCGCGGATCCAGTCGGAGATCTTCACCCCCACCTGCGCCAAGGCGGGCTGCCACGCGGCCTCGGCGGCCTCGGGCGGTCTCGTCCTCGCAGCCGGCCGCAGCCACGGCGAGCTGGTGAACCGCTCCTCGACAGAGAGCGGCCTGGACCGGGTGGAGCCCGGAGACCCGGAGCGGAGCTATCTGATCCTCAAGCTGCGAGGCGACCCGAGCATCACCGGCGACCGCATGCCCCAGGACGGCCCGCCGTACCTGACGTCCGCTCAGATCGACGGCATCGCGGCCTGGATCCGCGCCGGCGCTCCGAACGACTGAGGAGGACATCCATGAGAGCCGCCGTCGCCGTGATCCTTCCGCTCCTGGCGCTGCTCCTGGCGGATAACGCCGCGGCCCAGGAGCCGGGGCCATACGAGCCGGTCCGCCGCGATCCGCTGGGGACCCGGCTGGTCAACGGCGCCACGCCCTACACCATCGGGGCGCGCAAGGTGGAGGTGATCTTCACCCACCGCTTCCAGCAGACGGTCAACGACGGCGACGAGCACGACCTCTGGGGGCTCGACGGCGGCGCGGACACCGGCATCGGCCTCGGCGTGGGGCTGACCCGCCATTTCGATCTCTCGCTCTATCGCGTCTCCTTCCAGGAGGACTACGAGCTGGCGGGCAAGTTCCTCCTCCTGGAGCAGGCTCCCCGCGTGCCCCTGACCCTGGCCGTGCGGGCGGGAGCCGACTTCCTACGCCGGGAGGGGGTGGAGGACGCCGAGCGCCCCTTCGTCCAGCTCCTCCTGGCGCGGCAGCTCCGCCCCGGGGTGAACCTCCTGCTCTCGCCCTCCTGGGTGGCGGACACGCCGCTCCTGAAGAACGCCTTCAACGTCCCGGTGGGGATCACCTTCCCGCTGCCCGGCAGCTACTTGGTGGAGCTGGAGGTGGTGCCCGAGAACGGCGACCTCGACGCCAGCGAGACCGCCTGGCACGTCGCCCTGTCCAAGGCCGTGGGCGGGCACATCTTCGAGATCGTGCTGGGCAACTCGCGGGCCTCCACGGTCGACCAGATGCTGGGCGGCGACTTCGCGGCCGGCTTCGATTCCGGGGACGTCCGCCTGGGCTTCAACATCGTCCGCGACTTCTGAGGGAGGCTCGCCATGTCCCGCAACGCCCTCGTCCGTCTCCTCGTGCTCGTGCTCGCCCTGTCTCTCGCCGCCTGCGCCGCTTATCAGGCGCAGCACGCCGCCCCCGCGGGCTCCGGCGGGCACCGCCACGCCGCGCCCTCCGACGCCCGCATCACCCACATCCAGGGGGAGGTGGAGGCGGTCAAGGCCGATCTGGCCCGCCAGGGTCGCTACGCCTGCTGCGTGGAGCCCCCCTGCACCCAATGCCTTCTCAAATACGGCGAGTGCCACTGCCGCGAGGCCATCCGCAAGGAAGGTCCCTGTTGCGGCGAGTGTACCGAGGCCTGGATCGAAGGGCGCGGCGCCGTCGAGGGCGTGACCGCCTGGGAGCTGCTGGAGCGGAAGAAGCAGGTGCTGGACGAGGTGCACAAGAAGGAGGGCGGGGGAGAGCGCCCGCCGGGAGAGCATCAGCACCATCAGCACTGACGCCCGCCCGCCCATCCTCCCGGTCGTACCGCCCTCACTCCCCCTACCCCCTCTCTCCCGACCCCTCCCTCCCACCCACACCGGGAGAGAGGGGGATGAAGAAGCTTCATTTGGCTTCTTCTGGCTAACCTCTCCCTCCTCTCCCGGTGTGGGTGGGAGGGAGGGGTCGGGAGAGGAGGGCCGGGGTGGTGAGGGCCCCGGCACGCCTTTCGCACCCTGATCCCGGCATGGCCGACGTCAGCCTCAAGGTCATGTCCTACAACGTCGGGGGGCATGGCGCGCGCTGGTCGCGGACCTACGTCGATCGCGTGGCCCGCGCCATCGCCGAGGCGGAGCCGGACGTCGTCGGGGTGCAGGAGCTGCACCGCGCCACCCGGCATTCGCGGCTGGAGGACCAGGCCGAAGCGCTCGCCCGGCTGACCGGGATGAACGTCCATTTCGGCAAGAGCTTCGACTTCACCGGCGGCGGCGAGTTCGGCAACGCCGTGCTCACCACCGGCGAGGTCCGCTCCGGCGAGGTCGTCCCCCTGCCCGGCGCCGGGGAACAGCGCACCGTGCTGCATTCCCGCCTCGCCGTCTCCGGCGCCGAGCTCGACTTCTACGTCACCCACCTGGCCGCCTGGGGGCGGTGGGGGAGGACGGCACGGTCCGTGCAGATCGATGGGCTGCTGAAGAGGCTCAAGGAAGGTTCAGAGCCCTTCGTCCTGGTTGGAGACCTCAACGCGCCCCCCGGCGCGCCCGAAGTGAGGACGCTGCTGGCGGCGGAGGTCTTCCGGATGTGCGGAGAGGACATGGCCTGTACGCACCGCTACATGCGGCAGCGCATCGACTACGTCTTCGCCGACCCGGGCTGGACCACGACGGGGTATCAGGTCGTCCGCGTGGGGCCCTCCGACCATTGGCCCGTGCTCGTGGAGCTTCGGCGCTCCCAGCCGGCTGGAGGCCCGAACGATGAGCGTACCTCTGAGAAAGTCTGAGGGGGCCGACGACAAACCCCCTTCGCAGCACAAGCCGCGGCGTGTCCTGGAAATCTCCTACGGGACCGCCATCACGGTCACCGGCGTCATCCTCTTTCTGTTCCTTCTCCTCTGGTCCATCCAGAGAGAGCGCGAATCGCACGTCCGCGTCCCCGACCTGGCGGACTTCGAGCAGGCGCTGCCGTCCGTCGCCAGCCTGACGGGATCTCCCATCGTCCCCGGCAACCGGGTCCAGGTGCTGGAGAACGGCGACGGCTTCTTCCCCGTCCTGTTCGACGACATCGCCAAAGCCCGGCAGAGCATCCATTTCGAGACCTACGTCTGGTGGAAGGGCGAGATCTGCGACCGTCTCGCGGAAACCCTCGCCGCCAAGGCCCGCCAGGGCGTGGAGGTGCGGCTGACCCTGGACGCCGCCGGCTCCAACAAGGGGGACGACGAGCTGTTCGAAAGGATGCAGGACGCCGGCGTCAAGATCTCCTTCTATCACCCGTTCGAGATCCAGGACCTCGGCCTGATCAACAACCGCACCCACCGCAAGCTCGCCATCTTCGACGGCAAGGTGGCCCACGTCTTCGGCCACGGCGTGGCCCAGGAGTGGACGGGGAACGGTCAGGACGCCGAGCACTGGCGCGACACCGGCGTGCGCCTCGAAGGTCCGATCGTCAATTCCATCCAGGCGGTCTTCGCCGAGAACTGGGTGGAGCAGACCGCCGAGGTGCTGGTGGGGGAGAAATACTTTCCAAAGCTTCCGGCCGTGGGGCCCGTGCGCGCCCACGTGACCGCCAGCTCGCCCCAGGGCGGCGTCTCGCAGCTCGAATTGCTCTACAAGCTGGCCATCGCCACGGCGCAGAAGGAGCTGATCATCCAGAACCCCTACTTCATCCCCGACGGCGAGATGGTGGGGCTGCTGGAAAAGGCCGTGCGGCGGGGCGTCAAGGTGCGCGTGATGGTGCCGGGGCAGGTCACCGACAGCTCGATCGTCCGCCACGCCGGCCACCGCCGCTTCCAGGAGCTGCTGGAGCACGGCGTCGAGATCTATGAATACCAGCGGACCCTGAACCACCAGAAGGTGATGATCGTCGACGATCTCTGGTCCCACGTCGGCTCCACCAACCTGGACGACCGCTCGCTGGACATCAACGACGAGGCCAGCGTCGGCCTGATCGACCCTGACGTCGCGGCCCGTCTCGAAAAATCTTTTGAGGACGACCTGCGGTACAGCACGCGTCTGGACGCCGCCTCATGGGAGAAGCGTTCCCTCTGGCACAGGACCGTAGACCGTCTCTCCTATATGGTGAACGAACAGCTCTGAGACAAGATCATGACCGAAATTCCTCTCTGGGTGTTGATCACATGGATCTTCATTACCGTCCTCCTGGCGGTGATGCTCTGGAACAACCTGAAGGAACGGAAGTTTCATGTCCGCGTCCCGGACCTGGACAGCTTCGAAGAGGCCCTGCCCTCGATCGCCGGCATGACCAAGGCGGTCATCCTGCAGGGGAACAAGGCCGAGATATTTCAGAACGGCCGGTACTTCGACGAGTTGCTCGCGGCCATCGCCGACGCCAGGGAAACCATCCATTTCGAGACCTACGTCTGGTGGTCCGGAGACATCTGCGATCAGGTCGCCGCCGCCTTCGCGAAGCGCGCCCGCGAAGGCGTCGAGGTGCGCGTCATGGTCGACGCCCTGGGCGGCATGAAGATGAAGGGCTACCTGCGCGACCGGATGAAGGAAGCGGGCGTCAAGCTGACCCGCTTCCATCCCATCCGGATCGCCGACATCGGGCAGCTCAACAAGCGGACGCACCGCAAGGTGGCGGTCTTCGACGGCCGGATGGCCTTCATCAACGGCCACGGCATCTCGCGGCTGTGGACCGGCAACGGCGAGGACAAGGAGCACTGGCGCGACACCGGCGTGAAGCTCTGGGGACCGATCGTCAACGCCGTGCAGTCGGTCTTCACCCAGCACTGGGTCGAGGAGACGGGCGAGGTGCTGGTGGGGCAGAAATACTTTCCCCACCTGGAGGACGAGGGGAACCTCCGCATGCACGTCCTCTCCGGAGCCCCCCTCGGCGGCATTTCGGACCTCGAGCTGATGTTCAAGATGGCCATCGCCTCGGCGCAGAAGGAGCTGATCATCCAGAACCCCTACTTCATCCCGGATGAAGAGACGGTCGCCCTCCTCAAGAAGGCGATCGCGCGCGGCGTGGACATCAGGATCATGGTGCCGGGCAAGGTCACGGACAGCCCGGTCGTCAGCCACGCCGGGCACCGGCACTTCAGCGACATGCTCCATGCCGGCGTGAAGATCTACTGTCATGAAAAAACCATGATCCACCAGAAGATCGTGATCATCGACGGCCTCTGGTCCCACGTCGGCTCGACCAATCTGGACAGCCGCTCCTTCGACATCAACGAGGAGGCGGGCGTGGGGATCATCGACCAGGATATCGCCGCCACGCTGAAAGCGGCGTTCGAAGAGGACCGCAGGAGCTGCACCGAGCTGAAGGCCCAGACCTGGGACCACGGCTACCGCTTCTGGCACCGGATGCAGGACCGGGCCTGCTACCTGTTGAGCGGCCAGTTGTAGGAGGCCGATTCCGGGAAGCGTGAGGGAATCGCGTCGCGGGAAGCGTCTTGTAGCGCAGGAGGGCGCCCGGGGAGGGACGCCCACGACCTACAGAAAGGATTCTTCCCATGCGATCGATTTTCCGCCTCTCGCTGGCGTTGCTTGCTTTCGCTTTTCTTCCGGCCGGAGCCTCGGCGGCTCCGCCGTCCACCGTTTCCGATTCTTTCGCCATCGCCAACGTCCGGGTGTTCGACGGATCCCAGGTGATCCCGGGCGCCACCGTCGTCGTCCTCAACGGCCGCATCGACGCCGTGGGCCAGGGCGTCCCCGTGCCCGCGGGCGTTCCCGTGATCGACGGCGCCGGCTCGACGCTGCTGCCCGGCTTCATCGATTCCCACGCCCACGCCCGGACCCGCCAGGAGCTCGAGCGGGCCCTTCAGTTCGGTGTCACCACCGAGATGGACATGTGGACCACGCCGCACTTCGCGGCCAGCATGCGCCGCGAGCAGCAGCGCACGGGCGCGCCCTACCGCGCGGACTTCTTCAGCGCCATCAGCCCGGCCACGCTGCCGGAGGGCTATCCCTACAACTTCACGCCCAACATCCCCGAGCGGCCGACGCTGTCGGGTCCGGCGGAAGCCGAGGCTTTCGTGGCCGCGCGCGTGGCGGACGGCGCGGACTACCTGAAAATCATGCTGGAGGACGGCTTCCCCTGGTTCAACTTCGAGGTCCCGACCCTCACGCGCGAGACGGTCCAGGCGCTGACGCAGGCGATGCACAGCCACGGCAAGCTGGCCGTGGCGCACGTCACCGAGCAGTACCGCGCCGAGACCCTCCTCCTCGACGGCGTGGACGGCCTGGTGCACATCTTCATCGACGAGGTGGCGGACCCCGGTTTCGTGCAACTGGCGGTGATGAAGGGGGTCTTCGTGGTGGGGACGCTGGCGGTGGAGGAGTCGTTCATGACCCCCGAAGGCGGCCTCGCGCTGGTGGCGGACCCGGACCTCGCGCCCTATATGACGGAGGAGGAGATCGGCTTCCTGCTGGCGCCGCCGCCGGTCACCTCGCTGACGCCGGCGAACCTGGAGATCGCCAAGCAGAACGTCGGCCTGCTCCACGCCGCCGGGGTGCCGATCCTGGCCGGAACGGACCACGCGGCGCACGGCATTCTGATCCACCGCGACCTGGAATTGCTGGTCCAAGCCGGCCTGACGCCCGCCGAAGCGCTGTCCGCCGCCACCGCGAACGCCGCCGAGGCCTTCCGCCTCGCCGACCGCGGCCGCATCGCGCCGGGCCTGCGCGCCGATCTCCTCCTGGTGCAGGGCGACCCCACCGTGGAGATCAAGAACACCCGCAAGATCCAGAGGGTCTGGAAGGCGGGCGTCGAGGTGGACCGGCAGGTGCCGGCGGCGCCCCACGGGCACTGAGAAGCGGTTCAAAGGACCTAAAGGACTCAAAGGACCTAAAGGACATAAACGACTACCCCCGTCGTCCTTTAGGGTCCTTTTTGTCCTTTAGGTCCCTTATGTCCTTTAGGTCCTTGTTTCACTCTCCGTGATGAGCTCCCGCACCCGCAGCCGGCCAACCTCCAATTCGTGAATCACCAGCCGGTCGATCGCGCCGGCCTTCAGCGCGAACCGCTTGACCGCGAAGCGGCCGATCGCGACAGCCCCGATCGCCAGGGCTCCCATGCCCAGGGCGCCTATGCTGATGGCCGCCAGGGCCGTCGCCGCGCGGGCGAAGGCGAGCTGGGAGCCGGCTCTCGGATAGGTCATGTAGGTTTTATCGGACTTCATTTTCCTCTCCTCTGAAGGACTACAAGGATATCGGAGAAGGTGGGCTACGCCAGCGCCGCCCGCGCCCGCTCGCGCTGGTCTTCACTGGCGCGTATCTCGGGGTCGTGGGCGAGGCGCATCCACAGCTGGCGCGCCTGGCGCGGACGATGGAGGGCCTCCAGGGCGGCGGCGGCGAGCTCCAGACGGTCGCTGTCGCATTCTTCCAGCCAGTCCCGGCCGTGGTAGGTCCTGCGGCTCTGGCGGAGCAGGGAGAGCAGCTTCGAGGGATCGAGACGGACGAACAGATCCGGAGCCTGGGAGCGGAGCCAGGAGCTGGAAAGCGCACGCTGCGCGATCTCCGTCAGCGGTTGCAGCAGGTGATGGCGGACCTGGTCCGTGGCTCCAGCCTCCATGGCGAGCTCAGCCGCGGTGACGATCGTCTCATCCGGGATCGACGCCCGCAGGTCCGCTACCAGGCGCAGCAGAAGAACGGCCAGCTCCGGCCGCTGGTGGATCTCGGGCAGCGTCAGCACCCGCGGCAGGGTGGCCTCGTTGAGGCCCGCCGGCTGGAGCGCTCGCCGCAGCTCGTCCACGACCTCGCCGGGAGGCACGCTCGCCAGCCGCTCGCGCAGAGCCGAGCCTTCCTCCAGCGCCGGGTAATGCCCGCCGAGATCGAAGGAGCCGTCGTCGTACCAATCCGGGGCGACCAGGACCGGGACCGGCCCGCGCGCGGCCCGCCGCGTCCCCATGCGCCCGGCGAGCTGATCCGCGAATCTCGCCGCGATCGTTTCGAAGCCCAGGCTGGAGTCGTGGCAGTAGTCCGCGAAGGTGAGGAGCTCGCCGCGCGCGGTGAGCGCCAGCAGGCAGCGGCCCAGGACGCGGCCGTCCTCGGCGCGGAGGTACAGCACCCGCTTGTTGATGTCCGCCGCGTTGGCGAACACGGACGCGTAGTTGATGCCGCCCGGGCGGAGGCAGGTCTGGAAATGCGCCCCCATCCGGAAGATCTCCAGCGGATCGTCTTCCAGAGCGAGCCGCAGACGCCGGCCGCCGGCCTCGATCCCGACCGTGCCGGCGCCGTCGATCCATGGGCGCCAGTCGAGGTGCGGCAGGCTTTCGACGAAGCGGCGGTTCTCGGGCTCGCCGCGCAGGTCCCAGGGCGGCGGCCCGCAGCGCAGGGCGAAGAGGCGGTAGGCGAGCCGCCGGTCCGGGGTGGGCAACCGGCTGGCCGCGGCCAGGAGCGAGAGCGGGCCGGGCTCGGTCAGCCACGGCGGAACCTCCTCGATGCCGAGCATGCCGCGCAGCGCCCGTGACAGGCGGGCGTCCATCTCGCGCTCCCAGCGTTCGAGCACCGCGCGTCCCCAGGCGCGGTCGAGCTTCTCGGTCAGGCGCTCCAGGCGCGCCGGGCTGGGGGGCTCCGGCCGCTCAAGACGGTCCCGCAGGTTCCGAAGGCGGATGAGGAGGGTGGATCGCCGACCTTCGTCCGCTTCGGGAAGCCGCCGCTCGATGCCCTGGATCTCGCGCTCCAGCCGCCAGCTTTCGGGGAGGTCGTCGCGCAGCCAGCGGGCGACGCGGGCCTCGGCGTCGTCGAGCAGGACCGCCAGGCGGCACAGCGGCGGATGGAGCTGGGGCGGATAGCGTTCCACCCAGCCGGGCGCGGACGGTTCGCCGAGGACGGGCAGAGGGAGCGGGTCTCCCGCGGCTTCGAGCAGCAGCGCCTTGCCGCCGCAGGCGACCAGGCGGTCGAGCTGGCCCGTAATGATCGCCTCGCGCGTCAGCTCGCCCAGCGCTCCAGAGGTCAACGGCCCCAGGAGGGATTCGGGCCATTGCGTCGGCGGGATGTCCCAGCGGCCCTGCTGATCCTCCAGCCCCTGCAGCACGTCGGCGAAGCTCTCCGGCCGGTCCCGGCAGATCCGTATGGCCAGCTCGTCCATGTCGGACGAGAGGTTTTCCTCGTACATCTCCTCCTCGTGGATCGAATCGAAGAGACGGCCCGCCAGGTCCGGATCTTTGGCCCGCCGGAACAGCGTCATCGCGCGGGCGGCGGCCGTGGATTCGAGCGCTCCGTGCCGCCTGGAGACCGCCGCCAGGAAGTCGTAGGCCGCCAGGACGGTGCGCCGCGGCGGGTCGGGGTCATACCCCACCGCCTCCATGTCGACGGAGCCCGGGTCCCAGCCGGCCCAGGGCCGAAGCCATTGCGGGTCCCCGGCGCCCTGGCCCAGGTAGCGCTCGAAGCCGGCGATCATCATCCCGAGCCTGGAGGACGTGTAGCCGCTGTACCGGTGCCAGTGCCCGAACATCAGGGCCCGCCCTGTTTCGGTGGGCTCGTCGGGGAGGCGGGCCAGGACACGCGCCAGCGCGCCCGTGGGGACCAGCGTCTCTCCCGTCATGTGCAGCCGCAGGTTCTTCATCCAGCGGGCGGTGTCGAGCTCGGGAGGGCACGCCTTCCGTTGCGCTTCCACCTGGATACGCAGACGGTTCCAGGTCTCCTTGTGGTAGGGGAGGGCGCGCGCCTGAGCAATCGCCCGCATCAGGCGGCGGGTCTCCGCCCACCAGAGCGCCCAGCTCTCGATGAGGCGCAGCGGCGTGGCCAGGGCGAGGAGGTGGAGGACCCTCTGCCGGGCGCCGCGGCTCTGCTGGACGAGCTCTTCGCACCAGGCCGCGAGATCGCGGCCCAGGGAGCCGGCCGGCAGCTCAGGCAGTGGGGCCAGGGCCTGCTTGTCGAGGCTCTTCAGGAGCTGTTTACCGAAGTCATCACCCCCTTCCAGGACGGTGTCGTGGGTCCGTTCGTCGAGAACGCAGACCGCCAGCGGCCGTACGCGCTCCCGGCCGTGGCCGGCGGCGAGCGCGATCAGGCGGATCAGGGTGACGGTCGCGGGCAGCTCGCCCAGGCGGGCCGCGAGGGGCTCCAGTCCCGGGCTCCACTCGACGGCGAGGTCGAGCGCTTCCCGGGCGTTCTCGGGATGCCCCGCGTGAATCCACGACAGCGCGTCGAGGAGGGACCGCAGCCGCGGCTCGCCGCTGGAGAGGCGCGAGGCCTGGTCGCGGAACGCCCTGGGAAAGAACGGCTCGCCGAAGAGGTGCCGTGGCATGGGCGAACCCTGGTGGATAGGGGATTTGAGCAGCTCGACGCGCCGCTCGACCGAGGCCATCCAGAGGTCGGGGTCTTCGGCCAGCCGGGGCAGGGCCGGCGCCAGCTCGTCGCGCAGCTTGTTGAGGGTGTACGTGGCCCGGCTGAGATGGCGCCGCTCGACGGTGATCTCCCGCGAAGGGCCGTGCGCCGGCACGGTCATCCAGCGGACGCCGCCCTCCGTGGCTTCGAGGGGAAAGCCTTCGAGCCACCCCAGGTTGGAGACCACCATCATCCTGGCGCGGGCGGCGAGGGTGTTCTTCGAGGTGGCTTTGCGGGATTCAGGGGGCATGGAATAGAAGACCTATTCTTCCGGAGATCCGTGCAGATTCAAAGTTCAACTTTGAATCTGCACGTCTCCTGGGACCGCCGGCGTCCCGCCGGCAGACTTACTCCGTTTTTAGTTAGTGGGCCGGCGGGACGCCGGCGGTCCCAGGGGGGAGCCCTCCGCTTCCTGGAGAGCGAGAAGGGAGTCCCTGTGGGTCGGGTCGATCTCCAGGGCGCGACGCCAGCAGGCGAGGGCCTCGTTCGTCCGTCCGGAAGCGGCCCGGAGGCGGCCCAGGTGGTACCAGGCCGCGACGAGATTGGGTCGGGCCGCGAGCGCCTTCTCCAAGTGCTTCGCGCCTTCGGCCGGGTCCCGCGCGGTGAGCAGCCGACCCAGGTTGTACTCGGCCTCGGGGCGTGGCGCGGCGGAGGGCAGGGCCAGGAGCTTCTGGAGGATCTCGATGGCCCCGCCGGCGTCCTTCTGCCCGGCGCGCGCCAGGGCGAGCCATTCCAGGGCCTGCGGATGCTCCGGACGGCGGGCGAGGATGTCCTGGAGCGTCCGCTCGGCGTCCGCGAAACGGCCGCGGCGGATCTGCCCCTGCGCGAGGTCCAGCCAGGGCTCGATCTCCGCCGGCCGGGCGGCCGCCAGCGACTTCTCCAGATGGGCCACGGCCTCGGCGGTGGCGGCCATCCGCACGACGGCGGCGGCGCGGTAGACCTCGCCGAGGGCGCCCTGGGGAGCCCGGCTGTCGATGAGTCGGATGCCGGTGAGGACCGGCTCGGATTCGCTCAGCGGGGCGAGAAGCTCGGGTCCCCCGGGCTGGCGCCGGATCCAGTGGTCGGTCATCACCACGCGGACGACGTCCTGTGTCCGCCGCTTCGGCATGTGGCAGGAGACGCAGTCGCCCGAGTTGGCGGACCCGAGTGCGTGTGTCCTCGGAAGATCCCCATGGCAGGTAAGGCAGGCGGCGCGGTAATGCTCGGCCCGTCTCTCCTCCGGCACGCGTTCATGGGGATCGTGGCAGGTGAGGCAGGTGAGGGCGCCGGCGCTGGCGGTCCAGCAGCGGCTCTGCCGCAGACGGTAGGGATGGTGGTTGATCTCGAACCGCTCCGAAACCGGCCGCCCCTCTTCTTCCACGTCCACCTGGACGAAATGGTCCGCGAGGGGCTCGCCGGCGCGGAAGGAGAAGTCCCCCTTGCCGAAGCGCCGCAGCCCGGGGATCGCCACGGTCGGCTGCAGGTGACAGGCCATGCAGACCTCGTCGCGTTGGGATGGGGGCAGGCGGCCCTGGTTGAAGACGCTCGCCCGGATCTCCTCCCGCGAGCCGACGCCGCCCCAGGCGAGCCAGACGTGCTCGGCGGCGGGGCCGTGGCAGCGCTGGCAGCCGATCCCTTCGGGGAGCGAAGCGGGGAAGACCTGGGGCGCGGAGTAGGCGTCGCCCCCGGCCGGCAGGTCGGGATAGGAGGCGTGGCAGAAGACGCATTCCCGTCTGACGCGCCGGAGCACCCCTTCGTGATCGGGACGGTCGAAGCCGGGGGCCATGCCCCAGCTCCGGGTCTGGCTGTACCAGGCCAGCGGTAGTTGGTAAAGCTCGCCTCCCTGCGTGCGATAGAGGTAGGTCCGGGCGTGGTCTCCCGATCCCAGGATCCAGTCCACATCCTGTTCGAGCTTGTGGATCGGCCGCCCCTGGGCGTCCGTCTGCCAGCGGCGGAAGACGAGCCGGCCCTCCTCGCGGCGGATCTCCATGTGCTGTCCCGAGGGCGCGTGGAAGAAGGGCGGCGCGGAGAAGTCCTCGATGTCGATCTCAGGACGCGGGCGGCGGAAGGCGCGGGCCATTCCCTTGCGCTGATACCCCTTCGCGAGCGCGGTATGGCAGAGCTCGCAGGCGCGCTCGTCGATGTAGCCCGGAGTGGCTCCGGAGGTCACGTGGAACCCGAAGGCCGCGAGATCGTGGGCGATCCGCTCGCTCTCGTCGGGCGGGGCGGGCGGCTCCTGGGCCTGGGCGAGCAGGACGAGCGGCAGGACGGCGAGGACGGCCGCCAGCCGCGGGCGGGGGGCGAGGGAGGGACGGGTCACCTGGGGATGATTCTACGCCCGACCGGAGCCGGCCCGGCGCAGAAGATGCTTTGGCCGTCCCGTCAGGGACAAGGGGACGTAGCCCCGGGTTTCAACCCGGGGCGGCGGCCGGGCCGCCGGTATCGCGGGACTCCAACGGCGGCGCACCGCTCCCGCCCCAGGTTGAAACCGTGGGGCTACCCACGGATGTGCCTGAAGGCACGGTTCGGATGCCCCTCCCACCCGCCAGCGATCCCCGCCCCACCTCCATGGATGGCGCGCCGGCCCCCGGCCCCGCATACCGTCGGATCTGGAGCCATGTCATCCCTCCCGCTCTTCTCTCTCCGGCCTGGCCGGATCCTCGCGGCGGCGCTGCTGGCGGGGCTCTTCTTCGGGCCGGGCGCGGCGCGGGCGCAGGGGGAGCTGGAATGGGTGGAGGTGGAGGCCGTCCTCGGCGCGTCCGGCGTGGCGGAGGTCACCTATCAGGCCCGGTGGCGGACGTCGGGCACCATGCACGGCTTCTACTTCCAGGGGGAGACGGCGGCGCCGGAATTCACCGGCGGCACGGCCGAGCTGCCCGACGGCAGCGTGGCGCCGCTCTCGATCACCCCGGCCGGGACGGACCGGTGGGACGTGGTGCTGGCCGAAGGCCGGGCCTGGGGTCCGGGCGAGGCCACCTACCGCTTCTCCTACCGGGCGGACCTCGCGGCGGCGGGCCTGGTGGCGCCGACGCGCGGTCCCCAGGGCGAAGAACTGGTGGTCTTCAACTGGAGCCCCGTGGCCTGGGACGAGCCACTGGCGCACGAGACCTTGACGGTGACGTTCCCTTCGGTCCCCGCGCCGCATTCGGGAGAGCTGGGCCTCGAAGGCGCCGCCGCCCTGGGCCTGCGCACGGAGCCGTGGGTCAACGAGCGGTACCTCATCACCTACAGCGGCGCCGGCGAGCCGCCGGCCCTCTCGATCCGCTTCCACCGGAACGACGTGCCGGCGCGGGGCGATCACCGCGTTCAGCTCTACCTGCCCGCCGGCCGGTTCCCCGGCCTGGTCGCGGCGGCGGAAGCCGCGGCGGCCCGGAAGGTCCTGGAGGAGGCGGAGGCGGCGCGCGAAAAGCGGGAGGCGGAACAGCGGGCGGCTCGCGGCCGCTTCACCTACGCGCTGCCGGTCCTGTTGGGCCTCTCCGCTCTGACCCTGCTGATCGCCGGCCGCAAGCTCAAGGGGCTGGCCCGCGCGGCGGCCACCGCTCCCGACGTGCTCTGGGAGCGCGACGACTGGGAGCCGCCGCGGCTGCGCCTGTCCACCTTCCGCAAGCCGGGCAAGGTGGCGGACCTCACCTCCATCGAGGCGCTGACGCTGCTGGGCCTGCCGTTCCAGATCCTGCTGGCCATGGTGCTCGACCTCCTGGCGGCGCGCGGACGGCTCCGCCGGGAAGGGGAGGGCGGAGGCCTCCGGGTCGCCCGGACCGGCGAGGCGCCCGCTCCGGACGAGCCGTACCAGGCCTTCGTCTGGGAGGCCCTGGCCGAGACCCCGGCGCCCGTGCCGCCGGATCTGGCGTCGCGCCTCGGCGAGCTGCTGGTGGGGACCGTGCAGCGCAAGGCGTGGGACGCCGACCTCGACGCCACCCGCGAGCACTACCGGCACCTGTTCGAGGAGATGTTCCCCGACGCGGTGTCCGTGGAGGGCCGCCGCTTCGAGAAGGAGACGGACTACGCCGGTTACTACCCCTGGTGGGTGAGCCGGCATCACAGCTCCGGCTCCCGGGTCTGGAGCTCCTCCGGAAGCTCCGGCGGCGCCGCTCCCTTCACCCCCGGCGGCGGCAGCTTCGGCGGCGCCGGCTCGACGGCCAGCTTCGCCGCGGTCCCCCTGGCCGCGCTCGGCGCGGCGCCGGAGCGGGCGTCCATGGCCGCCTACGGACCGGGGGACCTGGTAGGGGTCTACGAGCATTCGGCGTGTCACAGCGCCTGCCACTCGGCCTGTCATTCGGCGTGCCACTCGGCCTGTCACAGCGCTTGCCATTCCGCCTGCCACAGCGCCTGTCATTCGGCTTGCCACTCCGCCTGCGTCTCGGGAGGCTCCCATTGATTTCGCTCTGGCCCACCCCCGCCGAGGCGGCGACGCTCCGCTTCGTGATCCCCATGGCCGATCCGCGGAAGCGGCTGCTCCTGGCGGGGGTCCTGTTCGCGGCCGGGGCGGCGCTGTGGGGTCTGTTCCCCGTGGCCGGAGCCCTGGGCCTGCCGATGATCCTCGGCGGTCATCTGCTCCTCTGGGTACACCGGCAGACCACGGCGCCGGGAGGGGCCACGCCGAAGCACGAGGAGGTCTGGGCGCCGGTGGAGGAGGAGTGGATGGAGCGGGTGGAGAACCTGGAGCGGCGCGGCGAGGTCTGGGACACGAGCCCCTGGGACGCCACCAGCATCCGCCTGGGGTGTCCTGCCCTGCTGCTGGCGCTGACCTTCTCCGGAGTGCTCGCGGCGGCCTCCGGCCTCTGGCTGGGGCCGGACGCCTTCCTGCGTCTCGGGGTGGCCGCGCTGGCGCTGCTGGTCCCCCTGTGGCTCAACGGCATCCGCACCACCTGGAATCCCAGCGAGCTGCGCAAGAAAGGGCAGGCCCTGGCCGTGGCCCGCGAGGTGGCGGCGGGCTTCCCGGATTTCGAGCCGGTCCCCATGCTGGCCCTGCGGCAGGGACGCCGGGGCCAGTACCCCGTGGACGCCCGGCTCATGCTCCGGCCCAAGGAGGAGAAGCCCCCGAGCTTCCTGGGCGTCCAGGTGCAGGTGGCGATGAACAACGTCCAGGGGACCGACTACCCCTACCTCTACGCCGTCGTGCTGGGCAAGACCCCCTTCCGCCTGCCGCCCGCGCATGGCCGGCACCACCGTCAAGGGGGGCAGGTGGAACTGGTCTACGAACGGGGCCGCAACGAAGGCGTGGACTTCCTGGTCGTCCGCCAGCACGCGGACACCTCCGGCGGCTGGCACACCAAGCCCGAGCACATCCGCGAGATCGTGAAGGTCGCCCTGGAAGAGGGGCGCGCCGCGCAACGGGAGAACGCGGAGTGACCTCCGGGGAGCCCCTGTGGGTCGAGGTCTCGCCGGATCAGCCGCACCCCGTCGACCTCCGCTGGGTGGACGAGATGATGGCGAGCGCCCGGCCGCACCTGATGGTGCGGCCCGAGGACGAGCTGCTGATCCTCGTGCCCAACAAGCCGGTCAAGCTCAACCGCACGGCCCTGCGCATCCTCGCCGCCATGGTGGACGAGGGGGCCGGGATCGCCGAGGTGCTGGCCCGGGAGGGAGACGGCCCGGCGCGGCGGCGGGAGATCCACGCGTTCTTCAGCGACCTCACCGCCTGGCTCTCCGGCTCGCTGGGGGACGGCGAGGGCCGCTGGGCCGTGATCCAGGAGCCCTTCACGGCGGATTTCTGTGCCTATCCCGTGCTCTCCGAAGTGGCGCTCACCTACCGCTGCAACCTCTCCTGCGCCTTCTGCTACGCCGGCTGCGCCGCCGCCGGCCTGCCCGCGGGCTGGAGCGAGGAGCGGACGATGACCGACGGCGAGGTCCGCCTCGTCCTCGATCGCATCCGCCACGAGGCCCGCTGCCCGAGCGTCAGCTTCACCGGCGGCGAGCCCACGCTGCGCCGGGGTCTGCCGGATCTGGTCCGTCACGCCAAGGATCTGGGGCTCAAGGTCAACCTGATCTCCAACGGCCAACTCCTGGACGACCGTCTGGCCGGCGCGCTGGCGGATGCCGGGCTCGACTCCGCGCAGCTCTCCCTGGAAGGCCCCACGGCCGAAGTCCACGACGGCCTCACCGGCCGGCGGGGCGCCTTCACCAGGCTCTGGACGGGCCTGGACCGGCTGCGGGCGCTGGGCGTCCGGGTCCACACCAACACCACGGTGAGCCGCCGCAACCTGCCGCATCTCGAAGCGGTCGTGGACCGGGTGGCGGCGAGCGGCCTGGAGCGGCTGACCATGAACCTGGTGATCCCCTGCGGCTCGGCGGGCGTCGAGCCGGACCTCTCGGTGTCCTACACGGAGGCGGGGGAGATCGTGCTGCGGGCGAAACGTCGGGCGGAGGAGCGGGGCGTCGAGCTGATCTGGTACTCGCCGCTCCCCCTGTGCCTCTTCAACACCGTGGCGCACGGCCTCGGCAACCGGGGCTGCGCGGCGGCGGACGGCTTGCTGCACGTCAATCCGGCGGGGGACGTGCTGCCGTGCTCCAGCTTCCGTCACGGCGAGAGCCTGGGCAACCTCCTGCGCCAGCCCTTCGCGGAGATCTGGCAGTCCCGGGCCGCCCGCTTCTTCCGCGCCAAGCGGATGATGCCCTCCTCCTGCCACGGCTGCGCCGACGCCGCGGTCTGCCAGGGCGCCTGCGTGCTCTACTGGCGGGAGAAGGGGCTCGCGGAGCTGGGAGGCGCGCCCGGCGCCAGGCCGCCGCTGCCTCCCGGGTTCGCGTGATTCGAGCGCCTCAGGCGGCCGGCCACAGCAGGCGGAACACGAGCGCGGTCGTCAACGCGTACAGCGCCGCGTCGAAGAGGGCGCGCAACGCGTTAGGCCACGGCACCATCTTCCAGATGACGTCCTGGAAATAACCGAAACCGTAGGCCAGGAAGGCCACGGTTCCCGTGATCCTCATGACCTCCAGACCGTCCTCCCCGGGAGCCAGGGTGTGGCGCGCCACATAGGCGGCCACGAAGCTCACCAGCAGGCAGAACAGGAACCACATCGCGAGGTATTTGCCCATGGCGGGCGCGCCGTTGGGCATGACGGTGATCTGCGCGACGGGACCGTCCTCGAACCGCTTGCGGACGGCCGGGTCCTTCAGCATCGAATGATCGGGCACATACGGGGTGAAGTAGACGCCGGGCCCCGGGGGGGCCTTGCGCATCGCCTGGCCGACGCCCTCCTCGTCGGGCAATCCTTTGTAATCGGCGCGATGGTACTTCAGGACCATGTGGAGGATGGCGCTCAGGAACCAGACCGCAACAGCCGAGACGACGACGGGCAGCCACAAGCTTCCGAAAGGCATGACGGCCTCCTGGGAAAAAATGATGTATGGACGGATTCTATCCCAAATGGCCCACCTTTCCGCGCCCTGCCGCCCACCCGGCCGGCCGGTCCCCGGCGCGGACGCCTCTGCCATACTCGACATCGAAGCCGGATACATCTCCGGCTCGGGAGGTATGGCCATGAAGACCCGATGGGAAAAGATCCTCGGCGGCGGCGCGGCGGGAGCGGCGGCCCTCGCGGCGGGAAGCCTGGCTTTGCGGCCTCTCTTCATGCGCTGGGGAGCGACGGAGGAGGAGACGAAGAGGGCATGGCCCGGCGACGAGCTCGCTCCGGAATCCTGCTCGGTCGCCACCAGGGCGGTCACGATCCACGCGCCGGCGAGCGCGGTCTGGCCCTGGATCCTCCAGATCGGCCAGGACCGCGGCGGCTTCTACAGCTATACCTGGCTGGAGAACCTCTTCGGAGCCCGGATCCACAACGCCGACCAGATCCTGCCCTGCCACCATCCCCGGCAGGTGGGCGACACCGTCTGGATGGCGCCGCCGCAGAGGTATCAGGGCAAGGGCTGCATGCGGGTGGCGCGGCTCGACGAAGAGCGGTGCATGGTCCTGGTCACGCCGGAGGACTTCGCGGCGCTGTCCACTAAAGGCGTAGCGCCGGAAGGCACGTGGGCCTTCATCCTCGAACCGGTGAACCAGACGACCACGCGTCTGATCGTGCGCTCGCGGAGCGGTTTCAAGGCCGGCCCTCTTCGCTTCCTGGTGTTCGACCCCGTCCACTTCATCATGGAGCGGAAGATGATGCTGGGCATCCGTGATCGCGTCGAAGCCAGGCCGGTGGGGCTGCCCCGGGCGGCATAGGGGACACGACGCTATACTCGGCGTCCCATGTCCTCGATCGAGAAGCCCGAGGCTCTCGCGCAGCTCATCGGCCGGCTGGAAGGGTTGCGTCCCGACACGCCGCGCCGCTGGGGCAAGATGAGCGCGGGCGAGATGCTCTGCCATCTGTCGGACGTTTCCACTTCCGTCCTCGGCCGGGCCGGTACGCCTCCGGGCAAGCCTCCCCGGCGGCTGCTCAAGTGGATCGCCCTCTACTCGCCGTTTCCCTGGCCGAAGGGGAGGGTCAGGACGCCGCGGCGTTCCGATCCTCAGGCCGACGGGACTCGTCCGTCCGACTTCGAGCAGGACCGCCAGCGCGCCGTGGAAGGTTTGAAGGCCCTGGCCTCCGCGCCGCCTTCAGGCCTGCCAGGCGACCACTTTCTCTTCGGCGCCATGAGCACCCGCGACTGGCGGCGGTGGGCGTGGCGGCACACCGATCATCACCTGCGGCAGTTTGGGCTGTAGGAGGAGACGGTGCGGGGCGAGCGAGCTGCCCCCCCGGGCCGTCCACCCGCCCCGCTCTGTGACCGGTCGGCCCCATGCGGCGAAACGGTGGCCCCCGGGGCCGCTCGTTCGCGTCGCTCCGTGACCGTTCAGCCCCGCGGGGCGGACCGGTGGCCCCTTGGAGTCGTTCGTTCGCCCCCCTCCGTGACCGTTCGGCCCTGTGGGGCGAAACGGTGGCTTCCCGGGGCCGTTCGTTGGCACCGCTCCGTGACCGTTCGGCTCCCCGGGGCGGGCCGGTGGTCCCCCGGGGCCGTTCGTTCGCGCCACTCCGTGACGGATCGGCCCCGCGGTATTACAACCGCCTCGCCGAGGGCGAGGGGATCAATCCGGAAGGCTGAGAATTTCCGCTTCAAGATCGTGATTGAGGCTCTCATTGGTGTCGCGGTAGGTGTCCTCACGATCGTCTCGGCGCGGATCATTCGTGGGCAGCATTGGTTGTATTCAATAGGTCTGCTCACCCTATGGCTGTCGCGTCGTATCTCGAATGCAAATCTTCGCCAAGCGTAAGTCGTTCGGGCTGTAGGCGGAGGCGGCTTACCTTGAAATCGTAAAGCTGCCCTTTCAATTTTCAAGGTACAGCACCCTGAAAAAGGAGATCACTCCTTTCAATTTTCAAGGTGCTGGGGCCTATGGTAGCCTCCGGGTGCTTTTCTCGGAGGATGCCAATGCGCTGGAGCGTTCCCGTCGTCCTGCTGTCGCTTGCCGCCGTTGGCTGCACGCCGGCGCGGTTCGTCTGCACCAAGCCGTCCGTGGTTCCGCCGCCGGTCCAGGAGTGCGACCTGGGGGCGAACCAGGGCAAGGAGTTTCCCTTCGAGAACCTCGCGGTGGAGGGCGGCGGCGTCAAGGGGATCGCCTACGGGGGCGCGCTGGCGGTGCTCGAGCAGGCGGGGGTCCAGCAACGTCTGAAGCGCGTCGCGGGGACCTCGGCGGGATCGATCACCGCCATGCTGATCGCGCTCGGCTACAACTCCGAGGAGCTCCAGACGGTCCTGCTGGATCTCGATCTGGAGCAGTTCAGGGCGGGAGGCGCCGAGGGCCCCGTGCGTCTCGTGGAGGAGTTCGGCTGGTACAACGGCGACGTCTATCTCGAATGGGCGCAGTGCCAGGTCGAGAACAAGACGGGCGACCGGAACACCACCTTCCTGGAGCTGCACCAGCGCAACCAGGAGAAGAAGCTCCCGGATCTCTACGTGGTGACCACAGACCTGACGCGCTCGAACTGGGCGGTGCTGTCCCATGAGACGGTCCCCTGCATGCCGGTCGCCCTGGCGGTCCGCCTCTCCGGCTCGCTGCCGTTCTTCTGGAACGCGCTGCGTCTGAATCTGAAGGATTTCCAGCCCACCCCCGGCGGCACGTGTCCGCGGGTCCAGTCGAGCCGGACGGGCGACGTGTTCGCCGACGGCGGCGTGCTGCTCAACTATCCGATCCCTCTTTTCGACGTGGAGCCGTATCTCGGAGGAGTCGAAGGGGTCAATCCGAAGACCCTGGGGCTGCACCTCAATCCGCCTCCAGGCCCGGCGCGGGAGCTTCAGATCAACAATCTGCCGGACTACGCCAAGTCCGTGGCCGAGGCGTACCTGCAGTCCCAGGTGGATTATTTCGAAACCAGCCCCTGCGATCAGGTACGGTCGGTGCAGATCGACGATCTGGGGATCAAGACGACCGATTTCAATCTGACCCGCGAGCAGAAGCTGAAGCTGATGCAATCCGGGTTCGACGCTACGTGCGCCTATCTGAGGGACTGGACGCCGGAGGAGCTCGGACGGGTTTGCCGATCGGCAGCGCCTACCCGCACGCAGCGATAAAACCTCAGTGGTGGTGCTGATGCGTGGCGTCCGGCGCTCCATGGCCGGCGTGCCCAACGTGTCCGCCCAGACCCCGCGTGAAGGTCACCAGTCCCACGATCACCAGCAGGATCCCGGCGCCCCGCGCCAGGACGCGCCGCCAGTGGAGCGGCACGGCCGAGCCGAAGAGGGCGACGGCGGTGAGGGCGGGGACGGTGCCCAGGGCGACTCCGGCGAGGATCAAGGCGCCCGCCGCCGGGGCGCCGCTGGCGGCGGCGGCGGCGAGGCCGGCGTAGACCAGCGGGCAGGGGAGGAAGCCCATGGCCATGCCGATCAGGAGCGAGGAGCCGGCGGGACGGGTGGCCAGCAGAGGCTCCAGGAGGCGCTTCCAGAACGGTGCGACGCGGGTAGCGAGGAAGCCCTCTCCCGCCTGCCGGCGCAGGCCCAGCAGGGTCAGGCCCGCGGCGGCCAGGCCGATCCCGGCCAGCAGGGCCAGGGCGCGGGCGCTCCAGGTGAAGGCCGCGCTGCGGTACAGGGCCGCGCCGAAGGCCCCGGCCAGGGCGCCCAGGAAGGAGTAGGTGGAGGCCTTGCCGATCTGGAGCAGGAGCTGATCCCCGAAGACGGCCAGCCCGCGGCGGGTGCGGAACGCGCCCAGGGCCGCCACGAAGCCGCCGCACATGCCCACGCAGTGGATCGAGGCGGCGAAGGTCAGGGCCGCGGCGGTGAGCCAGGAGGCCGTGGTCATGGGATCGCCGCCTTCGCCAGGCGCTGCGAGCGGAGGACGACCAGCAGGCTGGAGGCGACCATCCCGACCGCCCCGAACAAAGGGTGGAGCAGGCCGGCCATCGCCAGTCCCATGCCGATCGTGTTGTAGGAGAACGACCAGACGAGGTTGCCGCGGGCCGTGCGCAGCGTGCGCTCGGAGAGGGCGATCAGCCAGGGCAGACGCCGCAGGTCGCCGCCGAGCAGGGTGACGTCCGCGACCTCGCGGGCCAGGTCGGTGCCCGAGGCCAGGGTCACCGCCACCGCGGCGCTCGACAGCGCCGGGGCGTCGTTGATGCCGTCGCCCACCATGACCGGATGGACGCCGTCTTCGGCGGCGGCGCGGACGCGGTCGAGCTTGGCCTCGGGAGAGAGGCCGCCGGTGGCGCCGAGGCCGGGGAAGTCCGCCGCGAAGGCCGCCACCGGGCTGGGGGCGTCGCCCGAGAGGATCTCCAGAGAGAGCCCGCGGGCGGCGAGGGCGGCCACGGCCTCGCGGGCGGAGGAGCGCGGAGAATCCTCCAGGGTCAGAGTCCCCTGCCAGACGCCGTCCAGGGAGAGATGGACGCGGGTCACGCCAGGGGCCGCGGGGGCGCCGTCCACGAAGTCCGCGCTCCCCAGGCGCGCCTGCCGGGTCGCGCCGTCCAGGCGGACGGCGGCGGAGACGCCCCGGCCGGGCGCGGCGCGGAAGCCTTCCACGGCCGGCAGCTCTCCCGTGTGGGCGGCGAGGACGGCCCGCGCGATGGGGTGCTCGGAGCCGGACTCCAGGGCGGCGGCCACCGAAAGGACGGTCCGTTCCGAGACCCCGGGCGCCGTGCTGACGGCGGAGACGCGCATCTCGCCCGTGGTGAGCGTGCCGGTCTTGTCGAAGAAGATCTGGCGGGAGCGGGCCAGGCGCTCGAAGACCGCGCCCGAGCGCACCAGGACGCCCGCCGCCGCGGCGCGTCCGGCGGCCACGGTGGAGACCAGGGGCGTGGCGATGCCGATCGCGCAGGGGCAGGCGATGAGGAGGACCGAGAGGGCGTTGAGCAATCCCTCGCCCGTGCCCGCGCGCCAGCTCCAGTACGCGAACGTGCCGAGGGCCAGGACCAGGACGACGGGGACGAACAGCGCCGCCACCCGGTCCACCAGGGGCGCCAGGGGGTAGCCGCTGGCGCGGGCCTCTTCCACCAGCCGGACGATCCGCGCCACGGTGGTCTCGGAGCCCGTCCGCTCCACCTCGATCAACAGGCAGCCGTCCAGGTTGAGCGTGCAGGCCCCGACGCGCGAGCCGGGCGCGCAGGCCACGGGCGCCGGCTCGCCGGTGATCTCGGCCTGGGAGACGCCGGCTTCGCCCTCGACGACTACGCCGTCGGCCGGGATGCGCTCGCCGGGCCGGACGCGGACGAGGTCGCCGGGCCGCAGCTCCGCCAGGGGCACCCGCTCCTCGCTTCCGCCGCGCACCCGCGCCGCGTCCGCGGGCATCTGGCGGACCAGGGAGGCCAGGGCGTCCGTGGTGCGGGCGCGGGCGGCGGCCTCCAGGTAGCGGCCCACGGTCACGAAGAGGAGGATGCCCATGGCCGTGTCGAGATAGAGGTGGCCGGACCCCGAGATCACCGCGCGGGCGGAGAGCAGGTAGGCGGCGGAGACGCCGATCAGGATCAGGGCGTCGGTGTCCAGCCGGCGGGCGCGCAGGTGGCGCACGCCGCGGCTGAGGAAGGGCGTGCCCAGGAGCACGAAGGCGGGGGTGGCCAGCGCGAGCAGGGCCCAGCGCACCCATCCCTCGCCGGCGGCCCGGTCCGCCTCGGCCGAGCCCGAGTAGAGCACGAAGCTCAGCATCATCACGTTCATGGCCAGGAAGGCGCCGATCCCGACCGCCATCAACAGCCCGGTGGCCTGGCCGTGCCCTTCGGCGCCGCCGGTCAGGCGGTGGGCGAGGGCGCAGCCGGAGCAGCAGTAGGAGGGCCCGCGCGCCTCCCGGCCGCCCGCCAGGGGCAGGCCGCAATGGGCGCACAGGGGGAGCGGCTCCGGCAGGAAGCCGGCGGCGGAGGAGGAGAGGGCCGGAGCCGTGACGCTCACCGCGCGGGGCTCTGCTGGACCGGCTTGCCGGTCTCCAGATCCAGGAGCACGGGGCTGGCCCTCTCGGCTCCGATCCAGGTCGCGATCATGATGCCGATGAACAGGGCGGCGGTGGCCCACAGCAGGGCCATCAGCACCTTGCCTTCCCGGGGCGAGAACGAGGATTTCGGAGTCATCATGAGGCCTTCCCTCGCGAGAAGACGGAGGCCGCGAACCGTTTCGCGCCTTCCGGGGTTTCCACGACCCAGACGAACGGGGTGACGGACGACTTGGTGTCGGCCGACGGCACGCGGACGGTCACGTCCAGGCGCCGCTCGCGGCCGGCGGGGATGGTGGTGTCCTCCAGGCCTTCGATCCGGGCGCTGGCCGGCAATCCCTCGGGATGGATGCCGAGCACCACCGGCTCCCGCCCCCGGTTCGCCACCCGCAGGAGGAAGCGGGACTCGGCGACGTCCCGCTGGATGCCGGCCGTGTCGGAGTAGACCGGCGACAGGCGGATCGCCACCATCTCCCGGGTCGCCACGGCGACGCCGAGCACCACGGCGAAGGCCAGCGTGGCCGCGAGGACCAGGACGCGCTTGACGTCCAGGTTGCGGAACGAGAAGCCGGGCATCTCGAAGCGAAGCAGGCCCGGCCGCTTGAGCCGGGCGAGGATGGTGTCGCAGGCGTCGATGCAGCTCCCGCAGCGGGTGCACTCGATCTGGAAGGAGCCGTCGCGGATGTCGATCCCCATGGGGCAGGCCTTGACGCACGCCTCGCAATGGATGCATCCGCCCGCCTCGTCGAAGCGGACATGGAGGCTGCGGCCGTCCTCGATCACCCCCTGGAGCAGGCCGTAGGGGCAGGCGGTGCGGCAGAAGCCCTCGCGGACGATGGCGAGGTCGAGGAACACGATCAGGGTCGTAACGGCGCCGACCAGCCCCACCCAGAGGCCGAAGTCGAGGTGGAGGAGCCGGGAGACGACCTCCGGCAGCGGCGCGAACCAGGCCATGAAGAAGACCGTGGCCGCCACCGACAGCAGGGCGGTGAGCGCCAGCGAGACGGCGCGGACGACCCGCGGCCGGACCTTGGGATCGAAGCGGCGCGCCAGCCGCCGGCCGAGGTCGTCGAAGTCGTGGGCGAGCTCGGTGAAGACCGTCTGCGGGCAGGCGTAGGCGCAGTAGACGCGGCCGAAGACCAGCGAGAGCGTGCCGATCAGCCACATGCCGAACATCAGGGCCAGCCAGAGGATCGTCCACTCGTCCAGCCAGATCTCGGCGCCGAAGAGGTGGAGACGGCCGGCGGCGAAGTCGAAGCGGAAGAGATCGAAGAGCGGCAGCAGCACGAAGACGGCCAGGCAGGCGAGCTGCACCGTGCGGCGCCGTTTCGCGTTGCGTCCGTTCCAGCGTGTCAGGGTCGCGGTGGCCATCAGTACCTCAGTCGCGGGTTCTCCCCCGCGGCGACGGCCAGCTCGCGGTGAAAGCTGAACCGCCGCATGGTGAAGGCATGCGTGGGGCAGCGCGTCGCGCACATGGAGCAGCGGATGCAGGCGGTCTCGTCCTTCAGCATGGCGCCGCCGAAGGCGTCCAGCTCGCCGGGCTCGAAGGCCGCCAGCTCCTCCGTGTCCAGGCCGAGCTGGGCCTGGGCCAGGGCCGCCAGGCGCGGGTCCGCGGCGATCTGCGAGAGCCCCACCAGCCGCAGGCAGTCCGAGGGGCAGACGTCCACGCAGCCGTTGCAGGCGATGCAGAGCTGGGACTCGAAGTATGTCTGCACGTCGCAACGCAGGCAGCGCTGGGCCTGCCGCCGGGCCTCGGGCTCGGGATAGTTCTCCTCCACCTGCCGGTCGGCGGCGTCCGCCAGCTCGTCGGCGTGAGGGGCGGTCGAGGGAGGGAGCCGGCGGGCGGCGATCTCCCAGTCCTGGGCCATCTGGTAGACGGCGGGGGACCAGGAGGAGCGCAGCTCCACGGTGGTGGTGGTGCGCCGCAGGTAGTCATGGATGCCCCGCGCCGCCACCTGCGCCGAGGCGATGGCGTCGATGAACAGCCGGGGGCCGAGCACCACGTCGCCGCCCGCGAAGACGTCCGGCCGCGAGGTCTGGAAGGTCTCGGGATCGGTCCTGATCAGTCCGCGGTCGGTCAGCTCGACGCCGTCCTCCGGCCGCAGGAAATCCAGCTCGGCCCGTTGGCCGATGGCCAGGATCACGGTGTCGCAGGGGATGACCGTGCGGTCGGTCTCGTCGAACCGCGGGTTGAAGCGCCGCTCGGAGTCGAAGACCGCGACGCAGCGGGCGAATTCGATGCCGGTGACCCGGCCGTCCCCCTGGATGACCCGCGGTCCCAGCGAGGTGTGGAGGAGCAGCCCTTCGTGCTGGCCCTCCTCGATCTCGATGGCGTCGGCGGGCATCTCCTGGCGGGACTCCAGGCAGGCCACGTGGACCTCGCGCACGCCCGCGCGGCGGGCGGCGGTGCGGGCCACGTCGGCGGTGACCCGGAAGTCCTCGGCCTCGTCCTCCTCGCTGACGGCGCCGGCGCGCACGGCCGTGCGGGCGACGTCGAACGCCACGTTGCCGCCGCCCACCACCACCACGCGGGGACCGATGTCGACCGTCTGGCCGAGGTTGATGAGCTTGAGGAATTCGATGCCGTGGACCACGCCGGGCAGATCGCCGCCGGGGATGTCCAGCCGGCGGCTCCCCTGCAGGCCGGCGCCGAGGTAAAAGGCGGCGAAGCCCTGGGCCTTGAGGTCCGCGAGAGTATTGCCCGGCGTGCCGACGCGGGTGTTGAGCCGCAGCTCGACGCCGAGAGAGAGGATGGCGTCGATCTCGGCCTGGACCAGCTCGCGCGGCAGGCGGTAGAGGGGGACGCCGTGAGTGAGCATGCCCCCCGGCGCCGAGCTGGCCTCGAACACCGTCACCCTGTAGCCGGCGCGGGCGAGGTCGTGAGCCACGGTGAGCCCGGCCACGCCCGAGCCCACCACGGCGACTTTCTCCGGGTAGCTCCCGGGCGGCGGCAGCATGCGCGTGTCGGCGTAGCGGTGGTAATGCTCGTTCGTGCCCGTCTCGTTGCCGTACAGCTCGCAGGTCCAGCGCTTGATGGCCCGGATGGAGATGGGGGCGTCGACGCTGCCGCGGCGGCAGGCTCGCTCGCAGGGGGCGCCGCAGATGCGGCCGCAGATCGAGACGAACGGATTGGTGGCGCGGGCGATGCCGTAGGCGTCCCGGTCGCGGCCCTCGGCCACGGCGGTGACGTAGCCGCAGGCGTCGGTGAACACCGGGCAGCCGACGCGGCACTTGACCTGCTCGACCCAGTACCGCTCGGCGTCCGGGATGCGCAGCCGGCGGTAGGCCGAGGAGACCGGGTAGGCGGAGGCCGTCTCGTTCACTCTTCCTCCCTGGCCAGGAACGCGAAGGCGAGCAGGCCCACGACGAAGAGGCCGAGGATCGCGGCGAGCATGACGATCCAGGCCGTCGGCGGCTGCTGAGAGAGCTGGTTGAACTGCCGCACCAGGGCGCCGCGCGTGGCGTGGCCGACCTCGCCCAGGCTGAACCTGAACAGATAGACCAGGCCGAAGAGGCTGAAGCCCACGTAGGCGAGCTTCAGGAACAGGGGGATGGGCGTGCCCACCCGCTCGGTGATCCAGCCGCCGGCCAGATCATGGACCTTCGGCTCCTCAGCCTCGGTTGCGGACTTGTCTCGCGATGTCGCCATGGGGCGCTCCTCCCTCGTCGTCTTCCATCATTCGGTATTTCGGGGCTTCGTCGTCCGCGACGGCGCCGCTGCGCACGGCCCGGTACAGCACGGCCAGGGCGCCGGCCGCGAACGCCAGCATCAGCGCGTACATCCAGAACAGCGAGAAGGTGCCGTAGTCGCCCATGGCTCACTGCTCGTAGTCCTGGTCCGGCCGCCAGTCCTTGGCGCGTCCCAGGCTCTGGATGTAGGCCAGCATGGCGTCCAGCTTCTGGGGATCGTTGGCGATCCAGGGGAACGGCGGCATCGCCGAGCCGGGCACCAGGCTGCGCGGGTCCTTGAAGTGGGCGATGTGCCACTGGCGGTCGTACTTGCCGCCGACGCGCGAGAGGTCCGGCCCCACGCGGCGGGTGCCGAACATGTGCGGCGCGTCGTGGACGAACTCGTCGGGGGTCGAGACCGGGCTGCGCACGCCGCGCCAGCCCGAGCGGACCGTGTCGGCCTCGATCGTGCGGGTCTGCTGCGTGTGGCAGTACCAGCAGCCCTCGGCCACGTAGATGGCCCGCCCGCGCAGGACCAGCGCGGCCTCGGCGTCGCCGGCGGCGGCGAGGGCGGCGTAGTCCTTGAGCCCGGGGGCGGGCTTCGCCCAGCTCGCGTCGAGCATGGGCGGAGCGAGGGTGGTCAGCAGGCCGCCGATCCAGAAGAAGACCACGGCGCCGGCGGCGAACAGGGCGCTGCTCTTGTCGATTTTCTTCAGCATGGCCGTAGGCTCCTCTACGCCGCCGCCACGGCGCGCGCGGGGCGCTCCGCTTCGGCGGGACGTTCACGGCGGTGGTTGAAGGTCGCGACGATGTTCCAGAAGAAGATCAGGATGCCGGCGAACATCAGCGTCCCGCCCACCAGGCGGACCGACCAGAACGGTTTCATGAACTTCACCGTGTCGATGAACGGAATGCCGGGATCGTTCCACTGCAAGCCCTGGAGGAAGCCGCCGATCCACAGCGACACGAAGAAGGAGAGGCCGCCCACCAGCCAGAGCCAGAACGAGGCGTTGGCCAGCGACTGCGAGTGCAGCCGCGTCTTCAGCATGCGGGGGATGGCGAAGTAGGCGCTGCCCACCGCGAAGAAGGAGAACGCCCCCAGCACCGCCATGTGCGCGTGGCCGACGATCCAATCGGTTTTCGAGACGATCGCGTTGACCGAGCGCAGGCTGTGCATCGGCCCCTGGAAGCAGGTCAGCAGGTAGAAGATCGTGCCGGTCATCAGGAACTTGATCGGAACGTTGTCCTTGAGCTGCTGCCACTGCCCCTTCATGGTGGCGAAGAAGTTCCACACCAGCGTCCACACCGGGATCATCAGCATCACCGAGAACAGGATCGCCACCGTCTGCAGCCACTGGCTGATCGGCCCGTGCAGCATGTGGTGGGCGCCCGTCCAGACGTAGACGAAGGCGAGCGACCAGAAACCGATCATCGACAGCCGGTGCGAATACAGCGGCGTCTCCGCGGCCTTGGGAATGAAGTAGTAGGCGATCCCCAGCCCCAGCGGCGTGAAGATCAGGCCCACCGCGTTGTGGACGTAGAACCAGTTGAGGTTCGCCTGGTTGACGCCGGAGGTGAACATGGTGGCGAAGTTGCCCACGATGTAGACGAACGCCGTCCACAGGATCGACGCCAGGATGTACCAGAGCGAGACGTACATCTGCTGGTATTTGCGCCTGGCCACGGTGGCGAAGATGTTGAAGCCGAACATCACCCAGGCCGCCACCACCATGAGGTCCAGCCAGAGCGGCAGCTCCGCGTACTCCAGGCCCTGGTTGAAACCGGTCGCCAGGGTCACCACGGCGCCGAGGATGATCAGCACCCAGAGCCACAGCGTGGCGAGCCCCAGCTTCTCGCTCCACAGCCGCACGCCGCACAGGCGGGGCACGAGGTAGAAGCAGAGCCCCATGTCGGCGGCCAGCAGCCAGCCGAACAGCATGCCGTTGGTGTGGACCGGCCGCAGCCGTCCGTAGGTCAGCCACGAGATGTTGCCCAGCAGCGTGGGGATCTGGAGCTTGGCGGCGATCACGATGGCGACCAGCCCCGAGATCACGAAGAAGGCGCCGGCCACGAACAGGAACGCGAACGCGGACCGGTCCTGATGAGCCTCCTGCGCGGCGCTCTGGACGCCGGCCGAGGGGCTCGCGACGGCGGCAGTGGTCATGGGATCACCTTGTCCTTTCGCGGGGGATCTGGGCCACCACCGGCGCTGTCGTGCCGGAGCCGAGCCCGTTGAGGTTGTAGATGTAATTGATCAGATCGCCGATGTCCTTTTCGCCGAGGGCGTAGTCGAAGCCCGCGGCGGGCATCGCCGTCCCCTGCACGCCGTACTGGATGCTCTCGTGCAGGCGGGCGTAGCTGACCGACCGGAGGAACGGCGAGTTGCGCAGGTTGCGCGGCCGCGGCACGATGTCCTCGGCGTTGGGGCCGTGGCCGTCCGCCTTCTTGCCGTGGCAGCCCCAGCAGCGGTTGAGGAAGGTCGCCTCGCCGCGGGCCACGCTCGCGCGGCTGAACGGCACCGGGTTCGACCGCGGCACCTTGCGCTCGACCCGCTTCGCCGCGCTTCCTTGCGTCACCTCCGCCAGCACGTAGTCCACCAGCGCCCCGGCGGCGGCCTCGTCCAGCACGCCGCCCCAGGGGGCCATGCTGGTGCCGGCGACGCCCTCGCGCACGCTGAGGATCAGGCGCTCGCGCGTCTTGGTCTTCATGAACGCGGCCTTGGTGAGGTCGCGGGGCTTGGGGTCGAGATAGGCGGCGATGACGCCGTCCCCCCGGCCCTTCTCGCCGTGGCAGCGGGCGCAGAGCGCTGTGTACTGCTCGGCGGGAGCCGACGGCACGGCCGGCGGCGCCATGCTCAGCAGGTAGAGCGACAGCGAATCGAACGCCGCTTCCGGCAGCGGATACGGCGGCATCAGCGAGCCGGGGACGACGCTCTTGGGGTCCTTGAAGTGTGCCATCAGCCAGGCGTGATCGCGCTGCGCGGCGGCGTAGGAGAGCTCGGGGCCCACCCGGCCGTCGCGGTCGCCCAGCTTGTGGCAGGAGAGGCAGCCCACCCGTGGCAGCAGCTCGCGTCCGCGCTCGACCGGCGGCAGATTCTCGATCCCCGCGTTCTGGGCGCCCACGATTTGCGTCACCGGCAGCCACTCCGGCCGCTGCTGCTGCCTGGAGACGAACGTCGTCAGCGGCGCCCGCGAGATCGCCGCGCCCTGCTGCGCCTTGAGGAAGGCGGTGAGGGCCGTGACCTGATGCTTCGTCAGGTCCTGCTTCGGCATCGTGGACGTCGGGTTGGTGGCGCGGGGGTCTTCGATCTTGTGGCGGATGTATTCGTAACGCCGCTTGCGGCCCGCCTCGGTGAGCTCGGGACCGATCGAGCCGTAGGAGAGCCCGGAGATCGTGTGGCAGGTGTAGCAGGCGCGCGCGAAGAACAGCCGCCGCCCTTCGTTGACCAGCGGCGCGTGCGGCCAGTCGGCCTCGGCGTGGCACTGCACGCAGTTGGCCTGGATCAGCTCCGCGGGGAGCAGCGGCCACGGCCAGTCGTGCCCGCCTTCGTGGGCGTGCCAGGCGTCCACCGCCCGGCCCTGGCCGTCATGGCAGACCGTGCAGCCGAAAGTCTCCAGCTTGTGCCCCGGGATCGGCGGGTGCGTGCGCAGCGGCTGATCCGCCTTGGCGAAGCGGGGATCGTCGACGGCGATGTGGCAGGTCCGGCAGCGGTCGACCCGCTCGGGGCCGAAGCTGCGCACGATCGTCTGTTCGATCGCCGGCTCGCGGGCGCGCAGCGTCGCCTTGACGGCCGCGTTGTCCGACGCCTTGACCGCGCGGTCGAAATATTCTTTCTGATGGTCCTGCCAGGGCGAATAAAACTGATTGTAGAAGACCACCCCGTGGATGGCGAGGACGATGAGCGAGATGATGGCCAGTCCGGCGCGCATGGATTCACCAGGTTCCGCGAGCCCCTACCATGGAACGACGAGGCTCCAGTTGGGACCGCGGAAGAACGTGCCCACGATGATGAGCACCAGGTTGACGAGCAGGAACAGCACGAAGAGCGAGTTCGCCAGGATGCGGTGGCGGGAGAACCACACCCCCACTCCCTTGGGCGACCGGTCGAGATACGGCAGCAATAACAGGCCGAGCACGAACAGCGTCGGGATGCCCACGCCGCCCCAGAAGGCCGAGTAGGAGACCATCTCCTGGAGCCCCAGGAAGTACCAGGGCGCCTTCGACGGGTTCGGCGGATGGGTGGGGTCCGCCGGCGCCTCCAGCGGCGCGTTCACCAGCAGCGCCGCCACCAGCACCACCAGGACCGCCAGGGCGAAGCAGAACAGCTCGGCCACGAACAGGTGGGGCCACGAGTACACCGTGTTGTCCGGCGTGTTGCCCACCTTGGTGAACGGGCCGCGCACCAGGCCGAGGACACCGAAGGTCTTGGTCTTCTGCGTCTTGGCCGCGGGGGCCAATCCTTCCAGCTTGCCCTGCGCGGCGGCGGGGAAGCGCGTCTGCGCCTCGGGCAGATCCGCGTCCGCCGGCCGCGACAGGCCGCCGTCCTTGCGGATGCGCCAGAAGTGGATCCCCACCAGCACGGTCATGGCCGCCGGCAGCACGGCCACGTGCAGCACGTAGAAGCGGATCAGCGCCTCCTGGCCCACCACGTGATCGCCCAGCAGCAGGAAGCGCATCTGCTCGCCGACGCCCGGCGCGTAGCCGGCGATGGCCGTGCCCACGGTGATCGCCCAGAACGCGAGCTGGTCCCAGGGCAGCAGGTAGCCGGTGAACGACGCGAAGAACGTCAGCAGCATCAGCACCACGCCCAGCACCCAGTTGAGCTCGCGCGGCGGCTTGTAGCTGCCGGTGAAGAACACCCGGCACATGTGGAGGATCACCACCGCCACCATGCCGTGAGCGGCCCAGCGGTGCATGTTGCGCAGCAGCACGCCGAACGCCACCGTGCCCGAGAGGTCGAGCATGCGGTTGTGGGCCTGCTCGACGGACGGGACGTAATAGAACATCAGCAGCCCGCCGGTCACGGCCAGGATGATGAACAGGCTGAAGGCGATCACGCCGAGCCCCAGGGTGTAGGTGGGGCGCAGCGAGTTGACGTGGGTCTTGACCGGATGGATGTGCAGAAAGAAATTCGAGAACGACGTCTGCGACCGGCCGAGGTCCGAGGAGGGCAGCGAATTGCGGAACAGCGACCGCCAGACGTTGCGCGGCAGGTGCCGCAGGTGGTCGAGGAATCCGGGAGCTTCCTTTGACATGGCGTTCCCCTCAGACGGCGAGATAGGTGCCCGGGTCCACGACCGTGGAGGTGTCCACCTCCACTTCGCCGTTGGGAGCCAGGCTCAGCTTGAACCAGGGGAGCGGGCGCGGCGCCGGGCCGCCGAGGACGCTGCCTTCGGCGTCGAAGCGGCTGCCGTGGCAGGGGCAGTCGAAGCCGATCTCCGAAGTGGCCACCACGCATCCGAGGTGGGTGCAGGTGTTGGAGATGGCCGCCATGCCGGCCTCGTTGCGGATGATGGTGACGCGCTGATCTCCCAGCGGCAGGCGGGTCCCCAGAGGGTAGGACTCGGGAAGCCCGACCCGGAACCGGGAGGGCTCGCCGTAGGTCACCCGCGGCTTGAAGAAGAGGAAGTTGCTGAGGCTGGCGATCCCGCTCGCGCCCATCAGCGCCACGAGGCTGGTGAGCGTCAGCACGAACCGGCGGCTCACCGTCGGGTCCACCGGCAGATCCTGCGACAGTTCCTGCGAAGGGTTCATCTCGTCGTTTCCTCCCTGGCGGCGCGAGGGTCCGCCACTTCCGGGCCGGTGGCGAGGTCCGGCCAGAACAGTTGCTGCTTGGTCTCCTCGAGATTTCGGAACTGGCCCGCGTGGACGCCCCAGGCCCACATCAGGGCGCCGGCGATCCCCATCACGATCCCACCCGCGAAGAGGGCGAGCGTCACGGCCATGGCCGCTCCTGGCCGTCCCGCGAAGGCTCGGTGGAAGCCACGTTCCGGGCTCTGTTCATGACCCGGACTGTGCCAAAAAAGACCCCTGGAACGGACCGTCCGAGCGGGCGGGCGGGCCCCGTCCGGAGGGGGCTACCCGTTTGGATTGGCGGGGTGGGTCACGTATGATTCCCTGCCATGCCCTGGATCCGCACCGTTCTCCCTGAAGAGGCCACCGGGCTCCTGCGCCGCCTCTATGACGAGGCCGTCGCCCGCGCGGGCAAGGTGTTCAACGTCCTGCGTATCCAGAGCCTCCGCCCCGAGGTTCTGAACGCGGGAATCGAGCTGTACAAGGAGCTGATGCACTCGCCGCGGAGCCCCCTGACCCGGGTGCAGCGGGAGATGATCGCGGTGGCCGTCTCCCGCGACAACGAGTGCGAGTACTGAACGACCTCCCACGCGGACGACCTCCGGGCCGAGGTCGCGGATGGGGAGGAGGCGCTGGTGGAGGCGGTGCGGACCGACTACCGGCGGGCGCCGCTGAGCGCCGCGGACCGCGCCATGCTGGACTTCGCCGTCAAGCTCAGCCGCTCGTCGCGGTCCATGACCCGCGAGGACGTCGAGGCGCTCCGGACGGCCGGATTCAGCGACACGGCCATCCACGACATCGTCCAGATCACCGGCTTCTTCGCCTACTACAACCGTCTCGCCGACGGGCTGGGGATCGATCCCGAGCCTTCCTGATCACTCCTCCCCACCGAGCCAGCCGGTGAAGGAGACGGCGTTGATCAGTCGCACTCCTGGCAGGCCGGGGGGAGAGTGAGGGTGTTGCGTGCGGCTGGCCACCCAATGCTCGGCCTCCGCGCGGTCCCCGAAGAGGTCGCGGACGGTGAGCATCGATTTCAAAGCTCGCGGGTCCACGTTCACTTCCGCCCATTTGGCCTCGATCAACCGCACGCGGGCGTTCTGCTCGATCAGGAAGTCCACCTCGACGCCTTGCGAGTCCCGCCAGAAGAAGATCTGGGCGGCGGAGCCGGCGGCGGCCCGGGCGCGCAGGATCTGGCCCAGGACGAAGGTCTCCCAGACGGCTCCGGAGAGCGGTGACGAGGCCAGGGCCGCCGGGGACTCCAGAGCCAGCAGGAAACAGAGGAGGCCGGTGTCGCGGAAGTACAGCTTGGGCGTCTTGATCAGGCGCCGGGTCGGATTGTTGAAGTAGGGCTCGAGCAGGATCACCTGGTTCGAGGCTTCCAGGACCGACAGCCAGTCGCGCGCGGTCGTCCCCGCGATGCCCACGTCGCGGGCCAGCTCGGTCAGGTTCAGGAGCTGGCCGCTGCGCAGGGCGCAGGCGCGCAGGAAGCGCTCGAAGTCGCGCAGATTCCCGACCTGAAGAGCCAGCCGCACGTCGCGCTCCAGATAGGTCGCCGTGTAGCTGGAGTAGAAGAGGCGCGGCTCGACCTCGCGGTCGCGCCAGAGCTCGGGGAAACCGCCGCGGAAGAGGATCTCCTCCGGGAACATCGGCTCCTGGGGAAAAGCGGAGGTGATCTCGGCGCTCGACAGGGTGTCCAGCTCCAGCACCGCGCAACGCCCGGCCAGGCTCTCCGAGAGGGCCTGCATCAGGGAGAACTTCTGGGAGCCGGTCATCAGGAACCGCCCGCGCTCCGCCCGGCGGCCGTCGATGGCCACCTTGAGATGGCGGAACAGCCCGGGCGCGTACTGGACCTCGTCGAGGATCACCGGCTCGCGATAGCCGCGCAGGAACTCCTCGCCCCGTTCGTCCGCCTGAAAAGCCGCGGAAGGGAGGTCGAGCGAGGCGAAGGACGCCTCGGGAAACAGGTGCCGCAGGAGCGTCGTCTTGCCGGTCTGGCGACCGCCGGTGACGACCAGCGCCGGGAACTGCCGTGCCGCCGCGAGCACCTGGTTCGAGAGCGAGCGGTCGATCCACATGATCCGGCAGTTTATAGCCTGGCAGGCCGGATAATCCAGCTTCACGGGCTGGATTATCCGGCCCGCCAGGCTGCGATTGTCCGGAATGAAAAAAGGCGGCCACCCTTCAGGGCGGCCGCCCGGGAGGAAAGGCCCTGGCCGTCTAGCGGTTCGGGCCGACGATCTTGATGTCCTCGGAGAGCTCCTTGTCCGCGCCATCCTGCTTGAAGGTGATCTTCACGGTGTGGGTCTCGCCGGACTTGGGGTCCTTCAGGCTGTCGTAGGCGGCCCTCTTCGGGAAGCGGGCCACGACCTGGTTGCCGACGCGGCGCACGTCGGAGGGCTTGACGGGCTCGGCCTCCTCGTCGTCGCCGATCAGGCGCACGGAGTCGAGGTCGATGTCCGCCAGGCCTTCGCCGCGGATGAAGGCGTGGATGACGCCCGAGCTGCGCGCGTAGTTCGTGTTCCAGTCGTCGGGCTGGATGTTGAGCCGCAGATCGCTCTCGCCTTCGCCTTCCCCTCCGCCCTCGCCTTCGCCCGGATCGGGGCCGACGATGCGGACGTCGGCGGTGAGCTCCTTCTCGCCGCCGCCTTCGCCGCCGACCGTGAAGCGCAGGATCACGGTCTCCTTCTCACCGGACTTGGGGTCCTGCAGGAGCTCGAAGGCCTCGGACTTGCTGAAGGTGGCCACGAGCTGCCCGCCGGCCACCCGCACCGAGCGGGGAGCGAGGGAGTCGCCGCCCTCGACGGCCAGCTCCACGGAATCGGTCTCGATCTTGGGGACGTCCTTGCCGCGCACGAAGGCCTGGAGGTTGCCGGCCGCGTGGACCCAGTTGGTGTTCCAGGTCGCCGGCTTGACGGAGAGGACCAGCTCGCCGCCGCGCCCACCGCCATTGCCGCCGCCGTTGCCGCCATTGTTGCCGCCGTTGTTGCCACCCCCATTCCCGCCACCGTTGCCGTGACCGTTGCCGCCTCCATTGCCGTTGCCATTGCCGCCGCGCGCCGCTTCGGAGATGACGGAAGCAGCTCCTGTGGAATCGTCGTCGACGAAGGCCTGGGCGAGGACAGGGGCAGCCAGCAGGGGGAGGGCACACACCAACATCTTCAAACTACGGGGAGTAGGGAAGCGCATTAGTAGCCTCCTAAGAAGAGAGCATCATCTGGGATTGGAGTATAGCTATAGATGTCAGATTTGCCAAGCGATTTCCTGACGACTTCCTGACGATTAGTGAGATGCATCTTTAAAATCAAGGTCTTGCGTCGTGTGGAAGTTCCTGACGGGGAGCGGTCGCTCGCCGCTGTAGGAGGGGTGCAGCAACTTTGATGCCTGGGGAGAGAGGATTGGAACGGGGCGCGGCCGGGCCGCGCCCCTCGGAGGAAGAGGCGGGAGCTCAGTCCGGATAGTCGATGCAGACGTTGCAGACGTACTCCAGGGTGCAGGAGGCGCGGTACTTCGGGTTGCCATGCGCGATGTAGGCGCAGATGACGTCCGAGGCGCCGTAATCGCAGACGCCCTGGAAGCCGCAGGCGGCCTGGGCGTTGGCCTGGGCGTTCGCCAGACAGGCGGCCTGCGGGCAGCTCGTGTTGCTGCCCGCGCTGCCGTTGGCGATCTGCCAGTTCCACCAGGTGGGACAGGAGCAGACGGTCCCGGCGGAGGCGGTGGCGGGCGCCAGGGTCAGGGCGGACGTGACGAGCACCGCCGCCAGCAACCCGAGGCTGGAGGTCAACATTCTCGATCTTCTCATACGGAAAACTCCTTTCGGTGCCTCGTTTATACGCCTCCGGCTCCGATCGGGTCTTGTAGGAACTTGCGGTCTTGAACCAATCAGGCGAGGGGCGACTGGCCGTAGCGCTCCAACAGGTCGGCAGGGCCGTCGTAGATCGCCACCGCCCCGCGCAGGTCTTCATCCTTGAAGCCGCCGCAGCGGAAGGCGATGACGCCGACGCCGACCTTGCCGGCGGCCTGGATGTCGTAAGGCGTGTCCCCCAGCATGACCACCTGCTCCGCGGGAAGCTCCAGGCTGTCCAGGGCGGCCTGGACGACGTCGGGGTCCGGCTTGGAGCTTTCGACGTCGCCGGCCGAGGTGGTGTCCTCCATCAGGTCGGCCACCCCGGCGATCTCGAGGCCTTGCTTCACCTCGTCCGGCGGAGAGGAGCTGGCGACGATCAGGCGGCGACCGTCCTCCTTCATCCGCTCCAGCAGCGGGCGGACTCCGGGAAAGGGGCGGATGCCGGGGAGCCGGGACTTGTAGATCTCCCCCCGGCGCTCGCTGATGGCCTTTCCTTCCGGCGTCTCCTTGTCGATCCCCACGGCGGCGGGCAGGAGGTTGTCCCCGCCCATGCCGACGAAGGGCCGGATGTCCTCGTCCGAGACGTCGAGGCCGTGCTCGCGCAGGGCCTCCACCCAGGCGCGGACGTGGGCGGCGTTGCTGTCGATGAGGGTGCCGTCCATATCGAGGATGACGGCGCGGATTGCTTCTGCTTTCATGGGGCCGGATGGACCGCAAGGAGCGTACCAGGAGGCTCTCTGCTACTCTGCCTCCCTGACGTTCTCAGACAGGGAGGCCCCCGTGAGTCACCGACCGCTCTTCGCGTTCGCCGCGCTCCTGCTCGGCCAGGCCGTTTCCGTCTCCGCCACCGAGCCGCCGCCCCTGCTTCCCGAGCCGGCCGTCCGGGCTCTGGCTTCCGAGGTCTCCGGGGCGGCGGCGAAGCGCAACCTTCAGGACCTGACGCTGTTCCACCGCATGCGCGGCTCCCAGGGGTTCCGGGCCGCGGCCGAACGGGTGCGCGACCGCGCCCGGGAGTACGGCCTCTCCGGGGTGGAGATCCTGGAGCTGCCAACGGACGGCCAGCGCTTCTACGGCACCCAGCGCTCCCGGCCGGCGTGGGACGCCGAATTCGCCGAGCTGTGGGAGCAGCGCCAGGAGGGGGACCGCTGGGTGGACGCCGAGCGGATCGCCTCCTGGGAGTCGCGCCCCATCGTGCTGGCCCAGGACAGCGCCGGCGGCGAAGCCGCCGCCGAGCTGGTGGACGTGGGCACGGGGGCCTCCGAGGAGGCCTACGCGGGCAAGGACGTGCGCGGCAAGCTGGTGCTGGCCTCGGCCCAGCCCAGCGCGGTGGCGCCCCTGGCCGTGGACCGCTTCGGCGCGGCGGGGATCGTCTCCTACGCCCAGAACCAGGTGACCGGCTGGTGGAAAGAGGACGAGAACCTGGTGCGCTGGGGGCATCTCGCCACCTTCCCGGCGCCGAAGACCTTCGCCTTCATGGTCTCCCTGAAGCAGGCCCGGGCCTGGCAGGAACGGCTGGCCGCGGGCCGGCCGGTGCGCCTGCGGGCGAGCGTCAAGGCCGGCCAGCATCCCGGGGCGTACAGCATCGTCACGGCGGTGATCCCGGGCGAGGACCGCAACCGGGAGATCGTCCTCTCCTGCCATCTCGACCACCAGCGGCCCGGGGCCAACGACAACGCCAGCGGCTGCGTGTCGATCCTGGAGGCGGGGCGGACGCTGGCGAAGCTGATCCGCGAGGGGCGGATTCCCGCGCCGCGGCGGACCATCCGCTTCGTCTGGCCGCCGGAGATCGAGGGCACCATCGCCCTGCTGAACGCCCGGCCGGATCTGGCGTCGCGCGCCCTGGCCGTGATCCACATGGACATGGTGGGCGGCGATCCGGAGATCACCAAGGCGGTCTTCCACGTCACCCGCTCGCCCGGGAGCCTGCCGACCTTCGTCAACGACGTGGCCGAGGCCTTCGGCCGCTTCGTGAACGAGCAGTCGTACGCCCTGGCCGCCACCGGCTCGGCGCCGTATCCGCTGGCGGACCCCGAGGGGAGCAAGCGGGCGTTGCAGGCCGAGCTCGTGGACTTCTCCGAGGGGAGCGACCACCAGGTGTGGACCGAGGGCTCGTGGCGGGTGCCGGCGATCTATCTCAACGACTGGCCGGACCGCTACATCCACACCCACGCGGACGGGGTGGCGAACATCGACGCCACCAAGCTCCTGCGCGCCGCCTTCCTGGGCGCCGCCAGCGCCTACTACCTCGCCGATCTGGACGCGGGCCAGACGCCGGCCCTCTGGGAGGTGGTCCGCCGGCACGCCCTGGCGCGGACGGCGGAGGCCCTGGCCCGGCGGGAGCGGCTGCGGGGGATGGGGGAGGCCGCCGAGGGGGACAACCTGCTGCGCTTCCATCTCGACTACGAGGCGGGCGTGGTGGCCTCGGTGGCCCGCTTCGCCGAGATGCCGGCGGAGACCCGGCGCCAGGCCGATCGATTCGTGGCGGATCTGCGCCGGCTGGTGGGCGGCGACGTGGTCCCGCGCCCCGGCGCGGACGGCCCCGAGGCGGCGGTCGTGTACCAGCGCTCCCCGGAGCCCAAGGGACCGATGGGCGGGTTCGGCTACGACTACTTCGAGGACCACGCCCGCCAGAAGGGGATCGCCACGCCCGCGCTGCTCCGGCGCGAGGGACTGTGGGGCGGGGGGTACGCCTACGAGGCCCTGAACCTGGTGGACGGGAAGCGGACCGTGGGACAGATCCGCGACGCCCTGTCGGCGATCTACGGGCCGGTGCCTCTGGCCGAGGTGGCCGAGTTTCTGCGGGCGCTGGAGGGGATCGGCGTCGTCGGGCGCTGAGCCGCCGCCCGCGCCTCGGCCAGGACCGGCCCGTACTCGCGCCGCAGCAGCGGATTGATCTTCAGCGCCTCTTCCAGCGACGCCACCGCCTCCACGTGGCGGGCCTGGCGGGCCTGGAGGAGCCCGCGCAGGGCCAGGTAGCGCGCCTCGCCGGGATTGATGGCGAGCGCGCCGTCGATCCAGCGGCGCCCTTCCGCAAGGGACTTTTCCGTTTCGATCCCCGCCTCCGCCCTTTGCCGCTCGACCTGGGCCTGGGTGAAGAAGATGTCCGGCTGCTCGGGGTTCAGCTCCTCGGCGCGGAGCAGCTCGGCGTTGGCGGCGCGCAGGTCCGGCTCCGGGTCCTGGCCGCGCCGCAGAGCCTGGCGGGCGGCGAGGAGCTTCAATCTTCCCCTCTCCAGGAAGACGTCGGCGTCCGTGGGATTGAGGCGGAAATACTCGTCCAGGGCGGCGGCGGCGGTCGCCAGGACGGGGCCGGGGTCTTCGCCGCGCTCGAAGGCGGTCTCGGCGAGGCCGCGGTAGGTCCAGGCCAGATTGAAGCGGGCCAGAGAGTAGTCGGCTTTGAGATCGATGGCGCGCTGATAGCTGGCGGCGGCGCGGGTCAGGGCCTCCCGGGGATCGCTGCCGCGGGCCATCAGGTACTCGGCCAGGGTGAGATGGGCGTTGCCGAGGTTGTTGGGGATGGCCGGCAGGTTGGGGTTCAGCTTCGCGGCCTTCTCCAGGGCGGCCACGGCGAGGCCCACGGAGGCGCTCGGGTCCTGGCCCTGCGCGATCTGCACCTCGGAGAGCGACTTCCAGGTGTTCCCCAGCCCGATGACGGCCGGCAGATAGCTCGGATTGAGCTCCGTGGCCCGGCGATAGCTCTCGGCGGCCTTCTCCAGGGCTTCCCGGGTACCGGCGCCCCGGCGCTGCTGGTCCTGGACCAGGACCAGGTAGACGGTGCCCAGATTGCTGTGCGCCGAGGCCAGCTCGGGCTTGGCCTCCACCGCCTTGCGCGCCGCCTGAAGGCCCTTCTCGATGTCGGCCCGGGCGTCCATCCCCCGGCTCAGCTTCCACTGCGCCAGCAGGCGGTAGGCGGCGGTGAGCTGGTTGAGAGCGTTGGTGTTGCGGGGGGCCAGGGCGATGGCCCGCGAGGCGATCCGGATGCTGGACGCGAGATCCGCTTCGGGGTCGCCCCCGCGCTTGAGCTTCTGATCGGACAGGCGCCAGAAGATCGCGGCCTGGGAGACCAGGGAGTCCGACATCTCGGGATCGACCCGCTGGGTCCGCCCGCAATCCGCGAGCGCCTGGTCCAGCCGCTCCTGGGGCACGTCTTCCAGGGCCATGGCGGCGGAGACCCAGCTCGCCCAGCGCTCGCAGTCGTCGGCGTAGAGGCCGGGATCGCTGGGCGCCTGCCGGATGAGCCGCCGGAGGACCTCCCCGGAGCGCTCGTAGAGCGCCAGGGCCTCCTCGAAGCGGCCGGCGTTGGCGGCGTCGGTCCCCTGGCTCTGGAGGACCGCCGCCTCGATCCGCCCCGCCTGGTAGGCGTTGGGACTCTGGAGATAGGCTTCGCGGGCGCGGACGATGGCCTCCGGGTAGCGCTTCTCGTAGTAGGCGAGAAGGGCCGCCAGATGGTTGTTTTGGGAGCCCTGGGCCGCGGTGCGGAGCGCTGTACGCAGATAACCGAGGGCCGGCTGGAGATAGGCGCGCTCGATCTCCTCGCGGCGCGCCGCCCGTTCCGTGCTGCTGGTCTGCAGGCTGGCGTCGGCGAGGGCGTCCTCGTAGATCAGGCCGAGAGTCCGGCCCAGGGCGGCGGCCAGCTCGGGGCTCCGCTCGCCGGTCTTCCAGGACCTCTCCAGGTGGTCGCGCGCCGCCTCATACTGGCGCAGGGCGAAGTAGCCCTGGCCGAGCGCGTAGTTGCCCGGCCCCTCGGCGATGGGGCCGATCCGCTTCATCTCCGCCCGCAGGGATTCCAATTCACGGTGAAGCGCCCGCTTGCGCGGCGTGATGTCGTGCAGCGGCAGGAAGGCCTCGTAGAGCAGGCTCGTCTCCAGCTCCCCGATCCGCTGGCCGAACCGCTGCGCCAGCTCGGCGCGCTCGCGGGCCTGCCACTGGGCGCGCAGGCTCAGGAGCCCCAGCACCAGCAGAGCCACCGCGGCGGCGGCGGAGACGATGGCCAGGGGCTTGTTCTTGCGCAGCCGTTTCCCCGCCCGGTAGAACCAGCCGGCGGGGCGGGCCTGGACCGGCTCGCCGTCCAGGAAGCGGTCGAGGTCCTCGGCCAGGTCGCGGCCCGAGGCGTAGCGCCGTTCCGGATCTTTCTCCAGGGACTTGGCGACCACCGTCTCCAGGTCCTGGGAGATCGCGGGATCGGCTTGGCGCAGGGGCTTGGGGTCCTCCTGGACGACGCGGACCAGGATGCGCGCGAGGTTGCCGCCGGTGAACGGCGGCGCGCCCGCCAGCAGCTCGTAGAGGACGATGCCGAGGCTGTAGACGTCCGTGCGCCGGTCGAGCGGCCGGCCCTGCGCGGCCTCGGGGGAGATGTAGGCCGGGGTGCCGCTGATGGTGCCGCTGACCGAGAGGCCGGTCTCGTTCTGCTCCAGGGCGAGGCCGAAGTCCACCACGTAGGGATGGGGCTCGCCCGACTCGTCCCGGGTCACCAGGATGTTGCCCGGCTTGAGGTCGCGGTGGACCAGTCCCGTGCGGTGGGCGGCGTGGACGCCGCGCGCCACGTCCCGCACCAGGGCGACCTTCTCGTTGAGCGTCAGCTCGCTCCGCAGCTCGCTCAGGCTCCGCCCCTCGACGTACCGCATGGCGATGTACGGCCGGCCGCCGACCTCGCCCACCTCGTGGACCTGGCAGATGTTGGGATGGTCGACCCGGGCCTGGGCGCGGGCCTCGCGGAGGAAGCGCTCGGTCTGCGAGGCGTCGTTGCGGTGCAGGAACTTGAGGGCGACCCAGCGTCCCAGGGTGGGATCGAAGGCCTTGAAGACGGTGCCCATGCCCCCCGAGCCCAGCAGGCGCTCGACGTGATAGCGCTCCCAGCCCTCGAGGAAGCGGAACTCCGGCGCCAGATCGGGGGTGAGCGGCGGCGGCGCGACCGGCCTGGGGGGAGGGGAGGACCGGGCGCGCCCGGTGTAGTCCGGGGTGAGGTCTTCCCGCAGCTCGTCGAGGAGGTCCGAGACGGTCTCGGGGGTCAGGAAGCCGGCCTGGACGAGCGCCCGGATCCAGCGCCCCCGGGAGGGGTCCGCGTCGCCGTCGTCCTCCGCCGGCAGGCGATCCGCCACGGCGTCCAGGTCTTCCCAGCGAAGAAGACCCTTCGCGATGGCCAGCCGCAGGAGACCGCTCTCCGAAGGAACCGTAGTCATGGTCGGGTTGGTGGTCGCCATGAGTGTATCCCGATTCAGGCGCGGGAAAGGGGGGAATTGTTACAGGCCCTCACCTCCCGGCCTCCTCTCCCGACCCCTCCCTCCCACCCACACCGGGAGAGGAGGAGAAGTTAGTCAAGGACACCAGGGACACCAAGGACACCAGGGACCTC
>DASVAS010000029.1:0-65230 GCA_036376245.1 Thermoanaerobaculia bacterium | reverse complement strand
ATCGCCGTTCTCACCGGCGGCCGGGTCATCACCGAGGACCTCGGCATCAAGCTGGAGAACGTCCGCTGGGAGGACCTCGGCGACGCCAAGAAGGTCGTCCTCACCAAGGACGAGACCACCATCGTCACCGACTCCGACGACTCCAAGCGGCGTGAGGCCATCACCGGCCGCGTCAAGCAGATCCGCAACCAGATCGAGGAGACCACCTCGGACTATGACCGCGAGAAGCTGTACGAACGTCTTGCAAAACTCGCAGGGGGTGTGGCGGTGATACGAGTGGGAGGAACAACCGAGACGGAAATCAAGTCACGCAAACTCCAGATGGAATCTGCGATGCGAGCAAGCCGGGCGGCGGTCGAGAGAGGCGTGGTCCCCGGCGCAGGGGTGGCGCTGCTGATCGCGAGTAGGGCTCTCAGTGGACTACACGAGGAAGGCGATATCCTCCTAGGCGTGCAGGCGGTGCGGCGTAGCCTAGAGGAGCCAGCCCGGCAAATAGCTGACAACGCAGGTCTCGAAGGTGCGGTGATCCTGGAAGAGATCCTGACCCAAGGAGGAGTCGTCGGCTTAGATGCCATACGGCGCGATATGGTTGATGTTGTCGCAGCCGGAATTATCGATCCGACAGCGGTCGTCCAAGCCGCCCTCTCGAATGCAGCCGAGGCCGCAAGTCGGGGACTAACTACCGATGCCTTAGTCTTAGAAGCAGCGCAGGAGAAGCCCTCCTCACTTAAACCCTCCGAACTGGACTCGTAGTGACTGCCGAGGCTTTCCCTAGCCTCAAGCACAGGGTCTACAGAAAACCCGCGAGATTCCTGACACCCACAATTCAGCTCTCCATAGCACAAAACACTTGAACCACGATTCAAACCGCTTCCCCCATGCGGTGAGTGGTCTGCAGAGGATGGACTCTTGCTTGCGCTGGGCCAGTACATCATCCCGACCTCTTGAGAGAACGATCCCAGCGAACCGTCGACGGCCGAGGGGCAGGAATACCCAGGGCCGGCGAGACGCCGGCGCTCCCAGGGAGTTCCACCCAGCGAGGTCTCGGTCTCCAGACCATACCTCTCGCCAAAATCGCTACATGATGGTTCACATGCCCGGCCATGATGGACGCGAGAGCGCGCACGGAGACCGATGCCCGTTCGTCGTTCTAAGACGGGCCCCAGTCATCCCCGGAGGGCTATGAAAGACCGCGAAGTTGGTGGCGCGGACGAGGGCGAATTCGTCAACAAGCGATACGAGGTCCCGGAGGTGATAGCCCGAGGCGGCCACGTAGTAGTTCTCGTCAAAGCCCGGGAGCGGCGTCTGGTCGCCGCGGCCGATGCAGAAGGCGCAATGGCCGAAGGCGCGCTCGCCGTCGATCAGATGACCGAAGACCTCTCGGACGCTCCACTTGCCGGGCCCGTAGCGATACACCTCCTGTAACGGCCGCAAGTTGGCGAAGCTCGGCACTCTAGAGTTCGAGGAGAGTTGGCTACCCTTCCGCGCCAACCGGACCCAGCCCAAGCATGGCTTCGTAGACGGCCTCGGCGGCATTGAGGAGATCCGTCAAGAGGCGCTCATCCACTTCCAGGTACCCCTCGTATTCGAACGCATTACGACGCTGGTGGCAGGTGGCAAGCACCCGCCAAACCGCAGGACCCAAACCGAGATTATGAGGGAGCGCCTGGAAAGCGATGTACCGATTGTCCGAACGGTAGCCCCACCAGCGTAGCGCCGCGAGCGACAGCGCATGAGCCGCGTTGTAGGCAAGATCGAACCGGCTCTCCAGAGTCAAAGCCGGATGTCTCGCATCCGTGAGCCGGCTGCGCCCGGAGCGAACCAGCCCATCGATCTCTACCTGAGCTCCCGGCTCTCGCTTGAGCGTGCCGATTTGAACCAACCGCTCGAGCTCAGGCGAGGTCATCTATGGATCCAATCAATGGGATCTTGGGTTGGGCTTGGACTTTGGTGACGAACGGGTTGCCCGCGGCCAGTTTGCGACTCCACTCCGCCTCCGTCATCAAGCTCACATGAATCGGGCGACTCAGGATCGCTTCGGTCTCCTGCAAGGCGCTGTAGAGATCAGCGTACGCCAGATCATCGCTGATCACCAACAGATCGACGTCGCTTTGGGCCGTGTCCGTTCCCTTGGCGATCGAGCCATACACGAAAGCCGCCTGAATTTTCTTCCTGAAGGGTGCAAGAGCCTCTTCCAGCGGACCGGCGAGGCCAACCGTCTTCACGACCAGGCCATGCAACTCGGCAAAGACCGGCGAGTCGCGATTGGCCTGGTAGTGCTTCTGGTTCCCCACCCGCGTCACAGTGACCAGCCCGCTCTCAGCGAGGCGAACCAGTTGGCGATGCACCGCGCCGGTGCCGGAATCCGCCAATGCGATCACCTCGGCACTCCGAAAGCTCCGCCCCGGTTGACCGAAGAGGAGAGCGAGCACGCGCTGCTGGACAGCGGAGAAGAGCACATCGGCCAGTCTCGTGCCAGGTGCCGAGTCGATTCCCATGACGGGAAGGATAATACCCAAAATGGGAAGGGACAAGGTGCTAGACTCCACCCGAGCCTTCACCAAAGGAGACCGCCTTGCAGCCATCGGACGAGCCGGCCGCGGCAGCAGCCCGGGACGAGGAACGCGTCTGGGAGGAGGACATCGAGGTCCTGGTTCCCCATTATGGAATCGACGACGTACCTCCTCCCGCCGAGACCCTGCTCTACGCGTGGCAGCACACGCTGGTCGACGTATCCCCATTCGTCCTGCCTCTGATCGTCGCCGGGGCGGTGGGCTATTCCGAAGCCCAGGCTGCCACCATGATCTCCGCCTGCCTGGTGCTCATGGGAATCGCCACGTTCGTCAACGCCACGTGGGGCAACCGGCTCCCCTCGGTCCTCGGGCCCTCGGCGACCGACACCGGGGCCATGGCCACGGCCGGAGCGATCTTTGGAGCGCCCGCCATGTGGATGGCCGGATTCGTGGGCGGGCTGTTCGAAACCGTGGTGGGAGCGAGCGGCGTCCTCCGCTCCCTGCGGCGGTTCCTGCCGCCGTATGTGTGCGGCATCGTCGTGCTGACGATCGGCATCTCTCTCGCCCGGGTGGCCGGAGGATGGATCTTCGCGGACACCCGGCCCCGGATGCTGGGGCTCGCCGCGGCCGCCGTCGCCTCCATCCTGCTGCTGACGGTGATCGGTCACCGGTTCCGGATCGGGGTGCTCGCCCGCGGGGCGATCCTGTTCAGCCTTCTGCTTTGGGGCGTGGGAGTGGCCGGAGTCCTGGGGCTCGCCAATTTCGCGGCGCTCGCTCAGGCTCCGTGGTTCGGGCTGCCGCGGCCCTTTGCCTTCGGTGGACCGGGCCTGGGATGGACGCTCGCGGCCGGAGCGATCTTCGGGGTGATGATCGGGTACGTGGGCTCGATCGCCGAGTCGATCGGCGACTACGCCGGAACCTGCGCGGTCTCCGGAGTCACCTACAACATGCGGCACATCCACCGGGGGATCACGGTCGAGGGGATCGCCTCGGCGATCGGCCCCCTGTTCGGGGCGCTGCCCCTCACGACCTACAGCCAGAATACAGGGGTCATCGCCACGACGCGGGTCGCGAGCCGGCGGGTGGTCCAGGTGGCGGCGGCCATCCTGCTGCTCTATGGGCTCTCCCCCAAGACGGGCACGCTCCTAGTGCTCATCCCCCGGCCGATCGTGGGCGCCGTCTTTCTCGTGGTCTGCGGCATGATCGCCACGGCCGGGCTGCGCCTGCTCGCCTGCGGAGAGAAAGACGAGGCCTTCCTGGTGACCACCGCGGTCTCGCTGATCGCGGCGCTCACCCTGCCGCCCGCCGCCGGCGCCAGGAAGGAATGGCTCGCCTCCCTCTCCCCCACGGCTCAGCTTTTTCTGACCAATGGCGTGGTGATCGCGATCACCCTGGGGATCGTGTTGAACGCGGCGCTCCGGTCGGCGCTCTCAGGGTTCAGTTCGGCGCGATCCCCAGCCCGTACCTCTCCCCCAGGATCGCCAGGTGATGATTCACATGCCCCGCCATGATGAACGCGAGGGCGCGCACGGAGACCGGATGGTTGTTCGCCGTGCCCAGGCGGCGCCAGTCTTCCCCGGAGAGGCTGTGGAGGATCGTGAGGTTGGCGGCGCGGACGAGGGCGAATTCAGCGGCCAACGACGAGAGGGTCCGGCCGTGATAGCCGGAGGCGGCCACGTAGTGGTTCTCGTCGAAGCCGGGGAGCGGCGTCTGATCGCCGCGGCCGATGCGGAAGGCGCGATGGCCGAAGACGCGCTCGCCGTCGATGAGATGGCCGAAGACCTCCCGGACGCTCCACTTGCCGGGCGCGTAGCGGAACACCTCTTCGTCCGGGGACGCCGCGTCCGCCAGCTTGCGCAGCTCGGCGCTCTGATTCTCGAGGATCTCCAGGACGTCCTCAGCCGGGATTCTCGAGATGTAGCCCGCGTAGAACGGGGCGTATTCGGATTCACTGGGCTTCTCGATCATTGACCATTCCCTCCGGCCGGGGATCTTATCGTATCGGCCGGCTCCTCTCCCAAGCTGTCCCGCTCACAGCATTTCATGTACTTAATAACTTTAGGGGAATGTTCTCGCGGAGCCCTCTCGCCGGGCTCGGTATGGTGCTGGAGGCCGGCGATCTCGCAACCGTGCCATCCCGCCGCGAGGATGGGTCTACCGTTGAGTTTGGAGGACAGGTTTATGCGCAGCCACAGGAACCTCGTGCTCGGAGCCACCCTGAGCGCCCTGATCGTCGCCGGAACGCTCTGGGCGGGAGAGGCCCGCCGCACGCTTCCCCTGATCAAGGCCAAGCCGTCCGAGAAGGCCGCCGCCGCTCAGCAGAGCGTCGGGCAGGTGATCATCGACACCGTCGATCATTATGAGTCGAGCGACATCGAGCAGAGATACCACGCCCAGATCGCGGATCCCAACATCTCCTTCGCGGAGAAGTGCGATCTCGCGATCCGGCATCGGCGTTTGGAGCTGCTCTCGTCCGACCTCGGGGGCACGTTGGGCGGGACTCGCGAGCTCGGCAGATCGACGCTGCATATCCGGTTGCTCTGCCCCCAGCAGGTCGCCGAGTTCGAGATCCCGGCCAACTTCGAGGTCCATGCGGCGCCGCATCCCGAAGAGGTCAAGGAGATGAGCTTCGATACCGACATGTACGCGATCGAAGGCAGGGCCACCGACGTCGGCCCCTTCGCTTCCTTCCAGCTCGTCGGCGGCACGAGCAACGGTTTCAAGAGCCCGGGGCACACCTCCTTGATCCCGGCACGCGACGGCGCCCTGGCCGTCGACAGCACCTTCAACATCGGCTATCGCATCGTGTTCGAGGGCGCCAAGGACGGCCCGCTCGGAGGCGCCTCGGGCGTCATCGAGTCGAGCATCCTGATGAAGGCGGTCGGCAAGTCGGCGGAGGCTGCCAAGTAAGCAGCGGATTCATCCCGGCGTCGCCACCCTGGCGGCGCCGGTCTTCCTCGACTTCTACCTGAGCTGTCTTGCCGGCAAGGAATCCAGCAGCTTCACGACGGCGGCGTAGTCCACCGGCTTCACCAGGTGGCCGTCGAAGCCGGCTTGCGAGGTGCGGCGGCGGTCTTCCTCCTGTCCCCAGCCGGTCACCGCGATGAGGATCATGCGCTCTCCCCACGGCTGTTGCCGGATGCGGACCGCGGCGTCGTAGCCGTTGAGCTTCGGCATCCCGAGGTCCATCAGCACGACCTCGGGGCGGAGCTCCGCCGCCTTGTCGAGAGCCTCCTGACCATCGTAGGCGGCGGTGACCTCGTGGCCGCCGATCTCCAGCAACATGGCGAGGCTCACGGCTGAATCCCGGTTGTCGTCGACCACCAGGATGCGGCGGCCCGTCGCGGACTTCAGGGCGGCCGGCTCCGGGGTCGGCTCGACCCTCGGCGGCTCGACGGGGACGGGCAGACGCACCGTGAGCTCGCTCCCCTGTCCCGGCCCTTCGCTGTAGGCGGTCACCGTTCCTTCGTGCATCTCGACCAGCCGTTTGACCAGCGTCAGGCCGATCCCGAGCCCGCCGCGCGACCGCTCCAACGAACGGTCGACCTGGGCGAACATCTCGAAGATGCCTTCCAACTGATCTGGCGGGATGCCGACGCCGGTGTCCTTGACCTTGACGATCGCGTCCCCGCCCCGCCGTTCCGCGGTCAGCCAGACCTTGCCTCCCGGCTCGCTGTAATTGCAGGCGTTGTTGAGCAGGTTGCCGAAGACCTGGGCCAGCCGCACCGGGTCGGCGTTCAGATAGATCGGTTCCGGCGGCAGCGTGACGTTGAGCTCGTGCCGGGCCCGCTGTGCCAGGGGACGGGCGGCTTCCACGGCCTGATACACCACCGAGGCCAGCTCGACGCGCTCGCGCTTGAGCTCGACCTTGCCGCGGCTGATGCGGCTGACGTCGAGCAGATCGTCGATCAACCGGACCATGTGGCCCACCTGCCGCTCCATGGTGGCGCGCGCCTGATCCATCAGAACGCCATTGCCCGCCGCGCGCTTCATCACCTCCAGCATGTTGCGGATGGGGGCCAGCGGGTTGCGCAGCTCATGGGCGAGCGTGGCCAGGAACTCGTCCTTGCGGCGGTCGGCCTCGCGGCGCATGCGGGCCATCTGCAGGTGCGCGCCCACGCGGGCCAGCAGCTCGCGGGCGCTGAACGGTTTCACCAGGTAGTCGTCGGCCCCCGCCTCCATGCCTTCCACCCGGCTCTCCTCGCCGGCGCGGGCCGACAGCATGATGATGGGCAGGCCGCGAGTGTCCGGATCGGCCCGCAGCTCGCGCAGCAATCCGAAGCCGTCGAGCCCGGGCATCATGACGTCCGTGAGGATCAGATCGGGCCGGTCCCGGCGCGCGATCCGCAGAGCGGTCAGGCCGTCCGCGACCGCCGTGACCTCGTTCTCCTGGCTCAGGAGCCGCAGGATGTAGCTCCGCATGTCGCTGTTGTCGTCGGCGAGCAGGATGCGGGGGCGGACACCCGGGCTCGCGGCGGCGGTCGAGGCCGGGATGGAGTCGTCGGGCGGCGGAGATTCCTCCCCGCCGGGGATCCAGCGCAGGGCTTCCTCGACGAACGACGCGGCTCCTCCCGGCATGAAGGTGGACGCGCGGGCTCCGACGCGGTCGGCGGGCAGGTGGTCCTTGCCGAACGGGAGGGTGACGAAGAAGGCCGTTCCCCGGCCCAGCTCGCTTTCCACCCGGACCTCGCCGCCGTGAAGTCGCACCAGCTCCTGCACGAGCGCGAGGCCGATCCCCGAGCCCTCCTGCGTGCGGCGCGGCGTGCCTTCGACGCGGTGGAACCGTTCGAACAGCCGTGGGATCTCCTCCGCCGGAATGCCCGTTCCCGTATCCCGCACGGTCAGCTCGGCCTGCCGGCCCACGGCTCTCACGCCGACTTCGATCCCGCCTTCCAAGGTGAACTTGAAGGCGTTGGAGACGAGGTTGAGGACGATCTTCTCCCACATGTCCCGGTCCACGTAGACCGGCTCGGGCAACGGGGAGCCGTGGACGTTCAGCGCCAGTCCCGCCCTTTCGCACGCCGAGCGGAAAGTGCTCGCCAGATCCAGGGTGAAAGACGCCAGATCGACCGGCTCATAGGATGCCCGGACGCGTCCCGCCTCGAGCCGGGAGAAATCCAGGAGCATGTTGACCAGCCGCTGAAGCCGCAGGCCGTTGCGGCGGACCAGCTCCAGCAGCTCCCGGTTTTCCGGCAAGAGCTCGTGCCCGGGTTTGGAAAGGATTTCATCGACCGGTCCCAGCATCAGGGTGAGCGGAGTGCGGAACTCGTGGCTGATGTTGGAGAAAAACGTGGTCTTCGCCTGGTCCAGCTCGGCCAGCGCCTCCGCCCGCTTGCGTTCCTCTTCGTAGGCCCGCGCGTGGCTGATGCTGGCGGAGATCTGCCCGGCGGCCAGGGCGAGGAAGCCCTGATAATCGTCGTCCCACAGGCGGAACGGATTCAATCCCACGACGAGGACCCCGGGCCTGCCGGTCTCGCCGGTGGCCGCGATGGGCAGCACGGCCGCCCGGGTGGGCGGCTGCCGCCAGAAGCCCGCCGGCAGGTCCGCGCTCACCGCCGCGAGATCGGAGACGAGGCGCGGCTCGTGCGTCCGCAGCACCTCCCCGAAAGGCCAGAGCGAATCGTCGAGCGCCGCCGATAGCGGAGCCGCCGGATGGCCCGGCTCGATGCCGCAGGCCCCGGCGAGCGCGACGCCGTCGCCGCCGGGGCCGGCCATGTAGATCATGGCGAACAGCACGTCCCGGGGGTCGGTCGCCAGGGCGCGCGCGCTGCGCTTGCAGACCTCCTCCCAGGTCCGGGCGTCGGCCGTGCCCGCGGCCAGCTCGCGGAGGAGCGCGATCTGGCGCTCGCCGATGACGCGCCGGGTGTCGTCGGTGTTGGCGCAGATGATGCCGCCGGCGCGCCCGCCGCCGGCGCCGTCTTCCGGGATGGGGCTGTAGGAGAAGGTGTAGTACGTCTCTTCCGGGTAGCCGTTGCGCTCCATGATGAGGAGCTGCTCTTCGACGTAGGTCCCCTCGTCCCCGCTCATCGCGGTCGCCAGCATCGGAGCGATCTCGTCCCAGATCTCCCGCCACACGGCGCGGACGGGCTGTCCCAGGGCCTCCGGGTGCTTGCCGCCGATGATCGACTTGTAAGGATCGTTGTAGAGATAGATGAGATCGTCTCCCCACCCGATCCAGATGGGCTGACGGGAGGTGAGCATGATGCGGACGGCCGTCTTCAGGCTCTGCGGCCAGTCCTCCGGCGCTCCCAGGGGCGTCCTCCGCCAGTCGAAGGCGCGCATCAGGGCGCCCAGCTCGCCGCCGCCGGCGAGGAAAGCCACGTTGCCCGGCGGCGCAGGGCCGGAGCTTGCGGGATCTCTGTCGTTCATGTCTCGGCTCTGCGCGTCGGCTCCAGGATCGACAGAGACCATGAGGAGGCAAACTTCGTGCCGGGATCCTTCTCTCAGAACGGCCCTCTTGGCCAGATATTTGCATTGACTTGCATGGATGCACCAATCAAGGGGCTCACCAGGAGAAGGAGGACACATGAGAAAGCTTGCACGGTTTCTAGGTCTCTCCCTGATCGTCGCCGCCACCGCCCTGCCGGCGGAAGCCGCCCGGCGCTGCAGTTGCGACTTATGCCTGTTCAACGACCCCGCCACACGCTGCAAGCTCGATGGCCAGAACACGACCTGCGGAGCGTTTCTCATCGTCGCGCTCTGTCCGGTGGGTTGACGCTCCGACCGGGGAGCCGTCCGGCGCGGCGGCTCCCTTTTCAGTGATAGAGATTTTTCCGCTGAGGCGGCGGCAGGCCCGGGGCTGAGAAATCGCCCTGACTCCGCGCCCAGATCAGTCTCTGCTCGAGCCCGCCGTGCCAGAGGGTCTGGAGCACGGTGCCGGAGGGCCGGGCCGCCCGCTCTTCGAGGACATTCCCGGCGACGTCCGCCAGCCAGTAGATCCGTGAGCCCCGCCAGGTGAAATGGACTCCCACCTTGCCGGCGCCGGGCCGCAGGGCCTCGGCCGCGAGCACCTCCGCGGCGGCGGCTGGCGACAGTTCCCCGCGCTCCGTGACGGCGAAGCCCGGAGGCGCCGAGACGAGCACCCCGGCGAGGCCATCCGCGCTCTGGCCGCCGGAACCCAGTTGCGACGCGAAGAACCAGCCGAAGACTGCGAGCGCCCCCAGGATCACGAGGGTATAGAGGAGAGCCTTGGCGATCTTCATGGCGCCCAGGATACGCCAGTCGAGGATCAGCGCGGCTCCCTGGGACCATGGCGAGACATTTGCATTGATCTATGCGCCCGCCATGGGGCCAACCATGGGGCTCATCACGAAGGAGGACACATGAAATTGCCCAAGTTTGCCCGTTTCGCAGCCCTCTCCCTGATCCTCGCCGCCACCGCCCTGCCGGCGTCCGCCGCCCGGCGTTGCAGTTGTGACTACTGTCAGACGGTCCCCTCCGAGACACCCTGCGTCGATCCCGGCAGCGGCGCCACGACCTGTGGCACCTGGCTCGCCGTGACGCTCTGCCCGCCCGTCGGTTGACACCGGACAGATCCCACCGGGGAAACACACCCTCATGGGCTGACCATGGGGTTTACTACTACAAGGAGTACAACATGAATCTCTCCAAGATCACCCGATTCGCCGCCCTCTCACTGATCGTCGCCGCCACCGCCCTGCCGGTGTCCGCCATCGAGCGCTGCAGTTGCGAATACTGCCCGACGGTTTCCGCCGAGACGCGCTGCGTCGACCCCGGCCGCGGCAGCACGACCTGCGGCTTCTTTCTGGCCGTGACGACCTGTCCCGCGGGTTAACGCCCCACCTCATCCAGGGGAGCCGTCCATCGCGGCGGCTCCCGTCGCGAGTCCGATCCGTCCCCACGGATTCGGAGCCGCCCACGCCGCTCTACGCCGATCCGCTCGCCCCCCTTGCCATTTATAGATATTCGCACTAGGCTATGCACCCTCATGGGCTGACCATGGGGTTGACCACTAAGGAGTACGACATGAAGAAGATTGCCCGTTTCGCCGCCCTCTCCCTGGTCGTGGCCGCCGCCGCTCTGCCGGTGTCCGCCATCGAGCGTTGCAGTTGTCAATACTGCCCGACGGTTCCTTCCGAGACCCGTTGTATCGCTCCCGGCGGTGCCACGACCTGTGGCGCCTGGCTCGCCGTGACGCTCTGCCCGGCGGGTTAACCCCTCCAACCCGGGGAGCCGTCCGTCGCGGCGGCTCCCCTGTCGGGCCAGATTACTGTTCGCGAGTCCAGAGCAGTTGAAACTCCAGCTCCTCCGCGGAGTCGGAACGCTCGTGCTCGATGTTGAAGCGCGCGTCCGCCGGAATCCGCAGCCGCTCTCCGGCGACCTGGATCGTGAACGGCTTGGCGGATTCAATGGCATCGGCGAGCCGGCGAAGCTTCGCCACGAACTGCGCGCGGGAGTACGTCCGGGTGAGGTCGCGATCGGTGGTCGGCATGGCGCGGGAGTATACCGGAGACCTACCGCGGCGCCTCTTCCCGCGGCCAGACAACACTCGCCGCCAGCCCCCCGGCGGCCGTCAGCAGCGATCCCACCAGGGCGTACCAGGGCCAAGCCAGCGGGGTGGCGAAGTAGATCCAGATCATGCCCGCGAAGCCGAAGATCAGACCGGCCAGGGCCGCGCGCTGGCCCACACGGCGCGTGAACATCCCCAGGAAGAAGACCCCCAGCACGATGCCGGTGGTGAAGGCGGCGACCCCTAAGACGCTGCTCACGATCGAGGACGTCACCCACTGGCCGGCGATCCCCACCGCGATCTGCACCGCTCCGAAGACCGCCGTCAGGATGCGCGTCAGCCGCAACTGCCGCTTCTCGGGCACCTTCAGGAGGTCGTTGACGGCCACGGTGGCGCAGGAGTTGAGGGAGCTCGTCATGGCGGCGGCGAAGATGGCGCCCAGGAGCAGCCCGATCAGGCCGACCGGCAGCTCGTCCAGGATGAAGCGGGCGAAGACGCGGTCCGGGCGGTCGAAGGGCACGGCGGGCGGATGAAGCTGGTAGAAGCTCCAGAGCCCGACGCCGATCAGCAGGAAGAGCGCGAACTGCGCCACCACGATCAGGCCGCTCACCCAGACGGCGCGGCGGGCCTCCGGCAGCCCGCGCGCCGAGAGATAGCGCTGCACCATGAGCTGGTCCACGCCATGGGAGCCCAGGGTGATGAACGCGCCGCCCGCCAGGCCGGCCCAGAACCCGAAGGGCTCGCTCCAGTCGAGACGGAAGTCGAGCGCGCGGAACTTGCCGGCGGCCTGGCCCATGCCGACGAGCTGGTCCCATCCGCCCGGAAGACGGCTCAGGATCGCCCAGAAGGCCACCAGCGCGCCGCCGAGGTAGAGGACGAACTGGATCAGGTCGCTCCACAGCACCGCCCGCATGCCGCCGAGGTAGGTGTAGACCACCGTCGTGACCCCCAGCGCCGTCACCGCCCAGGGGATGGAGATGCCGGTCATCTCCTGGAGCACCAGGGCGGAGAGGAAGAGGCGCAGGCCGTCGGCCAGGCTGCGGGTGAGGATGAAGAGCGCCGACGCGGTCCGCTTGGCGGCGCCGCCGAAGCGGCGGTCGAGGACCTCGTAGGAGGTGAAGAGCGTGCCGCGGAAGTACTCGGGCAGCAGCAGGAAGGCGACGGCGAAGCGGCCGATCAGGAACCCCACGGCGATCTGCAGCCAGGTGAAGTCCCGCTCGTAGGCGAAGCCCGGGATGCTCAGGAAGGTGACGCTGCTGGTCTCGGTGGCGATGATCGAAAAGAGGATCAGCCACCACGGCAGGTCGCGGCCGCCGACCGCGTATTCGGCGACATCGCGAGCCCCCCGGCCCAGCCACAGGCCGAGGCCGACCATGCCGGCCATGTAGGCCAGGAGGATCGCAAAGTCGAGGGCGCCTACGCTCATCGTGAGGTGGACCCGAAGCGCGTTGCCATCCGGCTAATCTTAAGAGAGAGGGAAACAAGGAGCGAAAGGGGCCACCCGGGCGGGCGACCCTTTCAAAGGGACGTCCGCCTCAGGCGATCTTGACGACGTTCTCGGCCGACGGGCCCTTGGCGCCCTGCGTGACGTCGAACTCGACGCGATCACCCTCGGCAAGGCTCTTGAAGCCGCCGCCCTGGATCGCCGAATGATGAACGAAGAGATCCTTGCTCCCATCCTCCGGCGTGATGAATCCGAAGCCCTTGGTGTCGTTGAACCACTTGACTTTACCCGTGTTGCGCATTCTGTTCTCTCTTTCTATCGCCACAAAAACAAAAGAGGCCTGATCAGAACCAGGCCTCTTCTCGAAATTTCTGGCTGTGATGCCGGCGAGCCGACCAATGGCACCGCTGACAACACAGATGTTACTTCAGGCCGCGACGCAAGTCAAGTGGCCGCCGCCGCCACTCCCTCGGCGCCGGCCTCCTCCTCACGCTCCTCCACCCCGGCCTCGGCCCGGTGCGTCCGCGCCACCAGCACGTAGATCGACGGCACCACGAACAGGGTGAACATCGTGCCGATGATCATGCCGGTCACCAGCATGATGCCGATGCTGTTGCGCGCTCCGGCGCCGGGACCGCTGGCGAAGATCAGCGGCATGTGGCCCACCACCGTGGCCGCCGTCGTCATCAGGATCGGACGTAGGCGGGTCGTGGCGGCCTCGATGACGGCGCCCAGCTTGTCCAGCCCCTTCTCCTGGAGGTGATTGGAGAACTCGACGATCAGGATGCCGTTCTTCGCCACCAGGCCGACCAGGGTGATCAATCCCACCTGGCTGTAGACGTTCAGCGAGGTGAAGCCCAGGAAGGAGAACATCAGCGAGCCGGCCAGGGCGAGCGGCACCGAGCCCGCCAGGATGATGAACGGATCGCGGAAGCTCTCGAACTGCGCCGCCAGCACGAGATAGATCAGGATCGCCGAGAGCAGGAAGGTGGCGAGGAACTTGCCGCCCTCCACCCGGAGCTGCCTTGATTCGCCCGCGTAGTCGATCGTGTAGCCCTGGGGCAGGATCTTGCGGGCTTCGTCCTCCAGGAAGCGCAGCGCCCTGTCGAGCGAGACCCCGGGCGGGATCGCTCCCGTGATGCGCACCGCGTTGAGCTGCTGGAACCGCTTCAGCTCGCGCGGCTCGGTGGTGGTGCGCAGCGTGGCGAAGGTCGAGAGCGGCACCAGCTTGCCGTTGGCGCCCGTGACGTAGATGTCCGACAACTGGTCGGGCGTCAGCCGCTCTTCGCGCTTGATCTGCGGGATGACCTTGTAGCTCCGGCCGCCGATGCTGAACCGGTTGACGTAGTTGCCGCCGAGCAGCGCCGAGAGGTCGCGGCCGGCCTGGGCGAGGTCCACGCCCTGCGAGCGCAGCTTGTCGCGGTCGAAGACGATCTCGGTCTGCGGCTGGTCGAACTTCACGTCGGTGTCCGCGAACATGAACAGGCCGCCGCTGGTGAACGTCTTCATCACCACCTGGTTGGCGATCTCGCTCACCCGCTCGGGCTCGGCCGTGGAGGCGATCACGAAATCGACCGGCAGGCCGCCGCCGCCGCCGGGCAGCGGGGGCGGCGTGATCGGGATGACCCGCAGGCCCGCGATCTGCGAGAGCTTGGCCGACACTTCCGTCGTCAGCTCGGCGCTGCTCTTCGTCCGCTCGCTCCACGGCTTCAGGCCCATGCCCGCGAAGCCGCCGCCGGGGAAGATGATCTGGAAGGTGGAGTCGCTCTCGGGGAACGATTGAAAGGTTTTATAGATCTCGTCCGCGAAGAGCTTGGTCTGGTCGATCGTCGCGTTCGCGGGGGCCTGGACGATGCCGAAGACGATGCCCTGGTCCTCGGCGGGGGCCAGCTCCTTCTGCGAGAACAGGTAGAACGGCACGATCAGCAGGATGACGATCCCCCACAGGACGAGCACCACGGGCCGGTACTTGAGCGTCGAGGACAGCATCCGCGCGTAGGTGCGGCGGAAGAATTCGAACTGCCCGTTGATGAAGCCGGCGAAGCCGCGCTCGGTGTCGCCGGCGCGCAGCATCTTCGAGCCCATCATCGGCGACAGGGTCAGCGCCACCACGCCCGAGACGATCACCGCGCCGGCGAGCGTGAAGGCGAACTCGCGGAACAGCGAGCCGGTCAGGCCGCCCTGGATGGCGACCGGGGTGTAGACCGCCGCCAGGGTGATGGTCATGGCGATGATCGGTCCCACCAGCTCGCGGGCCGCTTCGATGGCCGCCTGGAAGGGGTTCTTGCCCTCGTGCAGGTGCCGCTCGATGTTCTCCACCATGACGATCGCGTCGTCGACCACGAGACCGACCGAGAGCACGATGGCGAGCAGGGTCAGCAGGTTGATGGTGAAGCCGGACACCGCCATGATGAAGGCCGCGCCGATCAGCGAGATCGGAATGGCCACCACCGGGATGATCAGCGACCGGATGGAGCCCAGGAACAGGAAGATGACCACGATCACGATCAGCAGGGTCTCGGACAGGGTCTTGAGCACCTCGCTGATGGCGTCCTGGATGTATTCCGACGAGTCGTAGGGAATGCCCGCCTTCATCCCCGCCGGGAGCTGCGCCTGGATGCCCGGCATCGCCTCGCGCACGCGCTCCAGCACGTCGAGCGTGTTGGCGGTGGGCAGCACCCAGATGCCCATGAAGACGGCGGTCTCGCCGTTGAAGCGGACGTCCTGATCGTAATTCTCGGCGCCGAGCACCACGTCGGCGATGTCGCCGAGCCGGACGACCACGCCGTCTTCCTCCTTGACCACGAGCTGGCGGAATTCCTCGGCCGTCTGGAGGTCGGTGTTGGCGGTGAGGTTCACCGACACCATCGAGCCCTTGGTGCGGCCGAGCGCCGAGAGGTAGTTGTTCGCCGCCAGCACGTCCCGGATCGTCGACGGCGAGATGCCGTGGGCCGCCATCTCGTCCGGCTTGAGCCAGATGCGCATGGCGAACGTGCGGTCGCCGAAGATGTCCGCGCGCTGCACGCCGCTGATGGCGGTGAGCTTGGGCTGCACGGCGCGCACCAGGTAGTCGGTGATCTGGTTCTGGTCGAGGTCGGTCGAGGAGAAGCTGATGTACATGCCCGCGAACTGGCTGTCCGCGGTCTCCAGCGAGATGATCGGCGCCTCGGCCTCGGGCGGCAGGGTGTTGCGCACCTGCGCCACCTTGGATTGAATCTGGGTGAGGGCGGCGTTGGTGTCGTAGTTGAGCTTCAGGTGCACGACGATCGTGCTCACGCCCTGGGAGCTGGTGGACTCGAGATAGTCGATGCCGTCGGCGCTGGCGATCACCCGCTCGAGGGGCGTGGTGATGAAGCCGCGCACCAGGTCGGCGTTGGCGCCCACGTAGGCGGTCGTCACGTTGATCACGGCGACGTCGCTGCGCGGGTACTGCCGGATGGTCAGCGAGCTGATGGACTGCAACCCGGCGATCAGGATCACCAGGTTGACCACGATCGCCAGGACGGGCCGGCGGATGAACAGGTCGGTAAGCTTCATCTAGCTGTCCTCCGGCCGCGGCGACGGGCTGTTCGCCGGCTGGATCCGGTTGTTGACCTGTACGGCGGCGCCGGGGCGCAGCTTGAAGACGCCCGAGGTGACCACCTCTTCGCCGGGCTTGACGCCGGAGACCACGGCGACCTGGTCGCCGCGCGCGCCGCCCAGCTTGATGAACTGCTGGCGCACGCCTTTATACGGCTTGCCGTCCGGCCCCTTGACGTCCTCGACGATGAAGACCGAATCGCCGTAAGGCGCGTAGCTGATGGACGAGGCGGGCAGCGGGACGACCGTCGTGCCGGCGCCCACGGCGATCTTCGTCTCCACGAACATGCCGGGACGCAGCCGGCCGTCGGCGTTGGCGAAGGTGGCCTGGATCTGGACGTTGCGCGTCTCCGGATTGACGATCGAGTCCACGGCCGTGATCCGGCCCGCCTGGACGCCCTCCTGCCCTTCGACCGTCAGGTTCACGGCGGAGCCGGGCCGCAACTGGCCCGCCTGCCGCTGGGGCACGTCGAAGTTGACGTAGATCGGCCGCAGGGACTGCAGGGACACGACGGGCGCGCCGGGGGCCAGATATTGGCCCAGGTTGACCTGGCGGAGGCCGAGGATGCCCGAGAACGGCGCCCGGATGGTCTTGCGCTCGATGGTGGCGCGGATCTCGCCCACGCGGGCCTCGTCCTGGGCGTCCTGGGCCACGGCGCGGTCGTACTCGGCCTGCGGGATGACGCCGCTCTCGCGCAGCCCCTCCATCCGCTTCAGGTTGAGCCTGGCCAGGTCGCGCTGCGCCAGGGCGGCGGCCAGTTGCGCCTCCTCCTGGCTGGTGTCGAGCTTGACCAGCAACTGGCCGGCGCTCGCCGAGCCGCCGGCGGCGAAGCCGATCTTCTCGACGATCCCGGGCAGGTCCGCGCTCACGGTGACGCCCTGGACCGGGGTCACCGTCCCGATGGCGGTCAGCGCCGACGGCCACGTCTCCTCCTGGGCGACGACCGTGGTGACGGCTTCGGGAGGCGGCTGAAAGGACCCGCCCTGCGCCTTGGCTTCCCGGATCTGGTTGTACTTCAAGGTGCCGATAGCCGTGAGAAACACGGCCAGGATCAACAACATCAGGAACATCCGCTTCATCATGGCTGGGAACTCCCCCTGGACCCCCCTCTCGATGGGGGGCAAGCTCACTATACGACCCTAGGACGAAGAAGGTTCGGCCTTTCCGACAACCCTGGCGAGGATTCCTGTCAGCACCTTCGCGGGCGAGGGCGACGAGGGACCCTGGCTCCAGGAGGCGCTCCTCTGGAGCCAGGCTGGGGACCATTCTAGCAGGAGGAGCAGCAGGCCATGCAGGCCTTGATGCAGCCGCCCTGGCAAGGTAAGATCAAGTCAAGGAATCACAACAAGTTACCTCCATCGCCGTCGCCGCGCTTCTGTTCAACAGATCGGAGCCTGACCAAGGAGATCCGCATGAAGCCACAACCACGGCCGACCACCGCGTTCGTCGGTGCTTCCTGGGCCGCGTTGCTCGCCGGCGCCGTCGCGTATTTCGTCGGCCTCTGGAACGCCGGCATGCCGCTGAATGAGAAAGGTTACTACTTCGCCATCTTCATGTATGGCCTGTTCGCGGCCATATCCCTTCAGAAGTCCGTACGCGACCGGCTGGAGGGGATTCCGGTCACGGCGATCTACTACGGCTTATGCTGGCTGTCGCTCGGCATCTCCGTTCTCCTGCTCATCATCGGCCTGTGGAACGCGTCGCTGTCGGCCAGCGAGAAGGGCTTCTTCGCCATGTCGTTCCTGCTGAGCCTCTTCGCGGTGACTGCGATTCAAAAGAACGTGCGGGACGTTTCCTTGCTGGACGAGAAATCAGGGAGTCCCGACATCCCCTCGGGCGGCGCCTGAAGAGAAAGGCCGGCCGCACCCGGACGATCTCTCCTGTCCCCCCGCCGCTCTCCCGCGACACTTCTCTGAGTAAGGTTGTCGTGGGGGCGGGCCCTGTGGGGTCCGCCCTGGGCCGGCGCGTCCCCGTGGGTCTCCTCCCCGGGTTGGCTGGGCGGCCCCACAGGGCCCGTCCCCGCCGGCCGGCAAAAACCGCCCCTCCTTCCGAAGGGGCGAATTCCTGGGATGAAAAGAAGGGGCGGAATCAGGGAGCGGAGGACCGGCTACGCGTCTTCGGCGCCCGCGGGGATGGAGGCCAGGGCGGTGCTGGGACCGCCGCCGCAGCCGCAGCCGCCACCTACGTCCTGGTTGTCGTCGGCGCCGCGCACGAGGCCCAGCTCTTCGGCGCTGAGCTCCTGGGCGGTCACCCGGGCGAGGATGCGCTGGCGCTTCCTCTCTTCGTTCTGCGTCTTCATCGTTACATCTCCTATCGGAGTCACACCCGGACCGTCCGGGTGAGCCTGGAAACCGGATCGCTCACGCTTCGACGGCGTCGGGGACGCCCCAGGGTTTGCGCAGGCTGACATGGCGCGCCATCTCGTCCCGGAAGGTCCGCTTGCGATGCTCCTGGTACTCGTCGAAGCGGAGGACTTCGTGATCGTCGCGCCAGGCGAAATCCCGGACGCCCGCCAGCAGGAATTCGCTGAACATGTCGAGGAGAGGCAGCCCCGCCCGGGTTTCGAGGAACAGGAACTGGCCCTGGGGATTGACCTCCAGGAAGACGTGCTCGCCGTCCGGAGCCGCCACGAAATCGATCGCTCCGTACGCCAGCCCGAGATCTCTCTGCAACCGCCGGCAGCGTTCCGCCACCTCGACCGGCAGCTCGTAGGGTTCCATCTCGATGTCGAGCTGGCCCCGGCGCCAGTCCGTCGCCGCCGTCTCCTTCGTCTGCGAGAGGATGCGCATCGCCACGAGGAAATCTCCCAGGCAGGCGACCCGGATTTCGAAATCTTTTTCCAGCATCGGTTGGAAGATGCCCGGGCACAGCCGCAGCACGTCGTCGTCCGGGAGCTGGTCTTCCGTCACCGCTGCGGTGTAGGCCCCGAACACGCGCTCGCCGGATTCATCGCGCGCGACCCACGACGCCGCGCGCAGCAGCTTGTGGGCGACCCGGCCGCCGTGCTTGCGGAGGAAGCCCCGGATCTCGTCGGGGTCGTTGCTGACCAGGGTTTCCGGGATGGCGAGGCCCACCCGCGCGGCGCTTCGCAACTGGCAGGTTTTCTGTTGGGCCAGCATGTCGCTCGCCGGGGAATTCACCCAGAAGGTGCGGCCGCCGCGATCGAGGAACGGAGCGACGCCCGTCAGGAAAAACGCGCACTGCCGCGCCGCGACCTCTTTGTCCCCCGGGTGCATGTCGTCCGGCAGGACCGCCTCCCCGAGCCGTCGCATCCAGACCGCGTCGAACGGCTCGCCGGGATCCACCGCCGTCACGTCCGGCCCGCGCATGCGGAACCGTCCCGTCCGGTCGTCCGGCGCCAGGTGCATGGACAGGCTGAGAAGAGTGGGGAAATCCGGCGGCCGCAGAATCTCGCACTCGTGCCCCTTCTTCCGCAACGCCCAGGCGACGGCGTCCGAATGCAGATCGCCCGCTTCCGAAACGATCAGGATACGTTTGGGCCTCATGCCGGTCCTCCCTTGGGATGGACATACGGCGGCCAGAGCTCCGGGTTTGAGATCAAGAAAAAATGAGCAAATTTCTACCAATCTCGAAGAGTCGTCGATATCGATAGGGATATCGGCAGGGAAAGGTTCTACAATCGAAGCCTCTTTCACGGGAGGCTTCCATGGCCCTGGCCCCCATCTCGCGCCGCCGTTTCGCCGGTCTCCTCGGAGCCGGGATCGCGTCCGCGGCCCTGCGCCCCACACCTCTTCACGCGGTTCCGAGCACGGCCGCGGCAACTCCACCGACGCCGGACGACATCGTGCGCCTGAGCTCGAACGAGAACCCGTACGGCCCCCCACCGGCGGCTTTCGACGCCATGCGCAACGCGTTCGACCGGGTGTGGCGTTATCCCGACGAAGCCGCCGACGCCCTGGCCGGCGACGTCGCGAAGCTCCATGTTCTGAAGAGCGAGCAGGTGCTCCTGGGCAATGGATCGAGCGAGATCCTCAAGCTCTGCGCCGCGGCTTTCACCGGTCCGGGGAGGCCCGTGGTCATGGCCGATCCCACGTTCGAAGCGATCGGCCGCTACGCCCGCGCCGCCGGCGGGGACGCGCTCAAGATCCCCCTGACCGCCGACCACCGGCACGACCTGCTGAAGATGCTCGAAGCGGCCCGCCTCGCCGGTCTGGTCTACGTCTGCAACCCCAACAATCCGACCGGAACCGCGACGCCGGACCTGCGCGGCTTCCTTTCGCACGTTCCCGCCGGCACGGTCGTGCTGGTGGACGAGGCCTATCATCACTATGCGGACGGAGACGGCTACGAATCCGTCGTGCCGCTGATCGCGGAGCACCCGAACCTGGTGGTGGCGCGCACCTTCTCGAAAATCTATGGGATGGCCGGCCTGCGTTGCGGCTATGCGTTGGCGCAGCCCGCGACGCTGGACCGCCTGCGCTTCCACCAGGCCTGGGACAACATGAATCTCCCGGCCCTTGCCGCCGCCCAGGCCGCTCTCGGCGAGACCGCCCACCTGGAACGGAGCCGGCGCCTCAACCGCGAGACGCGGGACTGGGTGATCGGTGAGCTCGCCGCGCGCGGCTACAAGTCCATCCCCTCGCGGACCAACTTCCTGATGACCGACCTGCGCCAGGACACCGGCCCGGTGATCGAACGCCTGCGCCAGCGGCGCGTCGAAGTCGGCCGCCGTTTTCCGGCGCTCCCCACCCACCTGCGGGTGACCCTCGGCACCCGGCCCCAGATGGAGCGCTTCCTGGCGGCTCTGGGAGAAGCGCTCTCCGCGTAGGGCTCCACCGATACGGCAGGCCGGCGGACAGCCCGCCGGCCGAGGAATCTTGTCGCGGAGATGCGCCCTGGACTAAAGCGCGCAGTGGCCGCCGAGGCAAACCGCGTACGAGATGCCGGTGCAGCTCCGGCACCACGCATCGGAGGTGCATCGGCCGGTACAAGCGGCGAAAGCCGGCTGGGTCTGCGCCAGCGCGCACACGAGCAAGGCGAACGACAGCCCCAAGAGACGTAGCCTCTTCATCGCAATCTCCTTTTCGTCGAGGAAGGATCAGTCCTTCTTCTTCAGTGGTGCGTCAAGGACGCAAAATTGAGCCTGTGCGCAAAAGGCTCTCCAGCGTCGGCCATCCCCTGAACGACATTTCGGTAAACGTCGAAGGGTCGTCTTACCCCCCTCCGCAAACCCGCGTAGTTCTAGGACTTTTCAGATTGGGACCGCTTTTTACGTCTTTTATAGGGTATGGCGAGATCCCTGCGCTTCATCCCCGACGGCGGTTCCCTGGTCCATATCACCTGCCGGACGATGCAGGGGAGGTATCTCTTCTGCCCCAGCCCGGAGCTCAACGAGATCGTCGTCGGCGTCCTCGGTCGGGCGCAGGACCTCCATCCGGTCCGGATCTGCCAGGTGGCGGTGCTCTCGAACCACCTGCATTTGCTGCTGGACGTCGACGACGCCTGCCTGCTGGCCGACTTCATGGAGCACTTCAACGGCAACCTCGCCAAGGAGGTCAACCGGCTCACCGGCTGGGAGGGACCGGTGTTCGCCAGGCGCTACACCTCGATCATCGTCAGCAACGAGGAGAAGGAGCAGGTGGCCATCTTCCGCTATATCGCCGCGCAGGGAGTCAAGGAGGGATTGGTCGAGAAGGTCCGGGACTGGCCGGGCGTCCACTCCCTCCCGGCCATCCTGGACGGCGAGCCGCTGAAGGGATACTGGTTCAGCCGCACCCAGGAGTACGCCGCCCGCAGGAGGCGCGAGAGCTTCGGCCGGTACGACTACGCCACCGAGGTGACCGTCCACCTCGCCCCCCTGCCCTGCTGGAAGGGCCTCTCTCCGGAGCAATATCGCCGCCGGGTCGCCGCGCTGGAGACGAGCATCGAAGAGGAAGCGGCCCGGGAGAGGGAGACGACGGGAGAGCCTGTCCTGGGGGCGGAGGCTGTGGTCTCGCGAGATCCCCATCACCGTCCCGAGAAGATGGACCGCTCGCCGGCGCCCCGCTTCCACACAGCCACAGAAGCCGCCTGGCGCCTCTTGTACGACGCCTACTCCGAGTTCCTCGCCGCCTTCCGTAAAGCCGCCGCGAAGCTCAAGGCAGGGGACCGAGCAGCCCCCTTCCCCAGAGGCAGTTTCCCACCCGGGCTGCCGTTTGTGAGCGCCTGAAGAACCGAAGTACCGAGATCAAGAGGAAATGCTGGAAGAGGTGTGCCCGGGACCGGCTAAAAGCCAGTTAAAAGCCGCCTTGGGGGACAGCGTTCAAGCAGAAACGAGAGGAAGAGAGAAGGCTCTGGAGCGATTCGAGGGCAAAATCGGGCATCAAGCGCATCCCGGAGGGCTTCCGGCGAGGTGATCCACGTTGCATGAGGCCGCCTTTCTGCTAAGCGCCTGGCACCTATCCTGTGCTCTTCTGCGAAGCGCCTGGCACCTTATCGGCTATCGGCCGGCAGGAGAAAGCCGGAGAGGCGTCTTTTCAAGCGGGTGCAAGGGCTCAGGATGCGTCCGCCGAGGATGCTGAGGCCTATCGAGGGCCAAAATCGGGGTCCGAGAGTCCCTCGGCGATGAGAGTCCGCCTCGCAGGAGTGTGCTCTTCTGCTAAGCGCCTGGCACCTATCCTATCCCGCAGCAGGAGGCCGCCTCTCTGCTAAGCGCCTGGCACCCATCCCCTGGCGCCCCGCTTCCACACAGCCACAGAAGCCGCCTGGCACCTCTTGTACGACGCCTACTCCGAGTTCCTCGCCTCCTTCCGGACCGCCGCCGCAAAGCTCAAAGCCGGCGATCGAGCAGCCCCCTTCCCCAGAGGCAGTTTCCCACCCGGGCTGCCGTTTGTGACCGCCTGAAGAACGAGGATTCGAGATCAAGAGGAATGCCGGGAGAGGTGTGCCCGGAGCGGGAGAAAGCAGCTCGGAGAGGCGTCTTTTCAAGCGGGTGTGAGGGCTCTTGACGCGTCCGCCACCTCTTCTGGGAGCAAATCAGGGGCAAATTCGGGATCAAGGGCCTCAGGGCGGGGGTCCGAGGACGTAGTCCACCTCGCCAAGGGGGTTGCTCTTCTCCTAAGCGCCTGGCACCTATCCTGGCTAAGCGCCTGGCACCTATCCTGGCGGGTGCCCAAGGAGGTAATCGCGCCTCACCAAGGGGGTGCTCTTCTGCGAAGCGCCAGCGCCCGGCACCTATCCTGGGCTCCCGGCGAGGTGATCCACGTTGCAGGAGGCCGCCTTTCTGCTAAGCGCCTGGCACCTATCCCCAGTTAAAAACTGCCTTGAGGGACAGCGCTTAAGCGAGAACGAGAGGAAGAGAGAAGGATCTGGAGCGATCCGAGGGCAAAATCGGGGGCATCAAGCCCATCCCAGAGGGCTCCCGGCGAGGTGATCCACGTTGCAGGAGGCCGCCTCTCTGCTAAGCGCCTGGCACCTATCCTACGGGTGCCCAAGGAGGTAATCGCGCCTCGCGAAGGGGTGCTCTTCTGCGAAGTGCCTGGCACCTATCCCGCTATCTCCGCCTATCCGCCCACCTATCCCGCCAAGGGGGTGCTCTTCTGCGAAGCGCCTGGCACCTATCCTACTACTGGAACCTATCCTCCCGCGTCTATTCAGTTGCAGAACTTTTCAGCCATGTCCGGGTGAGTACCCGTTCCGCCGTCGATTGAAGTACCTCACTCAACCTCCACTGGTGTAAGCTACAGATGCCCATCAAATAGATAATGGTGTCTCCTATCGCATCTCGCAGTCGTTCATCATCGAACTCATCGCCGCGGATGCCTCGATGAATCTTGAGTATACATTGCGCGAGTTCTCCTAACTCCTCACAAGCGCCTAGGGCGAGTTCCCAGTCACGGCAACCGGGGAAATTTTTATCTTGCCAAGCCAATACACGTTCCTGCAACTCGTCAAGAGAGATGCAATCCTTATTAGCGCAGGGATCTTCGGATTTAACTCTCATTGGTATTCCTTGGAGTCCAGAGTACTCTGGAACTGATAAGATTCTTGGCAGAGCGAAACGCCTGGTCGGGAGCCAATCGCGAAGTATCCAGCGTAGCGTAGTCGTCAAACTGTAAATTCTCGAGAAAAGGTTCTGATCGCTCGATGTCCATTGCTCCAGACATCTCAAATTCCTCACTAAGTTGCCTTAGCTTGCGCTCCTGACGTATCGCGTCATCAGCCACTAGCCTTATTTTTAACAGAGCGTCCGAGAACAGTTGTACTCCTGTGTTTCGTCCAACCACAATTGTAGGACTGTCTTTAACCATAGTACGGATCAAGTTTCCGAGCGACCTAATAACCGGCTCGTCCTCGCTAACCGTTGGGAGTAAATCGTCTATAGCAGGCTGCCACAAAGTACTCTCCATATCTCTGCCACGGAACTCTATCTTGGTAGCCGACATAGTTCCTCCAGAATGCAGGTCTATCAAGAGATCGCTCTTGCCATGCCACAACTCACCAAGCATTTTGTAAGCGTCTTCCGGATTTTGAGTCATACCAGATCGGATGAACCATGTAAGCAGCCTAAATAAAGGTCCTATATCCAGGACACCACAGTCGAAATACGCTCTCAAGGCACTTGCAAGCCGGCTTTTCCCCGTGCCTCTCTTTCCATCTATTGTCACAATCTGGAAGTTCATGCCTGAGTCCTAGCTCCAGAATTAATCGATTCTTTCAGGCTATCTACTGCCGTATCAACGTCTTGTTTTGTGTTGAAACGTCCTATTCCGAATCGTATAGTAGCCGAACTTGCGCGCGGGTCAACTCCGAGCGCGATTAGCACATGCGACGGCTCCATAGTGCCTGAAGAGCAAGCAGCGCCCGAACTAACGGCCACTCCTTGAGCAGCGAGTGATCGTATTAAGGAATCGCCATCGAAGCCTGGTAAACTAACGTTGAGATTACCGGCAATTCGATTTTCAAGAGATCCATTTACAACAATACCAGATACCTCATTTTGGAGTCGTATTAACATATGGTCTCGCAGACCGGCTACTTGAATAGCCTCCTGCGGACCTTCCTCTCTAGCAATACGTGCCGCACGCCCAAAACCTACGATTTGAGGAACAGCCAATGTGCCCGGACGAATTCCATTTTCTTGGCCACCACCGTGCAGTATGGGCTCGAGATCAACAGGCTTATTTCGCCTTCGGACGAATAGGGCTCCCACGCCCTTAGGACCATATACTTTATGGGCAGATAACGATAATAGGTCACATATTATTTCATCAACGCGCACCGGAATTAAACCAATGGCTTGAACAGCATCAACATGAAAAATTATACCAAACTCTTCACATAGCCTCCCGATTTGCAAAACCGGGTTTATAGTGCCGATCTCATGATTAACCAGCATTACGCTAGCTAAAACAGTTTCTTTGCGAATTGCACGCCTAAACTCTTCCGGTTCGACTGTGCCATCAGAATTGATTGGAATATAGGTTATCAAGTAGCCTTGCCGCTGGAGAGCAGCACACGAGCGCAATACAGACTCGTGCTCGATCGCCGTAGTTATAATATGAGATCCCTTCTCTCTATTAGCCAAAGCTACACCCTTTAGAGCGATATTGTTGCTCTCGGTGCCTCCTGATGTAAATACTACTTCGGACGGCAGCGATCCGATTAAATCGGCCACGAGAGTCCGCGCACCTTCAACAGCATCCTCAGCCTCCCATCCATATGCATGGGTACGGCTCGAGGGGTTCCCGAATTGCTCCGTTAAATACGGCAACATAGCTGATACCACGCGAGGATCTACTGGAGTGGTGGAGTGATTATCCAGATAGATCATATTTAGCCCATCCAAATCTTCTTGCCCAAGTCGTACAGAAGCCTAGCCAGCCAAGATAATACCAAGGTTAATCCAGCTCCAAGGAGTGCATCCGATGGCTGCCCTTTTGTCTGCAGAAAATAGGCTATGCCAAGCAAACCGATTCCTGAAAAAGCTGTAAGAAAAGAACGCCAGTTTGTAGCCACATAGCCCCACAATGCTAAAAAGATGCCCTTCCCGCGCCTCTCCTTAATAACATGCGCGACGTAAGTAGCAGCCTCCTTATAGTAGAGAGAATTCACAGTGCCATTATACTCGCCGAGCTGATATGGAACTATTATAGGTATATCCGATTGATTCTTTCGATTCGCTTGGCCAGTTTCTGCCCAAGAATTAATCAATGACTTGACTTTAGGTCTAAAGAGCCAAGCAGACTTAGTTCTCGCAATCACCGTCAGCAGTATTGGCACGACCGGAACCACGAAATAATCATCATGATACTCCGTTTTCCCATCCCGTCTGAAACGAATCTCGTAGGGAATATGGCTATCAATTAGTGCAACACTGTTTTTTAGTATTGCTGCCGCAGTGATAGATACTTCCTTGAGAAGCCATTGCTTCTGCTTATCACTAAGCAGAAGATTGCCTGGTATCTTGGACTCATCCCCGTCAAGCTGCAATAGACTATACAGAGCAAACAATCGAACTCTTTGATCGAGAGAACTACTTTTCTTGGTTACTTCCCGCATTCTATCTATACTCGAAACCTTGAAAATCTCCGATATTTCATCCGAAGTCAAGAGTCCGGCCGAGAAAGCTCTGGTCATAGCAATCAGAACCGAAGATGATAAAAATAGCCATTCATTCCATGTACCTGGAAGACCAGCAGAGTCTGTAGCAAAACTGAATGTAAATGCTTCAGAAATGTTCGGGGAATCAAATCGAAGCCTATAGCTCGCAGGAACTCTGCTATAAGGTGTGTAGGCTGATTTAAGAGAGGAGAACAATATCTTCGCCATTCTCTTAATATAATCACCAGATAGTATACGGCTTAACTCACTAGCCAAGGTCAAGCTTGGTGTTTCTTGCTGCTGCTCAGCTATATCCTTGAGGGGCTTCCTCAAGGAGGCAAGCGCGCAAAGCATAGCGCAATTACGTAGCGTAGTTCGGGTTTGCTTCCACCACTTGGAGGTCGTTAGCTGAGAGAGGTCTTCGATGGCAAAAGCCAGGAAGTTCCACAGCATTAAAAGCGTTTCGGCCAGCTCTCTCGCTTGCGGAGTGAGTAAGTCAGCGCGATTGGCATTGAACTGCTCGATGTGCTTCGCATGTGATAGTATTTCGAGAGCAGCTGCTGTTCCATAGAGACCATACTGATGCACATCTTGTTCACTAGAAGGCCTATCGATGTCGCGGCCGAAAGCTCGACAAAGGCCGAGGCGCATTCTTACGACTTGATCAGCCTCCTCCGGCCCCAGTTCGGCTGCAGGGTTCCTAAGCCCTTTGATAACAAGAAGCGAAAGGTGATCCTGATACTCGCTTAAGCTTCCTACGAGAAGGTCGAGATTTGCAGGCAAAAATTGCGCTACTCCCGTCGAATATTTTTCTGGCATGGCATGCGGTTTCCCAAAATTAAGCCGTTCGAAGGCGAATAGCCTCAATAAAGATATTTAGATTATCGGCCTCGGAGAGATCCGAATAAGTGGCTATTTCCTCTAAATCGATACCATCATCAGCGAGTAGGTTACTACTACGATCTCCAGGGAGGACTTCGGTAACCTTCAGGGTGTCAAAGTCTCCAAGGCAGCCGATGCAGGCTGTGAGGCCGTAGTGAGCAGCAAGTCGTACGGTGACATCGCAAGCAATCGATAGCACTTTTGGGTCACTACAAAAACGTCTCACAACATCTTCGAGCACTTGCGTCGGCTCTTCAGCCACTTGACTCAATCCAGATACGTACACACTTCCGTCATGCGAAAGATCAAATGGCAATGCTTCTGTCAAGTTTTTGATGTAATCGAAATAGGCTAGTGGTTCAATGGAAGATTGTAGGCTGGCTATTGCTGCCAGTGTAAGAATAGAGTATGAATCCACAATTCCAAGCCCTAAGCGGGAGCGTATCTCAGCGGCAACCCGAGAGACTGACAAAGATGATCGCCACGGAGTAATTATAAGGCGTGGTGGCCCTAGGCTTTTTGTGCTCAGAATTGCATCGGCCGTTTCGCGGATAGCACGAGCGTGATCAATGGATGGGCGATCAAGGCCAATGAAGGGGAGACCTTCGGATCGCATATATTCCTCTAACGCAGATCTAATGAAGTGACGAGGGACTTTGCCAGAGACGGACACCCACCTCTCCGCTCCATAGAGCCCTATCTTTTGGTAGATGTACCTGTCAGATAATGTCCTTGGTGGGGATCCTTCCCACTCCACAATGCACGTAGCAGTCGATAAGAGATCAACCTCAAGAGGTACTAGATGTACGTGCGCGTGAGCGTGTCCTCGATCCGATGCGTGAAAGCGACAAATTGCAGTACGGCCATGCTCATAGGCCGAAGACTTACCGAAAAATCTGAGCATCCGGCGACAAATCTCGAACTGCAGGACCCTGAGATGAGCAAGCTCATATAATGAAAGATCTAGGGCGGATGCCGAGTGCTGCCGCGGCATCGCGAGAACGTGCCCCACCACAATTGGGCGAGCATCGCAAAGGGACAGAGCCATAGGTGTAGCAAGCAAAGGCAGATCATCTACGGCCGGATGGCAAAAGGGGCAATCTTTGGGCATACCCATCAAGACCTATAACGGCTGACGATCAAAGCTATGGCGCATATAGCATCTATGGGTCTTGACCCGAAAGCAGTCTCGTAAGACGCCATGGCACCAAACGCACCCTCCTGCACCCAGTGGGCAAGATCACAAATTTCCGCTCGGGTAGGGAATACGAAGCGCTCTAAACCTTCAGCAAGTTGCGTTGCCAAAATCCAGGGTTTACCACTCCTTTTAGCAGCCTGCGATATCTTGTTTACTGTGAGAGGAAGGTCTGGCCAAGGCATTGTTAACGCAAGATCTCCGCGCGCTGCCATTAACGCATCTGCGGCAATAGAGATCTCATCCAGACGCTCCACTCCTTTCTGTGTTTCTATCTTAGCCAGTATAGATAGAGATTTGTTTCCTTTTGATTCGATAATAGCGCGAGCGTGATTTATATCAGCGGCAGACGCCGTGAATGACAACGCCACTACATCAAAAAGATCTGAAGAGGCGATGTACTCCAAGTCTGTTTCGTCCTTAGGCGTTAAGGCTGCAGGACGGAACTCTGGGCCACGAACGATTAGTCCCCGACCTGGATGGAGAAAGCCACTCTGTTGAGAACGACAGAGCAGCCCATTATCAGCTATAGATATAACTTCCAGTTCTAAGGCGCCATCTCCCTCAATCACAATGTCCCCAGCGATTAGATTCATGAGATATCCACGATTCTGAACTGGAAGCATAAAAAGCTTGTCATCAGCAGCATATCTATCGGCGGCGAGTAGTATGGTTTGGCCAGCACTAACCGGAATCTCGTCAATACCTTCAATTTTCGCTAATCGACATTTTTCCCCTTGGAGATCTGCTACGATAGTTACAGGCTTGTCTATTTCCTGTGCTACGGAGCGCACCAGCGCAGCTCGTTCGGCCTGAAGATCTGGTGTTCCATACGAAAAGGTGAGGCGTACCCCTGTCGCACCTGCCCCAAAAAGTCCAAGGAGGACTTCGCGATCTTTGGTTTGAGGCCCGAAGGTGAACCATATCTGCGGATAAGTTGCTGTCCAAGCCATGCATGGTCTCCTATCGCTCTAGATAATGGTAGGTACCTAGTAGTTGCTTCTTGGGTTGCTTACAGAGCGTAGCATAAACCAATGGTCAACGTGGAGTGTAGCAGCGAGCCTGCCGGAGAGCAGCAAAGCAGCAGCACCCCTCGATCAACGGCAGTCCTGGCGGGTTCCAGGCGATGATCGGGCCTCGAGAACGCGGGAATCCGGTCCTCGCCCAGGGCGTCGAGATCAGCCAGCAGCAAGCGGCCATGGCCGCGGTCAAGCAGGAGAGGTCCAAGCAGCTCCAGGCCCTCCTCGCCGACGGCAACCGCCTGGTGACCGGGATGCGGAAGATGATCGCGGACCGGTAGGGGGTTCGGGCCGAGAAACTCACCGAGTTCGGGATCCCGCCGTTCCGCGACCGTAAGCGGAAGACGGAGCCGGGTTCGGAACCGGAGAACCCGGAAGCCCCCACCACCGCCCAGAAGTCCTAGTCGCAGTCCAGATCTCCTATCCAGTCTGTAGTTTCTTGGGGACGTGCCCGGCACGTCCCCTTTTTTGCGCTCCCGATCCTGCTCCTCGGAAGATCCCGGCGAGCGAGGCACTGGACCCAGAAAACCAGCTTCCTGTTAAGATGGCTCCATGAAGACCACACTTGAGCTGCCCGACGACGTGGTGCGCGCGGTGAAGATCCGCGCGGTTCAGGAGAACATGAAGCTCAAGGACATGATCGCGGATCTGTTGAGGCGCGGCCTGGCCCAGGAACCCCGAGTGCCTACCGCAGTCCGCAGCCGCGTCAAGCTGCCTCTCGTCGAGTGCGCCCACGAAGCTCGCCCTGGCGAGGAGGTGACTCCGGAGCGGGCAGCGGACGTCCTGGTGGATGAGGAAGCCGGGTGGCATCGTGACGCTGTGCGATAGCAACGTCCTGCTGGCCCTGGCCCTCTCCAAGCATAGCCACCACAGAGCCGCACGCGAGTGGCTGGAATCGGTTGCGGCTCCAGCCTCGATCCTTCTGTGCCGCGCGACGCAGCAGTCCTTTCTTCGGTTGCTCACCAATTCCACAGTTCTGGGCGCGTACGGGAATTCGCCACTGACGAACCAGGAGGCGTGGTCAGCCTACGATTCGCTCCTTTCCGACGACCGGATCGTCTTCCGGGCGGACGAACCCGTCGAGTTGGAGCCCATCTGGAAAAAGCTCGCCTTGCGGGGAACCGCTTCCCCCAAGTTGTGGATGGACGCCTATCTTGCCGCTTTCGCCCTGGCCGGCCGATATCGGATGGTCACGACGGACGCGGCCTTCCGGCAGTTCCAAGGCCTGGATCTCCTCGTTCTCGAATAGAACGAAAGGGCCGGCAGGGATGCCGGCGCTCCCAGGCCGGCAGTCCCCCAACCTGTGCTACCCTGGATAAACCCCGAAGGGCGTGTGGCCAGCACGCCCTTCGGTACTACGCGTTACTCAGCACCCTCTACTCAGCAGCAGAGGTCACGCCGGCGTCCTGCTTCGCATCCTTGGACGCCGGCGTCTTCGTTTCTCCCACCTTCCTCGTCCGCTTCTGCGGACGCTGGGGCGGGATGCCGTACTCGACGAGCTTCTCGTTCTTCGGGCCCAGCACCGCCCGCACCCCGATCCGCAGACGGTTCGACAGATCCCGGCCGCTGAGCAGCGCCGCCTTCAGGTCCTGCGAGGTCTGCTGCTTGATCGCCCGCTCGGCGTCCTGACGCTTGCTGAGCTCGCGGGCGTTCGCCACCACGGTCTGCAACTGCGCGCGCTCCTCCTGCAACAGAGGCAACGCGTTGACCTCCACCGCCCGGGCGAGTTGATCCCACTTCTCGATGAGGTCTCCGAATGTCTGTCCGGCCATTTTCATTCTCCTTTCTGTGTCGGTCCGTTAGTTGAGGCTCAGCCCAGCGTCTGGGCGAAGTCCAGGTCCACCTGCGCCAGTCCCCCACGACGGGAGATGGTCACCAACAGGTTCTGGCCCTTCATGGCGACGTTGACGTCCTGCGACTGCACGGCCCCGAGCTCCAGCACGAACGCGCCGTAGGTCGCGGCGACCCGCGGGTCCTGGAACGACAGGACTCGCTGGATCGTCGACGGCTTTCGGGTGAGCTGCCAGCCGCGCATCGCCTTCACCAGCAGCTCCACCCGCTCCGCCTTGAGCCGCTCGACGATCGGCCTGCGGCGCATCGGGTTCGCCTGCTCTACGGCCTGCTCCACAGCCTGCTCTTTCTTCTTCATCCCTTCTTCCTTTCACACCATCCGGCGTCCCCATGACGCCGGAAGAACAAACTTCCGTTCAAACCGGCGCGGCTTCCGAGAGGAAGAACAAACCGCGGCGCTCGCTCCGCCGTAAGTGCAGACCCGCGGCCTCGTCGACCGCCGCCACCGCCAGACCCAGGCGCGCCATCTCCTCCGCCTCCCGGACGTCTCGCGCCAGCAGCGTCCTCCCCCGCTCCAGGACCCGCCGGGCCAACAGAGGCTGCCGGAGCCTCTCCGACCTCTTGACCGCCGGCGCCCGCTCGCCGGCCGGTATCGCCATCAGCTCCGCCATCAGCGCATCGGCCTCCGTCCCCTGCCGGGCTACGCTCCGCTTCAGGACCGAGACCTTCTCTTGGACCTCCACCCAGTCCAGCGCCGGGCCGTATTCATCCGCCGACGGCGCCGGAACGGAGGTGTGGGCCCACAGCGCGAACGCCTTGCACTCCTCGCAGTCGAGCAGGTGAAGCAGCGGCCGTTTCTGGGTCGGCAACAGATCGATCAGGAAATCCCGCGTCTCGTCGTGCGGCGTCTCTCTCATGACGGTCCTCCGGCACCTTCGTCTTCTGGATGGGTGATCTCTTCGTTCTTGACGCCCAGCGACACGGACAGCGCCTCCAGCGCTTCCAGGGCCTCCCGCACCTTCCCGCGCTGGGACGGCGTCAAGATCCCCGCTTCGCCCTCGGCCGTGCCCAGGACCAGCGCGTCCAGGCTCGTCTCGAGGATCCGCCCGAGATCCGCGAGGCCGGCGAGGTGCGGCGCGTGCTCTCCCTTCTCCCACTTGCTGAGCCGCGCCCGTGAAATCCCCAGCCGCTTCGCGAGATCCCTCTGCAGCCAGCCTCTCTCCTCCCGCGCCCGTACGATGTTGCGTCCCAACCGCTGACGCACCGTCATCTCTCCAGGACCTTCCATTCCGATCCTCCTCGATTCGCAGTCCGTCCACCAGAGTTCCTCGCCAATGGACGTCATTTCCGTTTCTGCAACTGCAACCGATTCTACGGGGAATCCGCCCCCGCCGTCTATGGTCAATCCGGGCCTTGTTTCCATTTCCGTTTTTTCCGTTGACAGGATTGTCCCTGGAACGATATGTTCCGCTCCAACGTAACAAGAGATCAGGATTCAGCGCCGCGCGGGAAGATCGCGCCGCCGCGATCAAGGAACTCTCGACAAGACCGTGAGAATCTCTCGACGCTGCGCCAAACTTTGTGGGACGGATACGACGAACTCACCGCGGGCGGCGGCGCCAATGAAGACGCCGCGCTCGCCCCGCGGAGAAAAGGATGGTCGCGATGCCTCAGCGAACCCTGCGCACTCTGCTCGCCGGCTGTGCGCTGATTGCGGCTCTATGGGTGTGTCTTCCGGCGCCTGTCCACGCCGCGCCCGGGGTGGTGAGGGTGGATGGGTGGGAGGTGGTTTGGAAGTGGGTGTGGAGGTTGTGGGGGGGAGGGGAGAAGAGTGGGGTTGCGATCGACCCTAACGGTCAGCCAGTTCCTGGCGGCAGCGGGACCGCTCCCAGCGGAGGCGATACCCAGGTACTAGGGGGGGCTCCTGTCGACCCTGATGGCGAGAGATAGCCCTGCCCCTTTCCGCCCTCTCCCGGCCCGCCCTCCCGGGAGAGGGGCTGGGTGGGCCTGTTCGATGTGTGAGAGAATGCGGCCACCGCAGGTAGAGGACAAGGAGACTCCGTGAACGAGCATCCCACGGCCGCCGAGCTGGACGCGTTTCTTCAGAAATCGCTTTCCTCCGAGCGTAGACGTGAGGTCCTCGCCCACCTCGTACAGGGCTGCGAATCCTGCTGTGAGGCGGCAGGCATGACCTTGGGGATGACACCGGTGGACCCCGACAGCTACGACGTCGTCATCAAGCGGGTCTTCCGAAGAGTTCAGCGAAGCGTGAGCCGAGAGGAGGAGAAGGCTCGCAAGGCAGTGGCTCTCATAGAAAGGGGAGAGACAGGAGCCCTCCCGCGAAACTTCCGCGGACTCTACCTCTACCAGGAGTTGCTGAACCGGAGCTGGGCTCTTCGACATGAAAGCCCCGCAAAAATGGTTGCGCTCGCGCGGCATGCGACCCTGGTAGCCCGGACTTTCAAGGCGGAGATCTACGGCGCGGAATTCGTCGCGGACTGGCAGTGTCGAGCCTGGATGGAGCTGGGTAACGCCTATCGAGTCGCGGAGGACTTGAGCGAAGCTGAGCAAGCCTTTCGCAAAGCCGAGCAACTGTTCGAGAAGGGAACTCGAGACGATCTATTGCATGCACGTCTGTTGAATTTTCGCGCTTCTTACTTCGGGGACTGCCGAGAGTTCGATCTGGCGCTTGGGGCCCTGGACACGGTTCGCGAAATTTACAGACGTTCGGGTGATCAGCACCTTGTGGCTCGCGCATCGATCATACAGGGTGTCTACGCCGGGTACAGCAACGATACTGCCGACGCCATCCGGCTTACCCAGGAAGGGCTTGCCAATCTTGACAAGGCTCGCGATCCGGAGCTGTTCTTCCAGGCGGTTCACAACCTGGGTTGTTGGCTGGTTCAAGCCAACCGTTACCAGGAAGCACGAAAGGTGCTCTCGCGGAACCGCTGGCGGCAGCACGAGGCGGGCGGCCGCCTCAATCTCCTGAAGCTGCGCTGGCTCGAAGCGCAAATCAATGTCGGCCTTCAGCAATTCGAGCGCGCCGAGCGCGGCTTCCTGGCCGTGAAGCAAGGTTTCCTGGAAGTTGAGAAACCTTACGACGCCGCCGTAGCCTCTCTCGATCTCGCGACTCTATGGCTCAGCCAGGAGCGCACGAACGAAGCCAAGGCCGTCTCGCTGGAAGCCTTGGAGATCTTCCGCTCCCTCGGAATCCGCCGCGAGGGTACGGGAGCGTTCCTGGTCCTCATGAAAGCCTTTCAGGCGGGCACGGCTACGGCCAAGCTCGCCAAGAGCGTCGCGGAGCATCTCCGGAAGGCGCAGAGCGATCCGACCGCCAGGTTCCAGCCGCCGGGGGAGTAGGGCGGGGCGCCTCTTTATACATCTCGCCTATCCGTCGATGACCTGCCGGGGAGGCGGTAGAGACGACCCTGCCCGTTTCAGAACACCCTCCGCAGGCCTCGATGTCGGGTCGTCTCCGGGACGGAGATGACGCCGCGATTTCACGCCGACCTACGACGAGGGAAGGGTTTCGGTGGCGTGCCCGCTGCATGGGACCGCCGAACGGACCGGCCTTCCCGCCGCGAGACGCCCCGACGTGAGGGGCCTGCACAGGGCGTTCTGAAACGGGCAGGGGCGTCTCTACCGCCTCCCCGGAACGTGTCCCATGGCTGACGAGACGCTACCCCGCCAGCCGCCCGCCCAATTCCTGGAACAGCTTCCGCACCGACTCCTGAATCCGGCGGTCGATCTCCTCTGCCGTGATCCCCATGGCGGCCCCCGCGGAGGCAGGCGGGGACGGAGGAGCGAGCGCGGCGCCCTCGGGGAGCAACCCGCGCAGGACCTGGGCGGATTCGGTCGGCGGCTCCGTGCGGGTGGGATAGGCCAGACGGAAGAACTCGTCCGGCTGGAGCCCCATCGCGGCCGACATGTTCAACAGGTGCTCGACCTTGAGCTCGAGCTGGCCGTTGAGGATCCGGCTGAGGTGGCTCGGGTTGATGCCCAGACGGCGCGCCAACTCGCGGTTGGTCACCCCGAGCATCCGCATGACCGTCTTGACCAGTTGCAACAGCCTCTCGATTTCCGGTTCTGGCATCGCTCCGAAAGGATACACGATCTCGCGCGGAGCCACAAGAGGGAACAAAAAATCGGAAACCCGGTTGACAGAACCAGCAACGCCTGTTAAAACATGTCCCGGGAGCCGGAGAATCCTGGAAGCCGGGAAATAGTTCCCGGCACACGCCCCCGGCCCGAGGAGACACGCGATGGAGAACCCGAAGCGGCCGCAGGGACCCGCGAGCGCCTTTTCGGCGGATTATCTCGATCTGCTCCGCCGGCAGGACGAGGTGCCGTCCGCGCGGGAAGCGGAGAGGGCAGGGCCGTGGAAGATCGTGAAGCAGGAGTCCGGCTATGGGATCTACCGTCTCTGGGAGAGCCCCGAGGCGGGTCATTCGCCGGTGGTGACCTGCAAGGATCAGCAAACGGCGTTGCTCGTCCTGGCGGTCCTCCCCCTGGCGGGCCGGGACCCGGTGTACCGGCGGGTGGAGACGCCCGGGACGGCGGGCGTGCGGCTGGAGAGCGAGGGGGAGGAGGCGCTGTCGCTCTCGGTGGAGGACCCGGAGGTGATCAACGCCGTGAACCTGGCGGCGGAGGTGGCGCGGTCTCCCCTGTCGCTGGCGGCGATCGTGGAGGCTTCGGGGCCGCACGCGCAGGAGATTCTGGGGCAATTGCTGCGGGAAGGCGCCGCCGGAAGCTCCGCGCTCGCCGCCAGTCTCTAAAAACGTCTCCGGAGCTTCCGGGAAGATTTTTAAGCCAGAAAAACGGCGCCGGAACGATAAAAACGGCCGCGGAAGCTTAAAACTCGTTTTTAAGCTTCCGGCGCGGTTTTTCAAGCTCCGCGGCGGTTTTTCAGGGTCCGCGGGCGTTTTTAACGCTCCGCCGCCGTTTTTATCGTTCCGGCGCCGTTTTTAACGCTCCGCAGCGGTTTTTCAAGCTCCGCAGCCCTCCAGCCCAGGAATGAATTCCTGGGCTACGTCCCCTCGCCCTACGGGCGGAATGCGGTGGCGATCTACGTCAGGCCGAGTTGCGTTCTCGTCTTCTTCGGGAGCTTCCCGGCGATCAGCAGGTACGACTGCCGGATCAGCTCCTTCAGCTCGTCCTCGGGCAGGACGTCGCGCGAGGCTACGGCCACCCAGGAGTGGTGGGCGAGGTAGGGGGCGGGGGTGATGCCCTCCTTCTGGACCATGGTGCCGAAGGCGACGGGATCGACCTTGAAGCTCATGTGCTCGCAGTCCGGCAGGTCGAAGACCACGAACATCTTGCCTCCCACGAGGAAACAGAGGTCGTGGCCCCACTTCACGTCCTCGGTGACGCCGGGCAGGCCGCGGCAGAAGCCGAGGATCCGGTCCGCGTTGGTCTTCCGTGTTTTGCTCATGGTTGAAGAATATCGCGATTCCTCCCGGAGCACCCCCGCGGGCCGCCCCACCCTTTCGGGCGGCCCCGCCCGCCACCTCGACACGAAGGGAAAACCACCCGTGGGGGGTAGACCGCAGGGAAGAAAGAGTGCTGAAATCCCCTCAGGCAGGACGAGGCGATGAAGATCCAGACCCCATCGACAGTTTCCGGAGCGCGGGCGAGCCTGGCGCTCCTGGTCGTGATGAGCCTGCTCGTCCTCCTGGCGACTCCCCTCTGCGCGACCGAGGCCTGCCCCATGGGCGAGCACGCCGAGCAGGCGGGATGCGATCCGCTCGACGGCGGATGCTGCCAGACTCCGGGCTCCGTCCCTTCCGCGGACGCCCCCCTTCAGGTCCTCCCGCCGGCTCTGGCGGCGTCTCCTCCCGTTGACGCCGAAGCCGGCGTGGGGATCTGGCCGGTCCTCCAGGCCTCTCTCGTGGAAGCCGTCGCGCTTCCCGCCATCCTCCAGGGAGTTGGCCTGCACGCCTTTCTCGAAGTCTTCCTGATTTGAGCGCTCTCCCAGGAGAAGTGTGCCTTCCCGGGCCGTTCGCGGCCCCGGAGACCCGATTCCTGCTTGGAGGTGCGCCTTGTTCAAGAGAGTCTTCGGTTTCCTCTTCCTGCTCCTGATCGCCGTTCCCCTGGCGGCTCAGGACGACGATCCCTTCGCGTCCCAGCCCCGGCTGGATCGCGAGGCCCTGGTGCGCGCCGTGCTGGAGCGCAACCCCAATCTCCAGGCGGCCCGGGAGGCCTGGCGCGCCGCCGCGGCCCGGCCGGCCCAGGTCCGTTCCCTGGAAGACCCGACGGTCTCCTACGGCATCGCCCCGCTGTCGATCGGGAGCGACGTGGACTTCGGCCAGGAGCTGGAGGTCTCGCAGATGCTGCCCTACCCGGGCAAGCGCCGGGTCCGGAGCGCCATGGCCGAGGCGGAGGCGGAGACGGCCCGCGAACAGTACCGCGCCGCCCGCCTGGAGCTGGCCACGGCGGCGGCGCTCGGCTTCGACGACTACTACCGCGTCCACCGCGCCCTGGAGATCAACGCGGAGCATCGCCGGCTTCTCGACGAGCTGCACGAGATCGCCACGGCGCGCTACGCGGCGGGGCTGGTCCCCCAGCAGGAGCCGCTGCAGGCCGAGGTCGAGGCCGCCGAGCTGATGCACCGCGACGTGCAGCTCCGCGCCGAGCGGACCATGGTGAAGGCGCGCCTCAACGCCCTCCTCCACCGCCGGCCGGACGCCGGGCTGCCGCCGCCCCCGGACTCGCTCCCCGAGCTGCCGCCGCTGGGTGTGGCCGGCGACCTGGAGGACGCAGCCGTCGCCGCCCGGCCGGAGATCGCCGCCCGCGCCGCCGAGATCCGCGCCCGCGAGGCCGAGGTGGAGATGGCCCGCCTGGAGCGCAAGCCGGACTTCGGCGTCATGAGCTCCTACAACTCGATGTGGACCGACAAAGAGCACCGCTTCATGGTGGGCGCGTCCGTCTCGCTGCCGGTCCGCAAGGAGCGGCTGGAGGCGGCCCGGATCGAGGCCGAGGCCCGGCTGGCCCAGGCGCGGAACGAGCTGGCGGGGATGGAGGACGAGATCCGCTCGCAGGTGCGCGAGTCCGTGGCGCGGATCACCGAGGCCCTCCACCTCCTGGAGCTGTACGAGAGCCGGCTGCTGCCCGCCTCCCGCGACCAGATCCGGGCCGGCCGCGCGGGCTACGTCACCGGCCAATCCGAGTTCCTCAGCGTGCTGGAAGCCGAGCGCACCCTGCGTCGGGTGGAGCTCGGCCACCAGGAAGCCCTGGCGGCGCTCTACCAGCGCCGGGCGGAGCTCGAGCGCGCCCTCGGCCGCCTGCCCGGCGGCCTTACGGTCCCCGAAAGTCCGGACGAAGGAGGTCCGCGATGAACACCCGCAAGACCACCGTCTACATTGCCCTTCTGGCTGTCCTGGCCCTGCTGGCCTTCCTGTTCCGCCGCCCGCTGACCGCCTGGTTCTCGGGTGAGCCCATGCGGGCCGAGGCGCACGCCGGGCACGCCGAAGAGGCGGCTTTCTACACCTGCTCCATGCATCCGTCGGTCCGGCAGAAAGGACCGGGGAAGTGCCCGATCTGCGGCATGGACCTGGTGCCCGTCTCCGCCGAGGCCGCGGGGACGGACGGCGGCGTGATCTCCCTGGACCCGGCCCAGGCCCTGGAGATCGGCGTCAGCTCCAGCCCGGTGGTGAAGCGGCCGGTCGCGCCGGAGATCCGGGCCACGGGCCGGGTGACCATCGACGAGACCCGCCTGGAGGACGTGACCGTCAAGTTCGGCGGCTACATCGGACGGCTCAGCGTCGAGGAGACGGGCCGCTTCGTGAAGAAGGGGCAGACCCTGTTCACCCTCTACAGCCCCGAGCTGTACGCGGCGCAGCAGGAGTACCTGGTGGCGCTCGCCAGCCAGCGGGCGGCCCAGGGCACGGCGGCGCCCGACCGCGCCGACTACCTGGTGACCGCCGCCCGCCAGAAGCTCCAGCTCTGGGATCTGGAGGAGTCGCAGATCCGCCAGCTCGCCAACGGCGGCAAGCCGGTCGAGCAGGTGCCGGTCTTCTCCCCCGCCTCGGGCTATGTGATCGAGAAGGACGTGGTCGAGGGCGCGGCCGTGCAGCCGGGCATGCGGCTGTTCCGCATCGCCGGCCTGGACCAGGTGTGGGTCGAGGCCGAGGTCTTCGAGTCCGAGCTGCCGCGGGTGCGGGTGGGCCAGACGGCGGTGGTGACCCTGCCCTACATGCCGGGCGAAGAGCTGCGGGGGAAGGTCAGCCGCATCCTGCCGATCCTGACGGCGGAGAGCCGCACCGGCCGCGTGCGCATCAACCTGCCCAACCGCTCCGGCCCGGGCGGTCTCCTGCTGCGGCCGGACATGTACGCCGACGTGACCCTGCTGAGCGCGCCCCGCGAGGCGCTGATGGTGCCCGAGTCGGCCGTGCTCTACACCGGGCCGCGCCGGCTGGTCTTCCTGGACCTGGGCCAGGGGCGCTACGAGCAGCGCGAGGTCCGGCTCGGCGCCAAGTCAAACGGCTCCTTCGAGGTGATCTCCGGGCTCCAGGAGGGGGACCGGGTGGTGACCTCGGGCAACTTCCTGGTGGACGCCGAGGCCCGGCTGCGGGCGACTGGCGGCGGGGAGGCCGGCCATGCAGGACACTGAGCGCTCCGGCTTCGTCGGCCGCGTCATCGAGGCGTCCGGCCGCAATCCCTGGCTGACCATCCTGCTGGTCGCCGCCCTGGGGGGCTGGGGATGGTACGCGCTGCGCCGCGGCCCGCTCGACGCCATCCCCGACCTCTCGGACGTGCAGGTGATCGTCTTCACCGAATGGATGGGGCAGAGCCCGGACCGGATCGAGGACCAGGTGACCTATCCCATCACCACGGCCCTGCTCTCGGCCCCCAGGGTGCGCTACGTGCGCGGCCAGTCGATGTTCGGCATGTCCTTCGTCTACGTGATCTTCGAGGACGGCACGGACGTCTACTGGGCGCGCTCGCGGGTGCTGGAGTACCTGAGCGAGGTCCAGGGCAACCTGCCCCGGGGGGTGCAGCCGCGGATCGGCCCGGACGCCTCGGGCGTCGGCTGGGTCTTCCAGTACGCGCTGGTGGACGAGAGCGGCCGGCTGGACCTGGCCGGGCTGCGCAGCCTCCAGGACTGGAACCTCCGCTACGCCCTGGAGAGCGTCCCCGGCGTGGCCGAGGTGGCCACGGTCGGCGGCTTCGTCAAGCAGTACCAGGTGCAGCTCGACCCCAACCGCCTGCTCACCTACGGCATCCCGTTCGGCGACGTGGTCGACGCCATCCGGCAGTCCAACGAGGACGTCAGCGGCCGGGTTCTGGAGGTCTCCGGTCAGGAGTACGTGGTGCGCGGCCGGGGGTACGCCCGGCGGACCGAGGACCTGGAGAGCATCCCGATCAAGGTCGGCGCCGGCGGCACGCCCGTCATGCTGCGCGACGTCGGCCACGTCTCCCTGGGGCCGGACCAGCGCCGCGGGCTCGCCGAGCTCGACGGCAAGGGCGAGACCGTCGGCGGCATCGTCGTCATGCGCTACGGCGAGAACGCCCTGACCGTCATCGACGCCGTCAAGGCCCGCCTGGCCGAGATCGAGAAGGGGCTCCCGCCGGGGGTCAAGGTGGTGATCACCTACGACCGCTCCGGCCTGATCGAAGAGTCGGTGGCCACCCTGCGCCGCGCCCTGATCGAGGAGATGCTGGTGGTCAGCGCCATCATCTTCCTCTTCCTGCTCCACGTGCGCAGCGCCCTGGTGCCGGTGCTCACCCTGCCGATCGCCACGCTGCTGGCCTTCATCCCCATGTACTACCAGGGGATCACCATCAACATCATGTCCCTGGGCGGCATCATCGTGGCCGTGGGGGCCATGGTGGACGCCTCGATGATCCTGATCGAGAACATCCACAAGCATCTGGAGGAACAGCAGGCCCGCGGCGGCACGGAGCCGCGGCGGGAGATCGTGCTGGCGGCCATGAAGGAGGTGGGGCCGAGCATCTTCTACTCGCTGCTGGTGATCACGGTGGCCTTCCTGCCGGTGTTCACCCTGGAGGGGACCGAGGGGCGGCTGTTCAAGCCGCTGGCCTTCACCAAGAGCTACTCGATGTTCTTCGCCGCCCTGCTGGCGGTGACCCTGACGCCGGCGCTCGCCGTGCTGCTGATCCGCGGCAAGATCCAGCCCGAGGAGCGCAATCCGCTCAACCGCTGGCTGATCCGCGCCTACACGCCGGTGGTGCGCTTCGTGGTGGAGCACCGCTGGGCGGTGATCGTGGCGGCGGCGCTGCTGATGGTCTTCTCCTTCCCGGCCTGGATGCGGCTCGGGCGGGAGTTCATGCCGCCGCTCAACGAGGGGGTGATCCTCTACATGCCCACGGCGCCGCCGGGGATGTCGGTGCCGGAGGCGTCGCGGGTGCTCCAGGACATGGACCGCCGTCTGCGCGCCTTCCCCGAGGTCGAGCGGGTGTTCGGCAAGATGGGCCGGGCCGAGACCCCCACCGATCCGGCGCCCATCGGCATGGCCGAGACGGTGGTCCTGCTGAAGCCGCGCGGCCAGTGGCGGGCGGGGATGACCTGGGACCTGCTGCTCCAGGAGATGGACGCGGCGCTGCGCTACCCCGGCATGCCCAACCTCTGGTGGATGCCCATCCAGACCCGCACCGAGATGCAGGCGACCGGCATCCGCAGCCCGCTGGGGATCAAGATCTTCGGCCCCGATCTGGGCGAGATCGAGAAGGCGGCGGTGGACATCGAGCGGGCGGTGGCGGCCATTCCCGGCACCCGCAGCGCCTTCGCCGACCGCTCGACCGGCGGCCGCTTCCTGGACATCGAGATCGACCGCGAGGCCGCGGCCCGCTACGGCCTGCGGGTGGAGGACGTCAACGAAGTGGTGGCCTCCGGGCTGGGCGGCATGAACGTCTCGACCACGGTCGAGGGGCGGGAGCGCTACCCGATCTCGGTGCGCTACGCCCGCGAATACCGGGACGAGCCGCAGGCCCTGCTCGGCCGCATCCTGGTCGCGACGCCCGGCGGCGCCCAGGTGCCCCTCTCGCAGGTGGCGCGGGTGCGCTTCGAAAACGGCCCGCCGATGATCCGCAGCGAGGACGGCCAGCTCGTCGGCTTCGTCTTCGTGGACGTGGGCGACCGGCCGCTGGCGGACTACGTGGACGAGGCGCGCCAGGCGGTGGCGCGGGACGTCCGGCTGCCGCAGGGGGTGCGCATCGAGTGGTCGGGACAGTTCACCTATTTCGAGCGGGCGCGCGAGCGGTTGAAGATCGTGGTCCCGGTGACGCTGGTCCTGATCGTGGCGCTGCTCTACCTGAACACCCGCTCGCTGGCGGAGACCGGGATCGTGCTGCTGGCGGTCCCCTTCTCGCTGATCGGGGCGATCTGGCTGCTCTACCTGCTGGACTACAACATGAGCGTGGCGGTCTGGGTGGGCTTGATCGCGCTGGCCGGGGTGGACGCCGAGACCGGGGTGGTGATGCTGCTCTACCTGACCCTCTCCCACTCCCGCCGGCGGCGGGAGGGGAAGCTCAACAGCTTCGGGGACCTCAAGGAGGCGATCGTGGAAGGCGCGGCGCAGCGCATCCGCCCCAAGCTGATGACGGTGCTGACGGACATGATCGGCCTGCTCCCCGTGCTGCTCAGCACCGGCACCGGCGCCGACCTCATGAAGCGCATCGCCGCCCCGCTGGTGGGAGGCATCACCACTTCGTTCCTGCTGGAGCTGACGGTCTACCCGGCGATCTTCGCGATCTGGAAGGGGCGGGAGGTGGGGCGGGGGGAAAAAGCGGCAGCGGTCCTGTCGGCCGAAGCAAGGACATAAAGGACACCAGGGACACCAAAGACACCAGGGACATCAACCGTGATGTCCTTGAGGTCCCTGGTGTCCTTTGGGTCCTTTATGTCCCTTAGCTAAACCTCAGCGGATGCTGACCCGCGTGGAGACGCCGAACATGCGGGGCTGGTTGACCAGGTAGCCCACGCGCGCCCGGGTGCCGCGCTCCTGGTCGAGAGCGAGCCGGGCCTGCTCGTCGAACAGGTTGTTCACGAAGGCCGCGAATTCCCACCGGCCGTTCAGGAAGCCGAGGCGCAGGTTCGCGATGTCGTAGGCCGGCAGCTCAGGATCGAAGGTGAAGGTGCCTTGGGTCAACGGACCACCGATCGTGTTGGCGCCGAACGAATTGAGGTTCACGAGGCCGAACCCCGCCGCCTGATCGCCGATCTGCGTGAAACGCGAGCCGACATACTGGTAGAGGCCGGTCAGATATCCGAGCCAGTTGTCCCGCAGCGACCACTGATAGGTCGCCGTGGCCGCGGCCTGGAATTCAGGGACGGTCGGCAGCCGGTTCCCGCTCTCGATGCCGGCGACGACCTGCACGTTGCCGGCCGCGTCCGTCGAGGTCAGGGTGGACCGCAGCTCCGATTTTCCGTAGTTGGCGGAAACGGTGAAATCGAAGCTGTCGCTGGGCGCGGCGGCCCACTCGAGCTCGATGCCGGTGCTGCGCGCCTTGGGGACGTTGAAGATGACCCGCGAGGAGCACGAGCCGGCGGTGACCGTCGCCTGGAGGTTCTCGATGTCCATGTAGTAGGCCGAGACGTTGAAGACCCCGCGGCCGCCGCCCAGGGTGGACTTGGTGCCGACCTCGTAGTTCCAGACCTCTTCGTCCTCCCACTCGTCGCGCCCGCCGAAGGTGACCAGGTCCTGGGGAGTGCAGAGAGGCACGTTGAGAGGATCGTTGATGCCGCCGAGCCGGAAGCCCTTGGACACCTGGGCGTTCAGCCGCGTGCCCTCCTTGAGGGCGAAGCTAGCGATGAGACGCGGGGCGAAGCCGTCCGCGGAGGTCGAGCCCTCGCTCGTTCCTGGATCGGCGAAGATGCCGTCGAACGTCTGCACGCGGTCTTCCTGGAAATCGTAGTAGCGCAGGCCGCCGGTCAGGTCGAGACGCTCGTTGACCGACCAGGTCGCCTCGCCGAACAGCGCGAATTGATCCAGGTCGTAGCTGAGGTCCGAGAAGTAGAGGACGTCGCGCATGGCGCCGAAGTTGCCCGTCGTGGGAATGCCGGTCAGGCTCTCGAAGCCCGCCACGAAGAGGTCCTGGCCGTAATCGCGGTCCATCGTCCCGTAGAAGAGGCCCGTCACCCAGTTCAGCCGGTCCCGGCTGCCGGCGAGGCGGAGCTCCTGCGTCAGGACCTTCGCGGTCGTCGCGTCGTCCAGGGGCGCGTCGAGCGTGTAGACGTTCTCCGGCAACCCGATGCTGCCGCCGGTGATGCTGGCGGTCAGGGCCGTCGCGTCACGGACGACCAGGACGTCGCGGTCCGTATAGGCGGTGATCGAGGTCAGGGTCAGATTTCCGAAGGAATAGCCGATGTTGAGATCGGTGAGCAGGAACTCGTCGGTGAACGGCTCCTCGAACTGGATGAACTGCTCCCGTTCGTCCAGATCGACCGCCGGCCGCGTCGTCGTATACGGGTTGGCGAGGATGTTGAACACGTCCTCCCGGTTCCAGCCGTCCGTCTCCACTTTCTGGAAGATCACCCGCGGCGTGATGGTCAGCCGGTCGTTGGGCTGGTACTTCAAGGCCAGGCGGGCGCCGAAGCGGTCGCCGCTGTTGACGTCTTCCTTGACGCTCAGGTTGGGCTGCACGGCGTCGATGAAGCCGCCGAAGCTGTTGAAGAAGGCCGTGAGGCGCAGGGCCGCCTTGTCGCCGAGCGGAGCATTGACGGCGACCTTGGCGCTGCCGCCGGGCTCGCCGTCGGTCAGGGTGTTGGCGACCAGCTCCACCACGCTCTCCCGCTCGCCGAGCCGGGGCGGATTGGTGATGTAGCGGAGCGTGCCCGAGGCCGAGCCGGCGCCGAAGAGCGTCCCCTGGGGACCGCGCAGCAGCTCGACGCGCGACATGTCGAAGAGGTCGATGTCCGGCGTGAACAGCGAAAGGGAGATGCCCGAATCGTCGAGATAGACGCCGACCTGCTCCTTGACGCCCGGCTGGTCGCGGACGATCTGGCCGGACGAAACGCCGCGGACGGCGACCTGGCTCTGGCCGGGGCCGAGGTTCTGCACGGTGAACCCCGGGGTGCTCTGCGCGATGCCCTCGATGGAGTCGACGCCCCGCTCCCGCAGCTCCTCCTCGGTCGGCGCCGCCACGGAGAACGGCACGTCCTGCACCTTCTGTTCGCGCAGCGTCGCCGTGACGGTGATCTCTTCCGTCACCCTTTCCTGGGGCTTCTCCTCGGGCTCTTCCGTCTGGTCCGCCGGCGGGGCGGGCTCCTGAGCCGCCGCCGGCCTCACCCAGGCTGGCGGGATCAGAATCAGGATGGCGAGGCCTAAACAGCAGACGACCTTCAGGACAAGACGCCAAAAGCTCGAGCCGCCGCTCCTCATGAGACTTCCTCCATCGAGAAAGCCGCCCGGCGGAATCGCCCGGCGACCATTACATACGAAGTCTCCCAGGCCCTGCTTGCAAGTCTTTGAATTTTAGCACGCCGGACACTTGGCGGATCTCTGTGGTCTCCCTGAAAGCACCAGAGCCCGGGGGATCGCTCCCCCGGGCTCCCTCTACTTCCCCCGGACTCCCCTCGAAAACTTCAAAGCATCAAATGAAAAACTCCCTCTCCCTCAGGTGCCGCAAAATAAGAAGACTTCAAAATAGGAGCGACGCTTCCTTTCGCCGTCCCTCTCTCTCCTCCCCGCGTCCGTCTGCGTCACTGACTTGATGGCAGTATAGAAACTTGAGTCTCAGGAGTCCTCAAGGTTGCCCTCAAATCCTCGAAAATCCTCCTCATAAAATCTAAAAGCCTTCGGGACAAAGGAGTTAAGCTCCTACATCAAGGGCCGCGCGGGTGAAATCTCCCTGCCGGCGGAAGGTCCTCAAGACCAGCCGGCGGTGGCGAGAGGGTCTTTTTTAGACTCTTTTAGCCCGCGGCTTCTTCGCCGCGGCGGAGGAGGTCGATGACGTACTCGAGAAGGGCGGTGTCGGCGAGCTGCTGCTCGAAGGTCTTGCGGAGGAGCAGGACGGAGGCGCCGGCTTCGCGGCCGATGCCCAGGGCCATGAAGACGTCGGCCGCTTCGAGGACCACGGGGACGGCCTCGGCGGTCTTGTCCCGGCGGAGGAGCAGGGAGCCCCGCTCCAGGCCGGCGAGGGCCGCCTTGTAGCCAAGGTCGATCTCCTCGAAGCCCCGCTGGACCTCGGCCAGCGCCTGTTCGGCGCGGTCGAGCTCGCCCAGGCCGGCGTTGACCTGGGCTTCCAGCCAGCGCACTTTGAGCTCATTGATGCGCCCGCCGGGGTCGAGCCCGCGGCTCTTCAGCTTCCACAGGGCGATGCGGGCCTCGCGCAGGCGGTCGCAGTCGACCAGGAAGCGCGCCTGGTTGTGCAGGGCCACGTAGACCAGCCGGGGATCGCGGTGCTCGTCGATCAGCGCGAGACCCTGCTCCAGGAGCCGGACCGCCTCCTCGGAGTCCCCCTGGTAGCCGGTGTACACCCCTTTGCTGATCAGGGTGCGGCCGGCCATGTGGTCGTCGCCGTGCCGCTTGTAGATGGAGAAGACCATGTCGACGGCGGCGCCGGCGAGGTCGAAGCGCCGCCGGTCGCTGTAGAGGGAAGCCTGGATGTCGAACAGGCGCGCCGACAGGAGGTCGTCCTGCGTGCCCTGGACGAACACCTCGGTCGCCTTGGCCAGGGCCTTCTCGGCCTCGGCGAGGTTGTCCGCGACGCGGTAGGCGTTGCCCAGCTCCATCCAGGCGCGGCAGCGGAGGTCCGCCGTCTGGCGCTCGGACAGCTCGGCGAAGTCGGGTGTCTGGGCGAGGGCCAGGGCCCATTCAGCCAGCCGGACCATCTCGCCGGGATCCTCGTGGCGCAGGCTCCAGCTCCTGGCGAGGAGGGCCTCGAACAGGGGGACGCCCCGCAGGTGCGACGGCGCCTCGGGGAGCCCTTCCACTCCCGAGACGGCGAGCAACGACAGGGCTTCCTGCTTCCGGCCCTCCAGGACGTCGGCCGCCCGCTGGGAGATCCGGCTGATCCGGCGGATGGTCCGTTCCATCACCGAGTCGTACTCGGCCGACTCCTGGGCGGACAGGACCCGCTCAGGAGGCATGCCCTCGCCGTGCAGGGCGTTGAAGTGGGGGGCCAGGAAGGCGCTGCAGCTCTCGCAGCCGCGGATCAGATGAGAGACGATGACCCGGACACGCTCCGAGGGGAGCCTCTTCCATACAAAGTCTTCCAACTCCCCCTGGGTCGGGTGGTCGGTCACGCGTCTCTCCTTTCCCTGGATTCTCTCACAAGCCAGGCCCGATTGCCCCCCTTCGGTTTACCCTCCGCCGTTGGGATCGATCGCGCTGCCCTGCCGGCTCTGGGTCGTCGCGTCGCTGAAAAGCCGCGTGGCGCCCCCATTGGGATCGATGGCGGAGCCCTGCCAGGGACCCTGCAGGGCCTTCTCCTGCGTCCGGACGGCCGGCTGGCGGCGGACCGGGGCGGCGGGCCGGGGCGCGAGACCCAGGCTTTCCAGCCAGGACCAGGCCCGGGCCACGAAGGCGGCGCCTTCCACCTCCCATGGCACCGCCGCCCGGGAGGGAACGGGCGCGGCGAAGAGCAGGGTAGCCAGGCCGGCGGCGGTCAGGACACGTCGGTTTCGCTGAGACATCTGGGACCTCCTTTGGATTGACGGAGCGAGCCGGAGCCTCCATGGCCCGGGCGTCCGCGGAGCGCAACCTCACTCCTGCGATCAGGTCTTCCAGTATCCCAAACCGGGTGGGATTTATAGCCAGCGGGCCATCTCCAGGGTCCCGCGGAGAGAATAACCGGCGGGATAGGGGCGTTTCCCCCCTGGAAGGTTGAATCCGGGAGGGGATTCTGGTATCTTTTCGTGCCCTTTGGAGGGTGAGCTAGGAGATTTGAACCATGGCCAAGCAATGTGAAATCTGCGGCAAGACGACCGTATTCGGCAATAACATCAGCCACGCCCACAACGTGACCTCGCGCACCTGGGAGCCCAACCTGCAGCGGGTCCGTGCGCTGGTCGACGGCGCCGTCCGCCGCGTCCGGGTCTGCACGCGCTGCCTGCGCAGCGGCAAGATCGTGAAGGCGCCGGTCCGGAAGTGGAGCCCCGAGGGCGAGACGGCTCGGAAGTAGTCCGGTTCTCCGCCGCGGTTCCTTCCCCCGTCTTCGTTTCCCGCTCGACAGCCATCCCTCTTCAAGGCGTCCTGCCAGGGGAGCGGTGCGCCCTCCGAGACCTCACCCTCGATCCCTCTCCCGGGGGGAGAGGGAGGGCCCTGCGATCAGCAATATCGTTGACTCATCGTTCCCCCTCTCCCGGTCGGGCGGGAGGGTGATGGGAGAGGGGGTCAGGGGGTGAGGCCTCGGAGGGCAGGGAGCCTCGGCGGGCAATCCCCCTTGAGGACTCCGATCAACTCATCGCCTCCACCCGTCCATTTCCCTTTTCCCCGGTAGCCCGGCGTCCCACCCGCAGCACCCCCGTGATGTTCTGCACCTCGCGCAGAAGCTTGTCGAGGTGCTTGCGGTCGCGGAGCTGGCAGACGACGCCGATGCTGCCGAGGCCGGTCTCGCGGTGGGTGTCCGCCTCGATGGAGGTGATGTTGCTGCCCGCCCGGGTGATGGCCTCGGTGAGACGCGCCAGCATCCCCTGCTGGTCTTCCACCTCGATGGTCAGCGAGACCTGGTAGACGTCGTTCTTCCCCTGCTCCCACTTGACCTCGATCTCCCGCTCCGGGTTGTAGAGCAGGTTCTGCACGTTGGGGCAGTCCACGCGGTGGACCGAGACGCCCCGGCCGCGGGTGACGTAGCCGACGATGTCCTCGCCCGGCAGCGGCGTGCAGCACTTCGCCAGGTAGGCCAGCAGGTCCCCCTGCCCCTTGACCGTGATCGGCCCGGCCGCCCCGGTCCCGAAGGGGAGGATGCGGCTGACGGCCTGGCGGATGCGGCTGGGCTTCTCCTGCGCCTCCGCCAGCTTCTCCTGCCCCAGGGCCCGCTCCAGCACGTGGCGCGACTCGGTCTTGCCGAAGCCGATGCGGCTGTAGAGGTCGTCGATCTTGGCCAGCCCCTCGCTGTGCAGGAGCTCGGTGAAGCCGGGCGAGTCCGTCACCTTCTTGATCGACAGGCCGTACTTGCGGATCTCCTTCTCGAAGAGCCGGCGGCCGATCTCCATGGCCCGCTGCTTCTGCTGCGTGTTCAGCCACTGCCGGATCTTGCTCTTGGCGCGCGAGGTGACGACCAGGTTCAGCCAGTCGCGGCTCGGGTTGCGCGACGGGTTGGTCAGCACCTCCACCATGTCGCCGTTCTGCAGGCCGGTGCGTAGCGGCACCAGCTTGCCGTTGACCCGCGCGCCCGCGCAGTGGTGGCCGAGGTCGGTGTGGACCCGGTAGGCGAAGTCGAGCGGCGTGGCGCCGCGCGGGAAGGAGAAGACCTCCCCCTTGGGCGTGAAGACGTAGACCTCGTCCGGGTAGAGGTCGACCTTCAGGGTGGTCAGGAACGTGCGCGGGTCCTGGACCTCCTTCTGCCACTCCAGGAGCTGGCGCAGCCAGAGGATGTTGGGATCGCTGGCCAGCGGCGCGGCCTTGCCCTCCTTGTAGCCCCAGTGCGCCGCGATCCCTTCCTCGGCCACGAGGTCCATCTCGCGGGTGCGGATCTGGACCTCGAACGGCTGCCCCTGGTCGCCGACCACGGTGGTGTGGAGCGACTGGTAGAGGTTGGGCTTGGGCATCGCGATGTAGTCCTTGAACCGGCCCGGGATGGGGCGCCAGTTCTGGTGGACGATGCCGAGCGCGGCGTAGGTGTCCTTCAGGCTCGCCGTGACGATGCGGAAGGCGAGGAAGTCGTAGAGTTGGGAGATGTCGATCCCCTGCCGGCGGAGCTTCTCGAAGATCGAGTAGAAGCGCTTGACGCGGAAGCTGATCTCGGCGTCGATCCCCGCCGCGTCGAGGCTGCGGACCAGGCGGTCGCGGATGCGGTCGGTGGCGCCCTGCCCCACTTTCATCTTCTCGGCGATCTTGTTGTGCAGCTCGGCGAAGTGGTGGGGATAGAGGTGGTAGAAGGCGAGGTCCTCGAGGTCCCCCTTGACCCGCGCCATGCCTAAACGGTGCGCGATCGGCGAGTAGATCTCCAGCGTCTCGCGCGAGATGCGGCGCCGCGCCTCGGCCGGCAGGTGCTGCAGGGTCTGCATGTTGTGCAGGCGGTCCGCGAGCTTGACGACGATGACGCGGATGTCCTTGGCCGAGGCCAGGATCATCTTGCGGAAGGTCTCGGCCTGGGCCTCGTCGCGCCGCACGTACTCGTGGCGGCCGATCTTGGTGACGCCGTCCACGAGGTCGGTGATCTCGGCGCCGAACTCCTTCTCCAGCGCCTCGCGGGTGGTCAGGGTGTCCTCCAGCACGTCGTGGAGCAGGCCGACGGCCACGCAGGTCTGGTCGAACTTGAGATCGGCCAGCAGCCAGGCGACGTTCAAGGGATGGACCATGTACGGCTCGCCGGAGCGGCGGACCTGGTCCCTGTGCATCTCGGCGGAGAAGTCGTAGACGGCGCGCAGGAGCGCCGGATCGTTGACGCGTCCCTGCTGCGAGAGGCAGGCGAGGATCTCCTCGAACCGGGTGACTCCCGGCTCCGGGACCGGCGGCGGAAGGCTCTTCGCGAGAGGCATGAGCGTCCCCCGCGGAGGCGGCATCCTGAGAGAGATACCTCGGCGGGTTACTGATTATAAGGGGGAAGTCGGTTTCTGGATTCCCGGGCGGTGCCCTCTGGGGCGCCCTGCCCCTTCGAGACCTCACCCTCGGTCCCTCTCCCATCTCCCTGCCGCCCGCCCCCGGGAGAGGGAGGTCTCTGCGCTCGAGGTCTTCTTGGTCTCGGCAAGATCGCCTCCTCCTCGTTCCCCCTCTCCTGGTGCGGGAGGGTGGGAGGGGTCAGGAGAGGGGGCCAGGGGGTGAGGATTCGGAGGGCGGACCGCCGCGGCCGGCAGTCCGCCCTGGAGAGGTGAAGCCCTACGCCCGCCGCCGCGCCGCCGGGGGCCGCCGGGCCGGCGTCTCACCGCCGCCGGTGCGGGCCGGGTCCGAGGACGCCGGCGCGGACGCGGCGCCAGTCCCCCGGATCCGGTTGCCCCTGGAGCCGAAGTACTGCTCCCAGAGCAGGGTGAACGGGCTCGCCACGTAGATCGACGAGTAGGTGCCCACCAGGATGCCCACGAACATCACGAAGGCGAAGCCGCGGATCACGTCGCCGCCCCAGATCAGCAGGGCGAGCAGGGCGAGCAGGGTCGAGCCGCCGGTGAGGATCGTGCGCGAGAGCGTCTGGTTGATGCTCTCGTTGAGCGTCTCGATCATCGGCTTGCGGCGGTTCTTCCGCATGTTCTCGCGCACGCGGTCGAAGATCACCACGGTGTCGTTCACCGAGTAGCCGATCAGGGTCAGGAACGCGGCGATGGTGGTCAGGTTGAACTCGAAGCCCCACAGGGCATAGAGGCCGAGGGTGACCAGCACGTCGTGGATGCAGGCCATGATCGCGCCGACGCCGAAGCGCAGCTCGAAGCGGATCCAGATGTAGACCAGCATGCCGATCAGCGACAGGATCACGGCCCAGAAGCCCTGGCGCCGCAGCTCGCTGCCGACCTGCGGACCGACGTTCTCGACGGCCTGCACGGCGAAGGCGCCGAGGCTGGTCCGCTGCTGGAGCGCGCTCAGCACCGCCGGGCTCACTCCCTGGAGCCCGGAGAGGTCGTTCCAGGACCGGAACAGCCCCACTTCCTTCCGCTTGTCCAGGATGGTCTTGGCCACCGCCTCGTAGTGGGCGCTGTTGTCGCCGCCCACCTTGTCGGGGTTGGCCTGCCGCAGCATCGCCTCCACCGCCTCGGTGCCGATGCGGTTGAGGTCGGGCTTGCCCGCCAGGCCGGTGTTGAACTGCCGGTCGAGAGCGGAGATCACCAGGGCGCCGCTCCCTTCCTCGCGGCCCTTGGCGAGCCGCGTCTTGATGATCACCTCGTCCGCCGCGCCGCTGCTGCCCGCTTCGCCGGAGCTCTGGATCGAGGCGTCGCCCATCCCCTGCGCGGCGAGGATCGAGCGCAGGCGCTGGATGTCGGGCTGATCGCGGAACTTGAGCCGGATCTGCGTGCCGCCGGCGAAGTCGACGCCGATGTTGAGGTTGCCGTGGAAGAAGACCGAGAAGATGCCGACGCCTACCAGGATCAGGGAGACGACGATCCAGAACTTCCGGTACTTCATGAAATCAAAGTTGGTGTCGCGCAGGAACTCCATCGCGTGCTCCTTAACAGAGGGCTCCGGCCCTAGATCGAAAGCTTCTGGATGCGCATGCGGGACAGCACGACATCGAAGAGCCATCGACTCACGAAGACGGCGGTGAACATGGAGGCCAACAGGCCGATCGTCAGGGTCACGGCGAAGCCTTTGATCGAGCTGGTGCCGAACTGGAACAGGAAGATCGCCGCGATCAGGGTGGTCACGTTGGAGTCGACGATCGAGGAGAGGGCCTTCTCGAACCCGAGGTCGATGGACGATCGTACCGTTCGTCCTGCTCGCAGCTCTTCCCGGATGCGCTCGAAGATCAGCACGTTGGCGTCCACCGCCATGCCGATGGTCAGAATGACGCCGGCGATGCCGGGCAGCGTCAGGGTGGCGTTGAAGGCCGCCAGGCCGCCGAAGAGCAGCGCGATGTTGAGCGCCAGGGCGGTGACCGCGTTGAGGCCGCTCAGGTTGTAGACGATCAGCATGTAGAGCACCACCAGGGCGGTGCCGATGAGGCCGGCCTTGAGGCCCTTCTCGATGGAGTCGCGGCCGAGCGACGGGCCGACGGTGCGCTCCTCCAGGTAGGTGATGCTGGCGGGCAGCGCGCCGGAGCGCAGCACGTTGGAGAGGTCGTCCGCCTCCTGCACCGTGAAGCCGCCCTCGATCTGGCCGCGGTTGTCGATGCGGCTGCGCACCACCGGCGCGGAGACCACCCGGCCGTCGAGCACGATGGCGAGGCCGGAGCCGACGTTGCGGCCGGTCAGGTCGCCGAAGGCGGCGGAGCCCTCGGGGGAAAGCGTGAACTCGACGATCGGGTTGCCGAACTGGCCGCGGGCCGAGTTGGCGCTCTTCAGGTCGCGGCCGGTGACCGTGCGCACCTTCTCGACGGCGTAGTAGGAGGTGCCGACCACCTGGCCCTGGCTGTCGAGCTGGTCGCCGTCGAGGATCTCGAGGTTCGGCGGGAGCTGGCCGCCGTAGTTGGCGAGGATCTCCTCGCGGCTGCCGACGCCGCCGCCGCCCTGCGGATAGCGGACGATGCGGAACTCCAGGAAGGCGGTGTTCTTGATGAGCTGGCGGACGCGCTCAGGGTCGTCGACGCCGGGGAGCTGCATCACGATGCGGTGGCCGGTGGCCGTGGGCACCACGGACGGCTCGGCGACGCCGAACTGGTCGATGCGGTTGTTGATGGTCCGCACCGCCTGGTTGACGGCGCCGTTGCGCACCTCGGCGACCCCCTGGGACAGCATGGAGAAGACGGCGTCGTTGCCGCGGCGGTCGATCTCCCAGCGCGAGTTGCGGACGAGGTCGTTGAGGACGTCCCAGGCCTGGCCGGTGCCGCCGCCGGCGATCACGAACTCGGAGTCGCCGGTGCGGCGCCCCTGGAGGTTGGGGACGCCCTTCTCCTTGGCGCTCTCGATGAAACGCGCCATGTCGGAGTCGGTCTCCGCCCGCAGCGCGTCCTCGGTATGGACCTGCAGCACCAGGTGCATGCCGCCCTGGAGGTCGAGGCCCAGGTTGATCTTCTTCTCGGGCGGGTAGGCCACCGCCAGCGAGCCGGCGACGACCGCCAGGATGAGCAGGCCGCGCCAGAGCAGATTCTTGTTCATGACTGACTCCCTTTATCGCTCTCTGTCGTCTCGAGGCCCGAGATCGCCGACTTGGCCATCTTGACGCGGACGTTGTCGGCGATGCGGACGATCACGGTGTTGGTGTCCACCGAGACCACCTCGCCGTAGATGCCGCCGTTGGTGATCACCTTGTCCCCCTTCTTCAGGTTGGCGATCATCTGCGCCAAAGCCTTGCGCTGCCGCTGCATGGGCAGCATCAGGACGACGTAGAAGATGACGAAGATGAGGATCATGGGCAGGAGGCCGCCCAGGGCGCCGGCGAAACCGCCGCCGGGGGACGCCTGGAAGGCGAGGACCGTCGAGGGGCTGAAGAATGGATTCATCGCGCAAGATCCCGGCGGAACACGCCCGCCTTCAAGAGCTCCTTTGCTCCAGGGGATTGGAAGAAACCGGCAGGACCCCGAGATCGGGCCCTTCCGGCGCGTCTTCGCCGGTGGCACGGCGGTCGAAGCTCGCCTGGTCCGCTAACGCACCGAGTTGGATAGCCTGCCGAAGGTCGGCCATAAAGTCAAGGTAAAAGCGCAGATTGTGCAGCGTCGCCAGCACCGCCGCGGTCAGCTCCCCCGCCCGCGTCAGGTGGTGCAGGAAGGCCCGCGACACCCGGGAGCAGGCCGGGCAGGAGCACCCGGCATCGATCGGCCGGGAGTCGTCCTTGAAGCGGGCGTTCTTGATCTTGAGCACGCCCTCGCGGGTGAACAGCACGCCGTGGCGGGCGTTGCGCGCCGGCAGCACGCAGTCGAAGAGGTCGACCCCCTGCGCCACGGCGTGGAGGATGTCCTCCGGGTAGCCGACGCCCATGAGGTAGCGCGGCTTGTCCGCCGGCAGGGCGGGGGCGGTCCATTCCACCACGGTCCCGGGCTCGGGCTCGCCCACCGAGACGCCGCCGATGGCATAGCCGGCGAAGTCCAGCTCCGCGATCTCCGCCGCCGCCCGCTCCCGCAGGTCGCGGTAGGCGCTCCCCTGGACGATGCCGAACAGCGCCGTGGGCCCTTCCTTCCAGGCGGCCCGCGCGCGGCGCGCCCAGTCCAGGGTCCGCCGCCAGGAGGTCTCGGCCGCCGCCTTCTCCACCGGCCACGGCGGGCACTCGTCCAGCATCATGGCGACGTCCACCCCCATCCTCTCCTGGTGGTCCACTACCCCTTCGGGGGTGAAGCGGAGAGGGGAGCCGTCGAGATGGCTGCGGAAGGTGACGCCGCCGGCGTCCACCGTGCGCAGGCCGCCCAGGCTCCAGACCTGGAAGCCGCCGCTGTCGGTAAGGATGGGGCCGCGCCAGCCGGTGAACTCGTGGATTCCCCCGAGCTTCTCGACGGCGTCGATCCCCGGCCGCAGGGCGAGGTGGTAGAGGTTGGACAGCATGATCGAGGCTCCGGCGGCCTCCAGCTCCTGGGGGGTGACCCCCTTGACGGCGCCCAGGGTGCCCACGGGCATGAACGCCGGCGTCTCCACCACCCCGTGCGGCGTGGTGAGACGTCCCCGGCGGGCTTTGCCGTCGGTGGCGAGGACTTCGAAGCGGAGGCTCAGGGCCGGGTCCCCGCCCCCGCTCCCTTTTCGCCGCCCACGTCGATCACGCGCGTCTGCACTCCGGGCGGCAGCTTCAGCACGAAACGCTCGGCGGGGATCGGCGCGTTCCGCTTCATGCCGCTGAACTGGTACTCGACCGTGTCGCCGTCCGCCTCGACGTACTTCAGGCGGCTGGGGAAGAAGGTGGCGTCGTCGATCCACAGGGTCATGCCCTTGAGCCGCTTGGCGATGCGCTGGTACTTGGGGAGCAGCTCCATGCGGTAGGGCTCCCCCTTCTTCTCCGGCAGCTTGAGCTTGACCGTGAAGTATTCGAGGAGAGTCTGCAGGCTGCCGCTCGCCCCCAGGTACTTGAAGACCTGGCCGGAGTAGCGCCCCACCTTGAGGGTCTCGGCGCGCTTGAGGTCGCGGTACCAGGTGGTCATCTGGTCGCCGCGGATCACCACGGTGATGGGGCTGGGCGACTGGTACTCCCAGCGCACCTTGTCGGGCGCGGCGTAGGAGAAGGTCCCCTTGGACTCCTCCGGCGCGACCAGCATGGAGCTCTCCTGCTGCTGGACGAAGCTGGCTTCGAGGGTCTTGAGCTGCCGCTGCTCGTACTTGACGCGGTCGACCAGGGCCTGGAGCCGCTGGGGGCCGGTCAGGCCGGCGGCCAGGGGATCGGGGACCGCGGGAGTCTTGGCCGCGGCGAACACGGGCGCCGCGGCGAGAAAGGCCAAAAGGGTGAGGGTGGATTTCTTCATAGGCGCTCTTCCGGGCAGAAGAACGATCGTAGCGCGTGGTTTGTTCCAGTTCAAATCGGAAGGGTCTGTCTCGGGCGGCCTGCCCTGCGAGACCTCACCCCCTGGCCCCCTCTCCCATCCCCCTCCCGCCGCCCGGGAGAGGGGGGACGATGAGTCAGCGATCTTGCCGAGATCAGGAAGACCTCAATCGCAGGGCCCTCCCTCTCCCGGGGGCGGGGGGCAGGGAGATGGGAGAGGGACCGAGGGTGAGGTCTCGAATGGGCAGGCCGCCCCAGCCGTCACCCCTTCCTGGACCACCCCACCCGCTCCACCCCCTGCTCTTCCAGTTTCTCCAGCAGCTCCCGCACCGTCGCCCCGTCCGGCGGCACCCGCCAGTCCGGCGCGATGTCGGCCAGGGGCTCCAGCACGAAGCGGCGCTCACGCAGGCGGGGATGGGGGACGGTCAGCTCCGGGGACTCCAACTGGAGGTCCCCGTAGAGCAGGAGGTCGACGTCGAGGGGCCGGGGTCCGAAGCGCGGGCCGTCGCGGCGGCCGGCGTCATGCTCCAGGGATTGGGTGAGGACGAGCAGCTCCCCGGGCGCCAGGGAGGTGCGGGCCAGGACGGCGGTGTTGAGGTAGTCCGGCTGCGGGATGGGCGAGACGGGCCGGCTGCGGTACAGGGAGGCGACGAGCAGAGGGCCCAGCGCGCTTTCGAGTTGGCGGAGGGCCCGGAGGAAGGTCTCCTCGACCGGGCCCAGGTTGCCCCCGAGCCCGAGCGCGACCTCAATCCTCGTCGTCGAGGTCGTCCTCTTCCTCCTCGTCGTCGTCCCCGAGGTCCGCGCCCTCGAGATCCGGCTCGACGAGCTCGTCGTCGATATCCTCAGCCGCCGCGATCGGCTCATCCTCGTCGAGATCCACGGCCTTCGCGACGTCCGCCTTGCGGCGGCGGCGGGAGGACTGGCTGGAGGATGGCGACTCCGAAGTCACGGCGTCCTTCTGATTGGCGCCGCACTTCGGGCAGAGGGGCTCGGATTTGCCCAGGTCATAGAACTTCGTGCCACAGTTGTAGCACTCGAATTTCGCTCCAAGTTTCAGCTCAGGCATGGCAGACTCCACCCCCCGGCGCGGGGCCGTTTCAAGGGCCGGGAAGGTAGCACCCGACCGGGGCGCTGTCAACGGCCTGATATCTTCCGCCCCAGATGGAGACCTCGATCCCGTTCCCCGCCGGCGGTGTGGCCGCCGAGCCGCACGCGACGGCCTGGCTCCTGGTGGTCGTGGGCTTCCTGCTCCTTGTCAGCGTCCTGTTCAGCCGCGCCTCGTCCCGTTTCGGCGTCCCGGTCTTCCTGGTCTTCCTGGTGCTGGGCATGCTCGCCGGCTCGGAGGGGATCGGCGGCATCGACTTCGAGGATTACGGCTTCGCCTTCCGCCTGGGCACCATGGCCCTGGCGCTCATCCTCTTCGACGCCGGCCTGAACACGCCGCTGGGCGACTTCCGGCGGTGGCTCGCGCCGGCCGGCGTGCTGGCGACCGTGGGCGTGGCCGGCACCGCCTCCCTGGTGGCCCTGGCGGCGTGGGGCCTGGGGTTCGACGCGCCCACGGCCTTTCTCCTGGGAGCCGTGGTGGCGTCCACCGACGCCGCCGCGGTCTTCTCGGTGCTCCGGGCGACGGGCGCCCAGTTGAAGCACCGGGTCGGCGCCACCCTGGAGCTGGAGTCCGGGCTCAACGACCCCATGGCGGTGATCCTCACCGTGGCTCTCACCCACAGCCTCGCCGAGGGAAGGCCTCCGGGCGGGCTGGAGATCGCCGTCGAGGTGATCGTGGAGATCCTGGTGGGGACGGCCCTCGGGCTGGGGATCGGCTTCATGGGCCGGGCCCTGATGCGGCGGAGCCGGCTCGCGGCCGGCGGGCTCTACCCGGTCCTCTCCCTGGCCGTGGCCCTGACCGCCTTCGGCCTGCCTACGCTGATGGGGGGCAGCGGCTTCCTGGCCGTCTACCTCGCCGCCATGGTGCTGGGGAGCGGACAGATCCCCTACCGGACGGGGCTCGCCCACTTCCACGACGCCGCGGCCTGGTGCGGCCAGGTGGCCATGTTCCTGATCCTGGGGCTGCTGGTCTTCCCCTCGCGCCTCCTGGCGGTGGCCTGGGAAGGCCTCGCCCTGGGATTGTTCCTGGCCTTCGTGGCCCGCCCGCTGGTGGTGGCCCTCTGCCTGCTGCCGTTCCGGTACCCCTGGCGGGAGACGGCCTTCATCAGTTGGGTGGGGCTGCGCGGAGCGGTGCCGATCATCCTCGCCACCTTTCCGGTGCTGGAGCGGGTGCCGGGGGCCGAGCGGCTCTTCAACGTGGTCTTCTTCGTGGTGGTGGCGAGCGCCCTGGTGCCCGGCGGCACCGTCTCCTGGCTGAGCCGCCGGCTGCGTCTCACCTCGGCCGCCCCGCCGCCTCCCAAGGCCGTCCTGGAGATCAACACCACCCAGGTCCTCGACGGCGAGGTCCTCTCCTTCTTCGTCGACGAGGCGCTGCCGGTCTGCTTCTCCGCCCTGGCCGACATCCCCTTCCCGCAGGGGGCGGCGGCCATGCTGGTGGTGCGGGGCGGCGAGCTGCTGGCCCCCAAGGGGGACACGGCGCTGCTCCCCGGCGACCACGTCTACCTCTTCTGCCGCCGGGAGGACCGGGCATTTCTGGAATTGCTGTTCGGGCGGCCGGAGGAGGGGTGAGCCAAGGACACCAGGGACACCAAAGACACCAAGGACCACAAGGACGTTTCCTGTCCCTGGTGTCCTTGGTGTCCCTGGTGTCCTTCCGTCCTTTCCCCCTCTCCCGGGTGGCGGGAGGGGGGTGGGAGAGGGGGCCAGGGGGTGAGGTCTCGGAGGGCATGCCGCTCATAGGACCATCCATCCTGAACTATCCTTGCCGCCCATGATCTCCGGCCTCCTCCTCGCCTTCCTCCTCCTCGCCTGGGGAGCGCAGGCTGTGATCCCCTGGCGTCTGGCGGATGTCGAGGCGGAGCGGCGGCGGCCCTGGGCGTACGCGCTGCTGCCTCTCCTGGTCGTCAGCGCCCTGGCGGCGATCCACTTCGCGCGGACGCATCCCGACGCGGCGGTCTACCAGGGGCTCTATCCCCTCTGGCTGTCGCGGCTGGGCCGCGTCCTCTCCGTGCTCTTCCCCGCCCTGGCCATGGCGGACCTCGTGGCCATGATCGGATGGCGGCGAATGGAAGACTCCGGGTGGCGGATCGGCGCCGGCTTCGGCCTCGTCTTCCTCCTGGCCGCCTCCACGGCCGGCGAGTTGATGCGGACCGGCGAAGGACCCGAGAGCGGCCCCTTCGCTCTGGCGTTTCTGATCCTCCTGCGGACGCTGCTCGCCCTGGGGGTGGCCGAGGCCCTGGCGCCGGGAAGGCCTGTCTTCGCTCTCCTGGCCGGCGCGGCGCTCCCCTTCTACTACCTGCTGCTGCCGTCCGCCGTCGCCGCCGTCCTCTGGCGGAGCGGCCAGGGGATCACCCTCGGCGCCGCCGCCCTGCTGCTGCTGGCGGCGCGCTGGCTCCCCCAGGGGCTGCGCCGGACCGCCCTGCTCGGAGCGGCCCTGCTGGCGGGCCTGCTGATCGCCCGGGCGGGCGACCTGTCGCAGGCCCTCTCCGGGCCGATGACCGCTCCGATGCCGGAGCTGCCCGGCGTGCCCTGAGGAATCTCAACTAGCAGAAGCAGACGCCGCAGCCGGAAGGAGTCTGGAAGTCCTTGACGCAGAACGGCGGCCAGTTCGGATCGCACCCGTAGCGGCTGCAGCAGTAGGAGAAGCATTCGCCATCCGAGCGGCACTCTCCTTCCGGGCAGTAGATGTTGAGCGTGGTGCCGGACGCCCCGTCCACGGCGGCGATCGAGAGGATCAGGGCGCAGGCCAGCAGGAGGGTACGAGGAAGTTTCATCGGCGGCTCCTTTCGAGGCTTCCTTTTTATTTGTTCAAAAGGAACCCGCCTATGATGCCATATACGGCCATAAAACGCATGACTTGTCTCAAAAAAGATGATCCTCGCCTTCTGGAGCTTCTGAACGGAGGAGTTTCCGGGAGTCAGCTCGCCTTCGATCCCCCGCGCAAGAGCAGAAACGCGCCGGCGAGGCCGGCGGCGAGCGAGGCCATCAGGACGCCGAGCTTGGCTTCCGTGAGCAGACCGGGAGCCTCGGAGAACGCGAGACCCGCCACGAAGAGCGACATGGTGAAGCCGATCCCTCCCAGCCAGGCCGCGCCGTGGATCAGGCGCCACGTCACTCCCCCCGGGAGCGCGGCGAGGCCGGAGCGGACGGCGGCCCACGAGAAGAGCATGATCCCGAGCGGCTTGCCGATCACCAGTCCGAGAAGGACCCCTAGCGTGACCGGGGTCCACAGGGCCGCTCCGCCCTCCCCGCCGGCAAGCGGCACGCCCGCGTTGGCCAGTGCGAAGAGCGGCATGATGCCGAAGGCCACGACGCCATGGAGCTTCCGTTCCGTCCTCTGGAGCGGCGCCTGGCTCTGCTCGCAGAGCGTTTCGAGCGTCAGGAGAGCCTCCTGCTGCTCCTGGTTGGTGAGCACAGTCGTTTCCGGACCGCAGGCGCGCTCGAAAGCATCGACGCTCCGGTGGGCACCCCGAAGGAACTCGTCCTCGTTGATCCGCGTGCGCGAAGGGATGGTCATGGCGAGCAGCACGCCCGCGATGGTCGCGTGCACGCCGGAAGCCAGCACCGCGCCCCAGAGGGCCAGGCCGATCAGCGAATAGGCCCACGGCTGGCGAACCCCGGCTCTGTTGGCCGCGGCCGCGAGCAGGAGGAGGAAACCCGCGAGGCCCAGCGCGACCCAATCCACTCTGTCCGTATAGAAGACGGCGATCACGAGCACCGCGCCAATGTCGTCGACGATGGCGAGCGCCGCGAGGAAGACCTTGAGCCCCGCCGGAACCCGATCGCCGAGGAGAGCGAGCACCCCCAGAGCGAAGGCGATGTCCGTGGCCATCGGGATCCCCCAGCCCGCCGATCCGGGGCCCCCGGGATTGAGCGCGGCATAGATCGCGGCCGGTACGATCATGCCGCCCAGCGCAGCGGCGGCGGGAAGAGCCGCCCGCCGAAACGACGCCAGCTCGCCGATGAGCGCTTCACGCTTGATTTCGAGCCCTACCAGAAAGAAGAACACCACCATGAGGCCGTCGTTGATGAAGTGGTGGAGCGTCGAGCGGAAGGCGAAGGGTCCGGCGTCGATCCCGATCTCCAGCTCCCAGAGATGGTGGTACGACGCGGCCCACTGCGAGTTGGCCCAGACGAGCGCGACCGCGGTGCAGGCGAGCAGCACGATGCCTCCGGACGATGCCGTGTGCGCGAACTGCGCGAAGGGCTTGAGGACGCGCTCGATGAGCGGCGGCATGGCGAGCTCCGCGGCATTTTTTGAAGAATCCTGGGGGTTCATGTCGCCCTCCCTCTCTGAATCCTGTGGGTCTGGCTCTCTCGGTGGCCTCCCGAAGCCTATCCCTGAAATAAAAAAAAGGGGGGGCACGATGCCACCCCTACCGCCCGCGGGGAGAAAATCGCGGGCGGCCTCGGGAACCTGAACCTGCTCAGTCGCCGGCGCGGCCGGTCACCACGGGGTGGGCCCGGCGGTTCAGCCGCCAGCAGCTTTCCTCGGTCTCTTCACACACCTGCCTCTCCTCGCCGTAGCTGATGGTGGTCAGCCGGGAGGGGGCGACGCCCAGGGAGACGAGGTAGCTCTTCGCGGACTGGGCGCGGCGCTCGCCCAGAGCCAGGTTGTACTCCACCGTGCCGCGCTCGTCGCAGTGGCCCTCCAGGATCAGGGAGAAGCGGCCGTCCTCGTTGAGGAACCGCGCGTTCCTGGCGAGCTGGTCGCGGGACTCGGACGACAGGTCGGCGCGGTCGTAGTCGAAGTAGACGTCCACCAGGAGGCCGCGGCTCCGCAGGTACTCGTTGACCGAGGCGAGGTCGCCGTCGAGAGGGTCCGGCTCCGGGACGGGCGCCGGCGCGGGCTCTGGAGCCGGGGCCGGGGCGGTGACGGCGGCGGGCGCGTCGGCCGCGGGCGCCACCAGGTCGGGCGCCGTCGCGGGCGGCTTCTTGCGGCAGCCGCCGGCGATCAGGACACAGGTGAAGAGCAGCAGGAACGCGGTCTGTTTTCGTGGGCGCATCGGGTCGTCTCCTCGTCTGAAACGAGTATAGGAAGCGGCCCGCGGCGCTTCATGTCCCGACGGATATATTTTCTTTCTATCCTTCGATAGAGGAAGAGCGGGGACCTCGGGGGGTATCATCGGCCGGGATTTGAGAACGCCTATGGAGCCGCTGTATTCGCCCCAGAGCCGCGCGGAACGCCTGATCGCCGGAGGCCGGGTGGTCCTCGCGGCGGCGTCGCTGTTCGCCGTCTGGTTCGATCCCTCCGAGCCCGCCAAGCACGCCCCGGTCGCCTACTCGCTGCTGGTGCTGTACGTGGTCTACTCGGTGGTCCTCGCGGTCCTGGTCTGGCGGTCCGACGCGCCGCCGCACCGGCAGGGGGTGATCACCCACTGCTTCGACTTCGTCTTCTTCTCGCTGTTCATCTATTTCACGGCCGGCCCGGCGAGCCCGTTCACGGTCTACTTCGTCTTCTCGCTGATCTGCGCCACCCTGCGCTGGCAGTGGCGGGGGACGCTGTGGACCGCCGTGGCCTGCATCGCCACCTTCTGCAGCCTGGGGATCTACTTCTCCCAGGTGGTGGGGGACCCGCTCTTCCAGAGCTATTCGCTGATCATCCGCGGCGTCTATCTGGCGGTGGTGGCGGTGCTGCTGGGATATCTCGGAGCGCACGAGGCCCAGACGCGGCGGGACATGGAGCGCATCGCCGCCTGGCCGCAGGCGGAGCCGCGGCGGATCGAGCCGCTGGCGCGCCTCCTCCTCGAGCACGCCGCCCAGACCGTGGGCGCGCCCCGGGCCCTGCTGGCCTGGGTGGAGCGCGAGGAGCCCTGGCTCTACATCGCCGAGTGGTCCGCCGGCGAATTCAAATGGGGCCGCTCCGCGCCCGGGGAGCACGGGCAACTGGCGGCGGAAGCCCTGGCCGGGTCGAGCTTCCTCTGTCCCGATACCGGCGACCCCGACTGCGGCGTGCTCCGCAAGTCCGCCGCCGGCCTGGAGCGCTGGCGGGGCGCGCCCATCCCGCCGGCGCTGCTGGAGCGCCTGGGTCTCAGCTCGGTGCTCTCGGCGCCGGTCGCGGGCGAATCTCTCGAAGGACGGGTCTTCTTCACGGGCAAGGCCTCGATGACCTCGGACGACCTGGTCCTGGCCGAGATCGTGGCCGGGGTCCTGACCGCGCGCCTCGACCACTTCTACCTCAACCAGCGGGTCCAGGAAGGAGCGGCCGTCGAGGAGCGGATCCGCCTGGCCCGCGACCTCCACGACGGCGTCCTGCAGTCCCTGACCGGGATCGGGCTGCGCCTCGCCGCCGTGCGCGGGCTGCTGGACGAGAACCCCCAGGCGGCCCGGGCCTCGCTGGAGACCCTGCAGGAGCTGATCGCCCGCGAGCAGCGGGACCTCCGCTTCTTCATCCAGGAGCTGAAGCCGCCGCCCCTGGCCCCGGCCGGCGAGGCGTCGACCCTCGCCGGCAGCGTCTCCGAGCTGGTGCGCCGCATCGAGCTGGAGTGGGGGCTGCGGGCGGAGTTGCGGATGCAGGGGCTCGAAGGGCCCATCCCCGAATCCCTGGCGCGCGACATCTACCACGTGATCCGGGAGTCCCTGGTCAACGCCGTCCGCCACGGCGAAGCCTCGGCCGTGCGCGTCCGCATCGCCCGGGACGAGACGGGAGCCCTGTCGATCACCGTGGCCGACAACGGCCAGGGCTTCCCCTTCCAGGGCCGCTACTCGCAAACGGAGCTGGCGGAGCGCAAGTGGGGACCGCGGACCCTGCTGGAGCGCGTCACCTCGCTCCAGGGGACCCTGACCGTCGACTCGAGCTCCTCCGGGGCCCGCCTGGACATCGCCATTCCCTGGCCGGAGGCCCTCTGATGGCCATACGCCTCGTCCTCGCCGACGATCACCCCATCGTGCTGGACGGCCTGGAGCAGCTCTTCCGGCTGGAGCAGGACTTCGAGGTCGTGGCCCGCTGCCGGGACGGCGAGGAGGCGCTGCGGCAGGTCCGCTTCTACCGGCCCGACATCCTGGTGCTCGACATCCGCATGCCCCGGCGGGACGGGCTGCAGGTGCTCCAGGCGATCCGCGACGAGGGGCTCCCCACCCGGGTGGTCCTGCTGACGGCGGCCCTGGACGAGGACCAGCTCGTCGAAGCCCTCCACCTGGAGGTCGGCGGCGTGATCCTCAAGGAGATGGCGCCGCGGCTGCTGGTGGATGCCGTCCGCCAGGTGAAGGAAGGAGGCCGCTGGCTCGACAAGGGCTCGTACAACCGCGCCCTGGAACGGCTGCTGCGGCGCGAGGCGGAGAGCCGCGAAGCCGCCGAGTCGCTCACCCCGCGGGAGCTGGAGATCGTCCGCATGGTGGCGCGAGGGCTGCGCAACCGCGCCATCGCCGAGCAGCTCTTCATCTCCGAAGGGACGGTGAAGATCCACCTGCACAACATCTACCAGAAGCTCCAGGTCAGCGGCCGGCTGGAGCTGGCGGTGCAGGCGCGGGAAAAGGGAATCGCTTGAGGCCCCCCTCCCGCCCGACGAACACGGACTGACACGGACGGACACGGAGCAAAACGGACAGCCGGCAGGGGCTCTCCTGTCCGTGCTTGTCCGTGTTCGT
>DASVAS010000099.1:0-11886 GCA_036376245.1 Thermoanaerobaculia bacterium | reverse complement strand
ACGAAAGGGTCAGTTGTCGGATACACTCTGTCATCGGGGTCGTCCTTTCCTCGGGCCGTGTAGCTTCTTGGCAGAACTACACTTATCCGATGGACGACCCCTTTGTCAGCCCCCCTCGTGAATTTTCCGGGTTAGGTCCTTGCTGTCCTTTCCCCCCACCTCCCTCCACCTTCCAATTCCTCTCCGGCCCCCCGAAGGTTCCTGAATAGTCTCCACTCCCGCCCGGCCCCTAACCTCCTTCCTACTGCCAAAGGAGGAGAAAAGACCCGTGGCCAATCCCCTGTTCGCGCGAAAGCCCCTGAGCCTGCTGCTGGAGGAGCTCAAGGGCGAGAACCGTCTGCGCCGGGTGCTCGGGCCCGTGCAACTCACGAGCCTGGGCGTCGGCGCGGTCATCGGCGCCGGCATCTTCGTCACCACCGGAGCCATCGCGCGGCAGACGACCGGGCCGGCGCTGATGCTCTCCTACGTCGTAGCGGGGCTCGTCTGCGTCCTGGCCGCCCTGTGCTACGCCGAGTTCGCCTCGATGGTTCCCGTCGCGGGCTCGGCTTATACATACGCCTACGCCACCCTGGGCGAGCTGTTCGCGTGGATCATCGGGTGGGACCTCATCCTGGAATACGCCGTCGCCTCCGCCACCGTGGCGGACGGCTGGTCCGGTTACTTCCAGAACATCCTGAGCGTCTTTGGCGTCAAGCTGCCTCACGCCATCGCCGGGCCGGTCGTCAACTACGACCCGGCGGCGGGCGGGCTGGTCGCCACCGGATCGTTCATCAACCTGCCCGCGGTCCTGATCGTCGCCCTGGTCACGGTGGTGCTGGTGGTCGGCATCCGCGAGAGCGCGGGGGTCAACACCGCGCTGGTGGCCGTCAAGGTCGCCGCCGTGGTGTTCGTGATCGCCGTCGGCGCGTTCTTCGTGAACCCAGCCAATTGGCGCCCCTTCGCTCCCTACGGCTTCACGGGTCTCCAACTCTTCGGCAGTACCCTCTTCGGCGAGAGCGACGCCGGCGGCAGGCCCCTCGGCATGCTCGCCGGCGCCGCTCTGGCATTCTTCGCCTACATCGGCTTCGACTCGGTCTCCACTCATTCGGAAGAGGCGAAGCGGCCGCAGCGGGACGTACCCATCGGCATCATCGTCTCGCTCGTGCTCTGCACGCTCCTCTACATCGGCGTCGTCGCCGTCCTCACCGGCATGGTGCCCTACGGCCAGCTCGACCTCGCCGCGCCGGTGGCGGACGCCTTCGGCCGCGTCGGGCTGCGCTGGGCCCAGTTCCTGATCGCCGCCGCCGGCATCGCCGGCATCACCTCCGTGCTGCTGGTCAACATGCTCAGCCAGGCCCGCGTGCTGCTCGCCATCTCCCGCGACGGCCTGCTGCCGGAGAAGATCTTCGGCGCCGTCCACGAGCGCTTCCGCACACCCTGGAAGTCGACGATCCTGACCGGCCTGTTCGTGGCGTCGCTGGCGGCGTTCCTGCCCATCAGCGTCCTCCTGATGCTGGTCAACATGGGGACGCTGCTGGCTTTCGTGATCGTCTGCGCGGCGGTGCTCATCATGCGCCGCACTCATCCCGACGCCGAGCGGCCGTTCCGTGTGCCCTTCGTGCCGCTGCTGCCGATCCTGGGGATCGCGAGCTGCCTGCTGCTGATGTTCTCCCTCCCCTCGGAGAACTGGCTCCGCCTGTTCATCTGGCTGGGGATCGGATTCGTGATCTACTTCTTCTACGGCCGCAAGCACAGCGCGCTCCGGAAGCTGCGGGCCGCCGCGGCCGTGGACTCAAAGGAGGAGAGATCCGCATGAGCCGATTCCGGGACCTGGCGTCGGGGTTCACCCGGACCTTCTGGGTGGCGAACGGGCTGGAGCTGGTGGAGCGTTTCGCGTTCTACGGCGCGAAGGCGGTATTGACGATCTATCTGGCGGAGCGCGTGGGCCTCGGCGCGCAGACGGCCGGCTCGCTCGCCGGCCTGTTCTCGGGCGTGCTCTACTGTCTGCCGATCCTCGCCGGTCCGATCGTGGACCGCTACGGCTTCAAGAAAAGCCTGGCGGCCTGCTTCTCGATCTTCTGCGTCGGCTACTTCCTGCTCGGCCTCGCGGGTATGGAGAAGGGGCAAGAGATCGTGGACGCGATCGGGCGCGGACCCTACGTCCTCGGCGTGCTGCTGCTGACCGCCATCGGCGGCTCGCTGATCAAGCCCTGCATCGTGGGGACCGTGGCCCGCACCTCGACGCCCGCCACGAAATCGCTGGGATATTCGATCTATTACACCCTGGTCAACCTGGGCGGCGCCATCGGTCCGATCCTGGCCTTGCAGGTGCGGGAGTCGCTGGGGATCGAATTCGTCCTCGTGACCTCGTCGATCGCCTCGCTGGCCTGCCTGATCGGCACGCTCCTGTTCTTCCGCGAGCCCGAGCTGGAGCCGGGCCAGGAAGCGCCGCGCTCCATCGGCCAGGTGCTGCGGGACGCCGCCCTGGTCTTCCGCAACGTCCGGTTCATCTCCTTCCTGGTGATCTTCTCGGGCTTCTGGATCATGTTCTGGCAGATCTTCTATTCGCTGCCTTTCTATCTGACGGAAGCCCTCAAATTCGAGCGCTTCGAGCTGATCGAAACCGTCGACGCCTGGTCCCTCATCCTCTTCACCGTCCCGGTGGCCGCCTTCGTGCGCCGCTGGCGTCCGATCGGGGCCATGACCGCGGGCTTCGCCGTGGCCTCCTGTTCCTGGGTGATCGTAGCGCTCGTGCCCTCGTGGCCGGCCGTGGTGGTGGCGATGTCCATCTTCGCGCTGGGAGAGGCGATGCAGGCGCCCCGTTTCTATGAATACGTAGCGGACCTCGCGCCCAGGGACCGCGTCGGCACCTTCATGGGCTTCGCCTTCCTGCCGGTGGCGATCGGTTCCTTCGTCGGTGGCCCGCTCGGAGGGTGGCTGGTGGAGAAGTGCGTGCGCGGTCCGCACCCAGCGTCTTTCGCATGGTGGCTCGCGGGGATCGGTTTCCTCTCGACGGCTTTGATGTGGCTCTATGACCGTTTCGTGGCCGCGCAAGGAGTTGAATCGTGATCCGGAAGAGGATTGTTCTAATCCTTGTCGTCCTCCTGCTGCCTGTCGTCGTCGCGGCCGCTGACGGCCCTCCGGGAACCCGCGAAGAGCAGGAAAAGGCGCTGGTGGATCTGGAGACGCGGCGCAGCCAAGCGATCTGGAACACGGATCTCGAGACCCTGGACCGCATCTACGCGGAGGACTTCCGGGGCCTGCTGGGCAACGGCCAGTTCACCGACAAGGCCGGCCTCTTCGAAGTCTTCAAGAACCAGGACTCAGGGCTGCGCTTCACCATCGAGGACCTCGACGCCCGCATCCTGGGCACCGCCGCGGTGACCCACGGCCGGTTCACGGGACGCAACGCAAAAGGCGATCTCGTCATGCACTCCCGCTTCACCCACGTCTGGGCTTGGCGGGACGGGCGGTGGCAGGTGGTGGAGGGGGTGAATACGCCGATGCCGCGGGAGTGAGGGGGTGCCAGCGCCTTCAGGCACATCCGTGGGTAGCCCCAGGTTTCCAACCTGGGGCGGAAGAGACGCGCCGACGTTGCCGTCCCGCGATACCGTCCAAGCCGAGATCTCAGGCCTCCCCGCCCCAGGTTGAAACCGTGGGGCTACCCGCGATTGTCCCTGAAGGGACGGTTCAGCATAATTTTCTCCGAATCGCCGCGCGGACACCTGGCCGCGTCTCGGTGGAAGGAGCGATGGCGTAACCGCCGGGTCCAAGATCCAACTCCTCGTAGATCTCGAAGGGCAGGCGGCGGGGCTTCTCAGGCAGGCGATCGCGGAGCGCCAGCAATCCTTCCCTGAAGATGGCAGAGATGGAGAGGCCGGTCTCTTTCACCAGTTGCTCCAGGATCTCCTCTGTACCTTCATCCAGCCGTACGGTTCTCACGCCCAATGGGCCACCTCCCTGTAATACGCAGTGTCTTACAACTCTCGCTCCGTGTACATCCTGGGTACCGGGCTGGGCTGAAATGCTTCGGCGCGGTCCGCCATTCAGGAGTGCGCCGGCCCAAGCCAGGGCCCGCTGCATCGGGCGGAGGAGTCAAAGAGTATGAAGAAGAGCGCTATCAAGAAGCTTACCCTCAGCCGCGAGACACTCTATGAGCTCTCGAAGGCCAGGCTTGCCGGTGTCGTTGGAGGCGATGGCACTAGAGCGGTCGATTGCTATAGCGCTGGCTGCGGCAGCGTAGGCTTGTCTGGCGGGCAATGCGCCTTCAGCACGGTCTGTTACTCGAACGGTTGCTTCACAGACACCTGCGGGCCAGGCTGCCTTATCCAGCAGAATTGACATGGCGTGTGCTTCAGGAGGGGCGCTCCCTGGGAGCGTCCCTTGTTCCGTACCGCTCCCGTCCTGCGGCTACTGCGCCGTCGCCGCCGGCAGCGGCGTCCTGGAGTACATCCCCACCGGATGTCCGGACTGATCGACCACGAGGGCGATGGCTCCGATGCCGCCTGGCAGGTTGAAGGGGAACCCGGGCGGGATGGTCCCTCCCAACTCCTTCGCCTTCTTGCAACGTTCCTGGATGTCCGTCACCTGGACATAGACCACCCCGTTGAACCCGCTGATCTTGCCGTCGGCGACCCGCAGCGTCCCGATCGCCGTGCCGCGCGAGACGATCTCCGCCGCCATATCCGTTCCCTCCACCGGGGTGAATTCCCAATCGAAAAGCTTGCCGTAGAACTCCTTGGCCTGCGCCAGATTGGACGTGCTGATGTCGAACCAGGCGATGCGGCCGGGTCCGACGTCCGCCGGGGGCGCCTTGGGGGGATCCGCCGCCCACAGGTGTCCGCTCACGAGAGACAGGGCCACGGCCGACGCCAGAATCGCCTTTCGCATCCGTCTTCTCCTCATGGTGTTCTCATTCCGTGTACATCCGGATCACCCGCTCGATCGCCGCCGCGCAGACGTGGCAGAAGGACTTGGGGTTGCGGCTGAACATGATGCAATCCACCTCCGGCCGATAGAGCCCCTTGGCTTCGTAGGACGCTCCCTGGAAGGCTCCGACCTTGCCGAAATGTTTTTCGGCGCGCAGCATGGGCGCGGTCTTTTGCCGCATCTCCTCGAAGAGCGCTTCCATCTCCTCCTCGGGAGCTCCCTTCTCACGCAAGGCGCGGCGCTTGGTCTCATAGCCGAGCACGACCTTGTCGTAGGCCTCCTGGTTCCAGGGCGTGGGGAGAGGCGTGCCGGCCGTCACGAGGTCCTTCCACTTCAGTTTCTCCGGATCGAGCAGGGCGGTGACGTTCGGTTCCCAGGGCTCGGTTCCGGGCGGATTGAAGTCCTGATACGCGACCTGCGAGGTGTAGTACTCGTCCCCCAGGCCCGCGAAGGAATGGCCGAATTCGTGGATCACCAGGTAGGCGGATTCGGCGCTGTCCGTGGCGGCGGTGTTCCAGAGGTTGAAGATGCCGCCGCCGCCGTATTTGCGGTTGTTGGCCAGCAGGATCAGGGCGTCGTAGGGCGCCTGCGCCGCGGCCTCGCGCACGGCCTTGTCCTCGAAGGTCAGGATGTAGCGCTCCGAATCGAAGGCGTTGTAGGTGAGACCCAGGGGCGTCTTGCGCCAGGTGCCGGTGCGCGGGTCGGTGACGCCGTTGCCGGGGGCGGCGAGGTCGAGAGCCCAGATGTTGAAGTCGTCCCGGTGCGTCTTGAACGGCTCGACGGAAAACAGGGCCGTGGTCAGGCGCCGGACGTCGCTGCGAAACTTCTGCGTGTCGCCGGCGGTGTAGCCGTCGCCCAGGATCAGCAGGTCCACCTTGGTCGCCGACGGCCCCTTCTCCTGGATCGTCAGGACCTCGGCGTCGGTCCAGACCGGCGAGCGGTTCACGAAGCGGCTGGAGGGATCGATCAACGTCGAGTAGATCTCCCGGAAGGTGCCGTCCGCGGTTCGCTTCTTGAGGACGAGTTGGGCCTTGCCCCGGGTCTCGGGGAAGCGCACGGATTCATGGATCGTCCGCCAGGTGCCGGCGGCGGCCTCGCCCGTGGTTTCCCATTCGCCGTAGATGCTGGAGAAGCCGCGCGAGTAGATCACCTGGTTGGTGGCGGGATCGATCACCTCGAACAGGTACTTGCCGAGATTGGTGTCGTCGATCAGGCGGACGCGGCTGCCGGGCCAGTCTCCTTCGAGACGGAGGCCGTCATAGCTGATGTGCTCCTCCTTGGCGGTGCCGCTGTGGAAGTAGTCGAAGCGCATCGTCTTGCCGGTGAAGCGGGCGTCGAAGTCCGCGGCCACGGCCGGGACGGCGAGGAGGAGGGCGAGGGCGAGCCCGAGAAGGCGGATGGGCATGAGGGGTCTCCTTGTTCGGGCGGATCTTACCCTCTCTACGGCGTTCCCGTTCCGCCCCCGCCCGGGCATAAATGCCCGGGCGGGGGCGGAACGGCCGCTCCCTTCGAATGAAATAAAGTCGCCCCCATGACCACCCCCCGCACCTTCCGCGCCGACCGCGGCGACGCCCGGGAGCGGCTCGACCGCGTGCTGCTGCGGCACCTGGCCGACCGGCCGGAGATCACCCGGGCGCGCATCCAGGCGTGGATCGACGACGGGCTGGTGCGGATCAACGGCGCGGTGGCGACGAAGCCGGCGAGCCGGCTGGCGCTGGGGGATGAGGTCGAGATCGTCCTGCCGCCGCCTCCGGCCCGACGGCCGGTGACGCCCCAGGAAATGCCGCTCTCGATCCTCTACGAGGACGAGCATCTCCTGGCGCTCGACAAGCCGCCGGACCTCGTGGTCCATCCCACCGTGGGATATCGGGAAGGGACGCTCGTCAACGCCCTGCATTGGCGGGCGCGGGACTGGGGCGAGGGGCGGCGTCCCGGGCTGGTCAACCGGCTCGACAAGGGGACGTCCGGCGTCGTGCTGGTGGCCAAGACGCCGGCGGTCCACGGCGCCCTCGCCCGCGCCCTGCGGAGCCGGACGGCGGAGAAGGAGTACCTGGCGGTGATCTACGGCGTCACCCCGTTCGCAAAGGGCCGCGTCGAGCTCAAGATCCTCCGCGATCCGCAAGACCGGCGGCGGATGACCACGTCAAAGTCCGAGGGGCGGGACAGCCTGACTCTCTACGAGCGGCTGGCCGAGGGGAGCGGACTGACGCTCCTGCGCTGCGTCTTGAAGACGGGCCGCACGCACCAGATCCGCGTGCATCTGAAAGCGTTGGGGATGCCCCTCGTCGGCGATCCGCTCTACGGCGAGCCGCGTTGGAAAGGAATTGCGGATGCGGACCTCGCCGCTCTCTGCCGCGATTTTTCCCGCCAGGCCCTGCACGCGCGGCGGCTGGCGTTCGTCCACCCGGCGACCGGCACTCCGATCGAGATCGTCGCGCCGGTGCCGGAGGACATGGCGGGCCTGCTCGCCGCGGCGGGGCTCAGGGCGTGACGGGCTCGACGTCCGTCACGAAGTAGTCGGTCTCGCCGAAACAGGTGGTGGGGATGCCCATGTGCTGCTCGTAGTGGAGCCGCACGCGCTTGCCCATGGACTCGTTCAGCCGCCGGGCGACGGCGTCGTCGCGGATGGTGAAGCGGAAGATCTCGGGCATGGCGCCGGGCAGGTTGACCATCGCGAGCTCGCCCTCCCAGGTCTTGCAGACCCATCCCTTGCGGGAGAACTTCTGGACATACCCGACCCGCTCGCCTTCGGAATAGTCGACGCTGAGGGCGATCCAGACGTACAGCGCGAAAAGGAGGACCGCGGCTACGAGCAGCAGGACCAGCATCAGGCCCAGTCTGCCGCGCCGGCGGACCGGAGGGGTGGGGGATGGCTGGATGGTTTCGGCCATGACTGGATCATCGCATAGATCCCTCTTAGACATGCGCGGCTTGTCCCGTTTGTTCTCTTAGCAGCACCGGTAATAGTCAAGGAGCTTATTGGAGAGAACACTCTCAAGCAGGCCCGGGCGAGAGCGGCTCTGAGCTACTCGTCGTCGGCCTCCGCCTCTCTCCCGTCGCGGCGCCGATCCCCCCAAGGCTCTGGCGTACAGAAGAGGTTTGCCCACCCTTCGTAGAAGCTAAATTCAGTCTACGGAGCTCAGTCGTCGTATCTCTGAAGGAGGTGTGCGTGAGCGAAGATCGTCCCTGTCTCAACCGAAGTAAAACATTGATGCCGACGCTGCTGTCCCTCGCGATCGCCCTTCTGGTGACGCCGCTGGCGATGGCTGGCGACGAGCCCGCGTCGCCCGGCCTCGTCCGCTCCACCGCGAAGGCGTCGCGGCCCGCCCATCTGCTGCTCCCCGCTCCCGCGGGGCAGGGGGTGGTGGGAACGCAGGGAGACGAGCCGATCGCCTACATCGGCCATGGCGCGTTCTTCGACCAGAAGGGCCGGCAGATCGTGCCGACGGCCGAGTTCGTGGCAAAGGCCCAGAGCTGGTACCGGGAGCGGCTCCTTTCCAGTCTCAAGCCCAGGCAGCGGGCGGCGTTCGCTGACTTCGAGCAGCGGCTCGGGAAGGGCCTCAACCTGAGTGGACAGGCGGGGCTCGTCGTGCGGCAGCGTTCGCTCCAGTGGCTGGCCACGCAGGCGCCGCGCTCGGTGGCGACCGACCGCATGCGGGGCAAGCTGACAGCTCTGGCCTACCGGCTGGAGTGGCAGCTTCCGGTCCGTGACGATCTCGAAGAGCTACGGAGCCTCGAGTCCTTCGCGCTCGATTCCCAGATCCAGGCGAGGCTCAAGCTCGCGGAATTCACTCCGCCGGTCGACAAGACGGCCACCGCGAACAGCGGCGCGGCCTACATCGCGGAGTGCGCGGCGAACAACGTGCCGATTCCGCCCTCGATCGGCGACCTGACTCCCGGCAATTGGACGAGCCTGGGCTTCATCCCGCAGCTCGAGCAGTTCATCGTCAATACGCCGGCCGAATTCCGGGTCTTCGAAAACGCCGACGGCATGTGCGTCGCCCTGCCGCGGTACAACAATGCACAGACGCTAGTGCAACTGGACGGTGTGATCTGCTTGAGCCAGACCACCGGGAAGGTGTGCTTCTGGGACAATCAGATGTCCGGCTCGACCTTCAGCTTTACCCCCGGCTCCCAGATCCCCATTGGCGTCGCGAACCTGCTGGTCGATCCGATGGGCCGGTATCAGGCCGGCGGCGCCGAGCTGTCGGCCGGTGCCGGCGGCGTCTGTACCGACTGCCACGCGGGCGAGAATCCTTACATCATCCATCCGGACTCCGACCTGGACCCCGGCGCCGGCACGCTTTTCATGGGCGACCTGAATTCCGGACTGGGCCTGCCGACTTTCGCGCCGACCCGGTACGATCCGCTCGTCCTGGCCTCCTGGGATCAGAACCAGCTCTCGCAGGCTTTGGATGTTCCCCCGGTGTGCGCCGGCTGCCATGTGCAAGGCTCGGCCGGCCGGTTCCCCCACCTCTCCACGGATATACCCGGCTATTGCAACACGATCCTGGCCCAGGCCGTTACGGACACGATGCCGCCGTTCTCCCCGGGGAGCGAGGTCGGCACGACAGACCTCAACGACTTCCTGTTCTGGTGCGGCGAGCCGGTCAGCGCGGGTCCGAGCAACCGGGGTGACCCGCATCTCACCACCACCAACGGCATCAACTACGACTTCCAGGCCGCCGGCGAGTTCACGTCGCTGCGCAACTCCGCCACGGGGTTCGAGCTGCAGACCCGCCAGACGCCTGTGCTCACCACCTTCACCCCCGGCCCGAACGCCTACACCGGCCTGGCGAGCTGCGTGAGCCTCAACACCGCCGCGGCCCTGCGGGTGGGCAAGACCCGGATCAGTTATCAGCAAGCCGGCAAAGCCGGCACCTCCTCGCAGATGGAGCTGCGCATCGACGGCAAGCTGACCACCCTGCCGGCGAGCGGCAGCCTCAATCTGGGAGGCGGCAACACGATCGCCAGGGCCGCCGCGGGCGGCGGCATCGACGTCCGGGCGGCCGACGGAACCCGCGTGATCGTCACGCCCAACTACTGGACCTCGCAAGGCTACTGGTATCTGGACGTCGAGGTCCTCAAAACCCCGGCCCGTGAAGGTACGATGGGCCATATCCGCCCCTCCGAGTTCCTGCCCCGCGCGCCGAACGGCTCGTCCTTCGGTCCGAAGCCGGTTCCCCTCCTCGCCAGGCACAACCTGCTCAACGGGACGTTCGCCGACGCCTGGCGCGTGACGAGCGCGACGAGCCTGTTCGACTATGAGGTGGGTACTTCGACGGCGAGCTTCACCAACCGCAACTGGCCGCCGCCGCCCGGCTCGGCCTGCACGTCGATCGTTCCCCCCTTCCCCTGGCCGGGAGTGGAGACCCGGACGCCCGTGAGGCCGCTGCCGCGCGAGGAGGCCGAGAGGGCTTGCAGCCCCATCGCCGACACCGCAGTCCGTGAGAATTGCGTCTTCGACGTGATGGTGACGGGCAACGCGGCGATGGCGAACGGCTACACCACGACGTTGTTCTTGAGAACGACCCCGTAGAGCCTGCGGTCAACGGGGGGCCGGCCGAAAACCGGTCCCCCGGTTGCTTTATGTCCCTTTGATCCCAGAAGTCTTAGCTGCAGTTCGCGCCGTTGATTCCCGTCACCACCATCGAGGCATTCGAGGTGCACATCTCAAAAACCGCTGAGCTCGCCCCGGGTGCGGCAACCGAATACCCGCGAATGCCGGCGGAGTTATGAAGCTGCAGGTAGAAGCCGCTGGTGTAAATCGTTCCGGAGTTGTCGGTATAGATCACCTGATAACTCTCCAAGCCGTTGCCGCTGGGATCCGCGACCGGTCCACTCAGGCTCAGGCCCAGCGGATGCGGGCCGATATAGGCCTGGGTGGCGATCGATGAAGTGATCGCGGTGATCAACAGCAGACAGATGATCCATAAGTTGCGCTTCATAGCGAACTCCCTTGTATTGACGAGCTGGCTCATCCAACTCGTGCGGGTTCTTTTTGAAGATAAGCCTGTAAGTCTTGGTAAGCGGAACCTCAACGTCTGCTCCGCAGAAACCGTCCATCCGCGCCCACCTTCCGGGATCCCGGAGCGCTGCACCAACTGCATTGTCTCGGTGTCACCGCCCAAGAATGTCTGAAGGCCGAGAAGTGTTTCACACCCTTCCAGTCTGCGGTTACGCGAGCGGGGAGGAGGGATGGGAGGACCTCTACGAGTTACCTGGCACCTTTTAGATTGTTCCTTCAGCAGATCTCGAAATGACGTTGCTGACCCCCTTCGCAAACGCCCGTAGTTCTAGGACTTTTCAGATTGGAGCCCCGTTTTACGTCTTTTTAGGGGTATGGGAAGAGATCTGCGCTTCATCCCCGAAGGGGGCGCTCTCGTCGAAGTCACCTGCCGGACGATCCACGGCCGGTTCCTGTTCACTCCCAGCCCTGAGCTCAACGACGTCATCGTCGGCGTCCTCGCCCGGGCCCAGCGGCTCCATCCGGTGGACATTTGCTCCCCGGTATTCATGTCCAACCATATGCATTTATTGCTACGGGTTCCGAATGCGAAAAGGCTGAGCGACTTCATGCAGTACGCGAGCTCCAACCTGGCCCGGGAGGTCTCGCGTCTCACCGGCTGGGACGTCAAGATCTTCGACGGCCGGTACCATCTTGTCGTGGTCAGCAACGAAGAGTCGGATCAAGTGGAGCGGCTGCGGTACCACCTCAGCCATGGCTGCAAGGAAAACCTCGTAGCGCGTCTGTCGGATTGGCCCGGGGTTCACCCGATCCATGCTGTGGAGAACGACGGGGTCCTGAAGGGCTACTGGTTCAACCGGACCCAGGAATACGCCGCCCGCCGCCGCGGGGAGAAGTTCGATCCTCTCCAGTACGCCACGCCTGAAGAGCTGGTCCTGTCGCCGTTGCCTTGCTGGAAGCATCTCCCTCCCGAGGAGTACAAGCGTCGCCTCCTCAAGATGCGGGATGAG
>DASVAS010000098.1:0-16046 GCA_036376245.1 Thermoanaerobaculia bacterium | reverse complement strand
ACGAAAGGGTCAGTTGTCGGATACACTCTGTCATCGGGGTCGTCCTTTCCTCGGGCCGTGTAGCTTCTTGGCAGAACTACACTTATCCGATGGACGACCCCTTTGTCAGCCCCCCTCGTGAATTTTCCGGGTTAGGTCCTTTATGTCCTTTAGGTCCTTCAGAGACTGAAGAGCCCCTCCGCGGTACATAATCGCCCGCCATGGACCCCACCCGCCCTGTCCGCCCCGGCGAGGAGCTGAACGCTTCCGCCCTGGTCCTCTGGCTGCGCGAGCGGATGGACGGCGTCGAAGGGCCGATCGGGATCGAGCAGTTCCCCGGCGGCCACTCCAACCTCACCTACCTCCTCCGCTTCGGCGACCGCGAGCTGGTCCTCCGCCGGCCACCGTTCGGCTCCAAGGTGAAGACCGCCCATGACATGGGGCGCGAGTTCCGCATCCTCTCGCGGCTCCACGCCGTCTATCCCAAGGCCCCGAGAGCCCTTCTCCACTGCGACGATCCGGAGGTGATCGGCGCGCCGTTCTACGTCATGGAGCGGGTGCGCGGGGTGATCCTCAGGAGCCAGAGCGCGCCGCGGGGGATCGACCTTCCGCCGGCGACCATGCGGGCCCTCAGCGAGGCGGCGGTGGACGGTCTCGCGGAGCTCCACGCCGTGGACTACGCCGCGGCCGGGCTCGGCGACCTGGGCCGGCCGGAAGGCTACGTGGCCCGCCAGGTGGCGGGCTGGAGCGAGCGGTGGCGCAACGCCCGCACCGACGACGTGCCGGACGTCGACCGCGCCGCCGCCTGGCTCGCCGAGAACCAGCCGCCGGAACGCGGCGCGGCATTGATCCACAACGACTACAAGTACGACAACCTCGTCCTCGCTCCGGAGGATCTCTCCCGCGTCGTGGCCGTCCTGGACTGGGAGATGGCCACGCTCGGCGATCCTCTGATGGACCTCGGCACCAGCCTCGGCTACTGGGTGGACCCGGACGACTCCCCCGAGCGGCTCATCCTGCCCGCCGGCCCCACCACACTTGCGGGAAACTTGAACCGCGCCCAGGTCGTCGAGCGCTACGCCGCCCGCAGCGGCCGGGACGTCTCGGACATCCTCTTCTACTACGTCTTCGGCCTGTTCAAGATCGCGGTCATCGCGCAGCAGATCTATTACCGATATCGCCAGGGACTCACCCGCGACGAGCGATTTGCCGCAATGATCGGAGCGGTGAGGATCCTCGGCGCCACCGCCTCCAAGGCCCTCGCCAAGGGCCGCATCGATCGCCTCGAAAGCTGAACAAAGCGCCTCTTTTCGAGCCGTGGGGGGTCTCCTGCCCGCGTTTTGATGTATACTTCGTTTTCAACTTCCCGACGAAGTATCAGGAGGCAAGTCGTGAAACTCGACGACTGCATGAAAATCATCAACCGTCGTCTCCGCGAAGCGGAGCAAGAGGTCGCCCGGCGGAAGCGGGAGGGCTTGCAGGTCCGTCCGTGGCAGCATCGGATCCAGGAGCTCGAGGCCGTCCGGCGGGAGATCGCGGCTCTGGCGACGCCGGAGCAGTTCCGGAACCCTGTGCAGCGTCAAGAGGTCGTCTAGAGCCCGGAGCTCCTCCGCGCTTCCGGACCGACCGCATTCGTACAGCGGCCCGGTCCCCGTCCGTCCTCCGATCCCACTCCGTCCAGATCCCCGGTCTCGCGCGGAAATCCTCCCGGCTTCGGGCCTGTTGGAGCTTCCGGAGGAGCATCCCTGCTAGGATTCTCCGCCGAGGAGACGATGACGCGCCGTCACCCCCTTCCGCCTTCGCCGCTGTCCTGGCGGCGGTCACTGCTGGCCCTGCTGGCCGGCATCGCCCTGGCCTTCGGCGCCGTCGCCCCTCATGACCAGGCCCTGGAGGGGACCGGCAGGTCCCTGACCCCCACGGCGGTGGCGGAGACCGCCCGTCACCCCGGAGATCCGGCCCACTTCGAGGCCTCGTCGCCACTCGAGATCCACCACGCCTGCGTCGCCTGCCTGCTCCAGATCCAGAGCCGGGGCCAGATGGCCGGCTTGCCGGTTTCGACGCTGCCGTCGCTGACCTGGAACGCCGGCATCGGCGTCCTCACGGAACAGCCCGCCTCGCCGGGTCCCCGGCGCACCGGTCCCCCTCGCGCTCCGCCCTCCCTCTCTCCCGTCGCCTGAGCTGGACGCCCCCCAGGGGACGTTCGCCCTACCTCCGGCGCATCGGGGCGCCGGAAGGCTCTATGGGAGAGTGGAACCATGCAGACCCATCCGCGGGCGCTGAACGCCCGCCGCTGGATACTTGGAGCGATCACCCTTGTCCTGTTCGTCCCGGCCGCCCGGGCCCAGTCCCCGGCGCCGCAGGACGACCCCGTCGCCACGCTGCGGCGGGAGCTTGAAGAGACGAAGAAGCTCTACGAGGAGCGCATCGGCGCCCTGGAAAAGCGGCTGGCCGAATTGGAAGGCCGCCAGGCCCAGGCCGCTCCGCCGGAGCAGAGCCCCACGGAAACCGAGGATGACGAGCTGGCCGCCCTGCGGGCCGCCGCCGCGGAGTCCGCCGGCGAGACGCCCACGGCCCAGCCCACGGAGGAAACCGCCGCCGCGGCTCCCCGCGACGCCTCCTTCGGCAGCGAGCGGAACCTGAACCGGCTGAACCCCGAGATCTCCATGACCGGCGACCTCGTGGGCTTCACCACCGACCAGGGCCGCGAGGACTTCAACGGCCGCGAGTTCGAGCTGAACATCCAGAGCGCGCTCGATCCGTACTCGCTGACCAAATGGACCCTCTCCTTCTCGCCGGAGGAGGGGGTGGACATCGAGGAAGGATACGTCGCCTACACCGGCCTGCCGGGAGGGCTCACCCTCACCGCCGGCAAGTTCCGGCAGGAGTTCGGTCCGCTCAACCGCTACCACCTGCACGCGCTGCCGCAGATCGACTATCCCCTCGTCCTCCAGACCTACTTCGGCGAAGAGGGGCTCGCCCAGACCGGCCTCTCGGCCTCCTGGCTCCTCCCCCGCCCGTGGGCCACGGCCAACGAGCTGACCCTCCAGTTGACCGACGGCGAGAGCGACGCCTTCGGAGGGGAAAACTTCACCAACCTCGTGGGCCTCGCCCACCTCAAAAACTACTGGGACGTCAACGACGCCGTCTACGCCGAGGTCGGCCTCTCCGGCATCGTCGGCACCAACGGCGCCGGGGGCGACAGCCGCGTCTGGGGCACGGACTTCACCCTCCACTGGCAGCCCCCCGCCCGCGCCAAGTACCGCGAGGTGACCTGGCGCACGGAGCTGATGCGCTCCGAACGCGACGACGAGGAGGGAATCCGCCACGACGCCTGGGGCGGCTACTCCTACCTCGAGAGCCTCGTGGCCCGGAACCTCTACGCCGGCGTGCGCTACGACCGCGTGGAGGACCCGTTCGATCCCGACCACGTGCGCTGGGGCCTGTTCCCCAACGTCACCTGGTGGCAGAGCGAGTACGTCCGCCTGCGCGGCGAATACGGTTTCCTCAAGGACGACCTCACCGGCGAGAAGGAGAACCGCTTCTCCCTGCAGCTCACCTGGGCCGCCGGCCCGCACAAGCACGAGACCTACTAGGAGAGACCTCCAATGCGACGCGCATTGTTTTCCATAATCGCCTTCATAAGCCCGATCCTCCTGCTGGCGCTCGCCGCCGTCCCGGCGGCCTCCGCCGCGCCGCTCAAGGTGGTCACCACCCTGCCCGCCTACGCCTCGATCGCCCAGTTCGTGGGCGGCAACCACGTGCAGGCGGCCTCCATCTCCCGCGGCGACGAGGACGCCCACTTCGTCAAACCCAAGCCGTCCTACGCCCTGATGCTCAAGGACGCCGACCTCTTCGTCACCACCGGCCTCGACCTCGAGCTGTGGGCGCCGGTCCTGGTGGACAAATCCGGCAACAAGAAGATCCGCGACGGCCAGCCCGGCTTCGTCACCGCCAGCCAGGGTGTGCGCCTCCAGGAGGTGCCCGCCAATCCCAGCCGCGCCGCGGGCGACATCCACATCTACGGCAACCCGCACATCTTCACCAGCCCGCTCAACGGCAAGGTCATCGCCACCAACATCGCCAACGGCCTGAAGCGGGTCGATCCGGCCAACGCCGCCGCCTACGACCAGAACCTGGCGGCCTTCAAGAAGGAGCTCGACCGCCGCCTCTACGGCGACCAGCTCCCGCAGATCCTGGGCGCGCAGACGCTGGACAACCTGGCCTTCCAGGGCAAGCTGATCCCCTTCCTGCAGTCCAAGGACTACAAGGGCAAGAAGCTGATCGATTCTCTCGGCGGCTGGCTCAAGCAGGGGATGGCCTTCCGCGGCCGGAAGATCGTCACCTACCACAAGAACTGGACCTACTTCACCAACCTCTTCGGCCTCGACGTGGCGGGCGACGTGGAGCCCAAGCCCGGCATCCCGCCATCGGCCAAGCACGTCCACGATCTGATCGAGCGCATCCAGAACGAGAAGATCAAGGTCGTCATGGCCCCGAGCTACTTCGATCCCTCCCAGGCGCAGGCCATCGCCCAGCGCACGGGAGCCCAGGCGCTGATCGTGCCCATGGGACCGGAGAGCGCCGGTCCCAACGCCTATTTCAACCTGATCGACCTCTGGGTCGACAAACTGGCCCAGGCGTACGCCTGAACGGAAGGGAAGCGCTCATGATCGAGATGTTGCAATTCATGGCGGCGCCGTTCGCGGCCTGCCTCATCCTCGTGGGAGTGCACGGCTACCTGGGCCTTCACGTCCTGCGGCGCCAGGTCATCTTCGTGGACCTGGCCCTGGCCCAGATCGCCGCTCTGGGCGCCGTGGTCGCCCTGATCCGCGGTCACCAGCCGGGCTCAGCGGCATCCTTCGCCTACTCCCTCGGGGCCACGGTCCTGGGCGCTTTCGTCTTCAGCCTCACCCGTTCGCGGCAGCACGATTCCAAGGTGCCGCAGGAGGCCCTGATCGGCATCACCTACGTGATCGCCTCGGCCGCCGCCATCCTGGTGGCGGACCGCGCGCCGGAAGGGGCCGAGCACATCAAGGAGCTGCTGGCCGGGGCGATCCTCTGGGTCACCTGGCCGGTGGTGGTCAAGGACCTCTTGATCTACTCCGCCGTCGGGCTCTTCCATTACGTCTTCCGGCGCAGGTTCATCCTGATCTCCGAGGACCCGGAGCGGGCCTATGAGGAGGGGGTGAACGTCCGCCTGTGGGACTTCCTCTTCTATCTCTCCTTCGGCGTGATCATCACGCTCTCGGTGGAGATCGCGGGCGTGCTGATGGTCTTCTCCTACCTGGTGGCGCCGGCCATCATCGCCCTCGGCAGCAGCGACCGCTGGGGCGTGCGGATCGCCATCGCCTGGGTGGTGGGCTTCCTCGCCAGCGCGGCGGGACTGATCGCCTCCTACCAGGTGGACTTCCCCAGCGGTCCGGCGATCGTCTGCGCCCTGGGGCTCTGTCTTCTCCTCTTCGCCGGCTGGCGCGCCCTGCGGCGGAAGGCTCCCGCCGCCGCCGGCGAGCCGGAGCCGGAGGGTCGGGCGATTCAGGCCTGAGGCGGCGGACCGTTCGCCGGGGCCGGCGGACGAGCCGCCTGGAGCGGCGGACCGCTCGCCAAGGAAGGCGAAGCTTCCGCCGCCTCGGGCGGACGGGCCGCCGACCCCGGCGGGAGAGCCGCAAACCTTCACGGATGAGCCCGAAAGCTTCGCGGATGAACCGTGAAGCTTCACGGGTGGGCCGCCTGCACCGGCGGATGAGCCGCCTACCCCGGCGGGCCGTCCGCCGGCCGTGGCGGGCCGTTCGCCCACGGCAGCGGCTCGTTCCCCTACGGTGGCGAACCGTTCGCCTGCCACGGCGGATCGTTCGCCAAGGAAGGCGAAGCTTCCGCCGCCTCGGGCGGACGGGCCGCCTACTCCGGCGGGAGAGCCGCGAACCTTCACGGATGAGCCCGAAAGCTTCGCGGATGAACCGTGAAGCTTCACGGGTGAGCCGCCTGCACCGGCGGATGAGCCGCCGACCCCGGCGGGCCGTCCGCCGGTCGTGGCGGGCCGTTCGCCTACGGTGGCGAACCGTTCGCCTGCCACGGCGGATCGTTCGCCAAGGAAGGCGAAGCTTCCGCCGGCTCGGGTGGACGGGCCGCCTGCTCCGGCGGGAGAGCCGCAAACCTTCGCGGATGAGCCCGCAAGCTTTGCGGATGAACCTTGAAGCTTCACGGGTGAGCCGCCGACCTCGGCGGATGAGCCGCCTGCAGTGGCGGACCATCCGCCGGGGAAGGCGAAGCTTCCGCCGGCTCAGGTGGACGGGCCGCCGACTCCGGCGGGAGAGCCACAAACCTTCGCGGATGAGCCCGCAAGCTTCGCGGATGAACCGTGAAGCTTCAAGGGGGAGCCGCCAACCTTGGCGGCTCTCTCGCCACTCCTGGCGGCTGGCCCGCCAAGCTCCGCGGCTCTTCGGCCGGTTTTTGGAACGCTCTCAGGATGGGCCGCTTACCCCTTCGCCCCGTTCGCCCGCAACAACTCCACCACCGCGTCCTGCTTCCCCGCTATCGCGTGCCGGATCAGCGGGATTCCGTGCGGGCCCTTGAGGTCCACGATCTTCGGGTCGTCCGCCAGGAAGGCTCGCACGACCGCGATCCTTCCCAGCATGGCGGCGCAGAAGATGTCCATGCGGGCTCCGCGGGAGAGCAGGAATTCGGCGATCTCCCGGCTTCCCATGTGGGCGGCTCCTCCCAGCCCGGTCTCCCAGTCGCCACCTCCCCAGTCCCAGGTGGCGTTGACCAGGGCCGGCTGGCGGTCCAGCAGCTCCCGGGTCTTCTCCAGGTTCGCGTGGGCGGCGCCGACGAACTCCCGGACCAGCGCGTCGTCGAGGGGCGGCCCCTTGTCGATCTTCGAGGAGGACTGCGGCTGAAGGGGGGACAGGGCTCCAAGCATCGCTCCGGCGGTCATCAGGATTCCTCCTTGGATCAGGTGTCTGCGGGTCAGGCTCATGGCGTTTCTCCTTCCATCTCCATCGTAGGGAGACCGCCCGGCAGGCACATCTGGCGCGCGGGATAGAGCCGGACTATGTCTTTCGGCCGATACGCCGGGACCCGCCGGCGCGTAAGATCGGCTCCATGGCCCCCGTCCGCGATCACCTCCGGCTCCTGCGCTGGGGCGGCCTCGCCGTCTGGGTCGGCGTCGTGCTGCCGATCTGGGTGCAGGTCGACCAGGCGAATCCGCGGACCTTCGCGTTATGGCTGGCCGCCTGGCTCCTCTTCGCCGCCGCTTTCTGGATCACCGCGGCCGGAAGCTCCCGGTCCCGCCCGGTGGATCTCGCCTTGCTGGCTCTCCAGGGGGCGTGCGTCGTCACCCTGGTGCTGCTGCTGTGCGACGGCTTCGAAGGGACGCTCCTCGTGCTCATCGCCATGCAGCTCGCCGGACGGGTGCGGCGCCGGACCGCGTTCGCCTGGATCGCCGCCCAGACGCTCCTTCTCTGGGCGGCTGTGGCGCTCCACTGGTCGGAGCGGTCGGCCTGGCTGCTGGCGCCTCCCTATCTCGGCTTCCAGATCCTGGCGCTCCTCACCTTCGAGGTCCTGGACCGCGAGGCCCGGGGACGGGAGGAGCTGGCGCGGATCAACGCCGAGCTGCGGGCGGCGCGGGAGCTGCTGGCCCACGGCAGCCGGGTGGCCGAGCGGCTGCGGATCGCCCGCGAGCTTCACGACGCCGTCGGGCACCGGCTGGTGGCGTTGAGCCTGAACCTGGAGCTGGCCTCCCATCAGGCCGGCGAGACGGCCCGGGAGCCGGTCCAGACGGCGCAGTCGCTCTCGCGGCAGCTCCTCACGGACATCGGCGAGATCGTGGACACGCTGGGGCAGGCCGAGCGGCTCGATCTGCGGCGCGCCCTGGAGTCCATGGCCGGCGAGATCCCGCGCCCGCGGGTTCACCTGCGCATCGCCGAGGAGCTGACGGTCGAGGACGCCGAGCTGGCCCACCTGCTGCTGCGCTGCTGTCAGGAGATCGTCACCAACGCGGCCAAGCACGCCGGAGCGGAGAACCTCTGGCTGGACGTGGTGCAGGAGGGCGGCGCCATCGAGGTGCGGGCGCGCGACGACGGGCACGGGGCCGCCGCCGTGGCCGCCGGCCGGGGGCTCGCCGGGATGCGCGAGCGTCTGGAGCGGGCCGGCGGACGCCTGGAGGTGGCGACCGGGCCGGGGATGGGCTTCTCCGTGGCGGCGCTGGTGCCGGTGCGGAGAGGGACGTGAAGCCCTCACCTCCCCGGCCCTCCTCTCCCAGCCGCCCCCCCCGGCCGCCGGGAGAGGAGGGAGAAAAGCAAGAAAGGACATCAAGGACACCAGGGACACCAAGGACTCCAGGGACGCATACAGTCTGTGTCCTTGAGGTCCTTGGTGTCTTTGGTGTCCCTGGTGTCCTTTCCCCCTCTCTCCCCGCGGTCGGGGGGGAGGCCGGGAGAGAGGGGGCAGGGGGAGTGAGGGCTCTCCGGCTGCTCCTCGCCGACGACGAAACCCTGGTCCGCCAGGGCATCCGCCGCCTGCTGGAGCTGGACCCGCGCATGGAGATCGCCGCCGAGACGGCCGACGGCGAGGAGGCTCTGCGGGAGATCGAGAATCACCGCCCGGACGTGGTGCTCCTGGATGTCCGCATGCCGAGGCTCGACGGCCTCGGAGTCCTCCGCGCGCTCCGCGAGCGCCCCGAAGCTCCTCCCTGCCTGGTGCTCACCACCTTCGACGACCGGACGTTGATCCTGGAGGCGATCCGCGAGGGGGCGAAGGGCTTCCTGCGCAAGGACGTCTCGCTGGCGCAGCTCGTGGAAGCGATCGAGACGCTCGCCGGAGGCGGGACCTACCTCCAGCCCGCCATCTCCGACTCCCTGATGCGCGGCCTCGACTCCGCCCGGGATCTCCCCCGCCAGCCTGAGCCGGCCCTCGTCGAAGCCCTGACGCCCCGCGAGACCGAGGTGCTGCGCCTCATGGCCGCCGCCTATACGAACCGGGAGATCGCCATCGCTCTGGGGATGGCGGAGGGAACGGTGAAGATCCACGTCTCCAACATCCTTTCGAAGATGGGAGCGCGGGACCGCACGCACGCGGTGCTGCGGGCTTTGGAGATGAGGATGCTGTAGGAGGTCTTGCCGGCTGGGGCGGTCTGCCCTTCGAGACCTCACCCCCTGGCCCCCTCTCCCACCCCCCTCCCGCCACCCGGGAGAGGGGGAACGATGAGGAGACGATCTTGCCGAGACCGAGAAGACCTCAAGCGCAGAGACCTCCCTCTCCCGGGGGCGGGCGGCTGGGAGATGGGAGAGGGACCGAGGGTGAGGTCTCGGAGGGCGCGCCGCTCCAACCGGCAACGCCCTCCTGGATGACTCACCCTACCAACCGCACTTCTGGCCCTGGTTCTGCTGATCGAGCCAGGTCTTCAGCGGCGCGTAGTAGTCGATGATCGCCGTGGCGTCCATCTGCTTCTGGCCGGTGACCACTTCCAGGGCCTCGGGCCAGGGACGGCTCTGCCCCATCTCCAGCATCTTGATCAGGCGCGCGCCGGCTTCCTTGTTGCCGTAGATCGAGCAGCGGTGCAGGGGACCCTTGAAGCCCGCCGCCTGGCAGAGGCCGCGGTGGAGCTGGAACTGCAGGATGTGGGCGAGGAAGTACCGGGTGTACGGCGTGTTGCCCGGCACGTGGTACTTCGCGCCCGGATCGAAGTCCTTCTCGCTGCGGGCCACCGGGGCCATCACGCCCTGGTACTTCTGCCGCAGGTCCCACCAGCCCTGGTTGTACCCGGTGGGCTTGATCTCCCCCGAGAACACCTTCCAGCGCCACTGGTCGATCAGCAGGCCGAAGGGCAGGAACGCCACCTTGTCCAGCGCCGAGTGCATCAGCAGGCCGAGGTCCTTGGAGGGGTCCGGCACCTCGTTGATGAAGCCGAGCTGCTTCAGGTACTCCGGGGTGATCGACAGTGCGATGGTGTCGCCCACGGCCTCGTGGAAGCCGTCGTTGGCGCTGTCCTGGTAGAGGAGGGGCTGCTTGTTGTAGGCGCGTTGGTAGTAGTTGTGCCCCAGCTCGTGGTGGATGGTCCGGAAGTCCTCGTCCTCGGGCTCGATGCACATCTTGATGCGCAGGTCGTCCTGGTAGTCGAGGCTCCAGGCGCTGGCGTGGCAGACGACCTCGCGGTCCGCCGGCTTGGTGAACAGCGAGCGCTCCCAGAAGGTCTCCGGCAGCGGCGCGAAGCCCAGCGAGGAGAAGAAGTTCTCGCCGTACTTGACCATCTGCTTCGCGTCCGTCTTCTTGGCGACGAGGATCTCGGTCAGGTCGAAGCCGGGGTCGGCGTCGGGCGGCGCGGCGAGGTCATAGATGTTGTCCCACTGCTGCGCCCACATGTTGCCCAGCAGGTGGGCCGGGATGGGCTTGTCGAGCGGCACGACCTGGTCGCCGTACTTCTCGTTGAGCTTGGCCCGCACGTAGCAGTGCAGTGAATCGTAGAGCGGCTTGACCTGGCCCCAGAGGCGGTCGAGCTCGGCCGCGAAGGCGTCCGGCGGCATGTCGTACTTGGAGCGCCAGAGGGCGCCGACGTCCTTGTAGCCCAGCTCGCGGGCGCCTTCGTTGGCGATCTCCACCATGCGCTGGTATTCAGGTCGCATCGGCGGGGCGACGGCGTGCCAGCCGGTCCAGACCTCCAGCAGCTCCTTGGGATCGCGGCTGTCGCGCAGGATGTTCTCCAGGTCGGGCAGGCTCTTGCACTCGCCGCCGCCGGGCGGGCAGTACTTGCCGGAGCCGTACCGGGCTTCCAGGGAGGCCGCGAGACGGGTCAGCTCCGAGGTCTTGGCGGGATCGCTGGGCGCCGGCAGGGTGAGGGCGCGCTTGAGCAGGTCCATCTGCCGCCGCAGGTCGGGCGGGAGCTGGATCTTGTCGAACCGGGTCGCCGCCTTGGCGTACTCGATGCCGGCGGTGAGGGCGACCTCGTTGCGCGCGGCGGCCAGGATCTGGGTGTCCTCGGTGATGTAGGTGGACTGCACCCACTGCGCCCGGCCCGCCTCGACCGACAGGTCGAGGAGACGCTTCTGGGCCTCTTCCAGGAACTTGCGGGCTTCTTCGACGGTCGGCGGACCTCCCTTGGCGGCCGCTTTCTGGGCCGCGGCGGGGAAGGGAGAGACGGCGAGCGCCAGCAGGAGTCCCAGGCCGGCCGCGAGACAGGCGGAACGGCGCCAGGATGACAGGAAACGCTTCATAGAATTCCTCCGCAAAAAGGGTTCCACCCTCGCTTCCATCGCAGGGCGAGTATACCGGCCGAAAATCAATCCGCGAGGGCGGCGGCGATCCGCTCCAGCCCCTCGGCGAGGGTGGCCCGGGAGCAGGCGAAGGAGAGGCGGATGTGCCCCTCGGCTCCGAAGGCCGCCCCGGGGACGACCGCGACCCCCGCCTTCTCCAGCAGGTAGTCGGCCATCGCCATCGAGTCCTCCAGCCCCGGCCGGAAGCAGGAGGAGACATCGGGAAAAGCGTAGAAGGCGCCGTCCGGCGGACGGCAACGGAAGCCCGGGATGCCGTTGAGGAGCGGCACCAGCATGTCGCGGCGGGCCTGGTACTCGGCCACCATCTTCTCCACCTCCGGCTCGGCCGAACGCAGGGCTTCGAGGGCGCCCACCATGGCGAACGAGGTGGCGTTGGAGGTGGCGTGGCTCTGGACGTTCTCGACGGCGCGCACCACCGTGGACGGCCCCAGCAGGTAGCCGATCCGCCAGCCGGTCATGGCGTAGGTCTTGGAGAAGGAGCCCACCAGCACCAAGGTCTCCGGGAACTCGGACGCCAGGGAGGCGACGCTGGCGTGGGTCCCGCCGTAGACGAACCGCTCGTAGGTCTCGTCGGAGATCACCAGCAACCCCCGCTCGGCGGCGCCGGCCACGATCTCGCGCAGGTCTTCGGCGGTGACGATCCCGCCCGTGGGATTGCACGGCGAGTTGATGAGGATGGCCCGGGTGCGGTCGGTCACCGCGTCGAGAAGGGGTCCGGCGTGGATGCGGAAGCCGTCGTCGCACGAGGTGGGGACGGCGACGGGGGTGGCGCCGGCGAACCGGATCTGCTCGGGGAAGCTGACCCAGGCCGGCGAGGGGAGCACCACCTCCTGGCCTTCCTCGAACAGGGCGAGAGCCATCTCGAAGAGAGCCGCCTTGCCGCCGACGGTGATGACCGTATCCGCGCCCTTCCAGGGGGAGCCGTAGCGGGCGCGGTAGGAATCCGCCACCGCGGCCCGCAGCTCGGGCAGGCCGCTGCCCGGCGTGTAGCGGGTGAAGCCTTCGGCCAGGGCGCGGCGGGCGGCCTCGACGGCGCAGGCGGGTGAGGGGAAGTCCGGCTCGCCCGCTCCCAGGTCCACCACCTTCACCCCCTGGGCCCGCAGCTCGGCGGCGCGCCGCGTCACCCGCAGGGTGGCGGACTCGCTGATCCTGGAGGCGCGGGCGGAGAGCTTCACGGCGCCGGATCGTATCACCGGCGCCGTGTGCCTGGGATCAACCCCGGCCCGTCAATGCGGCCAGGAGGCCCAGACCTGGCACAGGGCGGCATGGTCGAGCGGCTCCAGGGCCGACCTCGTCCCGTTGTAGATCGGGTTCATGACCGCCGAGAGCGGCGAGCCGATGTGGCCGAGCCCCAGGGCGTGGCCGAACTCGTGCAGCGCGACGCTCTCCACGTCCATGGAGTGGGCCGTCCCCGCCAGCCAGGAGAAGCCCTGGTTGTAGTAGATCTCGCTGTGGGCCGTATCGAGGCGGCGGTCGTTGTCGAAGTCCGTGGGCTGGCCGTCGCGGGTGACGTAGATGAAGGTCACCGAGAGGGCGACCACCTCCGCGCCCGAGCCGGGGCCGCTCACCCGTTCGAAGAAGTCCGGCGGCAGCCAGCCGGCGTGGACGATGTCGGCGGTGCGGTAGTTGCCGACGCCGCCATGGCCGAAGAGGCCGTCGAAGATGTCAGGATCGGAGCCTCCGGCGGTCCGCTTGACCATCGACACCTTGTTCAGGCAGACGTCGGCTTTCCAGCTCGCGACCGCCCGGTCGATGGCGGCTTCGGTCGCCGCCGGATCCATTCCGGTGGACCCGAGCCCGTCGGCGAGGTCGACGAGATAGGTCAGCTTGTCGCCGTCGGCTTCCCGGCGCCAGTCTCCCGCCACCCAGTGGAACGGCTGGCGGTGAAGGCGGCTGGTCAGGCGGCCGTTGCCGATGGTGAGCATCTCGATCTGCTCGACCCGCAGGTCCATCCATTCCGCCCGCAGGTCCATCCACTCCGCCCGCAGGGTCCCGTTGACCTCGCTCATCGTAGCGAGGACATAGGGATCTCCCTCCCCCTCCTGCGCCCACGCTCCGGGAGCCAGCAAGGCCAAGGCCACGGCCGCGTGGTACAAGGCCTTCATAGACGTCATCTTCTTCATCTCCCCGATCTCCTTTCTGGGGTCGAAAACGACCATCCAGTCTGGGCAGAAGGACGCTCTTCAGCCTCGTTCCCGGGCCTCGAGCACGCTCCGGCCTGGAGGCTCCACCTGGAAATCTGGCGGGTCTCCCCTATACAGTGCATCGACTTGGCAAATGTATGACGAGGATACGACAAAATGGATTGGTACATCCCGCGAATAAAACCAGGATCGTTCCTGTTTCCGGGTCACAGCGAGGGCGACTCCATGATGAAACGGCCGACTGGAACCCAATTTTTATTGCAAATAGCCTGCCTTGTCTCCATCCTGGCCCTGTCCGGGGCCGCGGCCGAGGCGCAGATCCAGGCGCCGAAGAAGGCCTCGTTCGTCCTCAGCGCGAACGCCACCGCCTATGAAGCCGGCGGTCCGGCCAAGGTCGCGGCCCTGGTCTCGATCGAGCCCGGCTGGCACGTCAACAGCCACAAGCCGACGTTCGACTACCTGATCCCCACCGTCCTGGACCTCGAGCTGCCGGCCGGCTGGCCGCAGGAGACCGTGCAGTATCCGCCCGCCGAGATGCAGTCCTTCTCCTTCGCGAACGAGCCCCTGGCGGTCTATGACGGCGACGTGGTGATCCTGGCCAACCTCTCGGTCCCGGCCGGGACGCCCGAGGGGACCCATCAGGTGCGCGCCTCGCTCCGCTTCCAGGCCTGCAACGACTCGCAATGCCTGCCGCCGGTGACGGCGGAAGCGGAGATCCAGCTCACCGTCGGCCCCGGCGGCAAGCCGCAGAATCCCGATCTCTTCCAGAAGGCCGCCGCCGTGGCGACGCCGCCGGTGCCCGGGGGAGAAGAGGTCGCAGCGTCCGCCGCCCCGGCCGCGGAGCCGGCGGCCGAGCGCGCTGAAGAGGACGAGGCGGGAGCGGCGGCGCCCGTGAAGAGCGGCAAGGGCCCCGGCGGCGGCCTCGCCGGCATCCTCCTGCTGGCCGTGCTGGGCGGCTTGATCCTCAACGCCATGCCCTGCGTGCTGCCGGTGCTCTCCCTCAAGATCTTCGGCCTGGTGCGCAGCGCCGGGCACGGCCGGGCGGAGGTGGCGCGGGGAGCCCTGGCGACCTCGGCGGGCATCCTGGCTTCCTTCCTGGCCCTGGCCCTGGCCGCCGTGGCGGCCCGCTCGGCGGGCTCGGCGGTGGGCTGGGGCGTGCAGTTCCAGCGCCCCGGCTTCGTGGCCTTCCTGGCCGTGGTGGTGGTGCTCTTCTGCCTCAACCTCTGGGGCCTGTTCGAGATCCCGCTGCCGCAGCGACTGGCGCGGCTGGGCGGCTCCGGGCCCCGCGAAGGCGCCGTCGGTCATTTCGTCTCCGGTCTGTTCGCCACCCTGATGGCGACCCCCTGCTCGGCGCCCTTTCTGGGCACCGCCATCAGCTTCGCCCTGGCGCAGTCAACGCCGGTGGTTCTGGCTGTATTTACGGCTCTGGGGTTCGGCATGGCCCTGCCCTATCTGCTGATCGCGGTGGCGCCCGGGATCGCCCGCCTGTTCCCCCGCCCCGGCGCCTGGATGGAGACGGTGCGCGGGGTCATGGGCTTCCTGCTCGCCGCCTCGGCCGTCTGGCTCTTCTACGTGCTGTCGTCGCAGGTGGCGCCGGAGCAGCTCGCGGCCATCCAGCTCGGCCTGCTGGGCATCGCCCTGTTCACCTGGATCGGCCACCGCATCGCCCGCGGCCGGGCCTTCCGGAGCGTGGCCGCCGCCGGAGTCCTGGCCGCCATCGCCGTGACCCTGTTCACCGCCGCCGGCAATCCGGGGCGCGCCACCTCCGCCCCGCAGGTGGCCGGCAAGACCGGCGGCGGCCACATCGACTGGGTGGAGTTCGACCGTTCCCAGGCCGAGTCCATGGCCGCCGCCGGCCAGCTCGTCTTCGTGGACGTGACCGCCGACTGGTGCTTCACCTGCAAGGTGAACGAGCGCCTCGTGCTCGAGACCCCCGAGGTCGCCAAGGCCTTCGAGGAGCACGAGGTCCTCCCCATGAAGGCCGACTGGACGAACAGAAACGACGAGATCACGAAGTTCCTGGCCGAGCACGGCCGCTACGGGATCCCGTTCTATCTCCTCTACCGTCCCGGGCAGGATCCCCACGTGTTCAGCGAGCTGCTGACCAAAGAGACGCTGGTGGCCGCGGTGCAGAGCGCCGGCGACGCGGGCTGCGAGCCGGTCGAGACCTGCTAGGTCGGGGAGCCCTTGCGCTCCCGGACCTTGCCGCGGAGCTGGTCGAGCTTTTCCTGCCTCTCCTTGAGCCTGGCCTCGAATCCCTGCCCCTTGGGATCGTAGAACCGCATCCCCTGGAGCGCCTCGGGCAGGCAGTCGATCCCGCCGACCCCTTCCTCCGTGTGGGGCGCGTAGACGTAGCCGCCGCCGTAGCCCACGTCCTTCATCAGCCGGGTCGGAGCGTTGCGGATGACCTTGGGAACCGGATCGGCGGGGCGCTCTTCGACCGTCCTCCGGGCCGCCTTGTAGCCTTCGTAGACCGCGACGCTCTTGGGGGCGAGGGCCAGGTAGACGACCGCCTGGGCCAGGGCGAGCTCCCCTTCCGGCGAGCCCAGCAGGTGGTAGGACTCGCGGGCGGAGAGCGCCTGCACGAGGGCGCTGGGGTCGGCGAGCCCCACGTCCTCGCTCGCGAAGCGGATCATCCGGCGGGCCACGTAGAGCGGGT
>DASVAS010000028.1:0-158245 GCA_036376245.1 Thermoanaerobaculia bacterium | reverse complement strand
AGATAGCCGCGGTCGAACTGCATGCCCTCGACCACCTCCAGGGTGGTGTCGAGGCCGCGCGCCTCTTCGACGGTGATCACGCCGTCCTTGCCGACCTTCTCCATCGCCTCGGCGATGATGCGGCCGATCTCTTCATCGTTGTTGGCGGAGATGGTGCCGACGTGGGCGATGTCCTTGCCCTCGACCGGACGGGCCAGCTTCTCGATCTCGCCCACCGCGGCCTTGACCGCCAGCTCGATGCCGCGCTTGATCTCCATCGGATTGGCGCCGGCGGTGACGTTCTTGGAGCCCTCGCGGTAGATCGCCTGGGCCAGCACGGTGGCGGTGGTGGTGCCGTCGCCGGCGACGTCGGAGGTCTTGGAGGCGACCTCGCGGACCATCTGGGCGCCCATGTTCTCGAGCGGATCGGAGAGCTCGATCTCCTTGGCGACGGTGACGCCGTCCTTGGTGATCGTGGGCGAGCCGAACTTCTTCTCGATGACGACGTTGCGGCCCTTGGGACCGAGGGTCACCTTGACCGCGTCGGCGAGCTTGTTGACGCCCCGGAGGATCGCCGCGCGGGCGTCGCCGGAGTAGGTAATCATCTTGGCCATTTTCTATATACCTCCTGAATCAGGATTTCGAATCGATGCCGGTCTTCGTGAAGAGCGAGCCGGAGACTTACTTGCTGCCGTTGGAGCTGACGACGGCCAGGATCTCATCCTCGCGGAGGATGACGTAGTCGTTGCCGTCGAGCTTGATCTCGCTGCCGGCGTACTTGCCCACCAGGATCCGGTCGCCGGCCTTGACGTCCATCGGCGAACGCTTGCCGTCCTCCGACAGCTTGCCGGGACCGACGGCGATCACCTCGGCTTCCTGGGGCTTCTCCTTGGCGGTGTCCGGAATGATGATGCCCCCACGGACCTGCTCCTCCTGCTCAACGCGCTTCACCAAGACCCGATCATGCAGCGGACGGATATTCACGGCTGATACCTCCTTCGAACTGGTTGGAATACAGAGGGATTGTGCTTCAAACCCAGCGGGAGGCTGTTAGCACTCGCTCCCGTTGACTGCTAACAGTGTAGAAGCGGAGAAAATGCCTGTCAAGAGGTGGGGCCCAGCGCCGCGAACCGCTCCGCCACTCCCTCCTCCCCCACCGGCCGCCCCTCCCGCTCCACCCAGGCGTGGGCCAGCAGCTCGCCGTCCTCGCGGGTCACCCCGATCCGCAGCTCGGCCGCGAAGCCGCGCCGTCCCAGCAGCCAGCGCAGGCAGAGGGCGCGGGGCAGGCAGCGCATGGGATAGAGATGACGGCGCGCCGCCGCCGCGGTCGCCCACGCGAGGCGCGCCACCTCCTCCTCGCCACCCTTCGTCTCTCTCGACGCGGGCGCGAACAGCCGTTCGACCCGGGGGTAGGGCAACGTCCGCAACGCCAGGTCGGCGGCGAGCAGGGCGGTCCAGGCGCGGGCGAAGGCCCAAAGATCCGCGGGAGAGCGGCGCGACATCACAGGCGATTATCCCCATCCTCCAGAACTTTGCAAAAAGTGGACTGTTGACGGAGTGCGCACCCACAGCGCACCCCTGCCCACGGAATGCGCTCGCGCTCATGGCGGCGCGGCATAGGGCTTCTACTTACTTGTTGATGCGGAGTTGAACCTGTCCCATTCGGACCCATCCGTGGCCCCGTTTCCTCCTTTTTTCAGCCCCATGTAAAAGCTGCCCGACTTTCTTCCAAAAAAGCGTTGACAGCGGAATTTTTTGCCCATAGCTTCTCACGCATAGACGTCGACTTAACAACAGCTGGTGGGGTCGACCTGATGTAGAGGCCGACCGCGCCAAACCGCTGGAGCCGGAAAGTCCACTTCGTGGCTTCCAGGGGCGTTTTCCATCAACCCGGGTGTGCAGGGTGGTGGTGGACCGTCAGGAGGAGTTGTGAGCAGTCCCTGGAGGACCTCGTGCCGTTCTTTGCTTCTTTCCCTTCTTCTCGTCACCTGCGCCGCGGGCTCTCGAGCGTACGCGGCCTCTCCAATCCCTCTGAACGTCCGTGAAACCGCGGGAATCGGCCGCAGCGGCGAAGTGCTGCGGTCGGGCGTCCCCATCCCCCGCTCCCTGGGCCTGCGCGACACCGCCGGCCTCACCGTCACCGATCCTTCGGGCGCCGCGGTGCCCGCGCAGTTCGAGGTCACGGCGCGCTGGAACGCCGGCAAGAACGACGCGGCGGCTCCCATCCAGTGGCTGATGGTTTCTTTCCCGGCCACGGTGGGCGCCCACCAGGCGGCCACCTATCGGCTCGTCACCGACGGCTCGGCCGGCCCCAACCCCGCGCCGGCCCAGGCTCTGTCGGTCACCCGCAGCGGCAACTCCGTGACGGTGAACACCGGCGCGGCCGTGTTCCGCCTGGGCGCGGGCTCCGGGACGCTGTTCGACGAGGTGACGCTGGCCAACGGCACGCGGCTGATCGGCGGCGGCGGCCTGTCGATCCGCGCCAACGGCGCCGACTACGGCCACTCCACCACCCGCAAGGTGTGGATCGAGCACCAGGGTCCCCTGAGCGCCGCCGTGGTGGTGCAGGGCGCCTACGACTCGCCGCTGATCGGCAACGGCCAGATCAGCTCGCGCCGCCGCTATGTCTTCACCGCCGGCTCCCCCACGGTGATCGTGCGCCACGTCGCCAACTGGGAGGGCGTCCTCGGCGACGTCGGCAACGTCTTCGGCTACACCGGCGGGGCCAACGGCGTGCTGGTCGAGAAGCTGCGGGACGAGCTGGACGTGGAGCTCGGCGGCACGCCCACGGTCACGGCGGCCGGCAACTTCGGCGCTCCGGCGGTCACCGGCGCGGTGGCGGCGTCCCAGAGCGCCTGGGTGCGTCAGCAGCTCCGGCCGTCGCGGACCGCTCCCCAGGCGTTCGACGTCAACGTCGCCGGCGCGAGCGCGGCCGGCGTCAAGGCCGACGGCGCCGTGCTGGCGGCGAGCGGACCCCTGGGGACGGTCGCCGTCGCCCTGAACCATATGCACCGCTACGAGCCGCAGGCCCTGCGCGTGCTGCCCGGCGGCAACCTGGCGGTCGACGTGGTGGCCGACAAGGCCTGGCTCGCCAATCACCAGGGGCTCTTCGGCACCCTGGCGGTGACCGCCACGGCCGACGGCGCGCCCTCCCGGGCGGAGCTCAACCGCCTCACCTGGGCGCCGCTCAACCGGCCCTTGCGGGCCTGGCCCACCCCCGAGGCGTTCGCCAGCTCCGGGGCGGTGGACGAGCTCCCGGTGGGCCCCCTGCCGTCCAACCTCGCCGCCTACGACACCCTGGTCACCTCCGTGCTCGCGCGGACGGTCGCGAAGATCGACTCGGACGGCATCAACGGCCTGATGACCTTCGGCGTGTTCCCGCGCTACTGGGGCAAGGACGGCGAGACCGGCGAGGTCGAGTGCGGCCCCAACGGCGAGGGGGACCCGACGCCGGGCGAGGCCTGGGACAACATCTTCTGGTGCGGCTCCTGGACCGACTACCACAACACGGCCTCCACGGCCCAGATCTGGGCCATGCGCACCGGCGACGTGGAGTGGCTCGACGAGATCGCCTTCCCCGCCGCCCTGCGCACGCTGCACACCCAGATCATGCAGTGCGGCCCGACGGAGCAGTGGTTCTACTGCGGCCAGTCGCCCACCGGCTACGGCGCCTACCGCAACGACTTCAACAGCTCGCACGCCTACTTCGAGAACCTCTACCTCTATTACTGGCTGACCGGCGACCAGACGGTGATCGACATCCTGCAGCGCGGCGCCGACAGCATGCGCCGCTACGTGTGCCCGACGCGCGGTCCCGGCCCGGTGCTGCAGCCGAGCGCGCCCACGGCCCCGGCCTGCGCGCCCGACTACCCGGTGAAGATCGAGGCCGGCATGACGGGACGCGTGGCGCAGCAGTGGCAGGCCGCCTTCCGCTTCATCGGCCACGCCAGCGACGACGCCACCTTCCTCGAAGACTTCCAGTCCGGCTTCGCCCGCGCCATCACCCAGCAGTACGCCTCCCTGAGCCGCGACGGCAAGCGGTACGGCTTCTGGGGCGGGCTGGTCACCGGCCCCGCGACCAACCAGACCGACTCGCAGTGGACGATCGGGATGTACGACATGCACTACCTGAACCGGTTCCAGCAGGACACCGGGGATCTGGCGATCGGCATTCCGGCCATGAAGCCCAGCGAGATCATCGTGAGCATCGCCCGCACCTACAAGGACATCGAGCCGGCGGTGATCGGCGACGGCAGCGTCGGCGGCCTGTGGGCCCGCCTCCTCGAATACACCTGGTCGGGGAGCCACATCGGCGGCACGCTGAACACCGTGGTCGGCGCCGACCGCGAGCTCTACAACCCCGAGAAGACCGGCGCCGCGGAGGTGCTGATCCGCGCCGGCCAGCAAACGGGCGACGCCGCGCTGGTCGACTACGGCCGGCAGCTCACCGAGTTCATGATCCAGGAGGCCCAGAGAGAGAACGCGCCGCTCGGCAAGCTCATGGGCCAGGACCTGACGCGGCTGCATCCGGCGGTGGCGCTGCTCGCCAACGGCGGCTCCGTCACGCCTCCTCCGCCGCCGCCCCCGCCGCCGCCGGCGGCCCCGGCCGCGCCCAGCCTGCTGGCGACCCGGGCGGTCTCCACCACCGAGATCGACCTCTCCTGGCAGGACAACTCCTCCAACGAGGACGCCTTCCGCGTCGAGCAGCTCGTCAACGGCGCCTTCCAGGAAGTCCGCCTCGTCGGCGCCGGGATCACCTCGACCCGCGTCGGCGGCCTCGCGCCGGCCACGGCCTACACCTTCCGCGTCCGGGCCAGCAACGCCGCCGGGATGTCCGGCTACAGCAACTCCGCGACCTCCACCACCTTCGCGCCGCCGGCGGCGGCTCCCGCGGCGCCGGGCGAGCTCGCGGGCACGGCCACCAGCTCCAGCGCGGTGGCGCTCACCTGGCGCGACAACTCCGGGGACGAGACGGCGTTCCACATCGAGCGCCAGATCAACGGCGTCTTCCAGGAGGTCCAGACGGTGGAGGCGAACACCACCACCGCCACGGTGACCGGCCTGGCGGCGTCCTCCACCCACTCCTTCCGGGTGCGGGCCAGCAACGCCGGCGGCTTCTCGGGGTACAGCAACACGGCGGCCGTGACCACGCCCGGCTCCACCCCGGCGACGCCGCCCCCCAGCGCGCCCACCAAGCTCGACGCGCGGGCCCTGTCATCGTCCGAGATCCAGCTCACCTGGCGCGACAACTCGTCGAACGAGACCGCCTTCCGGATCGAGCGGAAGATCGGCTCGACCTACCAGGAGGTGCTCACCGTCGGGGCGAACACGACCGGCGTCACGGTCTCCGGGCTGTCTCCGCGGACCTCGTACACCTTCCGGGTGCGGGCGAGCAACGCGGGCGGGCTCTCCTCCTACAGCAACGTCGCCAACGCCACCACCAAGGCGGGGCCGGTCAACACGGCCCTGGCGGCCCCGACCGAGGCACAGGCCTTCGACCTCGGCGGCGGCACCGCGCAGATCACCTGGAAGGACAACTCCACGGCCGAGACGCGGTACGAGGTGGAGAGGCTGGTGAACGGTACGTTCGAGATCGCGGCGCGGACCAACAGGAACGCCACCTCCGCCAAGGTCTCCGGCCTGCGGCGCCGCGCCTCCTACACCTTCCGGGTGCGGGCGACGAACACCCAGGGCCTGGAGTCGTTCAGCGAGCCGGTGAGCGTCACCCTCAACTAGGAAAGATCCCCCCTCTCTCCATCGCCCCTCCTCTCCCGCCGCGGAGAGGAGGGGTTTTTCATTCCGGCCCGGCCCGCCGGGAGCGCCCTTCCGCACATTGCTATTAGACGGCGTCGCAGGCCGTCTCTCTTGAAAGGAGAGGTCATGAGGAAGCTCACCTTCGCGGTCCTGTGTATGGTTCTCTGTCTGGCCGCCCTGGCCACCGATCCGCGTCCGGCCGCCGCGGACTGCCACGAAGGCTGCTGCGAGGACATGGCACGGCAGGCCGAGTACTCCTGCTCCTACAGCTACGTGCGGTACTTCTACTGCGTCGAAGGGTACGCGGGCTCCTGCTGCGCGGCCTGGTTCGACTGCGCCCCGCCCTGGGCCTGAGGCCCCCGTACAGGCCCGGGCCCGGCACGCATCTCGCACCCGGGCCTGGGCGATGTTCCGGTTCCCGCTCCTCCTTCCGCTCCTGGCGCTCGCCTGCGCCCCGGCCCAGCCGGAAGAGCCCGCGCAGGCCCGGGAATCGGACCGCTCCTACCTCGACTATCTGAACCGGGCTCCCGAATTCCGCCCGGTCTCCACCCCGTCCGCCCGCCGCTGGGACACCTGGATCTACATGCCCTGGCGCTACCGCTGGACGATCGGCACGGACGAGGAAGGGGGCCGGTTCTCGCGGGCCTATGGAATCAACGGCGGCTTCACCGACCACGGCGCGGGCCCCCTGGACTGGCTGGAGCGCTGGAACCTGCGCTTCTACAACGACCACACGGCGGGCAAGGGGGACCTTCATCTCATCCCCGGGAGCTTCGGCGAGGGGGCGCTGCGGGACCCCCGGGCGGTCCGCCCCCGGCCCCTGGACGACAGTGTCAGGAAAAAGCTTGAAGGACTCATTGACCGGAACGTCCAGGCGATCCGCCGCAGCCCCCTGCGGGTGGCCTACGCCCTGGACGACGAGGCCTCCTGGGGCACCTTCACCCGGCCGGCCGTCTGGCGGGTGAACGGCGACGACCAGGCCTACGAGCGCTGGCTGCGCGACTACCACGGCGGCCGTCCCGCGCCGGCGCGCTGGGTGGGGCCGGACGACGTCTTCCCCCAGCTCCGCCGGCCGCTGCGCGAGATCGACCTCTCGCCCTTCCTGGACCGCATGACCTACCAGGACTCCGTCTGGGCCGACTTCGTGGGCGATCTGGTGGAGCGTTGCCAGCGGCTGGACCCGGAGACGCCCTGCGGCCTCGTCGGCGCCCAGGCCCCCAGCCTCTTCGGCGGCTACGACTACGCCAAGCTGGCGAAGAAGCTGCGGTTCGTCGAGGCCTACGACATCGGCTCGGCGCCGGAGATCCTGCGCTCCTTCGACCGCGACAACGCCGTGCCGCGGGTGACCACCCATTTCCACGACGACCGGCTGGGGGCCGGCCACGACGTCTGGCTCGCCTGGCGGCGCTTCGCCCGCGGCGACCGGGGCATGATCGGCTGGGTGGACGAGAGCTGGTTCGCGGACGGCCGGCCCCGTCCCTGGCTGGACCGCTTCCGCCCGACCCTCAGGGAGCTGGCGGAGGTCCAGGGGCCCAAGATGGCGGGGGCCCGTCCGCTTCATGACGGGATCGCGCTCTACTACTCCCATCCCTCCATCCAGGTCTCCTGGGTCCTCGACGCCGAGGCCCACGGCAAGACCTGGCCGAACCGCCTCGACGACCACCGCCTCGGCACCTCCCACAACGTGCGCCGGGCCTGGGAGCTCCTCCTCGCCGACGCCGGGCTGCGCTACGACTTCCTCGCCTACGACGAGGTCGCCCGCCGCGGCATCCCGGCGGAATACCGGGTGCTGATCCTCCCCGCCGTCTACGCGCTGTCCGACGTCGAAGCCTGGCGCATCCGGGAGTTCGCGGCGCGGGGCGGCACGGTGATCGCCGACTTCGCCTGCGGCCTGTTCGATCCCTACGGCCGGGGCCGCGGGCGCGGCGCCCTGGACGACCTCTTCGGCATCCGGCACGACGGCGGCGAGACCCGGGCGGATTTCTTCGGCGGCCGGCTGTGGGTGGAGACCGACCAGGACGCCGGCTACGGCTTCCAGCGTTGGCGCGAGCTGTTCGGCACGGTTGAGCCGCGCCTGGACCGGGGCTACGCGGTGGCGGAGCGCAAGCTCCCCGTGAACAGCGAGCGCCGCTTCGGCAAGGGCCGGGCGGTCTATCTCAACCTCTCTCCGCAACGCTACCTGATGGACCGGCAGGAAGGGACGGCGGACGCGGACCGGCGGCGGCCCTTCCTCGATCCGGTCCGCCGCGCCGGGATCGTCCCCCGGCTCGCGCTGACCAGCCGGGGCGGCACGCCGCCGGTCCCCCTGGAGGCCGTCTATTGGTCGAAAGGGGGACGCACGCTGGTCTTCGTGGTGCAAAACGTACCCGTCGCCGGCCGCTCCACGGGCGGCGGCGGAGCCGAGGGGTTGGCCGAGACCGAGATCCCCGTGGAGGTCCGCCTCGCCCGCCGCGCCACCGGCGTCCGCGACGAGCGCACCGGGCGCGCCCTCCCCGACGGCGACCGCTTCCCGTTCCTCCTCAAGACCACGGAAGCCCTTTTCTTCAGCTTCTCTTCTCCTGGCACACCTTCTGCAAAACAGTAGGGCCTGGAAAGAGTTTGTCCACCGCGCTTTCCGCAAGTAGGAAAAGGTTGATGACCAATGTCCTCTACATCATGGGGCACGGCTACTCCGGCTCGACGCTCCTGACGTTTCTTCTGGGAACGCATCCGCGCATCGCCACCATCGGCGAGCTCGGCATCGCGCCCCACGCGAAGGAGGAGACGACGCCCGAGGAGTACCTGTGCTCCTGCCGGACGCCGATCCGCGAGTGCGACTTCTGGCGGCGCGTCAAGGCGGAGATGACCGCCCGCGGCCACGACTTCGACGCCTGGGACGCCGACCTCGAATTCCGCGCCACCGGCGGCGGCGTGGCCGATCTCCTGCTGCGCGCCGTGCAGCGCGGTCCCGTCCTCGAAACCGCCCGCGACGTGGGACTCCGGCTGGTCCCCCGGGCCCACCGGGAGATGCGTCGCGTCCTCTCGCGCATCGAGGCGCTGATCGAGAGCGTCCTCAAGATCAAGGGCTCGAACACCTTCCTCGACAGCTCCAAGCGGCCCGAGCGGGCCGTGTTCATGCGGCGCATCCCGAGCCTCGACCTGCGGATCCTCCACCTGGTGCGGGACGGCCGCGCGGTCTCCTGGTCCAACATGAAGAACCTGGCCTTAAGCCCCGAGGAGGCGGCCCGCTCCTGGGTGGCCGACAACACCTGCGCCGAGCGCGCCCGCCGCTACTTCCCCGCGGACCGCTGGATGACCCTGCGCTACGAGGACCTCTGCGCCGACCCGGACGGGACGCTGACGAAGATCCACCGCTTCGCCGGCCTGCCGGTCACCAACGGCTTTCACCTCTTCCGCAACGCCGAGCATCACATCATCGGCAACCGGATGCGCCTCGCCTCGACCTCCGAGATCCGGCTCGACGAGTCCTGGAAACAGGCCCTCCAGCCGGAGCAGAGGGCGACGATCGAGCGGCGCGTCGGTCGTCTCAACTGGAGATATGGATATGGCCTTGTCTGAGCGGGCGCGCCCCGCGGCGACTCCGGAATCGGAGATCCGCAATCCCCGCGCCCCCCACCGCAGGATTCCCGTCCGCGTCGCCCTGGTGGGCGCCGGCTACGTTGCTCAATTTCACCGCGACATCCTGGCCGAGATGCCGGAGATCGAGCTGGCGGCCGTCTGCGACGCCGACGTCGAGCGCGCCGGCGCCGCGGCCCGGCAGTGGAACGTCGCCAAGGCGGTGGGCTCCCTCGACGAGCTCGCGGGGCTCGGCATCGATATCGCCCACGTCCTCGTGCCGCCGGACCTCCACGTCCCGGTCGCCCGCAAGCTCCTGGAGATGGGGATCGGCGTCCTGGTCGAGAAGCCGGTGGCCCTCTCCAGCGCCGAGGCGCGGGAGCTGCAGGCCCTGGCCGACCGCCTCGGCCTGCCCCTGGGGGTGAACCACAACAACGTCTGGCACCCCGCCTTCGACCGCCTGCTCCAGCACGTCCGGGCCGGGCGCGTGGGCAGGGTCGAGCATGTCCAGGTGTGTCTGTCAGTCCCTCTGGCACAGCTTGACGCTGGCGACTTCTCGCACTGGATGTTCCGCTCGCCCGAGAACATCGTGTTCGAGCAGGCCCCGCATCCGCTCTCCCAGCTCCACGCCCTGATCGGCGCGGTGAAGGAGACCCGGACGACCATCCTCGGCTCCCGCGAGCTGCACCCGGGCCAGGTCTTCCACGACCGCTGGCTGGTGGCGGCGCGGGGCGAGCGCGGCACGGCGGAGATCTACCTGGCCTTCGGCCAGGGCTTCAACCGCTGGACCCTCCAGGTGCTCGGCTCGGACGGCTCGGCCGAGGCCGACCTCGGGCACAACACCTTCTCCTCGGAGGAGAAGACCCCCTGGCTCGACTTCTGGAACAGCTTCCTCGCCGGCTGGCGCCGGGGGAAGTCGCTGCGCCGGGACGCGGCGGCGGGCGTCATGCGCTACGCCCGCTTCACCCTCGGCATGGGGCCGCGGCTGGACAGCTACTTCGCCGGCATGCGCGGCTCGGTCAGGGCCTTCTACGCCGCCCTGCTGGCGGACCGCGCCCTGCCGGTGGACGGCGCCCAGGCGGCCGAGGTGCTGGAATGGTGCGAGGCCATCGCCTCGGAAGCCTTGCGGGGTCCGGGCCGCGTCGAGCCCCAGCGTCCCCGTCTGCCCGAGCCCGGCCCGGCGCGGCCGGGAGAGGTGGTGGTGCTGGGCGGCACCGGCTTCATCGGCCGCCGGGTGGTGGCGGGATTGTTGGCGAAGGGCCTGCCCGTCTCCGTCATGGCGCGCCGCGCGCACAGCCTGCCCGCCGTCATCGCGGAGCCGGCCCGCGACGGCCGGCTGCGCCTGCTCTCCGGCCGCCTGGAGGACCGCGAGGCCCTCACCGGCGCCTTCCAGGGGGCGAAGACGGTGATCCACCTGGCCACGGGCGGCGGCGACTCCTGGGACAAGATCGAGCGCTCGATGATCCGGGGCTCGGTGGCCGCCGCCGAGGCCGCCCTCGACGCCGGGGTCGAGCGCTTCGTCTATGTCTCCTCCATCGCCGCCCTCTACGCCGGCCCCGACTGCGGCACGGACGTCCTCGAGGACTCCATCGAGACCGATCCGAAGCCGGAAGGACGGGAGCTCTACAGCCGCGGCAAGATGGAAGCCGAGCGCCGGCTGCTCGCCCTGCACCGCGAGCGCGGCCTGCCGCTGGTGATCGCCCGCCCCGGCGTGGTGCTGGGCGAGGGCACTCCCCTCCAGCACAGCGGCCTCGGCCTCTGGGTGCGCGACAACCACTGCGTGGGCTGGGGGATGGGCGACCATCCCCTCCCGGTGGTGGACGTGGACGACGTGGCCGACGCCCTGGTCCGCATGGCCGTCCACGAGGGCCGCGACCTCGACGGCAAGGCCCTCAACCTCTGCTCGCGGGCGCCGCTCTCGGCCCGCGAGATCGTGGCGGAGATGCGGCAGGCGACCGGCCGCGACCTCCACTTCCACCCGCGCCCGCTCTGGCTCAGCCAACTCATGGAGATCGGCAAGTGGCTGGTCAAGAAGGCGGGCCGCCGGCCGGGGGTGACCTTCCCGTCCTACCGGGACCTCAAGACGCGCTCCCTGGCCACCCCGTTCACCTCCCGCACGGCCCGCGAGGTCCTGGGCTGGCGGCCGGTGGAGGACCGGGAGGCCCTGCTCGACCGGGTGGTGAGGTTCCATGACCGCTCATGAGATCTCCCCCTCTCCCGGGGAGGGGGCTCGGCGGGCGGGAGAGGGGGTTGGGGGGTGAGGGTGCCCCACCTGCTCCACATCTTCTCGAACTTCGTGCCCACGGGCCCGGAGCTGCGGACCGTCGGGTTGATCGGAGCCTTCGGGAACGACTTCCGCCACTCGATCGTCTCCATGGACGGCCGCACCAGCGCCGCCGAGCGCCTGCCCGAGGGGGTGGAGGTGCGGCTGCTGCCGAACCCGCCCAAGGCGGGCTCCCTGCCTACGGCCCGGCGGCTCTTCCACCTCCTACGGCAGGAGCGGCCGGACCTCGTCCTGACCTACAACTGGGGGGCCTTCGACATGCTGCTGGCCGCCCGCGGCCTCGGCTTCCGGCGGGTGGTCCACCACGAGGAGGGGTTCAACGAGGACGAGGCGGAGAGCTTCAAGCTCCGCCGCGTGCTGGCCCGGCGGCTGGTGCTCCCCGGCGCCCACCGGATCGTGGTCCCCTCGCGGGTGCTCCAGTCGGTGGCCACCGGCCTCTGGAAGCTGCCGCCGGAGAAGGTGCGGCTGATCCCCAACGGCATCCATCTCCAGCGCTTCTCCCCCGCCGACGGCCACCCGGAGCTGCGGGACCGTCTGGGCATCCCCAGGGACGCGGTCGTCGTGGGCGCCGTCGGCAGCTTCCGGGCGGTGAAGAACTACCCGCGGCTGCTGGAGGCCTGCGCCAATATCCCGGGCATCCCGGGCGTCCCGGATGTCCATCTCCTGCTGGTGGGGGACGGCGAGGAGCGCCCCGCCGTCGAGGCGCGGGCCGCGGCGCCGGATCTGGCGGGCCGCGTCCATTTCGCCGGCTACCAGGCGGACCCCGCCCCGTACTACCGGGCCATGGACATCTTCGCCCTCTCGTCCGACAGCGAGCAGATGCCCGTCTCCCTGCTGGAAGCCATGGCCTCCAGCCTGCCCGTGGCCGCCACCGACGTCGGGGACGTGCGGACGGTCCTCCCTCCGGACCAGTCCCCTCTGCTGGCCCCGCCGGACGCCGGGGGCGCCGCGGTCCTCGCCCAGGCGATCGCCGCCCTGGCTCGCTCCCCGGAAACCCGGGCGCGGCTCGGCGAGCTCAACCGCCGGCGGGTCGAGATCAGCTACACCTTCGAGGTCATGTGCGCCTCCTACCGGGAGATCTACCGCTGCTCCCTGGCGGCGTGAGGAACACGGACGAGCAACGACAGGCCAGGGACTGTCCATGCGGGTCCATGTACGTCCGTGTTGGTCCATGCCTCCGGCAGGGGGAAATACCACTGTGGTAAAATTCACCTGCCTTGAACGACGACCCTCCGAATCCTCCCCCGACAGCAGCCTCAGCCCCCTCCAGCCGGCGCCCGCAGGGGTGTGCGCCGTGTGGGATTTCTGAAGGACCCCCGTTTTGAGCTTCGCCCTGATCGCCGCCACCCCCGGCCCCCACTTCAACATGCCCCCGTCCTGGGGATTGATCCTGGGCCTGGTCTTCGTGGCGCTGAACGGCTTCTTCGTCGCCGCCGAGTTCGCCCTGGTCAAGGTGCGGCCGACGCAGATCGACCCCTTCGTCGCCCAGGGGCTGCGCCGGGCGCGGGTGGCGCGGCACATGATCCGCCACCTGGACGCCTACCTCTCGGCCACCCAGCTCGGCATCACCCTCTCCAGCCTGGCCCTGGGCTGGATCGGCGAGCCGGCCTTCGCCTGGGTCGTCGAGCCCCTGGTGCGCCCCTTCACGAACGACCCCCAGATCCTTCACTCGATCGCGCTGACGGTCTCGTTCCTGACCATCTCCATCCTGCACATCGTGCTGGGCGAGCTGGCTCCGAAGTCCGTCGCCATCCGAAAATCCGAGGGCACGACCCTCCTGATCGCCCTGCCGCTCTTCGTCTTCTACAAGCTCACCTACCCCGCGATCTGGGTCCTCAACCACACCGCCAACGCCCTTCTCAAGCTGGTCGGCATCGCGCCGGTGAGCGAGGGGGAGCTGGCGCACGACGAGGAGGAGCTGCGCCGCCTGCTCTCCTCGACCCCGGCGAGCCACATCTCCAGCCAGAAGCGGGAGCTGCTGGACAACATCTTCGAGCTCTCCCACCGGGTGGCCCGGCAGATCATGCTGCCCCGCCAGGACGTGGTCTACCTCTCCACCACCCGCACGCTGTCGGAGAACCTGCGGATCGCCCGCCGCAGCGGCCACACCCGCTTCCCGCTCTGCGAAGGGGACCTCGACCACGTCATCGGCCTCATCCACATCAAGGACTTGTTCCGGCGCGACCGGCCGCTCAACTCCCTCAAGGAGGTGGCGCGGGAGATCGCCTTCGTCCCCGAGACCCTGGAGCTGGACCGCCTCCTCAAGCGCATGCGCACCGAGCGCTTCCACCTCGCGGCGGTGATCGACGAATACGGCGGCGTCTCCGGCATCGTCACCCTGGAAACGGTGATCGAGGAGATCGTCGGCCCCATCCAGGATGAGTTCGACGTCGAGACGCCCGAGCTTCAGGAACAGGGGGACGGCGTCTACGAGGTCTCGGGGGGCATGCTGGTGGAGGACCTGGAAGAGGCCCTGGGGGTCGAGCTCAGCGAGCGCGACGAGGACACCATCGGCGGCGTGGTGCTCTCCGAGCTGGGCCGCAACCCCGCCGAGGGGGACCGGGTCGAGCTGGGGCCGGTGACCCTGGAGGTGCTGGAGATCCAGCACAACCGGGTCAACACCCTGCGCGTCACCGTGCGGCAGCCGGAGACGGTTCCGCCCGAGGAAAAGGGCTGAAGGCCAGCCGCAGCGGCAGCCAGACCGTGAAGCGGGCGCCGCGCCCCGGCCCCTGGGAGTCCGCCTCCACCCGCCCGCCGTGCAGCTCCGCGAGCTGGCGCACCAGGGCGAGACCGATCCCGAGCCCTCCCTGACGCCCCTCGCCGGCCTCCTCCTGGCTGAACATCTCGAACAGACGGGGGAGGAAATCCGGGGCGACCCCCTGGCCGGAGTCCGTCACGTCCAGCCGCGCCTCTTCCCCTTCCCGTTCCAGGCGGACCGTCACCCAACCCCCTTCCGGCGTGAACTTCACCGCGTTCTGCAGCAGGTTCCAGACGATCTGCTGCACGCGCACCGGATCGGCCTCGGCGAGGACCGGCTCCCCCGCGGCTTCCACCTCCAGCCGCAGCTCCTTGGCCTCGGCCTCGGCCCGCACCGCCTCCGCCGCCTCGGTCACCAGCGGCCCGAGCAGGACCGGCTGGCGCTGGATGGCCAGCTTGCCCGTCCGCAGCCGCGAGAGGTCCAGCAGGTCGGAGACGAGCCGCGCCTGCGCCTCGGCGTTGCGGCGGATGGCCCCGGCGGCCTTGCGCACCGCCGGGAGCTCCCGCGCCTCGCGATCGCTTTCCAGGAGCGCGGCGTAGGCGCCGATGGCGTTGAGGGGATTGCGCAGCTCGTGCGACAGCATGGCCAGGAACTCGTCCTTCATGCGGTTGGCCCGCGAGAGATCCGCCATCAGCGCCGCCGTGTCCAGGATGGACGCCACCTGGTTGGCCGTGACCTCGGCCGTCTCCGCGACCGCGCTGTCGATGCACTTGCCCGGCTCGCGCCAGAACAGGGCGACCACCCCGAGCAGGCGACCGCGGGCGCGCAGGGGCACGGCCAGGATGGAGCGGATGCCCGTGCGGCCCCAGACCACGGAGAGCTCCTCCCAGGCCCGGTCCGTCTGGGTGTCCGGCAGCGCCACCGGAGTCATCGAGCGGGCCGCCCGCGCCACCGGGTGGTCCGAGCCGAGATCCACCCGCAGCAGCAGGTCCTGGAGCTTCTGATCGTTCTCGTTGCGCGGCGTGCGGCGCACCCCGTAGGTCCCCAGCGCCGTCAGCACCGGGCCGCCGGGCTCGTCCACCAGCCAGTAGACGCCCCGCGGCGCTCCGGTCACCTGGCAGAGGATCTCGATCAGGGCGTCGGGGCTGGGCCGCTCGCCGCCCATCCGCAGCAGGGCGACGCTCGCCTCCTGCAGCCGCATCAAAGCCTCGGTGCGCCGCTCGGCGTCCAGCCGCGCCACCCGCATCCGCTCATGGAGATGGACGTTGACCAGCGCGCTCGCCGCGGCGTCCGCCAGCGCCTCCAGCAGCTCGCCGTCCCTGTCGGCCGGCCGCCGCGGCGCCCGCAGGATGGCGAGCAGCATGCCGTGCAGCGAGGGATCGAGCACCACCGGCGCCGAGAGGAGCGCGTCCTCCGGGGCGAGACCCAGGACCTGCCGCAGCCGCTCCCCCAGCGCCTCCTCCCGCGGCACCGTGACCTCCCAGGCCGCCGTCTTCCCCATCCCCCGCGCCGCCCGGACGCGCAGCAGGCCCTCGCCGTCCGACAGCAGCAGCAGCGCCAGGTCGGCCTCCACCAGCTCGGCCGCGTGCGCCGCGATCAGTTGCAGGACGGCGTCGAACCGGGGGGAGCGGGCGACCGCCCGGTGGATCTCCGCCAGACGCTCCGAAAGCTCCATCCTGCCCAGTTGGTTCCGTTCCATGCTCGTTCCCGGACGCGCCGCGGCTCCCCGTCGAAAAAGATGATCCTATCGCCCTGAGCGAATATTTTAACCGATGCGCAACCGTCTAGAACAGACCTGGCTTTTTTTCAAGGCTTGCCGCGCTTCGGCTCCAGGGTGAAGGTGTTGAGCACGTCGAGGGTGGCCTTCTCGTGCTCCGGCCAGGAATCGGCGGGCGCCATGGCGAGCACCCCGAAGACCTCGGACGCCCGCAGGTAGAACCGCATCACCCCGATCCACCTGGTGCCGTCGGGGGCGGCTTCGAACCAGTTCTCCATGACCCTGGCGTCGCCCTTCTCGACCATCTCTCCGCGCAGCCGGTTGTAGCCGGGGACCATGGTCTTCATCCCCAGCTCCAGCATGCCGCCCATCTCCTCCGCCGGGACCTGGCCGGGCAGGGCCTGGTGGATGACGGTGACGCGCGCCTTCTGGTCCGGGCTGAAGATCATCAGCAGGGCCTGGCCGCCTTCGGGAGCGTCCTCGAGGCTCCATTCCTCCGTGCCCTCGGGAAGCGCGATCGAGAAACCCAGACCCCGATTCTTATAGCTCCGGCCGTCCCGGCTGATCGCTCCCTCCGGCTTCTCCTCGTTGGCCTTGGAGAGATCCTCCAGCCCCTCCTTGACCACCGGGCTGTCCAACATCTTCTTCAGGCCCTCTTCGTCCATCTTCGGGGGCTCGGCCCCGATCGCGGCGAGGTCGAGGTCCTTGTTGGCCGGCCTCTCGGCGGTCACCGCCGCCAGCCGGACCCGCACCGCCTCCAGCCGCTCCCCCTTGAGAGCGCCGCGGGTCACCAGCACCCGCCGCGGCCCCGCCGCCTCCGCCCGCCAGCCGTCCCGCAGCGAGCGCAGGGCGGCCAGAGCCTCGCGGGCGTCCTCCTCGGTGTCCCACTCGGTGACCCACACCACGATCCGCCCGCTCCCCTTCTCGTATACGGCGAAGCGGTCGCCGCCCCAACCCGCCGCCGCGGCGTCGGCCTGGACCTGCTTCCGGAGGCCTTCGCGCAGGAGGATCCGCACGCTCAGCTCCCCCATCTCCCCCTCGGCCGCCTTGCGGTAGCCGGGCAGCTCGGCCCCGAGATCGGGCAGCCGGAACGCGACGGGATCGTCCCGCCGGCTGTGCCACTTCTCGGGGTGCAGGATCTGCTCGGTCGAGCGCGGCGGGTCGGTGGTGAAGGCGTAGTCGAGCAGCTTCTGGCCGCCCTTGCTGCGGGTGCTCAGGGAGAAGACCATCCCCTGGATGTACCCGAAGAGCAGGTTCTCCCGGATCCAGACCGGCGCCGCCGCCAGCTCCTTCGTGCCGGGCAGGTCCGGGGACGCCTCGAACAGGGCCTCGGGGCTCTTCATCATCGAGTCCATGATGCGGTCGAAGCCGGGCAGGGTCTCGATGTTGAGACCCAACATGAAGCTCATCATGGTCAGGGTGGCGTCCCCCTCGACCAGGGCGCCGCGGGCCGTCCCCGCGTCCGCCATCGGATCGTCCCCTTCGAACTTGCTCAGGTCGAAGTGCTGGTCCTGGAGCGCGTGCGTCAGCTCGTGGACCAGCACCATGTCCACCATCTCGGCCAACGGATCGTCGGAGCCCTTACCGGACGGCCGCACCAGCGCCATGTAGTCCGCCTCGGGATCGTAGAAGCCGGCCACCTGGCTGCCCATCAGCTCGACGTAGTAGCGGCCGAGGTCCATCTTCTCAGGGATGAACCCGAAGGCCTTCAGGCTGACCTCGACGGACTTCAGCGTTTCCGGGGGGAGCTGCGTCCGCATCGTCTCCCGCATCTTGTCCTTCACCCCCTGCGCCCCCACGGAGCCGGCGGCGACGGGGCGCTTGGCCTTCAGCCCGCGGAACTTCTCCGCCGCCGCGAGCAGCTCGTCCATCTTCCTGGAGGTCTCGGCCTCGAGAGCCTCCACCCCCTTCGGCAGCGCCGGAGCGGGAGGCGTTTCCTGCGCCCATACCGGCGCGGCGAGGAGGAGCAGGGAGAGGCGGAGGACGAAGCGGGGTATTGAGGACATCGGGTTCTCCTGAAGGGGGAAGGGATTATACGGGGGAATTTGAGGCAGAATCTGCCGCATGAATTCCCTATGGCGACCCCTGCTTGAAAACTCCGCGGCCGAGCGGGCCCTCGAAGCCGCCCGCGCCATCGCCGCCAGCCTGCCCGCCGCCGAGGCGCCGCCGCCGCTCCGCCACGCCTCCCTGGCCGGCGGCCAGGCCGGACAGGCCCTCTTCTACGCCTATCTCTCCATGGTCACCGAGGACGAGGCCGCCGCCGACATGGCCGCCGGCCTCCTCGACCAGGCCTCGGAGCAACTGGCCGAGACGCCGCTGCCGGCCACCCTCTACACCGGCTTCCCCGGCGTCGCCTGGACCCTGGAGCACCTCCAGGGACGCCTCTTCGAGCCCGCCGGGGAGGACGACGAAGATCCCGCCCTGGAGATCGACGAAGCCCTGTCGGCACCCCTGGAGCGCACCCCGTGGCGGGGGGAGTACGACCTCATCAGCGGCCTCACCGGCCTGGGCGTCTACGCCCTGGAGCGCCTCCCCCGCCCCTCGGCCGCGGGCGTCCTGGAGCGGATCGTGGACCGTCTCGCCGGCATCGCCGACACCAGCCAGGGGGGAGCGGCTTGGTTCACCCCGCCCGAGCAGCTCCCGGAATGGCAGCGGGAGTACCACCCCCAGGGCAACTACAACCTCGGGGTGGCCCACGGCCTGCCCGGGGTCCTGCCGGTCCTCGCGGGCGCCTGCGCCGCCGGCGTGGCCGTCGACCGGGCGAGGCCCCTGCTGGACGCCGCCGTCGCCTTTCTCATGGCCCGGCGGCTCGCGCCCGGCATGGGCTCCTGCTTCGCCCACACCTGGGCCCCCTGGGAGCCCGACACCACCTCGCGCCTCGCCTGGTGCTACGGCGACCCCGGCGTCGCCGCCTCCCTGCTCGCCACGGCGCGGGCCGTCGGCGAGCCGGAGTGGGAGCGCGTGGCCCTCGACGTGGCCCTCCAGTCCGCCGCTCGTCCCGAAGCGACGGCCGGCATCCGGGACGCCGGCCTCTGTCACGGCGCCGCCGGCCTCGGCCACCTCTTCAATCGGATGTACCAGACCACCGGGGAGGAGCCCCTGGCCGAGGCGGCCCGCTTCTGGTTCGACCGCGCTCTCGGCTTCCGCCAGGACGGCGAAGGGATCGCCGGCTTCCGCGCCTGGGGCACCATGCCCGACGGCGGCATGGACTGGCGGACCGAGCCCGGCTTCCTCGAAGGCGCGGCGGGCATCGGCCTCGCCCTCCTGGGAGCCGTCTCCAGCGTCGAGCCCGCCTGGGACCGCATCCTCGCGGTCTCGGTGAAGACGCCAGGGCAGGATTGACCGCTCCGGTTTCCGGGGCGTTTTTCGAGAGGAGAGCGAGATGAGGAAGAGGATCGAGAAGCTGACCCTGCACCGCGAGACCCTGCGCCACCTGAACGCCGCCGAGATCCAGGGAGCCCGCGGAGGCGCCGTGCTGAGAGGGGTGGCGGCGGCGGAGAACCCCTCCTACCAGAGCGGCGAGACCTACTGCTGGTGCACCGACACCTGCGCCAACTGCACCGACGTGGACGTCCGCTAGGCGAGGCCCGGGAAACGGGACTTGGAAGCCGAGCTGCAGCCCCGGCATCGCGAGATCGAGACGAACGGCGTTCGTCTTCATACGGTGGAAGCTGGTCCGGAAGGAGGACCGCCGCTGGTCCTCCTCCACGGCTTCCCGGAATTCTGGTACGGCTGGCGGAACCAGATCGAGCCGCTGGCCGCCGCCGGCTTCCACGTCCTCGTCCCCGACCAGCGGGGCTACAACACCAGCGACAAGCCGCGGCGCGTCCGCGACTACGACCTCGACCTCCTGGCCCTGGACGTCGTCGGCCTGATCGATCAGATCGGCGGCAAGGCCTGCGTCGCCGGCCATGACTGGGGCGGCGCCGTGGCCTGGTGGCTGGGCTGCAACCATCCGGAACGCCTGGAGCGGCTGGCCATCCTCAACTGCCCCCATCCTCTCGTGATGCGGGACACCCTGCTCAACAGCTCCCGGCAGCGGAAGATGAGCTTCTACATGTTCCTGTTCCAGGTCCCCTGGTTCCCCGAGCGGACCTTCAGCAGGAACAACTACGCCGCCGCCCTCAAGGCCTTCCGGGCCACCAGCCGGCCGGGCACCTTCACCGAGGCCGATTTCGAGCGCTACCGCGAAGCCTGGTCCCAACCCGGCGCGGTCCGCTCCATGATCCACTGGTACCGCGCCGCCCTGCGCTCGCAGCGCAAATGGCCGCGAGAGCCCCGGGTCCGCAACGTCCCGACGATGCTGATCTGGGGAGCCCGGGACCGCAACCTCCTCCGCGAGATGGCCCAGCCCAGCATCGACCTCTGCGACGACGGCCGCCTGGAATTCATTGAAGAGGCCTCGCACTGGGTCCAGCACGAGGAGCCAGAGAGGGTCAACCGGCTGCTGCTGGATTTCTTCGCCGCAACCCGCGCCGCGCCCGCACCGTAGTGTGGGCTGTCCAGAGGAGAACCCAAACCATGAAACGAATCCTGTTTTCCATATTTCTGCTTTCCTCCCTCCCCCTCGCGGCCTTCGAAATCCGCGTCCATCCGGGAGAGGTCGTCTACACGTGGGAGGTCGATCCCCAGCGCGGCCTTTCCACCGTCGTGCTCCAGAACGTCGCGGTCGTCCAGAAGGACGGCGGTCCGGTCACCGTCGACTCGCTGGAATTCCAGGTGATGAAAGGGGGGCAGGCCGTGCAGACGCTCGTCGTCCCCGCCGCCGATCTCGACAAAGCCGCCGCGCTGATGAGCGCCATGGAGGCCCAGGGCGCGCTCAAGCTGTACGACTTCCATTTCCAGGCCAGCCGCTACCTGAACGGCCTCCGCCTCGCGGGCACCCGGACGCTCGAGCCGGGCACGGCCCTCGTCGTCTCTTCGACGCCGCTGCTCCTGAAAGGCATGCCTGACAACCTGACGATCCTCGCCCGCGGCAAGGACGCCGGCGGCAAGGCCGTCGAGGCGCGCGGCACGTTGAAGGTCGAGGAGCGCCGCTCGCCCAACGAGTACATCCTCCCCCTGGCGGGCACCTGGTACGTCGGAGCGGCGCCCGAATTCCACAGCCATCACCGCTGGGCCGCCAACCAGGAGTTCGCTTTCGACTTTGGCATGCTCGGCGCGGACGGCCGCACTCACAAAGGAGACGGCTCCCGCCTGGACGACTACTACGGCTATGGCAAGGACGTCCTGGCCGTGGCCGACGGCGAGGTGGTCGAAGCCGGCGCGGACGCCACCGAGTCCCATGACCGTCTGCGCAGGGCGGACGAGAGCGAAGAGGCCTTCATGCAGCGCACCGTCATGGAGCAGAACAAGCTCCTGGCGCAGAGCTACCGGGCGCCGCTGGGGAACTACGTGATCCTCAAGCATGCCGGAGGTGAGTACTCCCAGTACGCGCACCTGAAGCAGGGCAGCGTGAAGGTGAAGGCGGGCGACAAGGTCACGCGCGGCCAGGTCATCGGCCAGCTCGGCCATACCGGCAACAGCACCGAGCCGCACCTCCACTTCCAGCTCACCGACGGTCCCGACCCCATGTACTCCCGCGGCCTGCCGATCGTGTTCAAGAACACCTTCGCGGAAGCGCTGGGGATGGAAGGGCGGCCGTTGCAGACGGGGTGGGTGGTGACGACGAAGTGAGGACGCTATGGCGCGGACTCGGGACCCGCGCCATGGTAGCGAGCTATAATGCCTTCGTGGAATTTGAGTGGAATCCGGAAAAAGCGACCCGCAATCTCGAAAAGCACGGCGTCTCCTTCGAGGAGGCGCAGACGGTTTTCGACGACGATCTCTTCATCATCTTCGCGGACCCGAACCATTCCGAGGGAGAGAACCGCTACCTCGTTATGGGACAATCAAAGCAGGGACGTCTTCTCGTCGTCTCCTACACGGAGCGATCTAGGAGAGCCCGATTGATCAGCGCCCGAAGGGCAACCCGGCAGGAACGTAAAGTCTATGAAGAAGAAAACTGACCCCGAACTCGAAGACGATCTCAGGCCCGAGTACGACTTTCACTCTCTGCGAGTCGTGGCCAGGGGCCCAGGCCGCAGAAAGCCAGAAGAGGTAACTGTGTCCCTGGCTCCCGATGTCGCTCAGGTTTTCCCTGACTCGCAGGCCGTCAATGAGGCGCTCCGATTCCTGATGAGGATTACCGAGAAGGAGATGGCTGCAAAAAGCTAGCAAGTGGGCCGGCGGGACGCCGGCGGTCCCAGGGGAGGAGCCCTTCGCGGAACGTTAAAACCCCACCCAGAGCTCCGCCCCCCCGCCCTCCGCCGGTCCCAGGCTGAAGTCGAAGCCGTGGGCGGTCAGGATCTCCTGCACCAGGGTCAAACCCAGGCCCCGGCCGTTCCTCTTGGTGGAGAAGAAGGGCGTGAAGAGCATGGCACGGACGTCCTCAGGAATGCCCGGCCCGGTGTCGCGGATCGTCAGCGTGGGACGGCCGTCGCGGCGGGCGAGGGTCACGAAGATGGCGCCGTCCTCGCCGATCGACTCCATGGCGTTCTTGAGGACGTTCACCAGCACCTGCTCGATCTGGTTGCGGTCCAGGTCGATCGCCGGCAGGGGGTCCGGATGCTCCCAGGCGACCCGGATGCGGCGGCGATCCAATTCGGGGCGGAGCAGCAGGAGGATCTCGTCGATCAGACGTCCGAGATCAGTAGGACGGCGGTCCGGCGGCGGCAGGCGCACCACTTCCGCGAAGCCGTTCATGAAGGCCCGCAGATTCTCCAGGCGGGTGATGGCCACCGCGATGGCGTTGAGGAAGTCGTCGCGGTCCTCGCTCCCGAGCTGGTCCGCGTAGCCGCGGAAGGAATCCAGCAGCGAGCCCACCGCGCCCACCGAGTTGTTGATCTCGTGCGACATCATCCGGATCAGCTTGCCGTACGCCGCCTTCTCCGAGGCCCGCAGCTCCTCCGTCAGCTCCTCCAGCAAGAGGAAGCTGCGCGGGAAGCCGCGGTCGAAAAACTCCGCCCGCGTCACCTTCAGCCGCCGCCCTCCCTGGAGCGCCAGCACCTCGGAGCCCCCCACCGGGATTGACGCCAAAGCAGCGCCAACAGGAGAATCCAGCTCTTCCAGCTTTCGTCTTTCTCCCTCCTCTCCCGGTGAGGGCCCTCCCAGCAACGCCTCCGCAGCCGGATTCATCGACGAAACCTTGCCATCGAAGTCCAGCGTCACGATCCCCGCCGGCGAGGCCGTGAGGATACGATCCAGAAAGTAATGCTGCTCCTGGAGCTTCAGCCGCTCCTCGCGCAGCTTTTCGATCATCTGGTTGTAGATGCGGATCAGCGAGTCCATCTCCGGCTGGCCCACCTCGCGGAACTGCGAGGTGAAGTCCCGCTCGCCGATCAGCTCCGCGCCCGTGCGGATCAGATCGAGCGGTACGAAGAACGCCCGCACCAGGAAAATGCCGAGGATGATCGACAGGATGAACAACCCCTCGACCGCCAGCAGCCACAAGGGATCTTCCAGCAATACCACGAAGGAGATCACCGCCAGCACGGCGTGGATCAACACCAGGTAGACGATGATCTTGGCCCGCAGGCTGATTCGTCTCAATTCGGATCGAGCCCGTATTTCTCGAAGCGTCGATAGAGAGCGGCGCGGGAGAGGCCCAGCGCCTCGGCCACGCGGGTGACGTTCCCCTCGTAGTGACGCATGCATTTGACGATCATGGCCTTCTCCATCTCGTCCAGCGTCATGGCGCCGGGGCTGGGCAACGCCGTGCCGCGCGATTCGCGGCCGTCGCGCTCGTCGAGCCCGGCGAGAGCGACCAGATCCCCCACGTCCAGGCGGTCGCCGTCCAGCACGAGCACTGCCCGCTCCAGGGTCTGCTTGAGCTGCCGGATGTTCCCCGGCCACGGCTGGTGCGACAGCCAGTCCAAAGCCTTGTCGGTGATCGCCAGCGCGCCGCGCCGGTAAGTGCGCGCGCTCAGGTCCAGGAAGTGGCGGGCCAGCAGCGGGATGTCCCCGCGCCGCTCGCGCAACGCCGGCAGGCGCAGGGCGATCAGGTTCAGGCGGTAGAGGAGGTCCTCGCGGAACTGCCCCCGCTCCACCATCTCCCCGAGGTCCCGATTGGTGGCCGTGATCACCCGCACGTCCACCGTGCGCGTGACGCTGGAGCCCAGCACCTCGTACGAGCGGTCCTGGAGCACGCGCAGCAGCTTCACCTGCGCCGCCGGATCGATCTCGCCGATTTCATCCAGAAAGATCGTGCCGCCGTCCGCCAGCTCGAAGCGGCCCTTGCGATCCGCCCGCGCGTCAGTGAAGGCGCCCTTTACGTGACCGAACATCTCGCTTTCGAACAGCGTCGAGGAGATGCCCCCGAGGTTGACCTTGACGAACGGTCCGCCCTTGCGCCGGCTGTTCTTGTGGATGGCCTCCGCGATCAATTCCTTGCCCGTGCCGCTCTCGCCGGTGATCAGCACCGACGCGTCGGTCGGCGCCACGCGGGCCACCAGCTCGAGGATCTTGAGGAAGCGGGGCTCGGCGCCGATCAGCCCCTTGAAGTCATACCGCCGGTCCAGCTCCTCGCGGCTGACGGCGCCGCCCTTGCTCTCGCCGGAGCGGGCGAGCGACAGCGCCGTCTCCACCGCCTGCAGGAGCTGCGCGTTGTTCCACGGCTTGGTGACGAAGTCCGACGCGCCCGCCTTCATCCCTTCCACCGCCAGCGCGATCGATCCCCAGGCCGTGATCAGGATCACCGGCAGGCGCGGCCGGAGCTTGCGGATCTCGCCCAGCAGCTCCAGGCCCTCCTCCCCCGTGGTGGCGCGGGAGAAGTTCATGTCCTGGAGCACCAGGTCGAGGTCCTGCTCCCGCAGCGCCGCCAGCGCCTCCTCCGGCGAGCGCGCCGCCCGCGTGGGGTGGCCGTGCCGCTTGAGCAGGAGCCCCAGCGAGGCCACCACGGACGGGTCGTCGTCGACGATCAGGATCATCGCGTCACTCGTACCTCAGGGCTTCGGCGGGCTGGAGACGGCTGGCCATGGCGCTCGGATAGAGGGCGCACAGCACCGCGAGCAGGTAGATCGCCGCCATCGAGACCGCGAGGCCGGCCGCGAACACCTCCGGCCGGATGAATCCGATCAGGTCGAGAATGGGGACCTGGACGACCAACACGACGCCCAGCAGGACACCGAGGCTGGTGAGGATCGCCTGCTCCCAGAGCACCTGCCGGTGGATGGCCGAGCGGGAAGCTCCCGCCGCCCGCCGCAGCCCCAGCTCGCGCGTGCGCTGGAGCAGATTCTGCCACAACACCCCGATGAGGCCGAGGCCCACCATGAGGAGCAGGAAGAAGGCCACGATCCCCCCGGCGACGAGCGGCGTCAGGAAAAGCCGGAAGGTGGCCTCGCGCGCCTGGGTGAGCGGCTGTACCTGGAACGACCACTCGGGAGCGACGCCCTGGAGGAGGCGGATCAGATCCTCCTCGAAGGCGGCCGGCGTACCGGGCCGGACCCGCACCAGCATCGCCTGCGGATGGAAGAAGCCGGGTTTCTCCAGCGACAGGAACTGGAACATGAAGTTGCTCTGGGCCGAGAATTCTCCGCCCTTGCGGAACTCGCGCACCACCCCGACGATACGGTTCGGCTTTTCGCCATCCCTCCCTCCCCCCCCGAACTGGCGCCCGATAGGGTTCTCGTCACCGTACACCTCACGGGCGAGGTCCAGATCGATCACCGTCGGAACCCAGGCCAGTGCCTCGTCCGCCTCCTCGAACCAGCGGCCGCCCACCAGCTCGAGCCCCAGGACGTCGGCGAAGCCCGCGGTCGCGAAGTTCGCTTCCATTTCGACGGGCTTGCCCTCGATCTCCATGTTGCTCGTCCAGCCGCCCTGGTCGTAGGGGCCGACCATGGAGCCGGAGGCCGCCTCGACGGGCTCCAGAGCCTTGACCTCGCGGAGCAGCCGCGCGAAGGTCTTCAGCCTTTCGGTGGCCATGGCCTCGGATTCCTTCTCGGCCGCGTTGGCGTCCACCGTGATCTTCCAGACGTCCTGGTAGGAAAACCCCAGGGGGCGGCGGTAGTTGTCCCAGAAGTAGACCGCCATCGTCGCGACCAGGCACACCACCAGGAAGGAGAAGAAGATCTCCAGAATGATCAGAGCGTTCGTGCGCTTGCGATTCCAGACCAGCTTGAAGAGATGGCGCGTCATACGGACCTCCCGCGGAGAGCTTGGACGGGGTGGAGCTTCGACATCCGCCAGGCCGGATAGATCGCGGAGAGGACGCCGAAGATGAGGGCCATGGCGAGCCCGTAGAAGAAAATCCGATAGTTGAGCGTGAGCTGCGCGTAGGGGAGGAGCCCGCTCGCGTTCAGCGCCCCGAGCACCAGGCCGGCCAGCACGAGCCCGGCCATGGCTCCGATCAGCGTCAGCACCAGGTTCTCGACCACGAACTGCCCCACGAGCGCCCGCGACGAGGCCCCGAAAGCCTTGCGCACGCCGATCTCCGAGGCGCGGTCCAGGATCCGGCTCAGGTTGATGTTGACCAGATTGAGGCTCGGCAACAGCATGAACAGCAGCATCAGGAGAAACGCCAGAGCTTTCACTCTGCCGGGCGGGACGTCGTCGTCCATGCTTTTCCGGACGTTGCCCTCGAAGAGCGTGTCGGCGCCCGCCGTGAGGGTCTGGTAGTTCTTGGGGTCCGGGAGATGGTGCTCCGCGTCGCGCAGGATAGCCTGGAACTCCGCCTTGATGACCGGCAGGTCGGCGCGGTCGCGGGCCATGATCAGCGCGATGAAACTGTCCATCCACTGCTCCTTGTAGGTGCTCGATTTCGCCGTGCTGATCGGCACCCAGATGTCGGCGAAGGAGGAGTCGCGCAGGATCGACACGTCGCGCACTACGCCCACCACCCGGAAGCGCTGGCCGTCCACCTCGATCGTCCGGCCCAGGGCCGGCTGGCCGCCGAAGAAACGCCGGCGCGTCGCCTCGTTGATCACGGCGACGAACTGAGCGTTCTTCTCGGCCTCCGGAGCGAACGGGCCGCCCTCCAGGAACTCGAAATCGAGGATCTGCCAGAACTCGCCGTCCGTGCGCCGGAGCTCGGACTCGATCTTCTTGCCTCCCAGGTAGGAGACCGCCGTCTGGTTGGTCGAGGCGATCGAAAACCTCTCGACCTGCGGCAGGGCCGCCAGCCGGCGCGCGTAGCGGTCGAGGAAGCCGTAGCCGGGCTGCGAGCCCTGCTGGTTTTCAGGCCCCCGCATCGACAAGCGATAGATGCCCAGAGTCCGGTCGCTGCGGGTCTCCGGCGAGTGCGGCGCGAGAGCGTGGTCGACGATGGCGCTCACCACCATCAGCACCAGCAGCGTCAGGCAGATCCCGAACAGGCTGATGAACGTGAAGAACTTCCGCCGCGCCAGGACCTTGAGGGCGACTTTCAGATAGTTTTTGATCATCGCGGGTATCCTCCGGGGCTCCGGTCCTACTGCACCTGCCGGCCGTCGAACAGACGGACCACGCGGTGCGTCTTGTCCGCCATGCGGGGGTCGTGGGTGACCATGACGATCGTGGTCTTCTCGTTCTTGTTCAGATCTTCCAGGATGTCCATGATCTCGTCGCCCATCTGGCTGTCCAGGTTGCCCGTGGGCTCGTCCGCGAGGAGCACTCCCGGCCGGCCGACGATGGCGCGGGCGATGGCCACCCGCTGCTGCTGGCCGCCCGAGAGCTGGGTCGGGAAGTGCCTTGTGCGCGACGACAGCCCCACGCGGTCCAGGGCCGCCAGCGCCGCCTTGCGCCGCTCCTTGTTCGACATCTTGCGGTAGAGCAGCGGGATCTCCACGTTGTCCACCACCGAGAGGTCGGACACCAGATGGAACTGCTGGAAGATGAAGCCGATCCGCTCGTTGCGCAGGCGGGCCAGATCGCGGTCGCCGTAGCGGTCGATCGCCTTGCCGCCGATCGCCACCTTGCCGGACGACGGCTCGTCCAGCAGGCCCATCAGGTTGAGCAGCGTGCTCTTGCCGCAGCCCGAGGGACCCATGATCGAAATGAATTCCCCCGCCTGCACCTCCAGGTTGATGTTGTCGAGCGCCGTCGTCTCGACGCGCTCGGTGCGGTACTTCTTGCTGACCTGCTGTAGATGGATCATTTTCGTCGTCCCCCTGAATTCACAATGTGTTGCCTTCTCGGCGGCCTGCCCTTCGAGCCCTCACTCCCCTATCCCCTCTCTCCCGACCCCTCCCACCCTCTCTCACCGGGAGAGAGGGGGACCTGAACAAAACCGTTCCGTTTTTGCCTTTCTCCCTCCTCTCCCGGTGTGGCGTGGGAGGGAGGGGTCGGGAGAGGAGGGCCGGGGTGGTGAGGGCTCATTTGAAATTCACCCGTTCCAGGTGCTGGTAATCCCGCATGTTGGAGAGGATGACCTCCTCCCCCGCGTCGAGGCCGTCGAGAACCTCGAAGTAGTCGTACCCCGAGAGCCCGAAGCGCACCGGCCGGCGCACCGCGTGATCGCCCTCGACCACGAACACGTTTTCACTCCCCTCGCCTTGCGCGAACGGCCCCTTGCGGAGGCGCAGCGTGCTGGCCCGGGCGGCCGTGACCACCAGCACATCCACCCGCAGGTTGTTGCGCAGCTTGGGATTCCTGGCGTCGTCCAGATCCACGTGGAACTTGACGGCGCCGTTCTCGATCGTGGGATCGATCGCGGCCAGCCGGCCCGCGAGCGGCTGGCCGTCCAGCATCACGCGCACCGTCTGGCCCGCGTGAAGACTGGACGAATGGACGTCTGACACCGTGGCCTCGACGCGGAACGAATCGAGATCCGCGATGCGGGCTATCACCTCGCCGCGCGGGACCATCGCGCCTTCCCGGGGCACGACCCAGGTGAGGACGCCCGAGCGGTCCGAGCGCGTCGTAGCGAGATCCAGCAGGCGGCGGGCGTCGTCGCGTTCCTTGCGCAGCGTCGCGAGATCGAGATCCACGCCCGCGAGTTGGGCCGCGGTCGAGCGCTTGGCGCCCTCGACGGAGGCCTTGAGCTGGGAGAGCTCGATCTGGGCCTTCTTCGCCTCCACCTCGGAAGCCTTGAGCGTCAGCTCCGAGACCAGGCCGTCCGCGCGCAGCTTGCGGTTCTGCTCGGCGCGATAGGCCGCGGCCTCGGCGTCGAGCGTCTGCCGCTCGATCTGGCCGCGGAGATCGCTGAGACTCTTTTCCAGATTGATCCGGAGCTGCTCCTGCTCGTTGACCTTGCGGGCGAGCTGATCCTCGATCTTTTCGAGATCCAGCCGGGAGGAGGACGTGTCGAGCTTCAGGATCTCCTCGCCGGCCCGCACCAGGTCGCCCGGCCTTTTCAAGATCTTTTCGATCCGTGCCTCGACGGGGCTCGAGATCACACCTTCGAATGCGGGCACCACCGTTCCCGAAGCCTCGACGATCCCCTCGACGGGGCCGCGCTCCACCTTGCCGGTCCGGATCTGCTCGCGGGCCACGGCCGGCCGCAGCCATCCCGGCAGCATCACCAGGACGGTCACGCAAAGGGCCAGAATCCCCCCGGCCCAAGCCGCCCGGCGACCCAGGCGGCGATATCGATAACTGGCATCCAGCTCACGGTCCATGTTCGTTGCTCCCTCTCGGACGGGGAGCCATAAGGGCAAGGGGTGTGCCAGAGGCTAAGTCTTTGGATCTACTGTGATTGAGGCCTGCGGAGCCGTCCGGGAAGCGTTCGGCGCTGGACGGCGGTGTTCGGAAGCGGACAGTTGGGGTCCCCCCGCCCCCCGGCATCAATGGCATCCTCTTACACCCATCTTCAGCCGGGCCCTCGTAGAGACGCCACAGACGATCAACGACACGGCCACAGAGGCCACGGGGACGGCGTGGCGTCTTTCGGAGGGCATACCGCCCCAGAGGCAGGGCACCCGTGAACTGAACCCCGCTCGCCTTGACTGATCGAAGACAGCCTTGGGCCTGTTCAAGCCGCCTTACGGGTGGGTGGATCTGGCACGCCCTTCGAAGAGACGCCACGCCGTCCCCTTGGCCTCCGAGTCGACATCGTTGATCGTCTGTGGGCGTCTCTACAGAGGCTGCCAGGATGGCAAGATGTGTATAAGGGGTATGGCATTGATGCTCGGACGGGAAGCGTCGTTGACCTCCCCTTGAACAGTCCCTAAAATCCTCGGGTGCTACACCAACCAGGAGGACGAGCGATGCGAAAGAGTATGGGGTGCTGGGTCCTGATGTCGTTGTGCTTTCTCCTGCCGGCGGGGGCTGCCGAGCCGGGGTCGAACTGCGAGGTCGCGGCGTGGCTCCAAGCGGGGACTGCCACGACACCTGGGATCGAGACGCTTCCTTTCCTTGAGAAACCCGTCATGAAGAGCACATGCTCCGCCAGCGCGACGTGCGGCGGCGCGCCGTCGGTATCTTGCAACGGGTCGAGCACTTGTTCCGCGGTGGACCAGAACTGTTCCGTCGGGCAGAGGGGCTTCGTCCTCTGCGACGGCCTCAGGTACGACTGTTCGTCGACCTGCTCGAATCCAACCAATCCCTGCGACCAGCTCAACCAGCAGTATCCCGGCTGCAGCTACACCTACGATCCCGTGGGCGGCTGCTGTATTCCGGACCACTGGTCCTGCGTACAAGAGCCCTGCTTCGGCTGATCCTCAGAAGGCGGGGCCTCCCCGCCCTCTCTCGCCTCTCCTCCTCCCTGACGCTCAGCCCGCCAACCTGCGCTGATCGTCCCTTCAGGCCGCCCTCTACCGCGTCCGGTCCCCTCCGCACCGTCTCCCTTGCCGTTTCAGCGCCTTCTCGCCCCCCGTCCAGACAGGGCTGGAAGGGCCGTTCGCGGATGAACCGGGAGCTTGGAGCGGGCAGTTGCACGGCGACCAGGATGTGGTACTCTTCCGAGACGACGCGTCATGGATGGACGTGAACCTCGTTTCGTCACGAGAACAATATGATGATAAAAAAGATATTTCTCAGTGGTCACTTTGACGGAAATCAGATCCAGCTCGACGAGCCTCATGAGCTGCAGCCCGGCACTCCGCTGATGATCGTCGTCGGTCCGCCCGGCGCCGACGAGGGCTGGTACAGCCTGTCCGCCCGAGCCCTGAAAGCCGCTTACGAGGGGGATGAGCCCGGGGCAGCTGCGGAACAGCCCCAGGAGCCGCCTCCCACTGGTGATGAAAAAGGATGACGCCAGCGGCCCACGCGCCTTCCATCTCTTTCAGCCTCTCTCCACTGAATGGATCTCCACTGCGTTCCGGGTCACGGCCGGGCCGAGCTCACTGAGGGAAGGATCGTGCTCCTGCCTCTCAAGGGAGCTATGCCCGGACGTGCGGCTGGTCGGATCTATCGCAGTCTGGACGACTACGAGCGGATCGTTGGCGACGGTTATGCCTTCCCGGGCAACGTCGGATTCCTGGTCGGTCTCCCACGCCGGCAGTCTTTCAGCCCGGACGCCGCATTCTGGGTCGGCACCCTGCCGCCCGACGGCAGATTTCTGGAAGGCGCTCCCCTCTTCGCCGTCGAGGTAAGGAGCTCTAACGATTATGGCTCCGAAGCCGACCTGCCTGATCGCCGCCAAGAGGACAGACTACTTCGCCGCCGGCACCCTGGTGGTCTGGGATGTGGACGTGCTGAGGGACCAAGAGATCCGGGTCTATCGCGCTTCCCATCCTCACCAGCCGGACATCTTCAGGCGAGGCCAGCGTGCCGATGCTGAGCCCGCACTGCCGGGTTGGTCGTTCCCTGTTGATAAGTTGCTGGCTTGAATTTGGTGCGAGCAGGTGACGACGACTTTCACAAGTGGTGAACTGACATCCCAGTACTGGACAAGAGCCCACTGGTTCGAGTAAATGCGGGGTACCTTCCGAGACCCGCTACATACCCCCTCCGGAGCCTCGGGATATAAAGCAGATCTTGAATCGCGTGACTAGCCTAGCCTAACCTCACTCACTTAGCAGACTCGGCAGGCGACCCCTAATCTCTAATTTGCCAAGTGACAAGCGATCCTGAGTTACAGTAGGAGCCATACTTGAATATAGGCCTTAACGTATCCATGGGATACTTGACTTGTTCGAACCTTTCTGATAGTTTGTTCGAATCTCATGCAAAAACATCGGACACCGCTCTCGGAGGAGTACGAGCTTCGCCGGAAGAGGCGTAGGAAGATAGCGTTTTTTGTAGCAACTTTACTCTCAATACCCCTCCTTTTATTAGGTCTATCCAAGGCATGGGATCTTCTTCGAAGACCACCTTCCAAACTGCTCGTTCATCCAACAACTTCTTCAGGCGGTGGTCCACAGGAAGATCCTGCGACTTCATCAGAGTCTCCAGAGAACGTTGATCTCACTACTGATATTGCAACTTATTGGCCCCCTTCAACTCCTATTCCAAGCGAAGGTGAAACTGAGGCAGACAGACCAGCAGAATCTGCGCCAGATTATCTCCCTGCATCAAGATCACTCCAGCAAAACCCTCCGGAAGTGAAGCGCAGGGATGAAATCCATCCAGATCACTCCCTAAACCAGAAACAGGATCGAAACCCTGATCTTGAAGCACCTCGCCCGCGTCCTGATGATACATCATTCGACCATGATTCGTCCAGATATAATGACCGCAGCCCTAGTAATTATCTTCCGCCAACTGACCCTAGACTTAATGAAGGTATCCTTGTAACAGCCGATCCAAGCCCAACACCTGAGGCTCTCAAAGCTAGGCCCCAGAGACCCCTTCGTCTACCCCGAGTCCCCTCCGATACCCAGCGCTCCCTTCTCTCAGGCAAGAAAGTCGATGTTACCGCATATATTAGCACCAGCGGCCGTGCAACGATACTTACGATTGAGTTTTACTCAGATATTTCTCCCCGATTAAAAAAGATGATCGAGTTACAAGTTGAACAGACTGTTGAGCGCGTTGAATGGGTGCCCGCACGTGACTCTCTAGGGAGAGTAATCCCCTCAAACGTGAAGTTTCCAATCTCCTGGCCTTAGCAATATGCGAATCAAAACACCTCCGCTGCTGCTGATAGCTCTACTAACGCCTTTGTCCGCACTAGGCCAACCAGGTTCGGACCAATCCCAGAACCCGACACGGGTCTACTGGGTACAATCGATTACGACTGACGGGGAGGCTACCCTAAGAGAGTTCCAAGAAACTAATAAAAAAAGCATAATGCTTAAGGACGTGGCCGTTTGGGAGGAACGCGTCGATACTCAAGATCCGCTAGGCATTGTATTCTGGAATACGCAACCCGATATCACCCGAGAATTGCTCCTGAGAGGACTAGCTAAGCTAGAGGACGAGACGAACGCACCCTTAGAATACCAAGAGGCTCAGATTGACGCTAAGGGCGCAGGCCGTGGGCAATGGGACTCAGAGAGGGGTAAGACTCAGGAGCCAAATCCTTCTGCCGAGACAAACACCTCAACGCCCTTGATGGACACCCTCAAGAATGCGGCAACTTGGTGGGGAGGAGGAAGTGCCACAGCAATAACCCTATACGGTATCTGGAAATTCTTTATAGGTTTATCAAGAAGAAGACGGGTACCTCTCCTCTTCTTGGGCGCCTCGAGTGCTGGTAAAACTTGGCTATGGGCACGTATCCGTGATGCCGACATCACCTCCGATGAACTTAAAAGGATTGATAAAACTGATGTCACTATGCGCGAAGTCGCTTCGCGCCCTCTGCCCATGGGGCGCTATGAGATCAAGCCCTTGTACATCGACACACCCGGAGGACAGCCTAGCTGGCAGGCGGCAGAACTTACAAGAAAGAGACGCTTTTGGGGGCAGAAGTCTGTATGGATATTGCTACTTTCAACTACCAGAAAGGCAGTCACTCGAGACAGCTCGGAAGAAGAAAAAATCGACCGCGACTACATTAATGAACAATTAGGATATCTGCACCTGCCCTTGGGACTACTGGGAGCCCCGAGGGTTCAAAGACCTAAACTTATAGTCATAGCGGTTTCCAAATTCGACATATTCAGCAGCCAAGATCCGAGCAGAGATGCATCCAAGGAAGCCAAAGAGAAACTTCAAGAACTCTTCTCCCCTCATATACGAAGAATTAACGGAGAATGCAACAACGTGAGCGTTGAGTGTAAAGTAGAATTTTGTAGTGCCTTAGAGGGATGGAACACCGAAGTCGTTAACCGGCATATCAGCAAAGTTCTCTTCCCTGGATAGAATTGCAATTGTATTGGATTATCACAAGCGGCGAGGTTATTGGTTTCCAGATATTCACACAGGACTGCCAAAGGAATAACCCTTGAGGTATACCTAATGCCAAGGCATTACGATCTTGCTATTCCAGCAGCTCCTTTTCTCATAGCACCTGTGGCACGCGAGAACAAAGAAGCGGCCTTTATAATAGCCCCATCTGATCTCTCCCTAGCGAGCACTGAGGTCATTGATCTCTTACACGGTCCTGTTTCGCGATTACGCGTACAGAGTCCAGTGTTGGCCCAATTCCAAAAGTTCAATAGAAAGATTCTTGCTTCCGCTACCTTTCGAACTGGAGTACCAGACGCAGCAAGTAGCAGACTCGGGTTAAAACTAACAGTCGGAGTATTGCTAGACAAGAGGGTTTTCTTCTACCATTCTGACATTCTAATAAAGTCGTTTGCTCTCATCTCACGTTTTTTCGGAAGACAAGGCTACCAAGGTCTATCGATTGAAAGTGCTGGACAACTCGTGGCGAGCCTCCAGAGGGAAGACTTAGATCTTGATCGCCACTTCCAAGAAGTAGACGCTCTCATTCAGTGGTTTGAGAGCATTTTCTGCATATGGGACTTTTCACCAATCAACATCGCATCTAGGATGCGCATGTTATATCGTCTCCACCGAATCTTGCGCCTACCTAGACGTCGACCGGCAGTTGTACTGGGCACAACGCTGGGCTTCTGGAATTACATAGACTCTCAACTACAGCCCAGACTTTGCAGCTGCACATGCGAGCGATATTCTCTGCCTTTCGAGCAGCAAAGTCACTCGGCAGAGAGTTTGGCTTGGGAGACCTTAGTTGATAAGTTAATTCAACCATAGCCTTGCAATTTGCCCCTCACATTGACTTCTATCCGATTGCGGCTCCACATTCCCTGTCCCCGTTCAATAGGTGCCGTGGAGTCAGCCTGAGTGGTGGAATCCCGCAGAAGATGATTAGCATCAAGAGCCATGCATACGTGACATTTTCTGAAGCGGCGTCCATGTACGTAAGAGATAGACCAGCGGCGGGCAAGGCGGGATGGCGCCCGCCGCTGGCGTTGGGTGGGATTCGCGCCTCCCGGAAGCCTCCGGCAGGCGCACGAGAGCCTTCCCGGCCCCGGTTCAGGGACGGCTCCCGTATGGATTCAGTTTTCAAAGAGCGGCGAGACCTTTTCGGGTCTCCCACAGGAGTCTTCGAAGCTCGACGGCTCCCTTTCCTTCGTGAGAAAAGCGGTTTCACGGCTTCCAACACGCCTTTCCCGCCTCGTTCCCCCGACTTCAGAGGACGTTCCCCAGATTTCTTGCGACGCGGCCCCGGGGGAATGCCTCGTTTCCCCTCGCTTCATGGCTCCTTCCCCCGGGAGAATGAGACGCGAAGAGGCTTCCTTGCGACGCCCCCTCCCTTTCGCGTCCCCTTCCCTCCCTTCCTCGGGACGTGCCCCGTCTTTCGCGCGACGCGCCCTCTCTTCCGAGACCCATTCCCCGCGGGGAGCGCGACGCGGAAAGCAGGGGACGCGTCTTTCCCCGTCTCTCCAGTCTCACGAAGGGCGGGGGATGGAACGTTTCCCCGATTTCGGGTCGAGTTTCCCATGGGGAACGCGACCGGGATGCGGGGGAATGCGAGCCGAAATCGGGGGAACGCCTCCTGAAAGGGAGGGAATACCTCATTCCCTACATTGAACCAAAGTTGATTTCTTGACATCATCGGTTCGCAATGGGATCATCCTAGAGCATTCCCGGATGAGGACGCAAGAGGTCTCCTGGCCCAGACGGGCCTTCCTTGCCGGGCGGGATCTTTGACAGACGATGGACCGTTTTCCTCCGCCGGCGGGCAGGGGCGCCGGCGGAGGTTCGCGGGTAGAGGTGAGGACTAGGCGCGGCGGATGAGTCTCAACAGGAGGAGCAGCACGACCGCTCCTATGAAGGCGACGAAGATGGTGCCGATCAGGCCCGGAAAGACCGTGCCCCAGCCCATCTGGCGGAAAATCCAGCCGCCCACGAAGGCGCCGATGATCCCGAGGATGATGTCGCCCAGCAGCCCGTAGCCGCGTCCGACGACGAAGGACGCCAGGACTCCGGCGACCAGACCGACGATGATCCAGGTCAGGATTTCAACCATGTCCGAGATCCTCCTTGGAAGGGCCGTGACTGCTGGCCAGATGGAGGCAACATAGCACGGCGGCGGGCCGGCGGAGAGGGGAGGGCCAAGCCCTGAAGGACACCAGGGACACCAAGGACACCAGGGACAGCAAGGACAGCAGATTCTCGTCCTTGGTGTCCTTGGTGTCCCTGGTGTCCTTCCTGTCCTTTACAGATACCCCAGCGCCCGCAGCCGCTTCTCCAGCTCCTCCGCCCGGCGCTTCGACTCTCCCGAGGCCGCCGGGCCTTCGCGGGCTTCCAGCCAGCGCAGGAGCGCGGCCTGGAGGCGGCCGGTCTCCGCGGGACGTCGCTCGGAGAGATCGGTCTTCTCGCCGGGATCGGTCCTGAGGTCGTAGAGATGCGTGTCGCCCGAAGCGATGTCGTAGATCAACTTGTGGGTGCCGTCGCTGACGGTCCGGGACACGCCTTGCAGGCTGAAGGAGAGCCGGCGGACGGGCCGGTCTTCTTCGATCACCGGACGCAGGCTCTTGCCCTCGAAGGTGTGGCCCTTGGCAAGCCCCATGTAGTCGAGCAGGGTCGGGACGATGTCCAGGTTTTCGGCCAGGGCCTTGCGGCGCGCCGGCTCGACGCCGGGAATCCGCAGCAGGAGCGGCGTCTTCATCACGGTGTCGTAGCCGAGGTTCCGGCAGTGGCCGAAATGTTTGTGGTCATACAGCTCCTCGCCATGATCGGCGGTCAGCACGATCACGGTGCGGTCGAGGAGGTCGCGCTCCCGTAAGGCGCCGATGAGCCTGGCGAACTGCTCGTCGAAATAGCCGATCTCCTCGTCGTACAACTCGGAGAGGTGGGCGAGGTTTTGCGGGGTGAGCTTGTATTCCTTGTTGCCGTCGTAGAGCCGGCGCGCGACCGGCCAGGTCTCGCCCTTGCGGGCCCAGGCGTTCACCCCCTGGCCCTTGGCGCGGCCGGTGCGGAGGGAAAGCCGGCGAGGATGCCCCGGGGGCGGCTGGTAGGGCGAGTGCGGCTCCAGGTAGTGCAGATAGAGGAACCAGGGCTCTTGGAAGCCGTCGATCAGCTCCAGCGCCTTCTGATTGAGGCAGCGGGCGTGCTTCTGGTTGCACGTCTCGTCGAAGACCTGGAAGCCGCGTCCGAAGCCGCCGCCCGGGTTCATCCGCGACGGCGTGTTGCGCACGATGGAGCTGGCCGAGACCGCGGCGGTGGCGTGTCCATGCTCGCGGAGGATCTCCGGCAGGGACCGCACCGTGTCCGGGATGCCCATGATGCCGCCGGGGCGCAGGAAGAGGGCCGGATGGCGCGAGGTGAGGAACGAGTTGACGGACGGGAAGGTGCAGCCGGCCTGGGTGCGCGCGTTGTCGAAGACCACGGCTTCCCGGGCGAAGGCCTCGAGGTTCGGAGTCGTCGGCCGGCGATAGCCGTAGAGGCTCATGCGGTCGGCGCGCAGCGTGTCCACGGTGACGAAGAGCACGTTCCAGCGCTCGGGCTCCACGCGGCCGCAGGCGGTCAGGAAAAGCAGAAGAAACAGCCATCCGAAGAGACGCGTCCTCATGCCGCGCATCCTGATTCGCCGCGCCGGAGGAGTCAATGGGGGAGGCGGGAGTAGAATCCCTCTCAGGAGGATCTGAAAATGCCCCGAGCCATCTTCAGCTTGCTGTCGCTGGCGATCCTTGCCGTGACGTCCTTCGGCTGCTCCGCGATCACCAACAAGATCGACCAGATGACCGGCGTCTCGGAAGCCAGGCGGTTGCAGGAGACCGGCGAGCCGGCGACGGCGCGGATCCTCGAGATCTGGGATACGGGGATGACGGTGAACGACGATCCCGTGATCGGGCTCCGCGTCGAGGTGAGCCGCGCGGACGGCTCGGTCTATACGACCACGATCGCCAAGAGCCTCGTCTCGCGGGTCCACATCCCGCAGTTCCAGCCGGGCGAGACCGTGGCCGTGCGGATCGATCCGCAGAATTCCGCGAACGTGGCCCTGGACGTGTATCAATACCGCTGAGAGCCGGTTCAGATCTTCTCCAACTCCCGCACCGTCCGCTCGTTCTCCACGTTTCCCGTGTTGAGGGTGGAGGCGGGCTCGAAGAGGAGGAGCTCGACTTCCTCTTCCGCCACGGGACGGTGCTCGACGCCGCGGGGGACGACCAGGGCCTCGCCCTCTTCCAGCCAGATGTCGCGGTCCCGGAGCTCCATCCGGAGACGGCCCTTGATCACCATGAAGAGCTCGTCCTCGTGATCGTGGTGATGCCAGATGAACTCGCCCTGGAGCTTCGCGAGCTTGACGTGCTGGCCGTTCAGCTCGGCGACGATGCGCGGGCTCCAGTGCTCGGAGAAGGAATCGAGCTTCTGACGGAGATTGATCTTTTCCATGGCGCGGATTGTATGCTGGGAGCCACGATGACAGCCCTGCGTGTGAGCGATGAGATCTTCGAGCGGTTCCCCGAGGTGGTTCTGGGGATCGTCACGGCCCATGAGATCGACAACTCTCGGGAGGACGCCGCGATCCTCGACGGGCTCCGGCGCGAGGAGGCGCGGGTGCGCGCGGATCTCGCCGGGATCCAGGTCACGGAGCATCCCCACATCGCCCCCTGGCGCGAGGCGTACCGGCGATTCGGGGCGAAGCCGAAGGATTATCCGTCCTCGATCGAGAACCTGGTGCGCCGCGTGCTCAAGGGCCACAGCCTGCCGAGCATCAATCCCTTGGTGGATCTCTACAACACGATCTCTCTCCGCCACCTCGTGCCGGCGGGAGGCGAGGACCTCGACCGCATCGAGGGCGACGTTCTCCTCACCATCGCCGGCGAGAGCGAGGCGCCGGTCCGCCTGCTGGGCGAGGCCGAGGAGCGGGCGCCGCATCCGGGCGAGGTGATCTACAAGGACGACGTCGGAGCCATCTGCCGGCGCTGGAACTGGAAGGAGGCGGACCGCACCAAGCTGACGCCGGAGACGCGGAACGCGGTCCTGGTGATCGAGGGTCTGCCGCCGGTGGGGCGGGAGGTGGTGGAACGGGCCGCGGAGGAGTTGGCGGAGCTGATCCGGACGCATTGCGGAGGGCGGGGCGCCACGGCGGTGCTGGACCGGGAGCGCCGGGTTCCGGGCTGACAAGGGGAGAGGCGTGGCGCCTCTCCCCCGCGGGCCTCACTCGACTTCGTGCATTCCGAGCTGGACGATCATCTGATCCGCCAGCCGGGTCAGGTGGAAGTAGTCCTTCATCATGAACACCGGCGGATGGTCGGTGGCAGGCGTGCCCGGTTTCGAGTAGTTGGCGACCTTGGTCCGGAAGGTCATCAGGTTGGTCCTGGCGACCACCAGCCGGCCCGCCTCCTCGTTGGCCATGGCCCTGAGAACCGACTGCGACAGCTCCTTGGCGATGTTCACCGGAAGCTCGCCGCGAGACACCAGCAGGTCGAGCTTGTCGAGGAGCAGCACACCAGACTCCTGGATCCCCGGCAGGAAGAGGCGCACGTTGTCGTAATAGACGGGGACCGCCGCTTCACTGCCCACCAGCCCGATCGAGTTGATGAATTCGGGATGGAAGGTATCCACCCGGAAGTCGGCCTTCGGAGCGCCGTCGATCCAGATCTTGACCCGGTGGTCTTCGCGGTCCATCAGGACCCGCACCTGATACCAGACGCCGGGGGTCCAGTCGCCCAGCGCCGCCTCGGTGGAGTTGTCCAGGATCTTGTGGGTGGCGTGATCGAACTTGACGCCGCCGTACCAGGTGCCCAGGTAGTTTTCACCCCGCAGGCAGAAGAGGCCGGAGGGTTCGGAAAACGCCGCCGCTTTGCTGCTGGCGGAGATCAGCACGTAGTACGAAGCGACGATCACCGGAGCGTTGCTGGTGAAGGGGCGCTCCACCAGGGCCGCGAAACCTGTCTTGCCAACTACTTGCAGCGAGCGGCTGCCGGTGAAGGCGAAGTCATCGCTGACCTGCTGCTTGGTGACGCCCGCGCCGCTGAACACGACCTCCCAGTCGTCCGGCATGGTTCCGAGGGTGCTGCCATCGAAGTTATGGAAGAAGAGAGTCTGCTCGTGACCAGCCCAGGCCGGCACGACGCCGGCCAGCAGGAGGAGCACGAAGGCGCAGGCCCATCCTCCCGATCTCATTGTGACTCTCATAAGACCTCCTTTCGCGGAGGACGTTCTCCGCGGATCAGCCTTTCGGCAGCCCGGCGGTCTTGCTGGCTCTGAGGGAGGCGGCGAGGACCCGTGGCTTTGCGGCACTGGCTTTGGCCAGTTGTGCTCTTGTCGAGGCCCAAAGGCATTACATCCGAAACTTCATAAAACAAAAACGCGCCGACGGGTGGGACTCCGCGCCGGGCCGACGGGTGGGACGGCGGCGGGCGGCGCGGAGGGAATGGAGCGTGAAGGCCCCGGGGCCCTCTTAGTTCCGGCAGGACGGCAGCCGGAAGTAGCGGATGTCGCGGTCGATGTCCGCGCTGCTCTCCTGGAGCTGCTTGAGGCGGCCCGAGCCGTCCGGCTCCAGCGTCAGCTCCTTGACCATCAGCGTGCGGCGGCCCGTGGGGGTCCCGGATACCTGGTCGTAGTCGAGCTTGACGTGGAAGAGGAGGTAGTAGCGCTCATCGCCGTACTCGTCGCGCAGGGTGAAGACCTCCGGGTGGCCGAAGCTGGCCGTGCCCACGACGTTGTAGTGCGTGGCGCGCAGCAGGATGTTCTCGGGGACGGCGGTGTCCGTGAAGGCGGAGAGTCCCAGATCGCGGAAGAGCTGGCCCGGCTCGCTCATGCGGTAGACGATCTGATAGGCCGGCGAGTCCCAGGTGTTCCGCGAGTAGAGGATGTAGTAACGATTGCTTCCCCGGTGATAGAACGCCGTGGCCCCCTCCCCCACCGCGCCGTTCGACCAGGGCTGGAGATTGGCGGCCAGGGACCCGTTGTCGAACCCGTTGACCTTGTTGTTGGTGTTGCGGGAGGCGGCCAGCGGGATCGTCTGCCCGTTGACGTCGAGCTCGTAATGCGAGGACCGCAGCGGATGGGCGGCCACGTGGTTGCCCCAGTAGGCGCTGGCGACATCCGGGTTCTTGTCCGTCCAGTTGTAGATCATCACCCGCTTCCAGGTCGCTCCGCTCGCCAGGTTGGGATCGATGAACACGAACGGATCGATCGCCATGAAGGGCGCGGAGCCATGGCAGCGGAAGGAATAGCCGTACTGCCTCTGTACGAGTTGGCCGCAGTTGGGGCCGAGCAGCCCGCCCACCCGGCCGCTGGTGGGCACGAGCTTGCCGATGCCGTAACCGCCGTCATATTGCCAGTTCTGAGCGGGATCGTTGTTCGGCTTGTAGGCGAACCAGGCCTGGAATCCCTGGCCGGCGCGGGGATCGGCGAAGCGCGGGCCGTCGCCGGTCAACGGGACCATCCCCACGTTGTGCCAGGAGAGAAAGGAAGAGCGGCGCATCCGCACGTGATAGACCGAATGGCGCCCGCCGTCCACGCTTTCCTGGACGGCGCTGAAAACGAGATAGACGAAGGGATCGGCGCCGCCGTCGGAGGGATCGACGTAGAGCTGCGGCGCCCAGAGCTGGGTGAACCAGGAGCCGTTCATGTTGACGCGCTTGTAGCCCTGGTAGTCCTCCAGCCATTGGCCCGAGCCGTTGAGGTTGCGCTCGTCGAAGGAGAGCATGTGGAGCTGGAAGTTGACGAAGTCGCGGGTGCGGTAGATCTCGAAGTTCCCCGTCCAACGGGCGGCGGTGTCGGTAGTGCCGGTGACGTAGAACCATTCGCCGATCCGCAGGATGGAGGGATCGGCCAGTTGCAGGGGAGCACCGCCGGGCAACGAGAAAATATAGCGGTCGTTGGTGTTGAACAGGCCGTCGGCGGGGTTGTTGTCCAGCCAGTTGGTGCCCTGATACCAGGTCAGCGGCGGCGAGGGACCCACATAGGCCAGCGACGGAATGGCCTGGGTCCCGGCCGGGGTGCCGACGCAGACGGCGCCGGCGGGGGCGGCCAGGAGCAGCGCGGCCAGGGGGATCACGGACAGCAGGCTCCGAAAAATACGCATCGTTTTCTCCTCCTTCGGAAGGCTCTACCCCTCCAAGTGCCGACGGAGGGTTTTTGCGCTCTCGCCGGAGCCTCCTCTCTATTTCTGGAGGCGTGACGTTCCCTCAGCGTCGTCCGGCAGCTTCGACGGATGGGACGGGGGCGCCCAGCGCGGATAGAATGGAGCTATGAAAGCCGCGGAAGCCGGACGTGAGGTGCATATCGGAAAGGTCGTCCGGAACGCACTTATCTTCAATTTCAGAAATTCGCGGGGGGAGACTGTGAGCGACAGCGCTCTGCTTGACGCCGTAGCCCGGCTCTTCTCGCTGATGGAAGAGCGCAGGATCGACTACCTGCTGGTGGGCGGCATCGCCCTGCTGCAGTACGTAGATGGACGGAACACGGAGGACATCGACCTCATCATGGCGGCGTCCTCTCTCGACCGGCTCCCAGAGATCCGGCAGGTCGGTCAGGAGGACGATTTCGTCCGCGGCGCCTTCGACGGCCTCCAGATCGATCTCCTGCTGACGAGCAATCCGCTGTTCGAGAAGGCGCGCCGCCAGTACGCGACGCGGCAGCGCTTCCGCGAGCGGGAGATCCCCTGCGCCACTCCCGAGGGGCTGGTCCTCCTCAAGCTCTACGCCCTGCCTTCCCTCTACCGGCAGGGGAACTTCACGCGGGTGGCGCTCTACGAGACCGACATCCTGACCCTGATGCACCGGTACGGGATCGACACCGCCCCTCTGTTCGAGGAGCTGAAGGGTCACCTCAGCGAGACCGACCTGGCCTCCTTGCGGCAGATCACGGACGAGATCCGGCGGAGGATCGAGCGCTTCGGCGGCGGGATGTTTCCCTGACAGGAAGGCCCGTCAGGAGCCGGGGAGCCGGGCGCTCACACGGGCGAGGATCTGCTCCAGTTCGCCGACGTCGATGGGCTTGGTCAGGTGCTCGACGAAGCCCGCTTCACGGCTGCGCTGGAGATCCTCTTCCATGCCGAAGCCGGTCAGGGCGATGCCCTGGACCCCGGGCTGCAGGTCGAGCGCCCGCCGCATCAGATCCAGGCCGTTGCCGTCGGGCAGACCGATGTCGCTGACCAGGACGCCGATGCGCTCACGCCGCACGAAGTCCAGGGCCGCGGCGATGGTGCCGGCGGTACGGACCTCGTAACCGAACATCTCGATGAGCTGCCCCATGGCCGTCAGGGTGTCCATGTGGTCTTCGACCAGCAGAACGGTGACGGCGGGGCTGGAGCGCTCCCGGCCGTCCGGCGCCGTCGCGTCCGGAGAGAGACCGGCGTCCTCGGGGGCCGGTGCGGCCCCGGGCAGCCACAGGGCGAAGGCGGCTCCGCGCCCCAGGCCCTCGCTGCGGGCCGTCAACGCGCCGCCGTGCAGCTCCGCCAGCCCTTTGCTGATGGCCAGTCCCAGGCCGAGGCCGCCGAAGCTGCGGGTCACCTCCCGGCCGCCCTGTTCGAAGGCGTCGAAGATCCTCGGCAGCACTTCCGGGGCGATGCCGATGCCGGTGTCCCACACTTCGACGACGATCCCGCCGTCGTCCGCGTCCATCGTGCCGACGGTGACGCTCCCCCCTTCCGGCGTGAACTTGACGGCGTTCTTCATCAGGTTCCAGAGGATCTGCTGAAGGCGGGCGGCATCGGCCTGAACCCACGTCCGGGTCGCCTCCAGGGCGGTGCCGATCTCGATCCGCCGGGCCCGCGCATCGCCGTCGAGCAGCGCGCAGGTCTGCCGGATGCCGTCGTGCACGTCGACCCAGATCGGGCGCAGCTCGACTTTGCCGTTGAGGATGCGGGTGTGATCCAGCAGGTCGTCGATGAGCCGCGTCTCGAGCTCCACGTTGCGGCGGATCATCACCGCCCAGGCGCGCAGGTCCGGAGGCAGCCGCGGATCGGTTTCCAGCATCTGCCCCGCGGTGAGCAGCGGCGTCAGGGGGGTCCGCAATTCGTGGCTGAGGGTGGCGAGGAAGCGGTCCTTGGCCTGGTTCGCGGCCTCGGCGGCGCGGCGGGCTTCGCGCAGGGCCTCCTGAGCCAGCTTCCGCTCGGTGATGATCTCCGAGAAGATGATGAGGCCGCCGATCGCGCCGTCGCTCTCGTACCAGGGCCGCACTTCCCAGGTCTCCCAATGGGTCCCGCCGTCGGGCCCGATCCAGACGTCCTCCTCCTTGCGCTCGACGGCGCCGGCGAGGCAGCGGCGGTGGACCTCCTTCCAGTCCTCGGGCATGTTCGGGAAGATCTCGTGGTGGCTCTTGCCGATCACGTCCTGTTCCGTCATGCCGTAGATCTGGAGGAACCTCCGGCTGACGGCCAGGTAGCGCATCTCGCGGTCGACCATCGCCACCGAGGCCGGGCAGTGCTCGAAGAAGAGGCGGAGCTGCTCCTCGCGGGTGCGCAGCGCCTCGTCGGTCCGCTTCCGTTCCGTGATGTCGCGCCAGAGGGCCGCGAATCCGTCGCCCACCTTCCAGGCATGGATGTCGAAGGCGCGGTCCAGCCGGCGGCCACCGTAGTCGTCCGCGTAGTGAATGGATTCCAGCCACAACGGCTCGCCGGTCTCGACGGTCGCCCGGTAGCGGTCGAACAGGCCGGAGGTGCGGTGGGCCGGCAGGACCTCGCAGAGCCCGTGGCCCAACTGCTGGTCGAGAGGGAGCTGGTTGTTGAGGACGGCGGCGGGATTCAGGTAGTCGATGCGGAAGTCGACGATTCCGCCCTGGCTGTCCCGAAGGGACGAGAAGAGTCCGAAGCAGTCGAGCGTCTCCTCGATGCAGCGACGGAAGGCTTCCCGAGGGAGGGACTCCTCGGCCTCGAGGAGCGCCAGCCGGGCTCGCAGATCCGCAACCTCCTCCGCCAGCCGCCGCTCCCGTTCAGAATCGTTTTCTTGCAAGGCGAAAACCTGTCGAGCTGGAGAAATTATAGCAGGGCGGCCCCGGCCGGACCGCCCCCAAAGGTGAGATCCACTAACGCCTCAGCCGCGACGTGCCGGTGGCGTCCGGCAGCTTGACCCCCAGCAGGTCCGCCAGCGTGGGCGCGAGGTCATAGGGCGCGGCGGGATCGGCGTTCTCACCGGGCTGGAACGGTCCGCCCCAGAAGAGGAGCGGCACGTGGGTGTCGTACTCGTGGTGCGAGCCGTGGCCGGAGCCGCGGACCGGGTCCCAGTGCATCAGGACGTTGTTCTTGGGGATCAGGAAGGCGTCGCCCGAGCGTGGCGCGTCGAAGTCGTTGCGGGCGAAGTCCGCCGCCTTGTCGCCCGCCGGCCACTGGGCCCTCTGGGAGATCAGCAGGACCTTCTCCACCTCTTCCCCATAGAGGCGCTGGACGAGCTTCGGGAACACCCGGTCGAGGTCGGCCGGGGTGACGTTCTTGCCGGGCTTGCCGCAGGGTCCCGCGATCCTCTTCCGCGGGAAGGCCTTGCGGTCGTAGGCCACGGTCCAGCCTTCGATGCCGAAGATGGCCTGGACGTCGGGCGGCAGGCAGAGCTCCTCGACGATGGCGCGATTCAGCCGTTCCTGCATGTTGGGATACGGCGACTCGGCCCCGCTGTCAGGGACCATGAGGCGGCCGCCCACCCGCTTTCCGCTCTTGCGCCGCGTCACCTCGGGGAGAGGGGTGAAGCCGTGGTCCGCCGAGAGGGCCAGCACGACCTGCCCCCTGGGCTCGGCGGCGGCCAGAGCGTCGAGGGACAGCAGGATGCGGCCGAGCTCGCGGTCGAGGCGGCGCAGGACGTCCAGGGTCTCCGCGGACTCGTTGCCGTAGTTGTGGGAGATGACGTCGTGGGCCGAGAACGAGAGGGCCAGGACGTCGGGGACGCCGCGCCGGCCCAGGGCCAGGTCCGGATCGGCCAGCGCCGTCAGGGCGAGGTCGGCGAGGAGCTGGTCCTGGAACGGGGAGTTGTAGACCGCGTTGAAATAGCCGCCGGGATGGAGCGCGAGATCGTGGTCGAAACCGATTCCGATGTCCGGCGTCTGGAAGCGGCCGATGTTGGGCTCGGGCTGGGGCAGGCTGGCGGCGTTGGCGGGCATCGGCAGAGGGCTCCAGACCGTGCCGTTGCGGCCCCTGAAGTAGGCGCCGGTCCACTGCTGGTTGAAGCGGCGGACCATGTCGCGGGCGGCGGCTCCCACGCCGGTCTCCGAGTCGTAGGCGGCGGAGCTGACGTAGCCGCCAGTCTGTTTGTCATACCAGTAGACGACGTGCTTCGGGTTCTTGCCGGCGAGGAAGATGGCGCCCCGGTCCTTGCCGGAGAAGGCGACCACGCGGGAGTCGGGGCTCGCCTCCACGAAACGGTCGGCGAAGGTGGGGATCCGGAGGTTCGCGGGGCCGGCGATGGTGCCGGACGGACCTGGCTGGTTGGTGCAATAGAGCCGCCGCAATCCCGAGCCGTCGGGCTTCATCTCGAACCACTGGTTGGCGGTGATGCCGTGCACCCGGGGCGGCGCTCCCGTCCCCAGGGAGGCGTGGCCGGGGCAGGTCTCGGTGTTGAGGTGGCCGTAATTAGTGTTGACCTGCAACTGGCTCTCGGTCAGCAGGCGCTTGAGCCCCGCTTCGTACCAGTCGCGGTAGCCGGTGAGACGCGTCCAGGAAAGGCCGTCCACGGAGACGATCACCACGAGCTTGACCGGACCCGACTGGGCCGGCGCGGCGGACGCCGCGGGAGCGAGCGGGAGAAGGGCGAGCAGGGCGATCCAGGCGCCGCGCAGGCAGGTCTTGGGACTCATGAAGAGAGCTTATCGTGAACGAGGTGCCCGTTTGAGCCGTCCCTTCAGGGACGATCGCGCGTAGCCCCACGGTTTCAACCTGGGGCGGCGCAGGCCGGGCCTCTCCGGGATGGCAACGCGGGACGGTCGGCGCGGGAAGGTCACGCGGGACGGCCGGGACGCCCGGCGCGCCTCCCGCCCCAGGTTGAAACCTGGGGCTACCCGCGGATGTGCCTGAAGGCACGGTTCGGAGGACGCGCCTGGAGAGGGTGAGGTCGCGGGGCGGGATATCATCCGTCCCGCCATGCCGTTCACCATCGAACAGATCCGCGAAGCCCTCGGCCGGCACCAGCCCACGCTGGTGGCCCGGGAGGCGTCCCACTCCGAGGCGTCCGTGGCTTTGATCCTGGCGGGGAGCGGGAGCGAGCTCGCGCTCTGCGCCATCCGGCGCGCCGAGCATCCCCTGGACCCGTGGTCCGGCCACATGGCCCTGCCCGGCGGGCGCACCGATCCGGAGGACGTGGGGCCGCGGGCGGCGGCCGAGCGGGAGACGCTGGAGGAGATCGGCCTCGCGCTGGCGGAGGAGCACTGGATCGGCGCCCTCTCCCATGTGCTGGTGCGCCTGGGCGGCGGCGACCGGCGGATGGTGCTCTCGCCGTTCGTCTACTACGTGGGCGAGGAGCCGCTCCCGTTCTCCCCCAACGAGGAGGTGGCCGAGGCGTACTGGATCCCCCTCGCCCACCTGTGGGACCCGCGCAATTCCAGCAGCCTCGAATGGGAGAGGAGCGGCGCGCGCCTGCTCTATCCGGCGATCCGCTTCGGCGAGCATTCCATCTGGGGGATCACCTTCCGCGTGCTCACCCTGTTCTCGGACGTCCTCGACGCTCCCCTGCCCCACCTCGAAGAGATTCCCGGGCTGGGCCGGTAAGAAATAGAAGATCAGCTATAATCCCCGGCCGTGCCGCACCGAAGCGGCACGGTCGTAAAGGAGTACTTCCATGAGCAAGCTCACCAAGATGGCTTTCCTGGCGGGGGTCCTGGCCCTCACCGCCCTGTCCTCCGCGCCGCGTGCCGAGGCCGTGATCGACTGCAGCACGGTCCGCTGTATGTCCTGTCCGGAAGGCCAGCACCCGGCCCTCAAGCCGCCGGTCTGCTGCAAGTGCATCCCGGATTGATCCCGGCCCCTCGCCTATACTCTGACCCGTGCCGCACCTGAGCGGCACCGCAGGAAAGGAGCCTTCATGAAGAAACTCGCCAAGATCGCCTTCCTGGCCGGAGTCGTGGCCCTGGGCGCGCTGTCCACACCGCGCGTCGACGCCGCCAACATCTGCGCGACGGTCCGGTGCATCGACTGTCCTCCGGGCTACCACCTGGCGCTGCATCCGCCGGATTGCTGCAAGTGCATCCCGGATTGATCTAGAGCCCACCCTTCGGGGTAGCTTCGTTCTCTCCCTCGGAACGGTGCGCCGGGGCAATCCCGGCGCTACCGTTCCCCCATGGCGAACGACTTCTCGTCCCCGATCCAGTTCGACCGCGGCCTGATCGCGAAGTACGACCGGCCCGGCCCCCGGTACACCTCCTATCCCACGGCGCCGCAGTTCGAGGCCGGGTTCGGCTCCGCGGACTACGCCACCCTGCTGAACCGGAGCCGCGAGCGCGGGGACCGGCCGCTCTCGATCTACGTGCACGTCCCGTTCTGCACCACCCGCTGCCTGTTCTGCGGCTGCAACGTGACGATCTCCCGCGACCGCACCTGGGGCCGGCGCTATCTGCCGCTCCTGGCCCGGGAGATGGAGATGGCGTCGGCGCTGCTGGGCGGGGACCGGCGGGAGGTCGTGCAGGTCCACTGGGGCGGCGGTACGCCGACGTTCCTGCCGCCGGAGGACCTGACGGAGCTGATGGGCCTGATCCGGCGCAACTTCCGGCTGGCCCCCGACTGCGAGATCGGCGTCGAGGTCGATCCCCGCGAGTGCACGCCGGAGCAGCTCGACGCGCTGGCGGCCGCGGGGGTGAACCGGGTGAGCCTGGGGGTGCAGGACCTGAACCCGGACGTGCAGCGGGCGGTCCGGCGCGAGCAGAGCCCGGAGGAGACCTGGGGCGTGCTGGACGGCATCCGCCGGCGGGGGATCCGGAGCGTCAACATGGACCTGATCTACGGTCTGCCGAACCAGACGCCCGAGAGCTTCGCCGCCACGGTGCGCGAGATCGTGCGCATGGCCCCGGACCGGCTGGCGCTGTTCAACTTCGCCTATCTCCCCTCGATGTTCCGCCACCAGCGGGCGATCGATCCCGCGGCCCTGCCCGCGCCCGAATACAAGCTGCGGATGCTGGAGGACGCCACCAACATCCTGATGGAGGCGGGGTACGTCTTCATCGGCATGGACCACTTCGCGCGGCCCGAGGACCCGCTGGCCCGGGCGCTCCGGGAGGGCACCCTGACGCGCAACTTCCAGGGCTACTCCACCTGCGCCGAGTCCGACCTCATCGGCTTCGGCGTCTCGTCCATCAGCGAGGTGGCGGGCGGCTACGCGCAGAACGTCAAGACCATGACCGAGTACGCGGACGCCCTGATGGCCGGCCGGTTCGCCACCTGCCGGGGGCTGGACATGTCGGCGGACGACGAGCTGCGGCGGCGGGTGATCATGGACGTGATGTGCCACTTCCGCCTGGACAAGCGGGAGGTGGAGCGCCGCTTCGGGATCGACTTCGACCGCACCTTCGGCGACGCGCTGAAGGCCCTGGAGCCCATGGCGGCGGACGGCCTGGTGGAGATCGGTCCCGACGCCATCGAGGTCACGCCCATGGGCCGGTTCCTGGTGCGGAACGTGGCCATGGTCTTCGACGCCTACCTCGGCGAGCCGGCCGCGGCGACGCGCTACTCGCGGACGGTGTGAGCCCTCACCTCCCCGGCCCTCCTCTCCCGACCCCTCCCACCCTCCCTCACCGGGAGAGGAGGGAGACAGACTGAGGCTATGCTTCGCGCTATGACGGACGGACGGTTGGACGCGGTGGTCGTCGGCGCGGGGATCTCCGGGCTGACGACGGCTTTCCATCTCAAGCGGGGCGGGATGCGAGTCGCGGTGCTCGAGGCTGCGGGCCGGGTGGGCGGCTCCATGGAGACGCTGACCGACGGGCCCTGGCGCTTCGAGATGGGACCGAACACGGTCCTGGAGAACCACGAGAGCGTCGGCCGGCTGATCCGCGAGGCCGGGCTGGAAGGGGAACGGATCGTCGCCAACCCGTCGAGCAAGCGGCGCTATCTCTACAAGGGCGGCGAGCTGGTCCCCCTGCCTGGAGGCCCGGGCGGATTCCTCAAGACTCCCCTCTTTCCCGCCGGCGCCAAGCTCCGCCTGCTCAGGGAGCCCTGGATCGGCCGCCCGCCCGCGGGCACGGAGGAGACGATCGCGCAGTTCGTCCGCCGCCGGCTGGGGCAGGCGTTCCTGGACTACGCGGTCGGCCCGTTCGTCTCGGGCGTCTACGCCGGCGATCCAGAAAGGCTGTCGGTGCGCTGGGCGGTGCCGAAGATCCACAGCCTGGAGACGGAGCACGGCAGTCTGATCCGCGGCGCGCTGGCCCGGCGGAAGGGTCCGGCTCCCGGAGGCGCGATGTTCTCCTTCCGCGAAGGTCTGGATGAGCTGCCCCGGAGGCTGGCGCGGGAGATCGGGGACGTCCGCACCGGCGTGGCCGCGCGGAGCGTGAGGCGGACGGAGGGCGGCTACGTCGTCGAGACCGCCGCCGGTCCGGTCGAGGCCGCACGGGTCGTGCTCTCCGTGCCGGCCGACGTCGCGGCCCGCCTGCTGGAGGACGCCACGGCCGGAGCGAGCCGTCTCTTCGCGGAGATCCCCTACGCGCCGGTGGCGATCGTCTCTTCAGGATGGCGGCGCGAGGACGTCGGCCATCCCCTGGCCGGCTTCGGATTCCTCTCGCCGCGCAAGGAGGGCTTGCAGGTCCTCGGCTGTCTCTTCCCCTCCGAGCTCTTCCCCGACCGCGCTCCGCAAGGCCACGCCGCCCTGGCCGCCTTCGTGGGAGGCCGCACCGATCCGGAGATCGTGGCGCAGGACGAGACGCGGATCGCCGAAACGGTGATCTCGGAGTTGCGGGGTCCCCTGGGATTGAAGGGAGAGCCCGCCTTCCTGAACGTCCGCCGCTGGCCGCGGGCGATCCCACAATACGAGGTGGGCCACGGCCGCTTCGTGGAGCGGGCGCGGGAGATCGAAGCGGCGTTGCCGGGCCTGCGGATCGGAGGGAACTTCCTGGGCGGGGTTTCGGTGCCGGATTGCATCCGGAATGGGACGGGGGTGGCGGAGGCGGTGCTGCAGGGATCTCCTGGAAGCACAACTCTTCGTTCCCGAACTTGACATCCTTCTCTTCTCACTCCTAGCATCTTCGCACCATCCATGCGAGTCACGCTCGTGTTGAGACCGGCTGTATCCCTGCCTCTTGACCAGAGTGTTTAGCTAGGAGTAAACTCTGAATGGCGTCGAAACGTGTCGTCGCGGTACGGGGCCTGAAACTTGTGGTGGAGTGGGCGGTCGACTTCCGAGGCCGCACGCCGGCTCTCGATTTCTTCAAGGAGCTCTCTCGTGAGGATCGGCAGAAGGTGCTCGCCTTGTTCAAACGCCTCGCGGACATTGGGGACATCTCGAATCGGGAACACTTCAAGAGCCTCGGAAAACAGGGGCGGGGCCTGTGGGAGTTCAAGAGGTTTCAAGTGCGCTTCCTCGGGGACTATCGGCCTGGCGGTCGATTTCTGGTCGCTCTCGGTCTCCGCAAGAAGAAGGACGACCTGAACGAATCGGATGTAGAGAGAGCTGTCCGTATCCTGTCTGAACACGATGAGCGTGAAAGATTGGAGGCCAAAAATGGACGACAGGGAGCTCACAACCTACGAAGAAATGGAGCTTGAGGATGCTCGGGGTCTCCGCCAGGAGGAGTTGATCCTCGAAGTGACCGAGGCCATGGCCAAGGCCTTGGAGACCTCCGGGATTACCCAGACGGAGCTTGCGGCCCGTCTCGGGAAGACGAAGGGATACGTCTCTCAACTGCTGGGGGGCGGCCGGAACCTCACCCTCCGCACTCTGGCGGATGTCGCCGACGCTCTGGGTTGTCGAGTCCAGATCCAGATCTGCCCGGCGGAGGTGCCGGGGCTCAACCTGCTCCGGGAAAGCGCCTAGCTAGCCAGCTTGCCCTAGAAAACCTCAACCCGAGCCGCATGCCCCGGGGCTCGCGCGATGCGGCCATCACGGGTCAGCAGTGTGGCATCGAGGGTCTCAGCGAGAGCGACGTACGATGCGTCGTATGCGGTCAGGTTCTCCCTCAACTGCCAAATTCTGGGCAGAAGCGACAGATGAGGGAACCGATCCAGAGGTAGACGTGCGAGATCCTCAAGAGCCTGTCGGGCGCGCTCCGAGGGAAGCCCCTCACGCGCAACGAACCGGCGCAAGATCTGTGCGACCTCGAGATCGATAAGGTACGGCGCGTGAAGCGGGACTTTCCGGCCTAGGATACGCTCGACAATCGGGACGCTGGCCGAGGTCTTCAGGAGGATTTCTACCGCGGCAGAAGCATCCAGGACGATCAACGGTTTTCGCGCTCAGATCTCACGGCGTCCGCAATCGACTCAGTGGGCTCGAAACTTGTCCGCCTACGGAGCCGCTCCAGGAACTCTTCGTGTGTCGGGCGCTCAAGAGACTGCTCGATCTCACGGAGTGCGTACTCAGAGACCGACATTCCGGCGAGGTCAGCCCGAGCCTTCAGCTTACGGTGGATTTCGTCCGGTACGTTTTGGATTTGGACCACGACTGACATTCTCTTACGATACTCGCCGGAATGTTCCGTGTCAACGATGGACGCGGCTCAACCAGGGAATCCCCCGCCCTTCCCCCTCTGTTTTCTCCCCGCATGAGCAGGAACCGCTACTCCCGCCGCGCCATCGAGCTCGTGGCGGAGAACCGCGTCCGTGAGGCCATCGAAGAGGGACAGTTCGACAACCTCCCAGGTTTCGGGAAGCCCATTCCGGACATCGACGAGCCCTACGATCCCGACTGGTGGGTCAAGCAGTGGATCCGCCGGGAAGGGGCGGGCAAGACGCTCGCCGACAGGTTCGGCAAGGACTTCTGGTCCAAGAAATAGTTAGCTCCTTCACCTGAGGCGATCCCCGGCGATCCCTCGCCGGGGATCCCTGGAATATTCGTCCGCCCCGTTGACATTTCATGCAGCGTACGTTGTATAATGCGCATGGATTTGCCACGAGACCGACGACGATGCCGAGCGACCACGAACACCGTATTGCCCGCCAGCAGGAAGTCCTGGCGCTCCTCGACTCCCACCGGGTGACGAGTCAGGGGGAGCTCGTGGACCTGCTGCGCGAGCGGGGGATCACGGCGACGCAGTCGAGCGTCAGCCGCGACCTGCGCGACCTCGGGGTGGCGTGGATCGACGGCCGGTACGCCCGCCCGCAGCGCAACGGCGGCGATCCCGACGTGGCGGAATTCGCCCGCTTCGTGCGCGCCATGAAGCCGGCGGGTCCCAACCTGACCGTGATCCTCACCGCCGTGGGCACCGCCCAGAGCGTGGCGCTCGCCATCGACCGGGCCGGCTGGCCCGAGGTGGTGGGAACCATGGCCGGCGACGACACCGTATTCGCGGCCACCGCTTCCGCCGGCGACCAGAAGCGCCTCATCCAGCGAATCGAAAGCTTCCTCAAGGAGGAGTGAACGATGTCCGACCCGATCATGCTCGCCTTTTCCGGCGGGCTGGACACCTCTTTTTGCATTCCCTGGCTGGCCGAGACATACGGCCGGCCGGTGGTGACCGTGACGGTGGACACGGGCGGCTTCGACGCCTCCGCCGCGGCGGACCTGGCGGCGCGCTCCAAGACCCTGGGCGCCGCCGACCACATCCTGGTGGACGCCCGCGAGGAGTTCTTCCGGAAGGTGCTGCGCTTCCTGATCTTCGGCAACGTCCGGCGGGGACAGGTCTATCCGATCTGCGTCGGCGCGGAGCGGTCCATCCAGGCGCAGGAGGTGGCGAAGGCGGCGGCGCGGCTGGGCACCCGCACGGTGGCCCACGGCTCCACCGCCGCCGGCAACGACCAGGTGCGCTTCGAGGTGGCCCTGCGGACGCTCGATCCGAGCCTGGAGATCCTGGCGCCGGTGCGCGACGAGCCGCGGGCGCGGGCCGAGCAGGTGGCCTACCTGGAGGCGCGGGACCTTCCCGTGCCGCCGTTTGGCGCGGCCTATTCGGTCAACCGCGGCCTCTGGGGGGTGACCATCGGCGGCAAGGAGACCCTCGGCACCACCGAGTCGATCCCCGAGTCCGCCTGGGTGCTGACCCAGGGCGCTTTCGACGCGCCGATCCCGGCCTCGCGCCACACGCTGGGCTTCACCCACGGCGTGCCCACGTCCCTCGACGGCGAGGAGCTGGGACCCGTGGAGCTGATCGAGCGGCTGGAAGCGCTGGCGGCAGGTCATGGCATCGGCCGCGGCATCCATCTCGGGGAGACGATCCTCGGCATCAAGGGGCGCGTGGCCTTCGAGGCCCCGGCCGCCGAGGTGCTGCTGGCCGCCCACCGGGAGCTCGAGAAGCTGACGCTGACCGGGCGGCAGATCCGGATCAAGGACACGGTCTCGTCCGTCTACGGCGACCTGGTCCACGAGGGTCAGCACCTGGAGCCGGTCTGCCGCGACATCGAGGCCCTGCTGCTCTCGTCCCAGGGGCGGGTTACGGGTGAGGTCTACTTCCTCTTCCGCACCGGGACCGTGTTCGTGGAAGGAGTTTCGTCGCCCTTCTCGCTGCGCGACGCCTCGCGGGGCGTCTACGGCGAGGCGGCCGGCGAGTGGACGGCGGCGGACGCCAAGGGGTTCTCGCGGATCGCCGCGCTCCCCGGTGAGCTCTACGCCCGCATGGCGGGCGCCGGAGGCTGACGATGAAGACCGTGCTGCTCGACAAGATCGCTTCCGTTACCCGCTCCTGCGGCCTCAAGCGCGAGGTGCGGGTGAGCTCCCAGATCCCCTGCGAGGAAGGGGTCGTGGTGGCGGTGCGCGTGCTCAACGACAAGGGCACGTACAGCCAGATCGAGCTGCCCAGCGGCCGCATGGCGCAGGTGAAGAAGGGCGACGTCATCGCCGGCGCCCTCGGGCACCGCAACGCCCTGTTCGGCTACTCGGGCCACCTGCCGGAGCGGCTGGCGCCGGGCGACACGGTGAACCTGCTGAACATCGGCGGCGTCCTGGGGATCTGCGACTCGGTCAACCCTGATCTCGGCCCGCCGTTCGAGTGCGAGGTGCTGGGGGCCGTGCTCCACTTCCCCATCCTCGGCGAGCGCATCGGCGTGCCGGCGCGGATCGGCGGCGAGCCGCTGAATCTCGACGCGGCCCTCGACACGGCGGGCGTGCCGGTGGTGGCGCTGGTGGGCTCGTGCATGAACTGCGGCAAGACGGCCGCGGCGTGCACGCTGGTCCGCGAGATGACCCACGCCGGCTTGACCGTGGACGGCCTCAAGACCACCGGGGTCTCCCTGCGCCGCGACGTGCTGGCCATGGAGGACGCCGGGGCGCGGGCGACCGGGATCTTCACCGATCTCGGCGTGGTGACGACGACGCCGGCCAACGCGCCCGCCGTGACCCGGACGCTGCTGACCAAGCTCGCCGGCGGCCGGCCGGACGCGCTGGTCGCCGAGCTGGGGGACGGCCTGATCGGCGCCTACGGCGTGGCGGCCATCCTGGACGATCCGGAGATCCGCTCCGCCTTCACCGCCGTGGTGCTGGCGGCCAACGATCCGGTGGCGGCCTGGGGCGGCGTGCGCCTGCTCCGCGAGCGCTTCGGCATCGAGCCGGTGGCGGTGACCGGCCCGGCCACGGACAACCTGGCGGGGACGCGGATCATCGAGGAGCAGTGCGGCGTCCCGGCGATCAACGCCCGCACGGACGGCGAGCGCCTCGCCGCCCTGGTGCGGCAGCGCCTGGGGCTCGGCGTGCCCGCGGCGCAGGCGGTGGCGGGATGACCAGTCCGGTTCCCACGATCGTCCTGGGCGGATCGGGCTACGTCGCCGGCGAGCTGCTGCGGCTGCTGGCCGGGCATCCGTTCCTGCGGCCGTCCGCCGTGGTCTCGGAGAGCCAGGCGGGGGGATCGGTGGAATCCACCTTTCCCCATCTCGCCGGCTGCTTCCCGGGCCTGGCCTTCACCAGCCGGGAGGATCTGCCAAAGGCCATCGACGGCCACGGCAGGCTCGCCGTGCTCTGCGCCGCGCCCCACGGGGCCGCCGCGCCGATGATCGACGAGCTCCTGAACGAGACGGCGAAGGCCGGGGCGGACGCGAGGGTGGTGGACGTCTCGGCGGACTTCCGCTTCGCCGGGGCGGAAGCCTACGCCAAGGTCTACGGCCACGCCCACGGCGCGCCGGGCCGGCTGGCGGAGTTCCGCTGCGCCCTGCCGGAACACCTGGACGGCGCGCCGGAGGGGCACGTGGGGCATCCCGGCTGCTTCGTGACGGCGACGCTGCTGGCGACCGTGCCGCTGCTGAAGCTGGGGCTGGTGGAGCCGCGGATCTCCGTGGTCGCCACCACCGGCAGCACGGGCGCGGGGCGGACGCCCACGGCCACGACGCACCACCCGGCGCGGCGGAGCAACCTGTTCGCCTACAACCCGCTGAAGCACCGGCACGAGCCGGAGATGCGGGTGCTGGCGGCGGCGGCCTCGGGGGTGGAGCCGGAGATCTTCTTCGTTCCCCAGGCGGGACCGTTCGCGCGCGGCATCTACGCCACCGTGCAGGCGCGGCTGGTCCGGCCCATGGAGTCGGAGGAGGTGCGGGCCGCCCTGGCGGGTTTCTATGAGGGATCGCCCTTTGTGGATATCCTCCCCGATCCGCCGCGCCTCCAGGACGTGGTGGGAACGAACCGCGCCCGCCTCGCCGCCGTGGCCCAGGGGGACCACCTGGTGGTCTTCTCGGCCATCGACAATCTGGTGAAGGGGGCGGCCGGGGGCGCGTTGCAATGGATGAACCGTTTGATGGGATTTCCGGAGACGGCGGGATTGACCGTTCCCGGCGTGGGTTGGCTGTGAGCCCTCACCACCCCGGCCCTCCTCTCCCGACCCCTCCCTCCCACCCACACCGGGAGAGGAGGGAGAAAAGCGTCTTGCTGTGGGGGTTGAGACTAACCTCTCCCCTCTCCCGGTGTGGGTGGGAGGGAGGGGTCGGGAGAGGGGCCGGGGGTGAGGGTTCGGGGTGGGGGGAACCGCTGTGATCAAGGAGAACCGAGGAATGACCGAGACCGCCGTCGCAACCCTCCCCCAGGCCGAGCTGGACGAAGCCCGGTGGATGCTGCCCGTCTATCCGCACACGCCCGTCGAGCCCGTCCGCGGCGAGGGGGCGATCCTCTACACCCGCGACGGCCGCGAGCTGATCGATTTCTACGGCGGTCACGCCGTGGCCCTGCTGGGCTACCGGCATCCGCGCCTCATGGCGGCGCTCGCCGGCCAGGCCGAGGAGCTGTTCTTCCAGAGCAACTCCGTCCCCTTGAGCGTGCGCGCCCGCGCCGCCGAGCGGCTGGTCCGCTTCGGCCCGGCCGGCCTCACCCGGGCGTTTCTGGTCAACAGCGGCGCCGAGGCCAACGAGAACGCGCTGCGCCTCGCCTTCCGCCACACGGGACGGAACCGGATCGTGGCCGTCGAGGGCGCCTTCCATGGCCGCACGGCCGCCGCGGCGGCGATCACCTGGGGAGCCTGGGAGAAGTGGTACGCCTTCCCGCGGCGGCCCTTCGAGGTGACCTTCGTGCCGCGCGGGGACGTCGAAGCCCTGGCCCAGGCCCTGACGCCGGACGTGGCCGCGCTCATCGCCGAGCCCATCCAGGGGCAGGCCGGCGCCTACTCGCTGGGAGCCGACTACCTCCGCGAAGCCCGGAAGCTCACCCGCGACGCGGGCTCCCTGCTGATCTTCGACGAGGTGCAGTGCGGCATGGGGCGGACCGGCCAACCCTTCGCGGCGCAGGCCTGGGGCGTGACGCCCGACATCCTCACCACCGCCAAGGGGCTCGCCGCCGGCTTCCCCGCCGGGGCCGTGCTGGTGAGCGAAGCGGTCTCCCAGGGGCTCAAGGCGGGGGACCTCGGCACCACCTTCGGCGGCGGCCCCATGGCCTGCGCGCTGATCGAGGCGGTGATCGAGATCATCGAGTCCGAGGGCCTCATGGACCGGGTCAAGACGCTCGAGGCGCTGATCCGCGAGACCTGCCAGGTGGGCCCGGTGACGGCCATCCAGGGCGAGGGCTTCCTGCTCGGCCTGCGGACCACCCGGCCGGCCCGCGAGATCGTCAACGAGCTTCTCGACCATGGCATCCTGACCGGCACGAGCGGCGATCCGTCCATCGTCCGCCTCCTGCCGCCGCTGGTGCTGGAGGAAGGGCACGTCCACACGCTGGCCAAGGCGCTGGCGGAGATCCGCCCGTGAAGGGGTTCCTCCACCTCGCGGACTTCGCTCCCGGGGAGGTCCGGGATCTCCTGGACCTCGCCACGCGGCTGGAGCGGCATCCGGAGCCGGAGGCGCTCAAGGGCAAGATCCTGGCGCTGCTGTTCTTCAATCCGTCCCTGCGCACCCTGGCCTCGTTCCAGGCGGGGATGGCGCGGCTGGGCGGCAATTCGTTCGTGATCTCGCCGGGCCAGGGGACCTGGATCCTGGAGACCCGGGACGGCGTGGTCATGGACGGCGCCGCGGCCGAGCACGTGCGCGAGGCCATCCCGGTGCTGGCGAGCTACGCCGACGCCCTCGGAATCCGCTCGTTCGCGGGCGGGACCGACCTCGCGGCGGATCTGGCGGACTCGACCTTCCACCAGATGGCGGAGGTCTGCCAGCGGCCGGTGATCAACATGGAGTCCGCCGTGGATCATCCCTGCCAGGCCCTGGGGGACTGGAAGACGATGGACGACCTCGGCATTCCGGCGAACGGCGGGAAGCTCGTCCTCTCCTGGGCGTGGCACCCGAAGCCGCTGCCGCTGGCCGTGCCCGCCGCCGCCGTCCACATGGCGGCGCTGCGGGGGATGGAGGTGACGGTGCTCCGCCCCGAGGGCTTCGGCCTGCCGGAACCGGTCATGGAGGCGGCCCGCCGGGCGGCGGCGCTCTCCGGCGGCTCGGTGCGGGAGACGGACGACCGCGCCGAGGGACTGCAAGGCGCGCACGTGATCTACGCCAAGTCGTGGACCTCGCCCGTGCACTATGGGAATCCGGAAGCCGAGGCGGCCTTCCGCGCCGGCCTCCGCGACTGGTGTGTGGACGAGGACTGGTTCGCCGGCGCCGCGCCGGACTGCCGGTTCATGCACTGCCTGCCGGTGCGGCGGAACGTGGTCGTGAAGGACGCGGTGCTCGACGGCCCCCGCAGCGTGGTGGTCCGCGAAGCCGAGAACCGCATGTGGGCGCAGATGGCGGTGCTCCACCGCCTGCTCCGGGGATAGGAGGAGACTGAGATGAAAGACGTCGGACAGCGTTCCGCCGAAGCGGCGGCCTTGAAGCACGCGGTCCCCTACATCCGGATCTTCAAGGGCAAGACCTTCGTCCTGAAGGCCGGCGGCGGCGCCCTGGAGCGCGAGGCCACGGCCCGCGCCCTGATCGAGCAGGTGGAGGTGCTGCATCAGGTGGGCATCCGCGTCGTGCTCGTCCACGGCGGCGGCACGCAGTCCACGGAGCTCGCCAAGGCCCTCGGGGGAGAGGCGCGCTTCGTCGAGGGACGGCGCGTCACCGACGCCAAGGCCCTGGAGGTCGCGGCCATGATCCTCAACGGATCGGTCAACACCCATCTGCTGTCGGTCTGCCGCGGCGTCGGCCTGCCGGCGGTGGGGGTCTCGGGCGTGGACGGCGGCCTGATCCAGGCCCGCAAGCGCCCGCCGGTCCGGGTCGGCGACGAGATGGTGGACTACGGCTTCGTGGGCGACGTCACCGGCGTCGATCCCAGGGTGCTGATCGAGCTGATGGACGCCGGCTACGTGCCGGTGGTCAGCCCCCTCTCGGCCGCCGACGACGGCACCCTGCTCAACATCAACGCCGACACGGTGGCGTCCGCCTTGGCCGTGGCCCTGAAGGCGGAGAAGCTGCTGTTCATGACCGGCGCGGCGGGCATCCTGGAGCGGCCGACCGACCCCGGCTCGCTGGTCTCCTACACCGACCTCGCCGGCCTGCGCCGGCTGCGGGACGAAGGCGGCCTCGTCGCCGGCATGCTGCCCAAGACGTCGGCCATCGAGGCGGCCATCCACGGCGGCGTGCGGCGGGTCCACATCCTCTCGCACGACCTGCCGGACGGCATCCTCGCCGAGGTGTTCACCAACGAGGGAGTGGGCACGCTCGTCGTGGAAGACGTCAAGGCCCTCACCCCCGCCGAGCAGGCCGCCGGACATCCGCCGGCTTCGCCCGTGCCCGTCCTCGCCGGAGGGTCCCGCTGATGCTTCCCGAGCGGGAGATCCTGGCCCTGCACCGCGCGCTCGTGGCGATCCCCTCGGTCTCGGGCCAGGAGGGCGCGGCGGCCGACTACCTGGCGGACCTGCTGCGGCGCAACGGCCTGAACCCGGAGCGGATCGGCAACAGCCTGCTGGCCACGGTGGGCCGCGGCCCCGTGCTGCTTCTCGACACCCATCTCGACACCGTCCCGCCCGCGCCGGGCTGGACGCGCGATCCGTGGAACGTCGAGGAGATCGACGGCAAGGTCTACGGGCTCGGCTCGAACGACGCCAAGGCCGCGGTGGCGGCCATGGTGGCGGCCTTCCTCGCCTTCCGCGAAGCCGACCTGCCGTTCACGCTCGCCCTGGCGCTCGTCGAAGGCGAGGAGACGCGGGGCATCGGCACCGAGAACGTGATGGCGGAGCTGGCCCGGCGGGGCATGCCCCCGGCGGCGGCCGTGATCGGCGAGCCCACCGGCCTCGACTTCGCCGTGGCGCAGAAGGGGCTGATGGTCCTGGAGCTGCTGGCGCGGGGGGACACCTGCCACGCGGCCCACGCCGGGAGGCTGGGAGCGAAGAACGCCGCGCGTCTCCTGGCCCACGACCTCGTGGCCCTGGAGCGGGTGGACTTCGGCGCGCCGCACCCCTACCTCGGGCCGATCACCCTGGAGCCCACCCAGCTTCGGGCGGGCACGGCGCGCAACGTGGTGCCCGGCGAGGCCGCCGCGATCCTCGACGTGCGGACCACGCCGTCCCTGGACCGGCGCGAGATCGTCGAGCGGATCCGGGGCGTGATCGCGGGCGAGGTCCGGGTGCTCTCCGACCGGCTTCTGCCCCGGGAGACCTCCGAGTCGTGTCCGCTGGTGGAAGCGGCCCGGCGGGCGCGGCCCGAGGCGGCCGCCTTCGGCTCGGCCACCCTCTCGGACATGGTGTTCATGGAAGGCATCCCCTCCGTGAAATGCGGCCCGGGGCGGACCGAGCGCTCGCACACGCCGGACGAGTACGTCCTGGAGAGCGAGGTCGTGGACGGCGCCCGCTTCTACACCCGCCTCGTGCGGGCCTACGCCGAGTCGCAGGCCGCGGAGGCCGCGGCTTGAGCCGTCTCTGGGACAAGGGCGAGCCCCTGGACGAGCGGGTCCTCCGGTACACCGCCGGTGAGGACCACGTCCTGGACGCCCGCCTCGTCCCCTACGACGTCCGCGCCTCCATCGCCCACGCCGAGATGCTCCACGAAGCGGGGCTCCTCGGAGCGGAGGATCTGGACGCCATCCGGAACGGCCTCGAAGAGCTGGCCCGGAGCCACGAGGCGGGAGAGTGGGAGATCGGCCTCGCGGACGAGGACGTCCACACCGCCCTGGAATCTCGTCTTGGCGAAGCCGGAGCCCGGGTCCACCTCGGCCGCTCGCGGAACGATCAGGTGCTGGCGGCGCTACGTCTGTATCTCCTGGACGAGATCGGCCGCCTCGCCGAAGGCGCGCGGGGCGTGGCCGCCGCTCTTGATGAGCTGGCGGAGCGGGAGTCCGCGACTCCCCTCCCCGGCTACACCCATCTCCAGCCGGCCATGCCCAGCTCGGTCCCCCTCTGGGCCGGTGGATTCGCGGCCGAGCTGCGGGACGACGCCGAAGGCCTTACGGCCTGCGCCCGCCGCGTCTCGAAGAACCCTCTAGGCTCCGCCGCCGGCTACGGCACGCCGCTCCTCCCTATCGACCGGGAAGCGACCCGCCGCAAGCTGGGTTTCGCGGCGGTCCACGAGCCCGTCACCGCCGTTCAGCTCTCGCGCGGCAAGGCCGAGTCGCAGATCCTCTTCGAGATCGCCCTGCTGATGCAGGACCTCGGACGGCTGTCGTCGGATCTCGTCCTCTTCTCCATGCGCGAGCTGGGCTTCGTAAGCCTGCCCTCGGAGATGACGACCGGTTCTTCGATCATGCCGCAGAAGCGGAACCCGGACGTCTTCGAGCTGGTCCGCGGGCGCACGGCCACAGCGCAGGCCTGCCTCCTCGAAGCCCTGGCCGTCGCCGCCAAGCTCCCCTCGGGCTACCATCGGGACCTCCAGCTCCTGAAAGCCCCTCTCTTCCGTGGGATCGACCTCGCCCGCAACACCCTCGCCATCCTCGCCGCCGCCCTGCCCGGCGTGCGGTTCCATCCCGAAAAGATTCGTCTGGAGCCGGAGCTCTACGCGGCGGAAGAGGCCTACCGGATGGTGCTGGAAGAAGGGATTCCCTTCCGGGAGGCGTACCGGCGGGTGGGAGAGAAATACAAGTGACCGTGTCTCCTGGCTGAGCGCTTCGCGCACCGTAGGTTCTGTACGGCATCCCGCCCTACGGTCTTCACCACTGGAGGAAAGAGATGAAATTGCTTCGCATGATGGGTCTGGCTTCGCTCCTCGCCGTCGCAGGTCTTGGCACCGCTAGTGCCGGCGGTGGTGCTTACTACGGGTGCTGGGTGGATTGTTGCCAGACCGGATATTCGGCCGGAGGCTTCGGCGATACCGTCGACCAGGCATGGCAGAACCTGTCCTGTGAGGGACATGGCGGGATGTGCGGGACGATCGAGTGTGAGCCGTATCAGGTGATCACAGAGTGAGCCTCCCGGAGCGGTCCCGGTCCCGTTTCCGGGACCGCTCTGACTCACCCCCTAATGAGCAGAGTCCTTTACAGGCTCATACTGCTACGATCTCAACAAGATCACCAATCGCACGGAAATCTTCGGGATTGCGGGTATAGAGCGGCAGGTCAGCAGCGCAAGCGACCGCCGCGATCAGGAGATCGATGGCACGCGCTCCCCTTGCCTTGCGTCCAGCGGACGTAACAGCAGCATAGATCCTCCCGTAGGCACGCGCTGCCTCGACGTTGAAGGGTAGAGGATCGAACGCGGCTTCCGCGCGCTGGAGCCGGTCCTGACGGCGCGCCCGCTCTTCGGGGTCCGATGTGGCATGCGGACCGGCGGCAAGCTCAGCCATCGTGATTGCGCTTACGGCAGATTCGATCGGAAGCCGTGCAGGCTCAATCTGTTCAAGATCGATGACCACAGAGGTATCGAGGATGCCGCGAGCGCGGCGCCGGTCAGACACGAGGCAAGATGTCCTGGTCGGCCCACGCATCGACATCGGCGCGGAAACGGTCAGGATCAATAGCAGGCGCGTTCCTGAAAATGGCAACCACTGCCGCCGTGGGTACAAACCGATGGCGCCGCAGAGGGGTGAGCTCCCCTACCGGCACACCGTTGCGAGTGATGATGAAGGACTCCCCTTGGTCCAGCCGGCGCATGATCTCGCCGCTGTCGTTCCGGAGCTCGCGCTGGGTAATAGACTCTGCCATGCAAGAATGGTAGCACGCCGTGCGACGGCGGTCGATCCAGCTAGACTCCCTCAAGGGAGGACCCAATGGCCATGGCAAGCTCCACCTCGATCACCGTGCGGGTGCAGGCGAAGGGCGGCAAATTCCTGGCGGATGACATCGGCGGCTCGGAGGTCACGATCCGCGACGGCCTGACGGGCAAGCGGCTCGGCGGTGGCCTCGCCCTGGGTACGGACTCTGGAAACCTGTCGAATCTCTACTCGTCCAACGCTTCCCTCAGCGCCATCGTGACGCCTCCGGAATCCTCCGGCGGCACGCCCACGGTCTGGTGGCTGTCCCCGGACACGGCGACCTCCGGGCTCGTCGTGGACCTGGACATCTCCCGGCCGACGCTACTGGAGATCACGGCCTTCGGGCCGCTCGGCGGGCTTCAGTCCGCCCACCGGGTGACCACGACCCAGTGGATCACGCCCGGGCAGAGTATCGATCAGGGGCCGGGCTTCGTGGTCGAGATCCCCGGGCTCCTGGTCCAGGTGATGGAACCCGCCACGCACTTGGCGATCCCCTCGACCTCCCTGCCCTACACCGTACCCTTCCAGGTGAACGTGACCATGATGTGCGGCTGCCAGATCGCCGCGGGTCAGCCCTGGATCCCGTCCGATTTCGTGGTGACGGCCGCCATTGGACCCGTCGGCCAGCCGCCGTCGGAGACGGTGCTCCTGAGCTTCCCCGGCACCACGCCCAGCCTGTTCACCGGCTCCTGGCAGGTCCCCGCGGGTGCCTCCGGATTCTTCCAGGCCGAGATCACCGCCGTTCAGCGCAGCACTGGAAACACGGGGACCGGAACGGTGACGTTCTTCATCAAGAACACCGCGAGCTGAGCCGGGCCGGTTAAGGCGCGGGCGGCTTTGGGATCTCCGGCATCTTGAACGCCGCGTCGTCGAGCGGCCGATCGACCTTCAGCGTTTCGATCACCATAAGGCTCGCCCGGGCTCCGTATTCCTTTTCGATCCGGTGAGGAATCACCAGGCCGTCCACGGTCTTGAAATCCGAGAAGTAGGCCCGCTGCGTGATCTTCGAGCGGGATTGGGTGTAGTCCATCACCATCGAATCCACCGCCACTTCGAGCCAGGTCCGGGGATCGAGGTGCCAGGTCTCCTCCCAGCCGTTGGCCAGGGTGATCTTGAGCGTCACCGTCTTCTGTCCGTTGACGTCCCCGGGGCCGGCCAGCTCCACCTTGTGGCCCTTCTCCTTCCAGGCCACGAAGACCGGCTCGATCTCCGCCTCCCGGGCGATCAGGACGGCGTCGGGCTCGGGCGGCTTCGCCGCCTGGTCGACGCCGTAGGGCGGGAAGATCCACCAGGCGGACGTGCCGTCGTGGGCCACGGTGACCGGCGCTCGCATCGTGCGGGTCTCGAAGCGGTAGCGGCCCGGCCGCTGGCGCTTCAAGTTGAACGGGTGGGCTTCGCTGAAGCTCGTGTACGTCCCGGAGACCTCCAGCGACCGGACCGCCTTCCACCGCGCCGCGCCGCCGTGTGCGGCCACGTGCCTGGCAACGATGTCATCGGCCGATCCGGCCTCATTGTTTGCCGAGGCGGAACTCTTCTCGGCCCGTGCGGAGACAGTTTCTGCGTCCCGGCCGGCCGCCGGAACCCCGGGAACCCCGAGGTCGAGGGCGATCATTTCGTCCTCGTCCCGCAGATAGACCTTGCCGTTGGCGAGCACGGGAGAGGTCCAGGCCTTTCCTTCCAGGGCCTGGAAGCTCGCGAGCTCCTTGTAGCTCTCGGGAGTCGCCTCGACGAGCAGGAGCTTGCCGCGGTCAGACAGCACGACGAGGAGGCCGTCCGCCGTGGCGAGGAGCGAGCCCTTGCCCAGGCCGCGCATGGCCCAGGCCGGCTCGCCGGTCGCCAGGGAGATGCACTTGAAGGTGGCGTTGTCGAAGCCGTAGACGTGGTCGCCAACACGGACCGCGCTGTTGAAGTGGTTCTTCATCCCGCGGGTCTTCCAGATCTCCTCGGTCGTGGCCCTGCCGCCCTCGGTCCTCACCCGGAAGAGGACCGCGCCGCCGTCGTCCCCGGCCGAGACGTAGACCTTGTCCGGCGGGATGAAGAGCGGGCTCACGATGACCGTGGGCGGTCCGGGATGCTTCCAGTGAAGCGTGCCGTCCGGGAGGAGCGAGACGACCTCCGGTCCGGCGCGGCGGGCGGTGACGTACTGCCGGACGCCGCCGATGGTCATCAGGACCGGGGTGCTGTACGCCGCGTCCCCCTCCTGGGAAGCCCAGCGGACCTTGCCGGTCGCCTTCTCGAACGCCACGATTGCTCGCTTCTCGGTCCCGCCCACTTCGAGGATCAGCAGGTCGCCGTCCACGAGCGGCGAGCCCGAGTATCCCCAGGTGGGCCGCTTGGCGCCGAAGGCCTGGGTGAGCTCCACCTCCCAGAGCTTCGCGCCGTCCGCCGCCTTCAAGGCGAGGAGCCGGCCCAGGGAGCCCAGGGCGTAAATCGTGCCGCCGTCGACCGTCGGGGTGCCGCGCGGGCCGTTGCCCATCGGGTCCACGAGCTTGTCGCCGATCGGGACGCGCCAGATCTCGTTGCCGGTGGCCGCGTCCAGGGCGAGCACGTACTCGGTCTTCGCGTCCGAGTCCATGGTATAGAGCCGTCCGGCGGCGACGCTGAAGGTCGAATAGCCTTCGCCGATCGCCCGCTTCCACACCACCCGCGGCCCCTCCGCGGGCCAGCTCCGGGGCAGGCCGCTCTCGGGAGAAATCCCATCCTGCTTCTCCCCCTGGAAACGCGGCCAGTCGCCGGCCTCGACGGAGAGGGAAGCGAGGAGCAGGAGCAGGAAGGGCAACGGAAGGATTCGTCTCAAGGCTGACCTCGTCCGGCGTCTTGCCGTTTGGAGCCGTATACGGGCGGGGGAGCCGCGGGTTGCAACGTGGGGGACGCGGGAGGTGACGCGAGCCATCCGCCCCGTATCGTGAGGTCCTGGCATCACGGGGCAAGCTTCTCGCCCCGCGGTCGGTCACCTGGCTCCGGGGGGCGAGCCCCTCGCCCCGCGAGCCGCACTCCTGACCTTGCGGGGCGAGCCGCTTGCACCATGGCGCGAGACTCCCACGTCGCGGGGCGAGTCACGTGCTCCGGGAGGCGGGTGGCCGACCCAACGGGGCAGGGCCCTCGCCCCGGAGGTCGAGCCGCACGCCCCTCGTGACGGATGGCGTCCACGCGGGGTCGAACAGCCCATAGAATGCCGCCCATGGTGCGCCCGACGGAAGAACCGAGCGGCCCCGGTATGCCGAGGATGGCCTGGAGCCGGTGGATCTTCGTCTTCCTGGCTCTTTTCTACGTTCTCCCCTTCTGGATCGTTGACTACATCCCCACGGTCGACGGTCCGTGCCATACCTACAATGCCTGGATCCTGAGGCAGCATGGGAACGCGGAGGATTTCCCGCTGTTCCAGCGGTACCTCGAGATCAACGCCAAGCCCTATCCGAACTGGCTGGGACACGGGGTCATGGCGCTGCTGATGTTCGCCGTGCCGCCGCTGGTGGCGGAGAAGATCCTGCTGAGCGGCTATGTGCTGCTCCTGCTCTTCGGCCTCCGCTATCTGGCGCGCTCCGTGCGGCCTGACCAGGGCTGGCTGAGCTTCCTGGCCTTCGCCTTTCCCTACAACCTCACGTCGCAGTTCGGGTTCTACAACTTCTCGCTGGGCGTGGCGCTGCTCCCCTGGATCCTGGGACTCTGGTGGCGGCGCCGCGCGAGCCCGACCCCCGGCTTCGCGGTGAAGATCAACCTGCTCCTCTGGCTGTGCTGGCTCTCCCACATCGTCCCGTTCGCGCTGTCGCTCCTCGCCATCGGGGTTCTATGGCTGGCGACGATCCGGCGCGAGACCTGGCGGCGGCACCTGCGGCACGTCCCGATCCTCCTGCCCCAGGTGATCCTGCCGCTCTGGTACTTCTCGGCCCAGGGGGCGGCGACGCGGGCTTCCCGGTGGCCCTTCGAGATGGCCCTGGGCTATTTCCTGAACATGGGCGTGCTGCTCTCCTTCAGCCCGGATCACCTCTGGTTTGCGCGGACCATGGCGGTCCTCTTCGCCGTGCTCGTCCTGCTGACCCTCTGGCGCGGGGTCTACCGCGACCGGCGGCTACGGGAAGAGGATGCCTTCTTCCTCCTCGGCCTGCTGTTGATCGTGGTGTACTTCCTCAGTCCGAACGCGGTCGGCGGAGGAACGATGCTCAAGATGCGGCTGAGCCTGTTCCCCTGGCTGCTGCTGATCCCCTGGCTCTCTCCACGGCTGGGGCGGAGGGCCCAGGCGGCGGGGCTCGCGGTCCTCGTTCTGCTGGCCGCGCTGAACCTGAGCTACCAGATCCGGTGGTATCACAGGCTCGACGGCGAGATGGCCCGATTCCTGGCCGGTCTGGAGAGCGTCCGGCCGAACAGCCGTTTCGTGCCGCTGCTGTTCGAGCACAACGGCCGCAGCTCCCAGTTCCCCATCTACACTCACGCCGCCGACTACGCCGCTCTCGAAAAGGGGCTGGTGAACTGGGACAACTACGAGGCGGCGGTGGACTTCTTTCCGACCCGGTTCCGGGCCTCCACGCCGCCGCCCCCGGTCCAGAGGATCGGAGCCGACCCGGAGACCCTGGTCGCGAGTTGGCAGGGCCGCGTTGATTACGTCTACACCTGGAGGATGCCTTTCGGCGATCCCCTGGCGCAGAGCCTCGGAAGACACTTCGCGCGGATCTCCGACCAGGACGGCGGCGTGCTCTGGGAGGCGCGGTCCCCGCTTCAGCCCTGAAGATTTCCGGCACGGATCTCGCATTCATTCCACGCCTTAAACGCTGACGCCCGCCGGTCCGTAGAGACCGGCAACAGGGAGCTCAAGGCAGGAATGACGAGCTTCGGCACGCCAGGGGAGATGTGGGTCCGACGGATCTTCTTCCTCCTGGCCTTCCTCTACATCCTGCCTTTCTGGATCGTGGAGTACATCCCCACGGTCGACGGACCGTGTCATACCTACAACGCCTGGATCCTGCGCCAGTACGGCAACACCGAAGACTTCCCTCTGTTCCAGCGGTATTTCGAGATCAATGCCAGGCCTTACCCCAACTGGGTGAGCCATGGCGCCATGGCGCTGTTGATGCACGCCGTGCCGCCCCTGATCGCGGAGAAGATCCTGGTGAGCGGGTACGTCCTGACGTTCCTCTTCGGCGTCTGGTACCTCGTGGGCTCCGTCTGGCGGGAGCAGCGATGGCTCGCGTTCCTGGCGTTTCCGTTCCCCTACAACCACCTGTTCCAGTTCGGGTTCTACAACTTCTCGATCAGCCTGGCGCTGTTCCCCTGGATCCTCGGGCTGTGGTGGCGCAACCGCGCCGACCCGAGCCTCGCCTTCGCGCTGAAGATCAACCTGCTCCTGTGGCTCTGCTGGTTCTCTCACGTCGTCTCGTTCGTGGTGGCGATCATCTCCATCGCCGTCCTCTGGCTGGCGACGCTGCGGCGCGACGACTGGCGGCGGCACCCGCGGCACATCCTTCTGCTGGCGCCGCAGATCCTCCTGCCGATCTGGTACTTCTCGGACCGGGGGCCGACGGCGTGGCCTCCCAATTGGTCTTTCGACGTCGCCCTGGACTACCTCCGCTACCTGGAGGTGCTGATCACCTTCAGCGAGAACCAGCAACCGTACGCCCGCGGTCTGGCGGTCGTGTTCGGCCTTCTCCTGTCGCTCACCCTCTGGCGCGAGAACATCCGGCGGCGGTCGTTCCAGGACCGGGACGCCTTCCTCCTCCTCACGGCTGTGGTCCTCCTTCTCTACTTCGCCATTCCGAACGATCTGGCGGGGGGATCGTTCCTCAAGAACCGTCTGAGCCTCTATCCCTGGCTGCTGCTGATCCCGTGGCTTTCCCCCCGGCTGGGCCGGACCGCTCAGACGGCGGGGGTCGCGGTCCTCGCGTCGTTGGCCGCGCTCAACCTGGGGTATCAAATCCGGTGGTACGACCGGCTCGACGGCGAGATCGGGGGGTTCCTGGCCGGTCTCGAGCTCGTCCAGCCCGACACCCGGGTCCTGCCGCTGCTGTTCGAGCACCGCGGCCCCACCTCCAGGCTCCTCCTCTTCGGTCACGTCACCAGCTACGCGGCCCTCGAGAAGGGACTGGTGGATTGGGACAACTACGAAGCCGCGGCGGAGTTTTTCCCGACCCGGTTCCGTCCCGAGGCGCGGCCCTCGATCTGGCACATCGAAGCCGAGCCGGCCGAGTTGTACCTGCAACCCTGGAAGAGACGCGCGGACTACGTGTACACCTGGGGTCTGCCTCCCGGCGCTCCGCTGGAGAGACGTCTTCAAAAGTATTTTGTGAAGATTTCTGATAAAAACGGCGGCGTGCTCTGGGAAAACCGGCTTCGGGTGCGGCAAGAGGCCCGCCGTTGAACGATCTCCTCCGGGATGAGAGGCGGCTGCGCCGTCTCTTCTTCGCGCTCGCCCTGCTGTACGTCCTCCCGCTCTGGACCGTCCGCTATCTGCCCACGATCGACGGCGCCTGCCACACCTACAACGCCTGGATCCTGCGGCAGTACCACAACGTCGAGGAGTACCCGCTCTTCCAGGAGCATTACGAGATCAACGCGCGGCCCTATCCGAACTGGACCGGCCACGCGGTGACGGCGCTGCTGATGTTCGTGGTCCCGCCGCTCGCGGCGGAAAAGCTGATGGCGAGCCTCTACGTGCTGACGTTCCTGGGCGGGATCTGGTACTTCTGCGGGGCGGTGCGGAGCGATCAGCGATGGATCGCCTTCCTGGCTTTTCCGTTCGCTTATCAGCAGCTCTTCCAGTACGGCTTCTACAACTTCTCGCTCAGCGTGGCGCTGTTCCCGATCATCCTGGGCTTCTGGTGGAGACGCCGGCACACGCCCACGCCGGGCTTCGCGGTGGGGATCAACCTCCTGCTCTGGCTGTGCTGGTTCTCGCACATCCTCTCGTTCGGCCTGGCGCTGATCGCCATCTCCGTGTGCTGGCTCGCGACGCTGCGGAAGGAAGTCTGGCGCCGGCATCTGCTCCACATCCCGATCCTGGCGCCGCAGGTGATCCTCCCTCTCTGGTTCTTCTCGGTCCAGGGCAGCGACGTGATCGAAAGGGACTGGGGGTTCCGGCAGCTCCTGCTGTACTTCACCCGGCTCGAAGTGTTCCTCTCCTTCAGCCCCGTCCAGGTCTGGCTCGGGACGGCGGTGGCCGCGGTCTTCCTCCTGCTGATGATCCTCACCGTCCGGCGCGAGAGCTTCGTAAGCGGCCGGCCGATGTCGCGGGAGACGGACGTCTTCCTGCTCCTGGCGGTCCTCTTCACCGTGCTCTTCTTCCTCAGCCCGGAGGGGATGTCCGGCGGCTACCTGATGAAGCAGCGGCTCAGCCTCTACCCTTACCTCCTCCTGTTCGCGTGGCTCTCGCCGCGGCTGGGGCGGTCCGGGGAGCGGATCGGCGCCGCCGTGCTCACCGTCACGGCGCTGCTGTACCTCGGCTATCTGGTCCACTGGTACGGCCTGCTGGGGCGCGAGATGCGGGACTATGTGAATGGGCTCGCGGCGGCACGGCCCAACACGCGGCTGCTCACCCTCAACTTCCGGCTCGACTCCCGCGCGGCCCACATGCACATCCAGTCCCACGCGGCGGGGTACGCGGCCATCGAGAAGGGACTGATCGACTGGGAGAACTACGAGGCCAAGGTGCCGTTCTTCCCCGTCCGCTTCCGCGAGTCGGTGGTCTTTCCCGACACTCCCGGGATCGCGTTCGCGCCGAACCTCTACCGCCCGCGGTTCAACCGGGGCCTGGTCGACACGGTCTACGTCTGGAAGATGCCCGGGGGGATGGGCCTGGATCAACGCCTGCGGCGGTACTACCGGCTGGTCTCGGACGAGAACGGAGGCGCGCTCTACGAGATCAGGACGCTCCGCAGGCGCGAGAACGAGGTGAGCCGGATCTCCTCCGACCGCAAGGCTTCCGCCACGGCGGGATCACGGAGCGCCGCCGTCTCCTCGTCCCAGCCGTAGCCCCAGTCGTAGTCCCTCGCGAGCTCCGCGTCCCCCTGCCCGGGATGGCAGACCAGCTCGGTGACGCCGTCGACGTCCGCCAGGATGTGGATCAGACGTGCGGAGGTCAGCCTCCCGGCGTCGAGGACGCCCACGGCGCGGTCCGCGGCCCGTGACGTGCCGCGCTCCTCCAGGCGCCAGCGCGCCCTCTGTCCGAGAAGGCCCAGCACCGCGATCTGCGCCGACCGCGGCGAGGGACGGCGGACGGCGGCGGGATCGCCGGGGATGCGCACGTAGGGGATGGCGTTCTCCTCCGCCAATCGCAGCACGGCCTCGAAGACGCCTGGCAGGACGTGCAGGTGCTGGTGGCTGTTGGCGTGGACGACCGGGAGGCCCGCCGCGAGGAGGCGCTCCAACTGGCGCCGCAGCTCCGCCTCGATTTCAGCCGGGTCGATCCCGCCCGCCAGGTAGCGCAGGGTGAAGGCCCGGAAGTCCGGCAGGAAGGCGCCGTCCCGGCCCAGGAGGGACCGCACCCGCTCCGGCGGCGACAGCGGCCGCTCGCCCACCAGTGTGAAGTGGATTCCGACGTCCAGTTCCGGCCGCTCCCGCAGCAGCGGCACGGCGTGCTCGAAGGCGCGGCCGGCGGTCACGACGCTGCAGGCGGTGACGATCCCCTCGTCGTGGGCCTTGACGACGCCGAGGGTCATGCCGGGATGGAGCCCGGCGTCGTCGGCGGTGACGACCAGCGCTCTCAACGGCCCGGGCTCGTGGCTTCGACGGGCACGGTCTCACCCCGCGGCGGGCTCTGCCGGCGCCTGGGATGCTTCATCTCCGGGTAGAGGGTCACCAGCTCGCGCAGGATCTTGAGGATCACGGACGGCGACGACAGCGTCGAGCTCCCGCGGGTGCGGGGAAAGTAGTCGAGGCCGAGCTGCTGGATGACGAAGCCCAGGTTCCTGGCCTTGACGATCATCTCGGCGTCGATCAGCGAGCCCTCGGAGCGCAGCTCCATCGCCTCCAGGACCTCCCGCCGCATCAGCTTGAAGGAGAAGTTGATGTCGCGGTGGGGCCAGCCGAAGAGGACCCCGATCAGGGAGTTGTAGAGGTAGGAGTAGACCGTCCGCCGGAACCCCTCGGTGGTGCGGTCCAGCCGGTAGCCGGCGATGACGTCCGCCCGCGTCACCCGCATGGCCTGGAGGGCGCGGCCGACGGCCTCGGGATCGAACGGCAGGTCGGCGTCCATGTAGAGCACCATGTCCATGCGGACGGCGGCGAAGCCCGTCTTCAGCGTCGCGCCCAGCTTCCGGTTCACCTCGTGCCGCAGCAGCCGGATGGCCGGGTTCTCCGCGGCGAGCCGGGAGACGATCTCGGCGGAACGGTCCGTCGAGGCGTCGTCCACGATCACGACCTCATAGCCGCCGCTGTGGCGCTCCAGAGCCTCGACGGCGCAGGCCACGGCATGTTCGATGTTCTCCTCCTCGTTGAACATCGGGATCACGAGCGAGACGGTGGGTTGGCTGGACATGGCGATGACCTCGGTTCAGCGGACGAGCCGCTCCACGGAAACAAGCTGCACGGACAGGCGGCGGGTGTCCGTCCCGATCCCGGCCTCGGCGGGGACGAACGACCGCGCCGAGCGGAAGGCGATCTCGGCGGGGCCGGCGGGCAGGGCCAGCTCTACGGTCCGGGTGTCTCCGCGGTGAATCTCCACCGTTCCGGCGGGCGCGCCGTTGATGGAGACCGCCACGGTGTTTTCGGGGATGGGCGCCGCGGAGTCGAGGCTCAGCGTGACGCCCGCGGCCCCGGCGCCACGGGGATAGAGAAGGACGGCGGCCTCGGGCTCCAGCCACCGCCACCGGGCGTCCCGGAAGCTGGGCTCCCAGCCGTGGACGCCCCGCACGGCCTGGAACCGCCGGTCCGGCGGGATGGGGCTCCAGGAGACCACCCGGTAGTGGTTGCGGGTGAGGCGGCGGTAGGCGTCGCCGTCCGGCCAGCGGAAGGTCACCGCCCCCTTCCACCCGCTCTCCCCTTCCGCCAGCAGGTACACGGGCGTTCGCGGCCGCCGGGCCGTCCGGCGCAGGCCGTCCTCGACGAAGGCGACGTCGTAGTCCCGCAGCAGGAAGGTGCCATAGGGCGCCATCTCGTCCCCGACCAGGATGACGGTATCGCGCGGCAGGTGGCGCTCCGCCCAGCGGACCGCCTGGAGGGCCGGCGATATCTCCGAGGAGCGGACGGCCAGCACCGGCCGGGCGTAGACCGCTCCGGCGGCGAAGACGATCCCGACGATCGCCCAGATCACCGCCGGCCTTCGGGCCAGCCGCGCCAGGACCGCGCCTCCCGCCGCCGCCGCGAAGGCCGCCGCCAGCACCGCCGGCAGGGCGTAGCGAGGACCGTCCCCGGGGTCCATGACCAGCAGGCAGACGGCGATCTGGGCCGCCGCCATGACCGCCAGGGGCAGGGCCAGGGTCCGCCGGCGACGGACGAGATCGACGGCCCCCGCCGCCGCCAGCGCCAGCACCGGCAGGGCCAGCCAGTGCGGCCCCCAGGGGTGAGCGATGAACCGCGACGCCAGCCGGACCCAGGAGAGCCCCGCCCGGGAAGCGTTCATGTCGTTCTTGGCCACGGACCCGGCCTGCTTCATCTGATAGGCCACGAAGCCGTCCCATCCTCCCGTGGCCATGACCAGGGGCACGAACCAGCCGAGGGAGACGACGGCGAAGGCGCCCACGGCCACGAAGCGCCGCCGCCAGCCCGGGATCTGCCAGAGCGCCACCGCCAGCATGGGCAGGACCACCAGGGCGAGCTGCGGCCGGCATCCCACCGCCGCCGAGGCGAAGGCCCCCAGGGCCACGGCCGTCCAGACGGAGCCGCCGCCGTCCGGGCCCGCGAGGCCCGCCGCCGCGGCCAGCGCCAGGGCGACGAACATCAGGGCCGGGGGGTCCGACATCGGAAGCGGCCCCTGGACCAGCATCACGGGGGAGAGATGGAAGAGCAGCGCCGCGGCCACGGCCACCCGGTCGTCGCCGCCGATCCGCCGGAAGGCCGCGACCAGGGCCCAGTAGCCGATCAGGCACGAGACGAAGCTCAGGGCCACCAGGCTGGGGAAGGGGTCCCGGAAGACGAGCGCGAACAGCTTGCCGAGCGCGACGAGGAGCGGATAGCCCGGCGGATGCGGCCGGTGGGAGACGGGGTCGAACATCTCCACCCCGCGGGAGAAGAGGATCTCGTCCAGCTCCCACAGGCTGCGGGGCAGCGTGAACGCCCGGACGGCGGCCACCAGGGCAAGGCCGGTCAGAGCACAGGCGGAAGGCCGCCAGGCGGCGGAGCGCGAAAAGGTTGACACTTCCATCGAGCAGCGGATATGCAGTCGCCGTGAACCCTCTCAGCCCCTTCCAGGCTCTGTCCCTGGTGCGCGGCCTTTACGGGTCGGCTCCCCCGCCGACCCGGCTGCACGTCCTGGGACGTCTTCTTACCTGTCCGTTCCTGCGGGTGCTGAAACATCTCCCGCCGGCGTCGCGAATCCTGGATGTCGGAGCTGGTCATGGAATCTTCGCACATCTTGCCCTCCGAGCGGGAGCCCGGGAGGTGGTGGGCGTGGAGCCGGATCTGCGCAAGATCTTCCTGATCCCCCGCCGCCCGGGCCTCAAGGTCGTGGGGAGCTTCCATTCCGGCGTCCGCGGAACGTTCGACGCCGTGACCCTGTTCGACGTGCTCTACCGGTTTCCGCTGGACGAATGGGACCCCTTCTTCCGCTGGGCGCGGGAGAGGCTGGCGCCGGGGGGCGTCCTGATGGTCAAGGATCTCGACCCGGAGCACCGGCTGAAGGCGTTCTGGAACCGGGCGCAGGAGATGGTTTCCGACCGCATCGGCCTGACCCTGGGAGAGGCGTTCAGCTACGAGCCGCGGGCCCGCGTCCGCGAGCGCCTCCTCCAGGCGGGCTTCAGCGGCGTCGAGGCCGTGGAGGTCGGCGCGGGCTACCCCCACGCCCACATCCTCTACATCGCTACTTCCGCGCCGCGATGAATTCGTCGATCAGCGCGCGGGCGATGCTGAAGCGGGAAGGGAGCCCGGGCAGGTCGTCCACCCCGAACCAGCGGACGTCCTCGATCTCGCCTTCCTGGGCGCGGACCTCGCCGGACTCATAGTCGGCCACGAAGCCGATCATCAGCGAGTGGGGAAAGGGCCAGGGCTGGCTGCCGAAGTAGCGGACGTTGGTCACGGTGACGCCCGACTCCTCCCGCACCTCCCGGATCACGGTGTCCTCCAGGGACTCCCCCGGCTCGACGAACCCCGCCAGGGTGCTGTAGACCCCGGGCGCGAAGTGCGGCGAGCGGGCCAGGAGGATGCGGTCCCCATGCTCGACGCGGACGATCACCGCCGGCGAGATGCGCGGGAACTGCTGGAGGCCGCAGCGGGGGCAGACGCGGGCGAGCTCCCCTGGGTTGCGCTCCGTCGCCGCGCCGCAGCGGCCGCAGAAGCGGTGGTTGCGGTCCCATTCCACGATCTGTACGGCCCGGCCGGCGAGCTTCCACGCCTCCTCGTCCAGCATCCCCCAGAGGCGCCGCAGGCCGTGGAAGGCCGTGCCCTCGGGCGGCTCCGTCCCCTCCGCCAGCCCGACGGCGTAATAGACGGCGTCCTCCCAGTCGCCCAGGGCGTGGACCTCGTCCCCGGCGAGACCGAAAGCCGTCCATTCGGCGCCGGTGAGCAGGCGGGCGCCGGGGCCTTCCACCCGGACGAGAAGCTCGCTCCCCCGGAAGGCGAACCACCAGCTTGGGTCCCGGCTCATCGGAAGCCTGGATGGCTGAGGAGGTATTCGGCGAACCGCTCGTTGAAGAGGGCCCCCGGCCGCTTGCCGCGCAGGTGCGCCACCACCTCTTCCCCGCTCATGCCGAGGTGCATGAGGATCAGCCCCGCCACCAGGGCCGAGCGGTTGAACCCCATGCCGCAATGGGAGAGCACCCGATGGCCGCTCTCCACCAGGGAGGCGCCGAGCCGCGCCACGGAGAGGAGCTTGGGGAGGTCCGGGAGGTCCTCGTCGTAGATGGGGTAGTAGATGTAGAGGACGTGGTTGGGCATCGTCGGGATGCCGTGGTCGATCTCCCCTTCGAGGTCGATCACCACCGTGATCCCGTGCTCGTCCAGGTACCGCCAGTCGGTGATCTTGGGCGAGAGGAAAAGGCAGCCGGAGTCGTCGAGGCAGATGATGTCCATCAGAGCCTCCACCAGTCGAAGCGCCGGTTCACCGGGTCCCAGTAGATGTGGAACGCATCGCACCGGTCGTCGTGGAGGTTGACCCCGATCCCTTTGACCGGGACCTCCTCGGGGCTCTCCAGCTCTTCCAGGCGTTCGAGGTCGATCCCGACCTTTTCGGAACAGAGGTCGTCCTGACCGCCGCCTCCCCGGTCGAACTCCAGGAGCGAGATCCGCCTGCGGGACGTCATCGGCCCCTGGACGATGCCCACGACGGCCTTGTCCTTGCGGAATCCCAGGAAGGCCGCGTCCTGCTGTCCGTCCTGATCGAAGTCGGCCTTCCGCTGGCTCGCCGCGTCCCACTGCACGCCGGACGCGCGGTCCCGCAGCATCTCCAGGGCCGTCCTGGGTTCGGACGCGGGAGTCTTCGGATCGCGCGCTCCCGTGCAGGCCATGCAGCCGCAGAGGGAGAGGATCAGGACCAGGGTCCGGCCGGCGCTCGGGGAAAGGTTCATCTACTCTGCTCCGGGGGAGATCATATCCCGCCGGCCCTCCACCTCACGCCTGCGCAGGTGCTGGTCGATCATCACGGCCGCGATGTTCCCCGTCCCCAGCGCGACCGCCACCTGCTGCGTCATCGGCCGCAGGTCCCCCGCCACCCACACGCCGGGAACGTTGGTGTCCCCGCGCTGCGACAGCGGCTGGGCGTGGTGGCCGGTGGGGGCGATCTCGACGCCGAGCTGGACGGCGAGGTCCGTCCGCCCCCGGGCCGGGCTCGATACGAAAAAGGCCTCCGCCTCCACGACCGTCCCGTCCTTGAGCTCCACTCCCGTCAGGTGGCGCTTCTCGCCGATCAGCCGCTGGATCTCGCCCTTCAGCACCGGGATGTTCCGCTCCCGCAGCCGCTCGGCCCAGCGCTCCGAGAGGTCCTGGCCGCCGGTGAGGAGCACCCGCATCCTGTCCGTGTAGCGGGAGAGCCCCACGGCCATGCCCGCCGCCCAGTCCGCCGGGCCGGCGCCGAGGACGACCGTGTCGCGGCCGAACAGCTCCGGCCCTTCGCAGTCCGTGCAGTAGAAGAGGTTGCCCTTGCCCGCGTAGCTGAAGCAGGGAGTGAAGTCGCCGTCCACGGTCGGGTGATAGCGCGCCACCCCCGTGGCCAGCAGCAGGGTGCGGCCCCGCCACTGCTCTCCCTTGCTGCCGGTGAGGAGGAACTCCCCTTCCTGTCCCTCCGCCCGGACCACGCTGCCGCGCTGGACCTCGGCCCCCATCTCCAACGCCTGGGCCTTGAGGCTCTTCTGGATCTCCGCCCCGGTCGCGCCGGGCATGCCGGGGACGTTCCAGAGCTTCTCCAGCGTGAAGAACAGAGGGCCGGTGACGCGGTCGATCACCAGCACCTTGCGCCGGTGCCAGGCCAGATGGAGCGCCGCCGAGAGGCCGGCCGGGCCGCCGCCCACGATCAGGGTGTCGTAGAGGTCCATGGGGGGATGATTTTAGAAGACGTCGGAGCCGACCTCGTCGTCCCCCGGCTCCGGAGTGAGCTGCTGGATCGTCCTGCCGAGCTTCCCCAGCTTGGCGATGTACTCGGCTGCGTCCACCCGCTCGATGTTCTCCGCCGTCTCCTCCCCTCCCAGCATCGGCGGCTGGAGCCAGCCGTAGGCCTGGCCTTCCTCCAGGTGGTTGTCCCGCAGCAGGAGGTCGAGACGGATCTTGGCGTGGAACCACTCGTGGCCGCGCTCCTCGACCTGGTCCACCCATTCGTCCTCGCTGTCGGCGACTTCCACGTAGCTGGCCCAGCCGGTGTCCAGCCAACAGACCCGGCCGTCGGGGGTCTTGAAGAAGACGTCTCCGAAGACCGTCACCAGGAAGACCTCGGCGCCCGGCCCCACCAGCCATCGCCACTCGTCCAGGAAGCTCTCCTGCGTCTCCTGATCCAGGTCGAGGAAGAGGTCCTCGGCGACGAAGGTGACGTTCTGGACGCTCCCGGAGTCCTCCAGCTCCTCCACCAGCCGGTCCGGCAGGTTGGCGAGGTTCAGGACGGTCTGGTGGAGCAGAGGCTGGAACGGCATGAGCCCCGAAGCGAAGCCTTCTTCCCAGGGGAAGCGGCTCTCCGGGTCCGGCCAGAAAAGCTGCAGCGCAGGGAAGCCGTCGCCGCCGTAATAGGCCATGGCCGTCCCGAGAAAGAGGGGGTACCAGAGCTTGGCGACCGGCCGGAACGCTCCCGGGAAGTGGCCGAAGAGCCCCTCTTTGTCCTGTCCGTTCTGGAAGCTCTCCCCCTGCTGGATCCTGTTCACCACGGCCTGGAGGTTCCCCGCCATGTCCTGGGGATCGTTGGAGGGGACGAACAGGATGATCTCCGGATGCCGGAAGCTCTCCCACAGACCGATGGTGAAGAGGAAGGCCGGCTCGCCCACACCCCCGGTGACCAGCAGCAGATGCCAGCCGAAGACCTGGACGTCCCGCCGGACCTTTTCGAGCGTGGCCTCGCCCAGGGATTGCAGATCGTCTTCCATGGCAGGGCTAGTCTATGCTCATCCCCTGCCAGGTCCCTTACTTCGGGGAGACGTACACGGTCGCGCCGTGACCCTGGAGCTTCACGCGGCCGGCCTCGATCTCGACCACTGTGAAACCCTGGACGACCTCGCCCGTTCCCATGACGCGGCCGTCGAGCACCACGACCGGGCGCTCCTGGGAGAAGGCGATGCCGTTCAGCCGGACCACGCCGCCTCCGGGAACGGGGACTTCCCCGGTGTAGGTCCGCCCCTCCACCAGGCCCCCCGCGGGAGCCGCCGGAGCGGGATCGGGAGCGGGGGCTGGAGCGGCCGGACGCTCCTCCTCGACAGGCGCGGGTGGCGGCGCAACCGGCACGGGCTCGGGCTGGGGCTCCGGCGTCGCAGGCCGGATCTCGATGGAGGGTTGAGCTTCCGGCGTAACTTGAGGGGGAGGAGCCGTCACCGGGGCCGGAGGCGTAGAGGCGGCGGGCACCTGTTCCTCTTCCTGGACCTCGACCGGAGCGGGCTCTATCTGGACAGGGGCCGAAGGAACGGCGGCGGGCGGTGGCGGAACCTGCGCCACCCGAGGCGCGGGAGCCGCCTGGGGCTTGGCGAACGGTCCCCAGCCTCCGAAATAGGCCATGGCGAACAGGGCGCCGGCGAGGAGGCATCCCGCTCCCAGGCCCGCCAGGCCCATCAGGAGGGTGTTCCGCGGAGACTGCGTCTCCGTCGCCCCTACCGCGTAGGGCAAGCTCTGTCTTGCGGCGTCCTGGCGTGCGGCCTCCTGCCGGGCCTTCTTCAAGGCTTCGCTGATCAGGCTCATGAAACGTCCCCCTCCAGCTCGCGGATCGCCCGCCGGATCTGCCGCCAGGTCAGCAAGTCCGACCCGTCCACGAACCCGGCCAGCAGCGCCTTGTCGCAGACCGCGTTGACGAGCCGCGGCACGCCGCCCGAGTACCGGAAGATCGAGCGGATCGCCCACGGAGTGAAGGCCGGCCGCCCGTTGCCGCCGGCGATCTGCAGACGGTGCCGGATGTAATGCTCCACCTCCGGGCGCGACAGCGGCGTCAGGTGATACCGCACGGTGATCCGCTGGCGGAGCTGCCGCAGGCTGCGGTCGTTCAGCTTCTCCCGGAGCTCCGGCTGGCCGATGAGGACGATCTGGAGGAGCTTGCGCTGATCGGTCTCCAGATTGGAGAGGAGCCGGACCTGCTCCAGCATCTCGGAGTCGAGGTCCTGGGCCTCGTCGATCAGGAGCACCACGTCGTTACCCTTCTCGAGCTGCTCCAGGAGGAACCGGTTGAGCATCTCCAGGCAGGTCACGAGGTCGGCCTTGCCAGGCTGGAGCCCGAGCTCGGCCAGGATGGCCCGCAGGAGCTGGGTGGGGTTTTTCAGATAGGGGTTGAGGATCAGGGCCGTGACGTAGTTGGGACCCAGCTCGTCCAGGAGTGCCCGGCAGAGGGTGGTCTTGCCCGCGCCGACCTCGCCGGTGACCTGGATGAACCCCTTGCGTTCCCGGATGCCGAACAGGATGTGGTTGTACGCCTCCCGGTGGCGGTCACTGAAGAACAGGAACCGCGGATCGGGGGTGATGTTGAACGGCGATTCGCGGAAGCCGTAGAACTGGTTGTACATCGTCAGGGGAACTCTCTCACGAATCGGTCGCGAGGAGATCGGCAGTTTTCAGAACCGCCGGGCCTGCGTGAGCAATTCCGGGGGCTCCTACGGCGCCTTCGCCTCCGCCTTGACGGCCCCTTTCAAGTACTTGTCATACCACGCCAGATACCGCTCGAACCGGTCCTTCTGGTAGGTCGGCCTGGTGATGCCGTGGCTCTGGCCCGGGTAGATCACCAGCTCCGTCTCCCGGCCGAGGCGGCGCAGGGCCTGGTAGAGCTGCTCGGAGTTGAGGAGCGGCACGTTGACGTCCTCCTCGCCGCAGAGGATCAGGGTCGGCGTGGTGACCTTGGCCACCTGGAAGAAGGGGGAGATCTTGATCCACTGATCGGTCTTCTCCCACGGCAGCCCCAACTCGCCCTCCCACTCTTTCTGGTAGTGGTCCGTTCCGTAGTTGGAGAGGTAGAGGACCTCGCTCGCCCCCGAGGTCGCGGCCTTGAAGCGGCCGGTCTTGGTGATGACGTAGTTGGTCAGGATGCCGCCATAGCTCCATCCCCCCACTCCCAGACGGTCCGGATCGGCCGCGCCCATCGCGACGGCGGCGTCCACGGCGGCCATCACGTCCTGGAAATCCTTGTTCCCCCAATCGGCCCAGATGGCCCGGCTGAACTCGCGGCCGTAGCCCGAAGAGCCCCGCGGGTTCGCCCCGATCACCGCGTAGCCGTGGGCGGCCAGGACCTGCCACTCGAGGTTGAACGAGGTGTTGAACTGGGCCACCGGACCGCCGTGGATGCGCAGAATCGTGGGCAGCCGCTTTCCCGCCGGCGCGTCGGGCGGCAGGGTCAGGAAGGCGTCGACCTTGGTGCCGTCCGGGCTGGTGGCCTGGAAGCGCCGCACCTCGCCGAGACGGATGCCCTTCAGGAAGTCGTCGTTGGCCCCGCTCAGGCGGCGCAGGGAGCCGCCGTCCACGGCCGAGACCTCGAACGGCCGCTGCGGCGTGCTCTCCAGCACCACGACCTCCCCCTGCCGCCCCACGTCGTACGTCTGGATCGACCGCTCGCCGGAGACCACCCGCTCCACCGGCCCGCCGGAGACCGGGACGCGGGCGAGGTGCTCGTTGCCGCCGTCCTCCAGAACGAAGAAGACCGACTGGCCGTCCGGCGAGAAACGCGGATTCCCGGCGTTGCGGTCGAGCGTCCTGGTCAGCAGCCGGGGCGCGCCGCCCTGGACCGGCACCACGGCGACGGCATTGGTGTCGTACCAGACGTCCTTGGGATCGCCGCCCGCCAGGTAGACGATCCACTGGCCGTCCGGGCTGAAAGCCGGGTTCCCGTCGTTGCCCTCCCACGTGGTGAGGGCCTTCGGGCTCTGCTTCTCCTTGGCCTCGACGACGAAGATGTCGCTGTTGTCGTTGGCGTCCGGGTCCGGCGTCCGGTTGCTGGCGAAGGCGATCCAGCGACCGTCGGGGGACCAGGCCGGATCGGAGTCGTCATAGGGGCCGGAGGTGACCTGGACGCTCTTCTTCGACTCGACGTCGAAGACGTAGATGTGCTGCCGGAGGTCCCGCAGGTAGCCCTCGCCGTCGCGCTTGAACTGGAGGCGGCGGATGACGATCGGCTTGGGGGTCTTGGACGCCCCGGAGGCCTCCCCGCCCTGTTTCTCCTCGTCCTCATCGTCGGGATCGACATCCCCCACCACCAGCGCCAGGCGCTTGCCGTCCGGCGACCAGGCGAGGTCGGAGACGTCCGCCTTGTAGTCGGTCAGCTTCACGGCTTCGCCGCCGCGCCGGTCGAGGAGCCAGACCTGGGTCTTCTTGCCGTCGCGCCCGGAGAGGAAGGCGAGATACCGGCCGTCCGGGCTGAAGCGCGGGCGGGTCTCCGGCTTGGGGCTGGAGGTGACCTGCAGGGCCGCGCCTCCCTCGAAGGGAACCATGTAGACGTCGGTGTTGGCGGAATCCGCCTTGGGATCGAGGGAGCGGACGGTGTAGGCCACCCAGCGGCCGTCCGGACTGAGCCGGGGATCGCCGACCGTCTTGAGCGAGAAGATGTCGTCCACCTTCAGAGGACGGGGCCCATCCGCGGCGAGCGGCGAGGCCAGGAGAACGGCCAGGGCGAAGCCGGCCAGGGCGATGGATCGTCGGTTCATCAAGGCACCTCGTCAGTGGTCCGGAGGAGGAAATCCTAGCAGGAGAGGATTCGGGTAGACTGCCCGCCGTCCGGTCTTTTCAAGAATGGGGAAACCTATGCCGCGTATTTCCGTCTTCGCCCTGATCCTTCTGCTGGTCCTGCCCCTTCCCGCGTCCACCGAGACGGTGGACCTCGGCATGATGTCCCGCATCCGCGACGAGGGGCTCAACCGGTCCCAGGTCATGGACCACCTGTTCCACCTGACCGACGTCATCGGCCCCCGCCTCACCGCCTCGCCGCAGCTCAAGGAAGCGACCGAATGGACCCGGAGCCAGTTCGCGGACTGGGGCCTCGCCAACGCCCACCTGGAAGGCTTCCAGTTCGGCCGCGGCTGGTCGTTCACCGCCTGCGAGGTGCGCATGACCTCGCCCCGGGCGTTCCCGCTGCTCGCCTTGCCCAAGGCCTGGACGCCGGGCACCAACGGCCCGATCCGCGGCCAGGTGGTCCAGGTCGAGATCTCCTCCGAAGAGGACCTGGAGAAGCAGCGTGGCAAACTGGGGGGCAAGATTCTCCTCCTGGACAAGGCCGCGGAGTTCGACAAGTTGGCGGACGCGCAGTACGAGCGCAATTCCCGGGAGGACCTCGAGAAGATGTCCGAATTCGAGTTCGACGCGGATTCGGAGGAGGGCAACTGGCGGGCGGGCGCGTTGAAGCGCTGGAAGTTCCGCAAGGCTTTCAACCAGTTCCTGGAGCAGGAGAAGATCCTCGCGACCGTGGAGACGAGCGGGCGCATCAACGGGATCGTTCGCGTGTCGGGCGGCGGCTCCTGGGAGCCGGGGGAAAGCGTGGGCGTCCCGGCCCTGGTGATGGCCGCCGAGCACTACAACCAGATCCTCCGCCTGCTGGACAACGGCAAGACCGTGGAGATGGAAGTCGACGTCGCCGCCCGCTTCCATGACGACGACCTCAAGTCCTACAACGTGGTGGCGGAGATCCCCGGCACGGACAAGAAGGACGAGATCGTCATGGCCGGTGCCCACCTCGACTCCTGGCATGGAGGGACCGGCGCCACGGACAACGCCGCCGGCAGCGCCGTGGTGATGGAGGCGGCGCGCATCCTCAAGGCTCTGGGCGTCAAGCCCCGGCGCACCATCCGGTTCGTCCTCTGGACCGGCGAGGAGCAGGGCCTCCTCGGCTCCGTCGCCTACGCGAAGCAGCACTTCGCCACCCGGCCGGAGACCACCGATCCCGAGCAGAAGGCGCTGCCGGAGCGCTTCCGCGAGGAGACCTGGCCGCTCCAGCTCAAGCCCGAGCACGGCAAGCTCGCCGCCTACTTCAACCTCGACAACGGCAGCGGCATGGTGCGCGGCATCTACGCGGAGACCAACGCCGCCGTGAAGCCGATCTTCGAAGCCTGGCTCGAGCCCTTCCACGACCTCGGAGCCACCACGGTCACCCTGCGCGCCACGGGCGGCACCGACCACGTGTCGCTGGACCGGGTGGGCCTCCCCGGGTTCCAGTTCATCCAGGACGACCTGGACTACTTCTCCCGCACGCACCACACGAACCTGGACACCTACGACCACCTTCAGCCGAAGGACATGAAGCAGGCGTCGACGATCATGGCCGCCTTCCTCTACAACGCGGCCATGCGCCCGGAGCCCCTGCCGCGCAAGCCGCTGCCGCAGGCGCCGCCGGCCAAGAAGGACAGCAAGGACAAGAAGGAGACCGCACCATGAAGACACGACAACTGGGACGCGGCGGGCTCACCGTTTCGGCGATGGGCCTGGGTTGCATGGGAATGTCCGACTTCTACGCCGGACGGGACGACTCCGAGTCGATGGCCACCCTGGAGCGGGCCCTCGAGCTGGGGATCACGTTCTTCGACACCGCGGACATGTACGGCCCGTTCACCAACGAGGAGCTGCTGGGCCGGTTCCTCAAGGGCCGGCGCGACCGCGTGGTGGTCGCCACCAAGTTCGGCATCATGCGCACAGAGGACGGCGGCTGGCAGGGCATCAGCGGCAAGCCGGAGTACGTCCGCTCCGCCTGCGAGGCCAGCCTGCGCCGCTTGGGGATCGACACCATCGACCTCTACTACCAGCATCGGGTGGATCCCGCCACGCACATCGAGGACACCGTGGGGGAGATGGCCCGCCTCGTGGAAGAAGGAAAGGTGCGCTTCCTCGGCCTCTCGGAAGCCGGTCCCGACACCCTCCGCCGCGCCTGCGCCGTCCATCCCATCGAGGCTTTGCAGACCGAGTACTCGCTGTGGAGCCGCGACCCGGAGGACGACATCCTCACCGCCTGCCGGGAGCTGGCCGTGGGCTTCGTGGCCTACAGCCCCCTCGGCCGCGGCTTCCTCACCGGCCAGTTCCGCAGCTTCGACGATCTGCCGGAGGACGACTACCGCCGCAACTCCCCCCGCTTCCAGGGCGAGAACTTCCAGAAGAACCTCGACCTCGTGACCCGCATCGAGGAGATCGCCGCCGCCAAGAAGTGCACACCGGCCCAGTTGGCCCTCGCCTGGGTGCTGGCCCAGGGGGATCACATCGTGCCCATCCCCGGCACCAAGCGGCGCAAGTATCTGGAGGAGAACGTGGGAGCCCTGGACGTCGAGCTGACGGAAGAGGACCTGCGGCGGATCGACGAAGTCGCCCCCAAGGGAGCGGCGGCCGGGCAGCGGTATCCCGATATGTCGAGCGTGAACCAGTAGGCCGGCGGGCTTGTCAGGATTATGCACCAGCTACATAATGTTTCTGGTGCATAATCCTGACACCCGAGGTCCCTCACCGGCATGAAGCTCCCCTTCCTCGACCGCACCGAAGAAACCGCCCGCCTGCGGCGCCTCCTCGACCGTACCGAAGGCTCGCTCGGGGTCCTCTATGGCCGCCGGCGGTGCGGCAAATCCAGGCTTTTACGGGAGATCCTGACGCCCCCGCGGGCCGTCTACTATGTTGGCGACGACCGCGAGAGCAGCCTGCAGCTCGCCAGCCTGGCCACCGAGATCGGCCGCGCGCTGCCCGGCTTCGACCGGGTCACCTACCCGGACTGGGAATCTCTCCTCGATCGCTGGTGGCGGGAGGCTCCGGCCGGTACCGTATTGGCGCTGGATGAGCTCCCGGCCATGGTCGCGGTGGCCCCGGAGCTGCCAAGCCTGTTGCAGAAGCGCCTGGACCGCGAATCCGAACGCGGCATCCATCTCCTCCTGAGCGGCTCCTCCCAGCGCATGATGCAGGGACTCGTCTTCGACCGGACGGCCCCTCTCTTCGGCCGCGCCACCGAGATCCTCAAGATCTCCCCCCTCCCCGCCGGCTGGATCGGAGACGCGCTGGATCTGCGCGATCCCGCACGCGCCGTGGAAGCCTTCGCGGTCTGGGGCGGTACGCCGCGCTACTGGGAGTTGGCCCGGGACCATCCCGATCTGCGGACCGCGATCCGTTCCCTCGTCCTCAGCCCGCTGGGCGTCCTCACCGAAGAGCCGCTGCGCCTGCTGCTCGACGACATGCGCGACACGACCCAGGCGGCGTCGATCCTCAGCCTGATCGGCCAGGGCTGCCACCGCATGTCCGAGATCGCGGCGCGGTTGGGCAAACCGGCGACCGCGTTGTCCCGGCCGCTCCAGCGCCTGCTGGACATGGAGCTCATCCTCCGCGAGTCGCCCTTCGGGGAGGATCCGCGCAGCAGCAAGCGCACCCTCTACAAGATCTCGGACCCCTTCCTGCGGTTCTGGTTCCGCTTCGTCGAGGTGAACCGCTCCCGTCTCGGGGCCGGCCAGGCGGCCGCGGTGGAGGAAGAGATCGGCCAACGTCTGGGGCACCATACCGGCGAAATCTGGGAGGAACTGGCGCGGGCCAGCGTGCCGCTGCTTCGTCCCGGCGGCAGGGCCTGGGGACCGGCCGGCCGCTGGTGGGGGCCCGGGCTCGACCGCCGGCCGCTCGAGATCGATCTGGTCGCCGAAAGCCTGGACGGCGGCAGCGTGCTGGTCGGCGAGGTGAAATGGGCGGCCCCGGGCGACGCCAGAAGCCTCGTCGCGGAGCTCGAAGCCAAGACGGAACGGCTGCCCTTCGTCGCCGGGAAAGAGGTCGTCCAGGCCTTGTGGCTCAAAACGCCGGCTCAGGGAGTGGCAGCGGACCGGGTGGTGACGCCGGGGCGGGTTCTTGAAGTTCTGAGGTGAACAGGCCCGGCGACTACCGCGCAACCCCCGGCTCCACCCACACCCGCCCGTCCCGGGCCGCCAGGAAGTGCGCCTGCTCCGGCCCCCAGGTGCCGGCGGGATAGGTCCCCAGATCCGACGGCCCCTGCTCCGCCCAGTATTCGAGGATCGGCATCACGACCTCCCACGCCTCCTCCACCTGATCCCAGCGCATGAACTGGGCGGGATCCCCTTCGACCACGTCGAGGAGCAGGGTCTCGTACGCCTCGGGCTCCGGGACACGGAACGCCTCCTCGTAGCTGAAGCGCGTCTCCACGGTGGCGAGGCGCATGTTCGCTCCGGGGCGTTTGGCCTGGAAGCGCATCACGATCCCCTCGTGCGGCTGGATGCCCAGGAGCAGGCGGTTGGGCTCCATCTCGCCGATGGCCGACTTCGGAAAGGCCTGGTGGGGCACCGGCCGGAACTGGATGCAGACCTCCGAGGCCCGCACCGGCAGCCGCTTGCCCGTGCGCAGGTAGAAGGGGACGTCCTGCCAGCGCCAGTTGTCCAGGAACAGCTTGAGGGCCACGAAGGTCTCGGTGGTGGACTGGGGATCGACCCCCGCCTCCTCGCGGTAGCCCGGCTCCTTCTCGCCATGGACGAGCCCGGCGACGTACTGGCCGCGCTCCACGAATTGGTGGACCTCCTCCACCTTCATCCGGCGGATGGCCCGCAGCACGTCCATCTTCTTGTTCCGCAGCTCGTCCGCCTCGAAGGAGACGGGCGGCTCCATGGCCACGAGGCAGAGCACCTGCATCAGGTGGTTCTGCACCATGTCCCGCAGGGCCCCGGCGCCCTCGTAGTAGCCGCCCCGGGTGCCCACCCCCTCGCTCTCGGCCACGGTGATCTGCACCGAATCGATGTAGCGCCGGTTCCAGAGCGGCTCGTGGACGGAGTTGGCGAAGCGGAAGGCCAGGATGTTCTGCACCGGCTCCTTGCCCAGGTAGTGGTCGATCCGGTAGATCTGGGACTCCTGGAACAGCCCGGCCAGGAAGGCGTTGAGCTCCCTGGCGCTCTGGAGGTCGTGCCCGAAGGGCTTCTCGAAGACCAGCCGCGCCCGCTCGGCGTCCGAGGCCAGGCCCGAATCATGGAGCCCGCCGGCGATCAGACGCATCACCGCGGGCGGGACCGCCAGGTAGAAGACGCGCACCGCCAGCTTGCCCAGCTCCTTCTCGAAGCCGGCGAGGTCCTCGCCCAGCCGCTGGAAAGCTCCGGGCTCGGAGAAGTCCGCCCGGCGATAGACGATGTGCGCGGCGAACTTCCCCCACGCCTCCTCGTCGGCCTTGCCCCGACGGCTGAACTTGTCGATCCCCTCCCGGAGATGCTGTAGGAAGGCGTCCTGGGAGATGTCCTTGAGGTCGAGCGCGAAGATGCGGAACGGCTCGGCGAGGGCCTTGTCGAGCCAGAGGTTGTAGAGAGCCGGGACCAGCTTGCGCCAGGTCAGGTCGCCGCCGCCGCCGAAGATCACGAAGGCCGTCATCAGAGCACCAACCCCATCTCCGCCAGCGCGTCCCGCGTCGTGGCGTAATCCCGGTGCCAGATACACCGCATCCCCATCCGGCCGGCTACCTCGGTGAACATCTGGCGGTCGTCCAGGTAGATCACCTCGCCGCGCTCCGCCTGGGCGACGTCCAGGGCGACGCGGAAGATGTCCTCGTCCGGTTTGCGAAAGTGGACGTAGCTCGAGACGATGAAGAAGTCCACGAATTCCTTGAGGTGGAACCGGCGGATGCGGTCCGCCGTCAGCTCCCGACCTTCGTTGCTCACCACCACGACCCTGAGGCGGTACTTCTCCTTGAGCCCCTTCACCAGCTCGATCATCTCGGGGAAGCAGCGCGCCTGGGAGAGCATGAAGTCCACCACCTCGTCCGGCGTGAAGCTCCGGGGCTCCCAGAAGATCACCCGCCGGAGGTATTCCGCCAGGGGCATCTTGCCGGCCTCGTAGGTGTCGTAGGTGAGGTGATGGCGCTCGTCCATCTCGGCCTGATCGATCCCGAAACGGGCGGCCACCAGCTTGCGCAGGCCGCGGTCCCAGCCGTTGGTCAGCAGGACTCCGCCCAGGTCGGTGAACAGGTGCGTGACGGTCATCGCGAAAACCCTGACTGCAACACCCGTGCTACCGCCGATCCGGCCAGGAGCGCGTCCAGGGCCTCGCTGGCGGCTTCCGGGGTCACCACGCCGCGCGGCAGGTAGGCCACGATCCAGGCGCCGGCGGTGCCCTCCTTCACCTTGACCCGGTGACTGTCGGTGATCGGCGTCCCGAACGGACCCTCGGCGTCCTCCATCAACGGCTTCCCTTCGAGATTGAAGGGACCGCGCAGCGAGTCGTAGCTCTCGCCGGGCCGCCCCGCCCGCAGCGTCACGGGCGGCGTGAACGTCCCCTCCCCCATCACGCAGCAGGGCACGGCCAGCAGGATCGAGAGGCAGTTGTTGAGGTCCACCAGGGGATGGATCGCCGGCAGGTCGTCCCCCTTGAGGACCCGCCGCAGGAGCGCCTCCGAGGACGGACGGTAGCGCGTGGGATCGCAGCCGGCGGCCCGGAACAGCCCCCGCAGGGCGGCTACGGTGGGATGCGACGACAGGGCCTCCGGATCGAAGACGGACCGGACCCGCTCGACGGTGGACCGCCGCATACCGGCGATCCGCTCCTCGCCGCCAGGAAGCCCTTCCAGGCGGGCCCAGAAGAGGTCCCAGCCATCCAGCTCATGAATAACGGGAAAGGGGGCGGCGTCCATGGCCGGGGATCTTGACACAGCCCGGCCAGGAGGATGACTCCGAGCGGTCTCAGTGCCCCTTGAGCTTGGCCTCGTAGCGGCGGATCAGCTCCAGGGTGGAGACCTCATGGACGCCAGGGCGGAGGGGTTGACGCCAGGGTTGACGCCGGAGACGCTGCCGCGTGCCGTGCAGCTCGGCGTCCGGCCGCAGGTCGGGCTCCCGGTTCTCCGTCCGCAGATACTCCACGACGAAGTCCACGGTCTTCCTCCGGTGGAGGGAGCCATACCCCAGGTGGCGGGTGGGGGGTCGTTCCGTGGTTCGGTGGGTCATGGGTGTCTCCTTACAATTCCTTCTACGGATGAGTCCCGGCTGGTGGTCGTCTGGTTCCCCCTATAAACCTCCACAAACCTCCTAACGCGGATTCCCGGCCAGCCCCCTCAGCCGGCCGGGGTCCTACCTCTAAAAACGCCGGCACCCGGAGATCGTTGCAGGGCAACGATCACTCACCCGCCCACGGTTCATTCTCTCACCCCTCACCCACTCTCGCACCCCCCGCCGCCCTTTCACCGCCGCCCCTCCGGGTGCCGGTCCCCAGAGCTACACCTCATCCCTCGGGGTCGTCCCCCCTCAGAGGACTCCCGCCACCGCGAGCCTGCGGGCGGCCCTCCAGCCTGCGAAAGCCTCCTCGGTCATGCGATGACGGTAGTCGAACATGCGTTTCAGCTTCGCCCGGACGAACCGGCCTCCGAGCCAGCGGCCCAGCGCGCCGAACGGCAGCCTGTAGGTGATCCTGTCCACGAGCCAGCAGGCGACGTCGCCGTCCGGCTCCATCCGGTGCTCATGCTCCCAACGGGCGAACGGACCGCGTACCTGGACATCGCGGAAGCTCCGTCCGGGAACGCATTCCACGATGCGGGCTATCCAGGGCAGGGAGAGCGGCCCGATTCCGACGCGGAGGACGACCTCGGTCCCTTTCTCGATCCGCCCTTCCCGCACCACCTCGGCCCGCTCCCAGGGCGGTGTCAGGCGCTGGAGCGTGCCCGGCTCGGCGTGCCAGCGGAACACCTCTCCAGCTGGCGCCGGGAGCCATGTGCGGTGCTCGAAGATCTCGTTCATGACGCTCCCGTCAAAAAAGAGGGAGGCCGGGCCGGGGGAATCGGCCGGCCCCCCGTGTCCGAACGCCTCGGCTCGGAAGGAGCACGGAGTCCATTACCTATGATCTTCGGGTCCGGGCGCCCCCCCACACACACCCTCCGCGCCCGGACCCGAAATCCGACTCAGTTCGGAATCAGGACGGTGTCGATCACGTGGATCACACCGTTGCTCGCCATCACGTCCGCCTTGACCACCTTGGCGTTGCCGACCTTGACGCCGTTGCTGGCGTCGATCGCCACGCTCTGGCCCTCGACCGTCTTGGCCGAGGTCAGCTTGACCACGTCAGCCGCCGTGACCTTGCCCGGGACCACGTGGTAGGTCAGCACCTTGGCGAGCTTCGCCTTGTCCTTCAGGAGAGCGTCCAGGGTGCCGGCCGGCAGCTTGGCGAACGCCGCGTCGGTGGGAGCGAAGACGGTGAACGGGCCGGGACCCTTCAGAGTGTCGACCAGGCCGGCGGCCTGGAGGGCCTTGGCCAGGGTCTTGAAGTCGCCGGCGGCCACAGCCGTGTCCACGATGTCAGCCGACTTGTCCATCTTCTTCATGTCCCCGGCCGAAGCCTGGAAGCTGAAGGCCAGGACGCAGACCAGTATTACGAGAGAGAAAAAAAGGTGGGACTTCCGCATGATCGTCGTTTCCTCTTGGTTGAGCTCGTTCGTATCCTTGCTGCCCTTCGATGTGGACAATATATGGACAAGGCTGTCTTGTCAAGAGTTACGACGAGATATTCTTGGACAACAGGAGAGTTGTCCAGAAAAGCAGCGGCTTGTAGGGTTTAGCGGAAGACGCGCGGATGGGTTCTGATCGGCGGCGCGTACCAATGATCGGCGAGGCTACAGATCCTCGAGAATCGCCCGCTCCTGACCGGCTTCCCAGTCGAACCAGACGACGCCTCCCCTGTCCTCGATGGTTCCCTGGATGTCCAGCACGGTCATGGCGCGGCGGCCCACCGAACGGACCCCGCCGGTCCTGAGATCGAGGAGCCGGATCTCCCAATCCCTGGGCTTGTCGAGGGTCGAGGCGGTGACGATCCGCAGCCGGTCCGCCGCGGGCTGATTCGCGATGGCCAGCCGCCGGCTCCCGGGGAAGCGGAACCGTTGCAGCTCGGTCCGGCCATCGGAAGCGAGGATGCGCAGCTCCATGCCTTCCGGGGTCGGGCGGCTCGCCGCCACCCGGCCGTCCCTCAGGAACGAGGCGAAGCTCCGGCCGCCGCCATTCAGGCTGGCCAGCAGCTCGCCCGTCCGGGCGTCGTGCAGCCGCAGCTCCTTGCGGCTCCTGAGGATGGCCCGGTCTCCCGCCGGGCTGAGGCTCCAGCCCCGGTAGCCCGGGAGGCTCGAGACGAGGCCGGTCGGTTCCACCGTGGCGGCGGGGACGTTCACCTCGAACACCCGCAGCTCCGAAACCACGGAATTCATGTCCTGGACGCCGGTGGAGACGTAGAGCCGGACGCGGTCCGGGCCCACGAAGAACAGGCGGGAGAACGGGATGTCGAGAGGCTCGGGGACCGAGGCCAGGAGCCGGCCCGTCTCGACCTCGGTCACCAGGATCCGCCGCTTGTGGATCGTGGCGAAGCGGGCGCCGTCCGGCGACACGGCCAGGATCTCGGGCAGGGGGCTTTCGAAGAGGATGTTCGTGCGGACCGGCTCGCCGTCCGGCCGGTCGAGGTCCTGATAGCGGACGACCAGAGGCGACCGGAACGGACGGTCCTGGAATTCCATCCAGACCGCCCGCCTGCCGTCCGCGGAGAACGCGACCGGCAGCGTCGGACCCTGGTAGTAGCTCAACCCGAATCGCGGGCGGGTGAAGCGTCCCGTGGATACGTCGTAGAGAAAGGACGGCTGGTAACCCAGCCGCCCCCGGGCCGGACCGCTGAGAGCGATCCATGAGCCCTCGCGGGGGGCGCTCACATGGAAGGTGGCGACCAGGTCTCCCGGGGATGCGTTGACGATCCACCGGGAAGAGACCTCGAACACCAGCATGAGGACGAGGAGCAGTCCCCAGAGCGTGCCCGAGAGGAAACGGTGGCCCCGGCGGATGTCGGTCCGGCCGTGGAGGACCTGGACGGCGCCCGCCGTGAAGAGGATCGGCAGAACCAGCAGCAGCAGGCCGAAATCCGTCGCCAGCACCGGGGAGGCTCCCGTCAGACCGGCGAGGATCAGCCGCTCCCGCGCCATGACGAACAGGGCCGCGATGCATCCCAGAGCCGCGATGTCGAGGCCGATCCACGGCGAGCGGGCACGGAGGATCACGCTGACGGCGTGCGCGGCGAGGAGCAGATAGAGCACGCCGATCCCCAGGAGCGGCACCCATCCCAGGTCGCCCATCCTCACCGGGAACACCGTCTCCAGGTCGCCGCGCAGCCCGGGGCCGCTCCCCAGGAGCAGAGAGGGGACGAGGACCAGAAAGCCGCCGCCACAGGCCAGCGCCGCCGCCGCGGTCATCTTGCCGGCCCACAGCGCCCAACCCGGAAGCGGGCGGGCGAAGTAGAAGCCGAGCCGCTTCTCCGACAGATCCGAGGAGACGACCGTGCCGCCGAGGAGCAGCGCGAGCGCGGCGCTCAGCAGGAACGCGAACAGGAGCGACATCGCGCTCCGCAGCTCCGCCACGGGGAATTCCGGGCGATCCATGAACGCGGGAAGCGCCGCCGCCAGCACACCGAGGGCCAGGGACGCGACAGCCAGGGACTTCCACCACTCGGACACCTCGCGCCCGAAGACCGCGGCGAACCCTCGCATCAGCCTTTCCCTTCGTCCGTGGCGGCGATGAAGATCTCCTCCAGGGTCAGGGTGGAAACCCTGGATTCGCCGCCTCCGACGGCCGCGAAGCTCATCGTCCGGAACCGTTTCCGGAGCGATTCCATCTCCTCGTCGAGGACCAGCCGGCCGCGGCGGAGGATGCCGACCCGGTCGGCGATGCGCTCGGCGCCCGCCAGGTCGTGGGTGGTGATGAGCACGGTGATGCCGCGGTCGGCCAGCTCGCCGATCAGCTCCTCGAAGAGGTCCTTGCGGGCCACGGCGTCGAGGCCCAGGGTGGGATCGTCCAGCACCAGCAGGCGCGGCGAGCTGGCGAGCGCCAGGGCCAGGGCCACCTGCGCCTTCTGCCCCTTGGAGAGCCGGCCGAAGGGGGTGCTGGAGGAGACGCCGAACCGCCGCAGCCGCTCCTCCAGGCCCTTGCCGTCCCACGATCTGTAGAGGCGGGCGCAGAAGCGGGAGAGCTGGCGCGCGGTCATCGACCGGGGCGCGTCGGGCTCCTCGGGGACGACTCCGACCTCGTGCAGGACCTCGGCGCGGCGGTCCCAGGCGTCGCGGCCGAAGAGCAGGGCGCGGCCCGACGTGGGCTTCTGCTGGCCCAGCAGGCAGCGGACCAGGGACGACTTGCCGGCGCCGTTGCGGCCCAGCAGCGCGCAGACGGACCCTTCCGGAACGGTCAGCGAGACGTCGTCCAGAGCCGCCCGCTCGCCATAGCGGACGGTCAGGCCCTCAAGGACGATCGGGTCCATGACTCATCCTCTTCTTCTTCCAGGCTGTCCCAGGCTTCTTCGAGCGTCGCGACGGCTTCTTCCTGGCTGGCGCCCAGGGTCTTGGCGAGGCTGGCGTAGCGCACCGCCTCTTCCCGCAGCCGGCCCGCGCGGCGGGTGTCGGACGCGGGCGGCGGCGCCGCCGCCACGAACGTCCCCTCCCCCCGGCGGACGGAGAGGACGCCGGCGTCGGTGAGGCGCTGGTAGGCCTTGGAGACCGTGGCGGGATTGATCTGCAGCTCGCGGGCGAGGTCCCGCACCGAGGGAACGAGCGCGCCCGCCGGCAGGGCGCCGCGGGCGATCAGGTGCTGCATCCCCTCCTCGATCTGCCGCCAGATCGGACGGGCGTCCCGGGGATCGATACGCAGGAGGCTTGGCATTGTAGTCGTCCACTGAAAGTGGTGTACGACTACAATAGCACAGTCGTCTAAGAGAGAAGGACCTCAAGGACACCAAAGACACCAAGGACCTCAAGGACGGAGCTCTTTTGTCCCTGAGGTCCCTGGTGTCCCTGGTGTCCTTCCTACTTTTCCAGCAGCTCCAGCACCTTCCCCACCGCCTCCCCCGGCGCCACCATCTGCTTCTCGCGGTCGCGGCGCAGGGAGACCTCCACCTTGCCGTCGGCCAGCGACTTGGCGCCGACGGTCACGCGGACGGGGATGCCGATGAGGTCGGCGTCCTTGAACTTGACGCCGGGGCGCTCGTCGCGGTCGTCGAAGAGGACCTCGGCCCCCTTCTCCAGGAGCTGGCCGTAGAGCTCCTCGGCCACGCGCTTGACCTCGGCGTCCTCGGGATTGACGGCGATCAGCAGCACCTCGAACGGCGCCAGCGGCCGGGGCCAGATGATGCCGTCCTTGTCGTGGTTCTGCTCGATGGCGGCGGCGACCGTGCGGCCGATGCCGACGCCGTAGCAGCCCATGATCATGGGCTTGTCGTTGCCCTCTTCGTCCGTGAAGACGCAGCCGAGCTTCTCCGAGTACTTGGTGCCCAGCTTGAAGATGTGGCCCACCTCGATGCCCTTGAACAGCTCCAGCGTGCCGTCGCAGCGCGGGCAGGGGTCGCCGCCCGAGACCAGGATCAGGTCGGCCCAGTCGGAGAGGTCCACGTCCCGGCCCCAGTTGACGTTGGTGTAGTGGGCGTCGCCCTTGTTGGCGCCGGTCACGAAGTTGGTCATCCCCTTGACGCCGATGTCGGCCACGATCGGGATGTCCTTCAGGCCCACGGGACCGGCGAAGCCCACGGGCGCGTTGGTGGCCGCCCGCACCTTGTCCTCGCTCGCCAGCGCCATGTGCTGGACGTCGAAGTGGTTCTGGAGCTTGACCTCGTTGACCTCGCGGTCGCCGCGGACCAGCGCGGCCACCAGCCCCTTCTCGGTCTCGTAGATCAGCGTCTTGACCAGCCGCTTCGGCGCCACCTTGAGGAAGCGGGCCACGTCCTCCACGGCGTGCTTGCCGGGGGTCGCCACCTCCTGCATCTCCTGCCGCGGGAAGGCCTCCCCACTCTCCTCGCCGCGCCGGGTCTCGGCGCGCTCGACGTTGGCGGCGTAGCCGCAGGAGGGGCAGCGCACGACGGAGCTCTCGCCCGTGTCGGCCACCACCATGAACTCGTGCGAGGCCGAGCCGCCGATGGTGCCGACGTCCGCCTCCACCATGCTGTAGTCGAGGTGGCAGGCCTCGAAGATGCGGCAGTAGGCGGCGCGCATCGCCTCGTAGGACTCGTCGAGCCCCGCGGGCGTGGCGTCGAAGGAGTAGGCGTCCTTCATGATGAACTCGCGGCCGCGCATGAGACCGAAGCGGGGCCGGATCTCGTCCCGGAACTTGGTCTGGATCTGGTACAGGTTGAACGGGAGCTGGCGGTAGCTCTTGACGTCCCGGCGCACGGTGTCGGTGATCACCTCCTCGTGCGTGGGGCCGAAGACGAAATCCCGCTCGTGGCGGTCCTTGATGCGCAGCAGCTCCTTGCCGTACCGCTCCCAGCGGCCGGACTCCACCCACAGCTCGGCGGGCTGGATGGCGGGCATCATGAGCTCGACGGCGCCGGCGGCGTTCATCTCGCGGCGGACGATGTTCATGAACTTCTGCAGGCTCCGCCAGCCGAACGGCAGATAGGTGTAGATGCCGGCGGCGACCTTCTTGATCATGCCGGTGCGCACCATGAGCTGGTGGCTGATCACCTCGGCGTCGTTCGGCACCTCGCGGGTGGTGTACAGGTAGTAGCGGCTCCAGCGCATCGGGTCTCCGTTCTGTCGCTATTTTCGTGGGGCCCGGCGCGCCCGTTCGATCAGACGCGTCGAATCCTTCATGCATTCCATCATCTTTTCCTGCAGCGCCTCGCCGCGCTCGCCCATGGTGCGGGCGTGGGCGAGCACCGTCCGCGCCTGGTCCTCCTCGCCGTGGGCCAGCAGGGCCATGCCAAGGTGGGTCAGGGTGGTGGACGACGGCCCCAGCTCGCTGGACCGCGAGAGGAAGTCGATCGCCTTGTCGAACTCCTTGCGCTTGTAGTGCACCCAGCCCAGGGCGGCGAGGGGGAACTGCTTGATCTCGTCCGGCGCCAGCTCGACGGAGCGGCGGGCGTACTCCAGGGCCTCGTCGAGGCTCTCCTCCATCTCCGCCAGGTTGTACGCCATCTCGTAGTAGGCGATGGACTTGGTGAAGTTGGAGCTGCCTTCGTCGAGCAGCAGTTCGCCGATGCGGTTGCCCTCGCGGAACTTGCCCTGGCTGCGCAGCGCCTCGATCAGGGCGGCGTAGGCCGTGGCCTTGAGGGTCTCGCCCGGGTTGAGGTCCAGCACCTTGCGCGTCACCGCCTCGATCTCCTGGTTGCGGTTCATGTGCAGGCACAGGAGGGCGTAGGACATCAGCAGGGTCGGGTTCTCCGGGTCCAGGGCGAGGGCGCGGCGGTAGCAGGAGTGGGCCTGCTTGAAGTTGTCGCGGGCGCGCGCCTCCTCCCCCTTCCTGAACCAGACGCCGGCCTCGCCGTCCACCTCGGGCAGCGGCGAGCCGGCGTGGCCGGAGAGGTAGCGCACGAGGTCCTGGTACTGGAGGCGCTTGGGGTTCAGCCGCTGGGCCTGGCGGAAGGAGTCCAGGGCCTTGCGGGTCCAGTGGCGGTCGAGGTAGGCGAGCCCCAGCAGGTGGTGGGCCTCCTCGAAGCCGGGGTCGTGCCGCACGGCCTCCTGGAGGTAGTCCACGGCCGAGGAGAGCTTGCCCATCTCATAGAAGCAGCTGCCGAGCAGGAACAGGGCCTGCGGCACGGGGTCGACCTGCACCGCCCGCTCCAGGTAGAAGACGGCCTTGGCGAGGTTGCCCTTGCCGGCGTAGACCGCGCCGAGGCTGAAGTGGGGCAGGAAGCTGTCCGGGTAGATGGCGACCGCGCGCTTGAGGAAATCCTCGGCGCGCGTGTGATCCCCCCGCTCGTAGTGGATGACGCCGCTGTAGACCAGCCCCTCGTAGTGGTCGGGCTTGACCTCCAGGACGCGCGAGAAGTAGGTCAGCGCGGACTCGGTGTCGGCCTCGTTGAAGTGGGTCTCGCCCAGGAAGTAGGCGAGCTCGTAGTTGCCGCGGTCGAGCTTGTAGGCCGCTTCCAGGGCCGCCACCGCCCGCTCGATGTCGAAGGCGAAGAGGGCGTACTCGGCGTCCTCCAGGTGCTGGAGGAAGAGCTTCCGCTTGTCGCCGTGGTAGAGGCCCGCGATGCGCTCCTTGATGGCCAGGAACCGCTCGCGCTTCTCCAGCGCCAGGAGCTGGTAGTCCATCTTGGACTCCCACAGCTCGCTCCACTCGTCCCAGCCGATGAGCTTCTTCTGCTCCAGCAGCTCCCGCATGGCGGAGAGGCCGGTCTGATTGATCAGGATGTTCTTCTCCTGCTTGTGCAGGGCGGAGAGGAGCTGGCGGACGGTCTCGGCGGTGCGCTTGACCGCCTCTTCCAGGATGGAGATCCGCTCCAGGAGGTGCTCGTCGAAGGAGAAGCTCTCCTCGGCGGTCTCTTCGTAGGAGTCCTCGTCCTCGCGCATCGGGCCCGACAGCACCAGCAGCTTCTGGTGGCAGCGGACGCAGAATTCGTGGTCGTCCCGGTTGGGGGCGCCACAGACCTGACAGTACATGGGCTCTGTGTTCTCTCCCCTAGGCCTGGCTGTAGTCGTAGAAGCCCCGGCCCGACTTCCTGCCCAGGTATCCCGCGTCCACCATCTTCACCAGCAGCGGGCAGGGCCGGTACTTGGGGTCCCCAAATCCTTCGTGCAGCACCCGCAGGATATCGAGACAGACGTCCAGGCCGATGAGGTCGGCGAGCGCCAGGGGACCCATCGGGTGGTTCATGCCAAGCTTCATAACCTCGTCGATGGCCTCCGCCTTCCCGACCCCCTCGTAGAGGCAGAAGACGGCCTCGTTGATCATCGGCATGAGCACGCGGTTGGAGACGAAGCCGGGGGCGTCGTGGACCTCGACGGGCGTCTTGCCCATCCTGCGGGAGGCCGCCTCGACGGCGTCGTAGGTCTCCTGGCTGGTGGCGAGGCCGCGGATGACCTCGACGAGCTGCATCACCGGCACCGGGTTCATGAAGTGCATGCCGATCACCTTGTCCGGCCGCGAGGTGGACCGCGCCAGCTTCGTGATCGAGATCGAGCTGGTGTTGGTCGCCAGGATGGCTTCCGCCCGGCAGACACGGTCGAGCTCGGAGAGGACGCCCTGCTTGACGTCCAGCCGCTCGACGACCGCCTCGACCACGAGGTCGGCGTTGGCGAGGGCTCCCAGATCGCCGCCGGTGGTCAGACGGCCGAGGGCGGCGTCGCGGTCCTCGGCGCTCAGCCTGCCCTTCCCCACCAGCCGCTCCAGGCCCTTGCCGATCTGGGTCCGGCCGCGCTCCAGCGCCGCGGGAACGGCGTCCACCAGCGCCACGTCATATCCGTTCTGGGCGGCCACCTGGGCGATCCCGTGCCCCATGGTGCCCGCGCCGACCACTCCGATCGTCTGAATGGAACCCATCTATAAACCCCTCCCAACCGCCCTGGATCGGGCGAAACGGGAGCGTACGGGATCAAAGACGGAGGGTCAAGAAGAGGGCCGCGCCGGCTCCAGGCCCTCCGCGAGCCTGGGGGGAGTGTGCTCCAGGAAGTCTTCCAGGTCGCGCCGCGCCCTGGCCTCCAGCGGGTGCCGCAGCTTGCGGTAGCACTCGTGGCGGTAGCGCAGGAAGCTCTCCTCCCAGGGGGAGTGCGGCTCGAACGGGGCGATGGCCCGGGCGCAGAGCTCCGGCGCGCTCAGCCCCTGGGTCAGCCAGATGCGCGTGATCAGCCGCTGGCGGTCGAACATGCGGACGGCGAACGGCTGGTCGAGGGAACGGAGGAGCCGCTCGCCGAGGGCCGGATCGCGCCGCGCGAGGGTGACCGTGGCGGGCAGCACCCGCTGGACGAGAGGGCGGAAGATCCAGGGGTCGCGGCGGAATCCCTCGAACGCCTTCAGGAGGTGCTCGCCGGCTGCCGCCGGCCGGCCCGCGGCGGCGTGCCACTGGGCGAGCACCAGGTCGGCCTCGATGGGCTGTTCCCCGGCCAGCAGGGCGGCGTACTCCGGAGCGCGGGGATGGCCGGCTGCGGCGAGGCACAGGCTGACCAGCATCTTGTCGACGTGGAACCGGGGCGGCTCCGGCTGCCGGAACCAGGCGGCGCAGGCCTGCGGCAGGCGGTCGTCCACGAACGCCTGCCGCGCGGAGATCCGATGCCGCGCGTCCGGGTCGCCCTGTGGGTCGGCAGCCTCCAGGGACTCTCCCCACCAGGCCGCCCGCGCCACCCGCGCCTCCTCGACGCGCGCCCAGTCGAGCGGCTCGCCGCGGGTCGCCGGCCGGTTCTCCCGCCGCGACTTCGCCAGGGCGTGGAGGTCGGCGGGCTGGAACATGTTGAAGCGGCCGAGGTTCTTGGCGTAGCCGAACTCCAGGATCGGGCGGTCGTCGGTGTTGACGGCGGAGCCCTCGGCGTCGGCCACGGCCCGCGCGAAGGAGGGCCGGGCCACGTAGGCGGAGTAGAAGCCCTCGGCGCCCGCCACCCCCCAGATGCGGGAGAGGGCCGTGCGGTAGGGCTCCATGGCCGCCCGTTTCCGCACGAGGGAGACGTCGTGCGCCACCGGCTCGCGGCTCGCCATCAGCATCAGGTCCACCCGGTGGGTCTGCCAGCTCTCCACCGCCGGGAAGACCGACCCCAGGGTGGCGTAGACGGTGCGCACCACCTGGAAGTCGGTCTCATAGCCCTGGAGCCACTGGAGGAAGAGGCCGCCCGGCCGCAGGCGGCGCAGGGCGGCGCGGTAGAAGTCCTGGCTGTAGAGGCTGGCGACGCCGGCCCGGTAGGGGTTCGAGGGCTCGGAGAAGATCAGGTCGTAGGAATCCCCCTTGGCAAGGAGGAGCTCGCGGCCGTCGCCGGCGTAGAAGTGGACCTTGGGGTTGGACATTACGTCCAGGTTGACCTTGGCGAGGACGCGGCCCACGTGGGCGATGGCCGGCTCCAGCTCCACCACGTCCACCCGCTCGACGGACGGCACCTGGGCGAGCCAGCCCGCCGTGCTCCCCGTCCCCAGGCCGATGACCAGGATGCGGCGGGGATTCGGGTGGACCATGCTGCCGATCAGACCGCTGAGGACCTGCGTCGGCGCGTCGGCGGTGGCGGTGCCGTCGGACTTGCCGTTGACGATCAGCGAGTACTCCATCGTCAGGTCGAGGGCGACGCTGCTTTCCACCCCTTCCGCCTCCCAGGTCACGCGCTGGCGCATCTGCGAGACCTGGTCATGGATGTCGTTCGGCCCGGTCCACTTGGCGGTCTCCACCCGGCCGGCGCCGATGGGGGAATGCCGCCAGAAGGCCGAGGGCCCGGTGGCGAAGCAGAGGAGGAGCCCCAGGACGCCCGCCGCCGCGGGCACCAGGACCGCCCGGCGCGGGGCCCCGGCCCGCAACCCGGCCAGCACGGCCACGGCCGCGAGCCCCAGGAGCAGGATCGCCACCAGGCGCCAGACCCCGGGCGCGGTCAGCAGCGGCAGCAGGCCGAAGCCGCCGGCGATCGAGCCCAGGATGGCCCCCAGGGTGTTGGCGGCGTAGGTCACCCCCACCTCCCGGCCCACCTGGCGGCGCCCCTGGCCCAGCAGGCCGATGAGGAGCGGGAACTGGTAGCCGGCCACGATCGCCGCCGGCAGCACCACCAGCGCCGTGATCAGCGTCCAGACCCCCACCAGGGCGGGGAAGCCGGCGCCGCCGATCGGCCGCAGGAGGGCGGCCGCCACCGCCAGCCGGTCCCCCAGGGCGAAGGGGACGATCATGAACAGGGCTTCCAGGGAGCAGGTGGCGGCGAAGGAGAGCATCGTCGGCCGCCGCCGCGCCTCCCCCGCGCCGTAGAGCAGGCCGCCGACGCCGATGCCCAGCAGGGCCACGGCCAGGATCAGGCCGAAGGTGTAGGAGGAGCCGCCCAGGAGCGGCGCCAGCATGCGGTACCAGACCAGCTCCATCAGCAGGAAGGCGAAGCCCACGATCCCCGCCGCCAGCGGCACCAGCCAGCCGATTCGCGACCGCTCCCCCTCTTCCACAGCCTCCTCCGCGGCTTCCTCGGCGGACCTCTCCGCCGCGAGGCTCCGGGCCAGGCTGCGCGCCGCCAGCACCACCAGCAGGTTGAGCAGCGCCGCGATCCAGACCGTCTTGCGGATGCCCAGCATCTCCAGGGCGAAGAAGGAGGTCAGCCCGACGCCCAGCACCGCGCCCAGGGTGTTGACGGCGTAGAGCAGGCCCACGGTCCGCCGGCCGGCGTCGGTGCCGCGCTCCACGGCCCGCGCCACGGCCGGCAGCGTGCCCCCCATCAGGAAGGTCGGGACTCCCAGCACCAGGGTGGAGAGCAGCAGCCGCACCACGGTGCTCCCGGCCAGCCCCAACGCGGCGCTGCCGCCGAGCGAGATGTAGACCCATTCCACCAGCTTCACCAGCCAGGGCGAGAGGCCGGCGCTGATGGCGATGCCCGCCTCCAGCGCGGCGTACAGGCCCAGCGGCGAGCGGTGGCGGTCGGCCCGCTTGCCCAGCAGCAGGCCGCCGAACCCCAGGCCGGCCATGAAGATGGCCAGCACCGCGGCCGAGGCCGCGGTTGAAGCGCCGAAGACCAGGCGGAACAGCCGGAGCCACGCCGTCTGGTAGACCAGGGCGCAGAAGCCGGAGACGAAGAGAAGAAGGGCGACCCTTGCGACCGCTGAACGCATTTTTCGATGACTCCTACTTCGCCAGATCGGCTTTCAGGACGGGCGGCGCGGCGGCCCGGAACGCCTCCAGGGCCTGCCGCGCCCGGTCCGCGAGCGGGCTCCCCGCCGCCTGGTAGCACTCGTACCGGAACTCCAGGACCTGCTCATCCCACGGCGGGTGGGGCTCCAGGGAGGCGAGGGCCTCGGCGCACAGCCGGGGCTCGCCCAGCTCGCGGGCCACCCAGAGGCGGACCAGCCGGCGGAGCTGCTCCAGCATGTCGGTGGAAAACGGCCGCGACAGCCCGTCGTAGAGCCGCGCGCCCAGGGCGCGGTCCCCCCGCGCCAGATCGATGGCCAACGGCAGGGTCCGCCGGACCAGGGGACGGTAGACCCAGGGGTCCGACCGGTAGGCCTGGAACGCCGCCACCAGGTGATCGGTCGCCTCCTTCGGACGGCCGGCGGCGGCGTGCCAGCGGGCCAGGACCATCTCGGCCTCGATGGGTTGCTCGCGGGCCAGCCAGGCCGCGGCCTGCGGCAGGCGGGGGTGGGCGGCGTCGGCCAGACACTCGGCCACCAGCAGCAGGTCGCCGTGGACACGGGGGGGCTCGGGCTGGGCGAGCCAGTGGCCGCAGGCCTCCCGGAGCTGGTCGCGGGCCGCGGCGTGGCGGGCGGCGATGCGCAGCCGCGCTCCGCGGTCCCCCCGCGGGTCCGGATCGGGGAAGACCTCCTCGGCATAGGCGGAGATGGCGACCTGCATCTCTCCCACCCTGGCCCAGTCCAGGGGCGCCCCCCGGCCCGCCGGGCGGTGCTCCCCGCGCGCCTTCACCAGGTCCAGGAGGTTGGCGACGTCGAACAGACCCAGCCGGCCCAGGCTCTTGGCGAAGCCGAACTCGAGCACGGGGCGGTCGTCGGTGTTGACGACGTCGTCCCCCCCGGCCTCGCTCACCGCCCGCGCGAAGGACGGCGCGGCCAGGTAGCCGGCGTAGAAGCCCTCGGCGTCCGCCACCCCCCAGGTGCGGGCCAGGGCGGTGCGGTAGGGCTCGCCGGCCATCCGCGCCCGCACGCGGTCGAAGTCGTGCGCCAGGGGCTCGACGGTGGCGATCAGCAGCAGGTCGGAGTAGTGGATCTGCCAGCTCTCGACCGCCGGGAAGACGGAGGTCAGCGTGGCGTAGGCCGTGCGCAGCATGTGGGCGTCCATCTCGTAGCCCTGCAGCCACTGGAGGAAGATGCCCCCCGGCCGCAGCCGGCCCACGGCCGCCCGGTAGAAGTCCTGGCTGAACAGGCTCGCGATCCCCGCCCGGTAGGGGTTGGACGGCTCGGAGAAGATGACGTCGTAGGTCTCGCGCGTGGTCAGCAGGAACTCCCGGCCGTCGCCGTCGTAGCGGTGGACCTTGGGATTGGAGAGCACGTCCAGATTGACCTTGGAGAGGACCTTGGCCACGTGCTCGATGGCGGGCTCCAGCTCCACCACGTCCACCCGCTCGATGGAGGGGATGCGGGCGAGCCAGCCCGCCGTGCTCCCCGTCCCCAGGCCGATGACCAGCACCCGCTTCGGATTCGGATGCAGCGCCGCGCCCACCAGGCCGCTCATCACCTGGGTCGGCGAATCCCCCAGGGTGCTGCCGTCGGCCTTGCCGTTGACGATGAAGGCGTACTCCATGGTGAGGTCGAGGGCGACGCTGCTCTCCACGCCGTCGGCCTCCCAGACGACGCGGCGCCGCAGGTCCTCGATGTTCCGCCGCACGTCGTTCGGCCCCGTCCACTTCGCGGTCTCCACCCGGCCGGCGCCGATGGGCGAGTGCCGCCAGAAGGCCGTGGGGCCGGTGGCGAGGCAGAAGACGACCCCCAGGACGCCCGCCATCACAGGGACCAGGGCGGCCCGGCGCGGGGCCCCCGCCCGCAGGCCCACCACGGTCGTCACCGCCGCGAGCCCCAGGAGCAGCGCCGCGACCAGCCGCCAGACGCCCGGCGCGGTCAGCAGCGGGATCAAGCCGAAGCCGCCGGCGATGGAGCCCAGGATGGCCCCCAGGGTGTTGGCCGCGTAGGTGATCCCCACCTCGCGGCCCACCCGGCGGCGCCCCTCGCCCAGCAGGGCGATCAGCAGCGGGAACTGGTAGCCGGCGACGATCGCCGCCGGCAGCACCACCAGGGCGGTGATCGCCGACCAGGCTCCCACCAGGGAGGCGAAGCCGTAGACCCCGAGGGGGCGCAGCAGAGCTGCCATCACCGCCACCCGGTCGCCCAGGGCGAAGGGAAGGGCCATGAACAGGGCTTCCAGCGCGCAGGTGGCGGCGAAGGAGAGCATGGCGGGCCGCCGCCGGGCCTCGCCGGCGCCGTAGAGCAGGCCGCCGAGGCCGATCCCCAGCAGGGCCACGGCCAGGATCAGGCCGAAGGTGTAGACCGAGCCGCCCAGCAGCGGCGCCAGCATGCGGTACCAGACCAGCTCCATCAGCAGGAAGGCGAAGCCCACCAGCCCGGCCGCGAACGGCGCCAGCCAGCCGATCCGGGACTCCGCTCCGGGAGCCTCCTCCTCCACCGCGGCTTCTTCCGTCCGCCCCTCTCCCAGCCGCCGGGCCAGGCTCCGCGCCGCCAGCACCACCAGCAGGTTGAGCAGCGCCGAGATCCAGACCGTCTTGCGGACCCCCAGCTCCTCGATGGCGAAGAAGGTGGTCAGCAGCACGCCCAGCACCGCGCCCAGGGTGTTGACGGCGTAGAGCAGGCCCACGGTCCGCCGGCCGGCGTCCGTCGAGCGCTCGACCGCCCGCGCCACCGCCGGCAGCGTGCCGCCCATCAGGAAGGTCGGCACTCCCAGCACCAGGACGGAGAGCAGCAGCCGCACCAGGGTGCTCCCGGCCAGCCCCAGCGCGGCGCTGCCGCCGAGCGAGATGTAGACCCATTCCACCAGCTTCACCAGCCAGGGCGACAGGCCGGCCGAGATGGCGATACCCGCCTCCAGCGTGGCGTACAGGCCAAGCGGCGAGCGGTGGCGGTCGGCCCGCTTGCCCAGCAGCAGGCCGCCGAATCCCAGGCCGGCCATGAAGATGGCCAGCACCGCGGCCGAGGCCGCGGTGGACGCGCCGAAGATCAGCCGGAAAAGCCGCAGCCACGCCGTCTGGTAGACCAGGGCGCAGAAACCGGAGACGAACAGCAGGAGGGCGACTCTCGCGACGGCCGAACGCATCCCTTCAGGCTCCTCCTATCGGCTCGCCATCGTCATGGCGGGCGGCGCGGCGGCGCGGTAGGCCTCCAGGTCCTCCCGCGCCCGGTCCAACAGCGGGCTCTTCGCCGCCTGGTAGCACTCGTAGCGGAAGGTCAGGACCTGCTCCTCCCACGGCACGTGGGGCTCGAACGCGGCCAGGGCTTCGGCGCACAGCCGCGGCGAGCCCAGCTCGCGGGCGAGCCAGATGCGGTTGAGGAGCCGCTGGTGGTGGAACATGTCGGTGGAGAACGGCCGCGACAGGGTCTCGAAGAGCCGCAGCCCCACGGCGCGGTCCCACCGCGCCAGGTCGATGACCATGGGGAGGGTCCGCCGAACCAGGGGGCGGTAGACCCAGGGGTCATTCTGATAGCCGCGGAGAGCCGTCAGCAGGCTCTCGGCCGCTTCCCGCGGCCGGCCGGACGCCATGTGCCAGCGGGCCAAGACCATCTGGGCCTCGATGGGTTGCTCGCGGGCGAGCCAGGCGGCGGCCTGCGGCAGGCGGGCGTCCGCCGCCGCGGCGAGGCACTCGGCCACCAGCAGCACGTCGGCGTGGGCGGTGGGCGGCTGCGGCTGCCGGAACCAGTAGCCGCAGGCGCGCTGGAAGTCCTCGCGCACCCAGGCGTGGCGGGCGGCGATGCGCAGCCGCGCCGCGCGGTCGCCGCGCGGGTCGGGATCGGGGTAGATCTCCTCCTCGTAGGCGGAGATCGCCACCTGCATCTCTCCCACCCGGCCCCAGTCCAGGGGCGCGCCGCGGCCCGCCGGACGGTCCTCCCCGCGCGCCTTCACCAGGTTGGCCACGTCGTACAGGTCGATCAGCCCCGGCCGGCCCAGGTTCCTGGCGAAGCCGAACTCCAGGATCGGGCGGTCGTCGGTGTTGACGCTGTCCCCCGCGGCCTCGGCCACGTCGCGGATGAAGGAGGGGGCGGCCAGGAAGCCGGCGTAGAGACCCTCGGCGCCGTCGACTCCCCAGGTGCGGGCCAGGGCGGTGCGGTACGGCTCCTGGGCCATGCGCCGCCGCACGCGGTCGAAGTCATGGACCAGGGGCTCGGGAGTGGCGATCAGCAGGGTGTCCGCGTAATGGACGTGCCAGCTCTCGACCGTCGGGAAGACCGAGGTCAGCGTGGCGTAGGCCGTGCGCAGCATCTGGGCGTCCACCTCGTAGCCCTGCAGCCACTGGAGGAAGATGCCGCCCGATTGCAGCCGCCCGATGGCGGCGCGGTAGAAGTCCTGGCTGAACAGGCTCGCCACCCCCGCCCGGTAGGGGTTCGAAGGCTCGGAGAAGATGATGTCGTAGCGCTCGCGCGTGGTGAGCAGGAACTCCCGGCCGTCCCCCTCGTAGAGGCGGACCTTGGGATTGGAGAGCACGTCCAGGTTGATCTTGGAGAGGACGCGCGACACGTGCTCGATGACCGGCTCCAGTTCCACCACGTCCACCCGCTCCACGGACGGGATGCGGGCGAGCCAGCCGGCCGTGCTCCCCGTGCCCAGGCCGATGACCAGCACCCGCTTCGGATTCGGGTGCAGCGCCGCCGCCACCAGGCCGCTCATCACCTGGGTGGGGGAGTCCCCCAGCGTGCTGCCGTCGGACTTGCCGTTGATCATGAAGGCGTACTCGACCGAGAGGTCGAGGGCGACGCTGCTCTCCACCCCGTCCGCCTCCCAGACGGTGCGCAGGCTCTTCTGGTCGACCTGGCTGCGGATCTCGTTCGGCCCGGTCCAGTGGGCGGTCGGCATGCGGCCGGCGCCGATCGGGGAATGCCGCCAGAAGGCGGTGGGACCCGTGGAGAGGCAGAAGAGGAGGCCGAGGACGCCCGCCGCCAGCGGCGTCAGGGCGGCCCGGCGCTGCGCGCCGGCGCGCAGCCCGGCCAGGATCGTCAGCGCCGCCAGAGCGAGCAGCAGGGCCGTCACCAGCCGCCAGACGCCCGGCGCGGTCAGCAGCGGGATCAGCCCGAAGCCGCCGGCGATGGAGCCCAGGATGGCCCCCAGGGTGTTGGCCGCGTAGGTCACCCCCACCTCCCGGCCCACCCGGCGGCGCCCCTCGCCCAGCAGGGCGATCAGCAGCGGGAACTGGTAGCCGGCCACGATCGCCGCCGGCAGCACCACCAGGGCCGTGATCGCCGTCCAGGCCCCCACCAGGGCCGGGAAGCCCGCGGTGCCCAGCGGCCGCAGCAGGGCGGCCAGCACCGCCACCCGGTCGCCCAGGGCGAAGGGGAGGGCCATGAACAGGGCTTCGAGAGAGCAGGTGGCAGCGAACGAGAGCATGGTGGGCCGCCGCCGGGCCTCGCCCGCGCCGTAGAGCAGGCCGCCGGCGCCGATCCCCAGCAGAGCCACCGCCAGGATCAGCCCGAAGGTGTAGGAGGAACCGCCCAGCAGCGGCGCCAGCATGCGGTACCAGACCAGCTCCATGAGCAGGAAGGCGAAGCCCACCACGCCGGCCGCCAGCGGCACCAGCCAGCCGATCCGCGACTCCCCGTCCGGCTCGGGGGCGGCCTCCGGAGCGGCCGGCGCCTCCGGGCGGGCTGTCATTTCGCGCGCCAGGCTGCGGGCGGCCAGCACCACGATCAGGTTGAGCAGCGCCGCGATCCACACCGACTTGCGGATCCCCAGCGTCTCGAGGGCGAAGAAGGAGGTGAGCATCACCCCCAGCACGGCCCCGAGGGTGTTGACGGCGTAGAGCAGGCCCACGGTCCGCCGGCCGGCGTCCGTCGAGCGCTCCACCGCCCGCGCCACGGCCGGCAGCGTGCCGCCCATCAGGAAGGTCGGCAGCCCGAGCACCAGGACGGAGAGCAGCAGCCGCACCAGGGTGCTGCCGGTCAGTCCCAGCGCGGCGCTGCCGCCGAGCGAGATGTAGATCCATTCCACCAGCTCGACCAGCCAGGGCGACAGGCCGGCGCTGACGGCGATGCCCGCCTCCAGCAGGGCGTAGAGGCCCAGCGGCGAGGGGTGGCGGTCGGCCCGCTTGCCCAGCAGCAGGCCGCCCAGCCCCAGGCCGGCCATGAAGATGGCCAGCACCGCGGCGGAGGCCGCCGTGGAGGCGCCGAAGATCAGACGGAACAGGCGGAGCCACGCCGTCTGGTAGACCAGGGCGCAGAAGCCGGAGACGAACAGGAGAAGCGCGACTCTCCCAACCGCGGAGCGCATGCCAGTGACTCCCTCGAACGGAGGTTTCTGGCGCGTAACTTATCAGATTTCGCGAATAGGGTTCTACGCCAGCTCGAACCAGGGCTCGCGGCGGCCGAATTTGGTGGAGAGGGCGGCGCCGACGCCGATCAGCGTGGCGGTGGTCCAGGCCAGGACGCCGAACCAGGGGAGGAACTTCACGGCCCCCAGCACCAGCAGACCGAGGGTGGCCGCGTTCAGGGGCCGGAAGCGGCGCCGCAGGACCTTGCGGGAGATCCATTCGCCCAGGGCGTAGAAGACGGCGACCATGCCCCACAGCTTCAGCACCAGGGCCAGCAGGACCACCAGCACCAGCAGCGGCACGCCGATCACCCCGCGGGCGAAGGCGCTGAAGAAGAGGCCGGTGAGGACCAGGCAGACGATGCCGGTGAGGCCCACGAAGAAGCTGCGGAAGGGCTCGCGCCGCACGCCGTCGGCGGTCTCCACCACCTGCCGGCCGCTGGCGGCGAAGAACAGGAGCAGGAGGGCCGCCCAGGCGGCGACCAGGGCCAGCTTGGTCCCCAGCACCAGCCGGGAGGCGAAGCCGAGGCCGATGCTCGGCCCCTCCAGGAGGGTGAGCCAGGCGCTGGAGGCGGTGGGATAGGAGACCATGCGCCCGCCGACCTTGGCGCCGCCGTGGGTGCGCACCGTGCCACCGACCACGAAGACGTCGCCGTCGACGCGGGCCGTGGCGGCCAGCCGCGCGTCGCCCCGCAGCACCACGACGTCCCCGTTCACGTGGCCGGAGACGTCCACCGAGCCGTCCAGGGCCGCGACGTCGGTCAGCACCTCGCCGTCGACGATGACGTCCCGCCCCACGCCCACGAGCTGTTGCGTGGTGCTCCCCGGCTCCAGGCGGAGCGCAGGCTCGTCGCCGGCTCCCGCCGGCAGGGCGAGCAGGGACAGCAGCGTCGCGCAGAGGAAGAGCTTCACCGTCTGGGATCGGAGGGCGCGCCCTCGGCCTGGCGGGCCGGGCGCTTGCGGCGGAGCAGCGAGATCAGCAGCAGGTTGAGGCAGAGCACCAGGAAGCCGAAAGCGCCCAGGCTGGCGGGCGAGGAGATCACCCGCTCGACGACCAGGCCCACCCCCTTCCAGGAGGCGGCGAGCAGGCCGGCCCCGGCCAGGACAGCGGCGCGGAAGAGGCTGCCCACGGCGACCAGGGTGGAGAAACCGGCGGAGGACGGGGCCGAGCCGGCGATCAGCAGGCCGGCCGCGAGAGCGCCCAGCAGCACCAGCACCGCCGCGGGGAAGCGCCAGCCCTGGGAAGAGTGGACCTCCCAGCCCGCCGTGGGGAGAGACGCCATGACCGCCTGCCGGAAACCCGGCCGCGCGTCGATGGCGGAGCGCCGCAGCAGCCCGTTCAGGGCCTGAAGCTCCTCCCGCTCGCGCCGGCAGTCGGCGCAGGCCGCCAGGTGCTCTTCCAGGCGCGACCGCTCCTCACCTTCCAGCAGGCCGTCGGCGTCCAGGTTCAACCATTCGATGTAGGTGCTGTGATCGGGCCTGTTCATGACCTCTCCCCCGAACCCTTTTTCAATCGCTGAGAAAGTCCTGGAGCTTCTCCTTGAGCATCTGGCGTCCCCGGAAAAGCTTGTTCTTCACGGTCCCCAGCGGCATCTGCTTCAGCCGCGCGATCTCCTCGTAGGGCAGCTCGCCGAAATGGCGCAGCAGGATCAGCTCCCGGTACTCCCAGGGCAGGGTCTCGATCGCCTCATGGATCGCCTCCCCCCGCTCCTGGTTGCGCATCTCGCCATAGGGTCCCCGCTCCGGAGAGGGCAGGTCCCAGTCCCGGCTCTCCCCCTCGTCGTCCTCCTGCCGGAGCGAGACCACCTTCAGACGGCGCCTGCGGATCTGATCGATCGCCGCGTTCTGGGCCACCCGGAACAGCCAGGTGGAGAACTTGTAGTGCGGATCGAAACGATCCAGGACCTGATACACCTTGACAAAGACCTCCTGCGCCAGGTCGTGCGCGTCGTCAGCGTTGCGCAGCAACCGGAACAGATAGTTGACGAGGCGTCCCTGATAGCGGTCGATCAGCTCGCCGAAGCGGTCCCGATCGCCTTCGAGGACCGCGGTCACCAGATCCTCGTCGGTCAATGGCTCCGCTCCCCGCGTCATGGGTGGATACGCAGCCCCAGGATCAAAGTTTCAGGGTATGACCTGGACCTAGCGGGAGGAGCCGCCGCCCAGGTCCTCCCGGGTGGAGATGACGCCCTGGGCCTTCCCCGTGAGGAGGGCCAGCAGGTCGGCTTCGACGCCGTGCGGCGACGTCTCGACGATGCGGCCCACCTCGCGGCCGTCGCGGACCACGATCAGGGTGGGCACGTACCGGATGTCGCTCTTCACCGCCTCTCCCGCCGGATCCTTCTTGTCGCGGTCCACGGCGATGTAGGTCACCTTGAAGGGGACCATGCCGCCGGCCACGTCGATGGCGCTCCAGAGGCGGGGCACCTCGCGCCGGCTGTCGCCGCACCAGGTGCCGAGGAAGACGGTGACCTCCGCGCCCGGCTCGACCTGCGCCAGGCCCTGCGCCGCCGCGGCGTCCGGCTTCGCCTCCACCTGCGCCTGCGCCCACTCGGGGTTGGCGGCCTCGATGGCCTCCCGGGTGACGGTACCGGTCAGCACGCTCTCCTCCTTCTTCTTGTCCTTCTCGTCATCGGCCTGGGCGGCGGGGACAAGGACGGCAAGGACACCAAGGACAAGGACGGCGGGGACGGTGATTCGGTGTTTCATGAGGTGGAGTCTACCTCACCTCCCTATTTCACCTCGGTAATGGTCTCGATTTTGTCGCCGATCCGGATCTGGTCCAGGACCTCGTCCCCCGCGACGACCTCGCCGAAGACGGTGTAGCCGCCGTCCAGGTGGGGCTGCGGGGAGAGGGTGATGAAGAACTGGCTGCCGCCGGTGTCCGGGCCGGCCAGGGCCATGCCCAGCACGCCGCGGCCGTAGCGCAGGCGATTGATCTCGTCGCGGATCGTGTAGCCCGGCCCGCCGGTGCCGTCCCCCTTGGGGTCTCCGCCCTGGATCACGAAGTCGGGGACCACCCGGTGGAAGGTCAGGCCGTCGTAGAACCCCTGGCCCGCCAGGTTGAGGAAGCTCAGGCAGGTGAAGGGGGCCTGGGGGCAGTCCAGGCGGGCGGTGATCACGCCCCTCTGGGTGCGGATCTCCACCGTGCGCGGCTTGCGCGTGCGCTGCACGATCGCCCGGTAGGCGTCCGCCCCCCGGCCGTTGTCGGCCGGACCCAGCGGCGGCACGGGCCGGCCCAGCTTGCCGAGGCTCGCCCCCGCCTCCCGCCGCAGCACGTAGGGGCCGGCGGCGGCGGCGCTCTCCAGCAGCGCGACGGCGGCGCCGCGCTCCAGCGGCTCGGCCTCGGCGCGGGCGGCGACCGCCCGCACGGCCGTCATCCCCTCCTCCTCCAGCCCCTGCCGGTAGACCGCCGGCAGGGCCGCCTGGATCTCCGCCAGCGGCGCCACCGGGTGCTCCTCCAGCCAGCCGAGGGCCACCCCCTTGACGCCGGGGTCGGGGTCGGTCAGGGCCTTGCGGGCCACCTCGCCGGCTTGCGGGTCGGCCGCGAGCCACGCCGACAGGGCGGCGCTCCGCACCCGGGCGACGGCGTCGCCGGCCAGGCGCTCCAGCAGCGCGCCGCCCGCCGGCAGCCCCAGGGCGCCGGCGGCCTCGGCGGCCCGCGCCCGCAGGCTCTCGTCCGGGGAGTCCGCGGCGGCGGCGATCAGCTCCGCGGCCCGCGGGTGCTTCCCCTGCGCCAGGGAGACCAGCGCGGTCCCCCGCTCCCAGGTCTCGCCGCCTGACGCCCGGGCGATCAGGACCGCGGCGAGCTCCGGCGAGGCCGCCGACCAGGCGCCCGCCGCCTCCAGGGCGCTGGTGCGCACGCCGGGGCGCGGGTCTTCCAGCAGCGCCGTGAGGCGGGGCGCCCAGTCCGCCGGCGCCGGGGCCTTGCCCCCCGCCACCAGGGATCGGGCGGAGCGGAGGGCCTGGACCAGCGGCCCGGGATCGGCGTCGTCCAGCAGCGGCCGCAGGGCCGCCAGATCCGCCCCTTCCCCCACCAGCCCGACCGCGCGGGCGGCCCAGGCGCGGAGGCGCGGCTCGGGGTCGGCCAGCAGCCGGCGCAGCGCCGGCAGGCCCTGGGCGAGGGGGTTGCGGGAGAGGGCGTAGGCGGCGCGCAGGCGCAGCGCCGCGTCCGCATTGGTCAGCCCGCGCTCGGCCAGGGCCACGACGGTCTCCTCCTTGAAGCGGAAGAGGTGGGGCAGCAGCCGCGCCCAGCGCTCCTCTTCCGGCAGCGGGAGCAGGGCCTCGGCCACGTCCACCACCCGGGCGCCCAGCTTGCCCAGGGCCTCGACGGCCAGCATGCCGGTCTCGCGGTCGGAATCGCGCAGGGCGCGGAAGAGGGCCTCCTGGGCCTCCGGGGCTTCCAGCTCTCCCAGGCCGAACGCCGCCGCCCGCCGCACCGCCGGCTCCTCGTCGATCAGCAGCCCTTCCAGCACCGTCCGCCCCCGCGGGTCGGGGATGCGCCCCAGGGCCACGGCGAGGTCCTCGCGCAGGGAGGCGTCCCCTTTGAGCGCCTGCTGGACGGCGAAGTCGTCGAGGATCTGCCGGTCCACCAGGAGCGCCAGCAGGGTCCGCTCCTCCAGGGAGGGGACCTGGAGGTCCGGGAGGTCCGCCGCGGTGCGGGGGCGGGACGCGCAGGCGCACAGCAGGAGCAGGAGGACGGCGGCGAGACCGCGGCGCGGCGTCTTCGTGGTCATGGTCATGGAATGGTATACGAAGCGGCCCACTCCATCGGGTAGGCCCGAAAGGCGGGCGGCCTCCCAGGCAGGAAAGCCCGCCCCACCCCATGGGCGGGGGCGGCCCGCGGGAATCGCGGTTATATTGCGCACATGTCCGAGCCCGCTTCCCTCCACTTCGAAAACGTCCGCCGCCGCTTCGGGCGGCTCTCCGTGCTGGAGGGCGTCTCGGGCGCCGTGGAGACCGGCGGCATGCTGCTCGTCACCGGCCCCAACGGCTCGGGCAAGAGCACCCTGCTGCGCTGCCTCGCGGGGCTCCTGGCGCCGGACGGCGGCAGGATCGCGTACCGCGAGAACGGCGCCGACCTGGACGCCGCCGCCCGGCGACGGCGGATCGGGGTCGTGGCCCCGGACCTCGCCTTCTACTCCGAGCTGACGGTGGCGGAGAACCTGGCCTTCTTCGCCCGGTTGCGGCGGGTGAGCCCCGAGAAGGGGCTCGCCGTGCTGGACCGCCTGAGCCTGCCGCTCGACCGCATGGCGGGCGCGCTCTCCTCCGGCATGCGGCAGCGTCTTCGATGGGCCTGGGCGCTCCTCCACTCCCCCCGGCTCCTGCTGCTGGACGAGCCGTTCCAGAACTTCGACGCGCCCGGCGAACGCATCTCCCGCGAGCTTCTGGCCGAGCACCTGGCGGCGGGCGGCCTCGCCGTGGTCGCCAACCCCTTCAACCTGGACTTCGATCATGTCGAGCGACTCGACCTGGGCCGCTGAAGCGAGGCGGTGGGCCGCCGAGGCGGCCTCCGTGTTCGTCAAGGAGTGGCGGTGCGAGTTCCGCACCCGCTACGCCCTCAACACGCTGGCCCTCTTCGCCTTCACGACGCTGGTGGTGGTGAGCTTCAGCCTCGGGCCGCTGGGGGTGATGAAATCCCAGGGGACCTCGGTGCTGCCGGTGCTGCTCTGGATCATCCTGCTGTTCTCGGTGGCGGCGGGCCTGCCGCGCGCCTTCGTGCAGGAGGAGGAGAGCCAGACGGCCACGGCCCTGCGGCTCGCCGCCACGCCGTCGGCCCTGTTCTGCGGCAAGCTCCTCTACGGGCTGACCCTGGTCCTGGCCCTGGAGGCGCTGGTCACCCCGGCCTACCTGGTCATGACCAGCCTCGACGTGGCCTCGCCCGGGCTGCTGGCGGCCGTGCTGGCGGCCGGCGGCTACGGCCTCGCCGTGGGCAGCACGCTGGTGGCCTCCATCATCGCCCAGGCGCGCAGCAAGGGCACCCTCTTCTCGGTGCTCTCGTTCCCGGTGCTGCTCCCCCTGCTGGTGCTGGCCGTGGAGCTCACCCGCGGCGCCGTCACCGGCGACCCCGGCGGAGTGGCCCTGCCCGTGCTGCTTCTGTATGATGCTGCCGTAACCGTCGCCGGACTCATGCTCTTTCCAGTGGTTTGGAACCCATGAAGACCCTCTTCGCCTGGCTGCTCTGGATCTGGATCTCCCTCGTCATCGTGGGAGCGTTCTTCTATGCCCCGGTCGCCGAGAGCTTCCGCGTGCCGGGATCGAGCCGGATCGTGTTCTTCCACGTGCCCATGGCCTGGTCGTCGTTCCTCGGCTTCATCGCCGCCGCGGTGTGGAGCGTGCGGTACCTGCTGCGCCGCGACCCGCGCCATGACCGGGCGGCCGCCGTGGCCATCCAGCTCGGGCTGCTGTTCGGCGTCCTGGCCACGGTCACCGGTGCCGTGTGGGCGCGCATCGAGTGGGGCGCCTGGTGGAACTGGGACCCGCGCCAGACCTCGATCCTGGCCGCTTTGCTCTTCTACGCCGCCTACCTGGCCCTCCGGCAGTCGGTGGACGATCCCGAGAAACGGGGGCGGCTGGCGGCGGCCTACGCCCTGCTCGGACTGGTGGTGACGCCGTTCCTGTTCTGGATCGTCCCCCGCATCACCTTCTCGCTTCATCCGGAGCCCGTGGTCAACGCCTCGGGCAAGGTCGAGATGGACCCGCGCATCCAGCACGTGCTGTACGCCAGCGGCCTGGGCTTCGCCGCGCTCTTCTTCTGGGTCCACAACCTGCAGTGCCGCATCCTGACCCTCTGGGAGCGGAAATCTGCACCTTAAGGAGTAGGGTTATGTTGACGGGGGCGAACGGCTGGATCGTAGCGGTGAACCTGATCATCTGGACGGGACTGTTCCTCTACCTGCTACGCCTCGGCAAGAGGCTGCGGGAGATGGAGAAAGAGCCATGAATAAAAATCGACTGTACATGTTCGGCGGCCTGCTGCTGGTGGCCTTCGCCGGCTTCTCGTTCACGGCGTTCAAGGACTCCATGACTCCCTACGTCTCCTACGAGAAGGCCCGCGACGGCAACCGCATCGTGCAGGTGGCCGGCGGGCTGGAGAAGGGGAGCTCCTCCTATGTGTCCGCCCAGGAGTCGCTCCTCTTCACCCTCAAGGACCCGAAGACGGGCGAAAACCTGCGGGTCCGCTACAAGGGCCTCAAGCCGGCCAACTTCGAGGACGCCGTCAGCATCGTGGCGATCGGCCGCTACGACGACCAGGCGCAGGAGTTCCATGCCGAGAAGCTGCTGGTGAAGTGCCCCAGCAAGTATCAGGGGACCGAGGTCAAGACCTACAGCTAGGACCTTCGGGCCCTGGAGGCGATCGTGGACTATCTCTCGCAGCTCTATCTCCCCGGGGCGCTCACCATCTGGTCCGCGCTCCTCTTCTCCTTCGCGGCCCTCTACGGCTACGCGCGGGTCTATTCCGGCGACGGCGGCTCGCTGCCGTTCGCCCGCCGCTGCTACGGCTTCTTCGCCCTCTCCATCGTCCTCGCGTCGGTGGTGCTGGGCCTGCTGCTGATCATGCGCGACTTCCGCGTCGAGTACGTGTACCAGTACTCGGGGACGGACCTGCCGGCGCACTACCAGTTCGCCGCCTTCTGGGCCGGGCAGAAGGGGAGCTTCCTCATCTGGCTGTTCTGGGGGGCCGTGATCGGCCTGCTCGTCCGCCGCACCGCCGGCCGCAACGAGCCCCTGGTCATGGGGGTCTACACGCTGACCCTGATGAGCCTGCTGCTCATCCTGGTGCGGGAGAACCCGTTCGTCATGCTGCGCCAGACGCCCATCGAGGGCGCGGGGCTCAACCCCCTGCTGCAGGACGACTGGATGGTGATCCACCCGCCGATCATGTTCATCGGCTACGCCTCGGCCGCCATCCCCTTCGCCTTCGCCATGGCCTCGCTGCTGCGCCGCGACTACGACGGCTGGGCGGCCCGCGCCTTCCCCTGGGCGCTCGGCGGCTTCCTCGTCCTCGGCACGGCGATCCTGATGGGAGGCTACTGGGCCTACAAGACCCTGGGCTGGGGCGGCTACTGGGGCTGGGACCCGGTGGAGAACGCCTCGCTGATCCCCTGGATCTTCGGCACGGTGCTGATCCACGGCCTCTACCTGGAGCGCACCCAGGGGCGCTACCGCCGGGCCAACTACCTGTTCACCATCCTGACCTACGTCTCGGTGCTCTACGGCACGTTCCTCACCCGCTCGGGCGTGCTCGCCGATTTCTCCGTCCACAGCTTCGTGGACCTCGGCATCGCGGGACCGCTCACCATCATCCTCGGCGGTTTTCTCCTCTTCGGCCTCTACCTGCTCGCCACCCGCTGGAAGGAGATCCCCACCGCCCCCAACGAGGACCCGTTCTTCTCCCGCGGCAACTTCCTGGTGCTGTCGACGATCACCCTGACGATCTCCGCCGTCATCATCACCGTCGGCACCTCGGCGCCGCTGCTGACCCGCTTCATGGCGGACCCCAGCCAGGTCGGCCCCAGCTTCTACAACAAGGTCAACCTGCCCATCGCCCTGCTGATCGGCCTGCTGCTGGCGCTGGTTCCCTACCTCGCCTGGAAGGGGACGCCGCCGCGGGAAATCTTCCGCCGGATGCTCTGGCCGCTCGGCTTCAGCCTCGTGGTCACCGTGGCCGCGGCGGTCTGGCAGGTCCGCGACGTCTTCCACATCCTCTTCGTCTTCCTGGCCACCCTGGCGCTCGCCGCCAACGTCCAGAAGACGATCGCCCGCTACCGGGTGGGCGGCCTCAAGGCCATGGGCGGCTACCTCTCCCATATCGGAGTCGGCGTGATGCTGCTCGGCTTCATCGCCTCCTCGGCCTACGACCACAGCACCAAGGTGACGCTGGTCCAGGGCACGCCGAAGAAGGTGGAGGGCATGACGCTCACCTTCCAGCGCTTCATCCCGCGGCAGGGCCACGAGAAGGAGAGCATGGAGGTCCTGGTCGCCCGCGACGGCCAGAAGCCGGTCACGGTCTACCCGAAGCTGTTCATCAACGACCGCACCCGCCAGGTGATGGCGAACCCGGACATCAAGAGCTCGCCGTTCCAGGACCTCTACGTCTCGCCCATCGACTTCGATCCGGGCCAGCCGAAGCTCCAGCTCGCCCAGGGGGAGTCCGGGACGCTCGGGGACCTGGAGATCAAGTTCGTGGGCTTCGACCTCCAGGTGGAGGGCAACGCCATGGCGGCGATGTCCGAGGGCCAGCCAGTGACGGTGGGCGCGCGGCTGGCGGTGACCCGCGACGGGCAGACCGCCGACGTGATGACGCTCTACCGGATCAACCCGGCGAACGGCACGGTGGAGACCCCGCCGGCGCAGCTCCCCACCGGCGGCCAGATCGTCCTCTCGGGCATCAATCCCGAGCAACGCACCGTGACGTTGGACCTCGTGGGCATGGCGCTGCCGGCCAAGCTCTCGGTGGACGTGACCCGCAAGCCGCTCATCCAGCTCGTCTGGGGCGGCCTCTACATCATCTTCATCGGGGGACTGCTGTCGACGGTGCAGCGGTTCCGGGAGGTGCGGATCCGGGAAGCTGTGGCGGCAGGGTCGGCAAGGACCTAAAGGACATAAACGACCTAAAGGGCCTAAAGGACGCCACCACCCCGTCCTTTAGGTCCTTTATGTCCTTTAGGTCCTGTTTTCGGTAAACCCTTAAGCCCCTACCGCCAGCCGGTCCGCCAGGCTGCCGGGCAGGCCGGCCCGGCGGATGCGGCGCTGGGCCTCGGCGATGTTGTAGGGCACGCGGTACCAGCGCACCACCCGCCGCTCGCTGTCGTAGGTCATGTAGGAAGCCCTGCGGTCGCGGTCCCGGGGCTGGCCGATGGAGCCGGGGTTGAGCAGGTAGCGCCCGCCCGGGGCGAGCTCCAGCCGGCCCGTCGTCCCCTTCAGCGCCCGCACCCCCAGCACGCGCCCCTCCAGCCAGAAGACCGACGGGATGTGCGTGTGGCCGAAGAAGGTCACCGGCATGTCGAAGCGGGAGAAGATCTCCCAGGCGTCCACGTCGGAGAAGACGTAGGTGTCCTCGTCCAGGGGGGAGCCGTGGCAGATGGCGACACCCTTCTCGATCTCGACCGGCCCCTGCGGCAGCTCCCGGACGTAGCGCAGGTTGGCGGGGGTGAGCCGGCCGGTGGTCCACTGCGCCGCCGCCAGGGCGGTGTGGTTGAAGTTGCTCCCCGAGTCGATGCCGGCCACGACCTTGTCGTGGTTGCCGCGCACGATCCACAGGCGGGGGCCGAGACGGCGCACGGCGTCCACCACCTGGTTGGGCGCGCCGCCGTAGCCCACCAGGTCTCCCAGCACCAGCACCGAGTCGTAGCGCTTGCGCCGGGCCCGCCGCAGGACGGTCTCGAAGGCGTCCCAGTTGGCGTGCATGTCGGAGAGAATCAGATAGCGCACCGTCGGTCCCCGATCATGAGGGCGATCCTCGCCGCGATCTCCTCCGGCCCCTCCTGCGGGGCCACGTCCACCGTCAGGTCCGCCCGGCGGTAGGCCGGGAGCCGCTCGCGGTAGAGCGCGAGGGCCTGGACCTCGTCCTTGAACAGCGGCCGGTCGGCCTTGCCCACCCCGCCGATGCGCGCCGCGATGGTCGCGAACGGCGGGTTGAGCCAGACCGAAAGCCCGTTCGAGCGGATCAGCCTGGAGTTCCCTTCGAACACCATCGTACCGCCGCCCGTCGCCACCACAACGTCGGGAAGCGCCAAAGTCCCTCGCAGGGCCTCCGCCTCCAACTGCCGGAACGCCGGCTCCCCCTGCCGCTCGAAGATCTCACGCACCGTCATACCGGCGCGGCGCTCGATCTCCACGTCGAGGTCCAGGAACGTCGCCCCGAGCCGCGCGGCGAGGAGGCGGCCCACCGTGGTCTTGCCGGACCCCATGAAGCCGGTCAGGTAGATCCTCATACGCCAGCAGCCGCCAGCAGCCGCCGGCAGTTTTCCCGCACGTCGCCCCGGCAGACCGCGCCGATCACGGCGGCGGCGTCCGCCCCCGCCGCCAGCACCTCGGCGACGTTGCCGGCGTCGATGCCGCCGATCGCCACCAGGGGCTTGGCCGTGCGGGCGCGGGCCCGGCGCACGAAGGCGAGCCCCACCACCGGGTCGGGCCGCTCCTTGCCGGTGGTCGGGAAGACCGGCCCCACCGCCACCACGTCCACCTCCGGGTCCTCGTCCGCCGCCGCCACCTGCTCCTCGCCATGGGTGGAGAGGCCGATCCGCAGGCTCTTCCCCACCACCCGCCGGGCCGCGGCCGGCGGCAGGTCCGACTGCCCGAGATGGAGCCCTTCCACCGGGAAGAGCGCCGCGAGGTCGGCCCGGTCGTCCACCCAGAGGGAGACGCCGCTCCCCTCCAGGGCCCGGCAGCAACCCTCCAGGGTCCGGTGCCAGGCTTCGCCGGTGAGCTTCTTGCCCCGCACCTGGATCCAGCGGATGCCCGCCGCCGCCATCTCCGCCACCGCCCGCGGCAGGGGCGTGGGAGCCAACGCCTCGGCGTCGGCGATGGCGTAGACGGGACCGGTCATTTCCCGCCGTCTTCGGCCGCCCGCGCTTCCCGTTGCAGGAACCGCTCCATGAAACGCGTCGACATGCGGCCGGCGGCGAAGTCCGGATCGCGCAGGATGCGCTTGTGCAGTGGGATCGAGGTCTGGATGCCCTCGACCACGAAGAAGTCCAGGGCCCGGCACATGCGGCTGATGGCCTGCTCGCGGTTGCGGTCGTGGACGATCAGCTTGGCCACCAGCGAGTCGTAGTGCGGCGGGATGACGTAGTCCTCGTAGCCGTGGGTGTCCACCCGGGTGCCGGGGCCGCCGGGAAGGTGGAAGACCTTGAGCGGGCCCGGGCTGGGCGCGAACGTGTCCGGGTTCTCGGCGTTGACCCGGCACTCGATGGCGTGCCCGCGCGGCTTGAGGCCGTTCGGGATCTCCAGCTTCGCGCCCGCCGCCACCAGGATCTGCTGCTTCACCAGGTCGATGCCGGTCACCATCTCGGTCACCGGGTGCTCCACCTGGATGCGGGTGTTCATCTCCATGAAGTAGAAGCGACCGTCGCTGTCGAGCAGGAACTCGATGGTCCCGGCGTTCTCATAGCCCACGGCCTCGCACAGCCGCACGGACGCCGCGCCCATCTCCTCCCGCAGCTCGGGGGTGAGGGCCGGCGAGGGGGACTCCTCGATCAGCTTCTGGTGCCGCCGCTGGATGGAGCACTCGCGCTCGCCCAGGTGGATCGCCCGGCCGTGATGGTCGCCGAAGACCTGGAACTCGATGTGCCGCGGCTCCATCAGGTACTTCTCGAGGTAGACCGAGCCGTCGCCGAAGGCCCTCTCCGCCTCCTCGCGGGCGGTGGAGAACTGCCCCGCCAGATCCTCCTCGGCGTGCACGATGCGCATGCCGCGCCCGCCGCCCCCCGCCGCCGCCTTGAGGATCACCGGATAGCCCACCTCCGCCGCCATCCGCGCCGCTTCCTCCACGCTCTCCAGCGGCTCCTGGCTGCCGGGGAGCACGGGCACGCCCGCCGCCTTGGCCGTCTGCCGCGCCTTGGCCTTGTCGCCCATCAGACGGATGACCTCGGGGCGCGGCCCGATCCAGGAGAGCTTGCACTCCTGGAGCACCTCGGCGAAGTGGGCGTTCTCGGCCAGGAAGCCGTAGCCGGGATGGACGGCGTCGGCACCGGTGATCTCGGCCGCCGAGATGATGGCGGAGATGTTGAGATAGCTCTGCCTGGAGGGCGGCGGGCCGATGCAGACGTCCTCGTCCGCGTAGGTGACGTGGAGGCTGTCGCGGTCCGCCGTGCTGTACACGGCCACCGTCTGGATACCCAGCTCCTTGCAGGCCTGGATGACGCGGAGCGCGATCTCGCCCCGGTTGGCGATCAGGATCTTCTTGAACACATGAGCCTCTACGAGGGCCGGATGGCGAAGAGAGGCTCGCCGAACTCGACCGCCTGGGCGTTCTGGGGATAGATCTCGGCGACCGTCCCGTCCGCGTCCGACTCGATCTCGTTCATCAGCTTCATCGCCTCGATGATGCAGAGCACCTGCCCCTTCTTCACCCGCGAGCCGACCTCCACGAACGGGTCGGCGTCGGGGGACGGCGCGCGGTAGAACGTGCCGACGATGGGTGAGGTGACGATGTGGGATCCCGCCGGCGGGCCGGCCGGAGCGGGAGCCGCGGCCGGCGCCGGCGCGGACGCCGGAGCCGCCGCCAGCGCGGATGTGGCCATCGCGGGCGCCGGAGCGGCCGTCAGCGGCGCGGCGGCCGCCTCGGTGGGCATCGCCACCGCCTGCTGCGCCTGCTGGCCGTCGATCTTCAGGCGGAACCCGGAGCGCTCCAGCTCCAGGCCCTGGAGCCGGTTGCGCGCGATCAGCTCGATCAGTTCCTTGATCTGTTCAAAAGTCAGCACGTGGACGCCCCCTTGGCCTGTCTCCCCGAGCCGCGGCGCTGCCGCGCCCGGGGGATCAGGAGAGATCTCTCTCCAGGAGCAGCCGCGCTCGCCGGAGCTCGAACCGGGCCTTCCCGTAGTTGCCCTCCGGGCCCAGGACGAGAAGCAGATAATAGTCCGAGGTGACGGAGCTTACCATCAGGGTCAGCCGGTCGGTGCTCACCGAGAGCTGTTGCACCTCGCCCACGTCCAGCTCGCGATGGTTGTTGGAGATCGAACGCGCCTGGGAGACCAGCTCGGCCGCCAGCACCTCCAGGTCGAGGTCCGGGTCCGAGCTGACGGACTCCACCGGGATGCCGTCCCGGGCGACCAGGGAGAGCGCGAGGGCGCCCTCGATGCGGCTGCTGACGCGGTTCAGATGCTCAAGAAACATCGCTGTGGCTCCCTCCCCGCAGGCGCTTCAGGTAACTGCTCAGGAGGTACGCCTTGCGGGAGCGCACCTCGGCCTCGCCCCCCTCGTGCCCCGGCTCATAGCCGGCCATGAGGTCGCGCACCTCCAGGGGACGCTTCTCCCGCCGCCGCTCCGCCACCCGCGCCAGGCCTTCGCGCGCGGCGGCGCTGTCCGGCTCGCGGAGCAGGATCTCCTCGAAGATCCGGCGGGCCTCCCCCAGATGTCCCTGCCGCAGGTAAAGCTCTCCCAGAGTCACCGTGGCCACGGGCTGCGGCACGACCGCTTCGGCGGCCTCCGGCGCCTCGGCCTCGGGCACCAGCGGAGCCGGCTCCGCGGCCCAGGGCGTCCGCTCCTCGATCTCGAAGACCGGCGGCTCCTCCACGGCGGCGGGCGCGGGCTCCTCCCGTTGCCAGACCAGCGTCGGCGCCTCCGGGGCCCAGGCCGGCGCCTCTTCCACTTCCACGGGCGCCGCCGCCTCGACCGCGAAGACCGCCGGCACCGGCTCCGCCGGCGGGGTCCAGCCGGAGAACACCTGTTCGGTGGGCAGCGGCGTCTCGAGCTCCGGGAACGGCGACATGGGCGGGATGGCGGGGATGGGCGGCGCCGGCGCGGGAGGCGGCGGCGCCGACTCCGCGACCGGCTCCGGCGCTGCCACGACAGGTTCCGGCTCGAACGAGAACAGCCCCTCGGCGGCGAGCGCGGAGAGGTATCTCTGCCGGCTGTCGCGGGAGGCCAGGCCGGGGAAGAGGACGTCCTCCGGCTCGGGCGCCTCGGGCGCCTCGGGCTCCAGCGCGGGCGCCGGCGGCCTGGGCGCGGCGGCGGCCGGAACGGGCGTGGCGAAGATCTCGGCGAAAGGATCGTCCTGGATCGCCGGCGCCGCGGCCGGGGGCGCCGGCGCCGGCTGGCCGAGGTCGAAGATGTCGTCGCTCGCCTTCGCGGCCTGTGGCGGTTGTTCCATCGTGCGCAGCCTCCGGCGCAGCTCTTCGATTTCGGGATCGCTGTCGTTCAGCAGGGAGTAGATGTCGAGCCGCTCGCGCGCCCGGTCGGGATCGCCGGTCTCCAGATACGCCCGCACCAGCAGCTTGTTGGCCACCATCTGCGTGGCGTCCTGCTTGACCACGCGCTCGAGCACCTCCCTGGCGGGATCGGGCTCTCCCAGCTCCAGGAGGCACCGTCCCTTGGCCACCAGGGCCGAGAGATAGCCGGGGTGCTCCTTGAGCCCCCTCTCCAGGACGTCCAGCGCCTCCTTGACCCGTCCCTGGTGGCGGTACTCCTCCGCCAGTTGGAGGAAGACGCGGGAGGAAGGGTCGGACTCCCAGCGGTTGCGGAGCTGGGTGAGGCGGTCGGGAAACACGCCGTCACTCATGCGGGCGCACCTCGGGCGGCGGTTGGACGCGCGGAGAACGGGCGGTATGCGTCAGGGACGACAGCAAAGTGGCCGCATTATAGCAACATACGCCTTCCAGATCCGCTCGAAGTCCCTGAAAAGGAAGAGGCGAGCCCCCTCATGGAAGCTCGCCTCGCCCTTCACCGCGCCAGTCCGAGACCTAGTTGCTGCCGTCGTCCACCGGGACGGTGATCTGCTGGATCGAGACGGAGGACTGGTTGGCATCGTCGACCACGTCGAGCCGGACCGTGTACGTGCCGGGGCTCTGATACGTGTGAGTCGGGTTCTCCTCGGTCGAGGTGTTGTTGGGCCTGCCGGGCTCGCCGAAGTCCCACCTGTACTCGAGATTGCCGACGCCGCCGGTGCTGAGGTTGATGAAAGCGACCTCGTTCGCCGTGGCTCCGCGCTGAACGTCGAAGTCCGCTTCGGGGCGGCCGCCCTGCACACGGATCTCGAAGGTGTCGGTGACGGCGCCGCCACCCTCGCCGCCGCCGCCCGCGGCCTGGACGCTGACGGTGAAGCTCGTCTGGCCGTTGGTCAGGTCTCCCGCCTCGACGTCGAGCCGGTCGGTGGCCTGGCCGTTGGCGTTGGTCTGCCGGATGGTGCCGTTGGAACGGAGCTCGCCGACCTCGGTGGAGAAGATCACTCCGCGGCCCTGGAGGGGCCGGCCGCTGGCGTCGGTCAGGATCGCGACCAGTTGCACGGTGCCGCCGGTCTCGGGAATGGTGGTCGGATTGGGCTGCAGATTGATGGACGTCGCCGGCGTTCCGATCTGGACTTCCAGCGTCGCCGCCTCGGCGACGCCGCCCGTCGTCGCGGATACCGTGGCCGTGCCGAGCCGCCCGTCCCCTCTCAGAGTGGCGCGGGCGACGCCGGAATCGTCAGCCTCCGCGACCTCCTGGATGGAGCCCAGGTCGGTGCTGAAGCGGATCTGGGTCCCGGGGTTCACCGGGGTGCCGTTCGGGCGCAGCGCGACCACGGTGATCGTGGAGGTGCCGCTGGGGGAATCGATCTTCGCGGGGTTCGCGCTGATCGAGAGCGTCGTGCCCGAGGGCGCCACCGGGGCCGCCTTGTCGCACCCCACAGCCGGCAGCAGAGTCACCAACAATAGCAATGGAAGGACAGCTCTTGAAGTCATAGCGACCCAGTATACGGAGCGGGGCCGCGGTCCGTCCAGTCAGGGGGAGCCCCACAAAAGAACCGGGGCGGCCGTCCGTGGACGGCCGCCCCGAAAAGGTACCTCAACGCAAGAGGGCTCGGCTAGCTGCCCTCGGTGTTGTCCGTCGGCCCCGTGCACTGCGGGTCGGCGGCGTCGATCAGCCCGTCGCTGTCGTTGTCGAAGCCGTCGTTGCACTGCACGGTCGGCGGCGGCGGCGGCGTCGAGCTGTCGCCGCTGCAGGTGGTGTTCGGCGGCGTCAGCAGGTACGCGTTGGTCAGCGTCCCGATGCAGCCCGTGCCGTCGAGGTTGCGGACGTTGACGGTGATCGGCGTCGGCGCGTTGCGCATGCCGCCCGGGATGCCGTCGCCGTTGCCGTCGCAGGGTTCCTGGATGAAGGCGAAGCCCTGCGGCGCGTTCGGCACCCGCACGGTGATCGAGCCCCCGGTGTTGGAGAGGACCTGCGCCGCGCTGCCGGACGTCGCGGCGCCGAAGATCACCTGTACGTTCGAGCCGAAGTTCGCGCCCGAGATCACCGCGTTGGCCCCCGGGGCTCCTCCCGACGGGTTGATGTTGAAGATCTGCGGGATCGGGACGATGAAGTTGAAGCCGATGTCGGCGTCGTCCGAGTCGCCCGAGTCGATGTTGACCACCCGGATGGAGTCGACCGAGATCAGGCCGTTCGCCGGGCAGGTGTCCGGCAGCGGCGCCGGGGAGGTGAGGACCACGATCTGCGTGCCGGTGACCGAGACCACCTGCTGCGCCACGCCGACCGACGGGTTGGAGAAGTTGAAGGAGACCGCGACCGGCTCGTCGAAGCCCTGGCCCTGGATGGTCACCCGGGTGCCGCCGAGATAGGAGCCCGAGCCGGGTCCCATGGCCGTGATCAGCACGTCGGTGCCGTACTTGAACTGCTGCCGGCGGACGGTGCTGAAGCCGGTGTTGACGTTCCTGACCAGGATGTCGACGAGCTGGTTGTTCAGGTTCTGCCCGAAGCCGGTGGCCGCCGGGGTCCTGGCGACGATGCGGGTCGAGCTCACGGACTCGACCGTGGCCTCGACGCCGTCGAAGCTCTCGGCGCTGGTGCCGATGCCGAAGAGCACCTGCACCGGCGACTGGAAGCCCTCGCCGACGATGGTCACGCGGGTGCCGCCCTCGTTGTTGCCCGACTGCGGGCTGACGCTGAAGACCTGCGGCTGCGAGGGGGTGCCGCCGCCCGAGGCGTAGGTGAAGCCGCGATCGATGGTGTCGGTGTCCTGGTTGACCTCGTTGACGTTGATGGTGACCACGACGCTGACCGACTCGCTCTCCCCAACGCCCACGTCCACGCCGGCGGCCGTGGCCGAGGGGGTGGTGACGACGATCCGGTTCGGGGAGACCGACCGCACGGTGGCCGTGGCGCCGTTGAAGGTCACCCGCACCGGCTGCTCGAAGCCGCCGCCGAGGATGGTCACCTGCTCGCCGCCCTGCGGGCTGCCGACGTTGGGCGAGACCGAGGAGATGAAGAACGTCGCCGGCTCACCGATGCGCACGTTGGCCGCACCGCTGCTGGGGCCGACCGTGGCGCGGATGGTGGCGGTGCCGGTCGCGTCCCCCGCGAAGAGCGTGGCCTGGGCCTCGCCGTTGACCAGTTGCAGGTTCAGCGTCTGCGGACCGCCCGGGCTGCCGAAGGCGCCCAGGTTGGTGGTCAGGGTCACCGCCGTCAGGTCCGGCGGCACCTGCCCGTTGTCCGTGCGCCGCACCTGGACGTTGATATTGCTCGTGCCGGTGCCGCCCGCGGTGATCTCCGACGGGCTGGCCGAGACCGACACCGTGAAGGTGGTGACGGGCGCCGGCGGCTTGGGTGTGACGGCGGGGCTGTCCGAAGGCTCGGTGGGCGAATCCGTGCAGCCCACGGCCAGCGTCAGGGCCAGCGCCAGCGACAGAAGAGAGGCGTTCCTCAAAAGTCTCATAACAAAGCTCCCGCGAGGCTCAAGGCCGGACTTCAATCGTGAACGTTGCCGGATCCGAAACGATGTCGTCACCCGACAGGGTGCGGCCGAAGAAGCGCAGGGAAACGTCCAGGACGACCACCGCGGTCCCGGTCTCCGTGTCGCGGCCGAAATCCACCAGATCCTTCAACGGCGGATTCTGGAGCTGGTCGGTGAACAGGAACGGCACGTTCTCCAGGTCGGTGGTGCCGCCCACCGGCACGATGCCGAAGAGGCCCTGTACCGTGGGCGGCGGCACCCGCGTGCCGGTGTCGCGCCGCCGGTAGCGCACCTCGTAGCTCCGCAGCTCGATGTCCATCAGGTCGCTGGTGGTGCCGTTGGGGTCCTTGGCGATGTTGCGCAACTCGATCTCCTCGACGATGAACGGCGCGTTGCCGTCCCCCAGGCTGATGGAGATGGGCAGCCCGTTGAAGTCGCTGACCGACAGCAGGACGGTGCCCTCGCTCCGGTCGGTGCGGGAGCGGCAGCTCGACACCGTCAGCGCGGCGGCGATCAGCAGAAGAAGGAGGATGGATTTCGTCTTCATGGTCCGCTCCCGATCGTCAGATCTTGATGATTCTGGGCGTAATGAAAATCAGCAGCTCGTCGTTCTCGTCGCTGCGGCTGCGGTTCTTGAACAGGTGGCCGATCAGCGGGATGTTGGCGAGGCCCGGCACGCGGTTCTCGCCGTTGCTGGTCTGCACCTCGTAGATGCCGCCGATCACCGCCGTGCCGCCGTCGCGGACCACCAGCCGGGTGCGGGCGTCCTTGGTGGCGATCGGGGCGTTGGTGGCGCCCGGCACCAGGAAGGCGAGCTGCGGCTCGCGCTTCGAGATGTCGATGTCCATCAGCACCGTGCCCTCGGCCGTGACCTGCGGGATCACGTCGAGGCGCAGGGTGGCGTTGATGAACTGCACCGTCACCGTGTTGTTCAGGATCGTCTGCACCGGGATCTGCAAGCCGCTCTGGATCGACGCCCGCTGGTTGTTCAGCGTCGCCACCTTGGGCGCCGAGAGGATGGTGATCAGGCCCTCGCTCTCGGCCGCCTGCAAGGCGACGTCGAGCTGGAAGGTGTTGAGCACGTTGCCCAGGCGCAGGTTGATCACGCCGTTCTGGCCGGCGCTGCCGAGGTTCACGCCGCCCGAGGCGTCGATGTTGTTGGGGAAGACCAGGCCGGTCGTGTTGCCGGTCGCCGCGCTGGCCACCGCGTCGAAGCCCCAGGCGATGCCGAGGTCGCGGGTGAAGCGCTTGGTGGTCTCCACGATCCGCGCCTCGATCATCACCTGCGGCTCGGGCGAGTCGAGGAGGTCCACCACCGACAGGACGGCGTCCATGTTGGTGGGCAGCTCCTTGATGATCAGGGCGTTGGTGCGGCGGTCGACCACCACGCTGCCGCGCTGCGACAGGATGCCCGTGGTGCCGGTGCGCAGCAGCAGCGCCACGTCGCGGGCGTCGGCGTAGCTCAGGCGCTGGTAGACCGTACGCAGCGGGATCGCCAGGGCCTTGGCCGCCGCGAGCTGCTGCCGCTCCTGGGCCTCCTTCTGCAGCACGGAGGTGGGAGCGATGCGCATGACGTTGCCGTCCAGCTCATAGTCCAGGTTGTTGATCTTGAGCACCTGCTCCAGCGCCTGGTCCCACGGCACGTTCTCCAGCTCGGCCGTCACCTGGCCGCCCACGCCGGGCTGCACGATGATGTTCAGGCCGCTGATCTGGGCGAACGTGCGCAGCACGTCCGTCACGTCCGCGTTGGTGACCTTGAGGTCGATCGGCTCGCCGAAGTACTGCTTGTCGGTGTCGCCCGGACCCTTCTTCTGCTGCAGCACGGTGGCCGCGGGCGTGGGCTCGGGCGAGGTGACCTCCACCGGGGCGGTCGACGGGCGGCTCCCCGGCTGCGCGCTGCCGGCCGGAGCGGCCGGCTGCACCTGCCGGGACGACGGCGCGATCTGCACCTGCGGTGGCGCCGTCGACTGGGCCTGCTGCTGCGCCGGCGCGGGCGCCGGCAGCGGCGGCGCGTCCTCGGCCTCGATGGCGGCGGCCGTCGAGGGATTGGCGCGCTGGGCCAGGGCGAGGTCCGAGGGCTGCGCGGCCGCCGGACGGGTCGCGGCGGGGGCCGGCGCGGGCGCCGGGGTCCTCGCGGGCGGGGCGGAGACCGGAACGGCTCCCTCGGCCGCGGGGAAGGAGACCACCAGCGCGTCCGAGGTGCGCTCGATCACCGGCACCGTGTCGCCGCGCAGGTCGAACACCACGCGCGAGACCGGCCGCGGGGCGGGCTTGAACTGGGCCAGGCGCACCCGCTCCACCACGCTGTCGGCGACCGTGACGGTCGAACGCGGGGCGCGGTTGATGACGCCGTCGAGGTCGATGACGAAGCGCCGGGGATCGTTGAGCACGAAGGTCGAGTACGGGAACTCGCCGTCGCCGGCGATGCGGATCACCGCGCCGCCGCCGGCGGAGAGCACCTCGACGGCGTCGAGGCGCGAGGCCTTCGCTCCGGAGGGCGCCGGCGCCATCATCGGGCTGTCCGGCGTGCCGCCGCCGGTGACCGCGGCGGGCGCGCCGCCGGAATCCGACGTGCCCTGCGCGGCCGGGGCGGGGCTCTCCTCACCCAGGGGCTCGAAAGCCATCTTCGCCTCGCCCGGCTCGCTCGCCGCGCTCTGCTCCGCCACCGGCATGAGCTGGATGCGCAGCTTGGCGCCGTCCGCGGAGATCGAGTGCTCGGCGTCCTGCCGGGTGGCGATCACCAGCCGGGTCAGCGGCCGGCTCCCCTCCTCGCTCTTCTGCACCGTCAGCGAGGAGACCAGCCCCTCCTCGGGCGCGAGGTCGGCGACCCCCGTCCCGGGGACCGCGTTGGGCAACTCCACGACCACGCGGCCTTCCGCGTTGCGGAAGCTGGTCCACACCAGCGGCGCGCTCGCTTCCAGGTCGACGATGACCTCCGGCGCTCCCTCGCGGAGGTCCATGGATCGGATCTCCACCGGCGCCTGGGCCGGCTTCGTATCGGCCGGCGCCGGTCTGGCGGCGGGGTCGGCCTCGACCCATCCACCGGGTCTGGAAGCGGTGACCGCGAAGACCACCGCCATCGACAGGACCGCCGAAGCGATCCAACGCCGCCGTCTATTCATGACTTCTCCCATGGCAACTCGCCTCCCTTACGGGCCTTGAAACGTGAACCCCCGTTCAGGACGGGTTCAGGCTCTTGACCACCTCGCGGAACGGCTTCAAGGCGGTCGGATCCTGCACGATCTGCTTGAAGACCACCTCGTTGCGATTGATGCTCACCACGTCGCCGTCGTAGAGCTGGTCTCCCTCCCTCAGCAGATAGCTCTTCTTCTGGTTCGCGGCCACTACCTGGGCCACGTAGCCCTTGCTCGTCCGGAAGATCCCGGTGAGGTCGATCTCGTCGATCAGCAGCCCCGGCACGCCCTCCGGCCGCGGTCCCCGCAGCTCGGGGCGGTCCTGCACCGCCAGCAGCGACTTGAACGGGTCGCGGCGGTTGCCGGGGTCGTAGGAGAAGCTGCCGCCCGACAGCACCTCCTCTTCGCCTTCGAGGATCTCGTCGATGTCCTGCAGGTCCGTCACCGGCCCTTCCGGCGGCGCCTCGGCCTCGCCCTCCGCCGACGGCTTCTGCGCCGGCGGCGACGACGCCGGGGGCTTCTGCTGCTGCGCCAGGGCGGTCCACGAGACCGCCAGCGCCAGCAGGGCGATGAGGAGCGAAGGCTTGATGAAACGGGACATTACTCAGGTCCTCCCGCGGGCACGCCGCCCGAACGGATGCGCGACCCCGGGCCCTCCGCCGCGGCCGCCGCCTTCCCCGACGCTCCGGACGCCGTCGTGGCCCCTTCGCCCTCCTCGCCCTCGTCCTCCGGCTCCGGCTCCTTGTAGACGAACGTCTTCGCCGTGAACGTGGAGGCGATGGTGTGCGGGCCCTTGGCGGTCGGCTGCCGGGCGGTGATCTCCAGGTCTTCGATGTTGATGATGCGCGAGAAGCGGCTGATGCGGTCGAAGAACAGCGCCAGGTTGTGGTACGTGCCCTCGACGTTGACGCTGATCGGCCACTCGCTGAAGAACTCCTTGTCGGAGAGCTGCCCGGGGTTGAACTTCTTCAGCCCGAAGTCCCCCTGCTCGGCCAGCGAGCGGATGCGCCGCATCAGGTCCGGCGTGTTGCGCCGCGCCGGCAGGATGCGCAGCAGCTTGTCGAGCTCCAGCTCGAGCTGCCGCACCTCCTCGCGGAACTTCGGCAGCTCCTGCCGGGCCGCCCGCCCTTCCTGGATCTTCGCCTGGAGCGTCTCCAGCTCGGCCTCCTTGCGCTCGTACTCGTCGCGCAGCGGCTGCAACATCCGCCACCAGCCGGCGAGGAACAGCAGAAGGCCGATGACCAACCCCAAGCCGAGGCCGAAATACCAGGGCTTGCCTTCGAGTCCGGTCTTGATCGCCAAGGCCCTGTCCTCCTACCCCGACGTCGCCGGGTCCGAGGGAGCGGGAGAGGCGCCCTCTGACGCTTCCTCCCCTTCTTCCCCCGCCGCCGGCTTGGCCTTCGAGGCGAACGAATAGTTGAAGTTGACCACGAACTTGTAGACGCCGCCGGTCTGCTCTTCCGTGCTCTTCAGGATCGGCTCGTCGAACTCCGGCACCTTGTCCAGGTTCTCGATGAAGGCGGCGACGGCGTTGGTGTTGAAGGCCCGGCCCTCGATCTCGATCGAGTCGTTGTCCATCTTCAGCCGGTCGAGCCAGAGGAGCTCCGGCAGGGCGCGCGAGATGTAGTCCATCACCCGCACCGGCCCCCGCTGGTTCGCCTTGAGATCGTTGATGATCCCGATCTTGCGCTCCAGCTCGGCCTTCTTCGCCTTGAACTCCTCGACCTCCTTGATCACCTCGGCGAGGGCGTCCACCTCCTGCTGCGCCACCCTCACCTCTTCCGTCTTCTCTTCGACCCGCCCCTTCCACACCCAGTACATGGCCGCCAGACCGAGGCCGCCCAGCAGCAGGCCCACCACCAGCAGGTACTGGCCGACGTCCTGGCCGCCCGTCTTCAGGACGGCCTTCTTGCGTACCGCGGCCGGGCGCTTGCCTTCGGAGAGGAGATTGATCTTGATCATCGGTCTAATCCCCTACCTTCCGGATGGCGAGCCCCACGGCCACCGCCGCCATGGGAGCGATCGACTGCAGCCACGCCGCGTCGAAGTCGCTCTCCTTGAACTGGATCTTGCGCAGCGGGTTCATCAGCTCCGTCGGCACCTGGAAACGGTCGCGCAGCACCTGCTCCAGGTTCGGCGTCAGCGCGCAGCCGCCGGAGAGCACCAGCTCGTCCACCGGGCCCTCGGACGACGTCGCCGAGAAGAAGTCGAAGGTCTTGCGGATCTCCGACGCCATCTCCGCCGACACCGCGTCCAGCACCGGCCGCGCGTCGGCCGGCGAGTAGCGGTCCACCGACTCCCCCTGCTTCAGCGACTCGGACTGCGGGAAGGACAGGTTGAACTCCCGCTGCAACGCCTCCGTGAACTGGTTGCCGCCGAACGAGATGTCGCGCCAGAACACCGTGCCGCCGCGCGCCAGGATGTTGATGTTGGTGACCCCCGCGCCCATGTTGATCAGCGCCACCACCTTGCGCGGATCGAGGTCGTAGTTCACCTCATAGGCGTTCTGCACCGCGAAGACGTCCACGTCCACGATCGACGGCGTCTTGCCCGCCTGGCTGATCACCGACACGTAGTCGTTGACCTTGTCGCGCTTGACCGCGACCAGCAGGACCTCCATGTTGTCCCGCCCCGGCTCGCCCTCCGACAGCACCACGTAGTCCAGGCGCACGTCGTTGATGTCGAAGGGGATGTACTGCTCCGCCTCCCATTGGATGGAGTCGGCCAGCTCCTCCTCCGACATCGCCGGGAGCTGGATCTTCTTGATGATCACGGAGTGGCCCGACAGCGAGGTCGCGAAGTTCGCGCCCTTGGCCTTGGTGGTGTCGTTCAGACGGTGGATGGCGTCCACCACCAGCGACGAGTCCATGATCGAGCCGTCCACGATGGCTTCCGGCGACAGCGGCTCGACGCCGAGGCGCTGCAGGGAGAACTCCCCCTTGCGCTCTCGAAGCTCGACGAGCTTGATCGCGGAGCTGCCGATGTCCAGGCCTACTACACCCTTCTTGGTGCGGGAGAAGAGCACTTTGAACTCCCCCAAAGTCCAACGGTCAAGGCAACTTAGCTGCGCTTACTTAAAGCTTCGCTGCAAGCTACCAGGAAAAAACACGCCTGTCAAGGCGCTCATACGTCTATGGCTATATTGACCAGTGCCGGAACTCTACACCTAGCGAAGTCCGCTTGCAAGCACTTTTTGTCAGGTCCTGTGAGGGAAAACCCAGACGTGACGGGCGTTTGAGGAGGCCTCACCCCCGCACACCCCAACCCCTGCGGCTTTCGGGACGGCGACCTCCTACATCTTGGGGCTGGGGGGTTTCCGATCAGCGAAACGCGGATTGCCGCTTTTCGTCTCCGCGGTTGCCTGGAACTTGAGAATGCACTCGGATTGACCTTGCAAATCGGCAGGATCTGCCCTTCGAAACCTCACCCCGACCCTCTCCCGACCCCTCCCTCCCTCCCTCACCAGGAGAGGGCGCCCCCACCCGTCAATGCAGACAGGCAGTCTCCCCTCCTCTCCCGGTGAGGGAGGGAGGGAGGGGTCGGGAGAGGAGGGGCCGGGGGTGGTGAGGGTCATCGGAGGGCATGCAGCACCGGTCGCCGTAGACGGCTCCACACGCCCACCGCCGAACCCACCAGCGTCAACCCCACTCCCCACATCGCCGCGGCCTCCAGGCCGGGCACCACCCTCGACGCCAGGATCGCGAGGGCGCCGGCGAGGGCCAGATAGAACCCGCTCCGCCGGCCCGTCGAGCGGCCGCGGAACCAGAGGCTGGCGAGGTTGATCAGCATCATGGCGGCGAGCAGCGGCTGCAGCCACGGGGAGTAGGGAATCCGCTCCAGTCCCGCCACGCCGAACAGGCTCAGGTACGCGGCCCAGCAGACCGGGCACTTGGGGAAGAACGCCACGCCGAGCGACGCCAGCGTTCCCAGCATGGGCGACGCCGCCTTGTGGCGCGCCGGAGGCGCCGGCTCGTCTGTTTTCTCCTCCAGCACCTCGGCCGCGCGCTCCACCACCCGCGCCTCGTCCCAGTGGAGGCGCTCGAAGGATCCGGCGATCCGGCCCTCGGCGTCCAGGACGAAGACCTCGATGCGGTGCCGGTTCACCAGCGACTCGATGAAGCCCACGCCGAGCTGGAAATGGCGGCGGAGGGCCTCGAAGCCGGACGTCGCCCGCAGCATCCGGTGGCCGGCGTCCAGGCGCAGGCCGCGGGCCTGTCCGTAGCGGAGCAGGCGCTCGGGAAGGTCGTACGCGGGATCGTAGGTGACCGCCGCGGTGTGGACGCGTTCGTCCAGCCCCCGCTCCGCCAGCAGCTTCTGGACGCGCGCCAGCTTGGTCACTGTGAGCGAGCACTTCAGGGGATTGTCGCAGCGCGTATAGAAGAAGACGACGACGGTGGGATGGCCCTGGAAGAGCTCCTGGAAGCCGGCCGTCCCGCCCTCCTGGTCCTCGAAGACGACGGACTCGACCGGCCCGCCGCCGCGCCGGAAGCCGCGCGCCCACGAGGACAGGCCGTCCGGCAGCGCGCAGCAATCGCCGCCGGGCTCCCCGGCCGGGCCGCCGGCGCGGACGGTCTCCAGGGCACGGTCCAGATCCTCCAGCCGCTTCCTGGAAAGACCCCGCGGCTGCGCCCGCAGCGCCTCCAGCTCCGGCAGCGCTCCCGCCGCGTGGGGACCGAGCCACTCCAGCGTGGCCAGCACCTCGCGGACCGGGCTCGTGCCGTTGGCCCCGACCGCGTATTCGCCATAGCCGTCGAACGACACCGGCTCGTCGTGATAGCGGATGTTGCCGAGCGCGCGCGTCAGGAAAGGAGCGAACGCCGCGTCGGGCTGCGGACGGGACCGCAGGGCGCGCGCCGCCGCGGCCACCAGATAGGCGTCGATGCCGGCGTCGAGCTCCTCGAGCACATAGAGGAGCGCGGCGTCCGGCAACCCGGCGCGCGCGAGAGCCAGCAGGACCCAGCCGCGCATGCGGACCACCGTCGCCGCGCCCCGCTGGTCGTAGACCGGGTGGTCTTCGCGCAGCAGGTCGGTCAGCTCCCCGCGTCGCTCCGGGCCGGCGGCGAGCGCGTCCACCAGGGCCGCGAAATCGTCTTCGGACACCTCGGAAGTCGCGCCCGCCGTCGCCGCCGCCATCGCCGTCATCCTGGACCGCCTCTACTCGCCGTACTTCTCGAGGAACCGGCGGGCGCTCTTCTTGACCTTCGTCGACTTCTCGCCTTTCAGGGCGTCGACGCGCTTCAGCAACTCCGCGTCGCCGGTCACCTCCGCCTCGTCGCCGAGCGTCGTCAGCGCGGTCAGGCTGACGGCCTGGATGTCGTCATACTCGTTCTTGTCGAGCACGATCTCGCGCGCGTGCTCCTGGAGCTTCTCGGGCCGGAGCGAATTCAGCGCGGAGGCCGAGAGCTGCCGCAGCTCGGCGAGCTCGTCCTTGTCGCGCAGGATCTTCTCGAACACCGGCACGGCGGCGGGGTCCGCCGAGAGCAGCCGCAGAGCCTCCCGCTTCGCCTCGGAGCTGGGCGGATTCTTCACGATCTCGCGGGCGATCGGATAGGCCTCCGAGTGCACGTCGTAGCTGAGGAGCTGCAGCGCCTTCTCCGGCGGCACCAGCGCCTTGCCGGGCTTCTTCAGCCCTTCCAGCAGCTTCTTCTGCACGAAGCCGTCGTTCTCGCGCGCCAGGATGCCGAGCACGCGCTGGCGCAGCTCCGGATCGGGATCTTCCACGAGCTCGCGCAGGGTGGCGATGTAGTCGGCGCGGCACGACTCGAAGGCGAGGACGGCGAAGCTCGCCGCCTGGAGCGATTGCAGCGCCGCCAGCCGCACCTCGATGGGCTCCTCCCGGTTGCGCAGCACGTTCAGCATCTTCTGCAGGCTCTCGTCCTCCGCGCACACCGCCAGCGGCGCTTCGGTCATCGCCTGGATGCGCTCGTCGACGGGCTTGCTCGCGCTGGTCGCGGTCGCCAGCGCGCTACGGGCCGACCTCTTCTTCGTCGCCGGACTTTTCTTCGCCGGACTTTGTGCCTTGCGTGCCGACTTCGAGCTCTTTCCGGCTTTCTTTTTCTCAGCCATGGCTGCGACCTCCTTGTGTCAACACGTCAGGCGAACTGTACGTCGTCGTAGTCGAATCCCAGACGGGAGATGAGATTGACGATGCCCTGGTAATCCAGGGAGTCGCGCACCCGCGGCTGCGGGCCCGGCGCGGTGGCGGACGGCGACGAAGCCATCGCGCCGCCGGGAGCCGTCGGCGGACGCGTGCCGCCGGTGATCCCGTTCCACGGCCACATCGTGTCCGGCAGGTTGTGGCCGACCGGGCTGGGAGTGTTGTCGTACGACGCCGCCAGCGCCGGATCGAAGCGGCCGTTCACCCGCTGCCACTTCGCCCACAGCCGGTCGACGTTGCAGTGCAGCAGGAAGAACAGCGGATCCCGCGCGGCGGTGCCGATGCTGGAGATGAAGCCGCCGAAGCTGACGTGCGCCGATCCGTGCGGGTTGCCTTCCATGCTCCGGAACGCCGAATACGTCGTGCCGATCGCCAGCGTCTGCGCCTCGGTGCGCAGGCTGGGAGCCCCCGTGCCGGTGTTGAAGAACGGCCGGCGGTTGATCCCCTGCACGCCGTCCGTCCGCCAGAACTGCAGCGGATTGGTCGGGCTGAACTGCACGGTGCCCAGCGAGTCGGAGACGCCGAGGAAATCGCGCGTGAAGATGTTCGGCGCCGGCTGATCGAAACGCCAGTACGGCAGCGAGACGCTGGGGTCGATCGCCTGCAGCTCGCGTTCGAGATCGAGCAGGTAGGCGCGGTGCCAGGGCAGGAAGCCCGGCGCGCCATGCGCCTGCGGCGAGCTCACGTTGGTGTGCATGTCGCGGAAGTCCGTGAAGCGGCCCAGGCCCTGGTTGTTGAGCTGCGCGAGCGCCGCCACGAAACGGTCCCGCTCTCCCGGCGTCAGTTGGTTGGCGTTCTTGCGCACCCGCACCATGCACCGCACCGATCCCACCAGCGTCGTGCCGACGCGGGCCTCGATGGTCACGTCGCCGTTGTTGATGCTGGGACGGCCGAACCTGCCGGCGATGAAAAACGGCACGGAAGCGCCGGTGATCGGCACCGGCACCGTGATGCTGGTGGAGAACGTTCCCGTCGTTCCGCGGCGGAACACCACCGCGCCGCCCGTCGTCGTCGTCCGCGCGGTGATCTGCACGTTCACGGTCAACGAGGTTGCGCCGGATCGATCGGTCATTCGGATCCGGCACGGCGACGGTGTCCAGCCGACGAATCTCGCTCCGGTGCTTGTGCTGTTGTTGATCTGCAACTCGACCTTCATAGTCATGGCCTCCTACCAGCGAACGCTGTCAAGGATCCGCGTCGGGCGAAATCCACCTCTTTCGCTACAGATCGATATGTGCATCTCTTCCCTGTGCTTTAACTTCTTAAGTATAAACCCGGAACGGTGATGCGAAAAAGGACCAATTTTGGGGGGAGGAGAAACGCCGTGGATCAGCGGCCCGGGGCCGGCGCGGGAGCCTTCAGCACCAGCTCGCCGCTGGAACCCAGGACGCCGCTCGCGCAGCTCGCCGCCGGGGGCTCGGCTCCTTCTTTGAGCCGCGTGATCGCCCCCGCTCCCACGCAGAGGCTGTAGGAGCCCGCCGACACGTTGGGCAGCGTCAGGCGGGTGGGATCGCCCGCGGGCACGCCTTGAAGCCTCGCCCAGGGCTTCAAGAGCTCCGGCAAGGTGAACGTACCGCCCTGAACGAGCAGAGGCGCCGGGCCCTCGCCCGCCATCTCGAGGACCAGGGTGCCTCCCTGCCGGTCCACCGGGATCTCTACGCTCTGCCCGTGAGGCGCCAGGACAGTCGCCAGGCGCAGCGCGTGCCCCGGCGGCATCACGAGAAGATTCAGCAAGACCGTGTCCGGCGGCAGGGAGACCTCGAAGCGGCCGTCCGGCCCAGTGACGCTCTGCCCCATGCCGGTCGTCGTCGTGCTCCCAAAGGGCGCCCACGCCGTGACGACCGCGCCGGGCACGCCGCCCGTGGCGGAGACCACCCGGCCCTGGAAGGTCCGCTGGCGGCGCAGCACCAGCCGCAGATCCGGTCCCGCCCCTTCCTTTGGAATCGCCGATTCGACGTAGTCGCTCTTGAGGTCGTCTCCCTGCATCGCGTTGACCGAAACAGGACCCGGCAGGAGCCCGCGGACGGTGAACCTGCCGTCCTCGCCCGACTTGAGATAACTCCCCCGCCGCCGCTTTTCCAGGCGAGACACGATCACCTGCGCCGCGGATACGGGTCTACCGTCCTCGCCCACCACCTGGCCGGTGAGCGTCGTATCCGGAACCACCAGGTCCACCGTCGCCTCGTCCTTTCCTTCAGGCGCCCGGATCTCCACCGGTTCGAGCGTCGTCTTGATCTCCTCGGAGTCGATCCAGGGCACCCACTCGCCCTCCCCTGGGAGCACGCCGCTGAACCGGCCCCGCTCGTCCGAATCGAACCGGATCCGCCCGCCCTTTTTGTCACCCAGCCACAGCGTTGCGGCCAGCGGCTCGTCCCCCAGATGCACCGTACCCTTCACGAAGAGCACCGGCAGGCGGATCTCCAATCGCGGCTGACCTCGCCGCACTTCCACCGACTCCCGGTGCCACACCGACTTGAGATCGCCGACCACCGTCACCTCATAGGTACCGGGGGCGATCCCCGGCGACTTCCAGATCCCCTCCGCCGTGGCGTTCCCGATGTGAATCTCGCTCCCAATCTCCGAGGGGGCGCTCCGCCGGACCAGCTCGATCCTCCAGAGATGGCCGTATGGCTCCATGGGCGGATCGAGGGCAAGCTCCAGGATCGCCGGCCGGTCCAGGACCAGCCGTTCGATCACCTGAGATTCGAGTTCCGGCCGGACGTCGATCGGCTTCACCCGGGTCGGGGCGAAGCCGGGCTGCGTGACTGTGATCTCGTATTGGCCTGGTGGGACTCCGACGATCTGGAAAAACCCCTTCTCATCCGGCCTGGCCTCGAACGCGGTCTTCTCCAGCCGGTCCTGAGTTCCCCAATGGTCGGGCTCGCCACTCACCGGCGCCAGCTTGATCTGGCTCTCGCGGGAGAGAGGGCTGGCGTCCGCCGTTTGGACCCAACCCGACACCGAAGCGCCTCGCCGCAAGGCGATTTCCCCCAGGTCCGCCCCCTTGCCGCCGGGGATGGGAAAATCCCAGAAATAGGCCGGCGCGAACCCCGCCTCCGCACGCAGGCGGACGTCAAACCGCCCCGCCGGAACCTCGCAGGCGAGCTTTCCGTCCTGGATTGGGCAGGAGAGCGCGATGGAGAGATCCTTCTCCTGCCCCGGGCCGTAGGGAGGCTGGAGCCGGACCGCCAACTCCGGCAGCGGCTTCTCGCCCGCCGGGAGAACCACCCGGCCCCGGAGAGACGCGGCGGGAAAGACGCGGACTCGTGCGGGCATGGCGGAAGGCTGGCGAGAGACCGTCACCGTCTCGCTCCAGAGTCCCTTGCCCTCGAATCGCGCCTCCCAGTCCCCCGGCGGCAGATCCACCGACCGCTCCCCTGGCGCTTTGAAGGAAATCTCCAGGCGCTTACCTGTCTTTGACTGGAGCTTGAGCTGTCCCTGGACGGGCGCCGCCTGGCCCCTGAGCTCGACGGCCAGACGGACCGGAACTGATGGCGACCCGGCGCCAGCGAGCAGGAAAGAGATCAGGCCTAGCTCAAGAAGGTTCCTTGGCGTCATACGTAATGACAACCTCATCGGACAGCGGTAAGAAAGCCCACAGGCAGAAGTCGCTGCCCATCTGGCAAGAGCCGTCCACGATCTCGCATCCAATCTTGTTGGGCTGCCCAAAAGAAGCTTCTGCGCAAATCATCTCTATCCAGCATTCATCAACCAGGCAACGGAGTTTCGACTGGCACTTCTGGCAACTAGCTACCGCTTCTTGGGGGACAAAGAAGGTAACCGCCACCAACAAGGTCATCAGAATAGATCGCTTCATCATTTCCTCCCGGCACAGTAAGTAAGCACAGGTTAGTATGAGCCAACCAGTTGGTCAATGATTTACTTCTGGAGAAGTTTTCCCCCAGAAGGTGCTATCCTTCTCTCCAAGCTCCCCGGACAATGCGGAGGCGTGCCGCGAACACGCCCCCGCGGAACAGCTACCGTGGACTACGCCTCAGTGGTCGCGGGCGTCTGGGGAGCCCCCTGATCTTCCTCCTCCTTTCCCTCCGTCTGCTTGTTCTTCTTGCTCTCCTCCGACGACGACCGCCGCCGGTTGCGCAGCGGCTGCATCCCGAACTCCAGCAGCTTCGCGCTGCGGTTCCCGTAGCGGGCCCGCACACCGGCCCGGATGTTCACCGCCAGGACGTTGCCCCGTTCGAGGAACCCCTCGAGCGTCCGGGTCTCGTTCTGGAAAGACGCCTGCATGGCCGTCTGCCGTGCGATCGTCTCCTTGGCCCCGGCAAGCTCCGTTTCGAGCTGTGCCCGGTAGTCCTCGACGAACGGCAGGTCCGCCTTGTTGGCGTCCACCTTCGTGAGCAGCACCTCCCAGTCCCTCAGCACCTTCGCGTAAGACGCTTTCGGCATGATCCCCTCCTCAACCGAGCTGCTTCGCGAAGTTGAAGGTCATGTCGTCGACGACGTCCCGACGACCGTTGATGCGCGGACCGAACAGGGTCACAGCCACCATCTGTCCGGTCTTGTTGACGGAGCACTCCTGGCCCAGCGAGTCCGCGAGCTCCGACACGTAGCTCGCGTAGGCCCGGGCCGTTCCGGGCTGGGGGAACTTCCAGGTCCGGGAGATGCCCTGACCCTGCCAGCGCGGATCCCAACCGGGAACCTCGGCCAGCTTCGCCTCCACCCGCTCCGCCTTCAGCCGGTCGATCGGACCCTTGCGGCGGACCTTGGTCTTCGGCTGAGCCTTCTCCTGCGACTGCGACTTCTGCGACTTGCTTACCTGCGGCGTTTCCATAGTGAACCTCCTTGGTTCATAAATTCCGGACGTCACCGCGACGGCCGGAAACTCATACCCTAATCGGACCCTTTCCGCTGTTTTTTGTTACGACGGGGCAAATGATGACCTTACTCAACTCTCTTGTCAATAGTCGGGTCGTAAGAAAAACGAGCGGAAGGTTGAATGTACTCTTCCGAAGCAACCTCCGCTGTTTGGTTCGAAGACTTCGCACTGACAGCCGATGAATTTATCGCTGGGGAAGGGTCTGGACCACGGGGATGACGTTGGTTGAGGGAACTTATGCGAGACTGGGGGAAGTCGTCTTCTCGAACTGTCATGTCCGCGGACGCCGGGGTCATGGGGACCTCTACGCTTCGCGAATGGAGAGAGGATTGAAATGGCTCAGCTAACCTTTGGACGTGCGCTTGCCGTCGTCGCCGTGACGACAACCCTGACCTTCGCCCTCCCCGCCCAAGCGGATGCCGTGCCGCGCAACCAGCCGTTGAGCGTCTGGGAGTGGGTGAGTGGACTCCTGGCAGAGAAGATTCCGGCAGTGTGGGGAAGACAGCGAGGGACAAGACAGCCCACCGGAACCACCAAGCAGGGCGGCTGCGTCGATCCTGATGGGTGCGCCACGAATCCACATTTGCTTATGGCACCTCAGAAGCCCCTCTGCGCCGAGTGGAATGAACAGGGTGGCTGTATTGACCCGAACGGGTAGTGAATCCATTGCAGCCTTCCTCTACGGATTGGCCAGGCACTACACTCTAGGAAGTCGCTAAGCCCGGATAGGCACACAAACTTACCCCCAGGCGGAATTATGGCAGGATCAATTCTCGCCTGGGCGTGATCTGATATAGTGTGTGCGTGCTAGGTGTCCTGAGAGGAGAACAGGTTGAGTCGGCATCTGACAGGGGACGAGTTGGAACCCATACTGCAGGGGAACCTCCCTTTTCCGAGAACACAGGAAGTCGTCTGGCACCTCCGGAGCCATTGTGAGCCGTGCCGGGCGATCTTAGTGGCTCAAAGCGAACCCGACACCGCCAACCACGATCTCTTCTCTCTTGCTGGCACTCTTATGAAGGGTAGCCGCCATTTTCGGCGCGAAGCGCCTCTTGCGAAAAAAGTTACCACCCTCCTGAGCAAAGGAGGAGGACTCCACACGGTCTGCACCCAAGGTGACCTCCCACTTCGGGGCCTCGGGATGTATCAAGCTCTTCTGGAACGGAGTTGGTCGGTCCGCCACGACAACGTAAAAGAAATGATTCATTTAGCTCAGGCGGCAGTCGTGGTTGCTCGTCGACTCGATAAGCGCCACTACAGACCCCGCCTAATAGCCGACTTTCAGGCGAGAGCGTGGTGCGAACTCGGCAATGCCCATCGCGCCGCTGATAACCTGGGCGAAGCCGAGCATGCATTCGCAACCGCCTTCGATTTTTTTCTGCAAGGAACCGATAACCGTCATCTGAAGGCTCGGCTTAATCAGGCCTACGCCTCTTTTCTGGGCACCCGCCGCCAATTCGAACCAGCCTTCGCGGCATTGGATGTTGTTTGCTCGATATATATAGGCTTTGGAAATCACCATCTAATTGGCCGCACCCTTCTAGCCAAAGCGATTTATATGCACTATAGCGGCCAGCCAGGCAAAGCACTTGTTCTAAATTCCGTGGGACGCGCACTAATCGATGTTTGCCAAGACCCAGCCCTAGACCTTCAAGCGGCTCTTAACAAGATGTGGTTCCTCGTCGCCTGCGGACGTTTCCGCGAAGCAAAGAAGGAGTTGATACGAAATCGAGAGGCGCTAGAGAAGATAGAGGCTCGGGTCGTCTTCGTAAAATTGCGCTGGCTCCAAGGCCAAGTCTTCGCAGGATTAGGCGATTGGGACCAGGCCGAGTCAGCTCTGCTCGAAGCTAAAGAGGGATTCGAAAGCCTGGAACTCGGACTTGCTGCGGCTTTAGCGTCTATGGATCTGGCCCTCCTTTGGATGCGTCAACATCGGCTAACGGAGTGTGAACATCTAGTGGAGGAGACATACCAGGTGTTCGTCTCCTTGAATATTCATCGAGAGGCTATCGGGGCATTCCAAGTCCTCAACAAGGCTCGGGAAAAAAGAATGATGACAATTCCTCTCCTGGCCAGCGTGGTGGAATATCTCCATCGCGCCCAGCACAATCCCGACATCCCCTTTGTGCCCAAGTGGACTTGAGGCGCCCCTGAAAGGGGCGAATTTGATTAGCCTGGCGCTTGAGCGCCAGGTTCCCGCGCCACCCAACACCCCCATCCGCCCTGAAAGGGCGGGACCCAACCTCCGGAATCCATGCGATTCATATTCTGAACCGAGCTCTGGCGCCGAAACGAAAACATCGCCCCCTCGGGGTGACCATGGATTGGAGGCTGCATGTCTCAGCATCGCCACCTGCTTCCGTGTAGCGGTTCAGGTGAGCGAGAGTCGTCTCCTTGAAGCGATGGGAAGTCATCTCACTCCCGAGAAACGGCTTCCGGAGAACTGATGTGGCACCGAGACATCTCCTCCGCAAAGCTATGGGCTCGGGCCTCTACTTCTGAATAACTGATGGGGTGAGCCGAAGGCTCCCAGACAAAGTCAGGTCTTCCTGAGATGAGAAAGTCGCTAAACGCGTCGAGCAGAGGAAGGTCCGTGAAGCGCTCGACGAACAGAAATTGCCCCATTTCGTTGACTTCCAGAAAGTAGTACTCCTTGGCTGGCGTTACTACAAAGTCAAAACAGCCAAAGACAAGGTCCAGCCGTGCCATAAGCTTCAGGCATCTGGAACTCACCTCAGCGGGAAGCTCGATCGGCTCCATCCGAAGCTCACCGTACGATTTTCGCCAGTCCAGCTTACCCGAGGCGGTTTCCTGCGAGAGGATCTTGGCTGCAAAGACCTGACGTCCCATGACCGTAACTCTGATCTCGTAGGACTTGGGTAATAGCTCTTGGTAGATCCCCGGCACAAGTTGAAGCAGGTCCGCCTCTACCAAAGTGGCTTCTGAAACTTCACTCGTAAATGGAACCCAGGAACGATCAGGCGTCCGCCAGGCTACGCCTCGAAATGGCTTGTAAACCGCCGTGCCGTGGTGTGAACGAATGAAGCCGCGAATCTTTTGAGGATCATTTGTATAGATGGTATCTGGGACTGAGAGGCCAACTTCAAGGGCCAGTTTGTGCTGCAGGATCTTCCGAGAAGCCCGATTGGCGGCATCTGGAGAATTGACCCAAAAAGCACCGTCCGCAAGAACGCTTAAAGCCGATCGCCGAAATACCGAGCATTCGGTTTCAGCGAAAGCTTGATCGGCTGGATGAAGGATCGACTCAGGAATGACATGCGACGGCCTGCGGCGCCATACGACACTCACATCTTCTGGCACAATGGTGAAGTCCGACCCTTCGATGACAGCCTCAAGCTGGCGGCCCTGAAAATGAAAGGTTTCTACACTCGCGCTCGGAAAATCGGACGTGTGCCACAGGACCGGAGGCCGCCCCTTGAGCGACAATGCCTCCGACACAGCATAGGCGTGGATATCTTCCGTCTCCGTCAGGATTACAATTGATCCAGCCATAACCCGGAGGAGATAAGGCGACCGGCGTTGAGGCCCGGCCGCCCTAGAGAAGGCTTTTAGTACTCACTCCCGTCGTTATCACCAGACCAGTTGGTAATGTCTTTTCTGCCGCCGGGTACGTCCGGCTCTGTGACGACACTCGTTGGACCAGCCTCAGTACCTCGAACATTGCTGAGCTCTTCTGCCAGAACTCGCGCAAGAACGCGGCGGGGAGCTGGCTGGCCTGCATTCAGTGTGGCTGCGCGATTTTTCTTCACGATTCACCTCCTGGCGATGGCCGGTGTCTTACAGCTTATTGTTCCAAGAGAATAGAAGGTGGTAAGCTAGGAAGTCAAGGAGTTCTAACTCTGCCCTGACGAAGATAACGGAGTTTCATGAATGAGAGTCAAGAATGCTTCCGGTGTGCTCATGGTGTTGCTTCTGTTGGGTACAGGTCCCTTACGGGCTGGTTCCGGCGCCCTCCCTCCAGGCCTGCTTTCCGGCAGTTGGCACAGCCAGGAAGGCGACCAGGTCCTTCGGTTCGAACCGGACCGAGTCTTGGTGAGCCGGGAAGGTAAGGTTCTAGTCTGGGGTATTGAGGGATATAGTCATAGTGTCCTCCTGGTCAGGAGTCAGGGCCAACTCCACAGATGGCCTCTGCTGCTGGAAGGAGACATGCTCCAAATTCAGAAGGAGAAGGAGGTCCAGAAGCTTCGTCGCCATTCTGATGTCCCTCCCGACCTTACTCTTTCTCCGATCAAGCTCGGCCATGGAGCCGAGCTCCCAGTAAAACGTGTTCTGGAGGTGCAGCAGGAGTTGGCGGCACGCCTGAAAGAGGACCAGGCTGTGAGAAAAGATCCCTCTCGCCGCGGTGAGATGGGGCGAGTTAACGCCGAGAACGGGCGTTTTCTTCGCACTCTCGTGGAGGAGGTCGGCTGGATCGATTCGCGACGTTTCGGCCGGCAAACCTCCGCCGACGCTGTCATCTTGTTACAGCACACCATGGACATTCCTTTGGTGTCGGCTGTATTACCCATGATCGAACAGGATTTCAAAGCGGCAGGTCCGGGAGCGGAGCTGTTCGCGATCGTCTTCGATGGGCTCCGTATCGACCTCGGCCAGAAGCAGCGATTCGGTACGCAAGTCGGTGAGGATCTAAAAGGGGAGCCTCTCGTTCTGCCTCTCGAGAGCATCGAACAGGTGGAGGCTTACCGAAAGGAGCTAGGCCTGCCACCCTTGAAGGACTACCTCGCGAAAGCGAGCCAAGTACTCTATGACGGGAAGCCGATCCGCATGCCGCAACCCGACGAGTAGTGCGCTCGGAGGTGGGCCACTCAGGCCTCTCCGGGGCGGAAAGTTTAATTTTCCATCTCCCTGATCATCAGAGATGATCCGCCCCCTCCCCTACTCCCCGCTGGCGAGCTCCCGCAAGGCCTGTCGGACGGACTCCTGGATCTTCCGGTCGATCTCCTCGGCGGAGAGCGCCGCCGCGGACGGCTGGGTGGACGGACCGGGGGGCGGCTGCATGTCGCGCAGCAGCGTCCGGATGGTCTGGAAGGACTCCGAAGGCGGCTCCGGCAGGCTGGGATAGGCCAGCGCGAAGAATTCCGCCGGAGCCATGCCGATCGCCCTCGCGATGGCGACCACGTGCTCCACCTTCAGCTCGATGGCTCCGCCGAAGAGACGGCTGAGATAGCTGGGCGTCAGCTCCAGCCGCCGCTCGATCTCGCGGTTGGTCAACCCGAGGAGCCGGATGGCGGTGCGCAGGACGTTCATCAGGCGGTCGACTTCCTTTCGGTCTGACATGCCAGGATTGTACTCTGATCCGGCATTCCGAAACAAGGGACCATTTTTTATCCCCTATTGACATTCCATGCCCCAAAGTTGTAGAAACGGACTCTATACTCCGTCGCCGGAACCTGGAACATCCGTCAGGGTTCCAGCGACGGGAGATCCTTTTCGAAGAGGAGAGTATCCATGAGCGACCATCCCCAGCGCCCCGTCAACGCCTTTTCACCGCTGTATCTGGCCGCCCTGGAGGAGAGGGAGGAGCCCGCGGGCGCTTCCGAAGCGGAAACGGCCGGCCCGTGGGTCCTGCGGGAGCGGGACGGCAAGCAGTACGTCTTCCGGGAATGGGAGAGCTTCGAGGCGGGGCACGTGCCGATGGCGGAGCTCGAAACGCGGGAGGACGCCCTTGCCTTCCTCCTGGCCTTGCGGGTGTCGGCCCGGCCGGCTTTGTTCCGGATGCGCGAGGCCTCCGAGCCGTCGCGGACCGGGTACGAGGTGGAGCGCGAGGGGGAGAGGGCGGGCCGGATCCGGGTCTACCGGCCGGATTTGCTGACGGTGGCGCACGCCCTGGCAGGGGTGGCCCGTTCGCCGGTGGATCTCGCCCTTTTGATGGAGCTTTCCGGTCCGCTGGTGCAGCAGATGACCGGGGAGATCCTGGCGGACGAGACGTTCGGGGGGCGCGGCGCGGAAGCGGGTATCGCGAGCGGAGACTGAGGGTATACCCTTCCCCCTTGCGGGGGGAGGGGTCTCCCTCGAAGGTACCGGCCTCCCCCGCCCGGGGGGAGGCCTGCCCCCTCGAGGTACGGGCCTCCCCCTGAAGGGGGGCAGGGTCCCCCTCGAAGGTACGGGGCTGTACCTTCGAGGGGGAGGGCTCCCCCGAGAGGTACCGGCCTCCCCCCGCCAGGGGGAGGCATCCCCCTCGGTTCCGCGGGCCGCGAAGACGATGGGGGACCGCCCGAAGCGGTTGAACGACGAGGACAAGACCATGGCGCGCTTTTTCTGGATCTGTCTGGGCGGAGCGATCGGTACCGGAGCCCGGTACCTCCTTTCGGGCTGGCTGCTGCGGGTGGCCGGACCGGGATTCCCCTGGGGGACGCTGGCGGTCAACGTCCTGGGCTCGTTCCTGCTCGGCCTGATCATGCAGATCCCGCTGGGCTCGGCCATGTTCCCGCCCACGCTCCGCCTGGCGCTGGCCACGGGCGTGCTCGGAGGGTTCACGACCTACTCCACCTTCAACTACGAGACATTGCGCCTCTTCCAGCAGGACGCCTGGCTGACCGGCGCCCTCTATCTCGGAACCACGGTGACCGCCTGCCTGCTCGCCGGCGTGCTGGGGCTGGCGAGCGGCAGGCTGTTGAGCTGGGGCTAGAGGAAGACGCACTGTTCCGCTCTGTTATCCTCTTCCTATGCGATCTACAAAGGAGGATGCCCCGGAAATCACCTCTTCCGTTTCAGAAGACCTGCTGACGGAGATGGCACAGGTGATTGTGCGGGAAGTCAAACCGGAGCGCATCATCCTGTTTGGCTCTCATGCCCGCGGCGAGGCCCGTCCAGACTCGGATGTCGACCTGCTGGTCATCGAGCGGGAGGACTTCGGCAAACAGCGCAGCCGACGCCGTGAGGCGTCCTTGCTGTGGCGCGCCCTCGCCCGTTTCCCCGTGCCCAAGGACATCATGGTCTACAGTCAGGCGGAAGCAGACGCGTGGCAAGACTCTCCCGGCCATATCGTGGCCCAAGCCCTGCGGGAGGGACGAGTTCTCTATGAGCGATGATGAGCTTCCATCGAGACTGCTCGTCTTGGCTCGCAGAGATCTCCGCGCCGCGGAGCTTCTACGGGATCAGCCGGAGGTGGGCGACGGAATCATCGGCTTCCATGCTCAGCAGGCCGCCGAGAAAGCTCTCAAGGCTTGGCTGATGATTCTAGGGATCGACTTCCCGCGGACCCATGACCTGAGCCTGCTGATCCACAAGTTGGATGAGGGAGGTGTCGAGGTGACGAGCTTGTGGGCTCTCCTCGACCTCAATCCGTTTGCCGTACAGCTTCGTTACGAGATCCTGGACGACGAACCCCTGGACCATGAAGCGACTCTGGCGCAGGTGAAGGCGTTGTTGAATCACGTGGAGAGTCTCCGGACTTCTTGAAGAGGTCCTGGACGAGGTCGTAAGCAAACATATTGAGCAGACTTACCCCACGCTCCGCCTGGCGCTCAGAGCTGCGCCTCCCGAACTGACGCCAGCGGCATCCTCTTCCTCCGCTGCTCATAGCGCCAGCTCAGGACAGCCGGCACGAGGGTGATGGCGACGAGACAGGTGGTGACGGCTCCCAGGATCGCCACCTTCCCCGTGGACACCAGTCCCGGGTAGTGCGAGAACATGATCGAGCCGAAGCCGAAGATGGTGGAGACCGACGCCGCCACCACCGCCTTGCCGGTCTCGACGATGCCCTGCTCGAACTTCTCGCGCGGAAAATCCTGCACTTCCCGGAACCGGTGCAGGATGTGGACTCCGTAATCGACGCCGATGCCGATGATCATGGTGGTCACGAAGATGTTGATGAAGTTCATCGGCGTCTTCACCAGCACCATCGCGCCCACCATCCAGATGAGACCCACCGTCAAGGGAGCCAGAGAGGCCAGCATGCGGGAGAAGCTGCGGAAATCCATCCAGATGAGCGCCGCGACCAGGACGACGCCGATCAACCCGGCGATCCAGGCGTCCTTCAGCACCAGGGCGCGGACCCGCTGGTTGACGACGTTGGTGCCCGCCAGGGCCGCCTGCGGCCCCAGCTTGTCGACCAGATGGAGGGCGTCCGGGGGCGGCTCGCGGCGCCAGCGGTTGTCCAGCGGATAGAGGTAGACGGCGGCTTTCCAGCCCTGGTCGGTCTTGCGCAGGTAGCGCTCCAGGAGGAGCCGGGTCTGCGGGGCGCCCTGAAAGCTCTCGGGTCCGATCGGCTCCTGCAGGCCGACGGCGCTGGCCAGAAGATCGAGCCCCTGGGTGAATCCTTCGGCACGCAGCCCTTCCGCGGTCGTGGCGCGGGCGAAGGTCGCGCGGATGCGCGCGAGATCGAGGGTGTCGTTCTTTTCCCGCTCGATCCAGGCGAGCGCTTCCTGCTGCTGGGAAGGCGGCGGAATCAGGGAGGTCACGCCGCTGAACCCGTAGAGCGTACCGGTGTCGACCATGCGCTGCGCTCCGTGCGCCGCCCGTCCGGACAGCTCGATGACCTCTTCGGGCGTCTTCCCGGTGAGGACCACCGTCATGGAGTCGAATCCGGAGCCGAACTCCTTGCCGACCTCCGCGGCCACGTCGATGCCCCGGTTCCCCTTGGGCCGCATGGTCTTCATGCTCTCGTCGAACTCGATGTTGACGGCCAGCGCCAGGGATGCCAGGGTGATCGCGATCCCGATCAGGCAGGTGACCCAGGGATGGCGCAGCGAGAGGCGCATCAGGCCCTCGGAACCGAAGCTGTGGAGATACAGCTTGGGCTGGGTCTTCCGCCGGCTATGGTGATCCTCGTTCCAGGCCAGCATGGCGGGCAGCAGCAGGAACACGGAGAGCACGCAGAAGAGGATGCCGGTGCCGGTGAGCAGCCCCATCTGGCGCAGACCGGTGAAGCGGGTGAAGATGAACGCCCAGAACGTGACGGTCGTGGTGACCGCTCCGACCAGCACGGCGCGGCCGTTGGAACCCGTCATGGCGAGCAGCGCCTCTTCCAGCGTCGCCCCTTTCTGCCGCTCCTCGATGTACCGCCCGTAGGAGACGATCACGAAGTCGATGCCCAGGCCGGCCAGCAGCGCCGCCACGACGCTGGTCGCCGAGCTGAGCGACCCGATCGTCAGCTCGGCGAAAGCGAAAGTGAGCGCCAGGCCGGCGATCATCGGCAGCAGCGCGTACATCAGCGTCCCCGGACGCCGGAAGGTGAACCAGAAGAACAGCAGCACGCTGGGCACGGCGGTGCCGAGGTTGAGGAGCATGTCCTGCCGGATCAGGGAGGCGTCGCCCAGGGCCGTGAGGTGAGGGCCGCCGACGACTATCTCCGGCGCCCTCGAACCCGGTCCGGCGATCTCTTTCCACTCTCCTCTCGCCGCTTCGACGGCGCGGTCCACCTGGGCGGCCAGGCGTTCCACGAACTCGATGTCCTGGGGCGGCCGCACCGGCTCGGCCAGGATCAGCAGCAGGCGGTGATCGCGGGAGAGATAGTAGCCGCTCGTCCAGTCGACCCTGAGACTGCCGCGGGAGGACTGAAGGCGCCCCAGGAAGACGTCGGACAATCCCAGCGGATCCAGCCGGAGCAGCTCCTTCGCGGCCAGGCCTTGCGGGGTCGAGAGCTGGCGCCGGATCTCGCTCACCCGCCGCTCGATACCCGCGTCGGAGAGCCGCTCCTCGAGCTGTCTCCGGCCGTCGTCGTTGAGGAAGAGCAGCGCCTTCGGAAAGAAGGTCTGCAGCAGCTCCTCAGGCTCGCCGATCTTGTGTTGCACGCTCTTCAGCTCGGGCAGGCGGGCCAGCCGCCCGGCGAGCCGGTCCGCCAGAGTCTCATAGGGTTCGACGACCGCGCCTTCGGGGATACGGATCGCCACCAGCACATAGGTGCTGCTGCCGAAGTCCTGAAGCGTCTCCACGTAGGTGCGCACCGCCGGGTCCTCCTTCGGCAGGAGGCTCAACATGTCGGTGTCGAAGCTCAGGCGCGAGATGAGGAGGATCGAAACGACGACCAGGATCACAAAACCAACAAAAACCGTGCCGTAGCGATGTCTCGCGAACATCGCGAGCCTCTGCAGGAGCGAAAGCTTCATTCAAGACCTCGAAGAAATGCTGGCAAAAAGGAGCCGAAGCATAGCAGGCAGACACCAAGACAAAAACCGGCGGCACCCTACCACCACTAGCGTGCGGGCTCCAAGGGTCGGGGGACTGGCTGAGGGACCGCGTCTCCGTCCGGTTTCCTTGGACGGAGATCCTGGAAGGATGCCGACCCGTAGCTTCATTGCCACCGCCCCCGCCACCGGTGCACCAGCTCGTAGAACGTCGGCAGCGCCAACAGCGTGAACAGCGTCGAGGTCACCAGCCCGCCGATCATCACCACCGCCAGGGGCCTTTCGATCTCGGAGCCGTGCAGGTTGAGGACGAGCAGCGGCAGCAGTCCCAGGATGGCCGTGGCCGCCGTCATCAGCTTGGGGCGGACGCGGCCGATCGACGCTTCCCGGAGGGCTTCCTCGAAAGGCTTCCCTTCCGCGATCAGGCTGCGGGTCTGGGAGACCAGGACGAGGCCGTTCTGGACGGCGATGCCGAAGAGGCCGATCAGTCCTACCAGGGAGGAGACGTTCCAGGTCTCCCCCGCCAGCCAGAGGGCGATGATGCCGCCCACGAAGGCGTCCGGAAGGGTGGCGAGGATCACCATCGTCTCGGCGAAGGACCCGAGCGCCAGGTAGAGGAGCACGAGGACGGCGAGCAGGGCCACGGCGATGGCGAGGCCCAGGGAGCGCAAGGCCCGCGCCTGGTTCTCGACCCGGCCGCCGATGTCGAAGAAGTAGCCGGTGGGCAGTTTGAGCCCCTCGGCCAGGCGCTCGCGCACCTCGGCGGCCGTGCTCCCAAGATCCCGGCCGGCGACGCTCGCCTCCACGGCGATCCTCCGGCTTCCCGCCTCGCGTTGCAGGGAGGCGGGGCCGAAAGTGCGCTCCACACGGGCGAGCTGCCCCAGGGGGATGCGGGTTCCGTCCTTGCCGTCGATCAGAAGAGCCGACAGGGCCGAGAGGTCGCCGCGCCGGTCGTCCGCGAGCCTCACGACCAGGTCGAAGCGGCGCTGGCCTACCCAGATTTGCGAAACCTCCTCCCCGGCGAGCCCGATCCGGAGAGCGTCGATCACGTCCGCGGGAGCGAGACCCACCCGCGCCACGGCTTCGCGGTCGACCGTGATCCGGATCTGCGGCAGGCCGGTCAGCGCCTCGGCGCGCAGGTCGGCGATCCCTTCGATGTCTTCCATCAGCTCCCGGGCCTCTTCGGCCAGACGGGCCAGCCGGTCGAGGTCGGGGCCGTAGATCCGGACCTGGACGTCCGCGGGCGTGCCGCCCAGACCCTCGTCGATCCGCATCCCGAGAGGGGTGGTGAAGAGCACCGCGACCCCCGGGACCTTCTCCAGCTTTTCCCGCATCTCCTGTTCCAGCTCCTCCATGGGCCGGGAGCGCTCGGGCTTGAGCACCACGAGCACGTCCGAAATCACATGCGGCATCGGGTCCTCGGTACGCTCGGCGCGGCCGGTCCTGCGCACGACTTCGCGGACCTCCGGGAACTTGCGGAGTACGTCCTCCACCCGGTGGTTGCGGCGGTCCACCTCTTCCAGGGAGGCCTCCGGCGGCAGGATGGTCTGGAGGAGGAGCGCCCCCTCGTCGAGGGCGGGCATGAAGTCGGAGCCGATCTGCATCGCGAGAAGCAGGGCCGGGATGGTGATGGCGAGCGCCAGCACGCGAACCAGTCCCGCCCGGCGCATGCAGCGGTCGAGCAGAGGGGCATAAATGGCCTTGATCCGGCGGATGATCGCCACGTCTTCTTCCTTGCCCGGCGGCGCGGGTCGGAGCAGCCACCCGGCGAGGACCGGCACCAGAGTGACGGCGAGGACCAGCGAGGCGGCCATGGACGCCACCACCGCCGCTGCGAGCGGCCGGTACATGCGCCCCTCGATGCCGCTCATGGCGAACAGGGGTATGAAGACCGCGATCACGATGAAGGTCGCGAAGGCGATGGGCCGGCCCACTTCGATGGCGGCGGCGAGCACCACCTCCCGCCGCGGCCTATCCCGCGAGGAGACGGTCAGGCGGTGGTAGACGTTCTCGGTCAGGATGATGGCGGCGTCCACCAGCAGGCCCACGGCGATCGCGAGCCCTCCGAGCGTGAGGGTGTTGAGGCCGATGCCGGCCGGCTTCAGGATCAGTCCGGCCAGCGCGATCGACAGCGGGAGCGTGACGGTGACGATGAGCGCGGCCCGCAGGTTCCCCAGGAGGAGGAAGAGGACGGCCACCACCAGCACCGCCCCCAGGAGCACGGCGCGGCCCACGCCGCCCAGCGCGGATGAGACCAGCTCCGCCTGGTCGTAGAGGATGCGCACCTGGACCCCCGGCGGCATGCTCTTGGAGAGGTCCTCGATGGCTGCGCGCACGCCTCGCGCCACCGAGACCGTGTCGGCGCCGAATTGCTTGGTGATCCGGCAGTTGACGATCTCGGAGCCCAGCCCGTGCGCCATGCCGCGGCGCACCGCCGGACCCTCCCTCACCTCGGCCACTTCCCCCAGCAGCACGGGGGTGGTGTCGCGCACGGCGACCACCGTCGCCCTCAGGTCGCCGACGTTCTCGGCCCGTCCCACAGCGCGCACCGTCCACTCGATCGATCCCTGGGCAACGAAGCCCCCGGCCGCGTTTTCGTTGGACCTCTGGACCGCCGTCATCACTTCCCCGAGGGTCACTCCCAGGGCCGCCATGCGCTCGGGGTCGAGCTGCACCTGGAACTGGCGCAGGTGCCCACCGAGCACTTCGACCGCTGCCACCCCGGGCACTCCGAGGAGCCGGTTCCTCACTTCGTAGTCCGCCAGATCGCGCAGCTCCATGAGACCGGCCGTGCCGGGCTCCGCTTCGATGACGATCTCCACCACTTCGTTGAGACGGCCGGTGAGGCTGGAGACCAGCGGCGCGTCTGTCCCAGGGGGGAGGTCTCGGGATACCTGATTGACCCTCTCGGTGACGAGCTGGCGCGAGAGGTAGTAGTCGGCGTCCGGCTCGAACTCGATCCGGACCAGGGCTACGCCGGGCTGGGAGGTCGAGCGGATGCGGCGGACCTCGGGAAGGCCCGAAAGCGCGACCTCCAGAGGGATCGCCACGCCGGTCTCCAGCTCCTCGGCGCCCATGGCGGGGTTCTGTACGTAGACGCTGAAGACGGGAGTCGCGAGGTCGGGGAAGACGTCGCGCTCCAGCTCGGTCAGCCACACCGCGCCGGCGATGGCCGCGGCGAGGACCAGGAGGACGGTCAGGGCGGGCTTGGCGAAGGAGCCGCGTAGGATTTTCTCGATCATAGGTGCTCCTAGTGGTGGTGCTCGCCGCCGCCTTCGCCCTTTTCGGCCTCGGCGCGGAGCACGAAGGCGCCCTCGTCCACGACGCGCTCCCCAGGCTTCAGCCCGGAGAGGATCGCCACCTCGTTTCCGAGGTCCCGCCCGCGCTCCACCGGCCGCACCTCGAACCTGCCCTCGCCCTGGGGAAGAAAGACCACCCACTGGTCGTCCATGCGCTGAAGGGCGGTGGCGGGCACGGCCACCACCTGCTCTCCCTGGGCGCCGGTCTCGACAAAGGCGGTGGCGAACATCCCCGGCTTCAGCCGCCCGTCTTGATTGGGGATGACGATGCGGACGGGCACGGTCCGCGAGTGGGCGTCCACTTCGCGGCCTACCCAGTCGATGGTGCCGCGGAGCTTCTGTCCGGGGAGGGCGGCCAGCGTGATCTCCGCGGACGAGCCGGTCCGCATCCGGACGACATCCCGCTCCGGGGCTTGCACGACGAGCCAGAGCCGCGAAAGGTCGCCGATGCGGAAGAGGGCCTGGGAAGGGTCGGCCGACTGGCCCTGAACGGCTGTCCGCTCGAGCACGGTCCCGGACACGGGCGATAGCAGCGTGAAGCCGGAGAGCCCGCCTCCTCCGCCGCCGATGCTGCCTTTCCCCACCCCCAGGGCTTCGACGGAGGCCTCGGCTGCCCTCAGCTCCGCCGCTGCCTCGGCTGCCTCGGCCTCGGCCCGCTGCAGCTCGCCTTGCGAGACGATCCGGTCCGCGGCAAGCCCGCGCTTTCTTTCGACAGTCTGGCGGGCAAGCTCCGCCCGGGCGGCGGCGGAGGTCCGCTGCGCCCGTGCCTGTCCAAGCTCCACGCTTTGCAGCTCGGCCAGGGGCTGGCCCCGCCGCACAGCCTGTCCCGGGCTCGCGATCAGGCGTACGATCCGGGCGGGGATGGGTGAGCCTGCCTCGGCGTAGGCATCTCCATTCACTTTCAGCTCGCCGAGAGCGGTCACCCCCTCCCCTCCCCGGCGCAGCTCAGCCGGAAAGGTGGTGAGCTTCAGGTCGCGGAGCACCTCGGCGTCCACGACGAGCATGCCTTCCTCTTCCTGGGCTTCGGCGCCGTGCTCCTCCCCCGCGTGCTCCTCTCCGGCGTGTTCCCCGGCCTCCTCGGGGGCTTCTTCCTTCTCTCCGCCGCCACAGGCGGTGCTTGCGGCGAGGGGCAGAAGGAGGGCGATCCAGATCATCCAGGCTCTCGTGCTCATGGCAGAACTCCGGCGGCTGCCTCCAGCTCGAAGCGCGTCAGGGACACGTCGAGGAGGCGTTCCAGGTAGGTGAGGCGGGTTTCCAGGATCTCGCGGCGGATGAGGAGAAGCTCCCCCAGATCGATCTCGCCGGCTTCGAAGCTCTTCAATGCGAGTGACTCGTTGTCCTCCAGGGCAGGAACGGCCGTCTGCTCCAGCTCCCGCGCTGCCGCGAGGTGCCGCAACAGGGCCGAGTGCCTACCCCGGACCTCGGCGTCGGCGGCCCTTCGGGCAGCGTCGAGGGCTTGCCGGAGGGCGGTTGCCCGGGCCTGGCCGACGGCGAGGGTCTCCTGGCCGCGGTCGTGGAAAGGCAGGCTCACGACGACTCCCGCCGTGACGATGTCCGCCCCCTCTTCCCGGCCCACGCCGCCGCGCACTCCCAGGCCGGGCCGGGCCAGCGCCTGCCCGAGCCGCACATCGGCCTCGGCCTCGCGGAGCTCGGCCGCGATGGCCCGGAGGTCGGGCCGTTGGTCGAGCCCAGCGAGGAGGGCCTCCAGGCCAGGCGGTTGACTGAGCGCAGGGCCCGACCGGATCTCGACAGTCTCCGCCGGGGGGAGGCCGAGCAAGGCCTTGAGGCCTGCCAGCGCCGAGCTGGCCTCGGCCTGTGCCCCGTTCTGCTCGGCCCTGGCGCTCGCGGCGGCGACGCGGGCGCGATTCAGTTCTAGCGCGGTGCCCTCGCCGGCTTCGTAGCGCCGCTCGGTCGCGGCGAGCAACTCGTCGGCAGCCTGCCGGACGCGGGTCAACAGCTCCACCCGATCCATGGCGATCAGGCCGCGGAAGAATGTGGTCCAGACGTCTCGCAGGAGCAGCCGCCGAGCGTCGTCCAGCTCCGCCTCCGCCCGTTCGACCGCGGCCTGCGCTCCCGCGATGCGGGCCGCCCGCCGGTTCCGGTCGTAGAGGCCTTGGGAGACGGCGGCCTCGAAGTCGAGATGGTCGTCCTCGGCGCGCCGATAGCCCCCGTTCACCTCGAGGGCCGGGTTTTCCTGGAACCGGCGCCCGGCCTGGGCCTGTCTGGCCCGGGCCTCCTCGATCCGGCCCTTGGCCAGCACGACGCTCGCGGCCTGCTCGCGGGCCAGGGCGAGCGCCTCGTCGATCGTCAAAACTCTCTCCTGGCCGAAGCCCGGGACAGCACACAGGCACAATGCGGCCCACGGCCACATCCATCGAAGTCTCATCGTTCACCTCTCGCGGACAGGGTCAGCCCACGTGCTTTCGAGGCACGGGACGGGATGCAACGGCGAACTTGGAGCTAGAGAGAGGACTTCGGGACGTGGAAGATTTCGCCCGGAGGGGAGGAGGGGTAGGTATCTTGCCGCGGGATCGTCGCCAGATTGACCGACACGGGATGCAGGGCACCCCACGAAGCGGTCAGGACGGACGGGCCGTGGATGCAGCAGGGACAGCAGGACGGCGGGCAGCATGCCGGGGAGCCTGCACCCCAGAGGCAATCTTCACAGGACTCTGCAACCGCCGCCAGGGGCAGCAGGAACGCCAAGACGGCTAGCAGGGCGGCGAAGCGAAGGGCAGGACGGCACACCATCGGCGGGTACTTTACACGAAAGCGCCCTACACCTGAGCGCAGATCTTTGGCATGAACATTGAATAGTAAAAGCCATATGTCTACATTCTTGCGAAGGAGCACACCGATGAGAAGGGTCCGTCTTGCAGGCTGGTTAAGTAGTTCTGCGACTTTTTTACTTCTGGCTTTTTGCCTTGCCAGCCCTGTCTACTCCCAGGCCAGCAATCAGCATGTGACTATGGAGATCGAGAATGGGAGGGTGATGTCGAGGACCTCCGAGCCGATCCCCCCAGCTGTCATGGAGGAGCCTGATTTAGAGCCGAAGCTCGACGCGGAGGAGTCCTCGTCCGCTCCACCGGACAAGCTCCATCCTCTTCTCCGGGAGATGATGGAACTCGG
>DASVAS010000086.1:0-35621 GCA_036376245.1 Thermoanaerobaculia bacterium | reverse complement strand
TCCCGTAGATCACCTGAGCCGCGCGCGACTTCGCGCGATCGCGCAGGGTCGCCATGTCCGGCACCAGGCCGGTAAACCAGAACAGCGCGGAGACCGTGCCGTAGGTCGAGACCGCGAACACGTCCCAGATCAGCGGGCTCTTGAACTGCGGCCACAACCCCATGGCATTGGGATACGGGAACAGCCAGTAGGCGGCGAGCCACGGACGGCCGGTGTGGAACACGGGGAAGATCGCCGCGCACAGCACCGCGAAGATCGTCATCGCTTCGGCAAAGCGGCTGATCGACATGCGCCACTGCTGCTTGAACAGCAGCAGGATGGCTGAAATCAGCGTGCCGGCGTGGCCGATGCCGATCCACCAGACGAAGTTGATGATGTCGAAGCCCCAGCCGACCGGCCAGTTGATGCCCCAGATGCCCACGCCCTTGGCGAACAGATAGGTGACCGAGACCAGGAAGATCTGCAGCAGCGAGAAGGCGACCAGGAAGCCGAGGAGCCACCACTTCGGCGTGCGCTGGAGCACGACCTCGCTGATCTGGTCGGTGACCGTCCCCGAGTCGTGGCCGGGGGCCACCACCGGCGGCTTGTCCGGCTTGGGCAGGGGGGTGGGGAGGCCGTGTTTCTCAAGCGTGGCCATGCTCAGCTCCTTCAGCTCCTCCGGCCGGTTCCAGCGCGGGGTTCGGGTTGCGCAGCTTCGCCAGGTAGGTGGTGCGCGGGCGCGTGTTGATCTCCTCGATCAGCCCATAGTTCAGGGGATCGTCGTGCCACTTCCGGACCTCCCACTGCTCGTCGTTGAGGTCGCCGAAGGTGATGGCGTGGGTCGGACAGGCCTGCTGGCAGGCCGTCTGCAGCCAGTTCGCCGGGATCGGCCGGCGCTCCACCTTGGACTCGATCTTGGCCTGCTCGATGCGCTGCACACAGTAGGTGCACTTCTCCATGACGCCGCGCATGCGCACCGTCACGTCCGGGTTCTGGGCCAGGGTCAGCACCGGCGTCTCCTCCGCCTTGGGCGCGTAGCGCAGGAAGTTGAACCGCCGCACCTTGTAGGGGCAGTTGTTCGAGCAGTAGCGGGTGCCGACGCAGCGGTTGTAGACCATGTCGTTCAGCCCCTCGTCGCTGTGGGCGGTGGCCGCCACCGGGCAGACCACCTCGCACGGCGCGTTCTCGCATTGCATGCAGGGGAGAGGCTGGTTGTGGATCGAGGGCGCGTCGAGGTCGCCGCCGAAGTAGCGGTCGATGCGCAGCCAGTGCATCTCGCGTCCCTTCTGCACCTGCTCCTTGCCCACCGACGGGATGTTGTTCTCCGACTGGCAGGCGACCACGCAGGCGCTGCACCCGGTGCAGACGTTGAGATCGATGACCATGCCCCACTTGTGCCCCTCGTAGGGGTGGTTGCCGTACATGGTCATGTTCTTGTAGTCCGGCTTCTCGCGCTCCTTCTGGATGACCTCGGGGTCCTGCCGGAACCGCTCCAGGGTGGTGTGGCGGATGACGTGGCGCTTCGCCGCCTCCTCGCTCGCCTCCTCGTCCTCGTTGACGTTGTAGAGGCCGATGACGTGGTGGTTCTGGGTGTTGACCAGGATGTAGCGGTCGCCCGTCTTCTCGATCTTGACGCCGGGGGCGGTCCACAGGGCCTGCGTGGTGCGCAGGGGATAGGCGTTGAAGCCCTGCCCGGTCCCCTTGCCCGCGTGCTGCCGGCCGTAGCCGAGCGTGAGCAGGGCGGTGTCGTCCGCCACGCCGGGAAGGATCCAGACCGCCACCCGCTGCGTGCGGTTGCCGGCCGTCAGGGTCACGACGTCGTGGTACTCGACGCCGAGGCGCTGGGCCGTGCCGGGCGAGACCACCAGGGCGTTGTCCCAGACCAGCTTGAGGATGGGCTTGGGCAGCTCCTGGAGCCAGGCGTTGGAGGCGAAGCGGCCGTCCCAGATCGTCGGGTCGGGGCGCAGGACCAGGGTGATCTGGCCGGGCTGGAAGCGGCCGGCTGTCTCGGCGATGCGGCGCGCGGACTCCTGCACCGCGCCGCCGTTGACCGCCGCCGCCGCCGGCCGGCTGGCCGTGGCGGGGATCAGGCCCGCGTGCAGGGCCCGCCGCCAGGCGGTCTCGAAGGCGTTGCCGCCCGCCGTCGCGCCCGCGCCCGTGACGCCGGCGGCCGGCCCCGTGGCGGGACCGCCCTGCGCGGACGAGCCGGCGATGGTCGATTCCGAGCCCAGATCGCCGCTGCCCTGCGCGCCCCCGGGTGTGGACTGACCCGGCAGGTTGGCGCCGCCCTGGGTCCCCAGACCCTGGTTGGCGGGCATCCCCACTCCGGGAGACGGAGACGCGGCGCCGTTGGCTCCCGGGGCTCCGGCACCCGAGGCGCCGACCATCCCGGAGAAGCCGGAGTCGCCCGAGAAGCCGCCCATGCCGAGGGCCGTCGTGATGCCGCCTGAGCCGGCGGTGTCCTTGGAGAGCTGCTCCAGGCCGGCCGCGAGGCCGGGCAGGCGGGGCGTCCAGTACTGGCGGACGACGTCGTAGCCCGTCGCGTCCGCCTTGCCCAGCATGGCGGCCACGACCTCGTAGATCGACTTGCCGTCGTAGAGCGGGTCGATGAGCGGCTGGATCAGGCTCACCGTGCCGTCGAAGGAGCGGGCGTCGCCCCAGCTCTCCAGCTCATGGGTGGCGGGGATGTGCCAGTGGCAGTAGACGGAGGTCTCGTCCTGGTAGAGGCCGTGATGGACGCGCAGCGGCACCTTCTGGAGGGCCTGCGCGAAGGCCAGGTCGGCCGGCGCCGTGTAGACCGGGTTGGCCCCGTCCAGGATCAGCAGCAGCTCCACCTGGCCGGCGTTCATGTCCGCGACCAGCTCGGTGATCGAGCGGACCTGGTCCACCGGATCGACCTCCACCGGCTCCTGGTAGGAGACGGTGACGCCGCTGTTGCCCAGCGCCTGGTTGATGCCGTGGATCAGCACCTGCGCGGCGGGGGAGAGGTACTCGTCGCCCACCACCAGCGAGGCGCCGCGGTTCTGCTGCAGGTCCTGGGCGACGGCCTGGACCCACTTCTGGGCTTCCGCGGGCAGCGCCACCTGGCCGCCGGCGACGCCGAGGGCCTGGGCGAGGGCGAGGACGAAGGCCTCGACCTGGGCGGGCGCGAGCTGGAGCCGGTGGTCGGCGACGCTGGAGAGGTTGGCCGGTACGCTCTCCACCGCGTAGACCCGGCTCATCTCCTGGCGGTCGCCGCGCCCGCGCCGGCCCTCGGCGAAGTCGCGGGCGTAGCGCACGCCGGCCCCACCCTCGCAGAGCGCGTCGCCGACGGCGAGGATCACCCGGGCGCGCGTGAAGTCGTAGCGGGTCTCCAGCGGGCGGCCGAAGGCGCCCACCGCGGCGGCCTGCGACTGGTGGCGGCCGGCGGGCTCCCAGCGGTGCCAGCGGGCGGCGGGGAAGCGCGTCCGCAACTGCTGCATCTGGTCGGCCAGGGTCGGCGAGGTCGTGGAGCCGGTCAGGATCCGCAGGCCCGCGCCGCCGGTCGGCTGCAGGGCGTTCAGGCGGCCCGCCACCTGGCTGGTGAAAGCGCCCCAGGTGCTGGCGCGGCCGTTCTGGAGGAGCGTCTGCGACCGCTCGGGGTCGTAGAGGGTGAGGATCGAGGCCTGGGCGAAGAGATCCGTGGCGCCGAGGCTCGCCGGGTGGTCCGGGTTGCCTTCGATCTTGGTCGGCCGGCCGAGGTGGCTCTCGGCGAGGACGCCGGTGGCGTAGCCGCCGCCGAAGGTGAGGGCGGTGGCGAAGTACAGCGGCTTGCCGGGGATGACCTGCTCCGGCTGCCGCACGTACGGGACTATCTTCTCCAGCGGCTGCTTGGTGCAGCCGGTCAGGCCGGCCAGGGCGAGCGAGGCGCTCGCGAGCTGCAGGAAGCGGCGGCGCGAGACGCCGTCCGCGGTGTCGACCCACTCCGAAGCCTGGCGGGGGAACTCGCGGTGGACGAGATCCTGGAACTCGGAGGTCGCGGCGAGCTCGTCGAGGCTGCGCCAGAACTCCGGCCCCCTCTTTTCCCGCAGCCGCTCCCGCACCGCCTCCAGGTTCAGCCGGGCGGGCGCCGGCTCGGGAGCCTTCTCGGCTCCGCATTTGCCCTTGCCATTGACGCTGTCCATCAGGTTTCGCTCGCTCTCATGGTTGTCAGTCCGTCCGCGTCGCCGCGGCGCGCCCGGGCCTCCCGCCTAGCGGTGGCACGTCGAGCAGCTCATCAGGGATTTGACGTCATATTCCTTGGTCAACCGGGCCCGCAGGGCCTGCGCCTCCTGCGGGTCCGCCGGCGGCTGCCAGTTCAGGTTGAACACCTCTTCCCGTGGCCGCACGTTCTTCGACGGATCGCGGTGGCAGTCCAGGCACCACTGCATCTGGAGAGACGCCTTCTGGAACATCAGCGGCATCTTGTCCACCTCGCCATGGCAGGTCGCGCAGCCGATGCCCTTGGCCACGTGCACCGAGTGGTTGAAGTAGACGTAGTCGGGAAGGTCGTGCACCCGGGTCCACTCGATCGGCTCGCCGGTCCGGTAGCTGGCCCGGATGGGCTCCAGCAGATCCGCGTTCGTCCAGATCTGCTTGTGGCAGTTCATGCACGTCTCCGTCGGCGGCAGGCCGGCGAAGGAGGACTTCTCGACCGAGGTATGGCAGTACCGGCAGTCGATCCCCAGGCCCTGGACGTGGTGCTCGTGGCTGAACGGCACGGGCTGCCGCTTGAACACGTCCTGCCCCGACGCGTAGGAAGAGTTGAACAGGGACGCCATCACCCAGCCGAGGAAGGCCAGGAAGAAGATCGCACCGAAGATGCTGACCCTGGCGATGACGTTGCTGCTGCGGTGGAAGGTCTGCATGGGATCGCCCCCCCTTAGAATCCCGAGCGGCGACGATATCCGAGCGCCGGGCCGGGTTCAAGGGACTTTGTGAAAGTCGTCACAAGCCCGGGACTCTACCCCAACGGGTGGGACCGCGCAAGACGGCTGCGGACCCGCTCCGGATCGAGAGCCCCAATTCTGTAAAGCTGTAAGGCTGCCGGGTGAAACGGCCCGCACTCTAATCCGTGCTCACACAAAAGGGAAGAGGGAGCGCCGCCACGTTAGCGGACGAATTTCGCAGCAAATCCCCTGCCACTTTGGCATCAGGCTTGCTCAAACCCCCGCCGGCAGTCACTGGCAGGCTGATGTTCAGGCCTTGGGGGACACCATGCGGCGTTTTCTGCGTGACAACGGCTTGTCGCTGGTCCTGTTCAACCTCTTCTTCCTCGCCTTCATCGTGGGGCAGAGCATCGCCGGCTTCCTGGAGAACAACGAGGAGCTGCTGGAGCACCAGCAGCCGCTCCTCACCTTCGGCGAGTACCTCGCCGGCTTCAGGCGTCCACGCGGAACGGCAGGTCCGGGTTGCCCCGGGCGCGCTTGAGGTAGTCGGCGATCTCCTCGACGAGGCCGAGGGTGAGCTGCTCCATTTCCGCGGCCCGCTGGAAGACGATCAGCGCCGCCAGCGCCTCGCGGTAGACCTCGCGGGAGCGGAAGACGGGGATCACGCTTTCGGCGAGGCTCTTGGTCTCGTCGAGCCGGCCCTGCTTGAAATAGAGGGCGGCGAGGTCGAGGCAGAGCAGCGCGGCGTCGAAGGGGAGGGAGTCGGCCATGAGCTGCTCGCGGATTTCGAGGAACGCCCGCTCGGCCTCCTCGGTACGGCCGGTGGAAGCGGCCACCTTGCCCTCGGTCCAGCGCAGGCGCAGCAGGTCGGAACGCTTGCCCACCCGCTCGGCCATGCGCCTCACCTCCGGGATCAGCGCCGCGGCCTCGGCGCTGCGGCCGGAGTCCTGGAGGCAGCCCACGAGGTTGAGCTGGCTCATGGCGACCAGACGGGGCTCGCGGTCCGAGTCGAGGAGGAGGAGGCTGGTGCGGAAGCAGCCGATGGCGGCCTCGATGTCCCCCTTGTAATGCAGGGTCACGCCCTTGATCATCAACACCCGGCCCTGGTGATGGGGCTCGTTCACCTCGCGGAAGACGCCGAGGGAAGCGTCGAGCAGCTCCAGGGCTTCGTCGAACCGGCGCTGGGCGCGGCGCAGGGCGGCCTTGAGCTCCAGCAGGCGCGCCTCGTCCACGGGATCGAGCCAGCTCCGCGCGAAGAACAGCTCCGCCGTCTGGAAGGCCAGCTCCGCCTGCCGGAAGTCGCCGAGGACGCGCAGGGCGTTGCCGAGGTGGGTCCAGGCCCGGGTCTTGGCCGCCTCCACCGCGCCCGGCCCGTACTCCACCGGATCGAGCTGCTCACTCACGTCGAGGGCCAGGCGCAGGAGGGTCTCCGCCTTCCTGGGCTCTTCCAGGACGGCGGTCTGGGAGAGGTCCACGAGATGCTCGAACAGGCCCCAGGTCTGATAGCGCGGCGAGTCCCAGATCAGGGACCGCCGGGCTTCCTGGTCCAGGGCCTCGAGCTCCCGCCAGAGCTCGGAAGATTCACCCCGCTCCTTCGCCACGGCGTGGCGGCGGTCGGAGACCTCGGCGCGGTGATCGTCGAGGAGCCGCTGGATCAACCCGCGGTGGCCTTGGGCGGGAGGGGGCGGGGAGGCGGGGCCCGGAAGGAGCGCCGTCAGGCGCTCCTCACACAAGGGGCAGATCAAGACGTGACGCTGCAGGGCGCGGCTCGCCGGCTCGGAGAGCGCGTCTTCCAGGAAGCGCTCCAGGGTTTCGAGATCCGGATGCCGGTCGTTCATCGTCACACCTCACCTTCGCAGATGTCAGACCCCGCTGCAAGCGAGAGCTTCGCTGGGGTCGGGTCAGTTGCCGGTCTGGTTGGGGTTGCCCTGGAGGCCCGGTTTGCCGTTCGGACAGACGCTGGAACCCTCCGGATTGGCGCTCGAGGTTCCGGCTTGCGGTTTGAAGCCTGGATGCCACCCCATCTTTTCCATGGCCGAGAGCAGCGGGTTGACCAAGGCCTGTACGATGGTACGGACCGAGGCGGCCTGCTGGATTGCCGAATCTCGCCGCGATCTCTGGGCCGCCTCGGCGCTCGCGAGCGGCAGGGCTCCGAGAGCCAGGGCGAAAGTGAGAACAACGACGCGACGGGAAACTTTACGAAGACTGCTGGACATAACGCTCCTTCAATGACAGAACAACGACGGCCACCACGGCCATCCGCGCCTGCCTATACAAGAAACCATGGCCCGACGGCCCGGTTTTTGAGAGAAGTTGCCTGACTCTATACCACTTCAGGATTGGCGCGAAAGGGGTCATGAAGCGATTTTAGATGGTGATACGATCGCTAACAAATGGGAGGAATGGCCGTGAGTGAAATCGAAAACCGAGGCTACGCGAACCCCGAGGCGCTGGTGTCGACCGCGTGGGTCGCTGACCATCTTGAAGATTCGGGGGTGCGCATCGTCGAGTCGAACGAGGATCCTCTCCTCTACTCCTCCGGGCACATCCCGGGCGCCGTGGAGGTCGACTGGACGCGGGACCTGAACGATCCCGTGCGGCGGGACTACCTGGGGCGCGAGGGCTTCGAGGCGCTGATGCGGCGGATCGGGGCGACCCGGGACACCACGGTGGTCTTCTACGGCGACCGCAACAACTGGTGGGCGAGCTACGCCTTCTGGGTCTTCCAGCTCTTCGGGCACGACAAGGCCAAGGTCATGGACGGCGGGCGGATCAAGTGGGTCAACGAGGGCCGGCCCGTGACCCGGGATGTCCCCGCCTATCCGGCGAGCGACTACCGGGCCACGGAGCGGGACGACGCCCATATCCGCGCCTTCCGCGACGAGGTGCTGCGGCACGTCGAGGGAAAGAGGCCCTTGATCGATGTGCGCAGCCCCGCCGAGTTCACCGGCGAGCGGCTCCACATGCCCGAGTACCCGAACGAAGGCGCCCTGCGGGGCGGCCACATCCCCGGCGCCGCCAACATCCCCTGGGCCCGGGCCGTCAACCCGGACGACGGCACCTTCAAATCCGCCGGCGAGCTGCGGGATCTCTATGAAAAGGAAGCGGGCCTGAAGCCGGAGGACGACGTCATCGTCTATTGCCGCATCGGCGAGCGGAGCAGCCACACCTGGTTCGTGCTCACCCATCTGCTGGGCTACCGCCAGGTGAGGAACTATGATGGGAGCTGGACCGAGTGGGGGAACCTCGTCGGGGTCCCCATCGAGCGCTGAGCCATGGCCCTGCCGGAGAAGCTGCAGGACACGCTGGACATGCTCGAGCTGATGCCCGAACGCAACGAGCGCATCCAGCTCCTGATCGACATCGCCAACCGCTTCCAGGAGGTGCCGCCCGGCATCGCCAGGCGGCCGTTCCCCAAGGAGGCCCAGGTCCCGGCCTGCGAGTCCGAGGCCTATGTCTTCACCGAGGAGAAGCCGGACGGCACGCTCGACTTTCACTTCGCGGTGGAGAACCCGCAGGGGATCTCGGCCAAGGCCATGGCCGTGATCCTCGACGAGACCCTCTCCGGCGCTCCGCCCGAGCAGGTGGCCGAGGTGCCGCAGGACATCGTCTACAAAGTCTTCGGCCGCGAGCTCTCCATGGGCAAGTCCATGGGATTGATGAGCATGGTGGGCATGGTGTCGGCGCTGGCGAAACGACACTTTGCCGTGAAAAGTGCTTGACGTCCGTGGACGGCCGGCGTACATTGGATCCCGTGATCGATCCGCGGCCCTCCCGTCCCCGACTCGTCCCGCCTCCCGCCCTCCATCTGAGGGCCATGGACAACCTGCGGTTCATCCGCGAGACCATGGAGGGGGCGACCCGCTTCACGGACGTCTCGGGGATCGGCGAGGTGGCGGTGGGCGTGACCGCCCTGGCCGCCGCCTGGCTGGCCTCCCGCCAGAGCACGCCCCTGGGCTGGCTCCTGGTGTGGCTGGGGGAGGCTCTGCTGGCCTTCCTCATCACCACCGGCGCCATCGTCTGGAAGGCGCGGCGGTCGCAGGAGAGCCTCTTCTCCCAGCCGGGCCGTAGATTCGTCCTCGGCCTGTTCCCGCCGTTCGTCGCCGCCGCCCTGCTCACTCCCGTCCTCTTCATGGCGGGGGTCGTCTGGGTGCTGCCCGGCCTCTGGCTGCTGCTGTACGGCGCGGGGGTCGTCACCGGGGGGGCCTTCTCGGTGCGGACGGTGCCGGTGATGGGGCTCGGCTTCATGGCTTTCGGGGCCGTGGCGATCGTGGCGCCGCCCGCGTGGGGAGACGCGCTGATGGCGGCCGGCTTCGGCGGGCTGCACATCTTCTTTGGCATCCTGATCGCCTGGAGGCACGGTGGCTAAGCCGCTCCAGCGCGACGACGGCCCCGAGGCCGAGGGGGTGGACGTGAACGCTCCCGCTCCCGCGCCGCAGGCGGCCCTGGACCTCGACCGCGTCATCCACGAGCGGATGCGGCTGGGGATCGTCAGCGCCCTGGCCGTCAACGACCACCTGAGCTTCAACGACCTCAAGAAGCTGCTCAAGACGACGGACGGCAACCTGAGCGTCCACGCCCGCAAGCTGGAAGAGGCCGGCTACATCGCCTGCGAGAAGTACTTCGAGGGACGCCTGCCCAAGACGGACTACCGGCTCACGCCGCCCGGCCGGCGGGCGCTGGAGAGATACCTGGACCACATGGAGGCGATCATCCATGCCACCCGGGAGAGTTGAACCGGAGCCTTTCCGCGCCCGTCAGCTTTGTATTGCAAAGTCATTTATCCAAGGAGAGAGGATGTGAGGTATCGGATCTTGGGTTTCATCGCGCTGGGGCTTTTCCTGCTGGCGGCGGCGGGGCTCTGGGTCGTGCGGCAGGGGATGTCGCCCGCGGCTCCCGAGGCTCCTTCGGCCGCGGCCGACGATCCAGGCTTCCCGCCCCTGGTGATGGCGGCGCGCTCGGGAGAGGTCGAGGCGATCGGCGAGTTGATCCGCGCCGGGGCCGATCCCAACCTCCTGGACTCCGGGCCGAACGAATGGACGCCCCTCCTGCACGCGGTCCACAAGAACCAGATCGGGTCGGTGCGGGCTCTGATCGCCGCCGGGGCGGACGTCAACCGGCCCGCTCCCTACGGCCTGACTCCGCTGAGCCTGGCGGCGACGCAGGGCGAGGCGGAGATCGTGGAAGAGCTGCTCGCGGAGGGGGCCGATACCCGCTCGCGGGGCTCGCATGGCTGGACGGTGCTGCAGCAGGCGTTGGGCTCGGGGAATCCACGGGTCGTGGAGGCCCTGCTCCGGAAGGACCCGGACCTGCGGCTCGGCAACGGTCCCAGGGATTGGGCCGTGCGGGCGATCGCCCGGCTGCAGGGAGACTCGGAGATCCTCGCCCGGGTCGACCGGAAGGAGGCCAGGCGATGAGCGCGCCCTTGCGGCTGGCGCCCCCCGCTCCCGCGGCGTCGGCGCCGCCAAGCCCGGAGCTTCACGTCGCCATCATCATGGACGGCAACGGCCGCTGGGCCGTCTCCCGGGGCCGGCCGCGCACGGCGGGGCACGCCGCCGGCGTGGAGGCGGTGCGCCGGGTGGTCGAGGCGGCGGCGGACTTAGGGATCGGCACCCTCACCCTCTTCGCCTTCTCGTCGGACAACTGGCGGCGCCCCGACGTCGAGGTGCGGGCCCTGATGCGCCTGTTCCGCAGCTATCTGACGGCCGAGGCGGGCAAGTGCGCCGAGAACGGCGTCCGCATCACGGTGATCGGCCGCCGGGACCGCCTCTCGCCAGGGCTGGTGCGGGTGATCGAAGAGACGGAGGCGATGACGGCCCATGCCAACCGCGCCCTCCTGCGGATCGCGGTGGACTACTCGGCCCGCGACGCCATCCTGAGGGCCGCGGCCCGGCTGCGGGGCGAGCCCTCGCGGGAGGATTTCGCGCGGCTGCTGGCCGATCCGCCCCACGACGGCCGTCCCGTGCCGGACGTGGATCTGCTGATCCGCACCGGCGGCGAGAAGCGCCTCTCGGACTTCCTGCTCTGGGAGTGCGCCTACGCGGAGCTGGTCTTCACGGACCGCATGTGGCCCGACTTCACGGGGGCGGACCTGGCCGACGCCGTGCGGGAGTTCTCCCGGCGGGAGCGCCGGTTCGGGACGGTGCCTAACCGTTCCTTTGAACCTGCTCCGCTAGTCGCAAGCGGTACAGCTTGAGGCTCTCCTTCGAAGCTCGTGGCGGATGCGCCAGTCGCTTCGGGGCGGGATATAGTACCGGTGTGAACACCGGGGAATCGCTGATTCCGACGCACGGCGGGTACCGGAAGCTGAAGAGTTTCCAGTTGGCGCAACTGATCTACGACGTTACGGTGCGTTTCTGCCAACGTTACATCGACTCTCGAAGTCGGACCCGCGACCAGATGGGTGCAGGCGGCGCGTAGTGGGACACAGAACATCGCCGAGGGGAGCCAGGCGTCGGGAACTTCGAGGAAGTCCGAGCTCAAGCTGACCAACGTGGCGCGGGCCAGTCTGGAGGAGTTGCGGCTCGACTACGAGGATTTCCTGAGGCAGCGGGGGGAGCCCCTTTTTCCGCCGGAGCACCCGTCCCTGCTGCGCTTCAAGGCAAGGCGCTGCGCCACGATAGAGGAAGTACGCCTTTGGGTGGAGGATGAGAAGCGACGAGCACGGACGAACAAGGACGGCACCAGTGGCTGCGCCGTGCTTTCTTCTACCCTGGTGGCCAACGCTGCGCTCTCTCTGCTGAACCTCTGCTGCCATCTGCTGGACCGCCAGTTGGCAGTGCAGGCCGAAACCTTCGTCAACGAGGGCGGCTTCACGGAGCGCCTGTACCGTATCCGGAGCAGGAAGAGAAGGGGCTGAGCGGTCCGCCGCGTCTCGTCCGTGAAGACCGTGGTTCGTCCGTGTCCCGTCCACCGGACGCCGGCGGCCCCTGCCGGGGAGAGGGCGCAGGGGGGCGGGCCGGCGAAGCCCGGCCCCCCTATAGGTTTCGAGGCAGAGCATCCGCCTACCCCATCCGCGTCATCAAATCCGCCACGGCGCGGTTGAACCGCACCGGGTCGGGCAGCTCGCCGCCTTCGGCGATCAGGCCGTAGCCGAAGAGGAGGTGGGCGTAGTCTTCCAGGACCGGGTCGCCCTGGTTGGAATCGTAACGCTCCCGCATCTTGACCAGGATCTCGTGCTTGGGGTTCAGCTCCATGATGCGGCGCTGCTTCGGGCCGCCCCCCTTGCCCTTCTGGAGGAGCTTCTCGAGCTGCGGGCTGTAGTCGTGCTCGGCTCCTACCAGACAAACCGGCGAGTTGGTGAGACGGTTGGTGAGCCGCACCTGCTTGACCCAGGTGTCGAGCTTCTTCTGGAGCTCGTCGAGGAGCGGCTTCAGCTCCTCTTCCTTCGCCTTGAGCTCCTCCTCGGTCTGCTTCTTCTCCTCCTCGCTTCCCAGCGAGACCGTCCCCTTGCCCACCGACTTCAGCTTCTTGCCGCCGTACTCGTGGAGCGACTGGGTGAGCAGCTCGTCCACCGTGTCCACCAGGAAGAGGACCTCGTAGCCCTTCTCCTTGAAAGCCTCCAGGTGGGGCGAGTTCTCCACCTGCGACCGCGACTCGCCGGTCAGGTAGTAGATCTCGTTCTGCCCTTCCTTCATCCGCTCCACGTACTCCTTGAGCGTGGTCAGCTTCTCGGGGTCGTTGGAGGACTGGAAGACCAGCAGCTCGACCAGCTTTTCCTTGTTCTCGTAGTCGGAGCTGATCCCCTCCTTGATGGCGCGACCGAACTCGCTCCAGAACTTGACCCAGGTGTCGTACTCCTTGTCCTTCATCTCGCCGAAGACGTCGAGCAGCTTCTTGGTCAGGCCCTTGCGGATCAGCGTGATATGCCGGTCCTGCTGGAGCATCTCGCGCGAGACGTTGAGCGCCAGGTCGGGGGAGTCCACCACGCCGCGCACGAAGCGGAGGTAGTGGGGGAGCAGGTCCTCGCACTTCTCCATGATCTGCACGCGCTTGACGTAGAGCTGGAGGCCCGGCTTGGAGGCGACGTAGTAAAGGTCGTACGGCGCCTGCGACGGCACGAAGAGCAGCGCCTGGTACTCGATGCGGCCCTCGGCCCGGTAGGGGACGACCTTGAGCGGCTCGGTCCAGTCGTGAGAGATGTGGCGGTAGAACTCCTTGTAGTCCTCCTGGCTGACCTCGGACTGCGGCCGGGTCCAGATCGGCTTCATGGAGTTGAGGACCTTCTCCTCCATCGGCATCTGGGGCTTCTCCCCCGTCTCGCGCTCCTTGGCGAGGTCCTCGATCTCGGGATCCTTCTCGGCCTTGAGGACGATCGGGTAGCCCACGAAGTCGGAGTAGCGGCGGACGATGCGGCTGACCACCCAGCGGTCGGAGAAGTCGTCGATGCCGTTCTCCTTGTCCTCGGGCTTGAGGTGGAGGGTGATCGACGTGCCGCGGTCCGCCTTCTCGGTCTCCTCGACGGTGTAGGTGCCGTCGCCGGTGGACTCCCAGCGGGTGGCGGCCGTCTCGCCGGCCCGGCGGGTCACCAGCTCGACGCGCTCGGCGGCCATGAAGGAGGAGTAGAAGCCGACGCCGAACTGGCCGATCAGCTCGGCGATCTGCTGCTGGGACTCGCCCTTCTTGAGGCGCTCGACCAGCTCGCGGGTGCCGGACTTGGCGATCGTGCCGATGTTGGTGACGACCTCGTCCCGGCTCATGCCGATGCCGTTGTCGTGGATGGTCAGCGTGCGGGCGTTACGGTCCGCCTCCAGGCGGATCTTCAGCTCTTCATCCCCTTCGAGCAGCTCCGGCCGGGTCAGGGCCTCGAAGCGGAGCCGGTCGAGGGCGTCGGAAGCGTTGGAGATCAGCTCGCGGAGGAAGATCTCCTTGTTCGAGTACAGCGAGTGGATCATCAGGTCGAGGAGCTGCCTGGTTTCGGCCTGAAACTGCAGGGTCTCGACGGTTGCGGTGGCCATGGAATGCGTCCTCCTGGTCTAATTCTCGTCCCGCGGCGCAAGGGGATGAAGGTGGGCGGGAGCCGCACCTTCGAACATCCACGTTCGCGTGGGGAATTCCCCCCGGCGGCCTCAGAGCAACAACTCTGAGGGCGGGATCATCAACCAAAGTTTAGTGCAGGGCGCGCAGTTTTTCAACCGGGCGCGAGCCTGTAAGATCTCGCCGGAGGAATCCGAATGGCCTGGGGAAACAAGAAGAGCGGAGGCAATGGAGTGGCCTGGCTGGCTCTGTTGCTGGCGATCGCGGCCCTGCTGCTGGCCTGGAGCGCCTACAAGAGGACGGGAGGCGAGCTCCGGGATCTCTGGGGCGACGTGCGCAGCGAAGGCCGTCCGGTGGCCGAAGCCGACTGGCGAGCCGACCTGGCGGCGGCCCGGGACCGGCTCCTGAGCCACCGGCCCGAGGTGGCGGGCGAGCGCAACCTCCAGCAGGTGCGCGAGGACGTGGCGGAGATCCGGGCGGACCTGGAGCGCACCTACCGGAACGCCGACGCCGGGGTCCGGGAGCAGTGGCGCGAGCTCGACGCCGAGTTGGAGCGGCTTCAGGGCCAGCTCAAGGACGGCAGCTCCAAGGCCGTCGATACCCTGGACTCGCTGCTGGCGAAGCTGCGGGTCCGGCCGGTGGAGGAAGAGGATGGCCGCCGCTGATCCCGTCCTGGAAGTGAACGAATTCCTTCAGGAAGCCGCGCCCGCCGTCTGGGAGGCCCTGTCGCCCCTGGGCCGCCTGTCGAAGCAGCCGGCGAATTTTCTCCCGCTCCAGACGGCGGAAGCCCGGGGCAAGCCGTTCAACGCCACGATCGGGCAGATCACGGACGGCCATGGCCGGGCCGTGCCTTTGCCGTCCATGGCGGCCGCTCTGCCGGAGCTGACCGAGGAGGAGCGCAGCCGGGCTTTCCTTTACTCTCCGGTCGAGGGATTACCCGATCTGCGCCGGGCGTGGCGGGAGTGGCAGCGGCGGGGACAACCCGAGGACCGGCCGTCCTCGCTGCCTCTGGTCACGATGGGCACGGCTCAGGCGCGCTGCCTCGCGGCGGATCTCTTCGCGATGGAGGGCCGGACGGTGGTCCTGCCTGATCCCTGCCGGGAAGGGGATCACGACCTTTTCTCCATGAGGCTGGGCGCCCGCGTCCTGAAGTGCGCCAACCATCATGGCGGGCACTTCGATCCGTCGTCGATCCCCCATCTCCTCCAGGATCTCCCCGAGGGCGAGCCCGCCGTGGTGCTCCTGGAATTCCCCAGAGAGGAGACAGGCTACATGCCGAACCACCGGGAGCGGGCGACCCTCTGCTCGTCCCTGGTGGGGATCGCGGAGCACCGCCCTTTGTTGGTGATCGTGGACGACACTTGGGAAGGTCTGGGTACGCCGGGCAATTCCCTCTTCTGGAGCCTTACCGATCGCCATCCCAACCTGATCCCCCTCAAGGTGGACGGCGCTGAAGGCCACCTCGGCTTTCCGGGCGGCCGGGTCGGGTTCCTCACCTTCCCCTGGAACCCGGACAGCGGCATCGCGGCGGCCATGGAGAGCAAGGTGAAGATGCTGCTGCGGGCACAGGTGGGCTCGCCGTCGGCGGCGTCGCAGGTTCTGCTTCTCAGGATGCTTCGCGAGCGGCTACCGGGTATATAGTTCCTCCACCACGGAATCGTCCAGTTCGTCTCCTGGAGATTCTTCCCTTGAGGAGGAGCTCTGAAACCCAAGGTCTATCTGGAGACCAGCGTCATTAGTTATCTGGCCGCACGTCCAAGCAGACATGCAGCGACTGCTGACCGTCAGAAGGTCACCCGGATCTGGTGGGAGCAAGCCCCATCCAGCTTCGATCTGTATATCTCGGAGCCGGTCTTGCTGGAAATTCAAGCTGGTAATCCCAGTGCGGCACAGGCTAGGGTCGTCCTGGTAAGCTCCTTGCCAGGATTGGCGCTTACACGCGAATGCGACGACTTGGCTCAGGAACTGCTCAGGGAGAGGAGTGTGCCTGAGGATGCCAAGGTGGATGCGCTGCACATCGCAACGGCAACCGTCCACGGAATGGATTTCCTGGCAACCTGGGATTTTCGTCACATCGCGAATCCCATGTTACTACCGAAGGTTACTCGTATAATATCTTCCTGGGGCTATCGGTGTCCCAAGATCTGTACGCCCGATTTGCTCTTGGACGGTGAATATGAAGAAGAAAGCCCTTGAGCGTGACCCCATCGTTGAAGAGATCCACAAGGTGCGGAGGGAGTATTCCTCCCAATTCAACTCCTTCGAGGAGATGTTCCAGGATCTGGTACGACGACAGGAGGAGAGGGGGCGGCCGGTGGTGTCCTTCGCCGCGGAAGGAAGGCGCCGGAAATCTAAGTAGTGGTTAGCCCCCGCGTCGGCCATGGACAAGCCTTGGTCCGACCCCATCGTAGATGAGCTTCGCAGGAACTGGGATGAGTACGCTGCGCGGTTCAACTACGGTGTGGATGCCATCTTTCTGGATCTCCGCAGGACCCAGGAGGAGCGCGGAAGGCCGGTCGTCTCCTTCAGCCGCGAAGGCCACCCCCCTACCGCAACCAATCCTCCAACTGCACCCGCTCGTCCGTCGAAGCGTCGCGGTACTTGACGATCACCGGCGTGTAGAGGGACAACCCCCATTCCTTGCCCGCTCCTTTTGAGACGGCGCGGGAGCCGGGGACGACCACCGCTTCCTCCGGGATCACCAGCGGCTGGTCGTCCGTCGCCCGGTGGATCGTCTCCCGGACGAGGTCGTAGACGGGGGTGGAGCGGGTGAGGATGGTCCCGGCTCCCAGGACGGCCCGGCGCTTTACGACCGTGCCCTCGTAGACGCCGCAGTTGCCGCCGATCAGGACGTCGTCCTCCACGATCACCGGCGAGGCCCCCACCGGCTCCAGGACGCCCCCGAGTTGGGCCGCCGCAGAGAGGTGGACCCGCTTGCCCACCTGGGCGCAGCTTCCCACCAGGGCGTGGGAGTCCACCAGCGTACCGTCGTCCACCCAGGCGCCGACGTTGACGTACATCGGCGGCATGCAGATGACCCCGCGGCCCAGATAGCAGCCGTCCCGGATCGACGAGCCTCCAGGCACGACGCGGACGCCGTCGTCCAGGCCGATCGGGCGGGGTGGATACGTTTCCTTGTCGAGGAACGGCAGACGGATCCCGGACCGCCGGTCGCCCACCGGCATTTCCACGACCTTGCCCATGCGGAAGCCCACCAGGATCCCTTGCTTGACCCAGGGATTGACCCGCCAGCCCGTCGGCGAAGCGGAATCCGGCTCCGCGGCCCGGATCTCGCCCCGGTTCAACGCGGCCTTGAAGACGTCGAAGTAGTAGTGGTGGTCGGACGTATAGGACGCCGGGGGCTCCGCGTAGAGCCGTTCGATCTCCCGGCGGGCGAAATCCAGGACGTCAACCGACAAGATGGATCTCCAGGTTGGGCTCGGCTTCCGGGGCCTCCGGGATCAGACCCAGATCGAGCAGGACCTTCTCGATCTTCCGCAGGCTCTCCGGCTGCGGCGGGACCGCGGGCAGGCGGAAGACGGGCTCCAGCAACCCCATCAGGGCCATGGCCGCCTTGACCGGGCCGGGGTTCGACTCGATGAAGTTGATCTCCATCAGGGCGTGCAGCCGGGCCTGCACCTCGCGGGCGCGGGGGAAGTCCCCCTCCAGGCAGAGAGAGGTCAGCCGCGACATGGCGTAGGGGACCTCGTTGGAGACCACGGAGATCACGCCCACGCCCCCGAGCGCGATCAGCGGCAGGGTGATCGCGTCGTCCCCCGAGAGCACGGCGAAGCTCTCCGGGACCGACTGGAAGATGGCCGCCATCTGGGAGATGTTCCCCGAAGCCTCCTTGACCCCCACCACGGTCTCGATCTCCGCCAGCCGCGCCAGGGTCGCCGGATCGACGTTGGTGCCGGTGCGGCCGGGGACGTTGTAGACCACGATCGGCAGCCGGGAGGCCCGCGCCACCTCGCGGTAGTGCTGGCAGAGCCCTTCGGCCGTCGGTTTGTTGTAGTAGGGGGTGACCACCAGCAGGCCGTCCGCGCCCAGGGCCTCCAGCTCGCGGGCGAGGCTCGCGACGTCCCGCGTGTCGTTGCCGCCGCAGCCGGCCAGCACGGGCACCTTGTCCCGGGCCTCTTCCAGGGTGATCTCGACGACCCGCAGGTGCTCCTGGCGGGTCAGGGTCGGGTTTTCTCCGGTCGTGCCGCAGGGGACCAGGAAGTGGATTCCGCCCTCGATCTGGCGGCGGACCAGCCGGCGCAGGGCCTCCTCGTCCAGCGACAGGTCGGACCGGAACGGAGTGACCATCGCGGTGCCGCATCCTTGAAACATGGTTGTCTCCCCGGCGCGCCTCGGTGAGTCCGGGCGCGTGCCGGCTCCATTCTAATTTCGTTTCTGGACGATCTCTTCCCAAACCTGGCTGAACTCGTAGAAACCCGTGCGGCCGATCATCCAGCGGGCCGCCCGGAGCGCGCCGTGGGCGAAGCCGGCCCGGCTGCGGGCCCGGTGCTCCAGGGTGAGGGTGTCCGCCTCGGAGTCGAAGCCGATCTGGTGGGTGCCCGGGATCGCGCCCGCCCGGTTGCTGGCCACGTCGACCGGCCTTTCATAGCCCGCCCCTTCCATGACCTTGAGGATCTGGAGCAGGGTGCCCGAGGGCGCGTCCTTCTTCATCTTGTGATGGATCTCGTAGGCCCAGGCGTCGTAGGACGTCTCCGCGGCCAGCAGCCGGGCGGCGGCCTCGGCCAGCCGGTAGAACACCTGGACGCCGACCGAGAAGTTGGCCCCGTGGAGGAGGCCCGAGCCGTGCCGCTCCACGGCCTCGCGCACCCGGGGGAGATGCGCGGACCATCCCGTGGTGCCGACGACCAGGGGCACGCGCAGGGCCGCGATCCGTTCGGCGGTCTCCGGCACCGCCTCCGGGGTCGTGAAGTCGATGGCCACGTCTACGTCCCGGAATGCCTCGGGCGTGATGCCGGCGCCCCCGGTATTGGACTTGCCGTCGAGCCGCAGCGCCACCTCGAAGCCGTGGGCCGGGGCGAGCTGCTCCAGCAGCTTCCCCATCTTGCCGCGGCCCACGAGCGCCAGGCGGTTCATTCCACGATCTTATCGGACGAGCCCGGGAGGAGCTCTTCGTGAAGCCTGGAGAGGAGGCCGGGGATCTCTTCCGGGTCGGCGAAGAGGCGGACCACCGGGGCGGAGACGCCGGAACGGAGGAACCGCGGCTCGTGACCTTGACAGGCCGCCAGGGTCTTCTCGACCAGCCCGGGATGGGTGGCGAGGTCCTCGGAGACCAGGGAGACGACCGTGCGGCCGGGGGTGACCCAGACCTCCGCCGATTTCCCGACCGCCGACAGCAGGGCCGACTGGACCTCGGCCAGCCGGTCGCCGCGGCTCAGCCCCAGGTCCACGCCGTAGGAATGCGTGCCGAGGACCATCAGCACCGGGCGGAAGCGTTCGCACAGGTCGAAGACCTTCTCCTGAAGCCCCTCGGCGGAGCCCGCCGCCCGCACGGTGATGAGGTTGGCGTGGGCCAGGCACGACATGGACTTGATGGTGGGGGGCGCGTCCGGATTGCGCCGGCCGATCACCGTGCCCTCGGCGCCGGGATGGTGGGAGTCGAGGATGCGGATGGGGACGTTCGCCCGGCTCGCCGGCCCCAGCGTGCCGTAGTGGGGCTTCTTGGTTCCGGAGCAGGAGAGCTCCAGGGCCTCGGCGAAGGAGAGGGAGCGGACCCGCCGGGCGTCCGGGCAGATCTGGGGATCGGTCGTGCGGATGCCGTCCACGTCCGTCCAGATCTGCACCTCGCCGGCGCCCAGGGCGGCGCCGATGATGGCGGCGGAGAAGTCCGAGCCCTCCTTGCCCAGCGTGGTGGTCACCCCCTGGAGCGTCGCGCCCACGTAGCCTCCCATGACCGGCACCTTGCCTTCCCGCAGGAGGGGGAGCAGCGTCTCCCGCAGCCGGGCGTCGGTGGGACCGTAGAGCGGCCGCGCGCGGGTGAATTCGTGGTCCGTCACCATCACCCGTCGGCAGTCGATCCAGGCGGCGTCGAGGCCGGCGTGGGTGAGGGCGAAGGAGAGGATGGTGCTGGCCAGCAGCTCGCCGCAGCTCTCCACGGCGTCCGCCGCCCGGGGCGTGAGGGCGCGGGTGGCCGCCAACTCGTCGAGCTGGGTCCGCAGGTCGTTGAAGAACGGGGCGAGGGCCGCGTCCAGGGCGGGGCGGCCGGCGGGCGGCACCACGCCGTGGGATTCCCGGCGGTGGTAGGACTCCAGCTCGTCGAAGATCTCCAGAGCCGCCGTCCGGTCTCCCGTCGCGGCGGCCTCGGCGGCTGCCTGCAGGCGGCGGGTGGTCTTGGCCATGGCGGAGACCACGACCACGGGCCTCTGATCGATGCAGCCGCGCACGATCCCGACCACCCGCTGGATCGACTCGGCGCGGTCCACCGAGCTGCCGCCGAATTTCATGACGATCATGCCTGGATCAGCCCTTCGCTCTTCATCAGCTCGGCGTTGAGAAGGGCGGCGCCGGCGGCGCCGCGGAGGACGTTGTGGGAGAGGGCCACGAATTTCCAGTGCAGGACATTGCACTCCCGCAGGCGCCCGACCGCCGTGCCCATGCCCTGCTCGAGGTTGGCGTCCTTGCGCGGCTGCGGTCGCTCCGGAGCCTCCATGTAATGGATCACCCGCTTCGGCGCCGAGGGGAGCCGCCGCTCCTGGGGGATGCCGGAGAAGCGGGCGAAGGCTTCCAGGATCGCCTCCCGCTCCGGCCGGCTCTCGAGCTCGACGCTGGCCGTCACCAGGTGTCCGTCGACCGAGGGGACGCGGTTGCAGCTCGCGCTGGCCGCGAAGGGCAGCGGCTGGACGCCGTCCCCTGCCAGCTCGCCGAGGATCTTCTGCATCTCGGTCTCGACCTTTTTCTCCTCGTCGCCGCCGATGTAGGGGATGACGTTGCCGAGGATGTCCAGGGAGGGCACGCCGGGATAGCCGGCGCCGGAGACCGCCTGGAAGGTGGTGACCATCACCCGCTTGAGGCCGAACGGCCGCAGCGCCGCCAGGGGGATCACCAGCACCACCGCGGCGCAGTTCGGGTTGGTGACGATGGCGCCTTCCCAGCCGCGCTGCCGGCGCTGCGTCTCCAGCAGCCCTAGGTGGCCGGGGTTGATCTCCGGCACCAGCAGGGGGACGTCGGGAGCCATCCGGTAGTGGCTGGAGTTGGAGACCACGATGTGGCCGGCGGCGGCGAAGTCGCGCTCGATGTCGCCCGCCAGGTTGGAGGCCATGGAGGAGAAGACCAGCTTCGGGCCGCGCCCCGGCACGCATTCCTCGACGATCGCGTCGGCCGCGGCGGCGGGCGGCGGGCCCTCGAGCTGCCAGGCGGCGGCGTCGCGGTAGCGTTTGCCGGCGCTCCGGTCGCTGGCGGCCAGCCACTTCAGCTCGAACCAGGGGTGGTTCTCCAGGAGCTGCACGAACCGCTGGCCCACCGTGCCGGTGGCTCCCAGGATTCCGACCTCGATCTTCTTTTCCATGAGCGCCTCCAAAGACCCCGGACGGCGGCGTGCCGCCCCTACAGAAGTGCCGTCCGAGGGAGCGGGGGGGACCCGCGCCGGTGGCAGAGTCTACCGTCCCGGCAGCCGGACGACCATCTCCTTGTAGAGCCGGACCGCTTCGGTCAGCTCCCGTTTGAGGACGCGCTCTCCGGGGGTGTGGGCGACGTGGATCGTGCCCGGGCCGAGGAGGAAGGGCTCGCCCCAGTTCCGCAGGCGGGGGATGTCCGTCGTGTACTTGACGATGGCGGTCTCGAAGCCGGGGAGGGACCCCAGGCGCATGGCGGCGGATTCACGGATCTCCGCGATGTGCACTCCCGGGACGGCGTGCACGGCGGCGGCCAGCCGGCGCCGCAACTCGCCGGTCTCGCCCACGGTGCGGATCATGACCTCGGCGCGGGCGTGGTCGGCCACGACGTTGGCGGCCCGCCCGCCGGAGAGGGTGCCGACATTGAGGGTCGTTTCCCCAAGGATTGGATCGGAGGGGAGCGGAACTTCCCTGATTCGGGCCAGGGCGTCCAGGAGACGGTCGATGGCCGACTCGCCCAACTCGGGATAGGCGGAGTGGGCCGCCGTTCCCTCCGCCTCCAGGGCCAGATAGAGAGCGCCCTTGGATCCCAGAGCGAGGCGGTTCTCTGTCGGCTCGCCGTTGATCAGGAACCGCGAGCCCCGGGGATGCCGGTCGGCCACCTGGGCGCCGACGCTGTCCGTCTCCTCGCCCACGACCAGGAGGAGACCGAAGCCCCGGACGCCTTCGTCCACCAGCTCCCGGACCGCCTGGATTATCGAAGCGAGGATGCCCTTGGTGTCGCAGGCCCCCCGGCCGTGGATGAAGTCGTCATCCTCGGAGGAGGGGAAGAACGGCGGGACGGTATCCAGATGGGTGGAGAGGACCACGACCGGCTCCCCCCAGGACGCGAAGAGATTGAAGCGGTCCCCCTCGACCGGCATGCGCTCGACGGTCCCTCCAGGGATCTCCTGGAGGAGCTGGAAAAGGAAGTCCCCGACCTCGGCCTCGCGGCCGGTGGTGGAGTCGATGTCGATGAGGGCGCGGGTGAGCTCGAAGAGGTTCATGAGATTCGGGGATGATATACGCCCCGCGAATCCCTCTTCCGATAACATACGCCGCCATGATCGAAATCGACCTGAAGGGCAAGCGCGGCCTGGTCATGGGGGTCTCCAACAGCCGGAGCCTGGGCTGGGCCATCGCGGAAAAGCTGGCGGCGGCGGGGGCGGAGCTGGCGTTCAGCTATCAGGGGGAGCGGCTGAAGGAGGATCTGGAGAAGCTCACCAGGGACCTCCCCGGGACCCGGCTCTCCCAGTGCGACGTCACCAACGAGGACGAGCTGAAGGCCACCTTCGCGGACCTCAAAGAGACCTGGGGCAGCCTCGACTTCGTCGTCCACTCCATCGCCTTCGCTCCCCGCGCGGCCATGGACGGGCGCTACATCGAGACCACCCGCGACGACTGGCGGACGGCCCTGGAGATCTCCGCCTATTCCCTGGTGGCCGTCGCCCGCGAGGCCGAGTCCCTGCTCAACGAGGGCGGCTCCCTGGTCACCCTCACCTACTACGCGGCCGAGAAGGTGGTCCCCAAGTACAACGTCATGGGCATCGCCAAGAGCGCCCTGGAGGCGAGCGTCCGCTATCTCGCCTACGAGATGGGGAAGAAGGGCGTCCGCGTCAACGCCGTCTCCGCCGGCCCGGTGCGCACCGTGGCGGCCCGCAGCATCCCGGGCTTCATGAAGATGTACAACAAGGTCTCCGGGATCGCCCCGCTGGGACGCAACGTCACCCATGAGGAGGTCGGCAACCTCGGCCTCTTCCTCCTCTCTCCGATGGCGTCGGGGATCACCGGCGAGACGGTCTACGTGGACGCCGGCTTCCACGTCATGGGGATGGAGCTGGGAGAGGAGTAGAGGGGAGGGGGCGCGGCCCGCCGCACCCCCTCGACGCGCCTAGTACCCCGAATCGCCGGGGTCTCCCTCCGTCCCGCCCTGGAGACCCGATCCACCCACGCCGACGCCACCGCCTCCCGGGAGACCGCACGGCAGCGGCTCGCCGTTGGGGTCGATCCCGCAGCCGTTCTTGGTCCAGTCCGTCCGCTGGACCGGCGCCGCGCCCCGCTCCGGCGCGACGTAGATCCCCCACCACGTCATCAGAGTGGAGACCGCCGTCTTCCATGAAATCCCCGCCTGGCCACGGAGCGGCCGGGCGCCGGCCGCCGAGGGTGTGAGAGCTGTCAAAATGGTGAGACCAAGAGCCACGAATAGAATTCTTTTATTAAGCATATTCTCCCCCTCCGGATAGAATGCACGGACCTCCAATGGCCGGCTTTTCATGGGTACCGATGACATAGTGCACGAAAAACAAGGAAAGAGGGCAGGTCTGGATCAGGAAAGGTACGGTTATACTCCCGCGGCGCCGCGCGGGCGGCGAAAACAAGGAAGAAAAGGAGAAAGGTTTTGCAGGCATTGATCCTCGCCGGAGGCAGCGGCACGCGCTTCTGGCCTCTTTCGCGGCAGCGTCGGCCCAAGCAGCTTCTCGCCCTGGAAGGAGAACGAACCCTGCTGCGCGACACCCTCGAAAGGCTCCAGCCCCTGGTCGGGCCGGAGTCGGTCTGGGTCTGCACCACGGAGGCGCTGGCCGAGGGGATCCGCCGCGACCTGCCGGAGGTGCCGCCGGAGCAGATCCTCATGGAACCCGAGGGGCGCAACACCGCCCCGGCGATCGGCTGGTCGGTGCGTTCGATGCCCGAAAGCGCCCGGCGGGGCGTGGTGGCGGTGCTGCCGGCAGACCACCGGGTGGGGGATCCCGCCGCGTTCCGCGCGGCGCTGGAGCGCGCCGCCCGGGTGGTGGAGCGGGAGGACCGGGTGATGACCCTGGGCGTCGTGCCCCACCGTCCCGAGACGGGCTACGGCTACCTGGAGCTGGAGCCGGGCGGGGAGGCGGACGGCGTCCGCCGGGTGCGCCGCTTCGTGGAGAAGCCGTCGGCGGAGAACGCGGCCCGCTTCGTGGCGTCCGGCAACTATCTGTGGAACGCGGGGATCTTCGTCTTCCGCGGCGCGACGTTCCTCGACGTCCTGGCGCGGGTCCAGCCCGAGCTCTCCCGGGGGCTGGAGGAGATCGCCGCCTCCCCCGGCCGGGTGCGGGAGCTGTACGGCCGCCTGCCCGCGGACTCCATCGACTACGCGGTGATGGAGAAGCTGGACTCGATCTCCACCGTCCCCCTGGATTGCGGCTGGAGCGACCTCGGCTCCTGGGAGGCGCTGGACGAGGTGCTGCCCAAGGACGGTCAGGGCAACGCCCTGCGCGGGGACGCCCTGGCGGTGGACGCCCGCGGCAACCTGCTGTTCGCGGACGAGGGGACGATCGCCGTCGTCGGCGTCGAGGGGCTGGTGGTGGTGCGCACCGGGGACGCGGTGCTGGTCCTGCCCAAGGAGCGCTCCCAGGACGTCCGCAGGATCGTGGCCGAGCTGAACGAGCGGAAGCGCGGGGACCTGCTGTGATCCAGCCCGCGACGCTCTCGACGGCCGGGGGCGACCGCACCCTGGCCGGCCTGGCGGCGCCGCTCCCCCTGGACGAGCTGGTTCCCGGCGGCGACTGGGAGGTGGAGATCGGCTTCGGCAAGGGGCGCTATCTCCTCCGCCGCTGCCAGGAGGATCCGGACCGCCGCTTCCTGGGGATCGAGGTGGCCGGCGAGTACCATGGGATCTTCACCTCGCGGGCCCGCCGGCACGGTCTGTCGAACTGGCTGGCCCTGCGCGGGGACGCCCTCTACCTGGCCTCCGCCGTGTTGCCGGCCGGCTTCGCCTCCGGGCTGCACGTCTACTTTCCCGATCCCTGGCCCAAGAGCCGCCACCACAAGCGCCGCCTCTTCGACCCGGAGACGGTGGACCTCGTCCTCCGCCTCCTCCGCCCGGGTGGCCGGCTCTCGTTCGCCACCGACTTCCTGGACTACGGCGAGCTGGTGGTGGAGATCCTGGCCGGCTATCCCGGCCTGCGCTTCACCCGCCGCGAGGGGCCCTGGGCCGAAGGCCCCCGCACCAACTACGAGGCCAAGTACGAAGCCGAAGGGCGCCCCATCCTCCGCCTGGAAGGGGTGATGGAACCCGTTGTCCTCCCCTCTCCCGGTGAGGGAGGGAGGGAGGGGTCGGGAGAGGGGCCGGGGGTGAGGGTCCGGGCGGCGCCTCTCCATCCGCGCGGCGCGAAGGCGGTGCTGGCCGCGACCTGGAAAGAGGAGGGCTGAAAAGAGAGCAAGATCATCCAAAGAAAATCCGCAACAATGGTCCCCGGGCCGCGTAGACAGTCTCCAAAATGGTTATCTGTCTCATGCCGCCTCCGACGATGGGAACTCCCGATCAAAGCCTCCTCCCATTTGATTTTCTTTCTGTCGTCCCGGCCGGATTGTTCCGTTTTTCTTCTCTCGCGGCGCCTGCCTGCGTATTTCATCTCTCTCCCATGTTTCACGAAGATAGAAAGGAACAATCTCATGAATCAGGTCGACATCATCCGGGCCTGGAAAGACGAAGACTACTTTCTCAGCCTCACCGAAGAGCAGCGGTCCTCCCTCCCGGCCAACCCGGCGGCCCTGATCGAGCTGTCGGACGAAGACCTCCGGTCTGATCACCGTCTTCCGCTCCTCTGATCCCTCCTTGCTGTTTTTGTAGTCATGTTTTGAACGCTGGCGGGCGTCGCGAGGTCTTTGTCATGCCGAACCTGTTCGAGGAAGAGGATTGGTACCAGTCCGCGACCCTGGCGGAGCGGGCCGCCACCCTCGCGCGGACGGGAGATCCGGCGGTGGTGAACGCCGCCCTTGCCGCCCGCCGTCTCGAGCGGTGGCGGTCGCAGGCCCCTTTTCAGCGGGAAGAGATCCTGCGCCGCCGCCTGGCCACGGACGGCCTCTCGCTGGAGAGCTTCACCGCCCTCCTTGGCGAGTCGCGGCGGCAGGTGCGGGAGAGGTTCCCGGACGCCCCGACCTGGCTCGCGGATCTCGCCGAGGCCTTCGCGGCGCCGCGGGAAGGCGCGGCCCGGCTGCGAGCGGAAGACGCCCGGCGGGCCGGCGTCGTGCTGGTGGCCGAGCCGGTGGTGATCCGCGCCCGCGAGCGCCTGCGCGTCGCGGCGCGCCGGATCGTGGAGAGCCGGCCGGATGTTCCCTTCGACGCCGACGAGGTCGTGGAGGTCTTCTTCGACCTCCTGATCGACAACCTGAGCCGCGCCCTCAACCGGGCCATGGTGCTGGAGCTGCACATCGCCGCGCGGACTGGAGGTCTGCGGGGAGAGACGCCCCGCGAGCGGTTCGGCGATTTCCTGGCGAAGCTCCGGGAGCCCGGCTTCGCCCTCGATCTGCTGCGGCAATATCCGGTGGCCGCCCGCCACGCCGTGGAGAGCGCCGAGCGCTGGGTCTCCTTCTCCTTCGAGGTGCTGGCCCAGCTTGCCGACGACTGGGACGTGATCCGCCGGGTCTTCGCGACGGATGAGGCTCCGGGCCCTCTCACCGGGGTCCAGAGCGGCCACGGGGGGAGGCGAACGGTGCTCCTCCTCCGCTTCGCTTCCGGCTTCGGGCTGGTCTACAAGTCCAGGCCCCTGGGGTTGGACAGCGCGTTCCAGCGGCTCCTGGCCTGGCTCAACGCCCGCGGGGCGGACCCGGTCCTGCGGCCCCTCCGCCTGATGGACCGCGGCGGCTACGGCTGGGTGGAGCTCGTCCAGGATCCCGGCTGCGCCTCGGTGGAGGAGGTCCGCCGCTTCTACCGGCGCCAGGGGAGCTACCTCGCCCTCTTCTACGCTCTGGCCGCCACCGACTTCCACCCCGAGAACCTGCTCGCGGCGGGTGAGCATCCTCTCCCCATCGACCTGGAAACGCTGTTCCACCCGCGGGCGGGCGAGGTGGGCGTCGTTCCCCGGGCCCTCCTGGCCGACGACGCGGCCTGGGATCCCGCGTCCGAGCTCTGGCTGGAGGACGGGGAGGAGGACCTGGTGAGGTTCACGCGCAAGGCCGCGGACCTGGGGGTGGAGGCCCGTCACCGGCCCACCCTGGACGGCCGGCGCGCCGATCCGCGCGCTTACGCGGGCGCCATCGCCGAAGGTTTTGAGTCCTTCTACCGCCTTATCGTGCGGCACCGGGAGGCCCTGCTCGCCCCGAACGGCCCCCTCGCCGCCTTCGGGAACGCGTCCGCGCGGATCCCCGTGCGGCCCACCCGCGCCTACTCCAGGCTGCTCACCGAGAGCTTCCACCCCTACGTTCTCCAGGACGCCCTGGACCGCGACCGCCTGATCGACCGGCTCTGGGTGGACGTCGAGCACCGCCCGGCCCTGGAGAGGATCCTTCCTCACGAGCACAGGGAGCTGGAGCAGGGAGACGTGCCGATCTTCACCACCTTCCTCAACTCCCGGGACCTCTGGACCAGCACCGGCGAGCGCATCCCCGACGCCCTGCCGGAAACCGGCCTGGAGAGCTGCCGGCGGATCCTCCTCCAGATGGGGGACGCCGACCTGGCGCGGCAGCTCCGGGTCCTCCGGGACTCCAGGGAGGTCGCCCACGGTCAGGGTGGCGACGGCCAGTGGTGATATCCTGCCGGTCCGGGAGACCCTGAACCTTGCTCAAGAATCTAGCCTACGTCTGGCCGTACCTCCGCCCTCACCGGCGCAAGCTCATCCTGGGCGTGCTCGCCATCGTGGCTTCGGTGCTCATGAGCATGACGGGCCCGCTGCTGCTCGGTTGGTCCATCGACGCCATCCGCCGCGGCGCCCCGCAGGCCGAGCTCCTGAGGTACGCCGGCATGCTCCTCGGCTTCACGGTCGCGACCGGGATCTTCAGCTACACCCAGCGCATGATCCTGGTGAAGATGAGCCGCGAGATCGAGTTCGACATGCGCAACGATTTCTTCGAGCACCTCGAAAAGCAGCCGCCGGCCTTCTTCATCGAGCATCCCACGGGCGACCTGATGGCCCGCGCCACCAACGACATGGGCGCGGTGCGCATGCTGTGCGGCCCGGCGATCATGTACGCCACCAACACCGTGGTGACGGCCCTCTTCGCCATGATCTTCATCGTCCGCATCAACTTCAGCCTCTCCATGCTCGCCCTCTTCACCATGCCGCTGGTGGCGATCTCCACCAAGTACTTCGGCGGCCGCATCCACGATCTGTTCACGGGCGTCCAGGAGAAGTACGCGAACGTCACGACCAAGGTCCAGGAGAGCCTGTCGGGCGTGCGGGTGGTCCGCGCCTACGCCCAGGAGGCCCGGGAAGAGGCCGAGTTCCGGCGCGTCACCCAGGAGCACCTGGATGCCAGCATGCGGCTGGTCGGCTGGTCGGCGGCGTTCGGTCCCCTGCTGCAGTCGCTGGTGGGGCTCGGCTTCGTGGCGGTGCTGTGGTACGGCGGCCTGCTGGTGATCCGGTACCAGATCACGATCGGGCAGTTCGTCAGCTTCCAGCTCTTCCTGGGCCGGCTGGTCTTTCCGATGATCGCCGCCGGCTTCCTGGTCAACATGGCGCAGCGGGGCACCGCCTCGATGATCCGCCTGCGCAAGATCCTGGACGTCCAGCCGGCGATCCGCGACGAGGGCCCTCTCACCGATCCCCGGGAGATCCAGGGCACCGTGCAGGTCCGGAACCTCACCTTCGCCTACGGTCCGGGGCTCGACCCGGCGCTCGCCAACATCGACCTCCAGGTCCAGGCCGGCCAGACGGTGGCGATCGTGGGGCGGACGGGATCGGGGAAGAGCACGCTCCTCTCGCTGATCCCGCGGCTGCTCGATCCGCCCGAGGGCTCGCTGTTCGTGGACGGCGTGGACGTCCGGCGCATGCCCCTGGCGCGGCTGCGCTCGGCGATCAGCACGGTGCCGCAGGAGACCTTCCTCTTCTCGGACACGATCCGCGCCAACATCGCCCTGGGCCGGGCCAGGGCCACCGAGGAGGAGATCCGGGAGGCGGCCCGCATGGCCGGCCTGGAGCCGGACCTCGCGGCTTTCCCTGAGGGGCTCGACACCATCGTGGGCGAGCGGGGCCTGACCCTCTCGGGAGGCCAGAAGCAGCGCGTGGCGCTGGCCCGGGCGCTGCTGCGCGACTCCCGCATCCTCCTGCTGGACGACTGCCTCTCCGCCGTGGACACCCACACCGAGGAGGAGATCCTCCGCAACCTCCGGACCCTCTTCAAGGGGCGCACCGTGTTCCTGGTGTCGCACCGCATCTCGACCGTCAAGGACGCGAACGTCATCGTCGTCCTCGAGCACGGCCGCATCGCGGAGCGCGGCACCCACGCCCAGCTCATCACCTCGGGCGGTCTCTACGCGGATCTGTACCAGCGCCAGCTCCTCGAAGAAGAGCTGGAAGCGGTGTAGGGCCCGCCATGCGGGTCGTCATCACCGGCGGAACGGGCGTCATCGGGAGCGCTCTGGCGCGGGAGCTGGGGGAGGCGGGTCACGAGGTGGTGGTCCTGACGCGGAATACCTCCAAAGCGGGGCCCCTGCCGCCCAACACCCGCGCCGTGCAGTGGGACGGCCGCACCGCCACAGGCTGGTCCTCTCTGCTCGATAAAGACACCGCGATCGTCCACCTCGCGGGCGACGGCATCGCCGAAGGCCGCTGGACCGACGAGAAGAAGCGCCGCATCCGCGACAGCCGCGTCGAGTCCGGCCGCGCCGTGCTGGCGGCCGTCCGGGAAGCGAAAGAGAAGCCCCGCGCGCTGCTCCAGGGCTCGGCCGTGGGCTACTACGGACCCCGCGGCGACGAGGTCGTGGACGAGTCCGCCGCCCCGGGAGACGACTTCCTGGGCCGGGTCTGCGTCGAATGGGAGGCCTCCACGGCGGAGGCCGAATCCCTGGGGGTGCGGCGGCCGGTCCTGCGCACCGGCATCGTGCTCACCCCCAGGGGCGGCGCGCTGCCGAAGATGGCGATGCCCTTCCGCCTCGGCGTGGGCGGATCGCTGGGCGGCGGCCGGCAGTGGTTCCCCTGGATCCACATCGCGGACGAGGTCGGGGCCATCCGCTTTCTGCTGGAGCGCGAGGACGCCCGCGGCCCCTTCAACCTCACCGCCCCGAACCCGCTGACCAACCGCGACTTCAGCCGCGCCCTGGGCCGCGCCCTGCGCCGCCCGAGCTTCGCTTTCGCGCCCGCCTTCGCGCTGCGGCTCGCCCTGGGAGAGATGGCGGAGTCGATCCTCAACGGCCAGCGGGCGGTGCCCCGGCGGCTGCTGGAAATGGGGTACGCGTTCCGGTATCCGGAGGCGCTCCCGGCGCTTCAAAATCTCTTGGTTTAGCGAGCGGCGTACCCTTCGAGACCTCACCCTCGGTCCCTCTCCCATCTCCCTGCCGCCCGCCCCCGGGAGAGGGAGGGCCCTCCGATCCAGGTTTCTGAGCTCGGCAAGATCGCTGACTCATCGTCCCCCCTCTCCCGGTCGGGTGGGAGGGGCTGGGAGAGGGGGCCAGGGGGTGAGGTCTCGGAGGGCGCGCCCTCCGGAGGGCCAGAACGCCGTGGACGCCGCCTACCCCCACAGCTCCCGCAGCGCCGCCGCCACCTCGTCGCGCAGCGGCGGCGGGGTGTAGACGCGGTAGCGGTCGATGCGGGAGAGGTGGCGGATGAACTGGCTCGCCTGCTCCATGGGCTCGCACGAGCCGTCGAAGTGCCGCACCAGCACGCGGCTGCGGCCCATGCGGTGGGGGTCCTTGGCGGAGTTGGAGAGCAGCAGGCTGCCCTCCCCGAAGCGCTCCCGCAGAGCGGGCAGCAGCGCCTCGAAGCGCTCCTTGTCCTCCCGCGAGAGGTGCTCCCGGCTCTCGAAGGCCACGGGGAAGTGGCGGCGCGACGTCAGCGCCCGGGCGTGGACGCTGTCCGACGTGCGCAGGGCCGACCAGACCGAGACGTCGTCCTGCGCCAGGAAGGCCTCCGGCTCCGCCGCCCAGCGCACCCCCTGCTCCTTCAGCCACTCGTTGAGGTGCAGCTCCAGCGCCTTGCCGGTGGCGTTGAAGTAGACCTGGGTGAACATGTAGTAGCGGGCCATCACCAGGGCTTCCAGGGCGTGGACGCCCCCCTCGTCGACGCCGATCCCCCACTCGCCCGTCTCCGGGTCCTCGATGGGCGCCATGGTGTCCAGCAGCCGTTCCAGGTCGAAGGTGCCGTAGCGCACGCCGCAGAACAGGCTGTCGCGCAGCAGGTAGTCCATCTTGTCCACGTCCAGCTCGCTGGAGACGATCTGGCCCAGCAGGCGCTCCGTGCGGTCGCCGCGCCCCTCCAGCAGGCGCTCGACGTCGGCGGGCGCGATGCCGTCGCCGTGCAGGTCGAAGATCTCCCGCACCTCGTCCGCGTGGAGCAGCCGGCGGGTCATCTCCTCGTGGTCGATCCCGCCTTCGAACAGGTCCTCGGCCGAGTGGCTGAACGGGGCGTGCCCGAGGTCGTGGAGCAGGGCGGCCGCGCGGGCGAGCCGGCGCTGGGGGCTGCGGGCGCCGGCGGGCAGCAGGCCCTCGCTCTTGGAGCACAGGGCGTCGTAGACCCGGCCGGCCAGGTGCATGGCCCCGAGGACGTGGCCGAAGCGGCTGTGCTCGGCGCCGGGGAAGACCAGGAAGGCGAAGCCGAGCTGGTGGATGAAGCGCAGGCGCTGCACCGCCCGGCTGTTGATCAGGGCGGTCTCCAGCGCGTCGGCGCGCACGAAGCCGTGGACCGGGTCGCGGAGGGACAGCACGGGAGAGGGCGGCCCGGGGCTCAGTTGTGCTCCGAGCCGCGGGCCAGCTTGCGGTACGGACGCAGCATGTCGATCACCTGCTGCCGGCTGCGCAGGATCGAGAGCACCGAAAGGCCCCGCTCCGGCAACGACTCGTGCAGGAGCTGGAGCTTGCGCAACGGCGGCAGGTCCACCCGCGAGGCGATGCGGTTGACCAGCTCCTCGAAGGCGCAGTCGCCCGCGACGAGGTCGTCGACGTCCAGGGGGAGGTTGTCCCCCAGCTCTTCGGCCAGCGAGCGCAGGAGCTTGACGATGCCCTGCCGCACGGCCACCACGCCGGCGTCCCGCTCGTTGAGCCAGGGCTCCTCGACGGGATGCACCAGCCCCTGGCGGTAGGGGCCGCTGCCGACCTCGCGCTCCAGCTCGAAGCGGAACTCGCCATAGACCACCAGGTCGGAGTGGCCGTCGGGCGCCAGCTCGAGCTCCATGACGCGGGCGGCGGTGCCTTCCGGGAAGATCTCGGGCCGGCCTTCGGCGTCCAGGGAGTAGCCCGGCTTCAGGAGGACGACGCCGATCCAGCGCGAGTCCTCGTCCAGCTCGCTGAGGTCCTGGGCGAGCCGCAGGTAGGTGGGGTCCAGCACATGGAGGCGGAGCTCCGTGCGCGGGAAGTGCACGACGTTGGTGAGAGGGACGAGCGGGAGACGGGTTTCGCCGCCGGTCATAGACAAATGATACCGCGAGTCCACCGGTCCCGAGGAGGTCGGCCGTTTTAGCTCTTCCTGGACTCTATGTCGCGCATTGGCGCCTCCGGTGCACTTGTGTCTATGAATCCAAGGAGGTTCCGACACTTATGCCCAACGCACCCGCCAACGCACCCGCTGCAGGTCCCCGGAAGCCGAAGCCCCTCCCGTTCATGATGAGGACGTCCATGGCCGTGCTGGGAGCTGTCCAGGGCCGGATCGGACCGAAGCTCGCCGCCCTGCGGCTGAAGGCCGGCGTCATGGCGTTCGCGCCGCGGCCGGGCGATGTCTTCGTGGTCTCGTACCCGAAGTCCGGGACGACGTTGATGCAGATGATGCTCTACCAGATGACCACCCCCGGCGACATGGACTTCCCGCACATCTGCGCCGTGTCGCCCCATTTCGAGTACGAGCTCGGCCGCGGGTACCTGCAGTGCATGCAGGTGCCCTCGCCCCGGATCTTCAAGAGCCACTCCCTCTACAAGGACCTGCCGCGCAACAGCCGCTACATCTACATGGTCCGGGACGTGCGGGACGTCGCGCTCTCGGCCTATCACCACGAGTGCCTGGTGAGCGGCCAGGACCAGAACCTGACGGGGTTCCTGAGCCGGTTCCTGGACGGGAAGACGCGGTTCGGCTCCTGGTTCGAGCACATCGAGTCGTGGTGGCCGCACCGCAACGACAGCAACGTCCTTTTCCTGCGCTACGAGAACGTGATCTCCGACCTCGAGGGAACGGCGCGGAAGGTCGCCGATTTCTGCGGCTTCAAGATCCGCGAGGAGGACATGCCGCGGATCCTGGAGCGCTGCAGCCTCCCGTTCATGAAGCAGCACAACGACAAGTTCGACCCCCGGCTGCGCCGGGTCTCCGGCAGCGCGCCGGACTTCATCCGCAAGGGTGGGAGAGGGGGCGGCGTGGAGGCGATGAACGACGAGCAGCGCCAGAAGCTGGCGCGGGAGCTGACGGCGCTGGAGAGCAAGCTCTCCCCTTCCCGGGAAGATCCTTTCTCGGATCTGCTGAGCCCGAAGCCGGCGGGCTGAAGCGGTGGGGAGGACGAGGGCGCCGGGGGGGATACAATACCCCCGCCATGCGCTCTCTCCTCCTTTCTCTCGTCCTCCTCCTCGCCGCCGCCCCCCTGACCGCCCAGGGCGATCCCATCGCCGCCGGAGACGCCGCCTGGGCGCGGCGGGCGGAGGGGCATCAAGGTCCCAAAGCGGCCCAGGGGCCGGTCAGCGAAGCCGTCAGCGCCTACGAACGGGCGGTCAAGGAGCAGCCCGACCGGCTGGAGGGCTACTGGAAGCTCCTCCGCGCCCTCCATTACAAGGGGGAGTACGCCACCGCCGCGAAGGAAGGGAAGCAGGCGCTCTTCGCCCGCGGCAAGGAGGTGGCCGAGGCCGCCCTCGACCGTCTGGCCCGCAAGGCCGGCGGACGGCAGAAATTCGACGCCCTCGCCCCGGCCCAGGCGGCCAAGGCCCTGGCGGGAAACCCGGACGCGCCGCCCCTCCTCCTCTGGGCCGGCGTCCACTGGGGCCTCTGGGGGGACGTCTTCGGCCGCATGGCCGCCGCCCGCCAGGGCGTGGGCGACAAGGTCCGGCGCTACTCGGAGACCCTGATCGCCCTCGACGAGCGCTATGAGAACGGCGCCGGGCACCGCGTCCTGGGACGGCTCCACACGCTGGCCCCCAAGGTCCCCCTGTTCACCGGCTGGGTCGACCGCGACAAGGCCGTCGCCGAGCTGCGGCGCGCCGTGACCCTCGGCCCGGACAACCTCGACAACCATCTCTTCCTCGCCGAGGCCCTCCTGGAGCACCACCCGGAGAAGGCGGCGGAGGCGCGGGAGATCCTGCGCCGCCTCACGGCCCGCCAGCCCGTCCCCGATCTGGTCGTCGAGCAGGAGAGCACCCTGGCCAAGGCCAGGGCGTTGCTGGCCAAGAACAAGGGTTGAGCCGCATCGATCCATTTCGGGCGCCTCTGGTGGCGGTGGGAGCGGCGGCGTTCCTGGTGGCTCTCAAGGGGACGGGCGCCTGGATCACCGGCTCGCTGGCCCTGGGCTCGGCGGCCCTCGACTCGCTGATCGACGTCTTCATCTCCGCGGCCAATTTCATCGTCCTGCGGCGCGCCGCCCGGCCGCCCGACGCCGACCACGCCTACGGCCACGGCAAGTTCGAGAACCTGGCGGCCCTGGGGCAGGGGATCTTCCTGCTGGCCGCCGCCGCCAGCCTGGTCTGGGCGGGCGTGAACCGGCTGGTGGACGGCGGCGAGCCCCAGGAGACCGGCTGGGGCCTCGGCGTGCTCGCGGTCTCGATCCTGGTGAGCCTGGCCGTCGCCCGCGTCCTCTTGCGGGCCGCCGAGCGCAGCGGCAGCCCGGCCCTCAAGGCCGACAGCGCGCACTACGCCACCGACCTGTGGGTGAACGGCGCCGCCCTGGCGGCCCTGATGGTGGTCCGCTGGACCGGCTGGGCCCCGGCCGACCCGCTGGTGGCGATCGGGGTGGCTCTCTACGTGTTCCGCAGCGGCGCCTCGCTGGCCCTGGAGGCCATCGGCGACCTCTCCGACCGCGGCCTGCCGGCGGAGGAGCTGCGGCGCATCGAGGCCGTCGTCGCCGCCTTCGCCCCCCAGGTCGTGGGGATGCACGACCTCAGGACCCGCCGCAGCGGCGGCCAGCGCTTCATCGAGCTGCACCTGGAGATCCCCCGCTCCTCCTCCTTCGAGGACGCCCACGACCTGATGGTGAAGGTCCTGCGCGCCATCGAGCGCGAGATGCCGCGCTCGAAGGTGTTCGTGCACGGCGATCCAGTGTGAGTGGAGGCCCCCCTCCCGCCCGACGAACACGGACAAGCACGGAC
>DASVAS010000081.1:0-55706 GCA_036376245.1 Thermoanaerobaculia bacterium | reverse complement strand
CTCCTCACCCCTTCCAGCCAGACCTTCAGCCGTCTCCAAGACTCCCCCCGAAAACGAAAAAGCCAAGCCGCTGAAGCCTCTTCAGCGGCTCGGCTCCTCGCCCGGAGGAAAGGTTAACGCCTATGGGGCCAGGGGGTGAGGCCTCGAAGGGCATGCCGCCCCGACCATCACGGCGACCCTGGTCCCGCTACACTACCCCCGCCATGGATCTACACCACGAAGCTCTCGTCATCGACGGCCACACCGACGTTCCCACCCGCCTCTGGGAGGCTCCGGCGGACCTCTCCCAGCGGCTGACCGACCGCCATATCGACCTCCCCCGCCTACGCGAGGGCGGGGTGGACGCCCTGGTCTGGGCGCTCTTCGTGCCCGCCTCCCTGGACGCCGAGCGCGGCTGGGAGCATGCCCTGGAACTCTACCGGATCTCCACCGAGGCCCTGATTCCCGGCCAACTCGTCCAGGTGGCCACGGCGGACGACGTCCAGCGCTCCTCCTGGCGCGGCGAGGTGGCGGTCCTCTTCGGCCTGGAGAACGGCCGCCCCCTGACGGTGCCCGGCGCGCTCGACCACTGCGCGAAGATCGGCGTCCGCTACGTCACCCTGACCCATTGGGCCAGCCACGAATGGTGCGACGCCTCCACGGACGAGCCGCGCCATCGCGGCCTCTCCTCCGAGGGGGAACAGATCGTCTGGCGCATGAGCCGCCTGGGGATCTTGCCCGACGTCTCTCACGTCTCCGACGACGCCGTCCAGCACGTCCTGGACGTCTCGCCCGGTCCGGTGATCGCCAGCCACAGCTCCAGCCGTGCCCTCTGCGACCATCCCCGGAACCTGCCGGACAACCTCGTCCGCGAAATCGCCAAGAAGGGCGGCCTGGTGATGGCGAACACCTATCCGCCCTTCGTCGGTCCGGAAGCCTCCAGGGCCGACGCCGAGCGCATGAAGGAGATCAAGCCCGCCCTTCTGGAGACCGAGGAGGAGTACCTGCGGAATCCCCAGAAGCTCTGGAAGGAGCGCGCCCGCCTTCTGGAGGAGCATCCCCTTCCCAAGGTCCCGCTCTCCAAGTTCGTGGACCACGTCATCCGCCTTCTCGACCTCGCCGGAGAGGAGCACGTCGGCATCGGCACGGATTTCGACGGCATCCCGGAAGCCCTAGAGGGATTCGAGGACGTCTCCCGGTTCCCCGCTCTCACCGCCGCTCTCCTGGAACGAGGCGTCGACAAGGGCGGCGTCAAGCTGATCCTCGGGGGGAACTTCCTGCGCGTCCTGCGGGAGGGAGAGCGGGCGGCGACGTAGATCCCGCGGCGCTGACGCAAAGTCCCGAGCGGCGACGCAAAGTGTTGTTCGCTGGCGCAACGGAAGTCGAGCCAGCGCGATTCAGAGATCGCGGACGCAAAGTCAGATTCCCTGGCGCAAAGCTTCTCGCTCCGGCGCAAAATTAGAATCTGCAACGCAAATCCGCGGGAGGCAGCGCGAAGTCTCTATCTCTGGTGCAAAGTCGACTGGATTCATCGCAAATCCAGGATCTCCGGCGCAAATCCGAGATCGCCAGTGCAAATATAAATGCTCTGGCGCAAAGTTTCTTTCGGCAGCGCAAATCCAGCCGAGCTGTCGCCAAACCGGCGTAAACTTCCTGGAACGGGAGGAAGAATGTTGAGCTCAGAGCTTTCGTTGTCGGAGATGCTGACGAACCTGGAGGCGCAGATCGATCTGCTCCGGGAACGGGAGACCCGTCACGCCGAGCGGGCGGCGTACCATGAGGAGCAGCGGAGCCAGGCGGCGGCCGAGCTGGCGGTGGTTCTCCAGAGCTACGAGGCCTTGAAGTCGGCGGCCACGAGAGCGGCGGAGCTCGCCGTCCGTCTGCCTCCCCCGCCGTCCGCGCCGTCGCTCCAGGAGCCACCCCCGGAGCTGCCGCCCGGCGGCACGAAGCTTCGGGGCGCCCTGGTGGAGGAACTGATGGCCGTCCTGCCGAAGGGCGAGGTCTTTGGGCCGACACGGATCGCCGACGAGCTCAACCGGCGCTACGGTCGTGCCCTTTCTCGTCCCGCCGACAGCCGTTTCACCTCCAGCGCCCTGCGCCGCCTCGTCGCCTATGGCTGGCTTGAGCGTGTCCAAAAGGGGACTCCGCACCACGAGGCGCTGTACAGGAAGGTGTGAAAGTCCTCCCTCCAACGTAGAGACGCCTCGTGAGGCGTCTCCGGATCGGGGCAGAGGGATCCGGGAAGCCAAAGCTCCCGGCGGCACGCAAGCGTTCCATGAAGGCGGCATCGCGATGCGGCGAAGTAGAATAGGCATACCATGACCGATCTGGAAAAGGTCGCCTCGCGTCTCTTCTGGTGGAAAACCCCCGCCGAGGCTCTCGCTGATTCCAACCGTTTTCTCGCGCAGGTGATGACCTACGGCACCATCGAGGATCTTGCGGTGGTTCGACGTCATTTTCCGGAGAGTGCATTCCGGGAGGTGCTTGCGAATCCTCCGGCAGGCGTGTTTGATCCGAGATCTTGGGCGTACTGGCATGTACGCTTTGGCTTAGAGGCGCCGGAGTTGCCGACGCGGAGCCCGGGACCAGCCAGAAGCATCGAGAACGATCCGCGCTTCCTCCGCAGGGTTGAAGAGGCCCGAAGAGAGCTCCGTGAGGGGAAGGGAATTCGACTCGAAGATCTCCAGGAGTGACAGAGAGATTTAAGGGATCACAACGTAACCGATCTGACGCAGATCGCCTTGAGTAGGTAGCTGGCTAGTTCTCAGGAGTGGCGTAATTGGATAGAGTATGAGACCAGTAAAGATCTTAATTATGGAGATATGACTCAACGGTTGCCAAGTTAGGTAAGGCAGGGACTTAGCTATGCCTGAAGACGATCTTAAAGAGAACGATCTCGATCAGCTTAGAAGAGAGAATGAAAAGCTGCGGGGCTGGCTAGACCTCTTTGTTAAGGAGCATCGTATCCTTGCATGGATAGTTAGGAGGATCGTGGCCGGGCCACTACTTGCAAAGAGTATGGAAGATTGGTTCTCGACTGCCACGCTGTCCAATCCTTTGCCACGCAAAGAGTCCGCTGCTGTAGCGACTTCCATTGTACGCCGGCTTGTTGGGGTGGGAATATTCGCGATTATAGTCTTCCTGGTGCCGAATGCTTTGCTGCATAAGCAAAACTTACTCATAGAGGATCAGAACCAATATTTCCGAGAGCAGACCAAGGAGCTAAGAAGGCAGATTGACCTACAGGAGGAGCAGGGTGATCTTGTCAGGAGAAAGGAGCTTCTTGGCGCGATCTACGATGGCAAGGCCGAAGGACTGTCGATGCGTACGCGAGTAGAAGCGCTGAAGGCTCTGGTGCACCTTGACAACAAACTTATAGACCGGGGCGTTCTTACGGATATCCGAGTGAATCTTAGAGATCTAGATCTTTCGTGTGATGAGGCGAACCCGTCAAGCTGTGCTAATTTAAATGGCGCTTGGTTAGTTAGAGTTGATTTTAGTGGTGCGAACCTTAGAGGGGCTAGCTTTAAAGGTGCTCATCTGACTGACAGCAGCTTTGTATCGGCCGACATCTCCGGTACCGATTTTACAATCTCGAGTATAGAGGGCGCTCTCTTCCGAGAGCCCCTTCCAGTGCCTATGCATATTGCAATTAGTTTGGCGAGACCTAGTTATAAAGAGGGAGAGAAGCTCATTGTCCTAGATGAGATTAATGATCTAGCTAGATCGCTTAAGATCAACTTCAAGGATCGGTTTGAAGATATCAGAAGAGATAGCGTACTTCTTGAATACGGGCTGGAGAGGATTAGGATTTCAAATGACTTGCAAGCTTACATAAATGAAATAACAAAGGCGGCGAAGATTGATGGAGCGAAGTTGCCTCTGTCAAATTTTGAGTACCACTTTTCTATTGATCAGCATAGTCGTCTTCCGATTGGAGTAGCACCTTATCGTTCTGTAGAGGCTATTCGTCAGGAGATAAATGTCTTTGAGAAAGTCGATTTAATTCAATTACAAGCAAACGAATTGTTCGGCCTTTATCAAGTGGATGTTGACTTGACCAAGAATTTTAAAGAGGAAGAACTAATCTGTGTTAAGGGCGGTGGCATGGGTAAATCTGGCAAGAGCCTTAAGTACTATGAAATGCTTACTTCACCCATGAAGAAAGAGTTCTTGCGGAACCTGTGCGGGAAGGAACGAAAATTTCGGAATCGTGGAGGTATGATATTTGAAGCCCGGTAAGAAGCATGAAGGTGAATCGGTAGAACAACCTATGGCGACCGTCTCCGCCACCCCCTCCACCACCCCCGCCATCCGCCCGTAATCGAGCGTCGCCGCGGTATCCCCTGGCGTGTGGTAATTGGGATTCCTCACGAAAGAAGTATCCGTCACCATCACCGCTGGAATCCCTAAATCCCAGTAGTTGATCTGGTCGGAACCGTCCAGCCCCGCTGAGCGGGGGGCGGTGAAGCTGTGGGCGGGGAAGCCGGAGCCGCGAATCGACGTCTTGAGGCGCCGCGCCAGCTCGCGGTCGCTCCAGCGGCCGGCGATGGCGATGAAGTCGCCGCGGTCCGGGTAAAGGAGGCCGAGGAACCAGTGGGGCCAGGGTTGCTCGTCCGTGAAGTAGCCGATCATCTCCAGGCAGATCATGCCCCGCACGTCTTGATCCTTCACGGACTTCGCGTGAACGGCGCTGCCCATCCAGGGCGAGCCGAAGTGGGGCGGCTCCTCGTTGGCGTAGGCCACCAGCTCGACCCGATGCGAGAGGGCGCGGCCGTCCAGGAGACGGGCGAGCTCCAGGAGGCCGGCGGTGCCGCTGGCGTTGTCGTCCGCCCCCGGATTGGGGCCGAAATCCCCGAAGGAGTCGTAGTGGGCTCCCACGATCAGCAGCGGTCCGGTCGCGGGTCCGAAGGAGGCGATGACATTGCGGTAGACCTTGCCCCGGACTTCAAAGGCCTGATCCCGCACCCGGGCGCCGGTCTCCTCAAAGCGCGCCCGGATGTAGTCCGCCGCCTTGTCGAGGTTCTCCGGATGGTCGCTGTCCCGCGGTGAGGCCTCGGTGGTCAGAAACTCGACGTGGCGTCGCAGACGCTCGGGATCGGCGCGGGGGCCGTCCCAGGCCGGCAGGCTCCCGATGGTGGGCTGGGTGACCACCCACGCGGCCAGTCCGAAGAGCAGGAGCAGGACGGCGGCGGTGAGGGCGAGGATCCGGAGGGCGCGGCGGAGAAGCTGCTGTTTCACGCGACGTTTACGGATGGGTTCGTCAATCCGTACCGTCCCTTGAGGGATGATCGCGGGTAGAGTAGGCGCGCCATGACTCCCACGTCCGCCCCCTACGCCGAGCCGTTCGAGCGCTTCCGGGAGGTCCTCGCCGAGGCGGAGGCCACCGGGATGAGCGACTTCAACGCCATGGTGGTGTCGTCCGTGGACGCGGAGGGGCAGCCGTCTTCGCGGGTGGTGCTGCTCAAGGGTTTCGACGAGCGGGGCTTCGTCTTCTATACGAATTTCGAGAGCCGTAAGGGGCGCGAGATCCTGGGCCATCCGCGGGTGAGCCTCAACTTCCACTGGCGCGAGCTCGGGAAGCAGGTGGTGATCCTGGGCACGGCGGAAAGAGTGAGCGACGAGGAGGCGGACGCCTACTTCGCCACCCGGCCCCGCACGAGCCAGCTCGGCGCCTGGGCTTCCCGGCAGAGCCGGCCCATGCCTGGCAAAGCTCATCTCATGGCCGAGGTCGCGAAGCTGGAAGCCCGCCATCTCGGCCGGACCGTTCCCCGGCCGCCTCACTGGTCGGGTTTCCGCGTGGCGCCGCACTGGATCGAGTTCTGGGTCTCCGGCGCCTTCCGCCTCCACGACCGCACCGTATACGAGCGCGTGGACGGCGGCTGGCGGGTGACGACGCTGTTTCCGTAGCTCCCCCGAAAAGCCGCGGACGGCATCTTCCAGAGAGAGCCGCCGCGGATTGACACCTATCGGCGGCCGGGATAGCGTTTTCTCAAATCTGGAGGAAAACTCGATGCCGAGAGCCCGGGCCGGGATTCTGATGCTTTTCCTTGCTTGCGCCCTGCTGGGCGGCTGCGTGCGCTACCGCAGCATCGCTGACAGCGCGGTGAGCTTCAACATGGCCATCGAGAAGGCGCAGAACGAGATGCTCCTGCTCAACGCGGTGCGCTCGGCCAAGCGCCGGCCCATGTACATCACCGGGGTGTCGAACGTCACGGGCAGCGTGCGCGTCGAGGTCTCCGCGGGTCTGGACGTCCCCGTGAGCGACAGAGTGGACAGGGTCTCGCCGCGGGCGTCGTACAGCGAGAGCCCGGCGTTCAGCGTGCCCGTGCTCGACACCCAGGAGTTCATCCAGGGATTCCTCAAGCCGGTGCCCAACAACATCCTGGCCTACTACTGGGAGCAGGGATGGCCGCGCTCCCTGCTGATACATCTGTTCGTGCAGCGGGCGCGGGTGCGGGTCGAAGAGACCGTGGAGGTCGAGGGCAAGAGGCAATCGAGAATCACGGTCTACACGCTCGACAACTACCCCAATGCGAAGGACTCGTCGCTCTGCAAGTTCGTCAAGTTCAGCCGCTTCGTGGACCGCTACCTGGACCCGGAGCAGAGCAATCCCAGGTTCGAGGTGCGGACCTCGACACGGAACGTCGGTCCTCCGTTGTCGCGGGAGCAGGTCGGTTCGCTGGAGCAGGTCCTGACCGCCAACCGCGACCGGCTGGAGGTGGTGCAGGAGGACGAGCAGTTCCGCATCCGGCAGCAGCAGACCGATCTGGCCCTGGTCGCCGACAGGTTGGACGAGATCGCCGATTTCGCGCGTCTCCTCAGTCAGGAGAAGTGTGATGATGAAGTGCGGCCCAAGGCGGACGTGCAGGTGACCTATCGCGACCTTCCAGGCGAGGAGAAGAAGGACGAGACCGAAACGGTCAGCCTGGAGCTGGAAGCCGCGCAGCTGAAGACGTACACGCCGCCGGTTTCCGCGCAAGGGACCGTCCCCGCCAGGCCCACGGTTTCGGTGGAGTTCTTCATCCGCTCGCCGGAGGGGATCCTGTACTACCTGGGCCAGCTCATGCGCGTCGAAGAGGAGCTGGGAGTGATGCCCGAGGTCTGCATCCAGGGGAATCTCCAGCCGATCTTCAACGCGGTGGGAGGCGCCGCCGGCTGCGGCCAGGGGATCGTCTCGGTGCGCTACGACGGCGAGCGTTACGTCATTCCCAGGGAGGCCGGGGAGGACTCGAAGTGCGAGCCGGGGGCGGACGCGAAACGCCGCTTCTCGCCCGTCTCGTGCGTGGCCGGCCGCTCCATGCAGTCGCTGAGCCTGCTGAACCAGCTCATTGCTCTGCAGAAGTCGGCCAAGGACCTGCCGAGTACAGGGCTCATCCGGACGGTCGGGCAGTAGCTTTGTTGCGCCGCCGCCCCGCTCCGTTCATCGTCGGCGTGGGCCGCTCGGGGACGACCCTGCTGCGGCTGATGCTCGACGCTCATCCGGACCTCGCGATCCCTCCGGAGACCGGATTTCTCCTGCCGTTCTTCGCGAGCGGCCAGGATCGGCCCACCCGGGAGGAGTTTCTCCGCCAGGTCACGGGCTTCCACACCTTCGCCGACGCCGGGTTGTCCGCGGAGCGGTTCGGGCGGGAGCTGGCCCGTCTGCGGTGGTTCTCCCTGGCTCGCGGAACACGGCTCTTCTACCGACTGTACGCGGAGCGGCACGGAAAGCGGCGCTGGGGGGACAAGACGCCGGTCTACAGCCAGCATCTCCCGGCGATCCGCCGCCTGCTACCGGAAGCGCGTTTCATCCACCTGATCCGCGACGGCCGGGATGTGGCTCTGTCGCTCCGCGAGCGCTGGTTCGCGCCTTCCCGCGACGCCGCGGACCTCGCCCGCCATTGGCGCGATCAGGTCGCCGCGACCCGGGCGGCGGGGTCGCGCGATCCCCACTATCTGGAAATCCGCTATGAGGATCTGATTTTCACGACCCGCCCCACGTTGGAGCGCATCGCCGCGTTCCTCGACCTCCCCTTTCGCGCGGAGATGGAGCGCTACACGGAGACGGCCCGGCTCCGTCTCGCGGAGGTCCAGGATCAGCGGCGGCCGGACGGTTCGGTGATCACCCGCGAGCAGCGCATGGAGCAGCACCCGTTCGTCCACCTGCCTCCTCAACAGGCCCGTGTGGAGCGTTGGCGGCGCGAGATGACGGCCGCGGAGCAGGCGAGCTTCGCGGCCGAGGCCGGGGATCTGCTGCGGGAGCTGGGTTACCCGTCGAGTTGACGCAGCCAGCGGTAGAGACGCCGGACGGATTTCATCCCCATCAGGCGCTCTCGCCACCGCCAGGAGGCCGAGCCCGTGATCTGCGCGAGCTCGGCCCGCAGCCGGTCGTTGTCCGACGCGAGCTGAGCGAGCTTCGAGACCAGGTGGTCGCGCTCGGACTCCAGGCGCTCGCGCTCCGAGCCAACGCTGTCGAGCTCCGAAGCGAGATGGTCGCGCTCCTGCGCGAGGTCATGGCATTGCTTCACCTGTACGTCGAGCCAGCGGACGTAGGCCGCGGCGGCGCGGCTCTCCTCCAGGGGCGAAGAAGGGCGGCCCTGGTGCTCGGCCAGGATGCGGGCATAGAGGTCGAGATAGCGGTCGACCGACGCGTCCAGCCCCGCTTCCTCCCGGATCCGCGCCGACACCCGGGCGGCGTCGGCAGGGTCGTAGCGGTCGATCTCCCGTCCCAGGGCTTCCGGGGAGAGAGGCTCCCGCAAGGTCCGGATGCCGAAGTTCAGGGGGCGCAGACGGTCGAGTCCGGCGCTCGTCACCAGCGGCCCGGAGCCGGTGTGGTCGCAGAGCACGACGGCGTTGCCCACCGCCAGGGCTTCGAGGGCGCAGCGGGCCTTCGCGAAGACCAGGTCGTAGGCCGGCAGGACCTCCTCGGGCCGGTCGATCACGCGGCCGGCCGCCAGTCCCGCGACGTCGAGAGCGATCCCCCGCCGCGAGCAGGCCTCCCGCACCGCCGGCAGGAAGCCGTCCTCGCGCGCCTGATTGCTGAACACGAGGGCCCGGGCGGGCCGCTCCGGCAGGGGCGGACGCGGACGGAAGCGGTCGAGATCGACGAAGCTCAGAAAGCGCTCGATGCGGTCCGCGGGGATGCCGGCTTCCAGCTCCAGCCGGTCGAGGGTGGTGTCGTCGACCGCGACGTAGCGCGCGATCCTGGGAAACAGGAGCGGCGTCTCCTCCCAGGGGAGCCAGCCATGGCAGACGAAGAGGGCCGGCACGCCCGGGAAGTGGAGCAGGGCGATCATCGCCTCGAAATGGTGCTGGGCGTGGATGATGTCCGGCGGCTCGGAGAGCTTCGCCAGGTCGTCCACCACGGGGATGGTGGCGCGGCGCAGCTCTTCGGCCACGGGGCCCAGGGAAGTGCTGAAGGCGATCGGCCGGTGCCCCCGGGCCAGCAGACGCCGGGCGAGGTCGAGGGTGTAGAGCTCGGAACCGGCCCGCCAGCGCAGGGTGTTGTTGGTGAAAAGGACCTTCACGCGGCGGACTCGCGCAGACCCCCCTCGGCCAGAGCCGCCGCGAGGGGCTCCAGGTGCTCGCGCAACCGGATGACCTCCTGGTAGACGCCGGCGGCCACCCGCTGCTCGCCGTAGACCTCATAGTACGGCGGGGAGGAGGAGCGCCCGGCGATCGCCAGCCCGTAGGTGACCGGACGCAAGTGCTCGACACGGAAGGCGGCGGTTCCGTAGCGGGAGACGGCCCTCTCCACTTCCTGGGCCATCTCCGGGTAGGCGTGAGCGGCGGCGAGCTTGCGCGCCAGGGCCGCGTCGTCGAGCGTGAGGCGGAGCGAATCCGGAGCGGCGCTGGCGTCCGGCGCGGCGTCGAGAACGAACTCGAAATTGGCGGGCGCCCAGCCCCGGAGGGCGGCAAGGCGCTCGACGGCGGCGTTGAGCAGGAGACGGCAGGTGTCGTGCCCCGGATTGAACCCTTCGACCGCGTCGCCGGCGACGGTGTCGATGCCGTGGGCGTCCAACTCCCGGACGAGCTCGCACACCAGACTCTCGAAGAGGTGATTGTCGCGATCGAGGAGCGCGCGGTAGAGGTCGCGGTCGGAGAGGCGGCCGTAGATCGATCCCGGCCGGGCGCCCGCCCGTTCGAGGACGGTGGTGGTCGAGGCGAGCCGGGAGGAGTGAACCGAGCCGGAGCCGTCCGTCAGCACGAAGACCAGGGGGCGCTCCCGCTCCATCCAGTGATGGACACGCAACTCGTGGCCGGGATGGGCGACGACCAAGGCCGCCCGGCCCGGGAAAACGTCGATGGATTGGTTCATTGCGATGGAATGATCGTACGAGATGGTCCCGAAATCAATCCATCCCCTCGAACCTACGGATCTCCTCCTTCAGCGCCTCGGGCAGGGGGAGCGAGGTTCCGGCGCCGTAGTCCACCCAGACGATGACACCGTGACCGTCCGCCACGCGTTCGTCCGTGCCCTTGAAGAAGATCTCGTACTCCATCCGGAAGCTGCTGCGGCCGATCTCGGAGACCCGGGTCTCGACCTCCAGCTCCGCTGGATAGCGCACCTGCCGGCGGAAGTTCAGGTGGGCGGCGGCCAGGGCGGGGCCGTGGAGATCCCCCTCGCGCAGCTCGGTCATGCGCACCGCAGCGAAGTAGCTCATGCGGGCGGATTCGCAGTAGGTGAAATACTTGGCGTTGTTGACGTGGCCCATCGAGTCCATATCCCCCCAGCGGACGGTGACGGGCTCGATGTGACGGGCATCTCCTCTCATCGCTCTCCTCCGGATCGGTCCGCGGGGAAGTGTATCGCCACAGGGGCGGTCGCGTCCTCCCGCCGGGACGAATCGGTTTTTGACGGCCGATCCGATCAGAAATCTGGATGCCACGCATCCAATCGCTTGGATTACCCATTCGGGGTGATCTATTTTTAGCTCGGAAATAACCTTGGCATCAGGATTGCGCCTGACAGAGAGCACGAATCACGGGCGCGTCCTGTCAAAAGGACGGTCCAATAGACTGGGAGGTTGGAAATGCGATCGATTCTATTTCGAAGCGCGATGCTACTGGTGTGTCTGCTGATCTGCGATCTCGCCCGCGCCGGCGAGTCTGATTTATCGAACACCCGTCAGGGATTGTATTACGGCGAGCAGGCCGCGCCGGTTCTCGGCACGACCGTGGAGGTCCGGGTGACCGGCATCATCGCCCGCTCCAAGGTGACGCAGATCTTCAAGAATCCCTCCCAGGAATGGGTGGAAGGAATCTATATCTTCCCCCTGGCGGACGACGCGGCGGTCGACACGTTGCGGATGAAGATCGGAGACCGCGTGATCCAGAGCGTCATCCAGGACAAGCAGGCGGCGCGGCAGACCTATGAGACGGCGAAGCAGGAAGGAAAGAAGACGACGCTGATCGAGCAGAAGCGGCCCGAAGTCTTCACGACGTCCGTGGCCAATGTAGGGCCGGGGGAGACGGTCGAGGTCGCGATCGAGCTGCAACAGGTCGTGCGCTATGAGAAGGGTAAATTCGCTCTGCGGTTCCCCATGCTCGTGGCGCCGCATGAACAGCAAGAGGGAAAGGCCGGCCGCTCGCGTCTGCGCCTGCCGCCGATGCTCCGCCGGGGCGCGAAGCCGGTCAATCCGTTCTCGTTCCACGCCGATCTCAGCCCGGGCTTCCCCCTGGCGAGGATCGAAAGCCCCACGCACGCCTTCACGATCGAGAAGGGAAAGCGGGACCGGTACGCGGTGGATCTCGAGGACGGGATCGCCTACGCCGACGGCGACCTGATCCTCGAATGGGCGCCGGCCGTGGGGCGCGAGCCACGGGCGGTCTATTACACGGAGGAGATCGACGGCGAGACCTACGGCCTGCTGATGGTGATGCCGCCGGACGCGCCCGAGGCGGCGTCTTCGCGGTTGCCGCGCGAGACGACGTTCATCATCGATACCTCGGGCTCGATGTCGGGAACGTCCATCGAGCAGGCGCGGCAGGCTCTGGAACTGGCGATCGGCCGTCTCCAGCCTGCCGACTGGTTCAACGTCATCCAATTCAATTCCGCCGCGAGCGCGCTGTTCCCCGCGAGCGTGCCGGCCCATCCGGCGGCCATCCAGCAGGCCTTGTCCTATGTGCGGAATCTCAGCGCGGGTGGCGGGACCAGCATGTTGCCGGCCCTCCAGACGGGCATGAAGGCCGGCGGAGCGCCGCCGAGCCTCGTGCGGCAGGTGATCTTCGCGACAGACGGCCAGGTCGCGGACGAGCCGGCGTCGCTCCAGTTCCTCCAGACCAACTTGGGGGACCGGCGGCTGTTCACGGTCGCCATCGGCAGCGCTCCGAATTCTTACTTCCTGCGCAAGGTGTCGGACCTCGGGCGCGGGTCGTTCACGCACATCGCCAACACGTCCGAAGTGGCCTCGCGGATGGGCGCGCTGTTCGCTCAGCTCGAAACTCCGATGTTGCACCGGATCGAAGTCCAGTGGAGCGACGCGGCGGCCGAAGCCTGGCCGGCGCGCATTCCGGATCTCTACCTGGGCGATCCGCTGGTCGTGGCCGCTAAGATGAGCGGCGACGGACCCGTGACGGTTTCCGGTCAGCGGGGCGGCGCCGCCTGGCAGGACTCGTTCCCGGCCCCGGCGGTGATCAAGGGCGCGGGGATCGACAAGCTCTGGGCGCGTAGAAAGGTCCAGGGGCTGGAGGATTCGATCAGAGACGGCGCCGATCCCAACGAGGTGCGCCGGCAGGTGATCGAATTGGGATTGCGTCACCGTCTGGTGACGACGTGGACAAGCCTGGTGGCGGTGGACGAGGCCGCCACCGCGCCCGCGGGATCTCAGCCGGTTCGAAAGGTTTTGCCGGTGAACAGGCCGCGTCAGGCAGGGGCGGTCGAAGACGTGATCACCGTCACCGCGGAGTCGCCCCTTCTCGACGAGCGCCGCATCAGCACGGGAGCTACGGTCTCCCAGACCGAGCTCGAGAAGATCCCCACGGCTCGCGATCCCTATGCCGTCCTGGCGACGACGCCGGGAGTCCTTGCGGACCGCATCAACGTGGGCGGGAACGAGAGCGGTCAGCAGGCGGTCTGGTCGATCGACGGTGTGGTGATCACGGACATGGAGGCCATAGACAGCTCGCCTGCCTATTACCACTTCGACTCTTTCGAGGAGATGCAACTCTCTACCGGAGGCAGCGGACCCTGCGTCCGTGTCCTCGATGCCGCGAAAGCGCGGTCCCACCGCGCCAGGGCCGAGGCGCTGGTGAAGGCGGGAAATCTCACGGGAGCCAAGACGGAGTACCTCCAGGCGCTCGTCTACGATCCAACGGACGAGGAGGCCTGGAGCGGGCTCGAAGCCCTGGGCCGCCTCGCCGGATTCAAGGTGAACCGGAAGGCGCCCTGGCGGGTGTGCGCGGACGGGGAATCGGCTCCATCTCAGGAGGAGATGGAGCGGTTCGTTGCCGGGGCGGTGAGTGTGAGATAGAGGGAGAGGGGGCTAAAATGCCCCCCCCAACCCCGCGCTCGGCCCGTACAGCAGCGCGTTCAGCAGGATCGGCGTCGTCGCCCGCCAGAACAGCCGGTAGGCGGGGTCCTGGGCGAAGAGGACGACGCTGCCGCGGTTGCGCTTCTCCGTCCCCACCAGCAGGGAGCCGGAGAGGCGCTGCTCGGCCTCGGGCCAGGCGAAGCCGGCCACGACCGGGGACTCGTCCAGGGCGACGAGGACGTCCTGGCGCGGGTCGCCGGTGGTGCGGAGGACCGTCGTGCCCTCGTAGAGGACGTCCGGCGACGCGGCGAGGCCGACCGTCAGCGGGTGCTGCGGCTGCATGCGCGTGGCCAGCACGGCCCCGGGGGTGAAGATCGGCCGCTCGGAGAGCTGCTTCTCGACCTCGGTCTCGCCCCCCTCGGGGTCCTCCTCCTCGGTCTTGGCGGCGTTGTCGTCGTCGTCGTCCTTCTTCGGCGGCTGCCAGCGCTTGATGGTGGTCATCTCCTTGTCCTGCAGCCAGTTCACGGCGTCGCCCACCGCCACCATCACGCCGCCCGCCTTGATCCAGGCGTCCAGGGCTTCCTTGAGCCGGTCGTTGATCCGGTCGTCATAGCTGCCGCTGGGAAGGATCAGGACGTCGAAATCCCCCAGCGGGATCTGCCGGAGCTGGGAGAGGTCGAGGCGGTCGTGGTCGATGCCGATCTGGCGGTCCAGGAGGTACCAGAGGAAGCCGAAGGAGGTGGGGTCCACGCCGTCGCCGCTGACGATCCCCACCCGGACGGGACGCACGGAGGCCATGTCCCGCGAGCCCAGGGAGAGGCCCTGAAGCTCGTAGGAGCTGGAGACCGCCTTGGCCGTCAGGCCGCCCATCTCCTGGAGAAGGGTCTGGAGAGTGGCGCGGAAGCCCTCCGGATTGGTCCGGCGCGGGATGAAGAGGGTGCCGGCGGAGTAGCTCTCCGCGCCCTGCGTGAAGGAGGACAGGGCCACGCGGTAGTGGATCTGCCGCTTCTGGAGGGCCGCCGCCAGGCGGTAGGAGGCGATCCCCTGCGGCGGCACCAGCCAGCCGAGGTCGCCGTCGCCCTGGATGCCGCCGGCGGTGGCCTCCGCCAGCGGCCGGCCGCCGGCCGCGACGTCGCCGCTCGCCACCCAGGTGCGGACGCTGAAGGCCAGGGGCAGGGACCACGCCGTGATGTCGTAGAACTCGGCGTCGAGGTTCTGCTCCAGGCGCTTGCGCTGCCGGTCGACGAAGCTCTGGCTCATCGGCGAGTCGAGCTCCATCAGGGCCTCGACGAGGTTGCCGAGGGGCTGGGCGGTGGAGACGGCGTAGGTGCCGGCGTTGAAGCGGCGCGGCTGCGCCTCGCTGGAGGTGCGGGCGAGGCCGCGGACCGGGATCTCGGCGGTCTGCCCGAGCTGCCGCACCTGGATGCCGTGGAAGCTCAGCAGGTCGGCCAGGGAGCGCGCCTCCTGCTGGTCCGCCGGCCAGAGATAGGTGCGCACCGGCTCGGTGCCCGCCTTGGCGCGGTTGGCGACGAAGTCCTCCAGGAGCCGCCGGGAGCTCCTGGCGGCCGTGCGCACGGTGGTCAGGGAGGTGGTGAGGTGCCGGCCGACGCGATCGGCGAGCGTCAGGACGGTGCCGTCCGGCAGCGCCAGCGCCTGGCCGGCCCGGCCGCCGCCCGCCATCTCGTAGGTCATGCCCACGGCGCCGCGCAGGCTCGGATAGGAGTCGCCGTAGCCGGGGTAGAAGAGGTCGTAGTTCTCTTCCTTGAAGTAGATCCAGCCCTGGCGGTCGAAGGAGGCGGCGTTGGCGCGGCCGAAGGTGTCGAGCCAGGAGAGGACGCGGCGGTCGATCTGCGGATGGATCGGCTCGGCCGACGGCGGGAAGAAGTACGAGGAATCGCTCCCCATCTCGTGGAAGTCCACGTAGACCTGCGGCTCCCAGGTGCGGTAGGCGGCGATGCGCTGCCGGGTCTCCTGCTGGCTGGCCCAGGCCCAGTCGCGGTTGAGGTCGATCACGTAGTGGTTCTGCCGCCCGCCCGGCCAGGGTTCCCAGTGCTCGGCGGCGGCGCGGCGCGGGTTGGCCTCGTCGCCCCGGCGCTGCTTGTAGCCGTTCACGTAGCGCTCGCGGCCGTCGGGATTGGAGAGCGGATCGATGATCACCACGACGTCCTTCATCAGGTCGGAGAACTCCCCTTCGCCGGCCGCCAGGACGTAGGCCGCGCCCATCGCCGCCTCGGCCGAGGAGGACTCGTTGCCGTGCACGCCGTAGGCGAGCCAGACGATCAGCGGGGTGCGGCGCAGCAGCCGCTCGCGCTCGCCGGCGCTGAGGCCCGCGGGCTCGGAGAGGCGGAGGACGTCCTTGCGGATCTCCTCCAGCCGCTCCAGGTTCTCGGCGGTGGAGATCGCCAGGAGCTTCAAGGGCCGGCCTTCGTAGGTGCGGCCGTACTCCCACATCTTCACCCGGTTCGTCGCCGCGTCGAGGGTTTCGAGATAGGCGACGATGCGGTCCCAGGTGGTGAAGCGGGCGCCCAGCGGGTAGCCCAGGAAGGTCTCGGGCCGGGGGATCCGCTCGTCGACGTCGGACGGCAGCTCCAGGGATTCGCCCCGGGAGAGCGGCGCCATGATGTCCATGGTCGCGGCGGAGGAAAGCCCCGCCATGAGGACGAAAGCGAGCGTCAGGAACGAGGTCTTGCGGACCATACGGAGAAATCCTTCCGCGTGAACGCGGGAGATCAGAACGGAACGATGGAGCGTCACGATGAGACGAGGCTTTCCGTCGAGATGTTCAGCCGCTTCATCATCTCATGGAGCGTGGTGGGTTTGACCTGCAGCAGCTCGGCCGCCCGCTTCTGGACGCCGCCGCAGGACTGCAGGGCCCGGATGATGATCTGCCGCTCGTACTGGCTGACGGCGTCCTTGAAGGAGAAGCCGTTGGGCGGCAGGGTGGGCGCCGGCATGCCGCCGTGCACGGCCTCGGCGCGCTGGCGCACCGAAGCCGGCAGCAGCTCCTCGCCGAGGACCTCGCCGGTGGAGAGCACCACGGCGCGCTCGATGGCGTTCTCGAGCTCGCGCACGTTGCCCGGCCAGTGATAGTCGAGGAGCAGCTCCATGGCGCGCGGGGAGACCTCGCGGAGCGCCTTCTCGTTCTCCCGCGCATACTGGGCCAGGAAATGCTGGATGAGCAGCGGGATGTCCTCCGTCCGCTTGCGCAGGGGCGGCAGGGTCACCGTGATGACGTTGAGGCGGTAGAACAGGTCCTCGCGGAAGGCGCCCTGCTGCACGGCGGCTTCGAGGTCGGCGTTGGTGGCGGCGATGATCCGCACGTCCACCTTGATGGTGTCGAGACCCCCGAGACGCATGAACTCCCGCTCCTGGATCACCCGCAGGAGCTTGGCCTGGGTGTCGAGCGGGATGTTGCCGATCTCGTCGAAGAAGATCGAGCCGCCGTCGGCCATCTCGAAGAGGCCCTTCTTGCTGGCCACGGCGCCGGTGAAGGCGCCGCGCATGTGGCCGAAGAGGTTGCTCTCCAGGAGGTCGGCGGGCATGGAGCCCGAGTTGACGGTGACGAACGGGCCGTCCGCCCGCCGCGAGTGGTGGTGGATGGCCTTGGCCACCAGCTCCTTGCCGGTGCCGCTCTCGCCCAGGACCAGGATGTTGCTGCGCGCCGGCGCGGCGAGCTGGATCAGCTCGTAGACCTGCTGCATCGGCTTGCTCTTGCCGGTGATGTTGTCGAAGGCGAAACGCTGCCGGAGCTGCTCCTTGAGCGAGCGGTTTTCGACCGTCAGGCGGCGCTGCTCCAGACCCTTGCGGATCGTCAGCAGGACCTCCTCGTTCTTGAACGGCTTGGGGATGTAGTGGAAGGCCCCCTCGCGCATCGCCTCGATGGCGCTCTCGATGGAGGAGAAGGCGGTGATCACCACCACCACCTGGTCCGGATCGCGCTGGCGGATCTTCCGCAGCACCTCCATGCCGTGCATGCCCGGGAGCATGAGATCCAGCAGGACGAGGTCGATCACCTCGCGCTCCAGGACGGCCAGCCCCTCCTCGCCGGTGGTGGCGGCGAAGGCCTTGTGCCCCTCCCGGCGGACCAGGGAGGTCAGGATGTCCTGGAGGACCTCCTCGTCGTCGATGATCAGGATGTTCATGCCGTGGCCGCGGCGGGAGTATAGCGGGGCAGCTCCACGACGAAGCAGGCGCCCTCTCCCGGCTGGCTCACCACCCGCAGGTCGCCCCCATGCCGGCGCACGATGTCATAGCTGATCGAAAGCCCCAGTCCGGTGCCGCCCCGGTTCAGCTTGGTCGAATAGAAGGGTTGGAAGATCATCTCCAGCTTTTCCGGCGGGATCCCCGGCCCGTCGTCGCAGACGGTGACTCGGATCTTCGCGCCGTCCGCCGATCCATCCGCCTGCAAGCCCAGGGTGATCCGTCCGCCGGTCTCGTTCATGGCGTCGATGGCGTTGAGGATCAGGTTGGTGAACACCTGCTGCAGCTCGCCGTCGCAGCCCACCACCTGGAGCTTCTCCTCGGGAGGCGTCCAGTCGACGGCGATGCGCCGCTTGCCGATGCGGTCGCCGAGGAGGTCGACGCATTCCGTGAGCAGCGGCGCGAGATCCACCGGCTTCGGCTCGTTCTGGCGGCGGCGGGCGAACTCCAGGAGGTTGTTCACGATACGCGCGGCGCGGAACGTCTGCCGTTCGACCTTCTTCAGGATGTCGTAATGGGGGTCGTTCGGCGCCGTCTCTTCGAGCAACATCTGGGCGTAGCTGGAGATTCCGGTGATCGGGGTGTTCACCTCGTGGGCCACACCGGCCGCCAGCATGCCGAGGGCCGCCAGGCGGTCCTTCTCGCGCAGGGCGTTCTCCATGGCCACGCGCTCGGAGACGTCGTGGACGACCAGCACGTAGAGGCCCTGGCGCCGGCCGCGCTCGAAGGTGGCGAGCGAGAGCTGGAGATAGCGCTCGCGGCCGTCGGCGTCGCACCAACTGACGTCCACCGGGCCTTCGCCGGGGGCGGGCAGCGGCCGCACCGGCAGCACCGACTCCAGGCTCTTGCCCACCAGCTCCGCGCGCTCCTGGCCGGCGATCACCGCGAAGGCCGCGTTGGCCGACAGCAGGCGGCGCTCGCCGTCCACCACCGCGATGCCGGCGGGCGAGGATTCGAAGATCCCCTCCGCGTAGCGCTGGAGCCGCTGGACCTCTTCGAGCTGGAGCTGGAGCTGCCCCACGAGTTGGGCGTTCTCGATCGCCAGGGCCGCCTGGTTGAGCAACTGGCGGATCAGCTCCGCGTCCTCGCTGTTGAGGGGCGAGTGGTCCTGGCGGTAGCTGGCCAGCAGCAGGCCGAGGCCGCGGCCGCGCACGGTCAGCGGGAAGACGTAGCGGTAGCCGGCCACGAACACCCGGGTGGGCAGGGGCAACTCGCCGCCGGGCATCGCCACTCCGGAGAGCTGGTGGACGTCGCGGGTCCAGGTCTCCTCGCCCAGCAGGTCGGCCGGCAGCCGCTCGGGCATTTCGGGTTCCAGGTGGAAGGCGGCCAGGTCGCCGCCCTGCACGAGGTACAGGTTCGCCTTCTCCAGAGCCACGCTCTCCTCGACCCGCTGGAGAAGGGAGCTGCAGATACGGCCGAGGTCCCTCTCGTGCAGCAGCTCGCGGCCGAAGACCGAGAGGGCGCGGCGCTTGCCGAAGGTGTCGCGGTACTGGATGCGTTCCAGGGCCGAGGAGATCACCGACCGGGTGGGGACCAGCAGGCCGGCGATGCCGAGGCCGGAGACGAACATCAGGATGTTGCGCGCCAGCGCCAGCTCCTGGGAGATGCCGCGGCTGATCCCCAGGTTCACCAGCGAGAAGCCGATGATGCCGAGGAGCAGGGTCATGGTCCAGGAGATGGTGTCGCGGACGATGACCTCGATGTCCCACAGCTTGTAGCGCAGGATGGCGTAGGCGAAGGTCACCGGCACGGCCGCCAGCGGCAGCACCGCCACCGAGGTCAGCAGCTCGGGCAGGCTCCAGCCCAGGGCGTAGGGCGCGGAGTAGACGACCAGGAACGGCGCGTAGCCCGCGGCCACACCGTAGACCATCCATTGCATCTGCCGGTGCTGCTCCCAGCCGGCTCCCCGGCGCAGGCGCCAGGCGAGCACGCCCAGGGCCACGACCGCGAGGACGGCGAAGTGGGCCAGCTCGATCCGCTCGAGGAGCTGGACACGCGCCGCGGTGGGCTTGCCGAAGAACCACCGGCCGTTGGCGAGCATCAGGTCGAGCCTGAGGGTCAGCAGCGCCGCGCCCGGCAGGTAGAGGAACGGGATCAACCGCCGGACCCGTTGGGATGTCCGCGCCTGCGACGGGAAAGTCAGGAACAGGTGGACGGTCAGCGCCGGCAGCAGCAGGCGGGCGGCCACGTCGCACAGATCGATGGCCGCGTCGGCCACGTCGAACGGCGGCACGGCCGACATCAGGTAGAGCGCCGCCGAGCTCAGGCACCAGAGGTAGAAAAGGAAGCTCTCGCGGCCGTTGTGGCGCAGCAGGGTGTAGAGGCCGATGGCGAGATAGACGACGCCGATCAGGCAGAGGATCAGGTAGGGGAAGTCGGGGTTCAGCGGCGGGCGCTGATAGCGGACCTGGGTCAGGGAGTCGCCGCGCTGGACGAACAACTCGCTCTCGGGCCGCTCACGCATCTGCCGGGTGAACTGGTCGCCGGTATCGAACCCGGCGCCGTTGACGAAGACGATCTGGTCCCCGCTCCGCAGCCCGGTCCCGGCGTCATGGACCCTTCCCACCTCCACGCCGCCGCCGCTGAGCCTGGCTTCGAAGCCGAGCGGCTGGAAGGATTCAACCTTGCGGACAACGCTCAAGCCCCCCAACCCCACGGCGATGATCGCCAGAGCGAGGGATACGGCCAATCGGAAGTAGCGAGCCCGCGTCATGTAAAAAAAGCAGTCCCCTGGTCCATATCGCCAGGAAGCAGGTTCCATGCCTGGCGCCACGGCATTTTGAACCCGCCCTAAGTCCTGATTTTCCCATGGTTTTCAGATTTCCGGTCCAGAAAAGCGGATGTGGTCCGGATTTTTGGATTCAAGCCGTTGGGGGACGAACGGCGGGAAATCAGGGACGAACGGGGGAAGCGGGGGAGGCTTAGAACTTGACCGCGATCCCGCCGAGGATGCGGCGGCGGATCCGCTCTTCTTCGAGCCGGCTGGTCACCGGCGTGAAGGCGCCGCCCCGGGTCAGCTCCATGTTGAGCTGGACGATCCAGTCCGAGGTGAGGTCGAACAGGATGTCCAGGTTCTGGCTCAGCATGAGCTGCAGGCGGTCGAAGGCCATCTCGGTCGCCTGCCGCTGGCTCTTGAGGTCGCCCGTGGGATCGAGGCGCTGCTGGAGCTGATGGAAGGCGACGAAGATGCCGGTCGAGCTGTTGAGGAGCTGGGTGTCCAGCGAGGCCACCAGATAGCGCACGTCGTTCTCGTACGGCTGGCCGGTGGGGGAGATGAACTCGCCGCCGCCGCCGGTGGCCAGGCTGGAATTCAGCGAGGTGACGACCGAGGGCGAGATCCTGCGGGTGAACCCGGCGTGGACCTCGGGGATCTCGTCGCCGCGCACCAGGTACAGGCTGTACAGGCGGTCAAAGAAATCGTCGCTGAAGTAGAGCCGGAGGGTGTCCCCCACTACGCGATGGGCCGCGCCCAAGGTGAAGGAGTTGTCCTCGCCGTGCGTGTGCGTCAGGTCGACCTGGTAGCAGGCCTCGCTGCCCTGCTCGCAGAGGTCGCCCTGCTCGAACAGCGTGGGGAGGAAGTCCGGCACGGTCGGAGCGTCGGCGTAGACCCGCCGCGCCGCCGAGGTCTTGAGCTGCCAGTCGGAGCCGAGCTGGAAGACCAGGCCGCCCTGCGGGGTGAGCGCGAGGGTGCCGTCCGAGAGCGTGCTGTAGAGGCCGTACTCGACCAGGACCGCCGGCTGGACGCGGACGCCGCCGCGGCTGAACAGGTCGATGGTCGAGAGCGCCTCCTGCTCATGGGCCCTGCCCGGACGGTCGAGCCCGGTGCCGAACTGGCGCTCGCGGTAGCGGATGCCCGTCTGCAGCGTGTTGCGGTCGCTGAACGACTGGGTGAACGCGCCTTCGATCCGCAGCGTCCGGGAGAACTCCGGGATGTCCAGGGGATCGATCGGAGCGTTGCGGTAGAAGTTGTTCTCGGCCGTGTAGTGGGCGGCGATCTCGGAGCGGCCGTTCTGGCCGACGTCCTGGGACCAGTTGACCTGGTAGTGCTCGAAGTCGATGGGCGCGAAGTCCGACGACTCGCCGCGCGTCATCCGGTTGTTCATCCCGATGATGCTGACCCGGCTCCCCGGCCCGTGCGACAGGTCGAGCGCGAGGCTGCTGGTCTGGCCGGCGCCGACGACTCCGAGTCCGGGACGGTGGAAGGTGTCGCCGCTCAACTGCGTGAAGCGGCCCTTCAACCCGAAATCGACCTCTCCGATCTGGCCCTTGAGGCCGACGCCGCCGCCGGAGATCTGCCCGCCGCCTTCGGCGACGCTCTGATCGACGCCGGTCAGCGCCTGCATCTCGGTCTGGAAGGTGTTGGAGAGGGAGGGCACCGGGGACGGTATGAACGAGGCGAGCTGGTCGCTCGCTTCGTCGTTCTCGATCTGCCGCAGCACGTCGCCCGGGATGCGGGCGCGGATGGACCAGTAGTCGTCCTCTTCCTTGTCCTTGCCCGCTTGCCGCTGGGCGAGCCGGAACTCGACGAACTGATAGGCCTGGGCGGTGGTGCGGGTGAGCGGGATCATCGCCGGCGTGAAGCCCGTCTTGTGGGCGATGACCTTGTAGAGGCCGGCGGGGAGGTCCTTGAACTGGAAGTTCCCCTGCGCGTCCGTCTGGATCTTGTGGAGCTTGAGGTCGGCGAGCTGGTAGGCGTAGACGTAGGCGGCGACCAGGGGGGAGGATTCGCCGAGCACCCGGCCGGCGACGCCGACGCGGCGCGCCTCCTCGGCGTGCAGGCTTCCGGCCTGTCCCAGAAGGGCGGCCGCGAAGATCAGCGGCAGGCTCTTGCGGATGGTCATCGTCATCCTACCTTCTCCCACAAACACGGAATCTACGCCCGTGTCATCCGGCCTGTCAAATGCGTGTTCGTCATATTCACGAACTGCAATGCATTTCCCTCCGCCTTGTCTCTCTTGAAACCAGTGCGGCGAGGGGGGAAATTCCGGGACAGCGCCCCCCGGCGGTCATTCCACCCGGTAGGTCACCCCGTCCGACCGCCCGAGGTCGTCCGTTACCACCAGCCGGTGCTCCCCCCGGGCGGCCTGGAGGAAGCGGCTCTGCTGCGAGTCCGCCGGGGTGGTGGCGACCAGGGCGCCGTCCTGGTACCAGTAGAGCGTGCGCACGCCCGGCGCGGCCTGGGCCAGCAGGGGGATGCGCTGGAACTCCAGCGGCGCGTCCCGCCTCAGATGGTAGGGGGTGGCCGCGTCCGGCGAGACGATCCGCGGCGGCTCGGCGTCGGGCATCCCCGAGCAGGCGGGGGAGGGGCGCGGCGCCTCCTGGACCGGGCTCCCCTGCGAGCGCCACCAGGCGATCAGCTCCGGCGGGTAGAGCGTGAACAGCCGGAATTCGGACGGCCGGCTGCCCACGCAGTCCCCGGCCAGCAGCTCGCCCGTCCCGCGGTCCACCAGCATGCGGCGGTGGAGCGCGCAGGCGGTCAGCTTCGACCGGCCCGGCAGGTAGGCGATCCGCGCCCGCTCCGGGCAGTACGGCCCCGGCAGCTCGTGGCTCAGGGCGCAGACCTCGATCTCGTCCGGGACCACCCCGTCTTTCCGCACCGGCCCCCGGCCGCCGCCGTCCAGCGAGCGGAAGAGGTCGAACAGCAGCGGACCGGCGTGCTGACTACCCGCGATCCCCTTGCGCGGCTTGCCGTCGAAGTTCCCCACCCAGACGCCGATGGTCAGCCGCTCGGAGAAGCCGACCGCCCAGGCGTCCCGATGGCCGTAGGAGGTGCCGGTCTTCCAGGCCACGGCCGGCACGTCGCGGGTGAGGTCCCACGCCTCCGGCAGGTCGGGCCGGCGGACGTCGGTGAGGATCTCCGAGACCGCCCGCGCCGCGTCCCGCGAGAGCAGGGGGAACGGCTCGGGCGCGGGCGCGCCGTCCTCCCGCCGCGCGATCAGGCGGACGGGCCGGTGCAGGCCCTCCTGCGCCAGCGTGGCGTAGAGGTTGGTCAGGTCGAGCAGCCGCACCTCGCCGGCGCCGAGGATCAGCGGCAGGCCGTAGCTCCCCGCCGGGCGGTCCAGGGTGGCGAGGCCGCCGCGCTGGAGCAGCTTCTGGAAGTCCGCGAGCCCGACCTGGGAGAGGAGGCGGACCGTGCAGGCGTTGAGCGACTGGATCAGCGCCTCCCGGACCGTGACCCGGCCCCGGTAGCGGTCGTCGTAGTTCTCCGCCACGTAGCCCGAGAAGTCGGTGGGGACGTCCAGGAGGTAGGAATCCGGCAGCACCCGCCCCTGGTCCATGGCCATGGCGAAGAGGAAGGGCTTGAGGGTGGAGCCGGGGGAGCGCCGGGCCACGGCGCCGTTGACCTGGCCCTGGAAGTACGTGTCGCGGAACCCGGCCGAGCCCACCAGGGCCAGCACGTCGCGGGACGCGTTGTCGATCACCACCACGGCGGCGTTGCCGATCCCCTGGTCCCGCAGCTCGCGGATGCGCCGCGCCACCTGCGACTCGGCCACCTCCTGCGTCCGGCGGTCCAGCGTGGTGCGGATGCGCGCCTCCCCCACCTGGGCCGCCACCATCTCCGTGAAGTGGGGCGCCATGAACGGGGGCCGCCGCCGGGCCTGAGGGAGCGGCTGGCGCGCCGCGTCCGCGATCTCCTTCCTGGGGAACGCTCCGCGATCCGCGAGCTGGTCCAGGACGCGGTCCCGGGCCTTGCGCGCCCGCTCGGGGTGCAGCGTCGGGTCGTAGCCGACCGGCGAGCGGGGGAGGGCCGTCAGCAGGGCGATCTCGCCGAGCGAGAGCTGGTCCGTCTCCTTGCCGAAGTAGAACCACGCCGCCGCTCCCACCCCTTCGACGTTGCCGCCATAGGGAGTGAGGTTGAGGTAGATCTCCAGCAGCTCGTCCTTGGAGAACCGCCGCTCGAGCTGGACCGCCCGGAAGGCTTCCTTGATCTTGGATCGCAACGTCCGCGGCCCCGGCTCGGCCATGCGGGCGATCTGCATGGGGATTGTCGAAGCGCCCGAGACCACCCCGCCCGACCGCAGGTTGGACCACGCCGCGCGGAGGACGGCGGCGGGATCGACCCCCGGATGGCTGTAGAACCGCCGGTCCTCGGAAGCGACCAGCGCCTTCGGAAGCTCCGGCGGCATCTCGGACAGCCGGACGGGCAGGCGCCAGCGGTCGTCCGAAGGCAGGAAGAATCGCAGGGGTTGGCCATGGCGGTCGTAGACCACGACGGCCGGCGGACGCTGGAGGCTCTCCCAGGGGAACGGGAAGAGCCGGTCCAGCGTCCACAGCCAGAGCCAGGGGGAGAGGGCGATGGTGACGGCGACGGCGGACGCGAAACGCCGCCGTCGCCGGATCTCCGGATCGCTCACTGCAGCGCCTTCACCTCCATCGTCCCGCGCTCGCCGGTCGCCCGGAGCGCCGGGTTGTACATCGCCTCCACCTGCACGGGCGGCAGCCGGAACTGCCCCGGAGCCACGGCCCGCACCAGGGTATAGAACGTCTGCCACGAATCCGCCGGCAGGTCCGCGAAGAGCAGGATGCGGTCGTCCCGCAGGTCCATGTACTCCGGCTGGAGGTTGGCGTCGCTGACCCACGGGAGCTGCTCGGTGGACGACAGCCGCGGATTCTCCACCTCCAGGCCCGAGGGCAGGAGGTTGACGATCGCCACGTTCTGCACCGGGCCGGAGACGCTCCGCACCCGCGTCTTGATCGCCACCAGATCGCCCTGCTTGACGTCCGCGAGGTTGACCGCCTGGCCCTCCCGGTTCAGGAACTGCCGCTCGATCTCCAGCCCCGCCTTCGACGGCTGGAAGGCGTCGTCCTTGGGCACGCCGCGGGTCATCACGCTGTAGAAGGCCGCGCCGCCCTTGTAGCCGGCGTTCATCTGGATGCGGACGGGCCCGCCGCCCGCGATCCGCTGGAAGGTCGCCGTCTGGTTGTCGAACGTGCCGATCTTCCTGCCGCCCACGAAGACCGTTCCGCTGTAGGCCGGCTGCCGCTGCTGGCGCTGGAAGAACTGCCCGAGGGCCAGCAGCGTGAAGCTCTCCTCCTGCGTGGTCCACCAGCCGACCTGCTGGGAGTCGCGCGCCAGGCGGTCGATGAGCTGCGGGATGCGCGGGCTCTTCGGATCGGCGTCCAGCAGGGCCAGCAGCAGGAGGGCCCGGTTGCGGATCGCCGAGTTGAAGTTGCCGCCGGTCTGGCGCTGGATCTCCTGCACCGCGCCCGTGCTGGCGGCCAGGGTCGCCGTCGCCCGCGGATTGCCCGCCGAGGCGTAGGCCGCCGCCAGCAGCGCCTTGGACTCCGCCGAGAGGCTCGCCGCGTGCTTCTGGCGGATGAAGTCCATCGTGGCCACGTCGGGCCGCCCGGCCCGCGACAGGACGTAGAGACCGTAGGCCGTCCGCTGCAGCTCCTCGCTGCCGTACGTCCCCTTGGCCTTGACCTCGTTGGCGACCCAGTTCAGGGCGTCGCGGTGCAGGCTGTCCGCCACCGGATGCCCCGCCCGCTTCGCCTCCACCAGGAAGTGGGTGGCGTAGAGGCTGCCCCAGAGGTGGACGTCCCGGCCGCCCGGCCAGAGCGTGAAGCCGCCGCCGGGGAGCTGCATGGTGGCGATCCGTTGCAGGCCGGCCTGCACCATCGCCGCCGGATCGCCGCGACCCTTCCTGGGATCGAGCAGCGCCGGATCGAGCGCCTTCGCGATGTCGCCGATGTAGATCAGCGGGAAGGCGCTGGACGTGGTCTGCTCCAGGCAGCCGTAGGGATAGTGGAGCAGGTGCTCCAGCTTGCCCGCGAACTGCACCAGCGGGTAGGGGCTGATCCGCACCGTGCGCCGCACCGTCTCCGGCCGGAACTGCTCGGCGTCCTTGGCCGGGATCTCCAGCGTGGCGTTGCCCACGGCCCCGGCGTCCTCCACCGACGCCTCGGGCAGGTCGGCCCGGATCCCCACGTTGGTCGTCGAGCGCGACTGCTCGCCGTTGCCCGACGCCGTGGCCACGAACCGCACGTTGCCCTCGGCGTCCCCCGTCTGGACCGTGAAGTAGACCGTCTTTTCCCGGCCCACGGGGATCTCCACGCTCTGCACGGCCGGCTTCTCGACCCGCACCGGACCCTCGGCCGTCAGCCCGACCTGGATCGTCCCCGGCTTGCCCGTGTCGTTGCGCACCGTCACCGGCACCCGCAGCGTCTCGCCGAAGGAGAGGATGCGCGGCAGCGTGGGCAGCAGCACCAGGGGATCGCGCACCCGGGTCAGGCGGAACGACGAGCCGAAGCGGTCGCCGTCGATCGCCACCGCCATGACCCGCAGCGCCCCCTGGAACTCGGGCACCTTGAAGGTCACTTTGGCGTTGCCCTCGCCGTCCGCCGTCACCGGGCCGGACCAGAACGCCACCGGCTCCACCCGTCGGATGCCCTCCGTGCGCACGAACTGGGACATCTGGTCGCCCTCGCCACCGCCCGCCGGCGGGGTCTTGAGCTCCGGCAGCAGGAGGCTGAAGGTGTCGTAGGAGGTCACCCCGAGCGCCAGCTTGCGGTAGAAGAACTCGAAGGGATCGGGCGTCTTCTGCGCGATGAGCTGCAGGATGCCCTCGTCCACCGCCGCCACGGTGACCACGGCGTTGGGGGCCGTTTTCACCGTGATGGGGATCTCGCGGTTGGGCCGCATGAGATCCGGCGCCGCGATCTGCGGCGACAGGTGGTTGATCCCCCGGTCCACCGACAGCGGCACGGCCCCGAAGGCGCGGCCGGCCGATCCGGCCTCCAGGTCCCCCACGGGGCGGACCAGGGTGGCCGTGATGTACGCGTTGGGCCGGTACTCGCCGCGCACCGGCACCTCGATGCGCGCCGTGTTGCCGGTCAGGGTGTGGACCTGGGTGTCCAGCACCCCCTCGCGCTCGACCGTCAGCAGGAGCTTGCCGGGGAACGGCGCCCGCACCTGCACCACGGCGGTCTCGCCCGAGGCGTACTCCTGCTTGTCGAGGTCCAGCTCCAGCCGCGACGGGTTCTTGATCGCCCACGGCGACGTGCCCCAGCCGGCGGCGTAGAACTCGACCGCCGCCGACGCCTGCGTCTCGGGATCGGTGAGCACCACCCGATAGCTGCCGTAGCCGGTGGGCGTCAGCGAGAACGACCCGCGCGCCTTGCCGGCGGGGATCGATTTCGAGGCGATCAGCACCGCGTCGCGGGTGGTCTCGTAGCGCCAGCTCCCGCTCGGCGTCTTGCGCAGCACCGTGTTCCAGCGGTCCTCGAACAGGTCGGCCCGCAGGCCCCCCGAGGCGGCCTCCTTGCCGTCCGGCGTCACCGCCACGTACTCGAAGTCGGCCGGCTGGCCGGGATTGGCGAAGCCCCCCTCGCCGTCGCCGGGCCGCCGCAGCCCCACGTAATACGGATAGGGATGGACCTGGAGGCGCTGCATCGCCGACACCCCGCGCCCGCCCTGCTCCTGCACCCGCGCCGTGATCACCGCCTCCAGCGACGACGGCACCGGCGCCCCGGCCGGCATCTCGACCTCGAAGGACGCGCGGCCCTCCTCGTCGAGCTGGCCGTCGGTGGCGAGGACCTCCTTGTCCTCCAGCTTCCGCTCGTCGTTGCGGAAGGCGAACCCTTCATAGCCCTTGGGCGCGAAGCTGGAGTCCGCCAGCCGCACCCGGGTCTCCACCGGCAGGTTGGCCGCCGGCGCGCCGAACAGGTAGGCGCTCTCGACCTGATAGGAGAGCTTCTGCCCCGGCCCGACTTTCTCCTTCGGGGGCACGATCCCCACCGAGATGCGGTCCGGGACGAACTCCTCCACCTGGAAGCGGTACTGACCCGTGACCTTCTCCGCCACCACCAGCTCCAGCGTGTGCGGACCGGTCAGCGAGTAGGCCGGCAGGCCAAGCTTCCACTCGGCGAGCCCGCGGTCCCCGGTGTTGAGCCGCATCGTCTCGAGCTCCCGGCCCTGCGGATCGAGATGCCGGAGCACGGCGGGCATGGCCGGAGGCACGCGCAGCGAGCCGTCGCGCACCAGGGCCACGCCCTTCGCCGTCTCGCCCGGCCGGTAGAGGTCGCGCTCGCCGTAGAGGAACGCCGTGTAGCCCTCGCCCACGGCCTCGGCGCCGCCCACGTCCAGCCCGGTCGAGTCGACCGACATCGAGTCGAGCAGGAGGAACGTGAAGTCGTCCCCCTTCTCGACCGTGATCATGTACGGCCGCCCCTTGGCCAGCGCCTTGGCGTCCCGCGTCCGCCAGACGCCCGACGAGTCGGTCCGCCCCGAGGCCATCGTCTGGTTCTGGTCCGAGATCAGGGTGACCTGGGCGTCCGCCACCTGCGACAGGTCCGAGATGGACGCCACCCACACCATCACCTCCCCCGGCCCGCGCTTCACCACCGCGCCGAGGTCCGTCAGCAGCAGCCACCGCTGGGCGGCCTCGTAGTCGTCCGGCTTGGCGACCGAGATCCGGTACAGGCCGGGCTCGTTGGTGTCGACGTAGCTGTCGAGGTCGATCGCCTGGACCCGCCGCTTGTTCTTCTGGCCGCCGACCTCCAGCGTCTCCTCCTTCACCCGGTCGCCCAGGGCGTGGGAGAGCTCGCCGAAGTAGCCGTACTCCTCGTCGAAGAAGCCGCCGTACTGGAAGAGGAAGAAGAGGTTGTTGAGATAGACGCGGTCGATGGCCATCGTGACCTTGGGCACGTTGACCGCCTCGATGGCCACCGCGTGCCGGCCCTTGGACCACAGGAACATCCCCTGGCTCTGGAAGCCGACCGTGGGATCGAGGTCGGGCAGGGAGATCTCCTCCGAGTACTCCTCCTGGAGCACGGCGTCGTCCGTGGCGGGCATGCCCTGGCCGACCGTCAGCGTGTACGTCGAGCCCGGCTCCATCTCGCCGGTGATCGTCAGCTCGTTGCGCTCCGCCGCCAGCCGGAACTTGACCGCCGGCTCGATGCGCACGTACTTCTCCGCCACCGCCGCCGAGATGGGGGACGAGAACGTGACCTTGACCGTCGACTCCCGCGGCCCCGGCGTGGCCTCGGTGGCCCGCACCGACAGCCTGGTGCTGGAGCCGACCGCGATCTCCTTGACGTAGTCCTCGCCCAGGGGGGAGTTGCCGTTGGAGGGGGTGAGCGTGCCGGGGATGACGAGCTGGATCTTGCGCTCGTCGCGCGTCTTCTGGACCGGGTCCGTGCGGTAGCCGACGACGCGGCTCTGCCAGTCCGTCTCCAGCGTCACCGCCACCGGCTCCGCGGCCTCCGGATCGGTGATCTTGATCAGGGGCGCGAGCGTCTCGGGGTTGATCGGGTAGTTGAGCCGGATCTCGCCCCGGTAATAGACCTTGGACTTGCCCTCCAGGGCCAGCTCCTCGAAGACGGTGACCTCCTCGACGAGGAACTTGTCCGTGCGCACCTTGACCGCGGTGTCGCCGGTGAAGACCTGCCCCTGCTGGACGACCTTCTCGGGGTCGATCTCCACGTTGTACTCGCTGGCGACGGGCAGTCCGCCGCTGGGCTGGAAGCGGAGGGCGTTGGTGTCCTGCCACTTCCACGTGCCGCCGAGGCTGGGGAAGATGGAAGCCGGCGCCGGATCGAGCACCTCGCCGACCTTGCCCTGCCCGAGCGGCTTGTCAAAGAGGATGTCGAAATACTGCCGGTTCTCGCGGTCCACCACCACATCGAACACCCCCACCGTCTCGCCCCCCTGGGCCCCGGCCCGCATCCTGGCCCACGAATGGGCCAGCGGCTCCCGGAACGCGTAGGCGGACATGGAGAGGAACAGCAGCGCGAGGACGCCGATCGTGACGTCCTTCCAGTGCATCCTGCGGAGGGACGCACTGATCCTGTGCGGGATCTTCTCCCGGTTGGACTCCGGGGCCGGTTCGGTCATGTGGGGATTCTCCTGAGCGATAGGGAAGCTGGGGAATATGGTACAGCAGGTAGCCCCCGCCCCGAAGCCCTCACCCCCGGCCCCTCTCCCGCCCAACTCCCTCCCTCCCCGGGAGAGGGGAGACCAGCAAGACAGCCCGTCATCGTTCCCCCTCTCCCGGGGAGGGGGCTGGAAGGCGGGAGAGGGGGCCAGGGGGTGAGGGCCCTACCCGAACGGATTCTCCACCCGCACCCCCTCATAGTTCCGCCCCGCCGGCAGCGTCTCGGACAGCACCCGCGTGCAGTCCGCCCGCCGGGCCGCCTCGACGATGGCGGCGTCCCAGGGGGACATCTCCTCGCGTTCGGCGAGGCTGAGGGCGGCGGTGACGAGGTCGGAGTCCATCTCGACGACCGTCCATTCGCGGAGGGCGCGCACGTAGTCGGCGGCCTCCATGGGGGAGAGCGGGGCCTCGGCCCGGCGGGTGAGGACGTCGTAGACCTCGACGAGCACCTGCGTGCTGGTGGCGAAGCACGCCTCCACGAACCCGCGCTCGACGATCGCCTTGGCCGCCCGCTGCTTGGCCGGCTGGTCCGCGCACACGGCCTGAACGAGCACGCTGGTATCGACGAACGCCGCCAGCTCACCTTTCATGCCGGTCTCCGCGTCCGGGGGCCCCGTTGCCGAGCCGCGCCCGGGGCTTCTCCATCAGCTTCTGGACGTCATGCCACGCCTCCAGCCGCTGCCGTTCCTGCCGCACCACCTGCTTGAGGAACTGGCGGACCATCTCCGTGACGGACGTATGCCGCCGCATCGCGACCGCATGGGCTTCTTCCAACAGCTCCTGCTCGATGTTGAGCGTCAGCGCTTGCCGATTCATGGAAAGGAGTCTCCGGGAGAGGACACGAGAAGATAGCATGAACCCCTGGGAGGGAGGGGGAACCCTGGGACCGCCGGCGTCCCGCCGGCTCTTTCCTGGCTGATGCGGACTGGCTAGAACACCTGTTCTACACTACTTGCAGTGGAGGTGACTTCATGAACTGGCGCGAACGCATCACCGTCGACCCCGAGATCCTGGTGGGAAAGCCAGTCATCAAAGGGACCCGGATCGCCGTGGAACTGGTCATCGACCTCCTCGCCCGGGGATACACCAAGGAGCAGATCCTGGAACAGTACGACTACATCACGGCGGAGGACATCCCGGCTTGCCTCGCCTACGCCAGCGAGTCTCTCCGTTCCGAGCGGGTCTACGCCATCCCCGGCTGAAATCCCTGCATGCGGGTTCTCGCCAACGAGAACTTCCTGGCCCCCTCCTCCGCGAGCTTCGTCGCGGTGGCCGTGACGTAGTCTCGGTGAAGGAGCCCATGAAGGGCTTTAGTGATCGCGGGTAGCCTTATCTCAAAACATTTCTCTTCTTCCGCGATTAGATGCTGATGCTCCTAGACAGTTATCCATCTTCCCGGTTCTTTTTCCATGTACCCGGTCTGTATCTTTCCCACTCATTCTCGTCTCGCAGTCTTTCTATTTAAATATGGCTACTATTTTGTTGCTACAGGTAGCTAGTTTTGCTAGTTTGGCTTTTATATATCCAGAGGAGAAAATCTATGAGACCTACTAGGCGCATCGCGCTGATTTCGACGATCCTAGCTATCATTGCGGTTGCGATGCTTTTGCTGCTAATCCGAGACAGATGGGAGGAAGAGAAGGGGAGGGTGGCTTCTCTCCGGCAGGAGAATTCGATAATTAAGACGCGTGTAGCGATGAAATGGATCTTTGCTGGCACCATGTCACCTTATTTTGCAGCTCAGCGCAATGGGGTCTTTAGAGACCATGGGCTTGATGTAACTTTACTTCCCGGTGGTCCGACAACCCCGTCGGTCCAGCAAGTCCTCCTTAATAAGGCAGACTTCGGCATCACTGGCGCACACGAACTGGCGATGGCTAGATCGGAAGATCAGCCTCTTGTTTCGGTCGCAGTAATATTTAAGACGAGCCCAGTATGTCTTGCATCTTTAAAGGAATCCAAAATTGCCGAGCCAGCAGATTTAGTTGGTAAAACTGTAGAGATGACCGCCGGGGATAATGCGGAATTTGAGTACTTGGCTATGCTAAAGAAGGCCGGGATAGCTCCAGAACGAATAAAGAGAGAAAAATTTATTTTCCAGTACACTAGGCTGGTGTCGGGACAAACTGATGCTGCCGTAGTGTATGCGAATGATCAAGCCATAACTCTAGCCAAAGAGAATAAGGAGATCTCACTGCTTTGCCCGAGCCAATTTGGCGTTACCCCCTATGCTGATGTGCTGTTTACAACAGAAGATATGATGGCTAAAAACCCTGATTTAGTACGGAGGGTAGTGATTGGCTTTCTAGAAGCATGGGAGTGGGCAATTCGGAACTCTGAGAGGACGGTAGACTATTTTCTTGAGGCTCCTGAGATTAAAACGCTTAATCTTAATAAGGCAGATCAGACAGCCATTCTCGCAAAAAGTATTGAGTTTGTTCGAGGAACTACCTCTTCGGTAGATAGGGGTAGCCATTTAGAGAAGATAGGGTGGCAGGAGGGAGATCGCTGGCAAGAGACTGTAGATCTCATTCGTGATTACGCTGCTGTCGACAAAGTCCCTTCTGCGGGGCATTGTTTCACCAATCGCTGGGTTAAGCTTCACGAATTAATGGCTAAGTCCAATAATTCTAATGGTAAGGGAGATTCGGGGAGACAAGATGGATAGGCCGAAGTATGATTTTAGCCTTTTATACGGATTATGGACATTCGGAGCGCTGATAATTCTCTCCCATGCTGTGGTTAACATAGTTGCCCTAACTTTTTGGCAAGAAAGCTTCCCCTTAGATGCTTGGTCCTTGATCGCAGGTATCACTACTTCGGCTGTTGTGGCGTTCATTTCAGGTCTTTTGACAATTGTTATCAGCTGGCAGACATCTCAGCATTTTGGAGAAGAATCGACCAACACCTTCGTTTCTGAGTTGCGAGAGGCGTTATCTAGGACAATAGACTCTCGGCAGGAGTTGTGGCAATCGCTGCATGAGCTTCTGACCTCGGCTGCGCAAGAGACGGGCAGCTTGGTTTTGCTTGTTGTTGAAAGTGAGCTACTGGGTGGTAGTGGAGGAAGTCTGGAGAAGAATATTGGAGAAGCAATTGCCGCTCGGTTTTCAGAAAATAAGCCAAGTTTACTTGCAATACATATCCCGGAAATAATTCTTAAGGGCCCTGCGGAAGCTCCGTCTATCCAAGGGGGAGTGGAAGATCTTTGGCGATCACTAGCAGGAAGTTACTCTGCGGATATTCCTGCCGAGGAAAGAAAGGCATGGATCATACCTTTGCTTGATTCGACAGAAACAATTGGAGTATGCCTTACGGCTCTGCCTGGATCCGGTGGCTATAAGATAACTCATGCTCTTTGGGCTAAGTGCACTAGGAATGATGCTAAGGCTAGCGAGTTGCTAGTGTTCGGTGCTCGCTCATCTGTAGATGAGCACTTCGGGCGTACCCTGCTCGAGAGGCTGTGCTCGTTGATACAGGAGCCTGTCTCCACCTACGGCCGTGAGGTGATATCACCCGTAGATGTGCTGGAGGGACGACTGAGCGGTATAGGAATAACGAGGTCTATCATAACAGCTCACATATTGCATGGTGCGCATATATACTTTAATTTAGCTCCAGAACCAACTGGTACATTCTCTATTCGCGTGGCTTCTGAAGCATCAAAATCGAAAAAGAAGGCATTCTCCTACGCAGGAGATCAGTTTCTCCCTCCCATATCTACAAATGGTAGTCATAGCGGTTCCGTATTGAACAGTTTGTTGGTGCGCTCTATTCTAAGCCTAGAGCAAAGTTCGGTTTGGGAGATCGGGTGCGGGCCAGGTTACGTCACAATGCTTTTGGCTAAGGCTTGTTCAAAAGGGAGAATTATAGCTAATGACAATTATGAAAGAGCGCTTGAGATAGCTAGGATAAATGTTGCGCGGGAAACCAATAGTGTAGACATTGACTTTGTGCTAGGTAACTGTCTTGATTTTCAGCTCTCCACAAGCCCAAATGGTACATCAGAGAGTGTTACGGTGCTCCCGCCTGGACGAACAGAGAAGGTTAAGGTAGATTATATATTTATTGAGCTTCCGCTGCTCCCGTATTTTGGAGCCCGCCGACTGTCTATTTGCGAGAGAGGCTACATGGAGGAGACAGATCGGGCCGCTGAATCATTTCTGCCAAAGACGCTCTCGGCACTCATAGCAAGTCTGGGTCATTTGTTAGGGAAAACTGATACGAAGGTAATCTTGCCAGTTTGTACGGCTGATGAAGTAGAACTACGTTTGGTTATCGGTGAGTTGGGGAGGCTCTTGGGTCAAGGTGTCGCTGTGTGGATCGATAAGCAAAGTATTGCCGGATTTGTCAGGCCATTAATTCTAGGGAAGGACATCTCGGATCTGGAGGCCAGATAGTGTCGGTCTTATTGCGCGTAGACGGCCAGATTTCTTTGCATAAAGACGGGCTTATTCCAGCTGTACAAATTGATCAGCCATTGGAAATTCGAGCTGGGGAGCTAGTAGGCATGGCGGGCCGATCAGGCATAGGTAAGTCGATGTTCATTCGCTCTGTTGTCGATATAATCGATGATTCTAGAATTAAGCATACCCACCAGGGTATCTATCAGCCATCCTCCAGTTTTGCGTACATACCTCAAGACCTAGGCCTTCTTCCTGAGTGTTCACTCTCTTGGAATGCGCATTCACTTTCGGCTGGTAAATCCATTGAGGAGGTTCTTCGAAAAGGTCCTGAAGATTTCGTGGCGAAAATCCGTGGCAGAAAACGCTGGAGCCCTGGTACCCTGTCAGGGGGGGAGAGGAGAGTCTTCTCGCTGCTTTGCGCCCTTGCATCCGGGGCTGATCTGCTCATTCTGGATGAGACTTTTGTCTCGCTTGATAGACAGCGGTTGGAATGGGGTATTAGGGCTCTGAAACAAGCCATTAGTATTAGATCCTCTAAGGGCGCACTTGTAGTTTCTCATGACCCGGCCGTCCTTCAAGCCTGTGACAAGGTATTTGTCTTTGAGCAGTCTGATGGAGTTCGTTGGGTCCGCTCGTTTGATGGCTCTGCCTTTGAGCACCTTGGAGAACCGGGGAATGCACAAGTTGGCTACTCGATCTCAGAGTCTTATGACAGTCCTAAAAAGCCGCGAGATGTCCGCTTGCAATTACTCGGTAGGACTATCGTTGCTATAGGCTTTAGTTTGATGTTGATGGTAATTGTCATGTTGGCGCCGAAGCTGTCGCCTAATGAAAAGGTCCGAGCCTTTATGCCTTCCCTGAGTTCAATGTATAAGGCTCTAGGAGAGGTTCATCCTTTTCTTCTAGGTGAGGCGGTGTGGACACTATCGAGTGCCCTGATGGCTTGGTTGGGAGCTGTTGGGCTTAGTTTTTTGTTCTGGATGCTGCTGGTATATTTTCAACGTGTAAGGCCTCTGGCTCTTTCTTTGTTCGTGGCTCTTCAAGGTATACCGGTAGCGGTCTTTGCTCCTGTAGTGGCAATCGTTTTCGGGACAGGAGGTAGAGCTTTAGAGATTGTGATAGGGATCTTCATCTCTGTGTTCCCGATCGGCTTGATAGGAGCGAGAGTGATATCCGCTGTGCCTTTAGATATCTTTCGGGCACATAGGGCTAGAAGCATGATGAGTAGATACATAACTTCATTGCAGTACGCTAGAGGCACTGTAATGAGGGCAGTGGTTTCTTGCAGTCCTCTTCCGGCGATAGGGGTCATTGTGGCAGAGTACTTAGCTGCAAACCGTGGACTTGGCAATCTCCTTCTAAGAGCATTGCCTGAGAGCTTTGATCTCTCGAAGGTTTACGTGTATTCGCTCAGCTGTGTATTTGTTGCGTGCATTGTTTTGCTGGCGTCAACAGTCGTCGCAACGTTCTCATTGCCCCGCGATGTCTCTGCGGAGTAAGGGGCCATGTTGAGTAAAAGGGCTAACTGTATAGTGTTGCTAAGTGGAGGAATGGACTCACTTACGGCTATGGTAGTAGCCATGCGTGAGGGAAAAAGGCCTTGGGCATTAACTTTTAGCTATGGCCAGAGGAATGTGGTTGAGGTTCAGGCAGCTCGTACTTTGGGGAATATCTATGCGGTTGTTGGTCATTCAGTGGTTGGAATTGATATGCGTTCCTTTGGCTCTAATGCTTTAACAGGAACAGGAGAATTGCCGACGGGACGGAGTATTTCGGATATTCAGCGCAGTATACCGAGCACCTATGTTCCCGCGAGGAATACGATATTTCTGGCTTATGCCATCGGTTGGGCAGAGGTAATGGGGGTTAGTGAGATAGTAGTAGGCTTCAACTGTGATGATGCTGCGGGATACCCGGACTGCCGGCCGCAGTACCTTGAGGCCTTTGAGCAGATGGCTAATCTGGCAACAAAGCGGGCAGTGGAAGGTAAGCATAGAGTCGTGATAACTTCTCCCTTTATTAATTATTCGAAACAGGATATTGTGCGTATAGGTTTAGAATTAGGTGTAGACTACTCGCGCGCTGTCTCTTGTTATAGTCCATCGATGCAAGGTGCTGCCTGTGGTGCTTGCGATGCTTGTGTCATTAGACTTGACGCTTTCAAGCGTAATGCTGCGGTAGATCCTGCTATCTATACGAAAGATTAGAGCATGTGTTATCCGATTGGATGAGCCCCCCCGAGTAGGTAACACCCTCTTGGATAAGGCGCTTGGGATCGTCGCCCACGCGCTCGAGAATATCGAAATGTTCGGCGATGATCCGGAAGTGGCTCCGCTGCGAGCTGCATTGCAAGCGGCCATCGCACGGTACGCAGTACGCCAAGGCTTTGGGACGCTCCGTTCTGGAATCCGTTCGCAACTGGCGGGCGGCATGAGGACCGACAACCCCGGAGTCCGAACGGCACTCCTCAGAGTAGGTGTCACCCTCTTGGATAAGTCCCACTTCTCCGCACCCCGCCCGAGGCCTGCTCTATGGCCGTTCAAGTCTTTTTCAACCCTCCGGAAGGCGCTCTACAGCCCGGCGGGAGCCCTCTGAGGGGCTGATAGGCGACGGAGAGTTCTGGTAATCGAGGCCGTGGAGTCCCTTCCGCCCACACCTCCCCCTTCTCGTCCACCAGGGACGACCCCACCCCACAGTCTTCAGGCGGTATATCTCTTCCCGCTTACTCCCAGCCGACGAACGGCAGGGCCGGCGGGAAGCATCCTCTCGGGAAGGGCGGCGCCGGGTCCCCCGCCTTCAGCTTCTCCGCGGCGGTGCGGAACGCGGCCACGAACCAGGCGTAGCCATCGTAGAGCTCCCGGCGCCGGTCCTTGGTGGCGGCGTGGAAGCGCGGGGCCGGCGACCGCTTGATCTTCTTGGGACGGCTGTGCGGGTGCTGGGCCAGGATCGCCTCCGGTCCCAGGGGGTCCGCCCCGGTCCTCTTCCGCCGGGCGGCGGTCTCCGCCTTGATCGAGGCGACCTGGCGCTCGATGCGCCGCCGGTACTCCTCCTCCGGCAGGTGCTCCCAGCAGGGCAGGGGAGAGAGGGTCACGGTCTCCAACGTGGCGTACTCGTAGCGGTCGTGCTCCTCCCGCCTGCGACGGGCGGCGTACTCCTGGGTGCGGTTGAACCAGTAGCCGGTCAGTGGTTCGCCGCCCAGGAGCTCGCGAACACAGTGGATCCCCGGCCAATCCTCGGGAGCCTCCACCAGGTCCTCTTTCGCCCCGTGCGAGAGCTGATAACGCAGGCGCTCCACCTGGGCACTCTCCTCCTCGCTGATCACGATGGCCTGGTAGCGGCGCTCCCAGATCTTGCCCGTCCAGCCGGTCAGCCGGCTGACCTCGCGGGCCAGCTTCGAATTGAAGTGCCCATGAACCTCGCGAGCCGGTGGACGTCCTTGACCCAAACCAGTAAGTGGTAATGATTAGAGAGAAATACGTAGGACATGAGCCGGAGCGGATACAGCCGCTGAGACCGGCCGAGGACCCCGCCGAGGATCTCGTTGAGCTCCCGGCTGGGCCGGAGCAGGAGACGGCCGTGCAAGGTCCGGCAGGTGACCTCCACCAGGGCGCCTCCCTCGGGTATGTAACGCAGTTTTCTGGCCATACCCTAGAAAGACGTAAAAACTCGCTCCTGTCGCTCAATTTGTTTTTTGGCTGAAAGTCGGAAATTCCCGCCGAGAGGGCCCAGGATGACGACATTGAATGCCTTCTGGTATTGACGCTTGGTACTACCGATCGTGATACTGAAGGGGGAATGAGAAGCACTTATGCCCAGTGTCAAGACCGCGATTTCGATCCCTGAGCCGCTCTTCCATCGAGCCGAGGCTGTCGCGCACAGCCTCCGGATCTCCCGCAGCCAGCTCATCGCCCGTGCGGTGGACGAGTTCGTCAAGCGCTACGAGAGCCGGAGACTCCTGGAGTCCCTCAACCGAGCCTACGAAGACTCCCCCGGCGCCGACGAGAGGGAGCAGATGCAGAGCATGCGTCAAAAGCAGTGGGAACTGATGAAAGGCGAGTGGTGATCCGGCAGGGAGATGTCTACTGGGTCTCTCCGGGGGCGCCTTCGGGCTCGGGTCCTGGATTCCTGCGTCCCTACGTCGTCATCCAGAACGACGTCTTCAACCAGAGCCGCATTGGCACGGTCGTCGTCTGAGGCCTGACCTCCAACCTGCGGCGCGCCGAGGCGCTGGGAAACGTCCTCCTTGCCGAAGGCGAGGCGGGCCTGCCGAAACGCAGTGTCGTCAATATCTCCCAGCTCTACACCGTGGACAAGAGCGAGTTGGTCGAGAAGATCGGCACCCTCTCTCCGGAAAGCCTTCAGGAGGTTGTTCACGGCATTCAATTGCTTGTAGAGCCCATGGAGGACCCGGATCTGTGAGCGCCCTGGACTTCAGCCCTGGGCCGACTCTCCGAGCCTTCCGAAGAGCCTCCGTAAGCTTCGATGCGCCGTCGCAAGCTTCGGCGAGTCTCCCTATCCTTGAAATGCCGCTCCCAAGCTTCGGAGAGACGCCGTAACCTTCGGTGGCGCTTCGTGACCTTCGGCGGGGCTCCTCAAGGACAGGATGGCGCTCCGAAGTTCGAGGCCTGCCGCCGTAAGCTTCGGCGGGGCTTCCTGGCCTTCGGAGCCGCGTCGTAACCTTCGGAGCGGCTCCCTAAGCTTCGGAGAGCCATGGCAAGCTTCGGGAGCGGGTGTCCAAGCTTCGGAGCGAGGTCGTAAGCTTCGGAGGACCGTCCTGAGCTTCGGAGAGTCATCCCAAGCCTGCGCTGCCGCTCCGAAGCTTTGGACGGCTCTTCGTAAGCTTCGAAGAGTCCTGGACGATTACTTCTTCTTCCCCTCCATCTTCATGCCGCCCTGGGTGAGCGTCAGGCCCGTGACCTTGCCGTCCTCGCCCCGGTGGAACTCGATCTGGACGTCCACTTCCTTGAGGAAGAAGCGGGTCTCGGACTCGGGGAAGAGCTGCAGCTTCGGCTGGCCCGCGGGCGAGGCGAAGAGCTGGTCCCCCTCGCGGAGGATCGCGACGCTGAGGTTGGGGAGGTCGTACTGGCCCACATAGGCGTCGAAGACCGCGGGGTCGAGCTGGATGGCCTGGCGCTCCTGGGGGATGGGCTCGTCGGTCCGCTGGCCCTTCTCGATCGGGCCGGAACGGGGCGTCATCTCGACGGTCGCGAGCCTTCCCCGGGCGTCGCGCTGGAAGCGGTAGCGGGTGAAGCTGCTGGGGAAGATGAACTCGTCCGGACCCGTGGCGCGGATCTCCTGCTTGGAGCCGCCGCTCCGCTGTGAGAAGAGCTTGGTCCCGTCGCGGGTGATCGTGCGGGTGGTCTCCGGGCCGAAGCGGTAGACGCCCACGTACTCGTCCATGCGGGCGGCGTCGAGGTCGAGGGTCTTGAGGTCCTCCATCGGCTGGCCGAGGGCCTTGGCGAGGATCTTCATCCCCAGCTCCTCGGGTCCGGTCTCCGCTGAATCGTTGTTGGAGAGGATGGCCACGTACAGGCCGGCCTCCGGCGCGCCGCCCAGGTAGGAGACGTAGCCGAAGATGCCGCCGCCGTGCTCGACGATGCGCCGGCCGGCGTACTGGCCGATCCCCAGCCCGTAGGCGTACTGGGTGGAGAGGCCCGACGGCAGCTTCGCGGGCGCCGTCATGCGCTGGAGGGACGCCTGGCTGACGACCGCGCCGCCGGACAGGGCGCGGCCCCAGGCCACCAGGTCGTCGACGGTGGACATCAGGGAGCCGGCGGCGTACGGCTGGGTCATGCTGAGGTAGCTGGCGTTGCGCAGGCCGCTGGCGTCCCGCGAGTAGCCGGTGGCGCGCCGGGGGATGACCTCCTCCTGGTGGCCGTACCGGGAGGCCTTCATGCCGGCCTTGGGGAACAGCTCCTCCTCCACGAACCGCTCGTAGCTCTTGCCCGAGACCTTCTCGACGATGGCGCCGAGGAGGATGTAGCCGGAGTTGTTGTACCGCCACTCCGCGCCGGGCTTGAAGTCGAAGGGCTTGTCCTTGAACAGGCCGATGAGGGTGTCCAGGGACATGTCCTCGCGCACCCGCGGGAGCCATTCCGGCATGCCGGTGTAGCTCGGGATGCCCGAGGTATGGGTGAGCAGGTGCTCGATGGTGACCTTCTCGCCGTGGGTGGGGTAGTCCGTCAGGTACTTCGTGATGTCGTCCTCCACCCGGAGCTGGCCCCGCTCCTGGAGCAGCAGGATGGCCGCGGCCGTGAACTGCTTGGTCACGGAGCCGATCTCGAACACCATGTCCGGCGAGACCGGCACGCCCAGCTCGACGTTGGCCAGGCCGTAGCCCTTGCGGAGGACGGTCTGGCCGTCCTTGACGACGAGGACGGCGGCCCCGGGCTGGTCGGCCGGATAGGCGGCGGAGAGGAGCTTGTCGGCGTAGGCCTCGAGGTCCTGGTTGGACGGCGGTGCCGCCTGGACGGGGAGCGCGGCGACGGCGAGGGTCATGAGCAAGGCGCCGGCGGCCCTGGCGAGGGCGGGACGAACGCCGTGGGATTTCGGGGTCATGGGCAAGACTCCTTGACTTGAAGGGTTGGGTCGGGAGCGCGAGGGCGCTCCTGGGTTCTACGAAAGGGGAGGGGGGAAGGTTACGGGGCGCCCGACCCCGCCCGGAGCATCCGTGGCCTGCGACCTCATCCCCTGTCCCCTTCTCCTAAAGGAGAAGGGGGACCTTGAGGAGGCGATCTTGCCTTTCAGGGTCTCTCTTCCTCAAGGAGAAGAGATGGAAACGGCAACATCCTTGAAGTCACGTCCTCCCTCTCCTTTAGGAGAGGGAGACAGAGGGTGAGGTCGCAGGCCACGGACGCCTGCTTGCCTAGTTGCATCTGCCAACCAACTTGTTGTATCCTGCAACCATGGACGCGACGAGCCCCTTCCGGATCCTCACCGACGAGGACGTCAAGGTCGCCGATCCCGCGCTGGCGGCGGACGCCGAGGCCCTGTACGAGGCGGTGTCGGAGCTGGTGCGGGCGTATCAGTCCCTGGACCGCGACCGGATCTGCTGCCACGACATCTCCATTTCCCAGTGCTACGCCCTGGAGGCGGTGGCGCGGCGGGGCGGGTTGACGCTCAACGAGCTGGCGGCCCATCTCTATCTGGACAAGAGCACGGCGAGCCGGGTGGTGGACGCCCTGGAGCGCAAGGGATACGTGGAGCGCTCGCCCAATCCCCGGGACGGCCGGTCGCTGCTGCTGGTGGCCACCGGGACGGGCAAGGATCTCTACGGGAAGATCCGGGGCGGGCTGCTGGCCGAGGAGCAGGCGCTGCTCTCCGGCTTCGATCCGGAGGTCCGGCAGTCCATGACGAAGCTGATCGCCCGGCTGGCCCGGGCCGTGGCGGCGCGCGTCGAGTCCGGCGCGAGCTGCTGCAGAGTGGATTAAAGCGATCTCAGGCATGGCGCTCCGGAAGGACTGGAGCGCCTTTTTCAAACCCATATGGTTGCAAGTGACAACAAGAAAGGAAGGCACGATATGAGCGAGACGATGAATGAAGTGAACACCCTGGACCCGGAAACCGTGCGCGAAGTGGTGCGCGAGAGGTATGGAGCGGCGGCGCGGAGCGTGCGCCAGCAGGGCGAGGCGGCCTCGTGCTGCTCGCCCGGATGCTGCTCCGGATCGAGCGCGACACAGCGGGACCCGATCACGTCCGATCTCTATGACGAGGCCCAGACATCCGGGCTCCCGATCGAGGCGGTGCTGGCGTCCCTGGGATGCGGCAACCCCACGGCGCTGGCCCAGCTCTCCCCCGGCGAGGTGGTCCTGGACCTCGGCTCTGGGGGCGGCATCGACGTTCTCCTCTCGGCCCGCCGGGTGGGGCCGGAGGGCAAGGCCTACGGTCTGGACATGACCGACGACATGCTCGAGCTGGCGCGCGAGAACCAGCGCCAGGCCGGGGTGGAGAACGTGGAGTTCCTGAAGGGGCAGATCGAGGCCATCCCCCTGCCGGACGCCGCGGTGGACGTGATCATCTCCAACTGCGTCATCAACCTCTCGGCGGACAAGCGGAAGGTGCTGGCCGAGGCCTTCCGGGTGCTGCGTCCGGGCGGACGTTTCGCGGTGTCGGACATCGTGCTGCGGGGACAGTTGCCCGAGCCGCTTCGCAAGAGCTTCGAGCTGTGGGCCGGCTGCGTGGCCGGGGCGCTCCAGGAGTCCGAGTACCGCCAGCTCCTGGCCGAGGTGGGCTTCACCGAGATCGACGTCGAGCCGACCCGCGTCTACACCGCCGAGGACGTCCGTCCCTATCTGGAGGGCGCCTGGTTCGACGCCGCCGGCGCGCTGGCGGAGATGGACGGCAAGGCGATCAGCGCGTTCGTGCGGGCGCGCAAGCCGCTGGTGGTGTAGTCGCCTTCTCAGTACCTTGGCATCCGAAGAGAGAACGGCGATGCCGCACGCATCGCCGCCTCTCACCATGTCCTCTCCTTTTCGCGTAACATCATGTGCCTGATGTGGGTCGCTTGGACCCCGGAAAGGAGAACGGATGGCGCAGCCGGAGTCGCGGATCTCTCCGGATTCACAGTGGGACATGGAAACTTGGCAGGTGGATGCGGTCCGCCTGCCGTTGTGGCTGCCGCGGGCGGACGGCCGGCGTCTGCGCGCTTTTCGGGTGACCTGCTGGAAGGACGACGAGGAGCGCGTGCTGGCTTCCGAGGTGGGGACCGAGGCGGAGCTGCCTGCCCTGCTGGAAGAGATCCTCGCCAAAGCCAGCCGGAAGTGGAGCGCCCTGCCGGCCCGGGTGGAGGTCGCCGACGCGGGGCTGGCCGGATTGCTGGAACCCATCCTCACTCCGCGCTCGATCCCTGTGGAGAAGGTGGCCGCGATGCCCGAGGAGCTGCGACGCATCCAGGGCCTTCTCCTGGACCAACTGACTCCCCCGGATCCCCGGCCGAGCCCCCTCTCGGCCCCCGGGGTGACGCTGGCCCGGTTGGCCGCCTTCGCGCGGGCCGCCGCCGCCTTCTACGAGTCTCCAATCTGGCTTCATCTGACGTCGTTCGACACGATCCGGGTTGAAGCTCCCGAGGTGGAGGTGGATCTCCGGGAGCTCGCCGTGGAGAGCGGGTTCGGGCTGGGACGGCCGTTGCCGGCTTTGGAGTTCCTGGGCGGGGATGACTGGGAGGCGGAGGGGAACTGGGTCGTGGAGCTCGAGCGGCCCTGGAACGCTCCACCGGACGATATCGATCTCTGGGAGAGGTATGCCCTGCCCTGGGTCGGCGGGGATCTTTGCCCTGTGGCATGGTACGAGGACGAGCATCCCGAGCGGCCGGACCGCCGAACGCTCGCATTTTTCGAGGGCCTGCTGCTCGCGTTGGCGGCCACCGGCGAGGAGGATCTGGACGCCGGCCGGTGGGAGAAGGTCGCGCCGACGGCCGACGGACCTGTCCGCTTCGTCCTGAGCCTGCCCGGCCTGGTGGACGCGGAGCCGGCGCGGGAACCGGAAGGGGAGACCGCGGCGGAGCGGGCGCTGGATCTCATGGAGCAGGCCCGCAGCGCTCCCGGGCGGCGGGGGATCGTGCTGGCGCGCCGGGCCGTCGAGGTCTGGCCTGGCTGCGCCGAGGCCTGGCTGTTCCTCTCGCGGATCGCTGTGAGCGTGGAAACCGCCCATGAAGTCATGGCGCGAGGTGTGGCCGCCGGCAGAGCTGCGCTGGCGCCCGAGTCCCTCCCCTTCCAGCGGCTCCTGCAGCGGTTCGGGGATACCCTGACCATGCGGAAGCGCTGCGAGGAAGCGGCGGCGGCCTATTCCGAGCTCCTGGAGCTGGCGCCCCATGACCCGGTCGGCGCCCGCTATGGTTTCGCGAACGTTCTGCTCGCCCTGGGCCGGGACGCCGAAGCCGGGGATCTGCTCGAGCGGTTCGGCGACGACTCCGCAGCCCTGCTGGCCTGGCCCCGGGTCCTGCTGGGCTTTCGCCGGGAGGGCGACTGCCTGGAGACCCGCCGGCTCTTGAAGAATGCCCAGCGGTCGAACGGACTCGTCGTCAACCTCCTTCTCGGGACACCGTTGACGGTCCCGTGGTCTCCGTTGGCCGGCGACCGGACCGAGGCCGGGTTGTATCTGCTGCTCTCCTGCGGCACCTGGGAGACCACCCCCGGCGCCCTCGCCTGGCTGCGCGCACGGGTCGCGCCCGCCCTGCCGGTGAAGAACGGGAAGTCTCGCCGTCTCAAGAAAGGGAAAAGGAGGCGGCGGTGAATACCGGCCGGCGGATGTTCCCGGCGCGTTCCGTCGATCCCTCGGAGACCTGGCAGGTGGACGCGGCGCCTTTGCAGATCTGGCTGCCGACGGAGGGCGGCGCGCCCTCTCGCGCCTGGGTGGTGGTCTGCGCGAGCGTGGAGTCCGGACGGAGCGAGACGTCCGATCCGGGGCCGCGGGAGAAGCTCGCGGCGATGATCGAGGAGGTCCTCTCCCGCGCGGGATGGCGGTGGCGCGCCCATCCCGCGCGCATCCAGGTGTCCGACGTCGCCCTGGCCGGGGTGGTCGAGCGGCTGGCCGAGCCGCACGGGGTCAAGGTGGAGGTGCGGGACGATCTCCCCATAGCGGGCCGGGTGATGAAAGAGGCCGTCGCCGCCCTGTCCTACGACGACGCCCGCCCGGGCGCGCTCACGGGCGAAGGCGTCACGGTCGAGCGTCTGGCGGCGTTCGCGCGCGCGGCCGCGGCCTTCTACGAGGCTCCCTGCTGGCGTTGGCTGGGTCGCGAGGACATGCTCCAGGTCGAGGCGCCGGAGGTCGAGGAGGCGTTCCGGTGCTTCAACATGACCCGCCGTCCGCCTCCGTTCGCTTCCGAGGTCCTCTTCTATCCCAGCCCTCGGGCCTTTGGAAGCTTCCTGAGCGGCGACTTCGACGAGGCCGCCGAGATGGGGCTCTGGACCGTCTCGTTCGAAACCGTGGAAGACGCGCCGCCCGACGACCTGGAAGTCTGGGAGCGTCACGGCCTGCCCTGGGTCGACGGCGAGCTCTGCCCGGTGGTCGCCCTCCTGGGATTCCAGCGGTCGGACCGCCCCGACAGCCGGCAGCTCGCCTTCCTCGAAGGATTGCTGACCGCGCTGCGGTTCACGTCCCTGCGCGAGGTGGAAGCCGGCCGCTGGGAGAAGTGGGTCGAGACGTCGGACGGTCCGGTCCGCTACCTCCTGAGCGTGGAGAGGCCCGGGGAGGCGCGGGAGGAACAGGTCCCGCATCCGGCGTTCCAGTGGCAGGCGGCGGAGCTGTCTCCGGAGGAATTCCTGACCCGCTTCAACGAGCTGACGCGCCAGGTCGGGGAAGATCCCAACGCCTTCTTCCTCTCCGGAGAGGCCCTGGAGCGGCAGCTCGACCGCTGGACCCGGCGGAAGAAGAGACGCCGGCGGCGGCGGTAGGGCCCTCACCTCCCCGCCCGGACATAAATGCCCGGGCTACCGGAAAACAGCCGGGTAAACCCGACTGAAGAGTCCCCTTCAGGGGGCTTTTTCGACTTAGCCCGGGCATTTATGCCCGGGCGGGGCTGAAGCCGGGGTATCCGAGGGAGGTCGTACTAACCCTTCATCGGTCCTTCACAACTCCGCCCTACGCTCCTCCCGTCTACAGGAGGAACGAAAACCATGAACCCGATCATGAAATGGACGGCCGCCACCCTCGCCGGCGGCCTGTTGGTGGCCGGCGTCTGCCTCGCGCAGGAAGCCAAGGACAAGAAGCGGCTGTCGGACGACGAGCTGGTGGCGGCCCTCGGCAAGCACATGGACGAGCTGGTGAAGGCCGACAAATTCTCGGGCGTCGTCCTGCTCGCCAGGGACGGCAAGCCCCTCTTCCGCCAGGCCTACGGCATGGCCGACCGCGGCCTGGGGGTGGCTAACAACCCAGAGACGAAGTTCAACATCGGCTCGATCGGCAAGCTCTTCACCCGCGTGGCCATCGAGCAGCTCGCCGAGCAGGGAAAGCTCGCGCTGGACGACACCCTGGCGAAGCACCTCCCCGACTATCCCAATCCGGAGGTGGCCGCCAAGATCACGATCCGCCAGCTGCTGGAGTTCAAGTCCGGCCTCGGCGACATCTTCACGCCCGAGTTCCGGGACGCGGCCAAGGACCGCTTCCGCTCTCCCCGCGACTGGTTCGCGGTCTTCGCCCATCATCCGTTGCAGTTCGAGCCCGGCACGAGCCAGAAGTATTCGAACGCCGGCTACGTGGTGCTGGGGGCCATCGTCGAAGCCGTCTCGGGGAAGAGCTACGACGACTATGTCCGCGAGCACATCTTCCAGCCGGCCGGTATGACGGGCACCGGTGCCTTCGACCTCGACGATCCCGTGGCGAACCGGGCCGTGGGCTACACCCGGCGGAACCCCCGGGGACCGGCGTCCGACGGCGGCCGGCGCAGCAATCTCTTCCTGACCGCCTTCAAGGGGAGCCCGGCCGGCGGCGGCTACTCGACCGTGGACGACATGCTCCGCCTGGACGCGGCGCTGCGGAGCGGCCTCTTCTACAAGGACGGCCGGAAGATCGTCGGGATCGGAGCGGCGGGCGGCACGGCGGGGTGCAACGCCCTGCTGGAGCAGATCGACGAGCACCACACGTTGATCGTCCTCGCGAACTACGACCCGCCGGTGGCGGAGAAGCTCGGGGAGACGGTTCGTGGGTGGATGGGGATCTCGGAGGACGGGGAGGGCGTCGTCGTACGCCGGCGGCCGTGAGGACTACACTCTGATCCCCATGGATACCTCCGGCCGTACCGTCCTGGTGGTGGAGGACGACCGCAAGACCTCGTCCCTGGTGAAGCTCTATCTGGAGAACGCCGGGTACGAGGTCGCGGTGGCGTTCGACGGCGGGCAGGCGCTGGAGGCGGCGCGGGCGCGGCGGCCGGACCTGGTGGTGCTCGACGTGATGATCCCCACTCTGGACGGCTTCGAGGTCTGCCGGACGTTGCGGGCCGAGTCGGACGTCCCGGTCATCCTGCTCACGGCCCGCACCACCGAGCCGGACAAGCTGCGGGGGCTGGACATCGGCGCGGACGACTACGTCACCAAGCCGTTCAGCCCCCGCGAGCTGGTGGCCCGGGTGCGGGCGGTGCTCCGCCGGGCTGTCCCTCGCGAGCGCGAGGACGGCCTGGCCGAGCTGCGGTTCCGGGGGCTGGTTGTGGACCTGGGCCGGCGGGAGGTCCGCATGGACGATCGGCCGGTCCCGCTCACCCCCAACGAATTCCGGCTGCTGGAGATCCTGGCCCGCGCGCCCGGCCGGGCGTTCACCCGCTCCGAGCTGGTCGAGCGGGCCTTCGGCTGGGATTACGAGGGCATGGAGCGGACCGTGGACGCCCACGTCAAGAACCTGCGCCGCAAGCTGGGTCCGGGGAGCTGGATCGAGACCGTGTTCGGCGTCGGCTACCGCTTCGCGGGGGAGCCCCTTGCTCCGTAGCCTGCGCTTCCGTCTGCTCGTGATGGTGGCCGCCGTGCTGGCCATCGCCCTGGGGGTGGTGGCGTTCTTCCAGACGCGGGTGGTCTCCAGCGAGGTGCGGGCGCTGGTCACCGCGGGCCAGCGGCCGCCGGATCTCGACGAAATCGGGCTGGCGGTGGCGGGCTCGCGCCTGACCCGGGGGGACTGGAGCGGCGCGACCCCGCTCCTCGTCGAGGCGGGCCGCCGGATGCGGCGCGACCTCCTGGTGATCGATCCCGGCGGCCGGCTGGTGGCGGCGTCGAGCCCGCTGGATACCTTCGAGGACGTCGTCGCCTCGCGGGACGGCCGCCGGCTCAGCGGGATCCGCAGGACAGCGGACGGGCAAGGCCGCTTCGAGCTCCAGGAGCCCTACCGGGTGGCCCTCCACGGTCCGGGCGGCGAGCCGCTCGGCCTGCTCTTCGTCATGCCCCAGCCCTTCCGTCCCCAACCCGGCGCCATGGGGGAGGCGTCCATCGGGCGCATCCGCCGCACCCTGCTGCTGGCGGCCCTGATCGCCGGCGCCGCGGGCCTGCTCCTGTCGATCCACCTGGCGCGGCGCATCCTGAAGCCGGTGGAGGAGCTGACCGCCGCGGCCCGCCGCATGGAGGCGGGGGATCTCTCGCAACGGGTGACCGTCCGGGGCGAGGACGAGATCGCCGGGCTGGCCCGCGCCTTCAACGCCATGGCGGACCGCCGGGCCACGGCGGAACGGCTGCGCCGCGATCTGGTGAACGACGTCGCCCACGAGCTGCGGAGCCCGCTGACCAATCTGCGGGGGCAGATCGAGGCGCTGCAGGACGGCTTGGCGGCGCCCACTACGGAGAATCTCGCCTCCCTGGACGAGGAGGCGCGGCTCCTGGAGCGGCTGGTGGACGATCTCCAGGAGCTGGCCCTGGCCGAGGCCGGACAGATCGAGCTGGAGCGCGGGCCGGTGGATCTCCCGACCGAGGTCCAGAGGACCGTCCAGGCTCTGCGCCCGCGTCTGGACGAGAAGGATCTCCGGGTGGAGATCGACATCCCCGACAGCCTGCCGCCCGCCTACGCGGACGCCCGGCGGGTGGCGCAGATCCTCCGCAACCTCCTGGGCAACGCGGCGACCCACACGCCGCCGGGCGGTCTCGTCCGGGTGTCGTCGCGGGAGGAGGCGGGGGAGATCCGGGTGACCGTGGAGGACTCCGGTCCGGGAATTCCCCCCGAGCACCTGCCGTTCCTCTTCGAGCGCTTCTATCGGGCCGACGCCTCCAGGGCGAGGGCCACGGGCGGCGCGGGCCTGGGGCTGGCGATCGTGAAGCAGCTCGCGGAAGCCCACGGCGGGCGGGTATGGGTGGAGAGCGAACCGGGCCGGGGGGCGGCGTTCGGGTTCAGCCTGCCGGCGGCGGGGACGGGTCGGGTATGATCGGGACGGAGGAAATCACCGTGGAGAGCCTGAAGACGCGGTATGAGCATGTCATCCTCCAGGATTCCGTCCCGGTCATTGCGGGAACGACCATGAAGGTGACGCAGCTTGTCGCCGAGACCATGGCCTACGGGTGGAGTCCTGAGGAGCTTCACTTCCAGCATCCCCATCTGTCCATGGGGCAGATCCACTCCGCCCTGGCCTACTACTGGGATCACACGCGGGAGCTGGACCAGGAGATCCAGCGGAACCTGGATCTCGGGGATCAGATCCGCGAGTCCTCGGGTCCGTCCCCCCTGCGGTCTCGCCTGAAGGCCAAAGGCCTTCTCTGAAGGCCGATCCCCCTCTACATGGATCACAATGTGCCCCGGGCCATTACGGCGGGGCTGCGGTTGCGGGATGTGGATGTTGTGACCGCGTTCGAGGATGGCACGGCGGAGATGGAAGATCCGGATCTGCTGGACAGGGCCGGGGCCTTGGGCCGCGTCCTCTTTTCTGAAGACAACGACCTGCTGGTCGAAGCCACGCGGCGGCAGCGCGCGGGGATTCAGTTTCACGGCCTCGTCTACGTGCATCCCCTCAGGCTGTCGATCGGAGACTGTATTCGGGACCTGGAGCTGATCGCCAAGGCGGGCGAGCCCGAAGACATGATGAACCGGGTAGAGATTCTGCCTTTGTAGCTCTAGCGGAAGACCTCATCCAAGCGAAGATCCAGCCCAGTCAGCAAGGGAGAGGTGAGAACGTCTCCCGCCGCCGCGGAAAGCTCGGCGGCGAGTTGGAGCTGGTCCCGATGCCTTCGGAAGATCCGGGCGGACTTCAGGTCTGTATCGAACATCCAGTACTCCGCGACCCCGAGAGCTCCATAGCGTTCGAGCTTGATCCCTTCGTCCCGTTCGCGGGTTACCTGGGAAAGGATCTCGATAACGAGATCAGGAGCGCCTTGGACATTGTCCTCAGCCAGGATCATGGCGTTTCGGTCCGAGATGAAGAGCAAGTCCGGTTGGACGATGTCGTGAGGGGAGAGGAGCACATCTAGAGGTGCCGTGAAGATCTCTCCCAGGCTACTCCGCTCGACAAACAGCCCTAACCGCGCCGAAAGACGCATGGAGAGACGCTGGTGTGGTACGAAAGGCGGGGGCGTAACGTAGAGCTTCCCAGCGATGATTTCGTGTCGCTGCCCATCTTCTGGAAGGAGAAGGTAGTCCTCGTAAGTGAGCATCTCGGTCTCTCTTTTCAGGTCCCTGAATCCGTTTCAGCATAATCTATCACCAGGAGGACGACACTCATGGAAGAGCAATACGACGAGGAAGCGTCCGAGGAGTTTGCGCGCTTCCTCCATAACGCCGTCGCCGAGATCCTGCGGACCGAGGACGCGGAGGCCTTTTTCGCCTGGATGCGGGAGAACGGGCCGGCTCAGGCGCCCGAGCTGTTCGGCGAGCTGCCGGACGACGAATCCCGGCGGAGCTACGCCGGCATCTTCGGGCGCTCCCTCTGGAACGCCATCCCGCTGCCCGGCAACGGCTTCCGGCCCCGGCCGCTGCCCTGGCCGGAGCGCAACGACCCGTGCCCGTGCGGCTCGGGGAGCAAATACAAGAAGTGCTGCGCCGAATGGGCTTCCGAGATGCCCGAGCTCGATCCCGAGGCCGTCTGGCGGCTGACGGTGGACGAGCTCTCCCTGGAACAGACCGAGGCCCTGGGCGCGTCCGGCCGGGTCCCCCGGTCCGTGGTGGGCGACCTCGCCACCGCGCTCCTGGACGACGGCGACGCCGACCGGGCCCTGGCGCTGGTCCTTCCCCTCTTCGACCGTCCCGAGAAGCTGGACGAGCGCGACGCGGCCGCCCTCAACACACTCCTGGAGGCCTACGACAACCTGGAGCTGGAGGACGAGAAACAGGAAGCGGTCGAGCGCCTCTCCAAGGTCCTCCGGCCGGTCCTGCGCGGAGTCCTCTGGGAGAACCTGGTCCGTTCCCACGCCGTGGCGGGAGAGATGGAGGAGGCCTGGGAGACCCTCGAGAAGGCGCGCAAGGACAACCCCAAGAGCCCCGCCCTGGGACCGCTGGAGGTGAGCCTCCTCCTGGCCGAGGGCAAGATGGCCGAAGCCGGCGAACGCGCCCGCTACTGGCGGGACCGCCTGCGGGACAGCGACCTCACCGAGGAGGGCTTCAAGTTCCTCGACCGCGTGGCCGCCGATCCCGAGAAGGCCCAGACCGAGTTCGCCCTCGGCGACGAGGTGTCGGTCCGGCTCCGCAAGCTGGAGGAAGTCCTGGCCCGGACGAAGCCGAAGGTGGAGTACGAGGTCCAGGACTCCACCGAAGAGCCCGGCACCCTGCTGCTCGTTCCATCGCCGGCGCTCGTGGAGATCGAGGAAGGGTGGGTAGAAATCTTCGATCCCCAGCCGGAGATGTGGACCGCGGAGAACTTGGACAGGGAGCTGGAAGACTGGGATAGCTGGGACGAGGAAAACGCCGAGGACTGGCTGGGATTCCTCCTGGACCATCCGGACGCCCTGGACAGCCTGCTGGTCCTGGACGAGGTGGCGGACGCGCTCAGCGAGCTGGCGGAAGACTTGCCGTCCGTGGCCGACTCGCTCCTCCAGTACGTGCTGGACCGGGGGACGGCGATCCTCGACGGCGCCCTGGCCGGCCGGCCGGAGCCCCGCCTGGAGAGGCACCCCGAGACCAACGATTCCGCCGTGAGCCTGCTCACCAAGGGCATGTTCCGGGCGCAGCGGCGCGGAGACCTGGAAGCCGCGAAGGCCTTCGACCGGAGGCGGAGATCCCTCGATCCCGAGAACCCCGCGTGGGAGGATGAGCCGCCGATCGAATAAAGCGGCTTATTTCCTGGTTCGGCAACGAAGTGCTTGCAAGAGGGATCGAAGTGCTGTAGATTGTTGCCGGATTGAGTTACAATCCAGGCGTGGCCGCCTCTTTCCCTGCGCTGCGTTCCTCCTTCGCGAAACTCCCGGGGGCTCCGCCGGGCCCCCGGGAGGCTCTTTTTGTCTATCTCGATCGACTTCTGGAGACGGAGCGCCGGGGGGACGCCCGCGAGGAGAGCTTCTACCCCTGCCTGGAAAACCTGCTCGGCTGGTTCGCGGAACACCAGGGTCTGCAGGACGTCCACGTCACCCAGATCCCCCGCGGCTCGGGGGACCTGCGGCTGGATTTCCAGGTCTGGCGAGGGATGCGGATCGTCGGGTACGTGGAGGCGAAGCGGCCGGGCACGGACCTGGACCGCATCGCCGACTCCGCGCAGGTCCGGCGGTATCGGGAGCAGCTCCCCAACCTCCTGCTGACCAACTTCCACGAGATCCGGCTCTATCGGGGCAAGCGGGGCAAGCCCCTGGCCGCCGTCGCCGACGCCCGGGACACGGCGGACCCGCGGCCCTTCCTGGAGCTGCTCGACCTCTTCTTCGGCTTCGAACCGCCGCCGGGCCTCTCGGCGTCCGTCCTGGCGAAGCAACTCGCCATGCGTACCCGCCTGCTCGCCGCGCGCATCCAGGATCTCCTGGACCAGAAGAACGACGCCGAGCTCGCCCGTTTCTACGAGGTCTTCTCGAAGTACCTACTGACCGGCCTCAAGCACGAGGAGTTCGCTGATCTTTACGCCCAGACCCTCTCGTACGGCCTGCTGGCGGCCCGCTGGCGCATCCCGGGGGAGTTCGACCGCCGGATCGCCATCGAGGGCATCCCCGCCACCAACGGCGTCCTGCGCGACGCCTTCCAGTACCTCTCCGTGCGGGCGCCGCGGGAAGAGATCCTCTGGATCGTGGACGAGATCGTCGGCCTGCTGGCGGCGGCGCCGGTGCGGAAGATGCTGGAGCGCTACTTCCACCGCGGGCGGGGGCGCGATCCTGTCCTCGACTTCTACCAGACCTTCCTCCAGCACTATGACGCGGGGCTGAGGAAGCTTCGTGGGGTCTACTACACGCCGCCGGAGCTGGTCTCCTACGTGGTGCGGTCGGTCCACCGGCTTCTCCAGACGCGGCTCGGTCATCGGGACGGACTGGCCGAGCCGGGAGTGACTCTCCTCGACCCGGCGGCCGGGACGCTGACCTTCGTGGTCGAGGCGATCCGCTGCGCGGTCGGGGCCACTCGGGCGGAGACGGGCGACGGCGGCGTGCCGGCCCTGCTCCGCGACCACGTGCTGCGCGACTTCCACGCCTTCGAGCTGATGATGGCCCCGTACGCCGTCGGCCATCTGAAGATGAGCCTCATCCTGGAGGAGATGGGCCACCCGCTGCGGGAGGGGGAGCGGTTCCATCTCTATCTCGCGAACGCCCTGGACGACACGGAGCCTCCGCAGTCGGACATGCCGTACGTGGCGGGCTTCGCGGAGGAGGCCCGGGAAGCCGGGAAGGTGAAGCGGGAGCGGGCGATCACGGTGATCCTGGGCAATCCGCCGTGGGCCGGCCATTCCGCGAACAAGGACAAGGGCGAGGACGAGGCCTACCGCCGGATCGACGGCCGGCCGCTGGGGGAGAAGAACCCCAAGTGGCTGCGGGACGACTACGTGAAGTTCCTCCGCTTCGCCCAGCGCAAGGTCGACGAGGCCGGCGAGGGGATCGTGGCCTTCGTCACCAACCACAGCTACCTCGACAATCCCACCTTCCGGGGCCTGCGCCGGTCGCTGCTGGACACCTTCGACGAGATCTACCTCCTCGACCTCCACGGCAACGGCAAGAAAAAGGAACGGGCGCCGGATGGCGGTCCCGACGCCAACGTCTTCGACGGCGTGCGGCAGGGGGCGGCGGTGGCGGTGCTGGTCAAGAAGCCGGGGCTTGCGAAACGGGTGTTGCGGGCCGATCTCTGGGGGAGCCGGTCCGCCAAGCTTCACTGGCTCTCCGAGCGGGACGTGGAGGCCACGGATTGGCGGGAGGTCGAGTCCCGGGGGCCGGCTTTCCTGTTCGCCCCCCGCGACGCCGCCCTGGAGGAGGAGTACCGCCGGGGCGTGCCCCTGCCGGAGATCTTCCCGGAGCATTCGGTGGGGATCGTCACCGGCCGTGACGCTCTGGTGGTCGACACCGACCCGGAGGCTCTGAAACGAGAGATCGAATCCCTCCGGCGCAGCGACCCCCGGGCGGCGGCGGACGCGGAGTGGAGGGACCGCTTCCTCCCTTTTCTCCGCCACCCGTTCGACCGCCGGACGATCTTCTACGCCGGCTACCTGATCGAGCGCCCGCGGCGGAAGGTCATGCGCCACCTGCTGGCCGGCGGCAACCTGGGGTTGATCGTTCCCCGCCAGCACAAGGAGGAGCCCGGCGCGTTCGTGACCGACGTGATCGCGGGCCACAAGGCGGTGAGCGCGTACGACATCAACACGGTCTTTCCGCTCTGGCTGGAGACCGGGGGATTGACGGGCCGGCTCGCCAACATCGCGCCGGCCTTTCTCCGTCTCCTGGAGGCGCGCACGGGCGAGGAGCCCAGCCCGGACGGGCTCCTGCAGTACGTCTACGCCGTCCTCTATGCCCCCGCGTACCGGCGACGGTATGCCGATCTGCTCCGGGTGGACTTCCCGCGCATCCCGCTGCCCCGGGGCCGGGAGGACTTCCTGGAGATGGCGGGCTTCGGCGCGGTCCTGATCGACCTGCACCTGCTCCGCTCGGACCGCTTGGACCGCCCGAGAGCCCGCTTCGAGGCGGGCGGATGGGTGGGGATCGAGCCCGAGGTGTGGGACTACCGGATCGGGGGCTACAAGGTACTGGAGAGCTGGCTGGCGGCGCGCTCCGGGCGCCATCTGCGGATGAAGGAGATCGAGGAATTCCGGAAGATCGCGGAGGCGGTGCGGGAGACGATCGGGGTGCAGCGGAGGATCGAAGAGGTCTTCACGCTCTAGCCCGGATTATTCACGAGCTGGTTGGGGGCTATGGGATGGGGCCACAAAGGCACCGAGTTTCTGGCATGCGACTGTAAATAAGGCGTAAGAAGGGTGTGCCGCGGAGGGAGAACAGGCTGTTTGGAGCGTTGGATCG